>NZ_JBHSMK010000018.1:0-5632 GCF_042654965.1 Rhodanobacter umsongensis | reverse complement strand
GGACGAAATGTTCTCGTGGCGATCGAGAAATCGGTGGCAAGTGATTGATCTTTGACAGTGTGCGCAGGTGAATTGTGTGGACGTCTTGTGCTGGAGGGTTACGACCTGTCCAAGCAATGCAAGCGTCCCACCAAGTAAAAAGTCAGTAATGAGTTTTGATTGGTTGGGAAGAACGCTTCAGAAAGATAGATGGCCGAGCCCGCAAGGGTGAGGTTGTCGACAACTTAAGTGAAGAGTTTGATCCTGGCTCAGATTGAACGCTGGCGGCATGCCTAACACATGCAAGTCGAACGGCAGCACAGCAGTAGCAATACTGTGGGTGGCGAGTGGCGGACGGGTGAGTAATGCATCGGGACCTACCTGAACGTGGGGGATAACGTAGGGAAACTTACGCTAATACCGCATACGTCCTACGGGAGAAAGCGGGGGACCTTCGGGCCTCGCGCGGTCAGACGGACCGATGTTCGATTAGCTAGTTGGTAGGGTAATGGCCTACCAAGGCGACGATCGATAGCTGGTCTGAGAGGATGATCAGCCACACTGGAACTGAGACACGGTCCAGACTCCTACGGGAGGCAGCAGTGGGGAATATTGGACAATGGGCGCAAGCCTGATCCAGCAATGCCGCGTGTGTGAAGAAGGCCTTCGGGTTGTAAAGCACTTTTATCAGGAACGAAATACCACCGGTTAATAACCGGTGGGGCTGACGGTACCTGAGGAATAAGCACCGGCTAACTTCGTGCCAGCAGCCGCGGTAATACGAAGGGTGCAAGCGTTAATCGGAATTACTGGGCGTAAAGGGTGCGTAGGCGGTTCGTTAAGTCTGTCGTGAAATCCCCGGGCTCAACCTGGGAATGGCGATGGATACTGGCGAGCTAGAGTGTGTCAGAGGATGGTGGAATTCCCGGTGTAGCGGTGAAATGCGTAGAGATCGGGAGGAACATCAGTGGCGAAGGCGGCCATCTGGGACAACACTGACGCTGAAGCACGAAAGCGTGGGGAGCAAACAGGATTAGATACCCTGGTAGTCCACGCCCTAAACGATGCGAACTGGATGTTGGTCTCAACTCGGAGATCAGTGTCGAAGCTAACGCGTTAAGTTCGCCGCCTGGGGAGTACGGTCGCAAGACTGAAACTCAAAGGAATTGACGGGGGCCCGCACAAGCGGTGGAGTATGTGGTTTAATTCGATGCAACGCGAAGAACCTTACCTGGCCTTGACATGTCCGGAATCCTGCAGAGATGCGGGAGTGCCTTCGGGAATCGGAACACAGGTGCTGCATGGCTGTCGTCAGCTCGTGTCGTGAGATGTTGGGTTAAGTCCCGCAACGAGCGCAACCCTTGTCCTTAGTTGCCAGCACGTAATGGTGGGAACTCTAAGGAGACTGCCGGTGACAAACCGGAGGAAGGTGGGGATGACGTCAAGTCATCATGGCCCTTACGGCCAGGGCTACACACGTACTACAATGGTCGGTACAGAGGGTTGCAATACCGCGAGGTGGAGCCAATCCCAGAAAGCCGATCCCAGTCCGGATCGGAGTCTGCAACTCGACTCCGTGAAGTCGGAATCGCTAGTAATCGCGGATCAGCTATGCCGCGGTGAATACGTTCCCGGGCCTTGTACACACCGCCCGTCACACCATGGGAGTGGGTTGCTCCAGAAGGCGTTAGTCTAACCGCAAGGAGGACGACGCCCACGGAGTGGTCCATGACTGGGGTGAAGTCGTAACAAGGTAGCCGTATCGGAAGGTGCGGCTGGATCACCTCCTTTCAAGAAACGACGGCGTGAGTCTTCACGCAAGACGTCCACACAAGACACCTGTACTTTACGCAAAGTCCCTTTTGCGAAGAGCAAAGCCGGCCCTCCGTGGCTGGACTCTTCAACAAAAGCCGGTCCGAACCCAGGTTCGAGGCAGGCTGGCGTAGGTTCTGGGGCTCGATCTCTGGGTCTGTAGCTCAGGTGGTTAGAGCGCACCCCTGATAAGGGTGAGGCCGGTGGTTCGAGTCCACCCAGACCCACCATTATTCCAAGGATTCCTTGGGGCCTTAGCTCAGCTGGGAGAGCACCTGCTTTGCAAGCAGGGGGTCGTCGGTTCGATCCCGACAGGCTCCACCATCAAGCGCCGCGTGAAGTATCAGCACACACAAGATTTTGAAATCATCCGGCATAGAGGCCGGCGTGATGTTCTTTGACAATCTGTAAACGAGTGACAAGCGTCTTGGTTCGAACCGAACCGAGACAAGTGTTAAGGCACGAAAACGAAGTAACTTGGCTGCACCTGATGAGGGTGCATGTCCCGAGGCGACTTGGGGTTATATGGTCAAGCGACTAAGCGTATACGGTGGATGCCTTGGCAGTCAGAGGCGATGAAGGACGTGGCAGCCTGCGAAAAGTGTCGGGGAGCTGGCAACAAGCTTTGATCCGGCAATGTCCGAATGGGGAAACCCACTCCGCAAGGAGTACTGCATGGTGAATACATAGCCATGCAGGGCGAACCCGGGGAACTGAAATATCTAAGTACCCGGAGGAAAAGAAATCAACCGAGATTCCCTGAGTAGCGACGAGCGAACGGGGACTAGCCCAAAAGCACATTATGTTTTAGTCAAACGGGATGGAAAGCCCGGCCATAGATGGTGATAGCCCAGTCGACGAAAAGGCATTTTGTGTGAAATTGAGTAAGGCGGGGCACGTGAAACCTTGTCTGAACATGGGGGGACCATCCTCCAAGGCTAAATACTACTGACTGACCGATAGCGAACTAGTACCGTGAGGGAAAGGCGAAAAGAACCCCGGAGAGGGGAGTGAAATAGACCCTGAAACCGTATACGTACAAGCAGTGGAAGCCCTTAATTGGGTGACTGCGTACCTTTTGTATAATGGGTCAGCGACTTACTGTCAGTGGCAAGCTTAACCGTATAGGGGAGGCGAAGAGAAATCGAGTCTGAATAGGGCGCATAGTCTCTGGCAGTAGACCCGAAACCGAGTGATCTATCCTTGGCCAGGTTGAAGGTGCGGTAACACGCACTGGAGGACCGAACCCACATCTGTTGCAATAGATGGGGATGAGCTGAGGATAGGAGTGAAAGGCTAAACAAACTCGGAGATAGCTGGTTCTCCTCGAAAGCTATTTAGGTAGCGCCTCGTGCGAATACTGTTGGGGGTAGAGCACTGTTATGGCTAGGGGGTCATCGCGACTTACCAAACCATGGCAAACTCCGAATACCAACACGTACTACACGGGAGACACACGGCGGGTGCTAACGTCCGTCGTGAAAAGGGAAACAACCCAGACCCGCAGCTAAGGTCCCAAAGTCATGGCTAAGTGGAAAACGATGTGGAAAGGCATAGACAGCCAGGAGGTTGGCTTAGAAGCAGCCATCCTTTAAAGAAAGCGTAATAGCTCACTGGTCGAGTCGGTCTGCGCGGAAGATTTAACGGGGCTAAGCCATGCACCGAAGCTCGGGGTGTGCACATTTATGTGTACGCGGTAGAGGAGCGTTCCGTAAGCCTGTGAAGGTGGATTGTAAAGTCTGCTGGAGGTATCGGAAGTGCGAATGCTGACATGAGTAACGATAATGGGGGTGAAAAGCCCCCACGCCGAAAGCCCAAGGTTTCCTCGCGCAACGTTCATCGGCGCAGGGTGAGTCGGCCCCTAAGGCGAGGCAGAAATGCGTAGTCGATGGGAAGCAGGTTAATATTCCTGCACTTTTCTATAGTGCGATGTGGGGACGGAGAAGGTTAGGTCTACCGGGCGTTGGTTGTCCCGGGGAAAGGCGGTAGGCATGGGTCTTAGGCAAATCCGGGACCCTTTATGCCGAGCACCGAGACGAGCCCTTTTGGGCGAAGTGACTGACACCACGCTTCCAGGAAAAGCCACTAAGCTTCAGCTATAGAAAAACCGTACCGCAAACCGACACTGGTAGGCAGGGTGAGAATCCCAAGGCGCTTGAGAGAACTCGGGTGAAGGAACTAGGCAAAATGGCACCGTAACTTCGGGAGAAGGTGCGCCCATTGACGTGGTCACGTGCGTGACTGAGCGTCGATGGGTCGCAGTAACCTGGCCGCTGCGACTGTTTATCAAAAACACAGCACTCTGCAAACACGAAAGTGGACGTATAGGGTGTGACGCCTGCCCGGTGCTGGAAGGTTAATTGATGGGGTCAGCCGCAAGGCGAAGCTCTTGATCGAAGCCCCAGTAAACGGCGGCCGTAACTATAACGGTCCTAAGGTAGCGAAATTCCTTGTCGGGTAAGTTCCGACCTGCACGAATGGCGTAACGACAGCGGCGCTGTCTCCACCCGAGACTCAGTGAAATTGAATTCGCTGTGAAGATGCAGCGTTCCCGCGGCAAGACGGAAAGACCCCGTGAACCTTTACTATAGCTTTACATTGAACGTTGAGTTCTTCTGTGTAGGATAGGTGGGAGGCTTTGAAGTGCAGGCGCTAGCTTGCATGGAGCCATCCTTGAAATACCACCCTGAAGTGCTTGACGTTCTAACCTCGATCCGTCATCCGGATCAGGGACCATGTATGGTGGGTAGTTTGACTGGGGCGGTCTCCTCCCAAAGAGTAACGGAGGAGCACGAAGGTACGCTCAGCGCGGTCGGACATCGCGCACTGTGTGCAATGGCATAAGCGTGCTTGACTGCGAGATCGACGGATCAAGCAGGTACGAAAGTAGGTCATAGTGATCCGGTGGTTCTGTATGGAAGGGCCATCGCTCAACGGATAAAAGGTACTCCGGGGATAACAGGCTGATACCGCCCAAGAGTTCATATCGACGGCGGTGTTTGGCACCTCGATGTCGGCTCATCACATCCTGGGGCTGTAGCCGGTCCCAAGGGTATGGCTGTTCGCCATTTAAAGTGGTACGCGAGCTGGGTTCAGAACGTCGTGAGACAGTTCGGTCCCTATCTGTCGTGGGCGTTGGAGATTTGAGGGGGGCTGCTCCTAGTACGAGAGGACCGGAGTGGACGTTCCGCTGGTGTTCGGGTTGTCATGCCCATGGCATTGCCCGGTAGCTACGAACGGAAGTGATAACCGCTGAAAGCATCTAAGCGGGAAGCACGCCCCAAGATGAGATCTCCCGAGAGCTTGACTCTCCTTAAGGCACCATCAAGACCAGGTGGTTGATAGGTCAGGTGTGGAAGCGCAGCAATGCGTTGAGCTAACTGATACTAATGAGCCGTGAGGCTTGACCATATAACCCCAAGACGCTTCGTGGGTCTTAACTGAAGTCTGATTCGAATTCACCTCGACGCTTGTCACTCGTTTACAAACTTATTCACGTGAGATCCCTCTCACGGAAGAATCCGGTCAGAGTTTGCGACCGGATTTTTCGAGAAGAATGCGGAGCCGGCGCTCAAGCGCCGCTCCCACCCCTTCCCTGGCGGCCATAGCGGCGTGGTACCACCTGATCCCATCCCGAACTCAGAAGTGAAACGCGCATGCGCCGATGGTAGTGTGGCTTTGCCATGCAAGAGTAGGTCACCGCCAGGGGCCTTATCCCAAAACCTCCACCCTGACCGGTGGGGGTTTTTTTTGCCCGTCGGATGCGGCGGCTGCGACCAAGACCGCCGGCTGCAACAGGTCTATGCCAGGGTCTTATGTCAACCGCCGCCCTGAGCGGTGG
>NZ_JBHSMK010000017.1:0-3413 GCF_042654965.1 Rhodanobacter umsongensis | reverse complement strand
CGGCGGGAATACAACGAGGAGCGACCGAAGAGGGCATTGGGCGGGCTGACACCGGCCGCCTACGCGAAGCAGTTAAAGTAACACCGGACTCTAAACCCACCCGCTACTCAAAGCGGGGGGACGTCGCCTCGACCGACATGGCTACGCTGGGCGCAGCGGAGCTAAGGCCAGACCCGCACTCAAGCCAGAACCAACGGACCGGCTTAGGAAGACCAACGTCCAGAGTGCTCTCTAATGCATCGAGTGTGCCCGACGTCTCCCTCGTCGCTGCTGAGAAGATTCCTGGGTTTGCATCTCGTAGGTCGCGTAGACGTTCCATGTGCACTCTAACGCTGGAGGTAAGCGGCGGCGAAGCCGTCCGCCTTGAACGAATAGTTAGCCCTACCTGCATTGACCAATTGCGGCCCCGAGTGTCTTGACCTCGATGCCGTCACAGAAATAATAAGGTTTAGCGCAACCCAAGTATTCCCCGCCATAAGCTTTGAACTGAGCTTTGTCCGCGATGGTGCTGGCTATAGAAACGGACTTGGCGCAAGAAGTCGTTCTTTGGGCTATGAGTTGAAGGCACTTGTCTCGGCTAAGATTGTACTCCTCACGCGAAGCATCACAGCTTGCAACCAACTTGGAGTCTAAGCGCTCGAAGAATTCTGAGCGTGTCATTGGATATGTAGCTGGACCGAAGTTTGCTGGCGAGCTGGCTTTGGCCGCGCCCTTTCCGCCGTAGGTCATAAAGCACCCAACAGCGACAAGGACAATCAGGGGAAGGTGCGCTTTTGACAAGAACACGTGGAAAACCTCCATGTAGGCCTAACGACTGAATTAAGCCGAGCCGCGAAGCGGCTTCGGCTTGAATGAATTGTTAGGTGCGCTCATGCCGGACCACCGTAAACCGCTCTTCGGGTGTAGGCGCAGCGAAATGAGCCAGCAGAGCATCAAAGGTGGCATCGTCCTGCAGCGGGTCGCTGCCGTTGCGGGCTCGGCGCTCTCTGAGTTGATGCCTGCACGTGTCATTTGGAACGTCGAGGTAATGAAGCTGGTGGCTCACACCTGAGCTCTCAATCAACTTCCGGAACCAGGCGCGCTGGGCCGCGGTATTAGCTGGAAAGTCCAGCACAACCGATATGCCTTGGCGCAGCAGCGCACAGATGTGGTCAGCCAAGGCACGCTTGATGCGGCCGGAAAGGGTGACATAGCTGCCCAGATCGGTGACCCCGCCCGGGTAGAGGTCCCGCAGCAGATCGTCCTCCGACAGCAGAACAGCAGCATTGGACGACGCCATCGCCATGGCGAACGTGGACTTGCCAGCCCCCATCTTGCCGCACATGAAGTGGAGAATTGCTGCGTCCGTCATCGAGGAACCTCCAAGCACACCTAACGCTTGAGTTGAGCGGCGGCGGAGCCGTCCGCTTGGACGACTGGTTAGGCCGCGTGAGGTACGGAAACGAAGTACGACAACCCAAAGAATAGAAGGAGATAAATTGCGAGGAAGACAAGCATTGCGTCGGATAGCTTTGATAGATAGCTGTCGTTAAGCGAACGATGCTCGCGTGCGAACAGAAACTTCATGGTGGCCCACCCTGTGGCGATATTATTGCGCAGAAATAGCGAAGGCCTACCCATCGCCTCGTACTTTTGCGGATGCGCGACCTCAAGGCGTTTGAACAGCAGCTTGATGAGCACAAACCACACGATGACCATGCCAAAGAGCACAGCGAAGAGAGCGATCGAAGGTGCCTGAGGATTCATGAGCTCTCGCTTTAAGGCCTAACGCCTGAGTTAAGCGGCGGCGAAGCCGTCCGCCTTGAACGAGATGTTAGGCCGCGACATGGCCTAGAGTTCCTGACCGAACATGAGCCGATGGCCGTCAACTGTGCGAACACCAAACTCTCGCATGCCCCAAGGCTTGTCGGAAAGCGGTTGAGTGAACTCCGCGCCCGCGGCCTGATACTCGGCGAATAAAGCGGAAGCATCCGAAACTGTTATGTAGCCATACCACGAATGGTCGCCAAGCTCCGCAGGTGGAATGGCGTCAGTACACTCGCCGAGCATCACACGAAAGCTACCGCGAGAGAGGAATGACCAGCCAGGTGCCGTAAAGTCGATGCCTAGGCCGAGGACAGACGCGTAGTAATCCGTGGACTTGGCCAAGTCAAGGACAGCAAGCGTGTATCGAACTTTGGTGAAGTCGAGCATGTCTGTCTCCTCGCCGCGAACTGTGGTGTTGACGCCTAACGCTGGAGTCAAGCGGCGGCGTAGCCGTCCGCTTGAATGACTGGTTAGGGATTTGCGGCCCGAGCGCGACAGGGCGAACCATACGGCGCCATGCAACATCGGCGAGCCACAAACCCCACGCTTTGAAACTTGACGACTTGCTGTGAATCCCATGAGCAGCTTGCCGAAGCGAAGCGCCTCACGTCAACGAAGTGCTGAACGGAGCCAGCCTGCCCAAACAACCCAACAAGCAAAGGCCTAACGCTCGAGTTAAGCGGCGGCGTAGTCGTCCGCCTTGAACGAGTAGTTAGGCCTCAACCACACGCAAGCATGATTGAGGGATGAGAGCATCCTTGTTGGACTCCAGCTCGACCAGATAGACGGGATCATCTCCTAGATCTTCAACACTTATGAGAGATCCCGAGTCACCGACATGTTCGCCGCCAACCACCCTGACATATGCATTGTGCTCAAAGACGACGCCTGGCAATGGCTCGTGAGAGAGGAAAGTATTGTGTTGATCGAGTGTCGGTTGCATAAGACCTAACGCCTGAGATAAGGGGACAAAAATGCCTGCACTTTTGTTCCCCTTGATTGAATAGTTAGGGCAGCCACAGTTGCAGAGATTAGCTTGCTTCAGCCAACGCGCGTCCCGAGCAATTCAGATTCTCAACGACCGCTACTTCATGTCACATCCGCGAGTCGCAACGCAGACCAAGACAAAGGGAGTAAGTAGCAAGCCAGAAGCAATTTGCCCGGCATCACGACCGAAGTTTCTGCGTTTGCGTGCGCACGCTTGCGGACTAACTACAAGGTGTTGAACTTTGCTTGCTTCAATCGCCAAGGGGCCGGTTGATTGGATCGTATCACCCGATACCGAGGTCACGCAAAAAGAGGTTCTGTATCCCTGCTGCGGGTGGTCGTAGGTGACAGAGTCGTCAGGGTGTACCAAGCCCGCTAGGGGTTGTGCATCCGTAACTACCTGGTCGGCGCGAGGCGGCTCCGAGGAACACGCCGATGCGACGCACAGCATTACAACCGCAAGGGCAGGAATTCTCAGAACCACGCTCGCTCCTAACGCTTGAGTTAAGCGGCGCCGAAACCGCGTAGCGGTTTTGGCGTCCGCTTGGACGAACTGTTAGGGCGCAGTGCGGTGAGCCAAAACACCGCAGCCGAGGCGGCACCGCAAGCCCCCATGAATG
>NZ_JBHSMK010000016.1:0-3387 GCF_042654965.1 Rhodanobacter umsongensis | reverse complement strand
GCGCATCGTTCAGCAGCTTCAGCAGCATGCTGCCGGAGCGCTGCATGGCCTGGGTGTAGTCGTGTTGCAGCGGGCTCAGCGGCGTGCTCAGCAGGAGTTCGGCCATGCCCATCACGCCGGTCATCGGGGTGCGGATCTCATGGCTCAGCGTGGCCAGGAACTGCGTCTTGGCCGCGCTGGCCGCCTCGGCCATCTGCCGCTGCTGTTCGGTCAGCTGCATGCGATGGCGCTGCGCCAGCCGCCGCCGCCAGCTGCGCAGCACCAGGCTCACCGCACTGGCCAGCAGCAGCGCATAGATCAGCCACGCCCACCAGCGCACCCACGGCGGCGCCTGCACGTGGATGCGCAGCGGCGACCGCAACAGGGCCCATTGGCCGTCCGCGCCAGCGGCTTTCACTTCCAGCGTGTAATCGCCGGCGGCCAGTCCGGCGAATTCGCGTTCGCCATGATTGCCGGCATCCACCCAGTCGGCATCGAACCCGCGCAAGCGAAAGCGGTAGTGATTCGCGGCCGGATCGATATACGACGATAGCCGCGCCGAGACATTGAAGCCGCGCTCCCTCCAGCCGAGATCGATCGACGCCCGGCTTCCGGGCAAAGGCTGCAGTTTGCCATCGCGGCGCACGCTGACTTGAGTGATCGCCAGCGGCGACACCCCGGTGCGCTCGCGCAGCCGATCGGGATTGAAAGCCACTACGCCACCCAGGGTCGGTGCGTACAGATTGCCGTCGGGCATCAACGCAAAGCCGCGGGAGAACTCGCCATTGGCCAGCCCATTCTGCAAGCCCAGCGAACGGAATCGGCCGCTCGCGGGATCGAAGCACCACAGGCCATCGCGCCCCAGCAGCCACACCCGCTGCAATGCATCGACCCGCACGTCGACCACGTTGATCGACGGCCAGCCGTGCGCCGCATTCAGCGTGCGATCGAGCACCAGGCCATCGCCGCGATAGCGGTACTGTTCCAGCCCGTCGGGCCGCAGCATCCACAGGCCGTCGGGCGTGAAATCGAAGGCATTGACGGCGCGGTCGTTGATCACTCCGCTGACGGCCTCGAAGCGGTCATGCTGTTTGTTCATCCGCAACATGCCGCCGTCGCTGGCGTACCAGAACTGGCCGTCGTGCAAGGTGAGCTGGCTGCCCCACAGCACGCGCTGGTTCGCCTGCTCCATCGGCACCTGACTGATGGCCAGCGTCTCCCGGTCAATCTGGAACAGCCCCTCGCCGAAGGTGCGTGCGTACATTTTCCCGTCGGGCCCGGGTTCTACTTCCAGTGGATGCTTCAGCCACTGATTGCGCGGATCGACCCGTTGCGGCGGCTTGCCCAGGGTGTACCGATAGAGCCCGCCGCGAACCGCGATCCACAATCGCTCGTGCGCGTCCTGGGTCATCCCCAGCACGTCGCCGCCCAGACCCGACAGCACATGTTCGATCTTGCCGGTCACCGGATCGAGCTTGTCGATCCGGCCGGAACGCTCGCCCACCCAGACCCGGTCATCGTGCCCGCGGGCCATCGCCGTGACGATCGAATCGCGCAGGCTGGCCGGGTCATCGGGGATATGCGTGAAGCGGCTGGTGTCGTTCCAGCCCGGCGCCAGGTACGCCACGCCGCCATCCAGCAGGCCCACCCACAAGCCACCTTCGCCGTCGACCAGCATCGACCACACCCAGGTGCCGGGCAGATCGCCCTGCAGCAACGGCTGATCAGTGACCGCCATGACCGGATCGCCCGGCCGGCGCTGCATGAACAGGCCCTGCTGGGTGCCGACCCACAGGCGACCGGTGCGGTCGCGGACGCTGCTGAGCACATTGCCTTGCGGAATCACGCCGACACCGAACGGCCGCGCGATATCGTCCTTGCCCGCCACCAGCAAACCCTGGCTGGTGGCGATGCGCACTTCGTCGCCGTTGCCGTCGATATGCCAGGTTTCGATCGGCTCGGAGGTGCCGGACTGCGACACCCGATGCATGCGCCCCTCGACATCGCGGCGGAACACGCCATAGCTGCTACCGATCCACAGCTGCCGACGGCTATCCATATAGAGCGCCCCGACCAGGCCGAAGGTGGCCGGATCGGTGCCCAGCAGGGGGTTGGCCAGATGCTGGAACCGACGGCCATCCGGCAACAGCCGATCCAGCCCGCGCGCCGTGCCCACCAGCAGGCTGCCGTCGGCATCCTGCGCGATCGCCCAGACCTTGTCGCTGCCGAGACTGGACGGATCGTGCGGGTCGTGCTCCCAGTGCACGAACTTGCCGGTGGCCTCGTCGTAGCGGTTCAGGCCCGCCTCGAGTCCGCCAGCCCAGAGCCGGCCATCCCGATCGAACAGCATCGAGGCGATGCCGTTGTCATGCAGCGAGCCGGGGTCGTTCGCGATGTGGCGAAACACTTTGAAGTCCACGCCGTCGTAGCGCGCGATACCGCCCTTGGTGCCGAACCACATCGCGCCATCGCTATCCTGCACGACCGTATAGACGCTGCTGCTGGGCAAGCCATCACTGGTCGCATAACGGCGGAACTGCGGCGTCGGCAACAGGGTGGACGACGGCGGTGCGACCGACGGCACGGCGGCATTCGCGGCAGGCGCGGCCATGGCCAGCGCCACATTCAGCAGGACGGCCGAAAACATCAGCTAGTGCTCCCTATGCCGCAACGATGGCCGTACGGAGGCGCGTGGGCCTGTTCCGGCGCGGTGATCCGATGATGCCAAATGCCGTCGGCGCGGTCATGATACGTCGCCGGCAGGCGCGCGAAACGCGTCGCCGCGCGCAGATGGCGAGATCGAAAGACCTCACGCCGGAATCTTCGATCCCGGTGCGGCTTTCACTACCTGCGCCAGCGCGCGGCTCAGCTGCTCGCCGCTGAGCGGCTTGCGCAGGAAGCCATCCATGCCGGCCGCACGTGCGCGTGCCTCGTCCTCGCCGCCTGATCGCGCGGTCACCGCCACGATCGGCAGATGCTGCCCGGCATGCTCGCGCTGGCGGATCAGCCGGGCGATCTGGAAGCCATCGACGCCGGGAAGGTCCAGATCCAGCAGCACCGCGTCGAAACGCGCATGCGCCAGCTCGGCCAGCGCGGCCAGACCGTTGGTGACGTGCACCACCGCATGGCAGTCGCGCTCCAGCAGGCCACGCATTACGGCGGCCACGATGGTGTCGTCCTCCACCAGCAGCAAGCGATGGAACCGCTCGGTCGCGGCGACCATCGCCGCAGGCGGCGCAGGTGCTGTCGCCTCGATCAGCGGCAGCCGGACCCGGAACGTGCTGCCATGCGCGACGCGCGATTCCAGTTCGATGCTGCCGCCCATCATGTCGACCAGCTCGCGGCAGATCGCCAGGCCCAGCCCGCTGCCGGCGCGCCGCTGCGGACCGTCCGCCTGTTCGAAGCGCT
>NZ_JBHSMK010000015.1:0-2561 GCF_042654965.1 Rhodanobacter umsongensis | reverse complement strand
GAAATCGTCAGGTCGTGCACATAGACCTTGCTGGACGCGAGGATGTCGATGCCCATGCCCCATTCGCCGGTGGTGCCGATATGCCGGGCGCGCTCGCCGACAATCGCGCCGCCGGTGATCTCGACGTCCGTCACCTTCCAGGCCTTGATCACATGGGAGCGATCGCTGCTGTTGGGCAGGGCCTGCAGCTGGGCGCCTGCACTCAACTGCAGGCGAACATGCGAGCGCATGTTGATCGAGCGCAACGCGTCGATCATGTAGGTGCCGGCGGGTACCGTGATGGTGCCGCCGGTCGAAGGCAGCGAGTTGATCGCCGCCTGGAACGCGGCAGTATCGTCGTGCTGGCCGTTGCCCAGGGCGCCGGCGCTGCGCACGTCGATGGTGGTGCTGCCGATCGACACGCTCGGCGTGGCCGACCACCAGTTGGCGGCGGCAGCCGGCAGCGCAGCGACGCTGAAAGCCAGCGCGAGGCTCGCAGCAATCAACGAGCGCGAAAGAGTGCGGCCAGTGCGTGCGCGGAGCCGGTTTGCGAGGGGGGCGCCAACGAAGGCGGCGGCGACGATCTTTGTGCTGGACATGGTGCGAAACCTCTTGGTTGGCGGAATGTTCACGGTAAGAATGCATGCTTTTCACGCGGTGAACACAAGAGATTTGGCGACGTAGTTCACGCTGCAAAAGATTGCTTCCTCTTTGTCTATTGCACTGAAACAAGCAACTTGTTACGCACAAATCGGAAGTGCGGCGCCGTCGTCCGGCCGCGGTGTTGAAGCTCAGCAAGAGCGAACGCGACGAACTTCAGCAGCAGGCTGAAGCACGCGACGGTCGTGCGGATTCCGCACGACATGCAAGATTGATCCTGCTGCTGGCCGAAGGTCTCACCTGGGCCGAAATTCGCATGCAACTCCATTGCAGCGACAGCTACATCGCGCGCTGGAGCAAGCGGTTTCGCGAAGAAAGGCTGGCCGGTCTCTACGCGCGCTACGCCGGTCGCGAGCGCTACAAAGTCACCGATCGGCTGGAGTTGCGGGTACTGAACCGCACCCGCCAACGCAGGCCATCCGACGGATCCAGGCACTGGTCGTCACGCAAGCTGGCGGCCGAACTCGGCGGCGCTGTCTCGCACACCACGGTGGCGCGCATCTGGTCCCGACACGGCATCACGCCGCATGGCCTGCGGCATACCGCAATGCCCGACGCACCGGCGGTAGCCACGCGTGCGATCGATATCATCGGCGTGTATCTGCATCGGCCGCAGCATGCCGCGATATTTCGGGTGGAAGAATCCGCGGCGCCAGATGAGAACCATGCGAAACCAGCCGCGCGGCAGCGCGAGGCCGCCGCGCGCGAAGGCGTGCGAGCGTTGTACGCGGCATTGAAAAGCGGCGGCGACACGTTCGAGGCGGAGCCGGGCAAACGCCAGACATCGGCCGAGTTCGCAGCCTTTCTCGCCGCGGTCGCCGCGGAGCAACCGGCCGACCGGGAGATTCGCGTCATCGCGGACAATCCACCGGCGAGTAAGACGCGTGCGCTCGCCACGCTGATGACGAATCATCCGAACCTGCGCATGCAGTTCATGGCCAACCATGGGGCCTGGCTCAACCAGGTGGAAGAAAGCCTGACGGAGATGGAGCGCAGCGGGGGTTCGGCGGATGACAGCAAGCCGGCGGCGCATCTCGAACAGAAGCTGATGCGCTACCTGCGGCGCCGCAGCCAGCGTGCCCGCTCGTTGAAGTGGAAGCACGTCGAAACGCGAAAGGGCGACGACCGCCCGGGAAACGGCAACCAGGCATAGCCGTGGGGACGCCTCCAGGCACCAAAGCTGGTGCGTTTGCGCTGCCATGGCGCAGGAACGTCCGGCGTCGATTGGACGGCCAGATGCATCATGCGGCGATGTCCGCCGCTGGCCAACCGCGTAACTTCAGCGGAAGGGATGATCCGGGCGGCCATCCGCCCGGATCAGTGTCTTCATCGTCTCCTGCTCACCGGCTCCGGGAGACCGACTGGCCATGCCGGCCTCCCGGACGATACGCCGTTCATCAGGAGCATCGACCATGCCCGCTACGGCTTGGGAGACAGGGTGTTGCCCGACAACGAGATGTTCCGCGCGCGCGGGTCGATATCCAGATCGCGGGGGCTTGAGGTCAACGTGTAGATCGACTTCTGGTTAGTCACGAACCAGCGCGTGCTGTTGTAGATGATCTTGTTGCTGGCGATCCTCACGTCATGCGCGGGGGACGTCAGGTAGATGCCGTCGAAATCGTTTTCCGTGATCAGATTGCCCGTAATCGAAGCGCTGTTGGCGGTGGCCCGGATGTACACGCCATACCCATGGTTGCCTTTGAGCGTGTTTGATGCGAGCACCACCCCACTCACGTTGGCGCTCATCTCCAGACCGTTGCCCTTGTTGCCGATCATGCGGCTGGCTTCGATGCGAATGTTCCGGCTCAGACCCTGGCTCTGGGGTTCGATGTCGATGCCGTGCTCCGGTTTGGTGCCGTGCGTATTGCTGAATGTGCTGTTGTACACATAGACGCGGTCCACCGGGCCGAACGACAGGCCCT
>NZ_JBHSMK010000014.1:0-1192 GCF_042654965.1 Rhodanobacter umsongensis | reverse complement strand
CGACGTCCCCCCGCTTTGAGTAGCGGGTGGGTTTAGAGTCCGGTGTTACTTTAACTGCTTCGCGTAGGCGGCCGGTGTCAGCCCGCCCAATGCCCTCTTCGGTCGCTCCTCGTTGTATTCCCGCCGCCAGCGTTCGATCTCGGTCCGGGCGTGTAGCAGGCTGGGAAACCAGTGTTCGTTGAGGCACTCATCGCGCAGGCGGCCGTTGAACGATTCGATGTAGGCGTTCTGGTTTGGCTTGCCCGGTTCGATCAGGCGCAGCTGCACGCCGTGCTCGTGCGCCCAGGCGACCATCGCCTTGCCGCAGAACTCCTTGCCGTTGTCGGTGCGAATCGTCTTGGGCAAGCCGCGTATGATCGCCAGGCGGTCCAGCACGCGCGTCACGCCCGCGCCGGAGATGGCTCGCTCGACTTCGATGCCCACCGATTCATGCGTGGCGTCGTCGACGATGGTCAGGCACTTGAGCACGCGTGCGTCGGCGGTGCGATCGAACACGAAATCCATCGACCACACCTCGTTGGGTGCCGATGGACGACACAGCGGTTGCCGCTCGCTCACCGGCACTTTCTTCCGCTTGCGCCGGCGCACCTGTAGCCGTTCCTCCCGATACAGCCGCTCCACGCGCTTGTAGTTCACCGGCTCGCCGCCCTCCTGCCGAAGCTTCAAGTGGATCATTCCCACCCCGTAGCGCTTGTGCCGCTGCGCCAGCTCCACGATCCGCCGCCGCAATGCCACGTTGCGGTCCGGTTGCGCCTGATAGCGGTACGCGCTGGCGCTCATGCCCACGACGCGCAACGAGCACCGCTCGCTCAGCCCCTTGTCGATCATCTGGCGCACCAACGCTCGCCGGGCCGGTGCGCCTACGGTTTTTTTCGCAGGACGTCCCGGATCACCTCGTTCTCAAGCATCTGCTCGGCCAGCAGCTTCTTCAGCCGCGTGTTCTCCGTTTCCAGCTCCTTCAGGCGCTTGGCGTCCGGCACGCTCATGCCGCCGAACTTGCTGCGCCACAGGTAGTAGGAGGCCTCGCTGAAGCCGTGCTTGCGGCACAGCTCCTTGATCGGCAGGCCGACGTCAGCCTCGCGCAGGAAGCCGATGATCTGTTCTTCGGTAAACCGCTTCTTCACGTCCAATCTCCTTCAGTTGGGGGATTGGACTCCAAACCGCGGTGCTACTCAAAAGAGGGGGGACGTCG
>NZ_JBHSMK010000013.1:0-530 GCF_042654965.1 Rhodanobacter umsongensis | reverse complement strand
GCGTTAGGGCTCATGAAGACCACTCTCGCATTCCTTGCAGCAATCCTCGTGCCGGTCGGTCTCATGACCGGCTGGTATCTGTGGGACCAATTCGCCAACTTCAAACCCAACGATCCATACATCTGGGTTCGTACCGGAAACTTCCTTAGTCTTTGCGCATTAATCACGGCAGCCTACGTACTTGTGCTTGGCATTCCGGCCTACCTTTTGCTTCGTTGGCGCAACGCAGTTCGCTGGTGGTCAACTATCGCAAGTGGTTTCGTATTGGGTGCGTTCCCGGTTGCCATGCTTTCTTGGCCACTGCGTTTTTCACGGGGCGCATCTGCAACCATTGATGGCGTCCCCACTTTGGTCAACGGCATGCCTACTTTCGCGGGCTGGCTGCAATACCTGGAATTGGTAGCATTCATGGGGGCTTGCGGTGCCGCCTCGGCTGCGGTGTTTTGGCTCACCGCACTGCGCCCTAACAGTTCGTCCAAGCGGACGCCAAAACCGCTACGCGGTTTCGGCGCCGCTTAACTCAAGCGTTA
>NZ_JBHSMK010000012.1:0-506 GCF_042654965.1 Rhodanobacter umsongensis | reverse complement strand
CGGATGGCGAAACGCAGGCCTTCGTCCATCGCGATCGGGTGGATCAGGCTCACCACCATCTTCACGTTGTCGCCCGGCATCACCATCTCCACGCCGTCCGGCAACTGGCAGGCGCCGGTCACGTCGGTGGTGCGGAAGTAGAACTGCGGACGGTAGCCCTTGAAGAACGGCGTATGACGGCCACCCTCGTCCTTCGACAGCACATACACCTCGGCCTCGAAGTCGGTGTGCGGGGTGATCGTGCCCGGCTTGGCCAGCACCTGGCCACGCTCCACGTCGTCGCGCTTCAGGCCGCGCAGCAGCAGACCGGCGTTGTCGCCCGCCTGGCCCTGATCCAGCAGCTTGCGGAACATTTCCACGCCGGTGACCGTGGTCTTCTGCGTGTCGCGGATGCCGACCACTTCGATTTCATCGCCGACCTTGATGATGCCGCGCTCGATACGACCGGTCACCACGGTGCCGCGGCCGGAGATCGAGAACACGTCTTCCACCGGCATCAGGAACGG
>NZ_JBHSMK010000011.1:0-183318 GCF_042654965.1 Rhodanobacter umsongensis | reverse complement strand
GCCTATCCTTACACGACCTTTGGCACGACAGGTTCGACGACGTTGAACCTGACGAACCTGCCGGCGAGCGGCGACTACACGTTGGCTTTCTACACCATTTCAGGGATACCGGCGACGGCCCAGGTGATCGTAGTACCTCAGTAGAACAACAAGTGCTTTGAAGTTACATATCGGGATGGAAGAAAAGCGAAGGATCACGTGATGGCAAGGGAAAAGGCATCCATGGGTATCGCGAAAATCGCCGGTGTGTTCGGCATCATGGCGCTGAGTGCTTCAGCCGCGTTGCTAGCCCGTATCCCCATGGCGGAACGGGTTATCGCTTCTCGTAACTCCTATGCGTTGCCAGCGTCAGCTGACATCAGTCGAACGCTGCTTCCTGACGGACGCGTATTCGAAGTTCATGGCGCACAGGGCTGGGCTGACCTCATCGATAGCCCGGCGGCCCATCACCGAGTGACTCTGCCGCAGATCCGTCGATTCGCCTCCGTAACGGTAATGCCTACGGGTCATGTTCTCCTGTGGGGTGGCATGGATGCGCAAGGCCACGTACTTGCAACTGGTGAGTGGTTTGAGCCGGGAACCCAGCGATTCATCCACGCAGCGCATTTGAATTTGCCAGCCCGTGCGGCCCATACGTTGACGGTGTTGACGGATGGACGGCTGCTAATGACCGGTGGCCTGTCAACGCAGGGCACGCCGGCCACGACTGCTTTGCTGTGGGACCCACGGCAACGGCAGATAGCACCCGTCATAGGTAGCATCAGCCCGCGCCTTGAAGCCACTGCCAGCACGGAGGCAGATGGCTCCGTCAGCATCACGGGCGGCGTGGATCTGCTCGGGCAACCTGTCAGGGGTACGCTTCGATTCGATCCGGTCACGCAGACGCTGTCGCCTGACACGAGGACCGCTTCTGCACCAACACCCGAAATAGCAACCTTTCCTGTATCTGAAGCGAAGCAAGCACCGTTGCAAGGCCCATTGGCCATCCGTTTCAATGCGCCGGTCGATATGCGGCAGTTGACCGGTAAGACTGTGACATTGCTAGGCCCCGCAGGCGTAGTGCCCACGCGTGTCGTCGGAGTCGAAGGAGGGCGACTGGCGTTTGTGCAACTGCCGGATGACTTGTATCCAGGTTCGCGTTACACACTGTTTGTGCAGGGCCTGCATCGGGCGGATGATCGCCCTGTGCCTTATACGGCAGTCGGCTTCACTACAGCCACGTTGTCTCCTGGGGTAGAGGTGGCAGGCCATGGCTCTGCTCCGCTGTCCGCTGGTAGCGCGTCGTATGCAGTGACTGGGCCAGCGCTCCATTTGATGGCCGGTGGCGATCACGAAACGTCTTGCTCGACTCATGAGCCGGATCAGCTGTGTCGCGCCCATAGCTTTATTCGCGATGGCGCTTGGTACCCAGGTCAGAACAACGCACCGGACGCAACGGGAGCACATTGGCGCCTGTACCAGAGACGACAGACGCTTCCCGATACGCGATCGCTGGCAGCAAGTCTGGCCAAGGGCGCCACAGCGCTCATCGGCCAGGTGCGCCAAATCGATGAAACACCCGTCGGCGATGTCGAAGTAAGTATTGGGGGGATCAAAACACGCACCAATGCACAAGGACTGTTCGTACTCGACGGATTGACCGCAGGCCGAGGAGAGTTGTTCATCGACGGCCGCACCGCCAACCATGGGGCGAAAGAATACGGTCGCTTTCTCGTTGGGGCTGATATCAAGGCCAACGCAGTCAACCACATGCCGTTCGTGATGTACCTGCCCCGAGTGCTGCCTCGTGACAAGATCACTTTGCCTTCACCCACAAGTCGCGAAGTAGTCCTCACACATCCCGATATGCCCGGTCTGGAGTTGCACATTCCTGCGGGCACAGTCCTCAAGGACCGCGAAGGGCACGTCCTTACGCATATCGCCATCGTACCCACACCGGTAGATCGTGCCCCGTTTCCGCTGCCCGACAACTTCCCGATGTACTTCACCATCCAGCCCGGCGATGCGGTGGTTCAAGGGCTGGATCCACGAACGGCTCAGGGCGTCCGGGTGGTGTATCCGAACTATGGTCATGCGAAGCCCAACACGTCAGCGGACTTCTGGGTCTACAACGTCAAGAGCGGCTGGCAGATGTACGGATCCGGCCATGTCAGCGCCGATGCAAAACATCTCGCGCCGGATCCGGGCGTCTCGGTAGTCTGGGCACTAGGGGCGGGTGCCTCGCTCAATAACACCTCTCCACCCGGTGGTCGCACCTGCAATGGAACGACTCGTTCGCAACCCGTCGACCTGCAGACGGGGATGTTCTTCCATGAATGGAATGATTTGGCGATACGAGACGTTGTGCCGCTGACGCTGACCCGAGCGTATCGCTCAGATGACAACGGTTCGCATGCTTTCGGTATCGGTGGCAACTCGAATTATGGCATTCACATCTACAGCGCCGACGGTAATTTCAGCGCGCCCGAGGTGGTAATGCCTTGTGGTGAGGGTATCGTGTTCAACCTGGTGAGTGGCAGCCTCGCTTGGCCTTTTACCCCCGCCACCATTTGGGAACATACGGCCACGAATTCGGCCTTTTATGGCGCAACGCTACAGTTCCTGTTCGACGGCACAAGTGACGGTGCGCATTGGATCCTGACGATGAAAGACGGGACGGAGTACGCCTTCACCCGCCACGCGCCCAACCAGCTGGCTTGGATGCAGGATCGCTACGGCAATCTGACGCAGATGAACTACAACGGCGGCCTGCTTGATCAGGTCGTCTCACCCAGCGGCCGTTCGATTGTTTTCGGCTATGACAGCGGCAATCGCATTGTCAGCGCGACGGACAATACGAGTCGCCAAGTGAGCTACGCCTACGGCAGCGGGGGCACCCTAAGTACCGTCACTTATCCGGATCAGACCACCGAGCAATACACGTACGACGGCGCCAACCGCATGCTGACCATGCAGGACCGGCGCGGCAACGTCTGGGTGTCCAATCATTACGACGTCAACGGCCGCATCGACAAACAGACGCTGGCAGATCAGACGTACTACCAATTCGCCTACGCCACCAACAGCGGCGGGGCCGTGACGGCGACAACGGTTACCGACCCCAACGGCCATCAAGAACATTTAACCTTTGATCCGGTCAGCAAATATCCGCTAACGGATACCTTTGCTTACGGCACATCGTTGGCTCAAACCACCGCCTATGTGCGTGAAGCATCTGGTCTAGTCGATAGCACCACTGATGCTCTGAATCGCACCACGGCGTATACCTACGATGACTTGGGCAATGTAACCAAAGTCACTCGACTCGCCGGCACGGCCAATGCCACCAGTTACCAATACAGCTATACCTCCGACTTTAGCCAACTGGCTTCGATTACAGACCCGCTGGGTCATACCAGCACCATGAGTTACGAAAACGGCTGTTTATCCGGGATCACCGATTCGCTGAACCACAGCACGACGATTTTGTGCAACAGCGCCGGTCAGATCTCAGCAATAGAGGATCCGTTGGGTCATATCACGACGTTGAGCTATCAAGGCTATGACCTGGAAAGCCTGACGGATGGACTAGGACGTTCCACCCTGTTGGCGGTTGATGCCTTGGGTCGCCCCACGGCTGTCAAGGATCCGTTAGGCATTGTCACCTTGGCTCAATACGATACCAACGACCGCGTCGTACAAGTCACCGATGGGCTCAATCAGTCCACTACCGTCAGCTATGACGGCAATGGAAATCCGACCGGCGTCACGCTACCGAGCTCAGCGGCGATCAGCGAGACTTACGATCTGCGCAACCGCCCCCTGACCCACACGGATGCCTTGGGCCAGGTTGATTCATGGACCTACGATGGCATGGGGGACGTGATGTCCCACACCGATCGCAAGCAGCAGGTGACCATGTATTCGTACGATGCGCTGAACCGACGCACCCTGGTGTCTTACGCCGATGGCTCAGGGACGCAGGCCAGCTACGATGCGGGCAACCGGGTTACCCAGTTGCTCGACACCAATACCGGCAGTCTGAGCTGGGGTTACGACGGGCTGGATCGCGTCACCGCAGCCGTCACGCCGCAGGGCACCATTAGCTATGGCTACGATGCAGCGGGCCGGCGCACGAGCATGACACCCGCGGCGCAGGCGATCGTCAACTACGTCTATGACAATGCGAATCGGCTAACCTCTTTGAGCCAGGGCAGTGAAACCGTGCAGTTCGGCTACGACGCCAGCAACCGCCGCACCTCTTTGGTCCTGCCCAATGGCATCGGTGTCGCGTATGCCTACGACGACGCCAATCAGCTGACCGGCATCAACTACACGACGCCCAGCCAGACCCCGCTGGGTGCGCTGGCCTACGGCTATGACGCCGACGGCCGGCGGGTCAGCAAGACCGGCAGTTTCGCGACAGACATCCTGCCCACGCCAACCACGCAGAACGGCGTCTTTGACCTCAACAATCGGCAGACGACCTTCAACAGTGGTGCGCTGAGCTATGACGCCAACGGCAACCTGACCAGCGATGGCGTCAATACGTATACGTGGAACGCGCGCAACCAGCTCAGCGAGATCACCGCGGGCGGTACGGTGCAGGCGAGCTATACGTATGACGCGCTGGGACGGCGCGCGGCCAAAGCCATGAGCGGCATCACGCCGACCCAGTATTTGTATGACGGCGCCAATGCGGTGCAGGAGACACTGGGTAACACTATCAACCCGATCCTCACCGGGCTGGGCACCGATGAGCGGTTTGCGCGTAACGATGTGACCGGGCGTACCTACTTCCTAACCGACGCGCTAGGCAGCACGCTGGCTCTAACGGATCCCACCGGCGCGATCCGGCAGCGTTACAACTACGACCCGTACGGCACTGTGACACAGATGGACAACAGCACTGGTTTCACCAATCCGTACCTGTACACGGGGCGCGAGGCGGATGCCCCGGGGCTGTATTACTACCGGGCGCGGTATTACTCCCCGATGCTGGGGCGGTTTATCTCGGAAGACCCGCTGGGGTTTAGAGGTGGGCAATCCAACCTTTACGCTTATGCCGGTAGTAGCCCGGTCATGTATGTCGATCCCTACGGATTGTGGTCTTCTGGAGCCAGTTTCTACGCCGGAGTTGGTGGTGGCGTCACATTTGGAGTTGATCCAAATGATGGAGGCTTTTTTATAACCTTCAGCTTTGGTTTCGGGCTCGGCGACAGCATCAACCTTTATACCCCGAGTGGCTCACGCCCAGGATCCAAAGCAGGCGACTGTTCGCACGCTCGTATTGGTTTAGATCTATTCGCCGGCGTGGGTAGTAACATAGGACCAGTTGGAGCCGGGCTAAGTGGAAACCTCGGACGCACCTTTTATCCTGGGATAGAAAAAGACTCGGAAGCACATGGCGGAATAGCCCCGACATGGGGCGTTGACTGGGCTTGGAAGCAGGAGTTGCAAGCAGCTGCCGGCGGTCAAATTACCTTGGGATATTGAATGAAGCATTATCGCAAAAGCGGTGCATTTAGCCTAAGACGCGGGCTCGTATTTAGTCTTGCGATTAGCGTTTTATTGATTTTTACCTGGATAGGCGGTTATATCTACTTTCTTAATTCATCTACATGGAGTGAAGGAAAGTCTCTTATCGAGGCGCACCAAGCAATGCAGGCCAGTTCTCAAAACATAACGATGACTCCAAAGCTATGGGGGTTTTCTTACCGATTTTCGGGTGATTACGAGTCGATCGGTGTAAATGTTTATATAAAAAAAGACGCATCAATAGGGCATGCTTACCATGTTGAATTTGAACGCTCAGGCGGAGCCTTACGTTTGGTAAGGATGACCCCTGACTGAAAAATAGACCTACTTAGCCAGCGCTAAAGTTATACCCCGACGCCCGCAGAACTTGAGTAGCGCGAAGCTTCGGAGTCCGCCCCATGCGTTGAGGCGCGACGTCCCCCGCTTTTGAGTAGCACCGTGGTTTGGAGTCCAATCCCCCATCCAAAGGAGATTGGACGTGAGGAAGCGGTTTACCGAAGAGCAGATCATCGGCTTCCTGCGTGAGGCGGAGGCCGGCATGCCGGTGAAGGAGCTGTGCCGGCAGCACGGCTTCAGCCAGGCCTCCTACTACCTGTGGCGCAGCAAGTTCGGCGGGATGAGCGTGCCCGGATTAACTGCTTCATTGGCGGTATCGACCAGCGTCTTCTCGCGCTGCAAGGCGATCAGCGTCTTCTTTACGTGTGGTCGGATCGTCGAACCGTATACGGCGACGCGTAAGTGGCACCGCGAAGAGACGCTCGTCGAGCGGCTCGCGGGCGAGCGCGGCGCAGACCGAAGGCGGCGGCGCGGCAATGGCGGCAGATCGGAGGCTGTGGCTGGGTGACCGGATCTGATCGCCTTAAATCAATACGTTAGTGGCACCACGTCAGGTGCCCACCTTTGCAGCTTGGCATGCACCTCCGCAATTTGAAGCGTGGCGATCATCTCGTCCGCTTCCGCGCGGCTGGCGAATTTGATCACGGCTTCGCCGGCGTCGGTGTCATATACCGTGAAACCGTCGGGCGCGAGATGGACTTCGAGCATGGCCGCCGCTCCAAAAAAAGCAGCGCCTGAATATCAGGCGCGAAGGGTTGAAGCTTTCGGGGGATGAAAGCCCCACCATGAAGGACGCCCCGGTTCATCGGTTCCGCCTGACCTTGTGATGTCGGCAACGCCGGACGTCCGGTCGGTTTGTTCCTGACTCACGGGGCACTCACAGGTTGCACGGGTGGCGGCTTGTCCGGCATCGGCGGCGAGCGCCGGCGCGTGTAGGGGATGGCCTATCTACCACTCCGTCGTCGGCGATGGTTGCGCGTCCGGATATGTCGGCGCAGTGTCCCAGCCGGCCACCTGTTTGCATCGGATGTCCTCGCCTATCCGGATGCGTTCGCCTATTCCCAGCTCGCGCACCTCAAAGCTGCGGGTTCTACCCCGTTTGCGCAGCCGTAGTTCCGCCCGCCCAAATCGAAGCTGCTCGACATTGGTCATTTGCAGTATTGTGCAACGGTATCGCGTGCATCGTCGTCGCCGGCCCGGCAGACGGCTACGCTGCCGCTGAACTGAAGGTTAGATCTACGCGGAGATACTCCAAGTGCTTGGCTGGTATGTCCTGATACGTCGCGAAGGCGCCGATTCGCCCCAGGATCCGCCAGTGGCACGCTGGGAGACTAGCGTCTTTGGCTTGGATTGGCTGAATGATCTTGTCAAAGCGGACAAAGCGGTCGACCTGGGCGGAAATGGCTATCCAAATCGCTACTCCGTTGCTGCCGGTGTCTTGCTGCCCATCCTGACAAAAGGTCTTCCGGCAAACCGCAGCCCATTGGTGGTCGGGGACGATTATGTACTTCCACCAGGGTGGAACGGGCAGCTAACGATTGATCCCGGGGCGCTCGCCTGTTCTGCTGATGAAAGGCTCGTCATTGAGGCGTGGGATCAGAGCTAGTGCAGCCCTAAAACGAATACTCTTCCAAAAATCGGAGGAGATGCTATGAACGCTGACCCGAAGACTCAACCTCATTGGACGGTGCTTCCTCCACTGCCCTTGCATGGCTTGGGAAGCGCCATGGTCGAGTCTCTTGCGCACTACGTTCGCCGAATCGCTTGGGTCTCTGGGATCTCGGCCAGTCGGCTTGGGGCGTATTCCGGCACGGGACCTCTGGGGAAAAGTGACCATGAGGAGGCGACCACTAGCCGCGATTTGACGCTGGGCCGACCCGAAAGTCGCATCCTGACACTGGAGCGGCTGACCGGAGTCGAGCACCTGCGCTACGGCACATTTTGGGTGCTCAAGAATGTTGCAGGACCATTGTTCCTCGGGCGTCCGATCTCCCACCGGCGTTGGTGTTCGGAGTGCTACGCAGAATGGAATCCCCACCAGTCCTATGAACCGCTGATCTGGTCGATAGGCCTACTCTCGTGTTGTCCGAAGCATAGGCGCAGGTTGGAAGATCGTTGCACCTCGTGCGGCGCGCTACAGCCAGCGGGCATATCTCTGAGTCATCGACGCCGCTGCGTCCAATGCAGCACGGGTCTGGGCGACATGCGCCGTCCCGTGGTGTTGTTGTCGGCACGCGATGCATGGATAGATGAGCAGCTCTGCCAACTGGTGGAGCTGTGCTCGACGGTCGGGCAAGAACCGTTCCCTGAAGAGACCTACTCGACCTATATAGAAGAGCTACTCGCTCAGGCGAGGGGATACGAGACCCTGCCGGTGTCCCTGCAGTCAACGGTGCGACTGCAAGGCGGTAATGGGTCAATCAGGAAACCGTCATTGCGCGCCATGCTTCGTACGTGCGCCTTACAAGGAGTATCGGTGTGCGACATGTTGCGAGCTCCACGGGAAGCGGCATCAGCTCCATTGATCGACTTGTGGAAGGACCATGCCGCACCGTCGCTACGAAACGAGTCCAGGAACGAAAAGGCGGGTATCGCGCAGGACTTGCTGACAAGCCTCCTGAATCGGTGCAGGGCCTGTTACCTACCGCCCATGGAAGCCGTTTTGCGTGAATGGGGCCTCGGTCGTGCTCTGGTACGTGACGCCAATGTCGAGTTATACGAACGATACGAAGTCAGGTATCGAGAGCAGGCAGGGACCGTAGCCAATATTCGGTTAGCCGATGCCTTTCAGGCTGCTCTGAGGGATGTGGCGGATATCCCGCTCCACCGTCTGCGGCGCGGAACCCTGTGGAATAAACCAGAGCCGATTGCGAAGGCCGCACATATTTCTCAGGACGAAGCGGCGTCCGTGTTCTTTTCTGCCCTTGTCTACACGCACCTACGTCGAAGGGCACAGGCGCACCTGGCGTCTGCCCAGCAGAAGTCTCCTCGCGCCGAATGACACAGCCGCGTCCAAGCTAGGAGATGAGTCTGGTCGACAAGCGGACGCTTTGTGTTCTCCCAAATGCGCATTCGGCATGCCTCGCATGGTCTAGAGTGATATATATATCACTGTAAAATCAATGAGTTAAATTGACATCTCGCGACGGGCGTGACAGGATCGCTTTCGTCGTAGCGACGGGCCGTCGGAATGTCAGCGAGTTGCCCCTGCATCGCAAGTTGGCCACCGGCGGCGGGCAAACTGAGCCTGACGCGACAGAGCGTGACTAACCGCGATTGCATGAGAAGTGGGGTGATCAATGACGCCGACCATCAGCCAAACACTGGCGAATCTGGACGCTTACCTTCCACGGACCCCACTGATCAGCGCATCCGAAACCGCGCGCCTCCTCGGTTACCCCTCCACCGGTGCGCTTGCAAAAGCCCGCCAGATGGGCCGGTTGCCTATCGTCATGTTCAAGGTTCCTGGTCGCCGGGGCTGGTTCGCGGCAACGCAAACCGTGAAGACGTGGTTGGAGTCCTTGCTTCTACTAAGCGCCGAGAGCGTCGACGAACACGAGAGACATGCCTAGGCACCGCGCGGGCTGACTCGCTTGGAAACCACTTGTTCAGCGGGCGGGCCGGCTGTGCCTGGCCCCTGGTCGCTGTGTGCGTCGGCATCGAGTGCATCTTCCGTGGAGAGCGCAACGCTCATCCCAGACGACATCGTTTTGAGCCGTCGATATCAGAGGGCGTAACGGGAGGTCG
Organism: Rhodanobacter umsongensis; assembly: GCF_042654965.1. Taxonomy (NCBI): domain Bacteria; kingdom Pseudomonadati; phylum Pseudomonadota; class Gammaproteobacteria; order Lysobacterales; family Rhodanobacteraceae; genus Rhodanobacter; species Rhodanobacter umsongensis. Next base: position 173,718 of record NZ_JBHSMK010000011.1, on the reverse strand, counting down.
TCGAATCCACCCTACCGAACAGATCGGCTCCGCGCATTTGGCCGTAACAAACGTCCGGCCGGCATCCCTTGCTACACAACGCTTTCAAGGGAGGAAGACGCCGATGACTTAGGATAAAAACTCAACGGCCTGGAAAACGAAAAGCCCCCGAGGTACCAGCTCGAGGGCAATTCAGATCGGCGACGTCGTGACGATCGCTGCCGATTACTTTCCCTCTCGCCGACCTTCTTGTCAAGCCTTGTCAGGCCTGGCACGGGCGCGTTTTTGCCGAAGGCGTGCTTTAGCCGCCTACCGCAGTTCCGAGACGCGCGTCGTGGGGCCTCTGCGGAGGAAACGTCATGTCTATAGATAGCGAAATCGGTGGTCCTGGCGCCGAGGATCGGCAGCTCGTCTACGCCCGCATGGGCATGAGCAGTCACGCCATCCGTCATGCGGAAAACATGGTCTATGGAAGCCCCTCTCGAAAAGTGGGCAAGGCCGCGCTCACCAATGTCGTGACCCGCTTCGATTCGTTGAAGAACAGGAAGCCTCGTGTCCTGGAGAGCCACACCTGCGAGCTAGTGTGTGCTTACGAACTGGAACTCGATCCGGACGTCATTGGCTACCACGTGCAAGTGCCATGTCGCAGTATCCAACGTGTCCTGCCAAACGGACGGCGACACGTCACGTCGGCCAATCTCGATTTCCTAGTGTTCCGCCAAGGCAGGGTCGAGTTGATTGAATGTAAGCCGCAAGCATGGCTGCTCAAGAACGCTGAGCCGCACTCCGATTGGACGCAATGCGATGGAATCTGGCAACACGTGCCCTATCGCGCCTTTGCTTCTGAGCACGAGGTGGGCTTTTCCGTTTGGTCGCCGCCGCATGAACCGGGCATCTATTTGCAGAATCTGGAAGCTATCTACGGGGTGATGCGCGGCGGCATGGGCACCATCGCGCCAAGAGCTGTGGATCGGGCGATAGCCGCCATCGCAAGGCAGCCTGCGTCAGTGACACAACTATGCGAGGAAATCGACGGGTTCAGTGTTCGAACCGCGCTATGGATGCTGGGAAAGTGGTTGGCCTTCGGGCCGCTGAAGAGCACGCCCATCCTCATGACCGATCAGTTCCACATGTACGTCGACCGACAACATGCCGAAGCGGTCGATTCGCTCGCACTGCAAGAATCCGGTGAGATCTATCGCCAACCTGAGCTCAACGATCCATTGCTACGAGCGAGCACCACCGATGTGGAAAAGGCTCGTCGGCGCCTGGCGCGCGTTGAGGCCATTGCGCGTGGAGAGGAGCCTCCAACAGATCGCATGAGGCAGCTCGCGAGGATGATTGAAGCCGCAGTGGCACAAGGAAGAACGCCGTTGTCTGCATGCCTTACACGATACGAAGGTTCAGGCAATCGACTGTCTCGACTTTGCCCGGAGCAGGATCAGGCCGCGGAGACAGCGATCGTCCGATATTGGAATACGGGGCGTGCCAAAACTCCGAAGAGTCTCTACTTCTTCTTCGAAAAGGAGTGCGCCCAGCTAGGCACCGAAGCCTGTGGCAGGACGGCGTTCTACAGGCGCCTTCGCCGAGAAAAACCTATGCGCCACGCACTCGCCACAGGCGGCCTGCGAGGCTACCAAGCCATTCGTGCGGCGACCGACCCCCGCATGCGCTCGTTACCGCCGATTGGGTATGGGCACACACTGCACATTGATTCATCGGATCTCGACAACCGTATCGCGAAAAATATTCTCAAACTCATGCCGGCATGCAAGGCGAAGTTTTACATTGGTGTGGACGGAGCGTCTGGCGACACCATGGCTCACGCGTTCATCTTTGGGCCGGCACGGACAGACGGCGTGGCCATTTTGCTGAGAGAGTATGTCCGGCGTCATCGATGTCTGCCGCAATTTATCCATGTCGATCGCGGGCCAGAAAACCGCTCTTGGTGGATTGAGATACTGGCAGAAGGATACCTGTCGCTGCGCTGGTCACCCACCGCGGGAAGCGCCTGGAATGGCATCGCCGAGAACGCGATCAAGCAAGTCAATTGCCAAGTGGCGCATCAGTTAACAGGAAGCACCGAGCCAGATCAAAAGGGGCGGAAGATCGACGGACGGTTCAAGAGCCGTAAGAACGCTAAGACGTCATTTGAGATGGTGTTGGAGCAATTCCTTACATTCGTCTACGACGACCTGCCCAACACACGCCTACCGCAGATGGGCAAACCCCTCTCGAAAAGAAAGCGCAGGCCCTCGCTACCCTGGGTGACTTCGGCGTTCCTTGTGAATTGAACGAGGACTTCCTCCTTCGGACATCCATCAAAGTGGACGTCAAGAAAAGCATCAATCCACAACGCGGTGTGCGGACGGAAGAAGGCTACTTCACCAGTGACGAGCTGATCTACGCGCTTCGTTTTCACGATGTTGAGGAGCTTCGAAGCGATTGCGAAGATCCGACCATCTTGCGTGTCCTCATTGGTGGACGTTGGCTGAAAGCATTTCACAGTCGCGTGCAAAGCATGGCGCTGCTATCGCAGCCACAGAAATTGTTTGACTTGATGTACGCACCCATCCGTAGAGCGGAGACCAGGGTGCGTGCCGAAGTCATAGGCCGCAAACGCCATACACGTCTGGAACTTGCGAACTTCGCGACGGCATCTGCTTCCCAGGGTTCACCGAACGAGCTTCAGCAAGCGAAGGTGGGCGCGCAGGCAAGCGATCCCGACCTGCCCACTAGCGAGAATTTCCCGAATCCGAGAAGAGCTCTCTGGGACGATCTTGCTCTTTGTGACGAACGCGGAACGAGGGCATGAGCGGCATTGAGCATTTCTATTACTTGAAGGCCCAGGCGCAGCTGAAGGCTGCGCTCGACGATTTCCAGCCGGGTCATATGGTCTTTCTGGTGGGCCCGTCAGGAGCAGGCAAGACCACACTGCGTCGTTCCGTGATGCAAGAAATGTTTGGTAACCCCTCGAACTGGGGGCGTGGTCGAATTCCAGCGATAGAGACGTTCGCCATGCTTCCCAACGCGGCCTATTTCAGTTCACGTGAGCTTGCAAAGACTCTCGTTGAGGAGCTGCACGTCCCCTCGCTCGATTGGCTGTTCACGGGAAATATCATCCCGAAATCCACGGAGGAACACATCCGCGCAGAAACTGCGCAATGCGCGCTGATCTGGGATCAGCTTAGGCGTCACGCCGCCACGGAAGGGGACTACTGGAAGACGTTCCGACGCTCTCTCGCAGCGAGAGGTTGTAAGTACGTGTCTCTTGAACAAGTCACGGCACTCCTTGTGAACCGCCGTAATACCTCACCGGCTGAACATACATTGCATTTGATGTCGGTTGCCGAAGCTGCAGGCGTCATGTTCATCATGACGGGTATCCACACGGCGACGAGATTGTGGGCGATTCACTCGGAGCTACGAAGGCGTGTCATCACCGTTTGGATGCCGCCTTACAGCGACAAGCGAAAGGGAGATGAATCGCACTACCTACGTCTACTGAAGACGCTCAGTGCCAAGTACGAATTTTCGCGCAGCGATCTTCTATGCACGATGGCCAACGATCTTCTGGCCGCAACGGGCGGCGTGTTCGCTGAGATAGTCCAGCTCTTGGAGCGCGCTACATGTCATGCCCGCCTCGAGGGGGTGCCACGTATTCATAAGCGACACATCGAGGGCGCGTATTACAACGATGAGGATCTTGCGACCCTATGGCGTGACATCGAAGCGTTCGAGCAGGCGATGGAGCCTGGAGACGTATCGAAGCGATCGACCCTGGTCGAAAGGCGCTGGAATTCGGGGGGTACCGGATATGGAAAGCCTTCGTGAGCGATAAATCCCTGTTTCGCCCCGACACGGCCTTCTGGAGCGTTCTACCTCCAGTGCCTCTGATGGGCGTCGGCACGGCGCTGGTGGAGTCGGTGGAGCACTATGTCATCAGGTTAGCTTGGATTACCGGCACGTCAGTCAAAAGCATTGTTTCGTTGCCAGCGCCCTTTGACGAGCCAGGAATACGTAAGACGACTTTGGCTTCCAGCTTCTGCGGGCCGGGCAAGGTCTACAAGCGACGAATCGAAAATCTGGAAATCCTGACAGGTGTTGAGACCATTCGATGTGGCTCCTTTTACTTGCTCGATGCAATTCTGACGCCCGGCGCGGTTGGCAGAGCCTCGGGTTATCACCGCTGGTGTCCGCAATGCTACAAGGAGTGGGACGAAGCGACATCGTGGGAGCCACTGCAGTGGTCCATTGACCTACGCGTCACTTGCCCCGACCACGGCTGTGACTTGGAAGATCGGTGTCGCCACTGTGGCGCCATACAGAAGCCCAGCGTCAGATACCAATCGAGACGAAATTGTTCGAAGTGCCAGCGAAGCTTGGCTGGCGATGGTGCCTGGTCCGTCAAACCTCGATACGTGAGTTGGGCCGAAGGCCAACTTTCAAAGCTTGTCGAACTTTGCGCGACGCCGGGTCGAGATCCCTTGCCAGGCACCACGTTTGAGACATTTGCGTACACGATAACGCGATCGGCGCCATCAAACCCCGCTCTATCGGTCGGGGCATCCGATGCGTTAGCCCGGCTGGTTAGGTTGAATTTTCCGCGAGGCCTACCGAAGGGGAGCGGTGTTCGTGTCAGGTTGCATACACTGATCAACGCGTGCGCTCTACAGGGCATCTCGGTGCAAGATTTGCTCCTAAACCCGGTTGAGTCGGGCGCATTGTCCTTCATAGAGCGATGGGGAGAATACCGGCCGCTCGAACTTCCTTCGGGGCATGATGAGGAGAATGTACTGGTACTCGCGAGTTTCCTTGAGGCTTTGTTAGCAAACCAAAAGATGTTCTATCTCCCTCATCCTCGCAGCGCCATGCGTGAGCTCAAGGTGACTCGAAGAGCGGTGTCGACAGTGTCGCCGGACGTGTACGGTCGATATATGTTGCGCTATCAGCGACAAGCATCCTCCGGCGCGCTTCGGCGCGCTGAACAAGCCTTCCTAAGAGCCTTGAATTGCATCAAGGCCATTCGGCCCAACCCTTTCGGACCCAGTGACGGAAGGAAAGCTCGTAAATTGGTTGCGCGCACCTTGGACATTTCAGTCGAGGATGCATGGCAAATGGTCAGGTGCATTACTCACTGGCGACGCGCGATCGAGTTGGCAAAAGCAAAGGTACTGGGACTCTCGCTGCAGGAGCTCCGAGCTCAAAAAAAACTAGGCGGGATAGGCGAGCAGTGGTGTTGAGTTTTCAAGGCTACCAAAGAGAAGCTCGGAAGCGTGGCCGATTTGAGGGGAGCGAACGGCAGACATCGGCCAGAAGCGGACACTCGCGTCGTCGTCATGATTGTGAAGTTAGGACGCGTCCGGCTGCTGTTACCCAACTCGCTTTGAGACCCCATTGAGCCGCGCGATGATCGGTGCGATCCGCGGACGCAGTACCGGCTTGGCATCACACAGGATCCGCAGTAGCGCCAGCACGTACTCGGCATCCTCTCTGGACAACTCGGCCGCGGTACAGCGCGCTACATGGCTCGCGACGGCGGCGGCCCATTCGCCATCCTGCGCCTCCACCCCGCATGTCGTGATGCCGGCATACAGGCGCAACGACAGCGGCGCAGCACTGTGTTCCTCGATGAGCCGCAGCACGGCGTCGGCCAGCGGGCGATCGCGCGAACTCGCCGCCGCGAGCGACAGCCGCGTTAGCAGCGCGGCCCAGTGATTCGCTTCCACATCGATGCTGTCGGACAGCGCGAGCTCCTTGACGATCTCGGTCAACTTCGCCCACTGCTCCGGCCTTGGTGTTCCCAAGCCGGCGAGGTGCGCGCTGGCCAGGACACGAAATTCCAACGCCTGGCTGGTGTCGCCCAGCGTGGTGTTGAACTGCTCGACCAGAAATTCCGGCAGCGTTTGCGCGATGGCCAAACCGCCTTCCAGCGGACCTGGCAGTCCACTGAAAAAGACGACGCGCTGGGCTTCAAGCGATCCGTCCGCCGCCCCAAAAGCCAAGCCGGCCAGGGGTTCGGCCAGCCCTTCGCGGTGGCACTCCAACACGCCTAAAACGCGACCTATCAGCTCTTGCTTAAGCTGCTCGGGTGCGAGCATGAAACCGTTCCAGCGCGGCTCCGACGACACATCAGCGAGCGTGGCCGTTTGAAAGATAGACCAAGAATCATGGGCCCAGCTCGCCAGCTGCGAGGGAGGGACACCCAGTTCCAGCACGGCGCGTTCCAGCACGGCGGCATGAGCCAAAGCGGCCAGGCGGCGCCAGTAAACGGGTGCCCCGGTGAATAACCCAGACGTGTTGAGCAGCCCATCCGCCATGCCGCCCAAGCGGGACGTCAGCTCCACCCTGCCGGAATCTTGGATGTGTGCGGCGAACGAGGTAATCAGCTCGACGACCAGATCGCGCAACGCTTGGGTGGCATCGGGTCGAGCGAGCATGCCCTCGATAAGTCCGGTCAACGACCACAGGTCGATGGTCGGCAACAGGTCGCTGACCAGGGCGCGCAGCGTCGCCTCCTCAAGCATCGCAATGCCGGCAACAGGTGCGGTGTGTGCGTGGGCTGACCACAGCAGTTCGTGCCGCACTTGCGCCACCGGATCGGACGCAGGAACCCGCAGCCGCAGCGCATCGACGAATTCCGGAAGCGTGCGCTGCCCCTGCCAAGCCGGGACAAGGCGTTCGTAGTACCGCCGGCTCATGGGGACCAGGTCGGACTGGACCACTGGGCCTACGAATGCCTCTTTGGTGCGCTCGAGCTCGCCTGCGGGGGAATCCTCCAGATCGCGCTCCAGTAGATCGAAGCGATGCGGGTGCAACGGGGCTTGGCGTACTTCCTCCAGCCAAGCCCCAATGTTATCGGGTGTCAGTCCGAAGTCGCGGGCCCATTGTGTCAAATAGGCTTCGCGCCGGCCGGCATCGACGTCCAACAATTGCGCATGCGGTACGCGGAACTCGCGTCCCGTCGCCGGATGGCGGCATACGACTGCGCGAGTTGCGGCGACATGCAGCTCCCAAGTATCGCCCGCCTCGTCGTTGATCGTAGTCGGTGCTGCGCCAGCATAGGCCTGCTCCACCGCGGTGTAGAACGCTGACGTGTGGAAGCTTGGTTTGCCGTCGGTATGCACCGTGATGCGCGTCGAGCGATTCAGGCCAAGCTGTTTCAACAATGTGCGATCTTCAAAGATGCGGTCGCGCAAAGACTGCGGCAAATCGCTCACGAAGCTCTTGCACACATCCGCCGCAACTGCGGCGAGCTGCTCTTGCGGGAGCTCGCGCTCGTTGGTCGCCAGATAGCCCGAGAGATCGTTGAATTGCTGTGCGACCCGCTGGTAGACGGCATCAAACAGGCGCGGCTTCGAGCGCCGAATCGGTTCGAGATATTCCTTGTCGAGCCAAGCGGAATGCGCCCGTCGATGCCGCTTCAACACCGCGTTGTTGAACAGCAAGCGGCTCAAGCTTATCGCATCGATGTCGAGGAGGCGGCCTGCCTCCCACGGCCCGGGCAACTGGCCCAAGAAGCCGTCCCAGCGGCCATACTCGACCAGCCATCCGGCACGCACGGCCGTCTCGACGTTGTCATCCCCGTTCGACCACAGCGTCACGATCGCCTGCTGGATTTGCGCACCAATCTCCACCAGCCACGGCAGTTCGTCGGGAATGCGCAGCATTTCCGCGGCCTGTGCCTGCAGGTGGTTCTCGCGTAGGGCACGCAACGCTGGCGATTCAATCAGGACGCCGTCGTGGACCTGCGAAGCGCGCAAGGCCGCGCCAAGCTCGCGCGCCGTAACCGGAATAAAAAGATAGCCGCTGCGGCGCAGTTCCGTTCGATAGTTCATCCACTCCTTTTCGTCGATGGCCAGCGTGTCTTGCAGCCATTCCAGCACGTCGAGGGTGGTACCCAGTGCGGTCACCGAACCGTCGGGGTAGGTGAATTCCGCAAACTTGTTGGCGGCACGATCATCGACAATCACCGCTTCCACCCCGGGTTCGTGCTCGATCGCCTGCAGCAACAAGAACTGCGGTGCATTCTCATCGCTGTCACCAGCCTCACGCGCGGGTTTGCGCAGGAAGCTGACTTTGTCCTGGTTCTGGCCATCTACCAGAAACCGGCGAAGCGCATCGAGCACCTCGATTACCTTCTGCGTGGCGGCGTCTAGCTGTTCCAGAGCCGCCGCTTCCGCCTTGACGTCGGGATGAATGAAGAGTTTGAAACCGGCATCGGCCAGCGGTTTCCACAGGTTAAGGTGTTGGAAGTAACTGACCGTGACATCGTCCAAGTACAGCGCGGCAGCCAGTGGCACCGTGCTGTCGTGCGTGAACCCCTTGTCGTTTTGGGTCAAATAAGCGAGCGCGCGTTCGTGTGCGTCATCCGCCAACAGGCCGTGGAAGTGGAGGCTGCGCACGATCTCCAAACAGCTTCGGAAAAGCGGCGCCGTCTCACCCAAGTTGGCCTCCTCGCGCATCAAGGAAGCGGCCCGGTGCACCGGGCCGGGACGCACCACAAACGTATCCGTCAGCGTCTCGCGATGGAGCGTGACCGCTTGCAGCAGCTGCGCCAAGTCGACGCCAACTTCCGCTGCCAGCCGCCGCGAGTGCTCGCCGCCGACCGGTGCCATTCGCAGCTCGTCGGCTGCAATCGCACGCAGCAGCCGGCGTGCGTCATGAATTCGACCGGGTTGATGAAACTGGACTTCGGCGTACTCGGAGAACAGCCAGACCCCCGTGGCATGGGGAACGTAGATGCGTTCGAAGGCTTGCAGGAGCTTCGGCAGCAGGCCCAGGCGCCCCAGGGTCAACAGCGCAGTTTGATCCAGCGCGATCACCTGCGGTCGCAGCAGTGCGACGCGGCGGACAGCGGCGAAGGCACTGATTGGGGTGCGCCGGCGGGGATCGCGCTCGTTCTGGTTCGCAACCGCGTTGGCCAGCAGAAAGGTGGCCAGTGGGCGATTGAGGTGCTGCGCCACCAAACCCAAGTACATCTCCGCCGAGGCAATCCCCTTGGACAGCGCCTCCGTGCGGGTGCGCCACTGGGGCGCAAGCTCCACCAACTCGGCGAGGTCCTTGGCGTGGACAGGACCGTTCTCGTCCGACAACGCGATAGCCCTGTGCAGCCAGCTGGCAACTTCCTCATCGTCGTCCCAACGTCCACGCACCGCCAGCATGTACCCGTCCAATAACACCGACGGGGCGTCCGGGGCGGCCTCCACCGCTGCTTTGGCCAGGCGTTTAGCGATGGCCGTGCGACCCAGTGCAGTGGCCAAGCGGGCAAAGCGGCGCCGGTCCTCGACACTCAGGTCAGGATCAGCTTGGATCGTCTCGAGGAACAAGCCCAGCCCTTCCCACTTGCCCGAGTAAAGCGACAGCTGCAGATCGATTTCATGGCGCCGACCCGAAAGCTCTGCGCTCATTTCACTGTGGCGCTGCGCGTCACTCCAACGACCGCGCCGAAACAGCGCATCGAAGTACACGGCGGCCAGGGCACGCGACTGTTCAACGAGCACGGGATGTTGGTCCAAGAAGACCACCACCTCGTCCCACCGTTCTTCGCGAGCCAGCAATCGCAGCACGTCCTCGGCGTGTTCGCGATCCTGCGTCATTTCGAAAAGTTCGAACGCACGGTTGATCGCCTCGGGCAATTGTTTGGCCTTCTGCAGCGCAGCCACCAGTGTCTGCAGCGTGGCGGGAGACGGCTCGGCAGCAGCGGCGGCACGGAGGGCTTCCACTGCGGCTTCGTCAACGACTCCGGTGAGTTCCAGCGCGAGTCGCTGGCGAACGACGTCCGGCAGATGGGTCGCGTTCGCCAACGCCGCTGCGGCGTCCGTCTGGCGCCCCGACAGCGCCAAGGCCTGTACTTCCCAGTTCTCCAGAAATCCAGGATCGAAATACGGACGAAGGTGTTCGCGAATGGCGGGCCACAGATCGATGGAATCGGCTGCGCGCTGCGCCAGCAGTAAAGCGACGCGCGCGCGCGCATCGTTCAAGTTCAGTGCCCCATACGTCGCGGCACGCTGGTCGATCTGCTGAGCCAGTTCTTGGCGATCGATTCTCAGGTTAGCCACGAGCGCCAACGGCACCCATCGCGCCTGCTCCTCAGCTCCCGCCGCATTCCAGTGCTGCAACACTTCGGTCGCCGCAGCGGCGGTTGTGGTGCGGTCCTGCAGTTGCAGCCACAGGCAGTATTCCAGCGCCGACGCCGCTGTGTCGGGGACGTCGAGGGACTGCGCCGCATTGTGGAAGCGCCGGAACAGGGTTGCGGCACGCCGCCGCAGCGCGAGCGCATCCGCTCGATCCATCAGCGGCAACTCGTTCGCGACCGGTGGGCCTTGCAGGGCGTTGCTACGCAGCTGCGGGGCCACGCTGAGCGCGACGAGCACATTGGCGCCGACCCAAAGCAAGGCGGGACAGGCATCAAATGCTTCGGCCGGGACCCGGTCCAGCCAACCCAGGACTCCATCCCACTGCCCTTGCTTCACCATGTCCCCGAGCACCACGCAATCCCCATCGGCATCGAGGTGGGTGGGTATTAGCCCGCTCGTTTCGATCCACCGTAATCCCTCGCCCAGGCCCTCGCGGCGCGCCAGCGCATAGCGAATCGTCTGGGCCAGCCCATCGCGTTCGTCTACGACCAGCTTGCGCGCTTTTGCCACGTCCTCCTTGCTCAAGAGCAAAGCTTCTACCAACGTGACATGGGATTGCGGCGAGAGCACCTTAGCCTCACCCACTAATGCGGAGGCAAGGTCGTGGTCGTCTTCGGAGAGGATGCGCGCGCACCAGCTCAGAGCGAGCGCCCGCAGGGCTTTGCCACCCAGCTGACAAGCTCCGCCGTCGCGGACGTCTGACGCCAAACGTCGCGCCAGATCGGTGGGTTCCGCCTCGGGGAAAAATCGGACCGCTTTCAACCGCGCCAGACGCCTTTCAACGTCGGCTTCCACCTGCTCGGTCGGCGGGTTTTCGGCCAACGCGGCGGCGTCCTGAAGTTGTTGATAATCGCGGTGAGGCAGCGACTTGCGCGTCTCCGTTTCGAGCAGCGTCAGCAACCTTACGTAGCTGAGCTCGCGGTTTTCGACCGCGGCTTCTTGCGAGACACGCGTGACCGCATCAATTACAGCCGGCACCAGACGCCGACCCTCGCCCCAACGAACGCGATACTCACGGTGAGCGATTTCCGACAGACGTTCTTCAAGGTTCTGGAGCAGTCGACTGGTATCGGGCTCGCGCGTGGCCCAGGAAATGGAGGCAATGAGCTCGGCGACGATCTCGTCGGTCGATTTTGCCGCCAGAAACACGTGCAAACGTGACTTGGCGGGCGCCAACGTCTTCAACACCGCTATCAGCGGCAGGGGGGCGCGATCCAGCTTCTGCACAGCACTCCAATAGCTCAGTCCCTCCTCGCCCGCGGGGCGGTGTGCGACTTGCTTCTCGGTGCCGATGCGGCCCGTGGTGCGGTAGACAAAAGCCAAGCGCTTGCCCGGGTTGAGCTCGCGAAGCTCCAAGGCACGGTCGAGGAATTCCAACACGGAATTCAAGGTCGCCGATGCGGCCAGATGCTTTACCTGATGAATTACGGCTTCATTGCCCATATCGACGGCGAGGTCTTCTGCGACCTCAACGACAAGCGTTTCGCCGTCGCGCAGCTGCGCCCACGCCAAGGCAGTGGCGACATCCTGATAATAGTATCCACGCTTACTGCCAACGGCCTCGGTCCCGGGAACGCCTTCCAGGCGCGCCGATTGGCGGTTCATGCGGGCGTCCCCAGTAATTGCGTATCAAACTTGACCACCGAACCCCGCTCGAAACGAGCGGGCGGTGTCGCTTGGGGCGCTGCCCACTCAAAAGCTCGTCCCGACGCCGCGATGCCCGCGTCCGCCGTCGAGGACCCTGTGTAGCCGGCGAAGGGTCTGCGCTGGCGCTGTGCGATCTCGGCGTAGGGCGACGCGCTGGCGCGCAGCGCTTCGGACAGGGTCGGCTCTTGAATCGGTCTTGCCTGCGCGACCTCCTCGCCAAGCGCGGTCAGCGCATACAGCAACGCCTGGCGACGGCGGCTTGATTCAATCAAGCCCAAGTCCGTCAGTTTGCGGATGTGGCGATTGAAATTGCCCCGGTCAACGCGAAGGCGATCAGCCAGCTCCTGCTGCGTGGGCTGGCTGCCTAGCGCGTTGAGGCGGGCGATCTCCTGCAACGTTTGCAATCCGTGCGGAATCGCGCGCGCCACTGCCCGCAGATCACTCAGCCACCGATCCTGCGTGGTGGTGTCGAGTAACCGGACGATGGTCGTTGTGACTCCGAGATCGAAGGAAGGCTGATGCACGCCCCGCCCATGGCGATGGACTGCGACAGAGGCTTCCTGAGCAGCGGCCCGCGCCTGCTCGATTGCCATATCGACCTGCTTGCTTTGGGGCTGCGTGATAGCCCGCAATGCCGAACCCATCAACCGCTCAAGGACCTCGGTGCTCGCCTGCATGCGGAAATAACCTCCAGAACAATTGTGCACAATTGTATGGCTTTCCAGCTCCCGTTCGCAGTGTTAGGCCAGAGTCATTTGAGGCAGCCCTTCGTACTGTTAGCGCCGCGTCCAGCCGTTGGTCGCCAGCCAGTGACTGGCGACGCCAGCGACTCGACCAACCAACGGTAGTGACCACCGTCGCCAGCTTTCGCGCCACTCACGATGTCCGCTTCGGGTCGAAAACAGACATCGTTTCACTGCGCCTGCTGAGGCGCCGAAGTCCTGCTGCTGCTACGGCAGCAGGGATGGATCTGTCAGGACCTTTCCGATCTGGGCGAAAAGCTTGCCACGTGCCGCTTTGTCGTCGCGCGAGCCGGTAAGAAACGCCGCCACGACAATGGTCCGGCCATCAGGCATCGTTATCACACCTATATCGTTGAAGGCCGCCGTTTGGCCTTCCAGGGTGTACGAAGTCCCGCACTTGTCAGCGAGGCGGACACCCTTTGGCAGCCCGGCCCGCAAGCGATTGGGCAGGGTTTGACCGTACATGAGGTCGACCAGCCGCTTTGTCGACTCGCGAGAGAGCAGCTCCCCGGCCCAGAGCTTTTCAAGGAAATCGGCAGCCGCGTCAGGCGTCGTGCGGTTGCGTGGATCTTCCATATAAGCCCGATAGCCGCGCCGCTGGCGTGATAACGCAGCAAGCTCAGACTCGTCATCCGGGATGGCGCGCCCGTCGGTGGTATCTCGGAATATACGGCCAACGTCGCCCTCGGAAAGATCTACGCGCATGCTGTCGATGCCGTGGTCCCGCAGAAACCGGGTGACCACACGTGGCCCGCCAACCAGCTTGATCAGGGCGTCGACCGCCGTGTTGTCACTCTCGCTGACCGCGGCGGACAGCAAACGCCGGACTGTGAAGCGCATGCGCTCGCCCTTGAATACAGCCCCGATTGATGGCACTGCTGCCCCCGGTACAAGATCTTCTCGATCAACGGCGACCATCTGGTCCAACCCGATCAGACCGGCATCAACCTGGGCCAACACCGCTGCGGCAACGGGCGCCTTGATGACGCTCATCATGGGGAACGCACGACCTGCGTTAACTCGGACCCGGGTTCCTGTGCGCAGATCCACCGCCGTAATTCCCAACACGCCGGGCTTTGCGCTCTCCGCGAGCGTCGTCAAGACGTGTTGCAGACGGGCGCCTTGGACCTTGATCACCTCGGCGCTCGTTGAGGGCGAAATGGGCGCCGACAGGAGCATAGCCAAGGCGAGCGATCGGAGGGTTTGGCTCATGAACATCCCTGATGACATTTATGACTCCAGAGCGAATGCTATCAGTCTTCGATAGGCCGGCCGCGTCCGGCATCGGCCAGAAGAGGTCATTTAGTTCATCTGGCTTGCGGCAAGGCGTTCGTCACAAAACTCAATGACTTGCATCAATATGGACCGGCAACCTTCTGCTGGATCAGTTTTTACTTCGGCCATCGCCTTTTCGATCTCGGATCTTCGATCTCGAAATAATTGTCTGACGAACTCAGGAACAAAGCGAGACTGTAAGCCATGCTCGAGCTCATCAATGCCGAAGCCGACACTTTCCATAGGCTCTAATGCACGAACTCGGGTGGCAAGAAAGTCACCGAAGTCCCGGGAAAATTCGAGACAAAACTGGCTAACGTCCTCAGTCGGCGCCACAATTTTAATGAGATCGCCCCTCGAATCAAATCGATGGATGTCCGCCGGAACAAAATAGTGGCCATCTGCCCACGCCGTGACGATTGGATGCCCATCATGGGTTGCTGCATTTCTGCTTAATTCCATGAATTTGCCGTGGCGTAAGCCTGCAATGTCACCCCAAGTAATCTTAGTGGGCAGAAAAATTGATCCACTGTCTTTCAGTGTCTGGATGGTGTTTGCGAATGCTGAAAACGCGAAAACTATCTTATTTTCAGTGTGCTCCGTGCCTTGCCTTGATGTTTTGAATCTCAGCATCGATTGATCACAACATTCAACAACTCCACGGAGATAAAAATCAAACTCTTTGACCTTAGATTTAAAGAAGTTCAAGCACCATTTGCGCTGATCATTTTTCGTAATGCTCATGCCGGCAATCCGTCTTCCCAAAATGCCTAACATCTTGACTCATGCGGCCGGCTCCTGCTCGCCGCCACCCCGGAAGTGGGCGCGTGATGAGTGGCAGCTATGGGTCGGTTTGCGACGGTTGCGGCCGGCCCAGGGGAGCTTGGCTGTGGTCCGATTGGCGGCTGCTAGGTGCGGCTTGCGGCGGAATGCTGATTCCGGCACTCCATTACGAGGTCAGGACGGCCCTGAGGTAACTCGATCGCGGCCCAAACTCCATAGTTTGTAGGCAGCCCGTTCTCCATAGTTTGTGTTTGGCCTACAAACTATGGAGTTCTGTCCACGACGGCGATGCATCCGCGGTGCTTCCCGGCCGCTTCATTTGCACCAAGTCGACGCATTGCCCATCATGGTGCAATGAACGATCGGGCGTGGCGGACATGGGCGGCACAGATGGCGACCGGGCTGGCTCTGGTCGATGCGGAGTTGCGCCTGAGCTGGATCAACCCGGCATTGGCCGAGCGGCTGGAGCTGGGGTTGAGGAACGTGGTCGGGCAGCCGCTCGACCTGCTGCTGAGGGAACCGGACGCGCTGGCGCAGGCCGCCAGGGTGTTGAAAGAGCAACGCCCCGCGCAATGGCGCGGTATATCGCTGGCGGTGGTCGGTGCCCGGGAAATCACGGCGGATATCGCGCTGCAGCCGTTCGAGGACGGCCTGCTGCTGGAAGTGCACGTGCTGGCCCAGCCGCTGTCGAACAGTTCACCGCTATCGGCCACCCTGCGTGGCTTCGCGCATGAAGTGAAGAACCCGCTGGCCGGCCTGCGCGGCGCGGCGCAGCTGCTGCAGCGGCGGGTCGACAACGCGGACCTGCGGGCGCTGGCGGGCCTGATCATCGATGAGGCGGATCGGCTCGGCGCGCTGGCGAACCGGCTGCTGCATCACGATGGCACGGTGCGGCTCGGCCCGGTGAATATCCATCAATTGCTGGGGCGGCTGACCGATCTGCTGCAGGCCGAATCGTCGCCGCCGCAGCTGCGCCACGACTACGACCCCAGCGTACCGGACCTGCTCGGCGATGCGGACCGGCTGCAGCAGGTGCTGCTCAACCTCGCGCGCAATGCACTGGAAGCCGGCGCGCGTACGTTGACCTTGCGCACGCGGATCGAGCACGGCCTGAACCTGGGCGAACGGGTGCTGCGCATGGCGCTGCGGGTGGATGTGATCGACGACGGCACCGGCGTGCCGGCGGCCTTGCGCGACACGCTGTTCCAGCCACTGGTATCCGGCCGCGTCGATGGCAGCGGCCTGGGTTTGGCGCTGTCACGCGAGATCGCGCACGAGCATGGCGGCGAGCTGCGCTGTGCGAGCCGCCCGGGCGAGACGGTGTTCTCGCTGTATCTGCCACTGGAGCGAGCACATGACTGAGGAAATCTGGATCGTCGACGACGATCGCGGCGTGCGTTTCGTGCTGGCGGAAGCCCTGCGCGATGCAGGCTTGACGGTTCGCGAGTTCGGCGACGTGGCGGCCGCGCGCGAAGCGCTGCGGGACACGCGCCCCGCCCTGCTGCTCACCGACGTGCGCATGCCGGGGGAAGACGGGCTGGGCCTGCTCGGCGAACTGCAGGCGCAGGGTATCGGCCCGGTCATCGTGATGAGTGCCTACACCGATGTCGCCACCACTGCCGCGGCGTATCGCGCGGGCGCGGTGGATTATCTGGCCAAGCCGTTCGATCTCGATCACGCAGTGGCCAGCGTGCAGCGCGCGCTGGCCAGCGTCGCGTCGCCGACGGTGGCTGACCACCACGCCACCGTGGCGACCGACGCACTGCTCGGCGAAAGTGTGCCGATGCGCGAGGTGTTCCGGCTGATCGGCCGTATCGCCGCCAGCGATCTCAATGTGCTGATCACCGGCGAAACCGGCACCGGCAAGGAACTGGTGGCACGTGCGCTGCACGAGGAAAGCGCGCGCCACGAGAAGCCGTTCGTGGCGTTGAACACCGCGGCGATTCCCAGCGAACTGCTGGAAAGCGAGTTGTTCGGCCACGAGGCCGGCGCGTTCACCGGCGCCAGCCGGCGCGTCGCCGGCCGTTTCGAGCAGGCCGAGGGCGGCACGCTGTTTCTCGACGAGATCGGCGACATGCCGCTGGCGCTGCAGACCCGCCTGCTGCGCGTGCTGGCCGGCGGCGAGTTCTATCGCGTCGGTGGACGCGAGTTGATCCGCGGCAACGTGCGCATCGTCGCCGCCACCCACCAGGACCTGGCCGCACGCGTCGCTGGCGGGCAGTTCCGCGCCGACCTGATGCACCGTCTCGACGTGGTGCGCATCGAGTTGCCGCCGCTGCGCACGCGCCGCAGCGACATCCCGCTGCTGGCGCAACACTTCCTCGCCGCCACGGCGAGGGACCTGAAGCTGCCGTCGAAGCGCTTCTCGAAGGCGGCGTTGAAGCTGGTTGCGCAGCGCGACTACCCCGGCAATGTGCGCGAGCTGGAGAACCTGTGCCGCCGGCTGGCAGTGATCGCGCCGGGTAGTGAAATCCTGCCGGCGGATCTGGGTGCCGGCGCCGTGGCGCCCGGCGGCGGCGAATGGACCGATGCGCTGCGCGAGTGGGTGGTGGCCGCACTGGCCGGTGGTGAAACGGACATCCACGCCCGCGCCCGCGAAGCGCTGGACCGCACTCTGTTGCAGGCCGCGCTGCAGGCCAGCGAAGGCCACCGCCAGAACGCCGCCAGCGCGCTCGGTGTCGGCCGCAACACGCTCACGCGCAAGCTGGGCGCGTCGCGCACGCGGAAGAGATGACTGACGCCGCAGCGGCCCATGCCGATGCGCGGAGCTGCCGGGATTCCGTCCGTACTTCGCTCGGTACGGACGGATGGTGGCGGCCGGCTCGTTCAACGCGAACGGAAGGGGTTGGACCCGGGACCGCCGCCACACGGCATGGCGCGAACGAAACGATCGGTCGTTTCTAGCGCTGCACGATCACCGCAAACCAGTTCCAGCCGCGCACGCGTTCGGCTATCAGCTTGGTGCAGGTCAGCATCGGCACGGCCAGCAAGGCGCCGGGGATGCCCCACAGCCAGCCCCAGACCAGCAGCCACAGCAGGATCGCGATCGGGCTCAGCCGCATGCTGGCGCCCTGGATCATCGGCGTGATCAGGTTGCCTTCCACCGCGGTGATGCCGACGAAGGTGAGCGCCGGCAGGAACACGTCGAGGTTGGCGTCGTTCGCGTAGAGCATGCTCACCATCGCCAGCAGCGCGGTGGTGACGATCGCGCCCACATAGGGAATGAAGTTGGCGAACATCGCCACCGCACCCCACAGCAACGGATCGGGCACCTTGTACAGCCACAACATGCCGGCGGTGATCGCGCCCACGCTGGCGTTGATCAGCAACGCGGTGAGCAGGTAGCGCGAGATCTCGGTCTGGATACCGCGCACGATGCTTACGGCGTGACGCTTGTAGGCAAAGCTGGGGGTGATCTCCACCAGCCGTCGCAGCATCGTGTCGCCGTAGATCAGGAAAAAGAACACCAGCAGCAGCACGCTCAGCACCGCCGCGAGCACCTTGGGCGCGGTCGACACCACGTCCCAGGCGCTGATCGACATCGGGGTCGCCTGCGACGTCACCGTACGGCTGCCCGAGCGGCCGTTGACCAGGCTCTGGGTGGCGCGATTGGCCGCCTCCAGCGGTTGGGTGAGCGTGCGAAATTTCGGCACGAAGCTGTGGATGGCGGCGGGGGCGCCGTGAAACCAGCCGATCGCCGGCTGCGCCAGCAGGCTGATACCGCTGCCGATGCCCACGATCAGCCCGATCATCAACACGCTGGCGCTCAGCCAGCGGGGCAGCCGAAGGCGCGCGCCGGCAGCAACCAGCGGGTTGAGCGCCAGCCCCAGGAACGCGGCCAGCACCAGCGGTATCAACAGCGCGCGCGTCAGCGTGACGGTGTACATCAACGCCAGAAACAACATCACGTTGAGCGCCACCCGCACCGCGCGCAGGTGGCGGCGGATGCTGCGGTTGGCCTTCAGTCCGCCCGCCAAACCGCCCGGCGGAAAATCCGGTGCGACCGAATCGAGCCCGATCGCCTCGGCGTCGACCGGAACACTCGCGCTTTCGGCCGGCGGCAACAGCGGCTCGACCTCCTTCATGCGGGGCCGCCGTCACTCGTGGCGACGTCATCGGCACGGCGGTCCGGCGCGCCGCGATCGACGGCTGCGCCCACCACACCCAGCTCGGCGACCAGCCGCGCGCCGAAGGCCACCGCATCGGCCAGACCGCCGCTGAGCAACGGCCCCACGCCGGGCACATGCAGCGGATGCACGTTGAGGCTGCCCAGCACGAAGCCGGCCCCCGCCGCGGCTCCCACCGCAGTCAACGGATGGGTGTGGCCGCGCCGCAGCAGCGCCGTCACCGGCGGCCGCAGGGTCTGCCGCGCCGCTGCCGTGCGCCGCTGTGCCGCCTTGACTCGCGTCAACTGCTCGAAAACGC
Source organism: Rhodanobacter umsongensis (assembly GCF_042654965.1). NCBI lineage: Bacteria > Pseudomonadati > Pseudomonadota > Gammaproteobacteria > Lysobacterales > Rhodanobacteraceae > Rhodanobacter > Rhodanobacter umsongensis. The sequence goes on along the minus strand of NZ_JBHSMK010000011.1, from coordinate 154,727 downwards.
TCATGCCCGATCTTCCCCCCGGTTGCCTCGCATGGCACCGCTGCTGATGCCGCCGCGTGGCGTGCCGTCGGGCCCGCCTTCGTTCGCGATGTCGGCCTTGCGCACGGTATCGCGCATCATCGCACTCCATTCGCCGCGCGTGGCAGGCAGGCTCATCCAGTGCATGCAGCGGCGCACCAGCAGGATCGAACCGACCAGGAACGCCACCTGCAGCAGGGCCAGCACCACCAGCGCCCCGAGCCACGAGCCCAGCCAGCCAGCCAGCAGCAGCCCAAGCAATCCCAGCAGGGTCAGACCCAGGCCGACGCCGGCCACGGTCGCCGCCAGCCCCGCGGCCAGCATCCACGATACCGCGCTGCGGGCCAGCCCCAGTTCCGCTGCCAGCAGGTGCATCTGCGCGCCAAACAGTTGCCTGATGGCGCGGCCGAGCTGGCCGATCTCGGTCAGCAGCCCAGACGCCGGCGACGCCGGGTCCGGTGCCGCTGCTTCGCGGGGCGATTCGCTCTCGTCGTGCATTCCCTGCCCCTGCCGCGTTGGTGGACTCAACGCCGCAGGATGCGGCCAAGCAGCCAGCCGGCGCCCAGCGCGATGGCGACGGACTGCACCGGCTTCTCGCGCACGTACCCGCGCGCCCGTTCCAGCCACTCGTCGGCGCGATCCATGGTTTCGTCGTAGACCTCGCGACCGCGTTCGCCGATCTCGGCGGCCTTGTCGGTCGCGCGGTTGGCGGCGTCGGCTGCCTTGTCGGTGGCGCGATGCAGGCCCTCCTCGACGTGGTCGGCAGCGCGGTCCACCGTCTCCTTGGTGCTGGCCACGGCACTGCTGGTGGCCTGCTTGATCCGTTCGGCGCGCTCGTCGATGCGGCTGCCGGCGGTCGGCTCGGGGTTTTCGATCGGTTTGTTCATTGCATGCTCCGGGGAAGACTCACTATGACGCAACCAAGGCGCAACTTGCGCCCGTTACCTGGCACGACGGAAAAACGCGATGATCGCCAGGATCAGAAAGATGACAAACAGGATCTTCGCGATGCCGGCGGCAGCGCCAGCGATGCCGCCAAAACCCAGCACAGCGGCAATGATGGCGATGACCAGAAAAACCAAGGCGTAGTGAAGCATGGGGGCATCCTCGTTGTGGGGGGCGGTCGCGTTGGGGGTGTCGCGTGCTGCCATTCACCCATAGCCCATGCCATGCGAGCGTGAAGAGAGTCGACGCAGCCTGCACGCCGCGCCGATGCCTTGTCAGTCGCCGACCAGCGGATTGAGGCTGTACACACCGACCAGCTCGGCCTCGGCCAGCACGTGCCCGACCATCGCCGAATGCAATTCAGCCAGCGAGAAGCCGCTGATCAAGGGCAGCGACGCCGTGTCGAGTGCGTAGACCTTGAAGTGATAGTGATGCAGCAACGCATCGTTCCATGGCGGGCACGGGCCGTCGTAGCCAAGGTACTCACCGCCCATCTCGGCATCGCCCGCAAACCAGCCGGTGAAATCATTCACACCCTGCACGCTGCCCGGCGGCCCGTACGGTTCGCGTTTGCCGCGAGGGGTGACCTCGTCGCTGCAGGCACCGGCGGCCAGTTCGCCGCATTCGGCCGGGATGTTGGCGATCAGCCAGTGCACGAACTCCACCCGGGGCAGGTCCGCCGGCACCGTGCGGCCGGGCTTGTTCACGTCGTCGCCACGGCTGGGCACGTCGGTATCGATGCAGGTGATGACGAACGAGCGGGTGGCCGGAGGTGCGCCTTTCCATGCCAGATGCGGGCTGTGGTTGTCTGACAGCGCGAACGGCCGCGCCACCTTGCCGAAGGCGAACCGGGCGGGGATCCGCCGGCCGTTGTCGAAATTGTCGCTGCGTAGTTGCATGGCCATTCTCCCGTGGGTGGTTTCGTTGTTGCAGAGCGATGCCGGCGAAGACTGGATCGGGTCACCCCACCAGGTTCAAGGCTTGTACGTCACCCGATACACCGCCCCGGCCAGATCGTCGCTGACCAGCAAGCTGCCATCGGGCAGCGGCTGCACGTCAACGGGGCGTCCCCAGGCGCTTTCGTCCTGTTCGAACCCGGTGATCAGCGGCTCATACGCGAGTACCTTGCTGCCGCTCAGGCGCACCGTCATCACCCGGTAGCCGGACTTGCGCGTGCGGTTCCACGAGCCGTGTTCGGCCACGATGATCGCGCCACGGTAGCTGGCCGGGAACTGCTTTCCCTCATAGAAGCGCATGCCCAGCGAGGCCACGTGCGCGCCGAGCTTCAGCACCGGCGCGGTGTAGTCGCTGCACTTCCTGCCCTGGCCGAACTCGGGGTCGAGCACGTCGCCCTGGTGGCAATAGGGAAAGCCGAAATGCTCGCCGACCCGGGTGACTTCGTTCAACTCGTCGCTGGGCACATCGTCGCCGAGCAGGTCGCGGCCGTTGTCGGTGAACCACAGCCGCCGGGTGCCCGGCTGCCAGTCGAAGCCGACGGTGTTGCGGATGCCGCGGGCCACGTCCTCGATGCCGGAGCCGTCCGCGTTCATGCGGACGAGCTTGCCGTGCGCGGGCGCCGGATCGCAGACATTGCACGGCGAGCCGATCGGCACGTACAGCTTGCCGTCCGGGCCGAACGCCAGGAACTTGCCGCCATGATGGGTTTCGCGGGTCAGCTTGTCGGTGATCAGCTCGGGCTTCGGCGGCGCATCCAGATGCTGTTCGATGTCACGCAACACCACGATCCGGCTGACCGCCGAGATGTACAGGTCGCCACGGTGAAACGCCACGCCCATCGGCAGCTGCAGGCCGCTGGCGATCACGCGCACTTTGTCGGCGAAGCCATCGCCATTGCCGTCGGTCAGCGCGTAAACCTTGCCGGCGTCGGTCGAGCCGACGAAAACGGTGCCGTTCGTTCCCACGGCGATCTCGCGCGCGTCGGGCACATCCCTGGTGTACAGCGCGATGTGGAAACCCGGAGGCAAGGTGAGCTTGTCCAGCTGCGGCGCGGCAAGCAGGGGCAGCGACGAAACCATCAGCAACAACGACAGCAGCAGGCGCATGGCGGCACTCTCGCGGCGGGGGAAGATCCAGCGTATACCGCCGCGCGTGAAGCCAGAAGGGCTGCCGATCTGTAAACTGGCCCGCTTCACAGGGGGCAACATGGGCGAGCTGGAAGACCTCACCACGCTGGTGCGCGCGGCCACGCCGCTGCTGGTGATCGAGACGGTGGACGAGCAGCGCGTGATCGAATGCTTCCGCCACGTGATCGCGCAGGCGCTGCACCCGCTGTGGCGCTGGACGCTCACCGACGGCCTGGGCCGGCTCGACTTCGCCCAAACCGACGCCGAAGTGGCGCCGGACGCCACCGCCACCCTGGACGCGATCCGCGCGCAGGACCAGCGCGGCATCTACCTGATGTTCGACTTCCACGGCCTGCTGCGCTACGCGATGAGCCTGCGCCAGCTGCGCGAGATCGTGCAGCGTCAGCGTTCGGCCGCGCACACCATCGTGCTGGTCGGCGCCAAGGTGGAGCTTCCCGAGGAACTCGAGGCGCTGGCCCTGCGCGTGCCGCTGTCGCTGCCCGACCTCAAGGAGCTGGCCGGCATCCTGCGTGGCGAGGCGGTGGCCTGGCAGCGCGAGCAGGGCCGCAACATCACGGTCGACAACGACGCCGCGCGCACCATCGTGCGCAACCTGCTCGGCCTGTCGGCACCCGACGCGCGGCGCATCGTGCGCAAGCTGATCTACAACGACGGCGCGCTGGGCCCGCAGGACCTGCCGGAGCTGATGCAGTCGAAGTTCGACCTGCTCAACCGTTCCGGCCTGCTGCACTACGAATACGCCACCGCCAGCTTCGCCGACATCGCCGGGGTCGGTCGCGTGCGCGAATGGGTGCAGCGCCGGCGCGCGGTGTTCCTCGCCGCCACGCCCGACCCTGCGCTCGACCCGCCCAAGGGCGTGCTGCTGCTCGGCGTGCAGGGTTGCGGCAAGAGCCTGGCGGCGAAGGCGATCGCCGGCGGCTTCGGCGTGCCGCTGGTACGGCTGGACTTCGGCACGCTGTACAACAAGTACCAGGGCGAGACCGAAAAGAACCTGCGCGAGGCGCTGGCCAGCACCGAGCTGCTGGCGCCGTGCGTGCTGTGGATCGACGAGATCGAGAAGGGCCTGGCCGGCGGCGGCGATGACGGCGGCGTGTCGCGCCGCGTGCTCGGTTACCTGCTGACCTGGATGGCCGAACGCAAGGCCAAGGTCTTCGTCGTCGCCACCGCCAACGCGGTGCAGGAGCTGCCCGCCGAACTCCTGCGCAAGGGCCGCTTCGACGAGATCTTCTTCGTCGACCTGCCGAAGGAAGCCGTGCGCGGCGAGATCTTCGCGATGCACCTGGCCCGCCGCAAACTCGACCCCGCCAGCTTCGACCTGCCCGCCCTCGCCGCCGCCAGCGACGGCTTCTCCGGCGCCGAAATCGAGCAGACCATCGTCAGCTCACTCTACGACGCCGCCGGCAACGACACCCCGCCGGACCAGACAACGCTGCTCAATGCGCTGACGCAGACACGGCCACTTTCCGTGCTGATGCGCGAACAGGTGCAGGCGTTGCGCGCATGGGCGCTGGGGCGCTGTGTGGCGGCGGATTGAACGCCGAGGGTTGGCGGCACTGAGAACAGGTGTCGATGTCGGCATGCGTCCGCTGTTGCAGGGGGATCCGCCGACGGCAGATCGGTCGAGCGCAGGGCCTGCCGTCAGGCGGCCGGCGCGGGCGTGGCGACGCCGGGGCGGCCCAGCAGGTCGCGCACCGCCTCCTCCAGCGTCGCCTTGCCAAACGGCTTGGGCAGCACGCGGATCTGCGGAAACTCGTTTATCAACGCGGTCTGGTCGGCGCCGGAGAGCACCAGGAACGGAAGCTTCCTGGCCAGCAATTCCAGCACCAGCGGGCGGGCGTCCTTGCCGCGCAGCTGCATGTCCAGCAGCACCGCATCGACCTCGCCATCGTCCAGCTCGAACATGGCGTGCTCGAGCGTGATGTTGATGAGCACCTCGTAGCCCATGTCGCGCAGGATGTCCTCGACCACCATGGCTACCACCGGGTCGTCCTCGACGATCAACACGCGTCCCGCAGTAGCAGATGACATACGCAACTCCATTTTGGAAACAGTATGACAACCACCACGTCGCAACGTCACCCGTTGTGCGTCCCCGCCGTTTCGACGGCCGCGGTCAGGCGGCGCACCCGTGCGGCCAGCTCGGCCGTGGTGAACGGCTTGTTCAACAGCTCCACCCCGCTCGCCGCGTCGACGTCGAAGATGGCATCGTCCGCGTAGCCGGTAATGAACAACACCTTGAGGCCGGGCTGCAGTTCGCGCGCCCGTGCCGCGAGTTGGCGCCCGCTGAGGCCGGGCAGGCCGACATCGGTGATCAGCAGGTCCACGACGTGCGCCGGTGAGCAGATGACCTCCAGCCCGTCGGGCCCATCCGCGGCCTGCAGGCAGCGGTGGCCCAGATCCCGCAGCAGCGCCGCGATCAGTTCGCGTACTTGCGGCTCGTCGTCCACCACCAGCACGGTTCGCGAGGCGGCCCTGGGCAACGGGGCCTGCGCCTTGTACGACGGCGATTCTTCCACCGCACCGTGGTAGCGCGGCAGGTAGACGCTGACATCGGTGCCTACGCCAAGCTGGCTGTCGAGCTGCACGTAGCCACCCGACTGCCGCGCGAAGCCGTAGACCATCGATAGGCCCAGACCGGTGCCCCGGCCGATCGGCTTGGTGGTGTAGAACGGCTCGAACACGCGCGCGGCGGTTTCCGGCGTCATGCCGACGCCATCGTCGCTCACCGTCAGGCACACGTACTCGCCCGGACCGGCCCCGTGCTGCGCCAGCGTTTCGGCGCCGACCTCGCGGTTGCACGCGGCGATCGTCAGCCGGCCGCCGTCGGGCATCGCATCGCGTGCGTTGATGACCAGGTTGAGCAGGGTGTTTTCCAGCTGGTTGAGATCGCAATGGGTGGTCCACAGGCCCGCGCACTCGCACATGTCGAGCTGGATCGACGGCCCGATCGTGCGTCCGATCAGCTCCTTCATGGACCGGATCAGTTCGTTCACGCATACCGCGCGCGGCTCCAGCGGCTGGCGGCGCGAGAAGGCCAGCAGCCGATGGGTGAGCGCGGCGGCCCGCTGTGCCGATTGCATCGCCATGCCGGCGCAACGCTCGGCCTCGTCGCGCCGCCCCTGAGTCAGCCGGGCCTGCATCAGTTCCAGGCCGATGATCACGCCGGTCAGCAGGTTGTTGAAATCGTGCGCGATGCCGCCGGTGAGCTGGCCGACCGCCTCCATCTTCTGCGACTGGCGCAACTCCTCGTTGGCCTTCTCCAGCTCGCGGCTGCGCTGGGCAATGCGCAGTTCGAGCAATTCGGCGGCGCGCTTCTGCGTTTCGATGTCGGTATTGGTGCCGATCCAGCGGTCGATGCTGCCGTCCTCGGCCAGAATCGGCAGGGCCCGCGCGATGTGCCAGCGGTAAGCGCCATCGGCGCGACGCAGGCGGAACTCGGCCTGGTACGGCGCTTCGCTGACCACCGCCCGCGCCCAGCTGGCTTCGGCTGCCGGCCGGTCATCGGCATGCACGATGCTGCGCCAGCGATCGCCCTGGAGGTCGCCGACCGTGCGCCCGGTGTAGTCATAGACGCGATCGTTGAACCAGTCCAACGCGCCATCGGGCCGCGCCGTCCACGCCTGGTCCGGCATCGCCTGCGCCAGCCGACGGAACTGCACTTCGCTGCGGCGCAAGGCAACCTCGGCCTTCTTGCGCGCGGTGATGTCCAGAAACATCACGGCGACGCGGTCGGCGTACTCGGCGGGACGTGCGCGCACTTCGTACCAGCGGCCATTGGCCGGACCGAGGTCGATTTCGAACTGGCGCGGCTGGCCGCTTTCGAGCACCTCGGCGTATGCGTGCAGGAGCGCCACCGGCACCGGCGGCAGCATCTCGCGGATCGACCGTCCGGGCGCGGTGCCAGGCTCGAAACCCCGCTGCGCTTCGAAGGCCGGGTTGGCCTCGACCAGGCGGAAATCGACGATCGTTCCCTGCGCGTCGCGTAGTGCCTCGGCCACGAAGAAGCCTTCCTGCATGTGCTCGAACAGGCTGCGCCAGCGCGCTTCGTTGTAGCGCAGTGCGGCCTCCGCCTGTCGCCGCCCCGTGGTCTCGGTGCAAGTGCAGAACAGGCCTGCCACACCGCCTTGCGGTTCACGCAGCGGCGAGTAGGAGAACGTGAAGTACACCTGCTCCCGGAAGCCATTGCGCTCGACCAGCAACGGCAGGTCTTCCAGGAACGTCGACGTGCCGGCATAGGCGCGATCGATCAGCGGGCTGAGCTCGTCCCAGATCTCCGGCCAGGTCTGCCGGAACGGCGCCGCCAGCGCGGCGGGATGCCGCTTGCCCAGCAGCGGGATGTAACCATCGTTGTACAGGCAGATGCGCTGCTCGCCCCACAACAGGAACGTGGGGCACGGCGAGTCGAGCATCAGGCTCACCACGGTGCGCAGCGAGTCGGGCCATTGCTCGATCGGCCCCAGCCCGGACCGCGTCCATGGGTGGGACCGCAACAGCGCCCCCGTCTTCCCGCCGTCGTCAAGAAAGCCGGTTTTCACCGTCGCTGTCCCCGTCAACCGCCCCGTCAGCACATCCTAGCGCCGAATGCGCGCTGTCGGGGAGCGGCGGACGGGCCGAAGGTCTTCAGCCGCCTCGCGGACGGCACCGGCGCGGTTGCAGTCGGCCACCCGTTTCGGCGTAGTCTTGAGCCCCCATCGTCAGGAGGGTCGAACCATGTTTGAGCGTGCCACGAAGCTGCTTATCCCGCTGATCGTGACGTTGCTGCTGCCTGCCGCCGCCAGCGCCGCCACCGCAGCCGACCACCCAAGCACATCGCTGCAGCAGGCGGCGCAGGGCCACTGGCGGTCGCCGGCCAATCAGGCGCGCGACCGCTACCGTCATCCGGTGGACACCTTGCAGTTCTTCGGCATCAAACCGGACATGACCGTGATCGAACTGTCCCCCGGTGGCGGCTGGTACACCGAGATCCTCGCGCCGTTCCTTTACGCGCACGGCCACCTGATCGAAGCCGCGCCGGCGACGGCGGCGAAGTTCAGCGCCATGCTCAAGGCCAATCCGGCGGTGTACGGACACGTCGAGAAAATCATCCCGTTCGCCCCGCCGTTCCAGGTGAACCTGGGTGCCGCCAACTCCGCCGACATGGTGCTCACCTTCCGCAACACGCACGACTGGCTCAACCACAGCCCGGCCACGCTCGACGCGGTATTCCAGGCCGCCTTCCAGGTCCTCAAACCCGGCGGCGTGTTCGGCGTCACCGAACATCGCGCCAGGCCGTTCGCCGATGCGGTGGACAGCGCCAAGACCCTGCACCGCCTGCCCGAGGATTACCTGATCGCGCTGGCCCTCAAGACCGGCTTCCGCGTCGCCGGCGTGTCGCAGGTCAACGCCAACCCGAGCGACCCGGAAGACATCAACGTGCACCGCCTGCCCCCGGATCTGGCCGGGCCCGACGGCGAGCACGCGAAGATGAAGGCGATCGGCGAGTCGGACCGGATGACGCTGAAGCTTGTGAAACCGTGAAGCGCGCGTCGAAGCCCACCCTTCCGGCGGAGGCCGGAACGATGGGCTTCCCGTTCGGGCAGCGCGTGGATGGCCATGCGCCGATACCTTTGCCAGGTTGACCGAAGACCTTTCCACCGCGAAGCTCGCGATTTGCCTCCCGGTCCAGCCATGCACGAACTGCCACCGTTCCACCTCGCCTTCCCGGTGACCTCGCTGGCCAACGCCCGAGCCTTCTACGGCGACCTGCTGGGTTGCCCCGAGGGCCGTTCCAGCGGCAGCTGGGTCGACTTCGATTTCCACGGCCACCAGATCGTGGCGCATTTGGCTCCGGAAGAAGCGCGCGCCGTCACCGCACATGACGTGGATGGTGACCAGGTGCCGGTACGGCACTTCGGCGTGGTGCTGTCGATGGATGCATGGAAAGCGCTGGCCGAGCGGTTGCAGGCGGCTGGCGTGCGCTTCGTGGTGGAACCGCATATCCGCTTCCAGGGCCAGCGCGGCGAGCAGGCCACGATGTTCCTGCTTGATCCCTGCGGCAACGCACTGGAGTTCAAGGCGTTTGCGGATCGCGCGCAGCTGTTTGCGAAATAGCATGGAAGCGCAGGACCTGCAGAAACTTGTGCGGGTGCGCATGCCGTATGGCAAATACCAGGGGCGGCTGCTCGCCGACCTGCCCGGCGCCTATCTGGCGTGGTTCGCGCGCAAGGGCCTGCCGCCCGGCGAACTGGGACGCCTGCTGGCACTGGCGCTGGAGATCGACCACAACGGGCTGTCGGCGCTGCTCGACCCGTTGCGCCAACGCTAACGCTGACCCCAGGGCATTGAGCGTATGCTGACGGACTGTCCCGGCGGCTTCCGCCAACCATCCTTTTCTTTGTCGGGTCGCGGACGACCTGCACGGGATCGGCGATTTCGCTATCCCGTGCTGTCCAGGCGTCCGATGACCACCCGCTCCCACGAATTCACCAGCGCGACGCGCGCGCTCGCCGTCGATGGCTGGTGCGTGCTGCCGCATCCGTTGCCGTTGGAGCAGACCCGGGCACTGGCCGGCGAATGTGCGGCGATGCACGACGCGAGGCAGTTGTTGCCGGCGCGTACCGGCGCCGACCGCGCCGACTCGTCATTGCGTGGCGACAGCACGTACTGGTTTCACAGCGGCGCGATGAGCGCGCCCCAGCAGGCGTTCGCCGATCACATGGACGAGCTGCGGGTGACACTCAGCCGCCGGCTGATGCTGGGCCTGGTCGACTGCGAGTCGCACTACGCGGTGTACCGGCCCGGCGCCGGCTACGCGCGGCATCTCGATTGCCTGCGCGACGATGATGCGCGGGTGCTCTCGGCGGTGTTCTACCTCAACGACGCCTGGCAGGAGGCCGATGGCGGCGCGCTGCGGCTGTATCTGGCCGACGGCTCATATCGCGACGTGTATCCGCACGCCGGCAGCTTGCTGCTGTTCCTGTCGGCGCAGTTCGAGCACGAGGTGCTGCCGGCCACGCGCGACCGCATGAGCGTCGCCTGCTGGATGCGCCAGCGGGCTATCGGTGCGAACGGATGAGTGCCCCAGGGCCCGTCGCCGGGCGGGGCATTGGCGTGACGCTCAGCCGGTTGCCATGGCCGGCGCCGCGGCCGCGTCGGCCACCGCGTTGAAGCGGGCGGCGATGTAGTCATCGGTGTAACTGGTCATGCCCCAGTCGCGGATGAAGCCGCAATGGCCACCGAAATCGGCAATGTCCAGTTCGACGTTCGCCGGCAGCCGAAGCTTCTCGAAGCTGCTTACCGGGATCACCGGATCATCCCTGGCGGTGAGGATGCTGGCGGGGATCTGCATCGCCTGCATGATGTCGCCTGCCACCGAATAGCCGTCCAGATATTGCTGCAACGATTTGAAGTCGGTATGCCGCAGCACCATCGCCTCGGTCAGCCCGCGCAGGTGCTGATTCAGTTCGGACATCTCGAAATACTGGTGCTGCGGAAACGCCTTCTGCTTGGCCTGCAGCGAATGCCGCCACTTGCGCATGAAGTAGGCCTGGTAGAACCACGGCGCGGTTTCCTCCAGCGAAAACAGCCCCTCGCCGGGATCGATGATCGGGCACACCGCCAGCACGTAGCTCAGCGGAATGCCCACGCGCGACGTCTGCAACGCGGCGCGCAGCGCAAAGTTGCCGCCCAGCGAAAACCCGGCCAGCGCGATCGGGCGGGCCGGCCAGCGTTGCGCGATATCGCCCAGTGCGTGCACCACCTCGTCGATGCGACAGGAGTGGAACAGCGCCTCGTTGAGGCCGTGGCTGTCGCCGTGATCGCGAAAGTTCAGCCGGAAGATGTCCCAGCCGTCGGCGAGCAGCCGGCTGCCGGTCTGCAATACATACGTGGAATCGACGCTGCCTTCCCAGCCATGGAACAGCACCGCCAGTCCGCGCGCCCGGGGGTGGGTCCTCTGCGCGGTGTAGGCGCCGGTGAGGCGTACCCCACCGCCGCCGTCGACCACTACCGCGACGGCGTCCTGTGACACCGTTCGGGCCGCGCGCGGCAGCAGCATGCGGCGCACGCCGCTGGAAGACAGCATGGTCTGGAGGTGGCCGCTGCGCAGCGGCCAGGGTGGACGGAAATCCTTTCCGTGGGGCAGGTTCATGGGCGTCGATTGTCCGGCGCGGCATCTTCCAGCGCTGTCCGGATGCGCTCGCGCGACAGCTCGGCCATGCGCCGCCGCGCATCCGGGCTGGCTGGCGCCGGCGTGAGGAAATGCACTTCGGCATCGAGCGGCGCCTCGCCGAGCAGGCGCACGATGTTGTGCACGAAACTCTCGTCTTCGCGGAAGCCGGCATCCAGCACGCGGCGGCCGCCGCGGGCAAAGCGCAGTGCCACCGGCTGCACCGGCACCTCGGCATCCAGCGCGGCCTGGAAGATGCGCGCGTGAAACACCTTCAGTATGCCGTTGTAGCCAGTGCCGCCTTCCGGGAACACCGCCACCGAACGGCCGCCGCGCAATCGATCGACCATCACCTGCATCACCGTGGACAGCGAATGGTTGCTGCCGCGACGATGAAAAATGGTGCCGCCGGTGGCCGCCATCCAGCCGACCAGCGGCCAGCGCGCGATCTCGGCCTTGGCCACGAAGCAGGCGGCACGCTGGCTGTGCAGCAACACGATGTCGATCCATGAGGTGTGGTTGGCGACGAACAGCACCGGATCGGCCAGCGGCTCGCCGAATCGCACCGAACGCATGCCGAACACGCGCAGCAGCTGGATCGACCACCAGCGGATCATCCGGTGCGCGAACGGTTCGCGGCCATTGGCCATCACCACATGCTGGTTCCAGCTGAGGATCAGCGAGCACAACAGCACGCCCAGCAGGATGTGCAGCAGCAGCAGCGGCACGCGCCACAGGTAGCGCAGCGGGCGCAGCAGGTCACGCTCGGGAACAGTGGTGGTGTCGATGCTCATCAGTGGATTAGTTTAGCGTTAGTTGATACGGCGCGCGGCTCAGCGCTCGAGCTGGGCCAGCGGCAGCGACGGCGAGCGCTTCACCGTACGCAGCACGAAGCTGGAATTGACATCGGCGACCCCGGTGGCGTTCAGCAGGTGATCGAGCAGGAAGCGCGAGAAGTCCTTGAGGTCGGCCACGTAGACGTGCAGCAGGTAATCCATGTCGCCGGTCAGCGCATGGCAGGCGACGACTTCGTCCCAGCCGTTGACGTGTTCGACGAAACCCTCGATCGCCGCGCTCTCGTGCTTGCTCAACTGCACCCGCACGAATGCCTGCAGCCCCAGGCCGACCGCCTGCGGATCGATCTGCGCGGCGTAACCGGTGATGATCCGCTCCGCCTCCAGCCGTTGCAGCCGGCGCAGGCATGCCGAGGGCGACAGGCTGACCCGTTCGGCCAGCTCGGCGTTGGTGATGCGGCCCTCGCTCTGCAGAACGGCGAGCAGACGCAGGTCGATGCGGTCGAGTGTAGCCATGCGCAATAAACTCCTGTCGTTACGTATCTTCGCGCAAGAATAATGCAAGTATTGGGTTGGTGCGGGCAATAAAACAACCTTCGTGCGCCCGGATCGCCGTAAGCTCAATATCTGATTGCCCACGCCTTTCGGAGCTCGCCATGGATACGCCGCGCAAAGTCGAACACCAGCAGACCGACCGTGGTTACGTGCCGGTGTATGCGACCGGCGTGGTCGAGCAGCCGTGGGCCAGTTACAGCACGACCGATCACGAGGTGTGGGACACGCTGTTCCAGCGCCAGCGCGAGATGCTGTCCGGTCGCGCCTGCAAGGAGTTCATGGCCGGCGTTGAACGCTTCGGCCTCGGCGACGGTGGCATCCCGAAATTCACCGACGTGAACAAGGTGCTCGGCGCCGCCACCGGCTGGGAACTGGTGGCGGTGGAAGGCCTGCTGCCGGACGAGGTGTTCTTCGACCACCTGGCCAACCGCCGCTTCCCGGTCAGCTGGTGGATCCGCAAGCCCGACCAGCTCGACTACCTCAGCGAGCCGGACCTGTTCCACGATCTGTTCGGCCACGTGCCGCTGCTGCTCAACCCGGTGTTCGCCGACTACATGCAGGCCTACGGCCGCGGCGGCATGAAGGCGTTCGCCATCGGCCCCGACGCGCTGATGAACCTGACGCGGCTGTACTGGTACACGGTGGAATTCGGCCTGATCAACACCGCCGAGGGCATGCGCATCTACGGCGCCGGCATCGTCAGCTCCAAGGGCGAGTCGATCTATTCGCTGGATTCGCCGTCGCCGAACCGCATCGGTTTCACGCTGGAACGCGTGATGAGCACGCGCTACCGCATCGACACCTACCAGCAGACCTACTTCGTGATCGACAGCTTCGAACAATTGTTCGAGGCCACGCATCCGGACTTCACCCCGATCTACGCGAAGCTGCATGAGTCGCCTGCGCACGCCGCCGGCGACGTGCTCGAGGGTGACCGCGTGTTTACCCGCGGCAACCGCGAGGGGTGGGCGACGAACGCGGATACCTGAGATCCCCGGTTCGCCCGACGCGCCAGGGCCGGCCAGGAGTCGGCCCTTTTCGTTGCACGCTGCCAGCCGCCTCAGGTCGAGGGCACGAGAGCACTTGCGAGCCTGCAGCCCGGAAGCCGCCCCCACGCGGGTCAGCCAACGACCGGCTCATAGCTGCACAAAGGCAGCCTCACCCGGAAAGTCGTCCCGCTTGCCGCCGAGGATGCCACCTTGATGGTGCCGCCGTGGGCGGTGACGATCTCCTGCGCGATGAACAGGCCAAGCCCCAGCCCCGCGCTCGGGCCCCGCTCTCCGAGGGCAAACTGCGAATGGCGCGTCATCGGATTGAAGATCCGAAGCGTGTCTTCGGCTGCGATGGGTTCGCCGTCGTTGTGGACCGCAAACACGGCATGGTCGCCATCCAGTTGCTGGCTGACGGTTACCGGTGAGCCGGGGGAACCGTGCTTGGTGGCATTTTCGATCAGGTTGCTGAAAACCTGCCCCATGCGCGAGATGTCGAACTTGCCGACGATGCGCTCCTCCGGCTGGAACACCACGGTGCAATCGGGATGCAACAGGCGCACCTCCTGCACGACGTTCTCGCACATCATCGTGAGGTCGGCTTCGACGCGATCCACCGGGATGCCGCTACCGATCCGCGTGCGCGCAAAGTCGAGCAGGTTCTCCACGATCTTCTCGGCGCGGCGCACGCTCGTGTAGATGCCCGCCGCGACCTTGGTATAGCGACTGTCCAGCTCGTCGGCGTAGAGAAAGAATTCGGCCGACAGCAGGATGGCGCCAAGCGGCGTGCGCAGATCGTGCCCCAGCACGCCGAGGAAGACGTCCTGCGATTCGCTGACCGTCTGCGAGTAGCGCGACACCGATTCGGCCAGTCCCTTGTCGATCGCCTCGTTGAAACGCAGCGTATCCTGCTCGCGAGACTCGGCGTCCCGATCGGGCCACTCCGACCACAGCAGCAACACGCTGGCCCGCAGTGCACGATATTCGGCTACCAGCTGATCGATACTGAAGCCCGAACGCAGGCGGGTTCCGGCATGCGTCTCCGACGCCGTGTCGACGCCAGTCTTGGGCCCCTCGCCACGGGATTTGTCGACGCCTTGCTGGACCGATTGCGGGGTGCTGATGTCCGCGGCGATCTCGATCAGCATCTGCTCCGCGTGATCGCGCAGTTCCCTGGCGCCCATAACCCGGGCTTCCGGCTGAAAGGTGCCGGCGAAACTGTCCCACGCTTCGAGGATGGCCTCCCGGTGGATCAGGATGAACTGTGCCAATCGCATGATGTTGGGTGCTCCGGAGAAACGACTCGCTGTTGCAGAAGGCACCGGCAAACACATCGCCGATGCCGACCCAGGGCACGAGTATGGGGGGACAAGGAGGATTAGGCGCCCCCCATGATGAGTCCAGCCCAAAGGAGCAGCATCGAACCTGCGGCTGGGCTGTACCGGAAAACCCGATAGCCGAAGCGTCGTTCCCCGCCTATCCGGGCGGAAAGGTCACCGGAAAAGGCCGGGTCGGTTGCCTCCAACGTCCGCTTCGGGTTGATGGAGGGTATGGCCATGCTCAACTTGCGTCTCGTGCGCGTCGTTGGACACCGCTCTACGGTTTGCCCGGTGCCGACCGCTTCAGTTCGTTCACTTCCAGCACCTGCGCAATGCGCGCGCCGTCCCAACGATAGATCAGGTGCTGCGCCTGCACGCATGGCGCCACCACGTCAGGCTGGAACGCGGCCAGGCATTCGCCGTCGCGATGGCGCGCGCTGTCGTAGACGATGCCGTTGGAACCCGCGGCACGCAGTTCGCGCGCCAGCGCCACGCTGGCCGCGTAGCTGTCCGGATCGTGCGCCGCCGGCCAGCCGCCGCGGATGTCATGCAACTTGCTGTCGATACTGGTGCGGTAGCAGCGCATCTCGATGTCGCAGGCCGGCTCGGCGGTGGCGGCGAGGAAGCGCTCGCGGTGGTAGACGGTTTCCTCGACCGCGCTGGCGATGCTGTGCGCGGCGTAGAACACGCCCCATGTACCGTCCGAGAAGCGGCTGCCTTCCGGGTTCAGATGCGTGAACGCGGCCATCACCGGGGTCGAGCCCGGCCCGCTGATGCGATGCTCCTTCGGCACCTGCTGCAGCGCGCCGGCTTCCTCGCGCAGGCGCGGATTGGTCAGCGCCTCGATCGCGAACAGCGTGTCCAGGTCCGCCGGGTCGGCGATGCGGTCGTACAAGCCGATCGGCGGAAAGCGGCTAGGCACGATGCGGTACGCGTGAGTCCAGCGAACGCGCTTGAGCGGTGGCAACATGGTCGGCATCGGAAGTCCGTGTCAGGCGGCGGCGCACAGTGGCAGGAACCAAGCATGTCGCGCGGCCGTCTCGCCGGTCGCGACCTTGCGCACCGCGCTCAGCCGCGCTGCGCATCCAGATACTGGCGCACCACATAGAGGTCGGCGACGTTGCCCGACAGCATGCGCTGGAGCGCGGAATGGCCGCCGAACAATGTCGCTGCATTCGGCTTGCGCAGCCATGCGTCGGCCTGAGCCGGGTCGGGAAACAGGATCTGCAGCGACTTCCAGATGCCGAGCAGGTAGCTGATCCGTTCGATCGTGTCGCGGCCCGGCGCGCCATCCTGGTGGCGCTTCCACTTGTAGAAGGTCGATTCCGGCGGGTCACCGAGCAACTTGCGCTGCTCCGTGATGCGCAGGTTCCACTGCTCGGCGAGACGAAAGAAGGCGCGCAGCGCCGGGCCACCGAGCTCGCCGGCGGGAGCGGTTTCAGGCAGCGGCTGAGCCAGCATGCGAAACTCTCCTTGTGAAGTTGAACTTCAATTTACTCCACAAGAGAAGCATGGTCAATTATTGATCAACCAGCCTTCAAGGTGTCGACGACGCTGCCTTGCCAGCATGGGCGCAATCGCAAGCGTAGTCCGGCTCCGCCCCGCCGTCGGCGATGAAGCGGTCGATGCGCTGCTCCAGCACCGGCAGCGGCACCGAGCCGGTGGACAGCACGGTATCGTGGAAGTGGCGCAGGTCGAACTTCGCACCCAGCGCCTGCTCCGCCTTCGCGCGCAGGTCGCGGATCTTCAGATAACCCAGCTCGTAGGACAGCGCTTGGCCGGGCCAGCTGATGTAGCGGTCGACCTCGTTGGCGATCTCGCGCGCGGACAGCGCGGTGTTGACGGTGAGGTAATCGATGCCCTGCTGACGCGTCCAACCCAGGTGGTGGATGCCGGTGTCGACCACCAGCCGGCAGGCACGCCACATCTGGTAGGTGAGGTAGCCGAAGCGCTGGTACGGCGTCTGGTAGATGCCCATCTCGGTGCCGAGGTACTCCGAGTACAGGCCCCAGCCTTCGCCGTAGGCGGAGATGTAGCTGTTGCGGCGGAATGCCGGCTGGCCGCGCTGCTCGCCGGCCAGCTCCAGCTGCAGCGCGTGGCCGGGGTAGGACTCGTGCAGGGTCAGTGCGGGCATGTTGTACAACGGCCGCGACGGCAGATCGTAGGTATTCACCAGATAGGCGTCCGCGCCGCCGCGGCCGGAGGTGTAGTACGGCGCGATATCGGCCGGCACCGGCTTGATGGTGAAGCGTGCGCGCGGCAGGCGGCCGAAGTATCTGGCCATCTGGCCGTCCACTTGCTTGGCCACCCAGGCGCTGCGCATCAGCAGTTCGTCAGGCGTCTTCGCGTAGAACTGCGGGTCCGCGCGCAGGAACTTCAGGAACTCGGCGAAGTTGCCCTTGAAGCCGCTGTCCTGCATCACGTCCAGCATCTGCGCGTGGATCGTCGCCACCTGGTCGAGACCGATCCGGTGGATCTGGTCGGGATCGAGATCCAGCGTGGTGTACTCGCGGATCTGCTGGCGGTAGAACGCCTTGCCGTCCGGCAATGCCTCGGCCGCCAGCGTGGTGCGCGCCTGCGGCACGTATTCGTCGCGGAAGAACGCCAGCAGCTTCGCGTAGGCAGGAATCACGTCGTCGCGAATGCGTTGCAGCGCCCGGCCCTGCAGCGACTGCGCCCGCTCGGTCGGGATCGACGCGGGCAGCGCTGCAAACGGCGCGTACAGGCTGCTCTGGGTCGGATCCTTCAGCTCGGCCACCGCCGCGATCGACGCGTCGCGGCCCTTGAGCACCTCGCGCGGCACGCTGAAGCCGCGCTGGAGACCCAGCCGCATGTTGGCGATCTGCTGATCGAAATAGGCCGGTATCTGGCTGAGCCGATCGAGGTAGCGGTCGTAATCGGCGACGGTACGCAGGCGGTCGCCACCCAGCTCGTAACCGATGTCGGACCAGAACGCCGAATCGCTGTTGAATGGCATCTGCCAGTTGCCGAATTTCTGGTCGGCGACGAAATTGCCGATCTGCTCGCGGTAGATCGCGTAGTTGACCTTGTTGGTCGCCGACAGCTTGGCCACGTCGATGCGGTCGAGCTGCCCGAGCACGTTGCTCCAGTAATCCAGTCGCTCTTGCTGGGTGACCGCATCGACGTCGTCCAGCCGGCCTTCGCCGGGTTGCGATTCGCCTGACGCACTGATGCCGGCCTGACCCGTACGCCACACCCACTCGGCGCGGTAGATGCGCTGGAAACGCGCGTCGGCACTGTCGGTGCTTTCGCTGGACGCGGGGGTCGCGGCAAGGTGCTGCGGCCATGCGCCGGAGGCCAGCGCCAGCGTGGCCAGCACGACGGGCGTCAGGATATTTTTCACAGCCTTTCCCGGTGGTTCGACCATGCCATCATCGCAGCGCGGCGCCACGTATCCAACCTCGCCGCTCAGCCCAGGTCGAGCTTGCCCACGCCTACGGCTTGCAGATACGCGGCGAGATCGCGCCCGGCGGTCTCGGCGAAGGTCTCCTGGGTCGCCGCGCAGGCATCGATCCGGTCCGGCCGGAAATTGCGGAAATCGCCACGCAACCGGCACCACGCGCCCAATGTCCACTTGCCGCCCCAGAACGACAGGCACAGCGGCTCGACCTCGCGCGTGCTGGCGTGGCCATTTTCGTCGCGGTATGCCAGCTGCAGCACCTGGTTGTCCACGATGGCGGCGTGCAGCCGGTCGATCAGCGCGGCGAAGTCGTCGCGGTACTGGTCGCGCCACACCGGCGCGAAGATTCGCGTGCGCGCCGAGCGCTCGCGCAGTTCGGGCGGCAGCACCGCCTCGATCTTCAACAGCGCCGACTGTGCGCTCTCGGCCAGCCGGGTGCCGGCGAACGCGCGCACGAAGCGCGAACCGACCACGAGCGCCTCGAGTTCGCTGGCGGTGAACATCAGCGGCGGGATGTCCGAACCCTTGCGCAGCACGTAGCCGACGCCGGCTTCGCCCTCGATCGGCACACCGGACAATTGCAGGTCGGCGACGTCGCGATACACGGTGCGCAACGACACGCCCAGTGTCTGCGCCAGCGAGCGTGCCTGCAGCGCGGTACGCCGGCCGCGCAAGGCATGGATGATGAGAAACAGGCGATCGGCTCGACGCATCCACCCATCATCGCCGACGGCGGCGGCGGCGAACAGCGTCGAACGTCACGGCGGCCGCGGTTCATCGCATTACACGGCCTGGCTGGCCGCCGGTCCGGCATCCCTCGCCGCCGCGCGCTGCGCGCCGGCCTTGAGGTTGAGCACGTGCAGGTCGTAGTCGGCGCCGAGTTCCTCGAGCAGCGCGCGGGTGCCGGCGGAGCGGCTCTGCGGCGAGTGGAAGAGGGTGACGCGGGGTGTCGTGTCCATGCCGGATACTCCTGGCCGATGTGATGACTCGATGCGACGTCAGAGATGCCGCGTCTCGGCCGGCGGCGACATCCAGTTGTCGTGGCGGCCGTCAGAGAAACGCAGCGGTGCGTCGATCAGTTCCTGTGGCTCGACATCATCGAGGCAGGCCAGATAGATCGCCACGAAATCACTGCCGACCTGCTCGATGCAACCACGGCCAAACGGGCGCACGCCACAGTGCCTGCAAAACAGGTGATGCACGCTCCGGCTGCCGAACTGGTAGTCGGTCAACGCCTCCTGCCGGCCAGCAGGCGGAACGCCGCCGGCTTCACCAACACTTCCCAGCTGCGCGTCTTGCTGCAGATCGAGCAGTTGCAGCGGCCGCTGCCGGCGGCGAGGTCGACGTCGGCTTCGATGCATACCGCGCCACAATGGCAACTGCCGTGGCAGGTCCTGGTCATGACTGGCTTCGCTGGCGGGGAATGGTGGAGACCAACGCGGCCAGCAGGGCGCGCTGGCGCGATCGGGGGGAACGCACGGGTTCCACCGGATCGCCAGGCAGGCCGGTTTTCGGCAACTGGTACCGCCCGTCCAGCAGCAGGCCATTCAGATACAGCGGGCGATAGGCCATCAAGGCCCGTTGCAGGAAGCGGTTCATGGACGATCTCCTCATGCGGCCACGGCTTCGCCGACGCACCACGGCGGCAGCTGGGCGTGCTTGAACAGGCGAAACCAGTGCTCGCGGTCGCTGGCACTGTAGAGATCCAGCGTGCGGATCACCTCGCGGGCGAACTCCACGCTGCCCAGGTGGCTTGCGCTGATCACGCCTCCATCGCTGACCGCCAGCACCTGGTCGTCGTACTGGTCGGCACCGTCGTAAGCTGGCACCTGAGCGGCGATCTGACCCGGCCAGTTGCCGGTGTGCCGGCAGCGGTCGAGCAGGCCGGCGCGGGCCAGCGCCAGCACGCCGCTGTCGATGCCGGCCACCGGCGCACCGTCCGCGTGCAGGCGACGGATCGTCGTCACCGCGGACTCGCCCTCGCCGCGTTGCCACAGATGGCCACCGGGCACGATCAACAGCGCGGCACGCTGCGGGTCGAGTTGGGCCAGCGATACATCCGGCTGTACGGCGAGGCCGCCCATCGATATCACCGGCGCCCGCGTGAAACCCACCGTCTGCACCCGCCAGTCGCCAGGGCGGCGAACCTCGCACAAGGCCAGCGCCGCCTGCCAGTCGGCGAAGCCGTCGAAGATCAGGTAATGAACCGTATCGCGCATGTCGTATCCCTCCGCTATGGAGGTGCAGCTTGCCGACCTGCTGCTGCCAACGTGATGTCAGCAGCCGATCGGCTTGCTCGTCATTTCGGCGAAGGCCGGGGCTCTACAGCTGCCGCCGGGCCGCGGCGGTTTCGCCATCCGCCTCACCTCGCAGAGCGAGCCCGGCCTTTGGCCGGGATGGCGACCTTCCGCATCGGCTCGTATGGCCGCTGGCGCCATTCAGCCGCAGCCGGGACAATACGCACTCCTTCTGCCATGGACCCGACATGAAGCCCATCTCGCTGATCCAGTTCCTGATCGAGGAACGCCGCGCCGGCCACATCAACGCCGAACTTTCGCTGCTGATCGAAGTGGTCGCGCGCGCTTGCAAGCGCATCGCGGTGGCCACCAGCAAGGGCGCGCTCGGCGGCGTGCTGGGCATGGCCGGCAGCGCCGACGCGCTGAGCATGAATATCCAGGGCGAGGCGCAAAAGAAGCTCGACGTGATCTCCAACGAGATCCTGCTGGAGGCCAATGCGTGGGGTGGCCACCTCGCCGCCTGCGCGTCGGAGGAGATGGAAGACCCGCAGCAGATTCCGGACGGCTATCCGAAGGGCAACCACCTGCTGTTGTTCGATCCGCTGGACGGCAGCTCGAACATCGATGTGAACATCTCGGTCGGCACCATCTTCTCGGTGCTGCGCTGCCCGGACGACGTGACCGCGCCGGAGGCCGCGGATTTCCTGCAGCCGGGCACTACCCAGCTCGCCGCCGGCTACGTGGTGTACGGCCCGGCCACCGTGCTGGTGTTGACGTTCGGCCACGGCACCCACGAGTTCACCCTGGAGCGCGAGGTCGGCAGCTTCATGCTGAGCCGGCGTGGCATCCGGATCCCCGAGACCGCCACCGAGTTCGCCATCAACATGTCGAACCAGCGCCACTGGCAGGCGCCGATGCAGCGTTACATCGGCGAGCTGCTGGCCGGCAAGGACGGTCCGCGCGGCAAGGACTTCAACATGCGCTGGGTTGCCTCGATGGTGGCCGACGTGCACCGCATCGTGACCCGCGGCGGCGTGTTCTATTACCCGCTGGACGCGAAGATCCTCAAGCAGGGCGGCAAGCTGCGGTTGATGTACGAGGCGAACCCGATGGCCTTCATCATCGAACAGGCCGGCGGCGCGGCGACCACCGGGCGCGAACGCATCATGGAACTGCAGCCTTCCGGCCTGCACCAGCGCGTGCCGGTGTTCCTCGGTTCGAAGCAGGAAGTGGAGCTGGCCACGCACTATCACCTTGAGGCTGACGACGCAGTGGCGTAGGAACCCGCTCGCGGGCGATGGCTCTTTGCTTTTGCAAATCCCGAATTCCGAATCCCGGACCCAAGAGCATCGCGCGCAAGCGCGCTCCTACAGAACCACACACGCATACGCCATGTCCTTCCGCCGCCTGCTCCTGCCACTGCTCGCCACGCTCGTTCTGGGCGCCTGCACCCATGCGGCGAGACCCGTGCCAGCGTCGGTCGTGGCCCCGCCGCCACCGAAGCTGAAGATCGGTCTCGCGCTCGGCGGTGGCGCGGCGAAGGGCTTCGCGCACATCGGCGTGATCAAGATGCTGGAGGCCAGTGGCATCCATCCTGACGTGGTTGCCGGCACCAGCGCCGGCAGCGTGGTCGGCGCGCTGTACGCCAGCGGCATGGATGCGTTCGCGCTGCAGCAGACCGCGTTCGGTCTCGACGAGGCGAAGATCCGCGACGTGCGGCTGTTTTCCGGCGGTCTGGTGCAGGGCCAGGCGCTGCAGGATTACGTCAACCAGCTGCTGCACAAGCAGCCGATCGAGCAGTTGAAGATGCCGTTCGCCGCGGTGGCCACCGAGCTGGAAACCGGCACGCGCACCGTGTTCGTGCGCGGCAACGCCGGCCGCGCGGTGCGCGCGTCGTCGAGCATTCCGGGGGTGTTCGAGCCGGTCGAGATCCACGGCAAGCATTACGTCGACGGCGGCGTGGTCAGCCCGATCCCGGTCGACGCGGCGCGCCGGCTCGGCGCCGATTTCGTGATCGCGGTAGACATCTCCGCCGCGCCGGACGGCAGCAACCCGCAGGGCATGATGAACATCGTTGGGCAGTCGATCAGCATCATGGGGCGGCAACTGGGCGCGCAGGAAAGCGCGCGCGCCGACATGGTGATCCGGCCCGACCTGCGCGGCATCGGCCCGACCGATTTCGAGCAGAAGAACCAGGCCATCCTGGCCGGCGAGAAAGCCGCGCTGGCGGCGATCCCCGTGATCCGCGCCAAGCTCGCCGCGATGGTCGCGGCGCGCCAGGCCGCCGCGGCCACCGTCGCGCCCTGAGCCACGCCGGTCATGCCGTCCTGCACTTGGCGCAGGTGACCGCCGGGTTGTAGCGTGGGGCTTCCCGCGCCGGAATCCTCCCATGCTGAAACGCCCGCACCTGCCCACCCCCTTGTTGCTGCTGGCCCTCGCACTCGCGCCGAACGCCTTCGCCGCCGCGCCGGCGGTCGATCCGCGCATCGAACAGGTACTGACCCAGCTGGACAGGGCCCAGTCGATCGAGGCGGTGGCGATCTCGCCGGACGGCAAGCAGCTGGCGTGGGTGATCGAACGCGATGGCAAGCCGGCGATCGAGCTGGCCGATGCCGACGGCCGCCACGCGCATCGCGTGAGCGCAGCGGCCAAGCCGGGCACATGCGCCGAATCCGGCATCGCGTGGGCGCCCGATTCGCGCCGCCTCGCCTTCATCGCCAACTGCAACGTCGATCTCACCAGCACCAGGGTGATGCAGAACGCCATCTACCTGGCCGACGCACGCGGCAACGGCACGCCGGCACGGCTGGCCGAACTGCCAGGCTACGTGCGTTCGCTGCAATGGACCGCCGACGGCAAGTCGCTCGGCTTCCTCTACGTGCCCGGCGCCACCCGTCGCGCCAGCGCAGTGGCCGCAGCCAAACCGGCGGCCGGCGAAATCGGCGTGAGCGGCGTGGAAGTGCAGCGGGTGGCCAGCCTCGACGTGGCCAGCGGCACGCTGCGCGAGCTGACCCCAGCCGGCCTGTACGCCTACGAATTCGACTGGTCGCCGGACGGTTCGCGCATCGCCTACACCGCCGCGCCGCCGCCGGGCGACAACAACTGGTGGGTCGCGAAACTCTACGTGCAGCCGGCGCAAGCCGACGCCGGCGCCCGCGTGCTGGTCGACCCGGCCAACGCTGCCAGCGGCGCGCTGCACGGCCTGCAGATCGCGCTGCCGCGCTGGTCGCCGGACGCCACGCGGATCGCCTTCATCGGCGGCCTGATGAGCGACCAGGGCGCCACCGGCGGCGACCTCTACACGGTAGCGGCCGGTGGCGGCGCGCCGCTCGATCTCACCCCGGGCATCCGCGTCACGCCGTCGTGGCTGCGCTGGAGCGGGCCGCAGTCGATGCTGGTCAGCCAGGTCAGCAACGGCCAGAGCCAGCTGGCCGATTACGCGGTTTCCGCCACGCGCGCGCAGCAGCAGCGCGTGCACTTCACCGTGCCGGCCAGCATCGGCGACGGCAGCGCATCGATGGCGATGTCGCTGTCCGACGATCTCAGGTCGGTGGCCTTCCTGCAGAGCTCGTACGCGGCCGCCACCGAGGTGCGCGCCGGCGCGCTGGGCCACACGCCGCCGCCGGCGGTGACGTCGTTCAACGCGGCGCTGAAGCCGGCCTGGGGCAAGGCCGAATCGGTAGAGTGGAACAACGAAGGCCTCCACGTGCAGGGCTGGCTGCTGTATCCGGCCAACTACGACCCGGGCAAGACCTACCCGATGGTCGTGATGGTGCACGGCGGCCCGTCGAGCGCGGTGATCCCGCGCTGGCCCGATGTCGGCTACGGCGCCGCGCCGCTGTCCGCGCTGGGTTACTTCGTGTTCCAGCCGAACCCGCGCGGCAGCTTCGGCCAGGGCGAGCAATTCGTGCAGGCCAACCGCAAGGATTTCGGCTACGGCGACCTGCGCGACATCCTCGCCGGCGTCGACGCGGTGGAGAAGAAGGTCCCGGTGGACGACCAGCGGCTCGGCCTCACCGGCTGGAGCTACGGCGGCTTCATGAGCATGTTCGCGCCGACCCAGACCCAGCGTTTCCGCGCCGTGGTCGCCGGCGCCGGCCTCTCGAACTGGCAGAGCTATTACGGCCAGAACCTGATCGACCAGTGGATGCCGCCGTTCTTCGGTGCCACCGTGTACGACGATCCGGCGGTATACGCGAAGAGCTCGGCGATCAATTTCATCAAGCGGGTGAAGACACCGATGCTGATCGTGGTCGGCGACCGCGACGCCGAATGCCCCGCACCGCAGTCGTTCGAGATGTGGCACGCGCTGCGCGCGCAGAACGTGCCGACCTCGCTGGTGGTGTACCCGAACGAAGGCCACCACTTCGTCGACCCCGTGCACCAGCGCGACGTGCTGCAGCGGGCGCTGGGCTGGTTTGCGAAGTACCTGCCGGCCGGCGGCTGACCGCGCGCGGCGTGGTTTCTTCCGGCGCATGCCGGAAGAAACCGCCGCTCACGATTCGGGGGGATCGCGCCGGCGTGTATGCGTGACCGCGCCGACGATGCCGATGCCCAGCAGCACCACCACGCCGACGATGATCCATTGCGTGGGTGCATGCAGCAGAAAGGCGGCATAGGCAAGGCCCCCGATCACGACGATCATGCCGATCAGGTAAAGCGCAAATGAGGACATCGCTGGCTCCGTATTTTCCGGCCAGCTGTCACCGCGAAGCGGAGCAGATGCCGGAATGTCGTTTCGTGGCGGTTGATTTGACCCGGCTGGCCATCAGCAGCGCGTGAAGCCCCGCGCGGCGGGATCGGCTCAGAACAACTCGCCCTGCGGCGAGGGCTTGCGCGGCGGCACGAAGCGCGAGGTATCGAGGATGAGTTCGCGGGCGCGGCCGAAGCCGTGCTTGCGGCAGGCGACCTCGAAGCGGCGGCGCAGCAGATCGGCGAACACGCCTTGGCCGCGCATGCGGGTGGCGAAGTCGCTGTCGTAGTCGCGGCCGCCGTTCATCTGCTGCACCAGGCTCATCACGTGCTCCGCGCGTTGCGGCGCGTGCAGGGCCAGCCATTCGCGGAACAGCTGCTTCAACTCGTACGGGAGCCGCAGCGTGGTGTAGCCGGCGCAGCGCGCGCCGGCTTCGGCCGCCTGCGCCATCACCGCTTCCATGTCGCGGTCGTTGAGCGCGGGAATGATCGGCGCCACCAGCACGCCGACCGGCACGCCGGCCTCGGCCAGGGTGCGGATCGCCTTGATCCGCCGGTGCGGCGCGCTGGCGCGCGGTTCGAGTTTCGCGGCGAGGTGGTTGTCCAGCGAGTTGACCGAAACGAACACCTGCACCAGCTTTTCGCGCGCCATCGGCACCAGGATGTCGAGATCGCGTTCGACCAGCGCGTTCTTGGTCACGATGGTGCATGGGTGGTGGCATTCGGCCAGCAGTTCCAGTGCGGCGCGGGTCAGTCGCCAGCGCTTCTCGATCGGCTGGTACGGGTCGGTATTGCTGCCGATGTTGATCGGGCTGATCGCGTAGCCGGGCTTGGCCAGCTCGGCGCGCAGCACCTCGGCGAAGTTGCCTTTCGCGCGCAGCTTGGTCTCGAAGTCGAGCCCGGGCGAAAGGTTGAGGTAGCTGTGCGAGGGGCGCGCGAAGCAATAAATGCAGCCATGTTCGCAGCCGCGGTACGGGTTGATCGCCTGGCTGAAGGCGATGTCCGGCGAGTCGTTGCGGCTGATCACGCTGCGCGCGCGTTCCTCGGTGACTTCGGTGCGCGGTCGCGGCGCATCCTCGTCCAGCAGCGCGCTCTGCCAGCCGTCATCCTCGGCCTGGTGGCGGATGCTTTCGAAGCGGCCCTCGGGGTTGGAGGCGGCGCCGCGGCCCTTGAGCAGGCGCGTGGCGCGGGCCCGGGCGGGCGGGAGATCCGGCGGCGATGCATGGTCCATCAGTATAGTGTCGCGCGGGGGGATCTCAGTGCGCGCGACATCTGCGGCGACGTGAGCGGGTTCTCCTGGCCGTGCCCCGGCAGGCGTTATGATGCGGCCGTCCGGCGGCCGCCGGCGGCGTCTCCTACTGTCGGGGCTTGCTCATGCGCTGGCTGTTTCTCGGCTTCACCGCGTTGGCGTTCGTGCTGTGCTTCACCCGTCACGGCGCGGGCGCGTGGGGCTTCTGGTTGCTGGTGGGATTGATCGGCATCGTGGCCACCACGCTGGCGTTTGCGCAGGCGCGCATCGCGGGCAATGCGCGCAGCGACAGCCTGTCCGAGTATGACCTGCGACGGCTGCGCGAGGGCAAGCGGCCGCTCGATCACGATCGCTCCACATCCGAACACTGATGCTTGGCCGGAACCGGGCGGCTCCCGCGCCCCGCGTCATCGACCACAAGGAGCTCCGCCATGACTGCTACCGCACTGATCATCTTCCTGCTTATCGGCGCGATTGCCGGCTGGCTTGCCGGTCTGATCGTCCGTGGCTTCGGCTTCGGCCTGATCGGCAATATCGTGATCGGCATCATCGGCGCGTTTCTCGCCGGCTGGTTGCTGCCGGCCATGGGTGTCGGCTTCACCCTCGGCAGCCCGATCGTGACCAGCATCGTCTACGCGATGATCGGCGCAATCGTGTTGCTGGTGATCATCGGCCTGATCAGGCGCGCCTGACCCGCACAAGCAGGTAAGGAAGAACGCAGCGGCTCGCGTCGCTGCGTTCTTGCTGTTTCTGCGGGACAGGTTCAGGCGGTGATGTCGACGTCCTTGGTCTCGCGCACGAAGAACAGGCCGACCACGAAGGTCATCATCGCTATGACCACCGGATACCACAGGCCGGAATAAATGTTGCCGGTAAGCGCCACGATGCCGAACGACACCGAGGGCAGGAAGCCACCGAACCAGCCGTTGCCGATGTGGTACGGCAGGCTCATCGAGGTGTAGCGGATCCGGGTCGGGAACATCTCGACCAGCCACGCCGCAATCGGACCGTAAACCATGGTGACGTACAGCACCAGCAGGAACAGCAGGAACACCAGCATCGGGTAGTTGCTGCGCGCGGGGTCGGCCTTGGCAGGGTAGCCGGCCTGATCCAGCACCCGGTTCAGGCTCGCGCCGAAGGCCTTGCTCCGCGCAGCGAAATCCGCCTTGGCGAGCGCGCCGCCCTCGAACGCATCGACACTGGCGGCGCCCACCATCACCCGGGCCACCGTGCCGGCTGCGGCCGCCTGATTGTCGTACGGTACGCCGCGTTTGGCCAGCGTGCTCTTGGCGATGTCGCACGAACTGGTGAAGACCGCCGTGCCGGTGAGGTTGATCTGCAGGTGGCAGTTGGCCGGATCGGCCAGCACGGTGACCGGCGCGCCGCTGCGTGCCGCTTCGATGCCCGGATTGCCGTAATGGGTGATGCCCTTGAAGATCGGAAAGTAGGTCAGCGCGGCGAGCAGGCAGCCGGCCAGCACTACCGGCTTGCGCCCGATCTTGTCCGACAGCCAGCCGAACACCACGAAGAAAGGCGTGCCGATCACCAACGCCGCAGCAATCAGCAGCTGGGTGGTGGTCGCGTCGATCTTCAGCGTGCTGCCGAGGAAATACATGGCGTAGAACTGGCCGCAATACCACACCACGGCCTGGCCGGCGGTGGCACCGAACAGCGCCAGCAGCACGAGCTTGAGGTTGCCCCAGCGTGCGAACGACTCGGTCAGCGGCGCCTTCGAATGCTTGCCCTCTTCCTTCATCTGCTTGAACACCGGCGACTCGGCCAGCTGGAGGCGGATGTACACCGACACCGCCAGCAGCAGCGACGACAACAGGAACGGCACGCGCCAGCCCCAGTCGTCGAACTTGTCGCCCATCAACCATTTGCAACCGAGGATCACCAGCAGCGACAGGAACAGGCCGAAGGTGGCGGTGATCTGGATGAAGCTGGTGTACAGGCCGCGCTTGCCCTTGGGCGCATGCTCGGCCACATAGGTGGCCGCGCCACCGTATTCGCCGCCGAGCGCCAGACCCTGCAGCATGCGCAACGCAATCAGGATCACCGGCGCAGCGACCCCGATGGTTCCGTAGCTGGGCAGCACGCCGACCAGGAACGTCGACAGGCCCATGATCACGATGGTGATGAGGAAGGTGTACTTGCGCCCGACCATGTCGCCGACCCGCCCGAACACCAGCGCGCCGAACGGACGCACCGCGAAACCGGCGGCAAACGCCAGCAGCGCGAACACCAGCTGGCTTGCCTCGTTCAAGCCGGAAAAGAACTGCTTGCCGATGATCACCGCCAGCGAGCCGTACAGGTAGAAGTCGTACCACTCGAACACGGTGCCCAGGCTGGATGCCAGGATGATACGTCGGTGGCTGACGTCGAGCGCGGCGCGTCCGTCGATCGCAGTGGTGGCCATGGTGTCCCCTCCCAAGTTGGTGAGTGCTTCACTGCGCCCGCGCGCGGTGAAGCCGGAAGCTGCGGGCCGCCCTAACGCCCCGGTCGCAACTCGTCATCCTGCCGCTGCCGCGGCAGGTCGTTCGGAGGCGGCCAG
Source organism: Rhodanobacter umsongensis (assembly GCF_042654965.1). Classification (NCBI taxonomy): domain Bacteria; kingdom Pseudomonadati; phylum Pseudomonadota; class Gammaproteobacteria; order Lysobacterales; family Rhodanobacteraceae; genus Rhodanobacter; species Rhodanobacter umsongensis. The sequence goes on along the minus strand of NZ_JBHSMK010000011.1, from coordinate 125,703 downwards.
GACCGCCGCGCGGACCGCTTCAGAAGTGGTACAACGCGTTGAGACTGACCTGGTTGCCCGTGGTGGTCCTGCGGTCTACGCCGTTGCTGGTGGAATCGAGCTTGTCGTGTATCCATTCGGCGCTGAGGTCATAGGCGCCGGCGGTGTACTGCAGACTCAGCGCGGCCTGGCGGTTCCGCAGCAGGCCGGTCGAGCCATTGCCCATCCAGGTGATGACGTCACTGGCATTGGGTTTGCTGTACGCGTAGAACGCGTAGAGGCTCCAGTTCGGCGTGAAGCTGTAGCCGGCCTGCACGAAGCCGCCGGTTTCCTTGATGTCGCCGAACTGCGACATCGCACCGAAGATCTCGCCAAGACCGTTGCCGGTATAGACCAGCCCCTTGAACGTCCACGGGCCGGGTTTCCACTGCCCGCCGACTTCGTAACCCGTACTCTTCACGCTGGCCCGGATCGGCGCCGGCGCGGTGCCGCCCACGCCGCGCAGATCGACGCGGCTGTAATGTGCGGCAAAGTAGGCCAGCCAGTTCTTGTCCTGCACATGCAGGCGCGCTTCGATCTGCGGGCGGAAGCCGGCACTGCCGGCGGTCAGGTAATTGACGTTGTTGCCGGGGCCGCTCCAGGTGCCTTCGAACGCGCCCAGGTCCAGCCGCCACTGCGCGCCTGTGCTGCCGTGGTTGAGATCCTGCATCACCACAACGCCGGGGAAACGCCAGCCGCCATAACCGGCGCCGAAGCCCAGCGGGAACGCGATGTGCGCCAGCGAGCTGGGCGTATTGTCGACCGGGAACATGAAGTCCCATTGCTGGCCGATACGCACGGTGGTGCCGGATTCGGGATTGGTCAGGTCCATGTACGCCTGGCGCAACCGCGGCGTGGGCTGCTGCTGGCTGTACGGGCCGGTGCCGTTGAAGCCGCCGAAGAAATCCATTTCGATGCGACCGCCGCCGGTCCAGTTGCCCGCGAACTGCGCGCCCTTGAAATCGAGCCAGAAGCGCGTGTTGCGCACGTCCACTCCGCTGAGCGATCCGCGCGAGTCCGGCACCGGGAATAGCGCGTTCTGGCCGTTGCCGTAGGTGAAACTCCTGTTCTGGCTGAACGCGCTCGCGCTGACGAACCCGTGCAGGGCCACCGACACCCCCGGCGCGCTGCTGAATACCGGCGTGGCCGGCGCGGGCGCGGCCGCCACATTCTGCGCAGTGGCGGGCGGCGGCGCGGGCGCGTTCTTCTGCGCCTGGATCATCGCCTTCAGCTCGTTCAGTTGCTGCTCCAGTTGCGCCACGCGCTGTTCCAGTTGCTGCTCGCGGGCGTCATTCTGGGCGTGGCCGGTCAACGGCAGCATCAGCGCGCACGCCAGACTCAGGGCGAGCGTCTTGTAGTGGTTTGCAGATCGCGTCGGCATGCGTGCGTCTCCCCAAGTCGATGACGCGCCGAGCATGGCCATGCTGCAGCGCGTGCGACTATTCGCCTTTGGTCGAAGTTCGACCAAAGTCGAGGCCGGCCGCCGCCGCAACCCTCGCGGTGATCGGGCTACACTCGAATCCCGCACACCGCCGGGCGCTGCCTGCTGCGGTCATCCGAGTCGCCCCTTCGACGCCGAGCCAGCAGGAGCCCAGCCATGCCCACGCTTTATCCGGTCGACCCCGCCTTCGCCGCTGCGGCGCGCCTCCGTCACGACGACTACGCGCGCTTGTACGCCGAGTCGATCAGCGACCCGGAAGGGTTCTGGGGGCGCATCGCTCAGCGGCTGGACTGGATCAAGCCGCCGACGAAGATCAAGAACGTGTCGTTCGACCCGAAGGATCTGCATATCCGCTGGTACGAAGACGGCGAGCTCAACGTCAGCGCGAACTGCCTCGACCGTCAGCTGGCCGAGCGCGGCGACAAGGTGGCGATCCTCTTCGAAGGCGACGACCCGAACGATTCGCGCACGATCACCTATCGCCAGCTGCACGCCGAGGTCTGCAAGTTCGCCAACACGCTGAAGCACCTTGGCGTGGTCAAGGGCGATCGCATCGCGATCTACCTGCCGATGATTCCGGAAGCCGCGGTGGCGATGCTCGCCTGCGCCCGGCTCGGGGCCATCCACTCGGTGGTGTTCGGCGGCTTCTCGCCCGACTCGCTGGCCGGCCGCATCGCCGATTCCCAAGCCAAGGTGGTGATCACCGCCGACGAGGGTTTGCGCGCCGGCAAGCGCATTCCACTCAAGGTCAACGTGGACGCAGCGCTGGAACGGCCCGGCACCAACAGCGTGGAAACGGTGATCGTGGTGCGCCGCACCGGCGGCGCGGTCGCCATGCAATCGCCGCGCGACCGCTACTACCACACCCTGATGGAAGGCCAGTCGACCGACTGTGCGCCGACGCCGGTCGAAGCCGAGCACCCGTTGTTCATCCTGTACACCTCCGGCTCCACCGGCAAGCCCAAGGGCGTGCTGCACACCACCGGCGGCTACCTGGTGTTCGTCAGCTATACGCACGAGCTGGTGTTCGACCTGCGCGAGGACGACGTCTACTGGTGCACCGCCGACGTCGGCTGGGTCACCGGGCACAGCTACGTGGTGTACGGCCCGCTGGCCAACGGCGCGACCACGGTGATGTTCGAGGGCGTGCCGAGTTATCCGGACGTCAGCCGCTTCTGGCAGGTGATCGACAAGCATCGGGTGACGCTGTTCTACACCGCGCCCACCGCGATCCGTGCGCTGATGCGCGACGGCGAGGCGCCGGTGAAGAAGACCTCGCGGGCCTCGCTGCGCCTGCTCGGCTCGGTCGGCGAACCGATCAATCCGGAAGCGTGGGAGTGGTACCACCGGGTGGTTGGCGAGAATCGCTGCCCGATCGTGGACACCTGGTGGCAGACCGAGACCGGCGGCATCATGATCGCGCCGCTGCCCGGCGCGATCGCCACCAAGCCTGGTTCGGCCACCTTGCCGTTCTTCGGCATCAAGCCGGCCATCGTCGATGCGAATGCCGAGGTGCAGGAGGGCGTGGCCGAAGGCAACCTGCTGATCACCGATTCCTGGCCCGGTCAGGTACGCACCATCTATGGCGATCATCAGCGTTTCATCGACACCTATTTCAGCGCCTATCCCGGCAACTACTTCACCGGCGACGGCGCGCGCCGCGACGCGGACGGCTACTACTGGATCACCGGCCGGGTCGACGACGTGATCAATGTCAGCGGCCATCGCCTGGGCACTGCCGAGGTGGAGAGTGCGCTGGTGGCGCACCCGAAAGTCGCCGAGGCCGCCGTGGTCGGCTGCCCGCACGAGATCAAGGGCCAGGGCATCTACGCCTATGTCACGTTGATCGCCGGCGAAACCGGCAGCGACGAGCTGCGCAAGGAGCTGATCGCCTGGGTGCGCAAGGAGATCGGGCCCATCGCCACGCCGGATTACCTGCAGTGGGCGCCGGGCCTGCCGAAGACGCGCTCCGGCAAGATCATGCGCCGGATCCTGCGCAAGATCGGCGAGAACCTGCCCGACCAGCTCGGCGACATCACCACGCTGGCCGACCCCGGCGTGGTGAAGAACCTGGTCGATGAAAGGTTGATCAAATGAGAAGCGGGGAATGTGCGGGTCGATCGTGGGCGCGGCCTGGTGCGGCAGATGTGGACCGCCAGCGCAGCCGGCCAGCCGCCGGGCGCGCCCCGTTCCCCGTTCCCCGCCCCAGAACCCCATGCCCGACATCCTGATCGCCGATGACCACCCGCTGTTCCGCGATGCCCTGCAGCGCGCGGTGCTGGCGGCGGTGCCGCAGGCGCGCGTGCACAGCGCGGACAGCGTGCAGGCGCTGCTCGGCCTGATCGAGGAGTATCCCGACGCCGAGCTGCTGCTGCTCGACCTGCACATGCCGGGCGCGCGCGGCTATTCCGCACTGGCGCATATTCGCGGCCAGCATCCCGGCCTGCCTACCATCGTGGTGTCCGGGCATGAGGAGGCGCAGGTGGCGCGCCGTGCCTTGGGCCACGGGGCCTCGGCCTATATCCCCAAATCGACCGCGAGCGAGGCCATCGTGGCAGCCATCCGCGCCGTGCTCGACGGCGATGTGTGGCTACCCCAGCTCCTGCTCGATGGCCCCGGCGAACTGCGCCCCGACGAGGCCGCCGCCGCCACCCAGATCGCCACCCTCACGCCGCAGCAGTTCCGCGTCATGACGATGATCGCCGAGGGGCTGCTCAACAAGCAGATCGCGTGGGAACTCAGCGTGTCCGAAGCCACGGTAAAGGCGCACATGACCGCGATCATGCGCAAGCTGGGCGTCAACAACCGCACCCAGGTGGCGCTTGTCGCCAACCACCTGGCAGTCGAACAGGGGAGCATGCCGGCCTTGCCGGACGAGGAGAACTGAAGATGGCGGATACGCCGCCGCGCTAGCGGCGCAGCAGCGCCGTCAGCAACGCGCGCAGCGCAGCCGGTCGCACCGGCTTGTGCAGCACCGGATAGCCGAGCGAGCGCGCCCGTTGTTTCAGCTCGCTGCTGCCATCGGCGGTGATCATCGCCACCGGCGGCAGTTCGCCCAGCATCTGTCGCAGTTGCTGCATGGCCTGCAATCCGTCGACACCATCGGCCAGGTGGTAGTCGGCCAGGATCAGGTCGATGGAGCCGCGAGCCAGTTCGATGCGGGCCTGTGCCACGTCGAGCGCGATGCGGCAGTCGACGCCCCAGCGGCTGAGCAGCGCGCGCATGCCGTCGAGGATCGTCGCGTCGTTGTCCAGGCACAACACGGTCAACGGCAATTGCTTGTCCGGCCCACTGCGCTGCACGCGCTGGCGGCGTGCCGGCACCGCCTCGTTGCGCGGCACGGTCACCGCAAAGCAGCTGCCGTGGCCGACCCGTGAATGCAGATCGAGACGATGACCGAGGATGCCGGCCAGTCGATCGCAGATCGACAGGCCCAGGCCCAGGCCCTTTTCGCCCCACGGCGAGGGGTGCTGCAGTCGCTGGAACTCGTCGAAGATGCGCGCGCGCTGTTCGGCGGCGATGCCGGGGCCGGAATCCCACACCTCGATGCGCACCTCGCCGCCGACCCGGCGCGCACCCAGCAGCACGCCACCCTTGCTGGTGTAGCGCAAGGCATTGGAAAGGAAGTTCTGCAGGATCCGGCGCAGCAGCTGCGGGTCGCTGCGCACCGCCAGCGTGGTCGACGCCGCGCGCAGACGCAGTCCGCGCCGCTCGGCGACGACCGCGAATTGCGCTTGCAGCGATTCGAACAGCTCGGCCAGCGCGAACGCACCGACTTCGGGCCGGTAGCTGCCGGCATCCAGGCGCGAGGTATCCAGCAACGCATCGAGCAGATCCTCCGCGGCGCGGAACGAGGCGTCGATGCGCTCGGCCAGACCGCTCGCCTCCGCGTCCAGCCCCGGATGCTGGCGCAGCGCCGAGGTGAACAGCCGCGCCGCATTCAATGGCTGCAGCAGGTCATGGCTGGCGGCCGCCAGGAAGCGGGTCTTGGAGATGTTCGCGGTCTCCGCCGCGCGCCGCGCGTGGGCGGTGGCAACCAGCGCTTCAGACAGCTCCGCGGTCCGTTGCTCGACGCGCTGCTCGAGTGTTTCGTTCACCTCGATCAAGGCCTGCTCGGCATGCTTGTAGGCGGTGACGTCGCTGTAGGTGGTGACGTAGCCGCCGCCCGGCAGCGGCCGCCCGCGCAGTTCGATCACCGTACCGTCGGGACGGACACGCTGGAACAGGTGCGGCGAGCCGGCCCGCATGTAGTCGATGCGCTTGGCCACGTGGCCCTCCACTTCGCCGGGACCGCATTCGCCCAGTTCGGCGTTCCAGCGAATCAGGTCGGCCACCGGCACGCCGACATGCACCATGCCGTCGGGGTAGTCGAACAGCTCCAGGTAGCGCCGGTTCCACGCCACCAGCCGCATGTGCGCATCCACCACGCTGATGCCCTGCGAGACGTTCTCCAGCGTGATGGACAGCAGTTCGCGATTGAAGCGCAGCTCCTGCGAGGCTTCGTCCATCAGGGCCATGGATTCGGCGATGTCCAGCCCGCTGCCGGACAGCGCCCCGATCAGGATGCGACGCGCATTGGCGGCGCCTACCGCCGAGGCGAGCAGGCGTTCGGTGTACTGGATCAGCGCGCGATCGGCGGCCTCGCTGGCCAGCAAGGGGCGGCCGCGTCGCTGGGCGTAGTCGTCGAAGGCGCGCGTGCTGCCGCGCTCGCCCACGATGCGTTCGGCGATCGTGCGCAGGTCGGCCACCGCGACCCGGCCGCGCCAGTCGCCGGCGCCGCCGCGGCTGGCCGGGTCGGCCTCGATGAACATCGCCGCGTGCAGGCGCTCCTCCAGGCTCGGCCGGAAGCGCAACGACAACAGCACAAGGCAAGCCACGTTGACCAGCAGCGACCAGAACGTGCCGTGCATCACCGGGTCCCAACCGTTGAGATGGAACAGCGCCTGCGGGCGCAGCCAGCCCCAGCCGAGCGGGCCTTCCTGCAGCCAGTGGTCGGAACGGATCACCGCCGGCAGCAGCAAGGTGTACAGCCATACGGCGAAACCACCGGCCAGCCCGATCGCCACGCCATTCCGGCTGGCGCCTCGCCAGTACAGCGCCGCGATCAGTGCCGGCGCGAATTGCGCCACGGCGGCAAATGCCAGCAGACCGGTGGCCGCCAGATTCTCCGCGTTGGCGGCCACCCGGTAGTAGGCGTAAGCCATCAGCGCCAGCGCAATGATCGCCACCCGGCGCACGCCCAGCACCCATTGCGACAGATCGCTGCGCTGTTCCAGCCGCAACCGGCGGATGCGCAGCAGCGCCGGCATGATCAAGTCGTTGCTGATCATGATCGACAGCGCCACCGACGCCACAATCACCATGCCGGTCGCCGCCGAGAAGCCGCCGATGAACGCCAGCAGCGCCACCGCGCGATCGCCATGCGCCATCGGCAGGGTCAGCACCCACGCATCGGCCACGCCATCGCGCACCTGCGGCATGTCGATACCCGCGGCCACGATCGGCAACACGGCCACGCTGATGATGGCCAGATACAACGGCACCAGCCAGCGCGCGCGCGTCAGATCGCTGGCGTCCTCGCACTCGACCATGCCGATCTGAAATTGCCGCGGCAGGCAGAACATCGCACAGAACGCCAGCATCGTCTGCGCCAGAAACCCCGGCGACAACCCGTGACCGAGTTGCGCCAGCGGGCGCTGCAGCGTGCTCGCCAGGCCCGGGCCGTGCCACCACGCGTAACCGGCCAGCGCCATGAAGGCCAGCAGTTTGATCAACGACTCCAGCGCGATCGCCAGCATCATGCCGTGGTGGTGTTCGGTGGCGTCGATGCTGCGCGTGCCGAACAGGATCGCGAAAGCCGCCAGCAGCACGGCGCACCACAAGGCGCTGTCCGTTCCGCCGGTCGCGGCGCCCTGGCCGGCACCACCGAGCACGCCGAACGACATCGCCACGGCCTTGAACTGCAGTGCGATGTAGGGGACCACCGCGATCACCGCGATCACCGCCACCAGCGCCGCCAAACCGTGCGACTTGCCGAATCGCGCGCCGATGAAGTCGGCGATCGAGGTGATGTTGCGTTGTCTCACCACCTGCAGCAGGCGGCGCAGCAGGCCGAAGCCGAACACGAACAGAAGGATCGGGCCCAGGTAGATCGGCAGATACGCCAGCCCGTCGCGCGCCGCCGTACCGACTGCTCCGTAGAATGTCCACGACGAGCAGTACACCGCCAGCGCGAGGCTGTAGACGATCGGACGCAGCCGCGGCTGGCGCGGATACAGTGGCCGGCGATCGCCCGCATAGGCCACCACGAACAGCAGCCCTACATAGAGCAGCGCCACCAGCAGCAACAGCCAACTCTGGATCAAGCCGTCCCTCCGTTCGAGCGGGTCCAGCCGCATCGCCCGTGGAGGCGATGCCGGTGCATGAAGTATGTCCTTGTGCGCCGCCACGGGCGGCGGCACCATGCGCGGATGATCGCCACGCACGCATTGCCGCTTGCCAAGCTAGCAGAGCATCTGCGCGATGACGAGGTTCACGTGTGGCGCTTGAACTACCAGCCGCAACGGCAGCGTGCGCCGCTGCGGAAAGTGCTCGCTGCCTACCTTGGCGTGGATGGCGATCAGGTCATGCTGACGCACGGAGAGTACGGCCGGCCCGCTCTCGCGGACACGCACGATCAGACGCTCGGTTTCAACTGGTCACACAGCGGCGGCCATGCCTTGATCGCGGTTGGGCGTGGCGTCGCGCCAGGCATCGACGTCGAACGGCTGCGTACGCGGCCGCGCGCGCTGGAAATCGCCGCGCGCTATTTCAGCAGCGACGAAGCCGCCGCGCTGGCGGCGCTGCCTGCCAGTGCTCGCCCCATCGCTTTTCTGGAGTTGTGGACGGCCAAGGAAGCCGTGCTCAAGGCGCTTGGTCGCGGCCTGGCGTTCGGGCTCGATCGGCTCACCGTCGGCCGCAGTGTCGGCCGGCTGACGCTGCAGCGGCTGGAGGGCGACGACGCGAATGCCTGGCAACTGCAGCGCCTGCCGGTCGATGCGACCCTGGTGGCGGCAGTGGCGTGGCGTGGCGGCACGCGCCAGATCCGGCTGGGTACGCTTGCCAGCGACACGTGATCGGCGCACTGTTTCGGGTCCGACCGGCCGGGGTGCTGGCTGGTCCTTGCAACAGAATCTTCCGCCAAGACCCTCAGCCGCCATGACCCTGCTCAGCGTCAACCTCAACAAGATTGCCGTGCTGCGCAATTCGCGCGGCGGCAGCGAGCCCGACATCTGCCGGGCCGCACAGACCTGCATCGAGGCGGGGTGCGGCGGCATCACCGTGCACCCGCGGCCGGATCGGCGCCACGTGCGGCCGGACGACGTGCGCGCATTAGCCGCCATGCTGCGTGATCGCGTGGAGTACAACATCGAGGGTAATCCGTTCGCCGACCCCCGCGGGGACTATCCGGGCCTGCTCGCGCTGGCGCGCGAGGTGCGGCCGACCCAGGTCACCCTGGTGCCCGATGACGATGGCCAGGTTACCTCGGATCACGGCTTCGACCTGCGCCGCGACATCGCACGACTGCGGCCGCTGGTGGGAGAGCTGTGCGACCTCGGTTGCCGGGTCAGCCTGTTCGTCGATCCGGGCACCACCGATTTCGACCTGGCCGCGGTCATCGGCGTGCAGCGGATCGAGATCTATACCGGGCCCTATGCACAAGCGTTTGCTGACGGCCGGCCGGCCGCCGCGCTGGTGATCTGCGCCGACACCGCGCGACGCGCCCAGCAAGCCGGGCTGGCGGTGAACGCGGGACATGATCTGAGCCAGGCCAACCTCGGCACGTTCAAGGCGGCGATTCCGGGGCTGGCCGAGGTTTCGATCGGTCATGCGCTGATCGGCGAGGCGCTCTACGAGGGCCTTGCCACGACCGTGCGCAACTACCTGCAGATCCTGCGCTGAAAGGCTTCCGGAACGCCTCCCGGTGTTCCACTTGCGCAAAACCAGAACCCCCGCTCGAGGCGGGGGTTCTGGTTTTGCGGCTGGTGGATCGCGGGATCAGTTGCCTTCGGTGAAGCCAATCTTGGTGAGGTTGTAGCTCTTCGCATCGGCCAGCACGCGTGCCACGTACTGATAGGCGGCGGCGTCGTCAGCGGCGATCTGGATCTCCGGCTGATTGGTCTGCTGCGCGATCACGGCAAGTTGCGCCTTCAGACCCAGTTCGTCGACCGGGGTGTCGTTCCAGTAGAACGCGCCGGTCGGGTCGATCTTGAGGCGAATCGGCTCCAGCGGCGTCGGCGGATTGACGACATTCGGATTCGGCTGCGGCAGATCGACCTGGATCTTGTGGGCCAGGACGGGTGCCGTGATCATGAAGATGATCAGCAGCACCAGCATCACGTCGACCAGCGGCGTGACGTTGATCTCCGACATCGGTCCACTGGTATTGGTAGAAAAAGCCATCTCAGGTCACCCCTTCGGCGCGTCAGTGGTCATGAAGCCGACGTGGACCATGCCCGAGTCCTTGGCATTGCCGATGACCTTCTTCACGACCTTGAACTCGGTCGCCTTGTCCGCACGGATCTGCAGTTCGGGCTGTGGCGACTTCTGCGCGTTCACCGCCAGCTGCGCCCGCAACTCCGCCTCGGTCACCGGCTGATCATTGAGATACATGCTGCCGTCCTGCTTGACCGCGAGATCCAGGGGTGGCACCAGCACCTCCGACTCCTTGGTCTTGGGGTTGGCGGTGGGCAACTCGATCGTGATGGAGTGCGACATCAGCGGCGCCGTGATCATGAAGATGATCAGTAGCACCAGCATCACGTCGACCAGCGGCGTGACGTTGATTTCCGACATTGGACCGCCGGAATTGCCACCTAGGCTGACTGCCATGGGTCAATCCCTCACTTCTGGCTTTCGACGCGCGAACCGGTGGCGAAGAAGTCGTGCAGATCATGCGCGAACTCATCGAAACGGGCGTAGACCACGCGGTTTGAACGGCTGAAGAAGTTGTACGCGAACAGCGCCGGGATCGCGGCGAACAGACCGAACGCGGTCATGATCAGCGCCTCGCCCACGGGGCCTGCCACCGCGTTCATCGAGGCGTTGCCGGTGGCGGCGATGCCGATCAGCGCGTGATAGATGCCCCACACGGTGCCGAGCAGGCCGACGAACGGCGCCGCCGAGCCGACGGTAGCCAGCAAGGTCATGCCGCCTTCCAGACGCAGGCTTTCGCGAGCGACGGCTTGACGCAGAGCGCGGTCGATGAACTCGGAGCGACCCAGCGACTCGGCCAGGCGCCCGGTGGTGCCCGACGTGGTCTGCTGGTGATGGGCGACCGCCGAGGCGGCGTCGAGCGCGATCTTGGAGAACGGCTCGCTCTTGGGCTGGGCCTCCAGTTCGCGGATCGCGTCCTGAGTGGAGCCATTGCCCCAGAAGCCGTCAATCACCTTGTCGGCGCGGGCCTTGACTGTCGCGTTGCGAATGCCGTTGGCGATGATGAAGTACCACGACAGGAACGACATCACGACGAGCGTCACGAAGACGACCCAGCCGAGCCAGTCGAAGTTCTGCATCAGGTTGCCAAAACCCATCTGTTTCATGGCTTCGGCGTTGGTATTGCCACCCATGGCCTGTGCGGCATCGGTTGTTGCAGGAGTCTGTAGGAACATAACGCTACCCTAGGGAAGTCAAGCGTGAACTGTAAACCGTAACCGGATGACGCTGGTTACAGCTGATTGAGATTGAAGTTGACCGGAACGCGTGCGTACCCTTCAACTTTTTGTCCATTTCGAATGGTGGGATTGAAGCGCCAGCTGCGTGCGGCATCCATGGCTGCACGATCGAGTTCATGATAGCCGCTGGACTTGTCGACCTTGATGTCCTTCGGCGAACCATCAACACCCACCAGGATCATCAGTATCACCGTACCTTCGTGCCGTTGGCGAACAGCCTGCGGCGGGTACTTCGGCTGAAGACGACTGTTGTAGCTGAGGTCCGAACTGGCCGTGATCTCCGATGGCGGTGCCGGTGGCGCCGGTGGTGCCGGCGGCGGCGCCTGCACCGCATTCTGCGAGACTTCCTCCACCGGAGGTGGCGGGGTCGGCGGCGGCGGGGTCGGTGGCGGCTTGATCTGCTGGATGATCTTCGGCGGTGGCTGCTTCGGCGGCTCCGGCGGCGGCGGCGGCGGTGGTGGCGGCGGCGGCGGCGGCTCGATGAAGTTCACCTGGACGATGCGTTCCTTTTCCTTGTGATTCTGATTCGGCGGCGCCATGGGCGCCACGATCAACAGAAACGCAAAAGCATGCAGCCCAATGGCTACTGCAAGCGCCCAGGTTCGCTTCCAGCTAAATGGCTCGCGCCCGTTTTCTTCGTTACTTGAGGCCATCTGTCACTTGTCTGAAGCTGATCAATCGGAGAGAACGTTGCCGCAGGACGTACCACGAAACCGTCTGGATTATCTGGACGGAACTCGCCACTGGGGAGACGCGGGGAAAGGTTTTCAACGGTACAACAGCACATGACATTTGTATAGCTGTCCCGGGGCGAATGAATGGACGTCCATCCGCGCCATCGGCCATGTCGGGCCCAACTACTGTCAGCCGGCGCCGGCCTTCTTGAGCCACGCCTGGGCCTTCGCCGCTGTTTCCGGCTGCTGCGCTGCCTTCTTCATCGCAGTGATCGCCGCGGGCTTGTTCTTCAGTCCGCGCTCGGTTTCGGCGAGCAGCATGTAGGCGACGCCTTTCTGCTTGACGCCCTTGTCGATACCCTGCTGGATAAGACCCTTGGCTTGGCCGTACTTGTTCTCGCTCAACAGCAGTCGCCCAGCGCGCAGCGCGGGTTCGCCGTCCTTGGCCAGCGGTACCGCCTTGTTGTAGGCGTCGATTGCCGCACTGGTGTTGTTGGCGAGTTCGGCCGATTGGCCCAGCAAGACGTAGGTATCGGCACTGGGCTTGACCACCCCCTTGTTCATGCCGTCCTGGAGCACCTGGCCGGCCTTGATCGCGTTGGGTGCCGGATCGGAACTGTCCTGCCCGGTGATCAGATACATCTTCGCGAGGCTCACATAGTTCGCTTCGCTCTTGAACGCGCCATTGCCCCGGGCCTTTTCCAGCAACTGGATCGCTTCCGGGTACTTGTGCGCCTGCATCAGCACGGCCGCGGCATTGTTGAGCGCGGTCGGGTCATCGGGGTTGGCGGTAACCTGCTGCTGGGCCAGCGCCGCAGCCTTGTCATCCTGGCCGGACTCCGAATAGCTGGCCATCAGGATCTGGTTCCAGCTCGGTTCCGGTTTGTCGGTGAGCGACTTGGCCTTGTTGATTGCGGCGATCGCCTCGGGGTACTTGCCCAGCCGGTAGTCGGCATTGCCTTCGAGCGCATAGGAGGCCGCGGTTTCCTTCTTGCCTTCCGCGCGCCACTTGGCGAGGGTGTCCAGGGAAGCCTGATATTGCTCATCGGCCATCTGGAACTGCGCCAACATGTATTCGAGCTGGAAGTAGGTGTCGTTCGGCATCACGCCGAGCGCGAGCGATCGTTGCAGGAGGCCGATTGCACCCTTGGTGTCGTTGGCGTTGTACTTGAGGCTGGCCAGACCCTGCAGCGCCAGGGCCTGGGCGTACTTGCTCTTGCTGCCATCGACGATCGGCTGCAACAGTTGCTCGGCCTTCGCCTGATCGCCGGCAGCCACCGCGTCCAGCCCCTCGTTGAGGGCTTTCTGATCCTTGGCACTGGTCAGATCGAGTTTGGGAGCGACCCGGGTCGCGTTCGGGTATTGCACTTCCTGCTTGGGCTTGGTGTCGGAGCCGCGTGCCAATACCGGACTGCTGACGAGGCTGAGCAGCAGGGCTGCGCTGGCCAGCAAGGTTAACCCTGGGGCATGCTTCATGATGATCCTCGTATGTCGGGAGCGCGCGAAAGACGAACGCGCGGGGGTGGCGGAGCGTAACCTGAGGCGGCGGCTGATAACAAGTTGCACCGCCGCATCAAAGATCGTTGCAAATCAATAGCTTGTAGATTCCATTTGCGAAGACGGCGTGATTTGTCCTTTTCACCGACCCGCCGCACGGCATTCGCCGTGAGAACCCGGGATTCACCGCGGTGATGCCGTCGAAGGCAGCCGGCCAGCCATAGGGCGCCCGACCTGCCCAGGATTCAGATGTCCAGATTGGCCACCTTCAGCGCGTTCGCCTCGATGAAATCGCGGCGCGGCTCGACCGCTTCGCCCATGAGCATGGAGAACATCTGGTCGGCGGCGATCGCATCCTCGATACCGACCTGCAGCATACGCCGCGTTTCCGGGTTTACCGTGGTGTCCCACAGCTGTTCCGGATTCATTTCGCCTAGGCCCTTGAAGCGCTGGATGCTGCGCCCCTTCTTCGCCTCTTCCAGCAGCCAGTTGCGCGCTTCAACGAAACTCAGCACCCCGCGCGAAGCATTGCCCCGACGCGCCACCGCGTCGGGCTGGATGAGCCCGGCGATCTGCTGGCTGATCATCAGGATGGCGCGGTACTCGTTGCTGCTGAAGAAGGGCTGCGGCAGGAACCATGTATGGCTGAGCCCATGTTGCTCTTTTACCACTTCGATGGCCGCGGGCTGCTCGCCGGAGGCCGGACGCAGCAACATTCTGTAGTGCGGTTTGCCCAAGCCGCTGGCCGCGAGCCGCTGCGTCGCCGCCTCCAGCCATCCTTGCATGGCAGCCGGGTCACCCCACAGGGCGGGTTCCAGGGGCGTGTGTTCCAGCAAGGCGTTCAGCACGCCTGCGTCGAAGCGATGTGCCAGCTTGGCGATCTGATCGAGTGCTTGCTGATAGCCGCGCAACAGCTTCTCCAGCGCTTCGCCGGCGATCGGGGGCGCGTCCGGGCTGTAGGTGAGCGTGGCGTTGTCAACGGCGCTGGAGATCAGGTAGTCGTTCAGCGCCGTGTCGTCCTTGATGTACAGCTCCTGCTTGCCCTGCTTCACCTTGTACAACGGCGGCAAGCCGATGTAGATGTGGCCGCGCTCGATAAGTTCGGGCATTTGCCGGTAGAAGAAGGTCAGCAGCAGGGTGCGGATATGCGAGCCGTCGACATCCGCATCGGTCATCAGGATGATTCGGTGGTAGCGCAGCTTATCGGGGTTGTACTCGTCCTTGCCGATGCCGGTGCCCAACGCGGTGATCAGCGTGCCGACCTCGGCCGATGCCAGCATGCGGTCGAAGCGCGCCTTCTCGACGTTGAGTATCTTGCCCTTCAGCGGCAGCACAGCCTGGGTCTTGCGGTTGCGACCCTGCTTGGCCGAGCCGCCGGCGGAGTCGCCCTCGACCAGGAACAGTTCGCACAGCGCCGGATCTTTTTCCTGGCAGTCGGCCAGTTTGCCGGGCAGGCCCGCAATGTCCAGCGCGCCCTTGCGCCGGGTCATCTCCCGCGCCTTGCGCGCGGCTTCGCGGGCGCGCGCCGCATCGACGACCTTGGAGGCGATCGCCTTGGCTTCATTCGGGTGCTCGAGCAGGAATTCGCCGAGTTTCTCGTTGACGACCTGCTCCACCACCGTCTTGACCTCGGACGAGACCAGTTTGTCCTTGGTCTGCGAGGAGAACTTCGGGTCGGGCACCTTGACCGACAACACCGCGATCATGCCCTCGCGCATGTCGTCGCCCGAGAGCGATCCCACCTTGGCGGTCCTGGCCAGGCCCGACTTCTCGATGTAGCCCTGCAACGAACGGGTCAGCGCGGCCCGGAAGCCGGTCAGATGGGTGCCGCCGTCGCGCTGCGGGATGTTGTTGGTGAAGCAATACATCGACTCCTGGTAGGAGTCGGTCCACTGCATCGCCACTTCCACCACGATGCCATCCTGCTCGGCCGTCAGGCTGATCACGTTGGGGTGCAGTGCAGTCTTGAGCTGCGCCAGATGCTGCACGAACGAGCGGATGCCGCCTTCGTAGGCAAACGTGTCCTGGCGACCTTCGGCGCGCTCGTCCTTCAGCTCGATGGTGACGCCCGAGTTGAGGAACGCCAGTTCGCGCAGGCGCTTGGCCAGGATGTCGTAATGGAACTCGATGTTGCTGGTGAACGTGGCCGGGCTGGGCCGAAAGCGCACCAGGGTGCCGCGCTTGGTCGTCGGTCCGACCACCTTGAGCGGATACAACGGCTCGCCCAGGGAATACTCCTGCTGGTGCTCCTGGCCGCCGCTGTAGATCGTCAGCCACAGGTGGTCGCTGAGGGCGTTCACTACCGACACGCCTACACCATGCAGGCCGCCGGAGACCTTGTACGAGTTGGCGTCGAACTTTCCGCCCGCGTGCAGCACCGTCATCACCACTTCGGCGGCTGAGCGGCCCTCTTCCGGATGGATGTCGACCGGAATACCCCGGCCGTTGTCGCTGACGCTGACCGAACCGTCCTCAAGAATGACGACTACCACCTTGTCGCAATAGCCGGCCAGCGCTTCATCGATCGCGTTGTCCACGACTTCAAACACCATGTGATGCAGGCCGGTGCCGTCATCGGTATCGCCGATGTACATGCCGGGGCGCTTGCGCACCGCTTCCAGGCCCTTCAGAACCTTGATGTTGCTGGAGTCGTAATGGGATTCGTTGAGAGGTTCGTTCATGCGTTGACCGTTTCCTGACGCCGTGACCCGCCCGAAACGGCGTCATGAAAAGCCGGGCAAGGGTTATGCAATCTTTGGGAGATGCAACCTTTTGATTATAGCAGGCGCGTCACTTGGCCTTGTTCCACGTGGAACACCCGCGAGGGCACGTTGGTCAATGCCTGCGGCATTTCGGTTCCCGTGAGCAGGACCTGCGCCCCAGCCGCAACCAGCTGGGCGACCACTGCACCCTGATGGGCCTGATCCAGTTCGGAGGCGAGGTCATCCAGACACACGATAGGCCATTCGCCGCGGTGCTCCGCGTACAGCTCGGCTTGCGCCAGCAGGCAGGCCAGCGCGGTGAGCTTTTCCTGACCGCGTGACAGGTGTTCTCGCAGCGGGGCGTGCTCGAACGCAATCGACCAGTCCGCGCGATGGGCGCCCGCAGTGGTGTGGCCGCGCGCCCGGTCCCTGCCCCGCTGAGCCCGCAACTGCTGGGTCAGGTCCTGGTCATCGGACCATCCCCGACGGTAGCGCAGATCGAGCTCACCCAGTTCCGGCAGCAGGCCGGTCACACTTGCTCGCAGTTTGGGTCGCAACAGATCCAGATACGCCTGACGCTGTCGATCGATGTGCGCGCCGGACAATGCCAGCTCCGCCTCCCAAGGCTCGAACAGCTCGTCGGCAGGCATCGACGGCGACCGAAGGAGACTATTGCGCTGCTTCAGGGCTCGCTGATGGCGACGCCAATGCGATAGGAAGTCATGTTCCACGTGGAACACGCCCCAATCGAGAAAACGGCGACGCTCCTCGGCGGCGCCCGCGATCAGCGCGTGCGAACCGGGCTCGAAACAGACCACCGCACACTCGCGCACCAGCTGACCGATGGCGACGTTGACGCCTTCCACCCTGGCTTCCCAGCGGATTCCGCTCCGGCCGAGCCCCACCCGACAGACGCGATCATCGGCGTGACGGACTTCAGCGAACACCGATAGTCGGGCGGCCCCACGCGATAACAGAGCCTCCCTGGCGCCACTACGAAACGAGCGTGCATGCGATAGCAGGAAGGCCGCCTCGAGGATGCTGGTCTTGCCCGCCCCGTTGGCGCCCACGAAAAGATTGATTGCGGGGTCAAGCTCAACATCGGCATCCGTGATGCAGCGCAAACCCTGCATGCGCAGTTGTTCCAGCCTCACGCGACGGGTACCCACAAGCAGCAACGCCGGAGTTCCTGCGTGGAACCCCGGCGTTGCCTGTGTTTGTTGCGCGTGGCAAACGACATGCGGGCCCGGTCAGAGCCGCAGCGGCATGATCACGTGTCGGGCGTGCTCGTTGTCGTGCTCCTGGACCAGGCAGCTGGACTGGGCATCCCGCAGGCTGAGCCTGGCTTTGTCTCCACGCAGGGCCGCCAAGGCATCGAGCAGGTAGCCGACATTGAAGCCGACCGCCAGATCCGACACATGAGTTTCGGCCTCGACTTCCTCGACTGCTTCTTCCTGCTCCGGATTGTGCGCAACGATGCGCAGCTTGCCCGGCGACAGCTCCAGTCGCACGCCACGGTACTTCTCGTTGGACAGAATCGCGGCACGCTGCAAGGCGCCGCGCAGGACCTCGCGGTCCAGAGTGGCAGTCTTGTCCGCGCCGAGCGGAATCACCGCCTCATAATCGGGAAAGCGGCCGTCGATCAGCTTGGAGGTAAACACCACGTCGCCGCGGCGGACACGCAGGTGGTTGCGCCCGAACTCCAGTTCCACCTGACCGTCCCCGGTTTCCAGCAAGCCGACCAGTTCGTTGACGCCCTTGCGCGGAATGATGATCTGCCGACGCGTGGTAACCGAGCTCTGCAGCTGGGTCTCCTTCATCGCCAGACGATGGCCGTCGGTTGCGACGCAACGCAGCGTGTGTTCCTGCAGATCCAGCAACATGCCGTTCAAGTAATAGCGTACGTCCTGGTTCGCCATCGCGAAGGCGGTGCGCTCCATCAGATCGCGCAGGGCCTCCTCCGGCAAGCTCACCTTCTCCACCAGTTCGATCTCGTCGACCGTGGGAAACTCGCTGGCGGGCAAGGTCGTCAGCGTGAAACGGCTGCGCCCGGCGTTGAGGGCGACGCGGTCGCCATTGAGCTTCAGCTCGATCCGGGCGCCATCGGGCAACGCGCGCACGATATCGAATAATTTGCGCGCCGGGATGGTGATCTCGCCGTCGACCAGCTTTTCAGCGTCCGCCGTGGCGACCATCTCCACTTCAAGATCGGTACCCGTAAGCGACAATCTGCCACCACCTACCTTGACCAGCAGATTCGCCAGCACGGGCAGAGTCTGGCGGCGTTCCACCACACCGACGACCTGCTGTAGCGGTTTGAGCAGAGCTTCTCTTTGAATGCTGAATTGCATGGCTTTGCTTCCCCTATACCTGCTGTTCTGTCTTTAAAAGAAGTTTAGTAGTTGTTGTAGGCACTGTGGGTAACTTTTAAATATGAAATTTCTATTTACAATCAATAACATGAACGAAATTTAAGTTGTGGCCCCGGAGGCTGGCTGGCTGTGGGCCATTTGTGGATAACTTGCCAGGCCGATCCATCCACCCATTATCCACAGCTTGGCGCACCGGTTATCCATAAACTTTGGCGTCCGCACGGAATCAGCCGGTCAGTATGCGGATCAGCTGTTCCCAGTCCTGGCGCATGCGTGGATCGGTCTCGATAAACTTGCGGATCGTCTTGCAGGCGTGCATCACCGTGGTGTGGTCGCGCCCGCCGAACGCTTCGCCGATCTCCGGCAGGCTGTGTTCGGTCAGTTCCTTCGACAGTGTCATCGCGATCTGCCGAGGACGCGCCAGCGAGCGCACGCGACGTTTGGACAGCAGGTCCTGCAAGCGTACGTTGAAGTACTCGGCGGTCACTTTCTGGATGTTGGGGACGGTGATGGCCTGGGCATGCGTCGCGAGCAGATCGCGCAGCGTTTCCTCGGCGAAATCGGTGGTGATCGGCTTGCCGTAGAAATTCGCGCGGGCCGCGAGCGTATTCAGCGCGCCCTCCAGATCGCGCACGTTGGAGCGGATGCGCTTGGCCAGCAGCATCGCCACGTTTTCATCCACGGCCACGCCCTTCTCGTGTGCCTTGGCCAGCAGGATCGCGGCGCGCGTCTCGAAATCCGGTGGCTCGATCGCCACGCTCAAGCCCCAGCCCAGGCGTGATTTCAGCCGCGGCTCCAGCTTGTCCACCTCCTTCGGGTAGCGATCGCAAGTCAGGATGATCTGCTGCTTGGACTCGAACAGCGCGTTGAAGGTGTGGAAAAACTCTTCCTGCGTGGTGTCCTTGCCGGCGAAGAACTGGATGTCGTCGATCAGCAACGCGTCGACCGAGCGGAAGCGCCGCTTGAACTCGTCCATGCTCTTGGCGCGCAAGGCCTCGATCATCGAGCCGACGAACTGTTCCGAACGCAGATACATGACCTTGAAATCGGGGTTGCGCTCGCGCATCAGGTTGCCGGCCGCATGCATCAAATGAGTCTTGCCCAGTCCGGTGCCGCCGTACAGCAACAACGGGTTGTAGGCGCGGCCGGGGTTGGTCGCCACCTGCATGGCGGCGGCCTTGCCCAGCTGGTTCGACTTCCCCTCGACGAAGGTCTCGAAGGTGTAGTGGGGGTCCAGGTTGTGTGCAAACGGCACTGCCGGCGCGGTCGCGGCGCGGGCTACCGGCGCGGCTGCCTGCTTGCCGGGCACCGGCGGCCGCGCCGAATTGGAGCCCACATCCAGGCGTACCGGCCAGGCCGTGCCATGCAGTTGCTGCAGCACCGTCTCGATCCGCGTCAGATAGCGCTCGCGCACGGTGTCCAGGGTGTAGGAATTGGGCGCGAACAGCTGCAGGCCGCCGGCATCGTCGCGCGCCTGCAATGGCATCAACCAGGTATGCAGGTCTTCGGCGCTGACATCGCCTTCGAGGCGCTCAAGGCAGCGCCGCCACAGATCACTCATGAATAAAATAGCCACAGCTTCGGGGCGCGTGCGCGCGGGGATGGGCTAGTCTAGCAGCCGGTGCCGGCATCGCCGGGCAGGATATCCACAAGGCTATCCACAGCTTTGCCGCTGGCGTCATTTGACAGCACCGGCGAATACCCCACATACTTTCCAACCTTTTTATCCACATTCCCTTCGGAGTAAGCCATGAAGCGGACCTTCCAGCCCAGCAAGCTCAAGCGCGCTCGCACGCACGGTTTCCGTGCCCGTATGGCCACCGCCGACGGTCGCAAGATCCTCAATGCCCGTCGCGCCAAGGGCCGCAAGCGCCTGATCCCGTAAACAGGGCGAGCGTGATGTCCAGCGCCGGGTTTCCGCGCGATGCGCGGTTGCGGCGGCCAAGTGACTTTGCCGCCTTGCGGACAAGCAGCGGACGCGCAGGCGGCCGCTGTTTTCATATGCGTTATCGCGACAACGATCTGGGTCACGCGCGGCTCGGCCTGGCGATCTCCAAACGCGTTTCCAAACGTGCGGTCGAGCGCAACCGCATCAAGCGATTGCTGCGCGAATCGTTCCGGCGCGTGCGTCATCAACTGCCGGCGGTCGACCTGATGGTGATGGCGCGCGAGCAGGCCGCCGGCGTCCCCGGCGCGCAACTGTTGATCGAGATCGACGGGCTGTGGAAAAAGCTGCTGGCGAGCCGGCCCGCGACGTCCGCACCATTGAAGCCGGCTGACGACACCACCACAATCGTCCGTTGACCTTTTCCTTTCCTGTCTCCGCGGCGTTGGCATGTGTCGTGGCGTTACCCGGATCTGCTACGCGATGAATCAAACGCGCACCTTTCTCTTGTTTGCCCTGATGGCCGTGGCCTACCTGCTGTTCATCGCCTGGGAGAAGGACTACGCGCCGCCGCCGGCCCGGCCCACGGCCGCCGGCGCGAGCAGCGCGGCCATCCCGTCGGCGGACGGCAGCGTGCCAGGTGCCATCCCTAGCGCGAGCCCTGCCGCAGCGACGGCTGCCGGCCCCGCGATCGCCGCCGCCACGCACGCCGGACAAATGCCTTCGCAACTGATCAGCGTCGATACCGATGTACTGCACCTGCTCGTGGACACGCGCGGCGGCAGCGTGGTGCATGCGGATCTGCTGGCGTATCCGAAAGCGCCGCGTGCGCACAAGCAGCCGAACCCGCCGCCGACCGTACTGCTGGCCAACGACGAGGCGCACTTCTTCGTGGCGCAAAGCGGCCTGGTCAGCAGCAGCGATACCGCGCCGCAGGATCAGCCGAATCATCAGGCGCTGTTCCAGAGCGCCCAAACGACCTACGCGCTGCCCGACGGCCAGAACGAACTCCATGTCGAGCTGACCTGGCAGGATGCTGCCGGCCTGAAGGTCACCAAGACCTACAGCTTCCGACGCGGCAGCTACGTGATCGGCGTGAGCCAGCGCATCGACAATGGGGCGGCACAGACATGGCAGGGCAATGCCTATCAGCAATTGCTTCGGGTCGAGCCACCGCATACCGGCAACTGGCTGACCAATATGTCCAACCCGGAGTCGCGCAGCTTCCAGGGTGCCGCCTGGTACACCGGCGAGAAGTTCGAGAAGCTGCCGTTCAAGGATTTCACCGAGCCGAAGGACCGGCTGGACAGCCAGATCAAGGGTGGCTGGGCGGCGATGCTGCGGTTGTACTTCTTCGCCGCATGGATTCCGCCGACCGACCAGACCGACCACTACGTCACCGAAACAATCAACCCCGACAGCGCACAACCGCGTTATCTGATCCGCGCCGTCGGTCCCGCCCTGAGCGTGGCGCCGGGTCAGAGCATCACCAGCCAGTCGCGCCTGTACCTCGGGCCGAATGTTCAGGGCACTCTGGACGTGATCGCGCCCGGACTGGACCTGACCATCGACTACGGCATGTTCAAGATCATTGCCGTGCCAATGCACTGGGTGCTGTCGCAATTCCACGCGATCAGCAAGAACTGGGGACTGGCAATCATCCTGCTGGTGCTGCTGATCAAGGGTGTGACCTGGAAGCTCACCGCGGTGCAGTACAAGTCCAGCGCCAAGATGCGCAAGCTGGCTCCGCGCATCCAGGCGCTGAAGGAGCGCTACGGCGACGACAAGGTCAAGATGCAGCAGGCCACCATGGAGCTGTACAAGAAGGAGAAGGTCAACCCGATGGGCGGCTGCCTGCCGGTGCTGATCACCATGCCGGTGTTCTATGGTCTTTATTACGTCCTGACCTACAGCCTGGAACTGCGTCATGCCGCGTTCCTGTGGATTCCCGACCTGAGCGCACCCGATCCGTTCTACATCCTGCCGGTCATCTATGCGCTGGTGATGCTGGGCACGCAATGGCTCAATCCGGTTGCCGCGGGCATGGATCCGGCCCAGGCGAAGATGATGAAGGTGATGCCGTTGCTGTTCACGGTGATGTTCGCGTTCTTCCCCGCCGGGCTGTGTCTCTACTATGCGGTCAACGGTCTGGTCGGTCTGGGCCAGCAGTGGTGGGTCACCCATCACGTGGATCGCGAGCAGGACGTGGCCAAGGCCGTCTGATTCCGATCCATTCAGACGCCCGCAATCAGCCGCGATCGGGCGACCGTCGCGGCTGACTTCGTTTAGAGTCCATCCGCCATGGTTGAGCACACCACCGACACGATCGCCGCGATTGCCAGCGCGCCCGGCGCGGCTGGCGTGGGCGTGGTGCGCGTATCGGGCCCGGGCGCTCCCGCGATCGCGCGGGTCTTGCTCGGTCGCATGCCGCAGCCGCGCCACGCGCATTTCGCGGCCTTCCGCGACGGCGCGGGTGAACTCATCGATCGCGGCCTGCTGCTGCATTTCCCGTCACCGGCCTCGTATACCGGCGAGCACGTGCTGGAACTGCAGGGCCATGGCAGCGCCGTGCTGCTGGATCTGCTGCTGCGCCGCGTGTGCGAACTCGGTGCGCGACTGGCGCGGCCCGGCGAGTTCACCGAACGCGCCTTCCTCAACGGCAAGCTCGACCTGGCCCAGGCCGAAGCCGTCGCTGACCTGATCGCGGCGCGTTCGCACGCCGCCGCGCGTGCCGCGCTGCAATCAATGGAAGGTGTGTTCTCGCGCAAGGTCGAGGTGCTGCTGCAATCGCTGATCGCGCTGCGTGTGCACATCGAGGCCGCGATCGACTTCCCCGAAGAGGAAATCGACTTCCTCGCCGACCCCGCCATCGGCCAGCAACTGCAGGCCGTGCGCAGCGAACTGGCCGAGCTGTTGCGTGAAGCGCAACGCGGCCTGCGCCTCAACGACGGTCTGCGCGTGGCGATCATCGGCCGCCCCAACGCAGGCAAGTCCAGCCTGCTCAATGCGCTGGCCGGCAGCGACCGTGCCATCGTCAACGCTGCCGCCGGCACCACCCGCGACGTACTGCGCGAAGCGCTCAGTCTCGACGGCATTGCGCTGGAACTGGCCGATACCGCCGGCCTGCGCGACACCGATGATGAAGTCGAACGCGAAGGCGTGCGCCGCGCCCGCGGCGAACTGCAGCGCGCCGACGTGGCGCTGCTGGTCAGTGATGCCGAACACGCCGACGCCGACCTCGCTTTCTTGACGCCATTGCCGGCAGAGATCGAGCGCGTGGTGCTGATCAACAAGATCGACCGCGACGGCCTCGCCCCGCACAGCGAGAAGCGTGGCCACGCGCGCTGGCTGTGGGCTTCCGCCAAGACCGGTGCCGGTCTCGAGTCCCTGCGCGACCACCTCAAGCATCTGGCTGGCGCGGGCAGTGGCGAAGGCATCTTCAGCGCGCGCCGCCGGCACGTAACGGCATTGCAGCAAGTTGCCGCGCATCTCGACCAGGCCGCCCACGCGCTGGCCGGAAGCCGCGCCGGCGAACTCGCCGCCGAGGAACTACGCCAGGCCCAGCGCGCACTCGGCGAAATCACCGGCAGCTACTCCAGCGATGACCTTCTCGGCGCCATCTTCGGCAGCTTCTGCATCGGCAAATGAGGCAGGGTTTCGGCCCATTGCGTCATCGGTCATCCGGTCGACGCATGGACGTCCAACCCCACACTGCCTTTTTGTTGGAGAAGTCCCGGCTGCGAATGCGGCGGATCGAAATCCACACACTCAATGGATCAGGCCAGCGCGATACCTGCCGTCGTCGTACGCCATCGGCAACCAGGCGTAACGCAAGGCCGGCCCCGCTCCCGCAGGCATGGGGGCGACAACCATCTCCCGGGCATACTGGCGCAAGGCCAGTCCCAATGGCGGGTCCGGCACTGCATCCAGCAACCACATGTCGGCGAGCGAGCCGTCCCGATTGAACGCAAGCAGATAGTCGGCAAAGCCCGCGCGGGGTGCGAGACGACCGCTCGGCGGCAGGAAGGCCTTTGATTCTGGCCAAGGCATCAGGCCATTTGGGGCGGAGGCGCCGCCATTGCCCGCCCTGATTGCGGCGTCGTTCGACGCAATGAAACTGTTCACATCGCTCATGATTTCCGGCATCGTCGATCGTCCGAGCTTGTCGGCAATACGCTGTACCAGCTCTGCCGCGTAGCCGTGGTGCGGGCGTACGCCGTGAGGCAGCAGCAGCTCGTAATGGCCGTATATCTGCGCCCAGTTCATCGCCTCTCGATACTCGTGCATCGCCAGTTCGACCTCGGCCATCTTGGCCATAGCCCGAACACTGCCACGCGTGGCGGCGTTGCCCAGATACAGGCTGGCCTTGATCAAGTCACGCGGCACGAATGAGCCATGCGCGTGTTCGCCCATGTGATAAAGCGAACCCAGCAAATACAGTTCGTGCTGGTTGCCCGTCGCCTGAGCCGCCTGCTCGATCCGGGACAACGCCTGTTGCCGCTGCGCGGTCGGGATGCTGTCGTTCAGCACCTGCGCCCAGGACGCATCGAGAGCGGCTTCATCCGGTGCGGCAGCGCCGACCGGAGGTTGCGTTGTGCCCGCGGCGGCGACTGCGATGTTTTGGCAGGGAACGAGAAGCATCGCCAGGACGATGACGAGGGTGGGCCGGTACGCCTGTCTCATCGTGCGGTCTCCTTACCGCCGGTTGTATCGGCGGTGAAGCTCACTTTACTGCGCCAGCAGGTGCTCCACCTCATGCAGGCGCGGCATGCCGGCCTGCGCGCCGAGCTTGCCCACCGACAGCGCAGCCGCGGCGCAGGCTTTGCGCACGGCTTGGGGCAGGCCCTCGTGCAGGAACACGGCGAGCGCGGCGTTGAAGGTATCGCCGGCGCCGGTACTGTCGACCACCTCGACCTTGAAGCCGGGTTGATGGATCGGCTCGCCTTGCTCGCGGTACCAGGCGCCGTCGCCGCCGCGGGTAAGCACGACGGGGCACGGCGCACGCTGCATCAGGGAGCGGAAATCCTCGCCGGGACCGGCACCGAGCAGGATCGCCAGCTCGTGCTGGTTCGGGGTGACGTATCGGGCGAGCCGCAGCCAGTCGGTGGGCAGTTGCTGCGCGGGCGCGGGATTGAGGATCACCGGCACGCCCAGGCGCTGGCCGAGGCGCAGCGTGGCTTCGACGGTCTCCAGCGGGATCTCCATCTGCACCAAGACGACATCGGCGCGTGCGATCAGCGCATGCGCCCGTTCGACCTGCGCGGGGGTGACCCGCGCGTTGGCCGCAGGCACCACGATGATCTGGTTTTCGCCACCCGCGACGGTGATCGACGCGGTGCCGCTGGCGCAGCCGTCGAGCATGACGAGGTGGTCGAGATCGATGTTCTCCGCGGCCAGGCCGTCGCGCAGCTGCCGGCCGAACGCGTCATCGCCGATGGCACCGACCAGTGCCACTTCCCCGCCAAGACGCGCCGCGGCCACAGCCTGGTTGGCACCCTTGCCACCGGGTAGGGTGAAAAAATGTTCGCCGAGGATCGTCTCGCCGGGGCCGACGAAACGCGGCGCCTGGGTGACGAGATCCATGTTGATGCTGCCGACGACGGCGATGCGTGTCATCTGTTGAGTCCTGCCCTGGTGCTGGCTTCGCTGCGGAAGGGCAAGCTTAACCGTTGGCGCGATGGCGCCGAAACCGCCGCCGGCGGCACGGTGGGCCGCGCCGGACGATGCGAAGAGCGGCCCCTGCGTTGCAGGAGCAGGGTTTCAGGGCGAGGGCACGCGACCGATGCCGGTATCGCCGGGCAGCAGCTCCGGCGCGGGACCCGCCACGGCCAGCAGCGACTGCGCGTAGCTGTCCTCGATGCTGACGGTGGACACTTCATCCCAGCCGAAAAACGAGGCCTCGCGCATCCACTCCGCGTCGGGGCTGAGTTCCTGCATGTTGAAACCGTCTTCCTCGACGCTGACCAGCCGGCCGATGTAGCAGACCTCGGCCTCGTCTTCGCTGTCCACGTGCACGCCAATCACCGGCGCCTGCGCGCCAGCGGCCTGGATCACTTCGCGGATGTTGTCCAGCGGAAAGCCACGCGGCGGCCGCGGCAGGATGTGTTTCAACGCCAGCGCCTTCTCGAAGAAGACGTGGTGCTTGTCCGGCGCCTCCAGTTCGGAAATGTCGCGGTGGCGCATCACGTACATGCCGTCGTAGGTGATGCCGTCGCCGACGACCCACAACAGAAAGAATTCCCGGCCGACGCCGCCCACGTAACCGCAGAAGCTGCCGTGTTCGAGATCCTCGCGCCACAGCCGCACCAGCGTCTGCTGCTGCTGGGCTTCGCGCAACTGGGCGCGCAGGCCGGTGTTTTTCAGTTCGATGATATTGCTCACAGTATCCATTTTATCAGATGGCGCCGACCGGCTTGTTAGGGCTCACGGGTCACAGGATGTAGCGGCTGAGGTCTTCGTTCTGGACCAGGCTGCCCAGTGTTTTGTCCACCAGTTCGGCGTCGATCTGGTATTTTT
This sequence comes from Rhodanobacter umsongensis, assembly GCF_042654965.1. Lineage (NCBI taxonomy): Bacteria > Pseudomonadati > Pseudomonadota > Gammaproteobacteria > Lysobacterales > Rhodanobacteraceae > Rhodanobacter > Rhodanobacter umsongensis. The sequence goes on along the minus strand of NZ_JBHSMK010000011.1, from coordinate 98,885 downwards.
CGCCGGACTTGTCCGCGGCCTCATAGGAGATCTTTTCCAGCAGGCGTTCCATTACCGTATGCAGCCGGCGCGCGCCGATGTTCTCGGTGCGTTCGTTCACCTGGAACGCCACCTCGGCCAGCCGGTCGACGCCGCTGTCGGTGAAAGTGAGGCCGACGCCCTCGGTGGCCAGCAGCGCGGTGTACTGCTTGGTCAGCGCGTTGTGCGGCTCGCGCAGGATCCGCTTGAAATCGTCCACGCTGAGCGCGGACAGCTCCACACGGATCGGCAGGCGGCCCTGGAGTTCGGGGATCAGGTCGGACGGCTTGGCCAGCGAGAACGCGCCCGAGGCGATGAACAGCATGTGGTCGGTCTTGATCGGGCCGTACTTGGTCGACACGGTGGAGCCCTCCACCAGTGGCAAGAGGTCGCGCTGCACACCTTCGCGGCTGACCCCGGCGTGGCCGTGGTCGCCGCGCTGGGCGACCTTGTCGATCTCGTCGATGAACACGATGCCATTCTGCTCGGCGGCCTCCATCGCCTGCGCGCGGACCTCCTCGTCGTTGAGCAGCTTGCCGGCTTCCTCGTCGATCAGCAGCGGCCGCGCCAGCTTGATCGCCAGCTTGCGCTGCTGGGTCTTGGCGCCACCGATGCTCTGGAACATCTGCCGCAGCTGGGCGCCCATCTCCTCCATGCCGGGCGGCGACATGATCTCCACGCCCACGTTCATGGCGAAATCCAGCTCGATCTCGCGCTCGTCCAGCGCACCTTCCCGCAACTGCTTGCGCAGCTTGTGGCGGGTCTCGTTCTCGATGGCAGGTGCGGGCGCGTCATGGCTCCAGTCGGTCGGCGTCTGGCGCCGCGGCAACAGCGCGTCGAGGATGCGGTCCTCGGCACGATCTTCGGCTTGCGTGCGGACGCGCTTGGCCGCCTGCTCGCGAGTCAACTTGTACGCCACGTCGGCGAGATCCCGGATGATCGATTCGACGTCCTTGCCGACGTAACCCACCTCGGTGAACTTGGTCGCTTCCACCTTCACGAACGGCGCGTTCGCCAGCGTGGCCAGGCGCCGAGCGATCTCGGTCTTGCCCACGCCGGTGGGTCCGATCATCAGGATGTTCTTGGGCGTGACCTCGTTGCGCATGCCAGGCTCCAGCTGCATGCGCCGCCAGCGGCTGCGCAGCGCCACCGCCACCGCGCGCTTGGCGTCGTGCTGGCCAATGATGTAGCGATCGAGTTCGTTGACGATTTCGCGGGGAGTGAGTTCGGACATGGGCTGCGCCGGGATTCGTTAGGGGGTCGGGATTCGTGACGCTGTGGGACGGCGGGTTCCGGCGAGGCGAACCCCGCCACTCCGATTCACAGTTCCTCGATCGACACGTTGTGGTTGGTGTAGATGCAGATGTCGCCGGCGATCTTCAGCGCCTTTTCCACGATGGCGCGCGCATCCAGTTCGGTGTTGTCGAGCAGCGCCATCGCCGCCGACTGCGCGAACGGGCCGCCGGAACCGATCGCGATCAGGCCGTGCTCGGGTTCCACCACGTCGCCGTTGCCGGAGATCAGCAGCGACACGTCCTTGTCCGCCACCGCCAGCATCGCCTCGAGCTTGCCGAAGCGGCGATCGGTGCGCCATTCCTTGGCCATCTCCACGGCGGCGCGGGTGAGGTTGCTGTTGTGTTTTTCCAGCTTCTGCTCGAACAGTTCGAACAACGTGAACGCATCGGCGGTGGCGCCGGCAAAACCGGCCACCACGTCACCCGCCTTGCCGAGCCGGCGCACCTTGCGCGCATTGCCCTTCATCACCGTATTGCCCAGCGTGACCTGGCCATCGCTGCCGATCACGACGCGGCCTTCGCGACGCACGCAGACGATGGTGGTGGCGTGAAACGATTCCATGGAAGCTCCGCGAGATGACTTGAACCGACGACATGGGGCCGTGGTGGTTTCGCTTCAATGTCGATGGAAGCTACGCGCCGATGTCACTACGGGGGGTAAGGCCGGGCCTGGGCCCGTTACGGCTTGCGCTTCGCCCTTGGGTGCGCTGCGTCGTAAACCTTGGCCAGGTGCTGGAAATCCAGATGGGTGTAGATCTGCGTGGTGGCGATGTCCGCGTGGCCGAGCAATTCCTGCACCGCGCGCAGGTCGCCGGAGGACTCCAGCATGTGGCTGGCGAACGTATGGCGCAGCAGATGCGGATGGATGTGCTTCGGGATGCCCTGCTGCAGCGCCAGCGTGTTCATGCGCAGCTGCACCGTGCGGGGGTTGATCGGCGCACCACCGCGACCGCGGAAGACCGGGCCATCGGCCGGCATGCCGGTTTCCGCGCCGAGTGCGCGCAGCGCGGCAATCGCGTGGCGACCGACCGGCACGATGCGGGTCTTGCTGCCCTTGCCGAGCACGCGCACTTCGCCGCCGTCCAGATCCAGATCGATCCAGCGCAGGCCAACCAGCTCGGACAGACGCAGCCCGCTGGAATAGAACAGCTCCAGCATCGCGCGGTCACGCAGCGCCAGCTTGCCGCCGCTGTCGGTCTCGACCAGCGCGGCGGCCTCGTCCACGTCGAGCACCTGCGGCAGCTTGCGGCGCACCTTGGGGCCGCGCACGCCGAGCATCGGCTCGCTGGCCAGCGAGCCCTCGCGGCGGAGTTGGCGAAACAGGCTGCGGCAGGACGACAGCAGCCGCTGCAGACTCTTCGGCGCCAGTCCGCTGCGGTGTTCGGCGGCGACAAAGGCGCGCATCCGGTTCGCATCCAGCGCATCGAACGAAGCCAGCTCCTGTGCATGCATGAATCGCAGCAGCTTGGCCAGGTCGCGGCGGTAGCCGGCTACCGTGTGCGGCGAGGCGTGTCGTTCGTCGGCCAGGCGCGCCAGCCATTGCTCGACCTGTGCTTCGGGCGTCATCGCCGGCTCAGGAGAGATCCCGCGAGCGCGCCAACGCGGCGGTGATGGTGGCGGAGATCATCTTCAGGAACAGCGTGCCCATGCCAGGCTGGAAGCGATCCGGATCGTGGCTGCCGATCGCCAGCATGCCGGAGTCGCCCAGCCGCATCATCGCCACCGAACGGATCTGCGTGGCCGTGGCGCCGAACAGGCGCTCCAGTTTCTCGGCCGACAGCCGGCCGGAGACCGGCTCGTTCTGTTCGAGAAACTCGGCAAACTCCGGCAGTGCTTCGGGACCGCGCACCTGCTGCAACCATTCGGCGCGCGGCAGTTGCGGTTCGTCGTCGAACAGCACCAGACGCACCTGCTCGGTGTGGAAATCCGCGCTGAGCTTGGCTACGACGCTGCGCGCGGTTACCTCCATCGTGTTGGCGCGCAGCAGCGCCACGGTGAGCGCATGCACGCGCTCCATCAGCTGCTCGTTCTCGGCGGCGATCCCGATCAGTTCGGCCAGCCGGCGCTCCAGCTCCGCGTTCTTGTCGCGCAGGCTCTGCAGTTGATAGACCGCCAGCGACGACACCGCGCCCTGCTCGCGCGGCATGGTGAGTTTGGCGGCCAGGTCGGGATACTCGCTGAGAAACTCCGGATGGCGTTTCAGGTAGGCGGCGACCACGCGGGCCTGGGTGGCGTCGTCGAGCAGCGTTGTTGCGGTCATGCAGGGGTATCCTCGAACCAGGGCGGACACGCGGGAAAGCGTGCCGTCGGGCTGGAGTGTGCGATGGACGCGGGCGCGCTTCAACCGCCGCGTCAGGCGGGGCGGCCCGGAACGGTCCAATCGCCCTCGAAGACGAACGCGGCCGGACCGGTCATCCACAGCGTGTGGCCGGGGCCGCTCCAGTCGATCTGCAGGGTGCCGCCGGGCAATTCGACCTGCACGCGATCGTCGACCTCGCCGCGCTGATGCAGCACCGCCATGGCGGCGCAGGCACCGGTGCCGCAAGCCTGCGTCCAGCCTGCGCCGCGCTCGTGCACGCGCAGGCGCAGATGGCCTCGATCGCGCTGCTGCACGAAGCCGGCATTGACGCCTTGCGCGAAGCGCTCGTGGTGCGACAGCAGCGGACCGAGCCGTGCCAGCGCCGGATCGTCCAGGTCGTCCACCACCATCACCGCATGCGGATTGCCCATCGACACCGCGCCGATCTGCAGCGTGTCCTCGCCGACGCGGATGTCGTGGCGATCTGCCGCCGCTTCGGCCGCGAACGGAATCCGCGCCGGCTCGAACCGCGGCTCGCCCATGTCCACGGCGACTTCGTTGGCGCCGAGCAGGCGTACTGTCACCGGGCCGGACGGGCTCTGGATCCGCACGCTGTCACCGAGCGCCAGCGCGCCGGCGCGATGCAGCCACGCCGCCACGCAGCGCACGCCGTTGCCGCACTGGCCGGATGGCGAACCGTCCCCATTCCAGATGCCGTAATAGAACGCGCACGATGCATCGCGCGGCGGCTCAACGCTCAGCAGCTGATCGAAGCCGACACCGGTGTGGCGGTCGGCCAGCGCGCGGATCTGCGCCTCGTCCAGCGCGAAGCCATCGCGCCGGCAATCCAGCACGACAAAGTCGTTGCCGATGCCGTGCATTTTCGAAAAGTGCAGCTGCATGGCGAGAGCGCGTTCAGTGCTGGCTGTCGGCAGGCGTGTCGACGGTGGCCGCGGCGGCCGGCGCGGCGGATTGCGCCGGGGCCGGCACCGCAGCCGGCCTGGCCGGTGGCAGCGTCAACGGACCCTTGTTGCCGCAACCGGCAAGCGTGGCGACAACGAGACAAAGCGGCAGCAGCAGGAGGGATCGGCGCATGGCGAGGGTTCCTTGAGACCGTCGCAGTATAGCGATGCCCGCTGCATCGGCCGCAGCCTCACGGCATCGCCCGTTATGATGCGTGCACAAATCGCACGTCGATGCGGTGAGGGATTCAAAGATGGACTGGAGCACGCTGTTGCGCATGCCGATGACCGTGCTGCTGGTACTGGCGGCGGTCTTGGCGCTGATCACGCTGGTGCAGCTGGTGGTGCTGCGCCGCCACCTGCACCAGCGCCACCACCTGGCGGCCAGCTGGCGCGCGCTGCTGTGCGTGGTCTTCTTCACGCTGACCCTGCTGCTGGCCGGTACCGGGGCCGCCTTGCGCGGCTATCGGCTGCTCGGCGAGGAAGCGCCAGTGGTCGACATCGACGCACGCATCCTGTCGCCGCAGCGCTGGGCGCTCACGCTCAGCTGGCCCGACGGCAGCACTCGCCAGGTGCCGCTGTCCGGCGACGATTGGCGCGTCGAGGCGGTGGTGCTGAAGTGGAAACTGCCCGCGCTGCTGGCCGGCATGCCGCCACTGTACCGCCTCGACCGCCTGTCCGGCCGCTACGACGACGCCGCGCAGGAAGCCGAGGCACCGCGCACCGTGATCAGCTTCGGCGAAGCCGGCACGTTCGACCTGCTCACCCTCAGCAAGCAGTACCCGCGGTGGCTGCCCGAGGTCGACACCGTCTACGGCAGCGGCGCGTTCCTGCCATTGGTCGACCAGGGCCACTACAGCGTCAGCCTGATGCGCACCGGCGCTCTGGTGGCGCGTCCGGATGAGGCGACCGAGCGGCGCATCGGGCAGCCGTTGGGTGGTTAGGACGGGGTGTAGCTGAGAAGGCGCTTGCGGAAGGGTCTGGCGCGAGACTAACCGGCGCGCGGCCCTGGCCAGTGCGGAGGAGCGGCCGGATCCTCGATGGTCATATTGGCGCCCTCCGTTGCACGTACGGGAACCGACGTGGCGTCGAAACCTTCCAGGCAAAAGACATTGACACCGAAGTGGTCGGGGGCCGCGCGCTTGCGATGGAAGACGTAGATTCCGCACCGGCGGCAGAAGTAGTGTTTTGCGCGGCGCGTATTCCACGCATACAGCGTCAACATCTCCTCGCCATCGAGCACGGTAAGCGACTGCTCCGGCACCTTCGCCATCACCGCGTTCCGTTTCGCACACAGCGAGCAGTCGCAGGTGGTGAGTTCCGCGATTGCCCCCTCCACGCGAAACCGTACCGCGCCGCAATGGCAGGATCCTGTGAACATCACGGGATTTCCGCCTCGCCTTCCAGGTAGAAGGCGCAGCCACCCTCCAGTTCAACGCGATCGCCAGCCAGCCGGCAGATGATCTCCCCACCGCGCCGCGAGGCCTGGTAAGCGCGAAGCGCCGTCTTGCCGAGTCGTTTGGCCCAATACGGCGCCAGCGCGCAGTGCGCACCGCCGGTCACCGGGTCTTCCGGGATGCCCTTGGCCGGAGCGAAGTAGCGGCTGACGAAGTCGTAGGTGTCGTCGCCCGGCGCGGTCACGACCACTCCTTTGTGGTCCAGGCGGGCGATTGCCGCGATATCGGGAGCCAGCTCGCGCACGCGTTGTGCACTCTCCAGCACAGCGATGTAGTTGAAAGTATCGCTCAGCACCTCGACCGGAACGGCGCCCAGCGCTTCCCTCAACCCGGGCGGCGAAGCGACGGCTCTGGACGGCCGCATCGGGAAATCCATGACGTAACCCCCAACGGTCCGGCTTACCGTGAGGGGGCCGCTCGCCGTGTGGAAGATGACCGCGTCGCGCTCAGGCTCCAGCCGGTCCAGGACTACCGCGGCGCTCGCCAGGGTGGCATGACCGCAAAGCGGCACCTCGACGGTGGGCGTGAACCAGCGTAGACGATAGTCGCGGCCTTCGGGAACCAGGAAAGCTGTCTCGGCGAGATTGTTTTCGACGGCAACGGCCTGCAGCGTCGCGTCATCCGGAAAGCGGTCCATCAGCACCACCGCGGCCGGGTTTCCTGCAAACCGGCGGGTGGTAAAAGCGTCAATATGGAATATCGGCGTTCGCATGCGGCACCTTGCTGGAAGGCCATTCGGGCCTGCGCGGCGGGAAGAGAAGGTAGAACGCTCGTCAGCAGGACGGCGAGCAGGACAAGCTGACGCTCATGTCCACTCTCCCGTTGAATGTAACGCCTGACGACTGCTAAATCCCGAAGCGCTCATCGGCTGCGCTGCCCGCCTTTTCGCCAACGGTGCCGTTGGCGAAAAGGCGTCGATGCCGCTTCAGGCGGCAGCGTCGGTGCTGCAAGTGACGCCAGCGCAGAAGAACCGGCGGCATCACCGCTTTGTCCGGCAGCGTTGCCGCCAGCAAGTGACACCCACGCCGCATGCAGCGACAACGCCGCGACGCGAAGCGCCGAATAGGCACGGTGCGGCTTCACCCGCTCAGCCCAGCAGCTTCTCGTAGCGCCAGCCATCGGCGCCATCCTGGTAGTACGCCGGCAACGCGCCAATGCGGCGATAGCCGAGTCGCTCGTAAAGCTTGATCGCGCTGTGGTTGTCGGTGCGCACTTCCAGCCGCAGCGCGCGGCAGCGGCGCTGCTGCCCGGCGGCTTCGGCAGCTTCGAGCAGGGCGGTGCCGACGCCCTTGCCGCGCGCCTCGGGCTGGGTGGCGAGCGAATACAGCCGCGCCACGCCGCTGCGCTTGCGGAAGAACAGCACGGCGGTGCCGAGGAAGTTGCGGTGGTTGGCGCTGGCCACCAGCACCAGCGCGGAGTCGCTGTCGAGATGGCGGCGGTACTGCTCGCGGCTCATGCGGTCGCTGTCGAAAGTACGGTCCTCGAGCGTCACCAGGTCATCGAGGTCGGACGTTTCGGCGCGGCGGACGCGCACGCTGGCGGTAGCGGGATGGAGATGCATGCCTGAGGTGGATATCCTGCGCGGCGCGTCGCGCGGCGTCGTGGGGCAGAGGGGCGGGGTGATCGGCACGCGCGGACCATAGCAGGTCGTTGGAGAAGGGCGTGCGTGCCCTCCGACAACTTGCCGAGTCCGGCACCTGTCCGGCCTCGGCCCCGACGAATCAACCACGCCAACATATCGTCCTTCGACAAACCCGTCGGCAGTCGCGGCCATGAAGAGCCGGCGATTTCCGTTAGGCTTGCGGGCGTTTAGTCGAGCTTCAGCGCTTTCGCTTGTACCGCGGCGGCCCTGTGCCAAACTGCGCGCCTTGCGCCAACCAGCCGCCCGCCTGCGGGCCCTCGCCGTAAACCCGCATCGCCCGAGTGGTGTCATGACCCGTCTGGTCATCGTTGTCGAAAAAGCCTCCGACTGGAGCTCGTACTACCCGTCCGTCGACGTGATGAGCGCGATGGACTATCTGCGCGAACCGGTCGGGGGCGACGACGAGCGCACCCACGTGATCAACCTGTGCCGCAGCTACAAGTACCTGGGCACCGGCTACTACGTGTCGCTGCTGGCCGAGGCGCGCGGGCACAAGGTGATGCCCTCGGTGCGCACGGTGAACGACCTGCGCCGGCGCTCGCTGTACGGTGTGGACATCGAGGATCTCAATACCAAGCTCACCCATTTCCTGCCGGCCGGGGGACGCGACACCACCGACTTCGGCATCCTCGTCTACTTCGGCGAGACCGCCTATCCCGCGCTGCAGGATCTGGCGCGGCAGGTGTTCGAATCGTTTCCCTGCCCGCTGCTGCGCATCGAGTTCGAGCGCGAGCGCGTGTGGCAGGTCAGCGCGATCAAGCCGGTCGGCCTGCAGACGCTGGACGACGCGCAGGAAGATGCGTTCGCCGAGGAGCTGGACCGCTTCTCCAAGAAGCTGTGGCGCAAGCCACGCGCGCGCAAGCTGTACCGCTACGACATCGCGATGCTGGTCGACCCGGCCGAGCAGATGCCGCCGTCGAACAAAAAGGCGTTGAAAGCCTTCGTCGCGGCCGGCAAGGAACTCGGCATCGAGGTCGATCCGATCGGCAAGAACGACTACCAGCGGCTGGCCGAGTACGATGGCCTGTTCATCCGCGAGACCACCGCCAGCGACAACCACACCTACCGTTTCTCTCATCGTGCGGAGAAGGAAGGCATGGTGGTGATCGACGATCCCACCTCGATCCTGCGTTGCACCAACAAGATCTTCCTCAACGATCTGATGGTCTCGCGCAAACTCGCCGTGCCGCGCACCGAGATCCTCTACCGCGACGACAGCAAGGGCATGAAGGACGTGATCGCCAAGCTCGGCTTTCCGCTGGTGCTGAAGATCCCCGACGGCTCGTTCTCGCGCGGCGTGGTCAAGGTGGAAGACGAGGAGGCTTTGGCGCAGGCGGCCAGCGGGCTGTTCCAGCACAGCGCGCTGCTGCTGGCCCAGGAATACGTCTATACCGAATTCGACTGGCGCGTCGGCGTGCTCAATCATGAGCCGCTGTACGCGTGCAAGTACTACATGTCGCGCGGCCACTGGCAGATCTACAACCACGGCGCCAAGGGCACCGCGAAGTCCGGCGGCTTCGAGACCATCGCGGTGAGCGATGCGCCGGCGGAGGTGGTCAAGCTGGCGCTGAAGGCGACCCAGCCGATCGGCGACGGCCTGTATGGCGTCGACCTGAAGCAGGTCGGCAGCAAGCCGGTGGTGATCGAGGTCAACGACAACCCGTCGATCGACGCGGGAGTCGAGGACGCTCATCTCGGCGATGAGCTCTATCTGCGCATCATGCGGGAGTTCCTGCGCCGGATGGAACGCAAGCGACAGGGCGTGAAAGGCTGATCCCCCGCCCCCGCCGCTTCCATGTGAGGGGCTGGAGCTTCAATGCCACACCGTCGCGTGGAGCGTGCGCCGCCGTGGCTGGAACAATGCCAGCATTCGACGCGGCAACGCCGGCTCCAGCGCCAGCAGCACGGCCAGCGGTGCACCGAGCAGCCAGAACGCCGGCGTCCAGCCAAGCAGCCCGGTATGCAGCGGAACCAGCGTGGTCAGCAGCAAAGCGCTGCCGCCCAGCAGCCACAGCATGGCGGCGCGCAGCATGCGTTGATGATGCCGCGTGGGCGGGGATGGCGTATGCATGGGTCGTCTCCTTGCGGCGTTGAAGACCGCACAATGCGCGGCGGCCATCTCACGGACTGCGACGTGGCAGGTGCGCTCCGGCGCAAGGCCGACTTGTAGAATGGGCCAGGCAACCAGCCAGGAAATATGCATGCCATCCACCCAGTTCGCCGTGTTCGGCCATCCGATCGGCCACAGCCTGTCGCCACGGATCCATCAGGCGTTCGCACGGCAGTTCGGCATCGAGCTCGACTATCGGGCGATCGACGCGGCGCCGGCCGACTTCATCGCGGCCGTGCAGCGCTTCTTCGCCGAAGGCGGCCGCGGTGCCAACGTCACCTTGCCGCACAAGGCCGCCGCGTTTGCGCTGGCGGCCACGCGCAGCGAAGCAGCCAGCCGGGCCGGCAGCGCGAACGTGCTGACGCGGCTGCCCGATGGCCGCCTCGCCGCCCACAACACCGATGGCGCCGGCATGGTGCGCGACCTGACCGAGCGTCACGACATGGATCTGCGTGGCCACACGGCGCTGCTGCTCGGCGCCGGCGGCGCCGCGCATGGGGTGGCGTGGAATCTGCTGGACGCCGGCGTGGCGACGCTGACCATCGTCAACCGTTCCCCCGAAGCGGCCGATGTGCTGGCCGACGCCATTGGCGATCCGGCGCGTGCGCACACGCGCTACTGGGAGGATCTGGCCAGCATCGGAAGCTACGACCTGATCGTCAACGCCACCTCGGCCGGCGTGCTGGGTGCTGCGCTGCAGCTGCCGTTCTCGCTGGTCGGTTCCCGCGCGCTCTGCTATGACCTCTCCTATGGGGCTGCGGCCGGCAGCTTTCTCACATGGGCGCGGACGGCTGGTGCGCGTTCCGCATTCGACGGGTTGGGCATGCTGGTGGAAACCGCGGCCGATGCGTTCGAACTGTGGCATGGCCAGCGACCGGATACCGGGCCGGTCTATCAATCCCTGAGCCAACCCGCGGCGTGAGCGCACCGAGCTGCCGGGCCGGCTGCGGCGCCTGCTGCATCGCGCCGTCGATCAGTTCGCCGATCCCCGGCATGCCCAATGGCAAACCCGCCGGCGTGCGCTGCGTGCAGCTGACCGGCGACAACCGCTGCGCGATCTTCGGCCGGCCCGAGCGCCCTTCGGTGTGCGGCAGCTTGCGTGCCGAGCCGGCCATGTGCGGCACGGACCGAACCCATGCGCTGGCCTGGCTGGCGCAGCTGGAGATGGCGACGGCTGCGCGGTGACGCCGCGCAGCCACACGGCTGAAACACAAGCTGGCTAACGTGGCGGCATCCGCCGGGAGCACGTCGATGACGGACACTCCTGCGCGCGGCCGTTGCTTGTGCAGCAGGTGTCATGCCCGATTTCCGCTTCGCTTCATCGCACCGATATGCGCTTGCCCTCGTTTCGGCGCTGGTATTGGCCCTCGCCGGCGGCATGTTCTGGTACAGCCGCGCCATGGCGAATGCCTCGTTCGATGATGCGGTAGCGTCGCCAACGGAGGCGACGGCTGCGCCTGCCGACGATGCGCAGAGCGGCAGCGGGATCTTGCTGGGGCTGGCCCGCGAAGCGATGCATGACGGGCGCCTGGTCGCGCCAGCGGGCAGCAACGCCTATGAGTTCTATCTCAGCGTATTGCAGCTGGAGCCGGAGAATCCGACGGCCAGGGACGCATTGCGCGAATCCTTCCCGCGCGCCGCGGTGGAGATCGAACGCACGATCAATCGGAAGGACCTGGAAGAAGCGCGCCGCGAAATCGATCTGCTGCGCGAGTTCGACAGCGACAACTTCACCCTGGCCCTGCTCGGCGGCAAGCTCTCGGCGGCGCGCACCATCGTGATGAAGCAGCATGAGGCAGAGGCGGCTCGCATCCAGCAGTCGTCCGCCCGGAATGCGGCGGCGCTGTAGCCCGCAAGACACGTCGGCGCAGCAACCGCCCGGGCTTCTTCAGCAGCAAATCCGCCTGCCCGGGCTGCATGAAGTCGACCACACGAACCCGCCGCACCATCATCAGAGGGACGCCAGATAGTCGTCCTTCAGCCGCACGTAGTGGTCGGCCGAATAATGCAGCTGCTCGATCTGGCGGTCGCTGAGCAGGCGCACGAATTTCGCCGGGTTGCCCAGCCACAGCTCGCGCTCGCCGACCACCTTGCCCGGCGGGACCAGTGCGCCGGCGCCTACGAAGCCGTACTTCCGCACCACCGCGCCATCGAGAACGCTGGCGTGCATGCCGATCAGGCAGTAGTCGCCGATCGTGCAGGCGTGCACCACGGCGGCGTGGCCGATGGTGACGCCCTCGCCGATCAGGCACGGAAAGCCCGGGCCGTATGGGCCGGCGTGGGCGACGTGCACGATGGCGCCGTCCTGGATGCTGGTGCGCGCGCCGACGCAGATGTGATTGACGTCGCCGCGGAGCACCGCGCCCGGCCAGATCGACACATCGTCGCCAAGCGCGACGTCGCCGATCACGCTGGCGGCGGGATCGATGTAGACCCGCTCGCCGAGGGTGGGGGCGATGCCCTTGAAGCTGCGCAGGGATTTCATCCGGGCATGGTAGCGGCCCGCGAGCCCGGCGTGGCGCGTGCGCCGCCAGGCACGGGCGCGATCCGCGGCGCCGTCACGACCCATCGCTTGATTTCGCTCCGCCTGATCGCCACGCTGGTGGTCCGCCTAGGAGCCTTCATGAGCCACGACAACCCCTTGCTGGCCGACCACACCCTGCCGGCGTTTTCGCAGATCCGGCCGGAACATGTCCGGCCGGCGATCGATACGATCCTGGCCGATTACCGCGCCGGCATCGATGCGCTCGTTGCTCCCGGCGCGCCGCGCGATTTCGCCACGGTGATGTTGACCCAGGAGCGCCTGGAGCAGCGTCTGGCGCGCGCCTGGGCGCCGGTGTCGCATCTGCACTCGGTGGCCGACAGCGAGCCGTTGCGCAAGGTGTATGGACCGGCCGAGGAGGCGCTGACCGATCACGCGATCGAGCTGGGCCAGAACCGCGATCTGTATGCCGCCGTGCAGGCGCTGGCCGACGCGCCGGACTTCGGCACCCTGCTGCGCGCGCAGCGCGCGCTGGTCGAGCATGCGCTGCGCGATTTCAGATTGTCCGGCGTGGCGCTGGAGGAGCCGGCGCGATCGCGCTTCCGCGAAATCGGCGTCGAGCTGAGCAAGCTGGCCACCGAGTTCTCCAACGCGGTGCTCGACGCCAGCGAGGCGTGGCACGAGCACATCACCGACGAACGCGACCTCGCCGGCATCCCCGAATCCGGCCGCGCGGTGCTGCGACAGTACGCCGAGGATCAAGGCCTGGACGGTTTTCTGGTCACCCTGAAACAGCCCAGCGTGCAAGCGGTGCTGACCTATGCCGACGATCGCGGCTTGCGCGAGCGGGTCTACTGGGCCTATCAGACTCGTGCTTCCGACCAGGGCCCGGATGCCGGCAAGTTCGACAACAGCGCGCGCATCGAAAGGATCCTGGCGCTGCGCCATGAAGCTGCGCAATTGCTGGGCTTCGCCAACGCGGCGGAGGAGTCGCTGGCGACCAAGATGGCAGCCTCGCCGACCGAGGTGATGGAGTTCCTGCACGACCTGGCGACCCGCGCCAGGCCGGTGGCGCAACAGGAGCTGGCCACCTTGCGCGAGTTCGCCCGCAGCGAGCTCAAGCTCGACAACCTGGAGTCGTGGGATGTCGGCTATGCATCGGAGAAACTGCGTCAGCAGCAATACGCATTGGACGAGGAACGGCTGAAATCGTACTTTCCGCTGCCGGCGGTGATCGAAGGCCTGTTCGAGCTCACCTCGAAGCTTTACGGCATCTCGCTTGCCCGCCGCGACGACATCGACGTGTGGCATCCGGATGTGCGCTATTACGACGTGCATGATGCCGGTGGCCGCGTGTTCGCCGGCGCCTATCTGGATTTGTACGCGCGCAACGGCAAGCGTGGCGGAGCATGGATGGATGTCTGTCGCGCGCGGTTCGACGACGGCGCACAGCAGCAGCCGGTGGCGTTCCTGACCTGCAATTTTGCGCCGCCGACCGAGGGCAAGCCGGCGCTGCTCACTCACGACGACGTACTCACCCTGTTCCACGAGTTCGGTCACGGCCTGCATCACCTGCTCACCGGGATCGCGCTGCCGTCGATCGGCGGCATCGACGGTGTCGAGTGGGACGCGGTGGAGCTGCCCAGCCAGTTCATGGAAAACTTCGGCTGGAACCGCGAAGCGCTGGATCTGTTCGCCCGCCACCATGAAACCGGCGAGCGTCTGCCGGAAGAGCTGTTCGAACGCATGCTGGCCGCACGCCACTTCCATGCCGGCCTGTTCCTGGTGCGCCAACTGGAATTTGCCCTGTTCGACTTCCTGCTGCATCTCGACTACGACCCCGCCGCGGGCGCGCGAACGCTGGTCGTGCTGGAGCGCGTGCGCAAGCAGGTGGCCGTGCTGCATCCGCCCGCCTGGCAGCGTTTTCCTCATGGCTTCAGTCACATTTTTGCCGGCGGCTATGCGGCCGGCTACTACAGCTACCTGTGGGCCGAGCTACTGTCGGCCGATGCATTCGGCGCCTTCGAGGAGCATGCGGCGGACCACGGCAGCGTGATCGACCGCGCTACCGGCGAGCGCTTCCGCCGCGAGGTACTCGCCGTCGGCGCCAGCCGGCCTGCGCTGGAAAGTTTCATCGCGTTCCGCGGCAGAAAGCCCGAACCTGACGCTTTGTTGCGCAGCCACGGGCTGGCTTGATGCCCGTTCGCTCACCCCGGACCGAGGCCGGGCAGGCTCTGCGCGTCGGCCCGGGCGACGGGCAACGTCGTGGGCTGGCGGCAATGGGCGGGCGGCACCATGTCGCCTTCGCTGACCCGTCATGCGGAGGGCGGCGTTCAGCGCAGCCGGGGTGGGGTGACGAATGCCAACGTCCAGACGAAAAAAAAGCCCGCCGAAGCGGGCTTTTCAAGATCGCTCAATTCCCGGGGGAATTAGGCAACCTGGACTTCCTCAGCCTGCAGGCCTTTCTGGCCCTTGGTGACGATGAACGTGACGCGCTGGCCTTCCTGCAGGGACTTGAAGCCCGTGCCCTGGATCGCGCGGAAATGCACGAACAGGTCGTCACCGCTTTCCGGGGTGATGAAGCCAAAACCTTTGGCGTCGTTGAACCACTTGACTGTACCGCTCTGACGATCCGACATGTAACATTACCTTTGAAGCATGGATGGTTTGCGGCTTGGAGCGTAGGCACCTGGCCGCAATAGGAGCAAGAAGAGGAGTTGCCTCGGACTCTTGCTTTCCCAGCATACACCGGAATATCGGCTTTCGGTAAGTTTTTCGCGCAATTCCTCCGATATTGGTTCGCGCCGGCGCCAAAACCCGGCCAAGTCCCCTTTCAGGCGCATTGTAGCGCCATGGCGTGCCGCTGGCCCGGCGCGAAGCGCTGCCTTGCGCCGGGCCTGATCCGGCGCGCGCGGGAAAAACCGCGTTGACGCATCCCTTACAATGGGGTGATGAAGATCGCCTCATGGAACGTCAATTCGCTGAAGGTGCGCCTGCCGCACCTGACCCAGTGGCTTGCCGACGCGCAACCGGACATCCTGGCGCTGCAGGAGACCAAGCTGGAAGACGCGAAGTTTCCGCTCGACGAGCTGGCCGCGGCGGGTTATCGCGCGGTGTATTCGGGCCAGAAGACCTACAACGGTGTGGCGATCCTGGCCCGTCACCAGCCGATCGACCTGGTCACCGATATCCCCGGCCTCGCGGATCCGCAGCGCCGGGTGCTGGCCGCCACCATCGGTGCCCCGGAAGCGGATCCCGCCCAGGCCTTGCGCGTGGTGAACCTTTACGTGGTCAACGGCAAGGCCGTCGGCGACGAGAAATACGCCTACAAGCTGGACTGGCTGGCGAAGGTACGCGAATTTCTGGCTGGCGAGCTCGCGCGTCATCCCCGGCTGGTGGTGATGGGCGATTTCAACATCTGTCCGGACGACCGCGACGTCTACGATCCGGTTGCCTGGGGCGAGGATATTCTGTGCTCGCCGCCGGAGCGTGCCGGACTCAAGGCGATCACCGATCTGGGCCTGCACGACAGCTTCCGCCTGTTCGAGCCGGGCAACGGCCACTTCAGCTGGTGGGACTACCGGCAAGCCGCATTCCGCCGCAACATGGGTTTGCGGATCGATCTGATCCTGATCGGCGAAGCGTTGAAATCCGTCGCCAGGGCCGCGGCGATCGACCGCGAACCGCGGCGCTGGGAGCGTCCCTCTGACCACACCCCGGTGACGCTGGAACTGGATATCTAAGGCAATGACCGCAAAAACCGAATGGCCCAGCTCGCTGGACGACAACGAACTGGATGAGCTCGATCGCTACCTGCGCGCGCACACCGGCGAGGGCGACCTGCTGCTGGACGGCGTGCACGGCCTGCTCAGCGCGCTGGCGGTCGGCCCGTTGCTGGTGCTGCCGGACGAATGGCTGCCCGAGGTGCTGCACGAGCCGTTCGCCGATGAGAGCGAAGGCAACCGTGTGCTCGCCTTGCTGGCCAAGCTCAATGATTCGATCAGCGCCGAGCTCGACGTCGAGGCTTACGAGCCGATCCTCGGCGAGGTCGAGACGGAAGGTGGCCCGGTGCTTTCCGCCGCCGGCTGGTGCGAAGGTTTCAGCCGTGGCATCGACCTGCGGGCCGCGTTGTGGGAAAACCGCCTGGCCGAAGATCCGCAACTGATGGAATTGCTTGGACCGATCATGGCGTTGGCGGTGGACGAAGGCATCCTCAGCGCCGACACCGAGTTCGAGAAGCTAAGCGAGGACGAATACGACGAATGCCTGGCGCAGGTGCCGGCCGTGCTGGGCGCGGTGAACCAGTACTGGCAGGCCAAGCCGGCGACCGAGGCCGAGGTGGAGACCATGATGCTGCAGCAGCGCCCGGACAGCACCCCGGATGACAACGCGCCGCCGCGCCAGCGCAGCGGCCACTGGGTGCACTGAGAAGCACCCACAGCAGCCCGCTGCGGGCGATGCGCCGGCTGTGCATATCCGGAGCCGGAGAGCATCATCTCCGGGCAGGCCCTCCTGCGATTTCGCGAGCCCATCCATGTCGGAGATCGGCCTGTACGCCCCGCTCAATACACTCAAGCCGGTCGCCGCGGGCATCTGGATCGTCGACGGCCCGATCGTGCACATGGCGGCGCTTGGCATGCGTGCGCCGTTTCCCACCCGCATGACCTTGGTACAACTGGCCGATGGCGGGCTGTGGTGCCACTCCCCGGTCGCACCGGACGAGGCATTGTTTGCGGCGCTCGACGCGCTCGGCCCGGTGCGGCACCTGGTGTCGCCGAACCTGCTGCACTACGCGCACATCGCCGCGTGGAAACAACGCTACCCGCGGGCGGTCGCATGGGCTTCGCCAGGGGTGCGCGAGCGTGCCGCCAGCCAGCGCATGAAGGTGCACTTCGACGCCGATCTCGACGACGCGCCACCGCCCGACTGGGTCGCCACGATCGACCAGCTGCGTTTTCGCGGCAGCCGCGTCATGCAGGAATTCGTCTTCCTGCATCGCGCCAGCGCCAGCGTGATCGTGGCCGACCTGATCGAGAATTTCGAAGCGGCGAAGCTGCCCACGCCGATGCGCTGGATGGCCCGGCTCGGCGGTGTGCTCGATCCGGACGGCAAGGCGCCGCTGGACATGCGCCTGACCTATGTCGGCCACAAAGAGGCAGCACGCGCCTGCCTCGCGCGGATGCTGGCGTGGCAGCCGCAGCGGGTGATCATGGCCCACGGCCGCTGCTACCTGGACAATGCCGCGGCGGAACTGGACCGGGCGTTTCGCTGGCTCGAATGAGATCAGCGTTGCCGTGAGGGAACTATCCGTTCCGGCGCCGATGCTTGGCTAAGTGCCCCCGTGGGGCCATCTTGGTGGTCAGTCCTTCCCCTGCCGGAGCAAGCCATGAGCGATCGCCACCTCACCCGCCGCATCCGCGGTACCGACACGTCCGACGGTGCCGGCGTGAAGCTGAAGCGCATCATCGGCCAGGCCGGGCTGGACATGCTCGATCCCTTCCTGCTGCTGGACGAATTCCGCTCGGACGACGCGGGCGACTACATCGCCGGCTTTCCGGAGCATCCGCATCGCGGCTTCGAGACCGTCACCTACATGCTGGCCGGCCACATGCAGCACCACGACAACCACGGCAACCGCGGCGACCTCACGCCCGGCAGCGTGCAGTGGATGACCGCCGGCCGCGGCATCCTGCACTCGGAAATGCCGCAGCAGGAAGATGGCCTGATGTGGGGTTTTCAGCTTTGGGTGAACCTGCCGGCGAAGGACAAGATGACCGCGCCGCGCTATCAGGACATCGGCCCCGAGCGGATTCCCGTGGTCCGGCCGGCCGAGGGGGTCGAGGTCAAGGTGATCGCCGGCGAGCTGGCCGGCGCCACCGGCCCGGTCGAGGGCATTGTCACCGCACCGGTGTATCTGGATATCGGCCTGCAGCCGGGCGCTGCGCTCACGCTCGACTTGCCGGCGGGTCATCACGGTTTCGCCTACGTGTTCGAAGGCCAGTCGGCACTGGTCGGCGGCGAGCAGCTGCGTCGCAGCGAGCTCGGCGTGCTGTCCGACGGCGAACAACTGCAGCTGGCCGGCGGCGACGAGCCGTCGCGCCTGCTGGTGGTCGCCGGCAAGCCGCTGAACGAAAGCGTGGCGCGCTACGGGCCGTTCGTGATGAACACGCCCGAGCAGATCCACGAAGCGATCGCCGATTTTCGTGCCGGCAAGTTCTGAACGGAGAGAACGCTCTTCGCCATCGCCCTTCTGCCTTGCGGGGAGAGGGGCAGCGCGGAGGGCGCGCTCTTTCGCTGGAACGCGCGCTCACCCCTTCACGCTGCCCAGCAACAGCCCTTCCAGGTAATACCGCTGCATCGCCAGGAACACCAGCAGCACCGGCAGCACGGTGACCACGGAGCCGGCCATCATCAGTTCGTTGTCCTGCGCATGCTCGCGCGCCAGCGAGGCCAGCCCGATCGGCAAGGTGTAGTGCTCCTGTCCGGTCAGCACGATCAGCGGCCACATGAAGTCGTTCCAGGCGGCCAGGAAGGTGAAGATCGCCAGCGTCACCATGACCGGCTTCAGCAGCGGAAGCACGATCTGACCGAAGATGCGCCACTCGCCGGCGCCGTCGATGCGCGCGGCTTCCAGCAGCTCGTCGGGAATGCCGCGCGCGTACTGGCGTACCAGGAAGATGCCGAACACGGTCGCCATGCCGGGCACGATGACGCCGGCGTAGCTGTTGACCAGGCCGATGTATTTCAGCAGCAGGAACAGCGGCAGCATCGCCACCTGCGCCGGAATCACCAGCGCGCCGATCAGCGCCTGGAACAGCCGCTCGCGTCCGGCGAAGCGCAGCTTGGCGAAGGCGTAGCCGGCCATCAGGTTGAACGCGAGCGAAAGTGCGGTGATCGTGCTGGAAACCAGCAGGCTGTTGAGCAGGTAGCGGCCCATCCCGGCATGCACGAACAGCTCGCGGTAGTTGCCCCAGCTGGCATGGCGCGGCAGCAGCGGCGGCGGCAGCGCGCTGGCCTCGCCGGGCGCCATGAACGATACCGACAGCATCCACAACAGCGGGAACAGCGCGACCGCTGCCGCGCCGATCAGCAGGCCGTTGATCAGCGTCTTCGCCAGACGCAGGCTCACGACGTGTCTCCGCGACGGGTGAGTTTCAGCATCAGCATCGTCACCGCGAACATGATGATGAACAGCAGGAACGCCACCGCCGAAGCGGAGCCCAGGTTCCACCACTTGAAGCCTTCGTCGTACATCAGGTACAGCACGCTGGTGGTGCTCTGCAGCGGGCCGCCCTCGGTCATCACGTAGGGCTCGGCGAAAAGCTGGAAATAACCTGACACGGTGAGGATCGACACCATCAGCATCGTCGGCGCCAGCATCGGCAAGGTGATATGGCGGAACTGCCGCCATGGCGAGGCGCCGTCGATGCGCGCGGCCTCGTACAGATCGATCGGAATCGCCTGCAGTCCGGCGAGGAAGATGATCATGTTGTAGCCGAAGTTCTTCCACACCGCGAACGCGATGATCGTCGGCATCGCCCAGTGCGGATCACCGAGCCAGTCGATCGGGTGGATGCCGAGATGGCCGAGCACGAAGTTCGCCATGCCGTACCTGGTGTTGAACAGGTAGCGCCAGATCACCGCCACCGCCACCACGGTGGTCACCACCGGCGCGAACAATGCGGTGCGGAAGAACGGCCTGGCCCGCGCCAGCGGTGAGTTCAGCAGCATGGCGCTGCCCAGCGATGCGGCCATCGACAGTGGCACGCCGACCGCCACGAAATACACCGTATGCCCCAGCGCCGACCAGAACAGCGGCCGCTGCAGCAGCGCCCAGTAGTTGCCCAGCGCGACGAAGCGCAGGTTGCGGATATCGGCCAGCGCGTAGAGGTCGTAGTCGGTGAGGCTTAGCGCCAGAGCGGCGATCACCGGCAGCAGGAAGAACACGCCCAGCACCAGCAGCGCCGGCGCGAGGAACAACCACGCCGCACGTTGCCGGTTCATCGCGCACTCGCCGCCGACGGCTGCGGATGATCGAGCACCCAGCGGCGCTTCTCCAGGATCAGGTCGGCGCGGCGGTCGATCTCGACGACCGCCTGATCCACGGTCAGTTGCCCGGCAACAGTCTGCGCGGCCACCAGCTGCATCTCGTTGGCGATGCGCTCCCACTCCGGCACCGGCGGCGCCGGCTTCACCCGTTCGAGCTGATCGCGGAACGCACGCGCCTTCGGGTCGTTGCGCAGCGCGCCGCCGTCCCACGACGCGCGCCGCGGCGGCATGTCGCCGAGCAGGTCGTAGAAGCGTTGCTGCACCGCCGGCTGCGACAGGTACTCGATCAGTGCCCACGCCTCCTGCTTATGGGGCGAGTTGCGGAAAATCACCAGGCTGGAGCCGCCGGCCACCGCCGCACCCGGACCCTCGGGGCCGGGCAGCGGCGCGGTGGCCCAGTCGTCCTGCTGCGCGGCCGGCAGGCGCGAGCGGAACTCGCCGATATTCCACGGACCGGACAGATAGAACGCGTACACGCCGCGGCCGAATTCCGACCAGGGATTGCCCGCTTCCACGTTGGTGATCGCCGGTGCCTGTCCGAGCTTGAACGTGTCGACATAGAAGCTCAGCGCATGCCTGAAACCGGCGCTTTCGAAATTGCCGTAGCGGCCGCCATCGCGCAGCAGCGGATCGGGTTGCTGCAGGGCCAGCGACATCAGCTGTTCGTATTCGTTGGTCGGCAGCAGGATGCCCCAGCGGTGGCGTTGCGCGTCACTCAGCGCGGCCAGCATCTGTCGCCACTGTGCCCAGTCGCGCGGCGGCGCATCGAATCCGGCGGCCTTGAGCAGGTCGCGGCGATAGAACAGCAGGCGTGTATCGACGTACCACGGCACACCGTACAGCGTGCCGTCGATCACGTTGGTGGCCCAGATGCTGGCGAAATAATCGTTCTGCCGGACTACGCCCGAATGGTCGACGCGCGATTGCAGCGGCTCGAGTGCGTCCAGCGCCACCATTTCCGGCAACCAGGTATTGCCGAGCTGGGTCATGTCCGGCAGCGAGCCGCCGGCGAACGCGGTGAGGAGCTTCTGGTGCGCCGCTGTCAGCGGCAGCTGCTGCACCTTTATCTGGATGTCCGGATGCACGCGCTCGAAATCCGGCAGCAGCCTGGCGATCGCTTCACCCTCGCGGCCGATGGTCCAGACGGTGAGCACCGGGCCGTCGGTGGTCGTTTTCGTGCAGCTGCCGAGCAGCGGCGTACCGATGGCCAGCCCCGCCACAAGCAGGCCGCGCCGCCAGCCGATGGCGGCGCCGGCGATCACGGCCCGGTCGTTGCCTGGCCGAGCCAGCCGCCGGTGAAGCCCGCGCGTTCGAGCCCCTTGCGGATGTACGGATTCTTCTTCATCACCTTCCACACGAAATCGCTGCGCCAGTTTTCGATCATCAGCACGATCGGGCCCTGGTCGATGCCCAGCTGCACATTGTCCACCCAGCCCATGGGCAGCAGTTTGCCGGTGCGCAGCACCGTACGGGTGTGAAAGCTTGGATTGAATGCATCGACGAAGCCGTACTGGTTGTAGATGCCCTTGCCGTAAAGCCGCTTCATCTCCGCCAGCGCGGGAATCACCAGCTCCGGTGCAAACGCGATCGAGCCCGCCGCGGCGGTCGGTGCGATGGTGCCATCGTCGACGATCTCATCCAGCCCTGCACCACGAGCGGTATAGCCCTGGAACTCCTCGCGGCGGCCGTGGCCCTCCACGACGATGCCGCCGGGACCGTTGCTGGCGGTCAGGCCCCACACGTTCTTGCCATAGCCGGTCCAGCCGCCCGGGTTGGCGATGGCGTAATTGCGCTGCGCGATCACGGCGCGACGGCTGTTCTCGAAATAATCCAGACCGTGTTCGCGGCTCCAGGCATCGCGGATGCCGCGGAAGTCGATCCAGCTCTCGCTGTACTGATGGCCGAACAGCGGCGCGAAGTTGAGGAAGGTCTGTCCCTCGAAGGTGCCCCAGGTTCGCTGGTTTGTGGAAAGCCACGCCGTCCACGCCTCCGGCCCGACCGGATGGGTCGGCGAGCCGAGCGCGAGGATGTACACCAGCATGGCTTCGTTGTAGCCCTTCCAGTCGGCCGGGATGAACTTGCCGCCGGGCGTCCAGCCCATGCTGATCAGCGGCGCACGCACCTGCGCCCAGTTCCAGTTGACGCGGCGGTAGATGCGGTCGGCCAATGTGCGGATCTCGCGTTCGGCCGGCGTGTCGCGGTCGTAGTAGGACTGCGCGAACAACACGCCGCCGAGCAGCAGCGTGGTATCCACGGTGGACACTTCGGTCCAGCGCGCAAAACGCTTGCCGCTCTTCATGTCGAGGAAATGGTAGAAGAAGCCCTGGTAGCCGCTGTCGTCGTCCTCGCTGTCGCCCTGCGGTGCGCGGTCGAAGAATCGCAGCGTGGCGAGGGTGCGCTCGGCCGCCTGCGGGCGGGTGATGTAGCCGCGCTCCGCGCCGATGCCGTAGGCGGTCAGGCCAAAGCCGACCGCGGCGATGCTGGAGAACGACTCGCCGGGATAGTGGTCGGGGACCAGTCCGTTGGCGGGATTCGCGCTGTCCCAGAAGAAGCGGAAGCTGCGCTGTTCGAGATCGCCGACCAGCGCCGGGACGGCCGGTGCGCGGATGGCGGGTGCGGCGACGGAGTGTCGTGCCACGCCTGGCATGGCAGCGAACGTCAGCGCCGTGCCGAGCAGGGCGCCGAGCCAGGCATTCCGTTTGAAAATCTTCATCGATACTCAGGGGGTGTGCGGCGGGTTGGCGGCCTATCGAACCGCCTCCTCAGGTGCTCTCGTCTGGCCATCCATACGTCCGCCCGCAATCTGCGGGCGGACGGGAAAGGCGGCGTTGCAGCGTGCCGCGTTGATCAGAACGTATACCGTGCGCCGACCTGGAACCGGCGGGTCTGGTTCGGGTCGGCGCTGGTGGCGCGGCCGAAGTCGGGGTTCGGGTTCATCGTGCCCCAGTTGTACTGGTTGTTGATGTAGCCGTTGTCGACGTCGCGGTTGAACACGTTCATGACGTCGAAGCGCAGCTCCAGCGCCTGGCTCTCGCCCCAACGGAATTCCTTGGCGATCGACAGGTCGAGGTTGAGGTACTTCTGCCCGTACTTGCCGTTCTTGCGATAGATGCAGTTGTAGTCGCAGTTCGGCACGTTGGCGAAGTAGTCGTACGGCAGGCCCGAACCATAGGTGAAGATGCCGGTGAGGCGCGTGTCCCACGGCCCGCGCACGATGCCGTTGAGCACCAGGTGGTGCTTCTCGCCCACATGGTCGGCCGGGTAGCCTGCCGGGTCGACATAGTCGAGCGAGTAGTTGTCGCCACCTTGCTGGCGCGCGCTCTGGTAGGTATAGGCCAGGCCCACGCCCCAGCCGGAGGCCTCGGTGTAAGGCTTGTCGATGCTGACCAGCACATTGCTGGACTGGGTCTTCTTGGATACGTTGTGCAGCACCATGCCGTAGGGACTGCCGGGCATCACATCCAGGGTGAAGCCGGGTACCGGAAGGCGGTTCCACACCCAGGTGAACTGGTCGTAGCCGAGCACGCGGGCCAGCGTCAGCGAGGCGTTCCAGTCGCCCATCACCTGGCGGATGCCCAGGCTGAACTGGTCGGTATGCGGGGGCTTGGTCTTGTTGGCGACTACGTCGATTTCCGAGCTGAAGCCGGCCTGGCCGGAGGCGAGCAAGGTATTGAGGCCGTCAGGCGTGAGATAGCGCGGGTCCCATGCGATGGTGCCCGGGGTGACGCCGCCGGGGCTGAACAGGAACGTGTAGTTGGGCACCAGCGAATGGAGCTCTTCCTGGCTGATCCAGTCGAACGGGGTGCGGTCGTAGTAGCGGCCGGCGCCGCCGAAGAGTGTGGTGCTCTGATCGCCGTCCTTGCTGACGTCCAGCGAGAAGCCCAGCCGCGGCTGCACCGCACCCTTGTAGCCGTCGCGGTTGTGGCCGGTGCTGATGTAGTTCTGCAGGCCCAGGTACTCCAGCGTGGGGACTTGCGCGGCTGGCGTCACGTAATCCTTGTTCAGCGCATTGGTCTCGTAGTCCCAGCGCAGGCCCAGGTTCAGCTGCAGGCGGTCGGTGACGTCCCAGTCGTCCTGGACATACAGGCCGAGCTGGTTGGTGTGCAGGTTGGCGTTGGCGCCAGTGGGCGAGTAGACCGCCTTGTAGGGCGAATTGAAGCCACCGGGGTAGGCGGCGTCTTCGCTGAAGTAATAGGTCGGCACGGTGGCGCTGTTCTGTTCCAGGGTGATGCCGTAGGTGGCGTATTTCACGCCCGCCTTGATGGTGTGCTTGTCCAGGCCGAACCAGGTGAAGTCGTCGCGCAGGGTGCGCTGGTTCTGCCCCTTGTCCTGCAGGTCGCTGCCGCTGCCGATCACCGCAATGCCCGGATCGTAGACGCTGCGCACCGAGCCGGATTCGGCCGAGGTCGGATGCCATTTCGCGTTGCCGGCGTCGAGCAGCAGGTCGTTGGTCCAGCTGTCGCCGCGCGACTGCCACTTCAGGAGCAGGTCGTCGACGTCGTTCTTGCGGTTGCTGCGCGCGCTGTAGGTAGTGGTGCCGCCGAAGCCGAGCTGCTCGCTGTCGCGCCGGGTGGTCAGGCTGAGATCGACGTTGTTGTCGTGGTTGGGCTGCCAGCTCAACTTGCCGAAGAAGGCCCTCTCGTTGAACGGCGCGGAGAAGGTGCCGTTGTACTGGGCGAAGCGCGGGTCGTTGATCTGCACCGTGTTGTTGGCGGTGTCCTTGCGTTCCTCGTAGTTGATGAAGAACTGCACGGTGTCCTTGATGATCGGGCCGCCCAGGGTGAAGCCGCGCTGTTCGCGCTTGTAGTCGGGCTTCTTGACGTGGTTTTTCTTGTCGAACGAGTTCTGCGCGATCATCGACTGGTTCTGGTAGTAGTCGTAGGCCGAGCCGTGGAACGCGTTGGTGCCCGACTTGGTGACCGCGGTGATGATCGCGGTGCCGGCCTGTTCGTACTCGGCCTTGTAGTTGTTGGTCAGCACGCGGAATTCCTGCACCGCCTCCTGCGAGAACGGGTTGCCGCGGGTGGAATCCTGTCCGGCGATACCGCCCTTGAGCACGTTGTTC
This sequence comes from Rhodanobacter umsongensis, assembly GCF_042654965.1. NCBI lineage: Bacteria > Pseudomonadati > Pseudomonadota > Gammaproteobacteria > Lysobacterales > Rhodanobacteraceae > Rhodanobacter > Rhodanobacter umsongensis. The sequence goes on along the minus strand of NZ_JBHSMK010000011.1, from coordinate 73,506 downwards.
TTCAGGCTGGCGCCGTCGATGAATACGTTTACATTCTCAGCCGATTGGCCGCCCGCGGAGAAGGTTTTCGTGTTGGGATCGCGCGAAGTGGTGACGCCTGGCACCAGTTTGGCGAAATCGAGAAAGTTGCGCTCGTTCTGCGGCAGCGTCTGGATCTGCTTCTGGGTGATGTTGGCGGCCACCTCGGAGGTGCGGGTCTCGATCAGCGAGACCGCGCTTACCGTGACGCCCTGCAGGTTGGTGGCATTGGCCGCACTGGCGGTGGCCGTGTCCAGGTTGAGGTTCAGCGACTGGCCCACTTGCACCGTGACGGTGCGGCTGGCACTGCTGCCGTTGCCGCTGGCAACGATCGTGTAGCTGCCGGGCGCCAGGCCGACCAGGGTGTAGTTGCCATCGGCACCGACCTTGCCCCGGTTGACGAAGCCGGTGGCGGTATTGGTGGCGACCACGGTGGTTGGTGCCTGCCCTTGCGGCGCCGTGATGTGGCCGCGCAGGGTGGCAGTGGTGGTCTGGGCGCCGGCGAGGCCGGGCAGAAGAAGCGTAGCGACGAGCAGGCCGGCGCAAGCCAGCGAGATCTGTCGGGATAGCATGCGTTGCTTGACCATGATCTGACCCTCTCCCGTAATCAGTGCAAGTAGTTTGGTGTTCTGATGCAGCGTTGCTTTGATGCCGCCTGTAAGCGAGCGCTCCAGGCGGCGCTCGCGCTGAAACCGCTTCGTTGCCGCCGCGGTTTCGGTCGGCAGCGTCCTGCGCCGGCCTGAATGTCTGCGCTATCGGGGTATGGCCACGGTGGACCCGCGCACTACCAACCTGGCCGCGACACGGCGGTGAACGCCGGCTTTCGGCTGGTCGGGTCGGTCGATCTGTTCCCCGAGCAACTCCATCGCCTGGCTGCCGAGCTCGGCGATCTGCACATGGATGGTGGTCAACGGCGGCGTTACGTAGCGCGCCATCGGCACGTCGTCGAACCCGCTGACGGCAATCTCCTCGGGCACGCTGATGCCGGCCTCGCGCAGCGCGGCCATGCAGCCGATCGCCATCATGTCGTTGCCGGCGAACACCGCGTCTGGACGGGGCCGCATCGCCAGCACCTGCTGACCGGCGCGGTAGCCCGATTCCTCGCCGAAGTCCCCGCGCAGCATGATCACCGGGCTGTCCGGCGCTACGCTCGCCAGTGTTTCGCGGTAGCCGAGTTCGCGCTCGGCGGCATCGCGATTGCCTGGCGGTCCCTGGATGAACACGATCCGCTGGTGACCGGTCGACAGCAAATGTTCCACCATCAGCCGGGCGCCGCCGTCGTTGTCCACCGAGAGCGCGCAGTAGTCGTCGTCGGCCAGCCGCGTATTCATCAGCACCGTGGGAAGTCCCAGCGGCAGGTTCTGGCGCAGGAACGCCGCATCGGCATGCGGCGACATCAGCAGCAGCCCGTCGACCCGGCCCTGCATCGCGCGCAGCGCCACCGCGGCGGCGGCGGCATCGTCATGCGAGCTGGAAACCAGCAGGTGCAGGCCGCGCGCGCGCGCGGCGAGATCGATGCCGCGGATCAGCTCGGAAAAGAACTCGCCGTACAGGTCCGGCAACAAGGCGCCGATGGTGTGGGTGCGGCGGGTGATCAGCATGCGCGCGGCGGCGTGCGGCATGTATCGCAGCCGCGCCGCCGCCTCGCGGATGCGTGCGCCGGTTTCGGCGGTGACGCCGCGACCGCCATTCAGCGCGCGCGACACCGACGCCACCGAAACCCGGGCTTCACGCGCCACATCTTTGATGGTTGCTGTCGCCATGCGAGCTTGCCCGGATCCGCCGAAACCCAGCAGTGGCGGCAACGTAATCGTTTTCATGCCGAGTTGTAAAGTGCCTGTAAAAAAAACAAGAGCACCGCTGCGCTGCCGAATGTTGCTGCCGCTCTGTCGACCCCGCGAACCGCCGGGCCGGCGGCACGTCGAAGCGATCCGCGGCTGGTTGTGCTACCCAAGGCTGCACTCGGCGACTGGATGCCGAGCCCTGACCGCGGCGGATCAAATCCGTGAAGGGCGCCACACTTTGGGCCGTTCCCGTCCCTTGTTAAAAATTTCGTCCAGCCGTTAAATCAAGGTTAATCTTCGCGCACTCAGGCGACTGTATCCTCAAGTTCCCGCGGCGCCGAACGATATACGGACAAGCCCCTGTTTTGAATACCATGATGACCCTCCTGACCCTGCTTCTCGTACTTCCCGCCGTGCTGATCGCCAGCGCGGTGAAGGTCGTGCCAGTCGGTCAGGTCTACAGCCTGCACCGGCACGGCAAGCCGGTGCGGCTGCTGTCGTCGGGCATGCACCTGGTGTTGCCGTTGCTGGACCGGGTGGCCCACAAGATCAACCTGGCCGGGCAAACGCTGCGCTTCGAGGAGCCGCTGGCCAACGCGCACGATGTGCGCGGCACGGTGTACTGGCAGGTGCTCGAACCCGAGCGCGCCGATGCGGTGTTCGAGCAGGTCGATCAGCTGATCCGGCGTGGTGCGCAGGAAGCGCTGCGCGGCGAGCCGGCCGGCGAACAGGTCGATCGCCGTGACCTGGGCGCACGGGTGAAGCAGTCATTGAACAGCGCGTTGCGCGAGCGCGGCATGATGGTGACGCGGGTCGAACTCGACGTGGCCTGAACAGGAATGGCGTGAGGCGCCCGAGAGCGCCCGCGCTGCAGGGGATTGCTTGTCTTCGACCCGCCACGGCGGGTTTTCTTTTCTCGCGGCTCCTGGCGCGGTTGGCAAGGCGGGTGCCAGCCGCGGATACTTTGCGCCCCACGCCCCGAGCGACCCCGCATGACCACCCGCGATGCGCTGCAGACGCAACTCGAACAAGGCATTGCCGCGCTGGGCCTGCACCTGCCCGCCGACGCAGTGCCGCGGCTGCTCGACTATCAGGCCTTGCTGGAACGCTGGAACGCGGCCTACAACCTCACCGCCGTGCGCGATCCGGCGGAGATGGTCACCCGCCACCTGCTCGATTCGCTGGCGATCCTGCCGTATGTGCAGGGCCGGACGCTGGCCGACCTGGGCACCGGACCGGGCCTGCCCGGCATTGTGCTGGCGATCGCCGCGCCGGGCCGGGAGATCCTGCTGGTCGATTCCAACGGCAAGAAGGTGCGCTTCCTTCGCGAGGCGATCCGCGCCTTGAAACTCGACGGCGTGCGCGCCGTGCAGTCGCGGGTGGAAGACGTCGAGGGCCAGTACGACTGCGTCACCGCGCGCGCGTTCGCCAGCCTGGCCGACATGCTGGGTTGGGGTGGCCACCTGCTGGCCCCGGATGGCATCTGGCTGGCAATGAAGGGCAAGCGGCCGGACGACGAGCTGGCGGGCATCCCGGCCGGGTTCGGGTTGCGCGGCACCCATGAGCTGGCGGTGCCTGGCCTGTCGGCGGAACGGCATCTGCTGGTGCTGGGGCACGCCTGAGTCAGGCGCTGCCGGATCCGGAACGGCAGCACCGCTTGCCGGCCCTCTTACGTATCGAGCACGCCACCGTTGCTCTCGATCACTCGCGCATACAGCTTGGCGCTGGCCTTGGGCGTGCGCTTCTGGGTGGCGAAGTCGACGTGGTACAGGCCGAAGCGTTTGGAGAAGCCCAGCGACCACTCCAGGTTGTCCATCAGCGACCACGCGTAATAGCCCTTGAGGTTTACCCCGGCCTCGATCGCGCGGTGCAGCGCCTTCAGGTGCTTGCGCAGGTAGTCCGTGCGCAGCGGGTCGTCGAGCGCATCGTTCTCGGCGACCGGTGGATCGTAGAATGCCGAGCCATTTTCGGTGATGTACAGCGGGATGTCGCCGTAGCGCTGCTTGAACCAGGTCAGCGTGTCGGTGAGGCCCTGCTCGAACACTTCCCAGCCGGTCTCGGTGTGGGTCCTGTTCGGTTGGCGTACTGACACCGCCTGCAACGGATAGGCGTTGGCGTCGTGCTTCACCACCGCGCGGGTGTAATAGTTGATGCCGACAAAGTCCACTTTCTGGTTCGTCAGCTCGAGGTCCTCCTCGGGGAAATCCGGCCAGGCTTCGCCGAAGATCTCCCGCAGTTCCGGCGGGTAGCTGCCCAGCAGCGCCGGATCGGCGAACTGCAGGTTCATGTAGGCGTGGGCGCGGCGGGTGGCGGCGAGGTCCTCGGCGCGGTCCGAGTACGGATACTTCGGCTCGATGTTGAACACCACGCCGATCTCGTGCCGGCCGTGCGCCCGATAGGCCTGGATGCCGGCGCCGCTGGCGCGCATCAGGTTGTGCCCGGCGATCGGCGCCTCGAACTTGTTGCGATGACCGGGCGCCAGCGCGCCGTGCAGGTAGCCGCCGTCGGTGACCACCCAGGGTTCGTTGAGGGTGGACCAGCGCGGCACGCGGTCGTCCAGCGCCTTGAACATCACCTCGGCGTACTCGGCGAACCAGTGCGCGCTGTCGCGGTTGAGCCAGCCGCCGCGGTCGTCCAGTGCGGCGGGCAGGTCCCAGTGGAACAGCGTGGCGTTCGGCGCGATGCCGTTCTCCAGCAACTGATCCACCAGCCGCGAATAGAAATCCAGCCCCTTCGGATTGACCCGGCCGGTGCCTTCCGGCAACACGCGCGCCCAGCTGATGCTGAAGCGGTAGCCGCGCAGGCCCAGCGCCTTCATCAACTGCACGTCGTCCTTGTAGCGGCGGTAGTGGTCGCAGGCGATGTCGCCGGTGTCGCCGTTGGCCATCATCCCCGGCGTATGCGCGAAGCGCTGCCAGATGCTGGGGCCGGCACCATCGGCCAGTGGCGAGCCCTCGATCTGATAGGCCGAAGTGGCCGCACCCCAATGAAAGCCGTCGGGAAAGCGGAAGCTGGGGCGGGTCATGCGGGTTCCTGCGGCCAAAGCGCTTGATGTAAACGATTACATCGGCAGAATAGCGGAATGTTCCGTCGATGTGCAGACAGGCGCATGCTGCGGCGATGCGGCCGCCGTGGCCCACCCCCACCGGAGATGTCCATGGCTGCCGTGCGTCTGGACCAGCTGCGCAAGGTCTATCCCAACGGTCACGTCGGCGTGGCCGAGGCCAGCTTCGAGATCGCCGACGGCGAACTGCTGGTGCTGGTGGGGCCGTCCGGCTGCGGCAAGACCACCTTGCTGCGGATGCTTGCCGGGCTGGAGTCGATCAGCGGCGGCACGCTCAGCATCGACGGCCGGGTGGTCAACGCCGTGGCGCCGAAGGACCGCGACATCGCGATGGTGTTCCAGAACTATGCGTTGTACCCGCACATGACGGTGGCCGAGAACCTCGGCTTCGGCCTGAAGTTGCGCGGCCACAAGCAGGCCGACATCGACCGGCGCGTGATGGCGACGGCAAGGACGCTGGAGCTGGAATCACGCCTCGCCTCGCGCCCCGCCGCGCTGTCCGGCGGCCAGCGCCAGCGTGTGGCGCTGGGCCGGGCGCTGGTGCGCGACCCCAAGGTGTTCCTGCTCGACGAGCCGCTGTCCAACCTCGATGCCAAGCTGCGCCTGTCGATGCGGGTCGAGATCGCGCGGCTGCATCGCCAGCTCAAGGCCACCATGGTCTACGTCACCCATGACCAGATCGAGGCGATGACCCTGGGCCAGCGCATCGTGGTGCTGGACGGCGGCGTGATCCAGCAGATCGACACGCCGATGAACCTGTACGAGCGACCGGCCAACCTGTTCGTGGCCGGCTTCGTCGGCAGCCCGGCGATGAACCTGCTGCATGGCGCTCTCCGATACGACGGCGGCTGGATATTGGCCACCGCAAGGGGCGGCATCGCGCTGGGCGAGCCGGCGCAGGCGGCGGCGTGGCAGCCATGGCGCGATCGCGAGGTGGTACTCGGGATTCGCCCGGAGGACCTGCGGCCACGGGACATGGGCAGCGTCGCGCTCTGTGCGCAGTTGGAAGTCATCGAGCCGGTCGGCAACGAGATCTTCCTGAACCTGCGCCACGGCGACCAGACGCTGGTCTCGCGGGTGCCGCCGCGGCCTTTGCCCGAGCCGGGCAGCACGTTGCCGCTGGAGCTGGCGGCCGGGCGGCTGCACCTGTTTGACCCCGCCAGCGGCAGGCGGATCGCGACCTGAGGGCGGGCAGCACTGGGCAGAGTGAGGCATTACACTAACCCTCTCCACGCGTACGGTAGCCCTCCATCCATGGCCCGCATCATCGCTGTCGCCAACCAGAAAGGCGGCGTCGGCAAGACCACCACTGCCGTCAATCTCGCCGCTGCGCTGGCCGCCGCGAAACGAAAGGTATTGCTGATCGACCTGGATCCGCAGGGCAACGCCACGATGGCCTCGGGCATCAACAAGCGCGACATCAAAGCTAGCGGCTGCGAGGTGCTGCTGGAGGAAGTGGAGATCGCCGCGGCGATCGTGCCCACCGACGCGCACTACGACCTGCTGCCGGGCAACGGCGACCTCACCGCCGCCGAACTGAAGCTGATGGACGCGCTGGCACGCGAGCACCGCCTGAAGGAACTGCTGGCGAAAGTCTCGCCGAACTACCACACCATCCTGATCGACTGCCCGCCGTCGCTGAACCTGCTCACATTGAACGCACTGACCGCCGCCGATGGCGTGCTGATCCCGGTGCAGTGCGAATACTTCGCGCTGGAAGGCCTGTCCAGCCTGCTCGACACGGTCAAGGCGGTGCGTCACCGGCTGAACCCGAAGCTGGAGATCGAAGGCCTGCTGCGCACCATGTACGACGTGCGCAACAACCTCGGCAACGAGGTCTCGGCGCAGCTCACCCAGCATTTCGGCGACAAGGTGCTGCGCTCGATCATCCCGCGCAACGTGCGCCTGGCGGAGGCGCCCAGCCACGGCCAGCCGATCCACCTTTACGACCGCAGCTCGCGCGGCGCGATCGCCTACATCGGCCTGGCCGGCGAAATCATCCGGCGCGAACGCGCGCTGGGCCGCCCCGATCGTGTCGATGCGGCCGACGACATTGAACCGGCAACGGCGCCTGCGCCGGTGCACGGCGACAGCGGCCCGGCGCTCAAGGCGCCGGCTGCCAACCAACAGGAATGAGCATGGCTGCTGCGAAAAAACGTGGATTGGGACGCGGGCTGGACGCCCTGCTCGGCGGCGACGGCGAGGCCTCCTCCTCGGTGCTGGCGCAGGAAGGCGAGCTGCGCATGCTGCCGATCCAGCAGATCCAGCCGGGCAAGTACCAGCCGCGCCGGCACTGGAACGACGAGGCGTTGGACGAACTGGCGGCGTCGATCAGGGCACAGGGCCTGATCCAGCCGGTGGTGGTGCGCGAGCTGGGCAGGAACAGCTACGAGCTGATCGCCGGCGAACGCCGCTGGCGTGCCGCCCAGCGAGCCCAGCTGAGCGAGATTCCCGCGCTGATCAAGAAGGTCTCCGAAGAAGCCGTGCCGGCGATGGCATTGATCGAGAACATCCAGCGCCAGGACCTCACACCGCTGGAAGAAGCCGACGCGCTGAAGCGGCTGATCGACGACTTCGACCTCACCCACCAGCAGGCCGCCGACGCGGTCGGCCGGTCGCGCGCGTCCGTGTCGAACATGCTGCGCCTCACCGAACTGCCCGCGTCGATCAAGAAACTGCTCGACGAAGGCAAGCTGGAAATGGGCCACGCCCGCTGCTTGCTGACCCTGCCCGAACGGGACGCGGAAAGCCTGGCACTGGAAGCGGCACGCAACGGCTGGAGCGTGCGCGAGCTGGAGGAAACGGCCCGCCGCGCGCAGAACGCACCGAAAGGCAAGGCGAAAAACACGCCCCCGCGCGATGCCAACATTGCCGACCTGGAACGCCAGCTCAGCGAACGCTTCGCCACCCGCGTCGAGTTGGCGCAGGGCCGTGGCGGCCGCGGCAAGCTGGTGATCCACTATCACAGCAATGACGAGCTGGACGGGATTCTCGGCAAGATCCGCTGATGTGCCTTCCCCATTGGGGGCCGGATCGGCAGGATGGCCGATTTGCACAGCGACGCCGCCCGGAGGATGAGCGCCATGGATGGCGCCGATGAAGGCGGCGCGCAGTGCCAAAGGAGGCTGCGTGCGAAGCGAACTGTCCATGCTCGCGCCAGCCTGCGCACCCTCGCCCGGCCCTCCCCGCCGCGAAGAAACCCCAAGGTCTCCAAAGGGAGAGGGCTACATCGCGGCCACCAGGCATTAAACTGCCCTGCTGCCGCGCCAGGCGCGGCATCTGCCCCTGCTGAAAGGCGTTCCCTCATGCCGCAACTTTCCGTCGTCGTGCCCGTCTTCAACGAGCGGGACAACATTCCGCCGCTGCTCGCCGAAATCGCCGCCGCCCTGCGTGGCCAGGTCGACTACGAGGTCATCTACGTCGACGATGATTCCAGTGACGACAGCCGTGCGGTACTGGCCGCGCAGAAGGCGAGTCACCCCGAGCTGCGCGTGCTTCATCACGTCACCCGCAGCGGGCAGAGCACGGCGGTATGGAACGGCGTGCGCGAGGCGAGGTCGCCATGGATCGCCACACTGGACGGCGATGGACAGAACGATCCGGCCGACATCCCGAAGCTGCTCGCCGCGCGCCATGCGGCGCCGGCGCAGACGCGACTGTTCGCCGGCTGGCGCACCGCCCGCCGCGACAGCTTCAACAAGCGCCTCTCCTCGAAGGTCGCCAACGCGGTGCGCTCGCGCATGCTGCGCGACGCCACCCCGGATACCGGTTGCGGATTGAAACTGTTCGAGCGCGAGGTATTCCTGCGGCTGCCGTATTTCGATCATATGCATCGCTATCTGCCGGCGCTGGTCAAGCGCGCCGGTTTCCAGAGCCAGAGCGTGCCGGTCGGCCATCGCCCGCGCACGGCCGGCGTGTCCAAGTACGGCATGCTGGACCGGTTATGGGTCGGCCTGGCCGACCTGCGTGGCGTGGCGTGGCTGATGCGCCGCGGCAAGGTCACCCAGGTCGAGGAACTCTGATCCAGAGCAAGCCGGGCGGATCTGCGCGACGTATGCTGGAAGCTTCCGCTCGACCGTCCTTGCGGCGATGAAGCGGGCACACCAGACCCTTCGCGGGCCGATCACAGCGGGAGGCCGCCAGCCGTGGGCATCATTGTCAAACGTGTTTACGAGCCAGCCGCGAAAGCCGATGGCTATCGCGTGCTGATCGACCGGTTATGGCCGCGCGGGCTGACGAAGGATGCGGTGCCGCTCGATCTGTGGGCCAAGGAACTGGCCCCCTCGACCGCGTTGCGAAGATGGTTCGGGCACGATCCGATGCGGTGGGACGGCTTTCGCCACCGCTATGCCAGCGAGCTGGATGCACTGGACGAGCACTGGCGACCACTGGCCGAGCGCTCGGCGCGGCATCCGGTCACCCTGCTCTACAGCGCCCGCGACGAGGAGCACAACAACGCGATCGCGCTGAAGGCTTACCTCGACAATTGGTTGCGCATGCATGGCCCGCGGTGAGGCAATGCCCGGCTCAGCCCTCGCGCTGCGGCGTGCCGGATCGGGGCCAGTTGACCAGCGCGATGCGCGTCTGCTCGCGACCCCTTTCGATCAGCTCGCGCGCGCGGTAGAACTCGTAGGCACTGGCCATGTTGCGCGGCAGCTGGATCAGCAGGTCCGGCTCGTAGGCGGACAGGCGCAGTCGCGAGAGGTTGGCCTGCATCAGATCCATCGACTGCGCCAGCAGATCGAACGTGCCGGCCGCAGGCGGATGGTTCTCGCCGTGCGGCATCAGCCGGCTCATGAATTCGCTGACCCGCCGACGGTAGCTGCCGTCGGCACCCGGCTGGCCGGGTGGGGGCGGCGGTGCGACCGTCACGGCCGGGCCATCCACACTCACCGCCAGCAGGTAGTCGGCTGTTTCGCGGATCAGCGGTGTCACCGGCACCGGATTGAGCAGGGCGCCGTCGATCAGGCGGCGGCCATCGATGGTGTGCGGGCGGAACACCGTGGGTATCGCGATCGAGGCGCGGATCGCGTCGAACAGGCAGCCGCGGGTCAGCCAAACCTCGCGCTCGCGATCCAGGTCGGTGGCCACCGCGGTAAACGCCAGCGGCAGGTCCTCGATCTGGGTGTCGCCGATCAGCGCACGCAGGGTCTCGATGATCCGCTCGCCCTTGATCAGGCCGCCGCCGGAGAACGTCCAGTCGAGCAGCCGCAACACGTCGAACTTGGCCAGCGCGCAGACCCAGTCGCGATAGACGTCGAGCTTGCCCATGGCGTAGATGCCGCCGATCAGCGCACCCATCGAGCTGCCGGCGATCGCCACGATCTCGAAACCCTGCGCATCGAGCTCCTCGATCACGCCGATGTGTGCCAGCCCTTTCGCGCCGCCGGCGCCCAGCGCCAGCGCGATCGTCGGCTTGCGCAAGGCGCTGGTCTCGGCAGGTTCGTCACGCGGGATATCTGCAGGCATCGTTGGGTCGTCACGGCATGTGGGCGGTGGTCTGTGCTGAAGTCGGCCGCCGTGCAACCGGCGCGGCTTCCGCCATGATGCACCTCAACCATGACCATTGCGCACGCCACCATGTCCATCGTTAGTCATCCTGTTGACCCGTCGCGCACGCGGATGTGCGCCGGCGCCGGTGCGCCCGCGTGAGCTGGCAGGCATGGGCCACCGTAGCGATCATCGTGGTGGCGATGGGCATGTTCGCCAGCGAAAAACTGCGCATCGACCTGGTCGCGCTGATCGTGCTGGGGGCGCTGGTGATACTGGGCATCGTGAGCCCGGTGGAGGCGTTGTCCGGCTTCAGCAACGAGGCCACGGTGACGGTGGCGGCGATGTTCGCGCTGAGCCTGGGCATCGAACGGTCCGGCGTGCTCGACCCGCTGACCCGCCTGTTGATGAAGATCCGCAAGCCGTGGCTGCTGACCCTGGCGATGATGCTGGCGATCGCCCCGCTGGGCGCCTTCGTCAAGAACATTGCGCTGGTCGCCACGTTCCTGCCGCTGGCCTTGCGCGTGTGCCAGCGCACCGGCACGTCGCCGGCGCGCGTGCTGATGCCGATGGCGTATGCCGCGCAGATGGGCGGCGTGTGCACGCTGATCGGGACCTCGTCGAACCTGCTCGCCGACAGCCTGGCGCAGAAACACGGCATGGCCGCGTTCGGCGTGTTCGAGTTCACCCGCATGGGCGCGGTGCTGGCGGTGGTCGGCATCATCTATCTGATGCTGGTCGGGCGCCATCTGCTGCCCAGGCAGATCGACGCGGCGCTGCCCGATGACATTGATACGGGCAAGTACGTGGCCGAGCTGGAGCTCAGCGGAGAATCCCCCCTGGTCGGCACGGCGATCGCCGACGCGCGGCTCGGCGAGAAGTTCGGGGTCTATCCGCTGGAGCTGCTGCGTGGCGAACGGCGCATGTGGTCGCCGCGCGAGCAGCAGCTGCAGGCGGGCGACGTGCTGCTGGTTCGCGGCGACTGGGGGAAGATCGAGGAGTTCCAGCGCCGCGCCAAGCTGCACAATGCGCCGGAGCGTCGCTACGCCACCGACAGCGACCAACCCCGCGTGCTGGCGCAAATGATGGTGGCGCCGGCCAGCCTGGTGGATGGCCGCACCCTGGCCGAGATCGGTCTGGACTGGCGCTACCGCGCCACCGCGCTGGCGTTGAACCGCCGCGGCGAGGTGCTGCGCGACAAACTCAGCGAGACGCGTCTGGCGGTCGGCGACGTGCTGATGGTGCTGGTCGACGATGAGGCGATGCCGAAGCTTCGCAATGACGACGCGTTCATCGTGCTCAACGAACGCGAGGACGTCCGCGGCATGTCGCGCAAGGCGCTGCTGGCCGCCGCGATCATGGCGGGCGTGGTGCTGGCATCGGGCATGCACTGGCTGCCGATCCCGATCGCCGCCGTCTGCGGTGCGGTCGCGATGGCGCTGGGCGGGTGCTTCGGCCGCAAGGACGTCTACGAAGGCATGGACTGGAAAATCATCATCCTGCTCGGCGCGATCCTTCCGTTGGGGCTGGCGATCGAAAAGACCGGATTGTCCGCGGTGGTGGTGACTGCCGCCATGCATCTGGTCGGCGGTCACGGACCGCTGGCCGCGCTGCTGATGGTGTATCTGCTCACCGCCCTGCTCACCGAGCTGATGGGGCACAACCCTTCGGTGGTGCTGATGGTGGGCATCGCCGCCACGGTGGCCCACGCCACCCACGTCGACCCGCGGCCGTTCGTGGTCGCCGTGGCGTTCGCCGCCGCCACCTCGTTCGCCACCCCGGTCGGCTATCCCACCAACACCATGGTTTATTACGCCGGCGGCTACCGCTTCACCGATTTCATGAAGGTGGGCATCCCGCTGATTGCACTGTTCTGCGCGCTGTCGATGTGGTTGATCCCGATCTTCTGGCCGTTTCATCCGGCCGCGCACTGAACGTCTTTCGCCGCTCTTCCTCGGGAGAGGCGCACGTTGCACCGGGCCGGCTGCGAAGCCCGCTTCGGTCGCCTTTGTGCAGGGCTCCCGCCCTCGCCCTGGCCCGAGGGGCGGCGAACGGACGGTGCGGGTTCGTGCTTTCGTGTGAGCGACGGAACAGCGTGCCGAGGGCAGGCGGACGCCGGGTCTATTGATAGCCGTCCCGCGCCAACTGCAGCAGGATCTTCATTTCTTCGCGCAGCGACAGCGGCGACATCACTTCGGCGTCCGGTCCGTACTTGAGCACGTCCATCAGCAGCTCCTTCGAATTGGAGTAGGGCACCTTCAACTCGTACTTGCCATCGGGCAGCCACTCGCCCTTCTGCTGCGAATGCCAATGCTCGTCGGCAACCCAGCGAGCGGCGTGCGGCGAGAAGCGCAGGGTCGCCCACGCCTTCGGCTTGCCCGCGAAGATGCCGTAGCTGGAAGCGAGCAGCTCGTTGAGGTCGCCCTCCGCCACATCGATGGCGGCATCATCCAGCGACTGCGCCTCGACGATGCGGTCCACCGCAAAACTGCGCAGCGCCTCGCGGTCGTGATCCCATACGTCCAGGTACCAGTTGTCGCGGTAATGGGTCAGCCGCTGCGGTGACACGGTGCGCCGGCTGTCGGCATTGGTGGTGCGGGCGCGATAGCGGAAGCGCAGCTGTTTGCGCTCCAGCACCGCGCCGGCAACGATGCGGAACACCTGTTGATCGAGCTTGCGCTCACCCCAGGGAATCACCCGGATCCGCTCGATCGGCAGCGCCTTGCCACTGTCGTGGTGCGAGAGCAGCCCTTCCATGCGCGCCTTGAACGGCGCCAGCGCGCCGGCCAGCACACCCGGACCGGAACGGCTGATCAGTTCGTTCAACGCCAGCAGCGCGGCCAGTTCGTCGGAGGTCAGCCACAGCCCGGGCAATTCGAACTTCTCACCCTCGCCCACTTCGTAGCGGAACGCGGCCTGGTCGGTGCCGGCGCTTTCGATCGGCGCGCCCAGCGCATCGCGCAGGAAGGCCACGTCGCGGTACAGCGTGGCGCGCGAGCATTCCAGCTCGCCGAGCAGGCGCGACAGCGGCACCGGGTAGTGCGCCGATTTCAACAGCCGATGCAGGGTCAGTATGCGTTCGTAGCGATCCATGGGGTTTCGTCGAGGCATGCGTGGGTGCAGCGTTGTAGCATGGGTGTGCCCTGCGGTGCCCGCAAGTCCATCACGCGCAGAACGATGCCGCGGCGCGATCGCCGGCCCCTCCTTGGATATCCAGCCGGTTCATCGATGCAGCCAGCCCGCCATTTCCACCACACCGCGCCCCCGGCGAATGATCCCGACATGCCGTCGACGTGCTGGCGTGCGGAATCGGTGGCGCCGTTGTGGCGGATCCTGGCGGCCAGCGGTTTCGGCCTGTGGGCATGGCTGGGGCTGGCGCTGTTGCTTGGCCTGTATCCCGCCGGCCGCAACGGCACCTTGATGCCCTTGCTGGTGGGTACGCTGTTGACCGGCACCGGCCTGCTCGTGGCCTGCCTGCCCTGGCGCATCGCGTCGGACTGGTACGGCTGGCGTCCGCGGCGCGACAGCCGGCCGAACCGCGCGGCGTTGCTGGCGCTGGCGACGTTTCTGCCGATGCTGGCCGTGGCGGGCCTGGCGCGGGGCAACAACATCTTCTGGGCGACGCGACTGGCCGGCGCGGCACTGACCGCCTGCAGCTTGTCCAGTCTGGCTTATACCGGCTATCGCTTCTGTCGGCAGCTGTCGCCGCCGGCGCAGCGCGTGGCCACCTCGCTGCCGATCAGCCGGCTGGTCTTTGCCGGTTACGCCGGCGGCCTGTGGCTATGGCTTTGCGTGCTGGCGCTGGGAGAGTCGACGCCGCGGCACGGCTTGTATCCATGGATTGTGCTGTTGCTGGCGCTGGCCCTCCTGCTGGGTCTGCTGGAGGGGCTGGCCTGGCAAGCGCTGGCCGGCTCGGCCAGTCATGGCGGCGTGGCGCGCGAGCAGGCGCTGCGTCCCGCGCGTTTCGCGGCGGCGCTGTTCACCTACGTGATTCCATGCATTGCGCTGCTGCTGACCCGGCATGAAGGCATCGACCTGATCGCCGCGGCGTTGGCCGTGCCCAGCTGCCTGCTGGGCAAATGCGTGGAGCGGAGCCTGTACGAATCGCTGCTGGTGCACGGCACCGCCGCTTGATCGATCGCCGCGGGCAGTGGCCCCATTCATTACGAGTTCAAGCCTTCCCGTTAAGGTAGCGGGCTACGATTATTTAACAAGCGGACCCCTCCCCGATGAAAAAGACCTTGATTGCCGGCCTGCTGCTGGCCGTGTTTGCAAGCTTCGCCGCCCAGGCCCAGGACACTGCCTCCGATACTTCCGGCAACGGCGGCTGGAGTGGTTCGGGCGAATTCGGTTTTGCCTCCGCCACTGGCAATTCGCGCTCGCAGAACATCAACGCCAAGCTCGGCCTGAACCAGGAGAACGAGCAGTGGAAGAACACTTTCTTCGTCGACGCGCTGCGCTCCAAGAGCCAGCAGAAAGTGGTCGACTCGGCCGGCAACACCATCGAGCAGTTCAACACCACCGCCAACCGCTATGACGGCGGCGCCTCGGTCGGCTACAAGCTCGACCCGCGCAGCTACATCGTCGGTGCCGCGCGCTACGAGCACGACGATTTCGGCGCCAACCAGTGGCAGGGCATCGTCTCGCTCGGCTACGGCTACATCGCGTTGAAGGACGAGCGCAACGAGCTGTCGTTCGAAATCGGCCCTGGTTACAAGCGCTATCGCCCGGCCGATGTCGACGTGGTCGTCAACGGCGCACTGGTGCCGCAGCGCCAGGCGACGCAGAGCGAAATGGTGGCCCGCGGCCTGGTCAACTACAAGTACAAGCTGAGCGCCAACACCGCCTTCGAGGACACGTTCCTGATGGAAGCGGGTTCAAAGAACACCTACCTGCAGAACGACGCCGGCCTGGCCGTCAGCATGACCAAGAAGCTGGCGTTGAAGGTCGGCTTCCAGGTCCGGCACAACAGCGACGTCCAGCCGGGCACCAAGAAGATGGACACGCTTACCACGACGAATCTGGTCTACAGCTTCTGAATTGGCCGGTATGGCTGAGCATGACGGCTGAGGAAACGGCTCGGCAAGCTTGACCGCGACAGGCGTTACAGCCCCAGAAAGTCGCTTGCGCCCTGGTCCAGCAAGGCCGCTGCCACCTTGCGGCCAAGCGTCAGCGCCTGGTCGCTCGGGCTGCTGCCTTCGGCCCGCAGCAGCCGGCCGGTGGCGGCGTCGCCGACCAGGCCGCGCAGATGCAGGCCATGTTCGCTGAGCACGCACCACGCGCCGACCGGCACCGTGCAACTACCGCCTAGCGCATGATTCATCGCCCGCTCGGCGGTCACGGCAAGCCGGGTATCGGCGTCGTCCAGCGCGGCCAGCAAGGTCAGCGCCGCCGGGTTGTCGCTGCGCGCCTCGATCGTGATCGCCGCCTGCCCCGGCGCGGGCAGCCAGTCCGGAGCGGCCAGTCGCGAGCGGATGCGCGCGGCCAGGCCCAGGCGTTCCAGCCCCGCGCAGGCCAGCACGATCGCGTCGTAGTCGCCAGTATCAAGCTTGCCGAGCCGGGTGCCGACATTGCCGCGCAGATCGAGCAGGACCAGATCCGGCCGCAGCGCGCGCAACTGCGCCTGCCGCCGCAGCGACGAGGTCCCTACCCGCGCGCCGTGCGGCAACGCCGCGAGATCCGCCCAGTCGTTGCTGACGAATGCATCGGCGGCGTCCGCGCGCGGCAGCATCGCTGGCAACGTGAAGCCTGGTTCGAGCTGCGCGGGTACGTCCTTCAGCGAATGCACGGCCAGGTCGGCGCGGCCTTCCAGCATCGCCACTTCGAGTTCCTTGAGGAACAGTCCCTTGCCGCCGATGGTGGCCAACGGCTGATCCAGGATCTCGTCGCCGCGCGTGCTCATCGGCACCAGCTCCACCGCCAGCCCCGGATGCGCCGCGCGCAGCAGCGCGGCGACATGCTCGGCCTGCCACAGCGCTAGCGCGCTCTTGCGGGTGGCGATTCGCAGGGTGGAAGGATTCATCGGAACTCCGCACGGTTCGGCAAGGTCGCATTGTCGCTTAGTTCGCGCGTGGCGGCGCAGCGGCGTTTGGGCGCAGCGGCTGTCACGCCGATGTTCGCCGGGCTACGATGGGACGGCATTCCACGGGAGTTTCCTCATGCAAAGCGGCAATCCGGCACTGAACAAGAACACCTTCCTCGATGCGGCCAGCGGCGCGCTCGTCGCGCATGGCGACGAGGCCATGACGATCAACGGCACGATCAACCGCACGGGTTTGCTGCTGATCCTGGTGCTGGTCGGCGCCATGTTCAGCTGGAGCCGGTTCCATGGCGCGGAAAGCGCGCCGGCGATGCTGCCGCTGGTGCTTGGCGGCGCGATCGGCGGGCTGATCCTCGGCCTGGTCACCGCGTTCAAGAAGACCTGGGCCCCGGTCACCGCACCGCTGTACGCGCTGGTCGAAGGTGTCTTCATCGGCGCGCTGTCGGCGATCTTCGAGCTGCGTTACCCCGGCATCGTGATGCAGGCGGTGGCGCTGACCTTCGGCACCATGGCGGCGATGCTGCTGGCCTATCGCAGCGGGCTGATCCGCGCCACCGAGAAGTTCAAGCTCGGCATGGTTGCCGCCACCGGCGGCATCATGCTGCTGTACCTGGCCAACTTCGCGATGGGTTTCTTCGGCCACTCGATGGGCTTCATCAACGGCAGCAGCGGCATCGGCATCGCGTTCAGCGCGGTGGTGGTGGTGATCGCGGCGCTCAACCTGATCCTCGACTTCGACCTGATCGAGACCGGTGCCCAGCAAGGCGCGCCGAAGTACATGGAGTGGTACGGCGCGTTCGCGCTGGTGGTGACCCTGGTCTGGCTGTATCTGGAACTGTTGCGCCTGCTGTCGAAGCTGCAGTCGCGCAACTGAACTGAAAGGGCAAAAAGAAAGGCGCGGGTGACCGCGCCTTTCTTCTGTCTGTCGCTCAAGCCTGCGCCGTCGACTCCGCCAGTCGCGGATCATCCGACGGCTGGCCGCCGTGGCGGTCGGCGGCCAGCAGCAGGTAGAACGCCGGCACCACGAACAGGGTGAACACGGTGCCGATCGCCAGGCCGGTGGAAATCACCAGGCCCATGTTGAAGCGGCCTGCCGCGCCGGCGCCGGAAGCGATCACCAGCGGCAGCACGCCCAGGACCATCGCCGCGGTAGTCATCAGGATCGGCCGCAGGCGTACCGCCGCGGCGTGTTCGATCGCCTCGCGCTTGGACATGCCGGCCAGTTGCGAGTGGTTGGCGAACTGCACGATCAGGATGCCGTGCTTGCTGATCAGGCCCATCAGGGTCACCAGGCCGACCTCGGTGTAGATGTTGAGGCTGGTGAACAGGTTGACGAAGATCAGTGCGCCGAACAGCGCCAGCGGCACCGAGACCAGGATCACGATCGGATCGCGCAGGCTGTTGAACTGCGCGGCCAGCGCCAGGAACACGATGATCACGGCGAACAGCAGGGTCGCGCCGAAACCGCCGGACTCCTGCGTGAACTGGCGCGACTGGCCGGCGTAGTCGACGTTGTAGCCGGTCGGCGCGACCTGCTTCACCAGGTCGCGCAGGTAGTTCAGTGCATCGCCTTGCGACATGCCGCTGACGCCGGAAATCGTGGCCGAGTTCAACTGCTGGAAGCGGTTCAGCGACTGCGGCACCACCTGCCTGGTGATCTTGGCCACGGTCGAGGCCGGGATCACCGAGCCGTCCGGCACGCGGATGTAGTAGTCCAGCACCTGGTTCGGATTGAGGCGGTCGGCCTGCAATACCTGCGGGATCACCTTGTACGAGCGGCCGGAGATCGAGAAGTAGTTGACGTAGCCACCGCCCAGCGCCGAGCCCAGCGCGGCGCCCACGTCCTGCTGGGTCAGCCCGAGCGTGGTGATCATGTCGCGGTCGAGGCTGACCGTGCCCTGCGGCTTGTCGACCTTGAGGTCGGAGTCGACGAAGTAGAACTTGCCGCTGGCCTGCGCCTTCTGCAGCACCTGCGAGGCCACCTCATTGAGGTTCTCGAACGGCTCGGTGGTGGTGATCACCACCTGGATCGGCAGGCCCGACGCGCCGGGCAGCGGCGGGAACTGGAACGCGGCCACCCGGCCGCCGGCGATGCCGTTCCACTTCTGCTGCAGGACCTGCTGCAGTTCGTGCGCGCTGCGGTGGCGCTGGTCCCACGGCTTGAACAGCACGCCGCCGATGCCCTGGTTGATGGTGGGCACGCCGGTCAGCTGGAACATCTGCTCGTATTCCGGCAACTGTCTGGACAGATCGAACATCTGCGTCGCATAGACATTCATCTGCTGCGCCGTCGCGTTCGGTGCGCCCACGATCTGGCCGACCACGATGCCCTGGTCTTCTTCCGGGGCCAGTTCGGACTGCGCCGTGATGCCCAGTGCGACAGTGGCCAGCAGCAGCAGCGCGCTCATCACGATGACGACCGACTTGGTCGACAGCGTGTTGTGCAGCACGCGCTGGTAGCCGTGGTGCACGCGATCGAACTGGCGGTCGATGAACTGCACGAAGCGGCCGCTCTCCTGCTCGTTGCGGAAGAACTTCGAGGCCATCATCGGCGACAGGGTCAGCGCGACCACCGCCGACACCGTCACCGCGCCGGCCAGGGTGAACGCGAACTCGCTGAACAGCGCGCCGGTCAGTCCCTTCTGGAAACCGATCGGCACGTACACCGCGATCAGCACCACGGTCATCGCCAGGATCGGTCCGCCCAGCTCGCGCGCGGCAAGCAAGGCGGCCTGCAGCGGCGTCTTGCCTTCCTCCTTCATGTGCCGGTCGACGTTCTCCACCACGATGATCGCGTCGTCCACCACCAGGCCGATCGCCAGCACCAGCGCCAGCAGGGTCAGCAGGTTGATCGAGTAGCCCAGCGCCAGCATCACGAAGAAGGTGCCGACCAGCGACAGCGGCATCGCGATCACCGGGATGATCACCGCGCGCAGGCTGCCGAGGAACAGGAAGATCACCAGGGTGACGATCAGCAGCGCCTCGGCCAGGGTCTTGATCACCTCGTTGATCGAGCTGTTAACGAACTCGGTGCCGTCGTAGACGATCTGTCCGGTCAGCCCGCCGGGGAGCTGGCTCTGGATCTCCGGGAACGCCTCGCGCACGCGCCTGGCCACGTCCAGCACGTTCGCGTCGGGCGCGACCTTGATGCCGATGAACACCGAACGCTTCCCGCTGAAGGCCACGTTGAAGTCGTAGCTTTCCGAACCCAGCGCGACCGTGGCCACGTCCTGCAGGCGCACGATCGCACCGTCGACCTGCTTGATCGCCAGCTGCTTGAACTCCTCGACCGAATGCAGGTTGCTGTCGGCGGTCAGGTCGACCGTCACCGCCTGGCCCTTGCTGGAGCCGACCGCGGCCAGATAATTGTTGGAGGCCAGCGCCGCGTTCACATCGCTGGCGGTGATGCCATGTGCCGCCATCTTGGCCGGGTCGAGCCAGGCGCGCAGGGCGAACTGGCGTGCGCCGAGCAGCTCGGCGGTCTGCACGCCATCGATCGAATCGAGCTTGGGCTTGACCACCCGCGCCAGGTAGTCGGTGATGTTGTTGGTGGGCAGCACATCGCTGTAGAAACCCATGTACATCGCGTCGACGGTCTCGCCGGTCTGCACGTTGAGCACCGGCTGCTGCGCCTGCGGCGGCAGCTGGTTCTTCACCGAATTCACCTGGGTGGTGATCTCGGTCAAGGCGCGGTTGGCGTCGTAGTTCAGGCGCAAGGTCGCGGTGATGGTGGACACGCCCTGCACGCTGCTGGAGGACAGGTAGTCGATGCCCTGCGCCTGCGAGATCGCCTGCTCCAGCGGTTGGGTGACGAAGCCGGCCATGGTCTGCGCGTCGGCCCCGTAGTAGGCGGTGCTGATGGTGACCGTGGCATTCTCGGTCTTCGGGTACTGGCGCACGCTCAGGCTGCTGACGGCGCGCACGCCGAGTACCAGGATCAGCAGGCTGACGACCACCGCCAGCACCGGCTTGTTGATGAACAGGTCGGTGAATTTCATGGCGTTCGCTCAGTGCTCCTGCGGCGCGGGGTGGGCGCTGTCGGCCGGCTTGACGCGGTTGTCGATCGCGATCGGCGCGTCGTTCTTCAGCTTGATCTGGCCACTGGTCACGACCGCGGTGCCGGGCTCGATGCCCTTGAGGATCGCCACCTGGTCGCCGCGGGTCTCGCCAACCGTGACGAAGGTCTGCTTCACCGTGGGCGGCAGCGGCTGGCCCTTGTCGTCCTTGCCTTTGGACGGCTGCACCACGTACACGGTGTCGCCGTACGGGTTGTAGACGATCGCCGCCTGCGGCAGGGTCAAGCGGGGCTGCTGGTTGCCGACATCGACGCTGACCTTGGCGAACATGCCCGGGGTGAGCGCCTTGTCGTGGTTGGGCACGGTCGCCTCGACCTGCACGTTGCGCGTGCCGAGATCGACCTTGGGGCTGATCGCACTGAGCTTGCCGCTGAAACTGCGGCCGGCATACGCGTCCAGTTTCAGGTTCACCGCCTGGCCCACCTGCAACCGGCCCAGTTCGCTCTGCGGCACGTAGAAATCGACGAACAGCGGATCGAGCTGTTGCACCGTCACCACCATGGTGCCGGCGCTGAGATAGTCACCCGGGCTGGTGGTGACGATGCCGGCGCGGCCGGCAAACGGCGCGCGCAACTGCTTCTTGGCCACCACCACTTTCTGCTGCGCCACCGCGGCCTGCCTGCCCTTGAGATCGGCGGCGGCGGCGTCGTAATCGGCCTTGCTGATCGCCTGCGCCGCAAGCTGCTTGCGCGCCCGCTCGAAGGTCAGCTGCGACAGCTGGGCCGCCGCCTCCAGCTGTTGCAGCTGGGCTAAGTCGTCGCCGTCGCGCAACTGCAGCAGCAGCTGGCCCTGCTTCACGTCCTGGCCGGATTTCAGGTTCACCTCGGTGACCAGGCCAGCCACATCCATCGCCAAGTCGGCGCCGTTGGCTGCACGCAGGGTGCCGACGGCGCTCAGTGCGGGTTGCCATGGCTGTGCGCGGGCGTCGGTGGTGCTTACCGTGAACGGCGCCGGCTTCGGCATGCCGTGGATCATGCGCATGACCAGCAACACCTTGATGCCGGCGATCAGCGCGATCAACAGCAGCACGCCGACGATCATCCAGATCATGCGCTTGGTGGTGCTGGGCTTCTTGTCGACGCGCGTAGGCATGCGCGAACTCCTCAGTGGGGTGCAGTGGGTGGTGGGGTGGGCGTGTTTGCCGCGGGGTTGGCCATGCCGGCATCACTGCGCCAGCCGCCGCCTAGGGCGGCATACAGCGCGGCGGTATCGGCCAGTCGCGCGACGCGCGCCTGGATCAGGGCGATGCGCGCCTGCTGGAAGCTGCGCTGGGCATCGAGCAGGTTGAGATAGCCGGTCGAACCGAGCTGGAACTGGCTGTCGGTGAGCGCGAGCTGCTGCGATGCCGCGCTCTCGGCGACGACCTGCGCGGCCAGTCCTTCGGCATCGTATTGCAGCGCCTGCAGCGCATCGGCGACGTTCTGGAACGCGACCAGCACGGTCTGCTGCCAGTCCGCCACGGCCTTGTCCAGGCCGGCCTGGGCGGCGCGCTTCCTGTGCAGCAGCTCGCCGCCGTGGAACAGCGGCTGGGTCAGGCCCAGGCCCAGCGACCAGGCGCCGGAGCCGGCGGAGAACAAGTCGCCTGCGCGCAACGCCTGCGAACCGGCACTGCCTGACAGCGTGATCTGCGGCAGCATCGCCGCGGTGGCCACGCCGACCTGGGCCGACGCTGCATGCAGCTGTGCCGAGGCCGCACGGATATCCGGGCGCTGCTCGACCAGGCCCGAAGGCAAGCTGACCGGAATGTCGCGCGGCAGGCTGATGACATCCAGCGTCAGCGGCGACAGCTCCAGCTGGGCCGGCGTGATGCCCAGGTAGGTCGCCAGCTGGTTCCGCGTCGCGGCGAGCTGGGCGCGCAGTGGCGGCACGGTGGCCTGGGTGGCGGCCAGCTGCGCGCGCACGGCCAGCGTGTCCGATAGCGACTTCGAGCCGATCTGCTGTTGCTGGCGGGCGATCTGCAGGCTCTTGCTCTGGATGTCGAGGATCTGTTCGGTCGCGCGCAGCTGCTCGCGCAGCGAGGCCTCCCGCAGCGAGGCGGTGACCACGTTGGCGGCCAGGGTCAGGTAGGTGGTGTCGAGCTGGGCGCGCTGGTAGTCGGCCAGCGCCAGCTGCGCCTCGATCCCGCGGCGTACGCCGCCGAACAGATCGAGGGTATAGCCGACACTGACCGAGGCGTTGTAGACGGTGAACGGGCCCGGCCCGGCGGAGCCCACCGACTGCGTGGCGGACTGTTTCTGGCGGGTGGCGCCGGCACCGGCGTCCAGCGACGGGAACAGACCGCCGTGGGCCGCATTGGCGTTCTCCTGCGCCTGGCGCAGGGCGGCCTGGGCCGACGCCACGGTGGGGCTATGGCTGAGCGCCGTGGTCACCCGCCGGGTCAGCTCGGCATTCCCGAACGTCGTCCACCAGCGCGCCGGCACATCGCGGCCTTGCAAAAAACGCTGCGCGTCACCGCCGGCAACCCTGATTGCCGCGGTACCGGCCGGCAGTGGCTGCGCCGTAAAGCGGTCCACCGGCGGCGCAGCGGGGCGCCGGTAGTCGGGACCGACCGCGCAACCGGCCAGCGCCAGGCCGGCCAGCAACGCGAAAGCGCCGATCAACGAGACAGGTTTGGCATCAGACAGAAGAAGGGACAAGGGGATAGCCTGGGCAAGGGAGCACCGGGCCGGCAAAATAGCAGACTGGATAGTTCAGATATATAGGGCAATCGTCACAAACTTCGAATTTCTCGACCGGGTCGGCCCCGGAGCCGGCAGATGCCGGCTCCGGGGCCGCACGATCACCGATCGCGGCCGGGCAGCGCGCCATGCTTGCCGGCCTGCGGGCGCCGATCGTCGGCGGCCGCGCGGCCACACCAGAGGAAGGCTAGCCGTGCCCCTGCGAGGGGCGTCACCCGGCCAGCAAGGCGTGCGCCCGCGCCACCACGTTGGCGACCGTGAAACCGTACTCGCGCAGCAGCACGTCGGCCGGGGCGGAAGCGCCGAAGTGGTCGATGCCGAGCATGTCGCCGCGGGCGCCGACGTAGCGCTCCCAGCCCTGCGCCACGCCGAGTTCGACCGCCAGGCGCGCGGTGACCCGGGGCGGCAGGACCTGGTCGCGATAGTCTTGCGGCTGGGCGTCGAACAACTCCCAGCTGGGCATCGACACGCAACGCACGGCGATGCCGTCGGCCTGCAGTTTCTCCGCCGCGTCGAGGATCAGGCCGACCTCGGAGCCGCTGGCGATCAGGATCAGCGACGGCTTGCCGTCCTTCGCGTCGCCCAGCACATACGCGCCTTTGCGCAAGCCCTCGGCGCTGGCGTAGCGGATGCGGTCGAGCGTGGGCACGTCCTGCCGGGTCAGGGCCAGCGACAGCGGGTGCCCGGTCGATTCCACCGCGACTTTCCACGCCACCGCGGTCTCGTTCGCGTCGGCCGGACGGATCACCGTGAGGTTGGGGATGGCGCGCAGGCTGGCCAGTTGCTCCACCGGCTGGTGGGTGGGGCCGTCCTCGCCCAGCGCGATGCTGTCGTGGGTGAACACGTGCACGACGTGCAGGCCCATCAGCGCGGCGAGGCGGATCGCCGGACGCATGTAGTCGGAGAAGATCAGGAAGGTCGCATCGAACGGGATGAAGCCGCCGTGCGCGGCCAGGCCATTGCTGATCGCGGCCATCGCATGTTCGCGCACGCCGTAGTGAAAGTTGCGGCCGGCGTGGCTCCAGCCGCCGCCGTCGGAACCCTGCTTGTCCTCGTCCGGCGGCTCGACCGCCGGGTTGAAGTCACCCAGGCCCTTCAGCGCGGTATGGGTGGACGGATCCAGATCGGCCGAGCCGCCGCACAGCGCGGGCAGCTTCTGCGCGAACGCATTCATCACCTTGCCGCCGGCGACGCGGGTGGCCATGCCCTTGGCGTCGGCGGGGAAGACGGGAACGTCCGCATCCCAGCCGGCCGGCAGGTCGCCGCGCAGCCGCCCCTGCAGCTCCGCGGCCAGCTGCGGGAACGCCCTGGTATAGCCGTCCAGACGGCTGTTCCATGCCTGCTGCGCCCTGGCACCGCGATCTTGCGCTTCGCGCATGTGTTTCAGTGCGGCGTCGGGCACCAGAAAGTCCGGTTCCACCGGCCAGCCCAGCGCCTGCTTGGTCTTCTTCACATCCTCGACGCCGAGCGGCGAGCCGTGCGCCTTGTAGCTGTCCTGCTCGGGCGAGCCGTAGCCGATATGCGTGCGCACCAGGATCAACGACGGCCGCGTGGTGTCGGCGCGGGCGGTATCGAGCGCGGCGTTGATGGCGTCCAGGTCGTTGCCGTCGGAAACGCTGATGGTCTGCCAGCCGTACGCTTCGAACCGCCTGGCGCGGTCCTCCGAGAAGGTCATGTCGGTGCCGGCGGACAGGGTGACGTCGTTGTCGTCGTACAGGCAGATCAGCTTGCCCAGCTTGAGGTGGCCGGCCAGCGAGGCCGCTTCGCTGGCCACGCCTTCCATCAGATCGCCATCGCTGACGATCGCCCAGGTGTGGTGATCGATGATCATGTGGCCGTCGCGGTTGTAGCGCGCGGCCAGATGCGCCTCACCGATCGCCATGCCCACCGCGTTCGCCAGGCCCTGGCCCAGTGGCCCGGTGGTGACCTCGACACCGGGCGTATGACCGAACTCGGGGTGCCCCGGTGCCTTGCTGCCCCACTGCCGGAACTGCTTGATGTCGTCCAGCGACAGGTCGTAGCCGGTGGCGAACAGCAGGCTGTACAACAGCGCCGATCCATGGCCGGCAGACAGCACGAAGCGGTCGCGGTCGACCCATTGCGGATCGGCCGGGTGGTACTTCATGTGCCGCGTCCACAGCGCGTAGGCCATCGGCGCGGCGCCGAGCGGCAGGCCGGGGTGGCCGCTGTTCGCCTTCTGCACCATGTCCACCGACAGGAAGCGAAGCAAGTTGATGCATTGCTGGTCGAGGTCGCTGGACATGGGATTCTCCGGTGGGGTGGTTTCGCAGTGGCGGTGGGAGCGACTTCCGTCGCGATGCTCCATGGTTCTGCCGATACAAGGGCGATCGCGGCCGACGTCGCGCCACTGTCTTCGGCGTGCGATCAGGCAATCGCGCTGTCGACGATCTTCTGTGCTTCGGCCAGCAGGCTCTGCAGGTGTTCTTCGCTCTTGAAGCTTTCGGCATAGATCTTGTAGATCGCCTCGGTGCCGGACGGGCGCGCCGCGAACCAGCCGCTGGCGGCGATCGCCTTGATGCCGCCGATCGCCGCGCCATTGCCGGGGGCCTTGTCCAGCACCTGTTCGATTTTTTCGCCGGCGAGCTGGTCGCTCTTCAGCTGGCCGGGCGACAGCTTCGCCAGCTTGGCCTTCTGTGCCGGCGTGGCGGCGGCCTCGACGCGGTTGGCGTACGGCTTGCCGAGCTCGTCGGTCAGCCGCGCATACAGTTCGCCCGGGTCCCTGCCTTCGCGCGCGGTGATTTCGGCAGAGAGCAGCGCGGGCACCAGGCCGTCCTTGTCGGTCGTCCATACCGAACCGTCGCGTCGCAGCAGCGAGGCGCCGGCACTTTCCTCGCAGCCGAAGCCGAGCGAGCCGTCGAACAGTCCCTCGGAAAACCATTTGAAGCCGACCGGCACTTCGTAGAGCTGGCGGCTGAGCCGCTGCACCACGCGGTCGATCAGCGCGGTGCTCACCACGGTCTTGCCGACCGCGGCATGCGCGCCCCATTGCGGCCGGTGCCGGTACAGGTAGTCGATCAGCACCGACAGATAGTGATTCGGTTCCATCAGGCCGCTGCTGCGGGCGACCACGCCGTGGCGGTCGTGGTCGGTGTCGCAGGCGAACGCCACGTCGTACTGGTCCTTCGATCCGATCAGCCGCTGCATCGCGTACTTCGACGAGGGATCCATGCGGATCTTGCCGTCCCAGTCCACGCTCATGAAGGCGAACTGGGGATCGACTTCGTCGCTGACTACGGTGAGGTCGAGCTTGTAGCGCTCGGCGATCGGCGCCCAGTAAAGCACGCCGGCGCCGCCCAGCGGATCGACGCCCATGTGCACGCCGGCGCGGCGGATGAGGTCGAAGTCGATGATGCTGGCGAGGTCGGCGACATACGTGTTGAGGTAGTCGTGCTCCTGCGTGGTCGCGGCCTTGCGCGCCTGCGCGTACGGCATCCGCTTCACGCCTTTGAGGCCGCCCTCGAGCAGCGCGTTGGCGCGGTTCTCCACCCACTTGGTGATGTCGGTATCGGCCGGGCCGCCATTGGTCGGGTTGTACTTGAAGCCGCCGTTGTCGGGCGGGTTGTGCGACGGCGTAATCACGATGCCGTCGGCGAAACCGGCGTCGCGCCCCTTGTTGTAGACCAGGATCGCGTGCGAGATCGCCGGTGTCGGGGTGAACTCGCCGGCCGTGGAGATCATCGTGCGCACACCGTTGGCGGCCAGCACCTCCAGCGCATTCTCGAACGCCGGCTGCGACAGCGCGTGCGTGTCCGCACCGATGAACAGCGGGCCGTCGATCCCTTTCGACTGGCGGTATTCGCAGATCGCCTGGCTGATCGCCAGGATGTGCGCCTCGTTGAAACTGCGCTCGAACGAGCTGCCGCGGTGGCCGGAGGTGCCGAACGCCACGCGCTGCGCCGGCACCGACGGGTCGGGCTTCAGGTCGACGTAGGCGGCCAGCAGTTTCGGCACGTCGACCAGGATCGACTTCGGTGCCGGCTTGCCGGCGAGTGGGCTGATCTTCTGGCTCATGCGTTTCCCGTGGTCGCGTCATCGCGCAAGTGGCGATAGCGACGGATCAAGGTGTTGGTGGAGCTGTCGTGGCCCAGCTTCGGTTCGCCCGTCGCGGTCAGCTCGGCGATGGTGGTCTTCGCCAGCTGCTTGCCCAGCTCCACGCCCCACTGGTCGAACGAATCGATGTCCCAGATCACGCCCTGCACGAATACGCTGTGCTCGTACAGCGCGATCAGCGTGCCGAGCACATGCGGGGTCAGC
Organism: Rhodanobacter umsongensis; assembly: GCF_042654965.1. Taxonomy (NCBI): domain Bacteria; kingdom Pseudomonadati; phylum Pseudomonadota; class Gammaproteobacteria; order Lysobacterales; family Rhodanobacteraceae; genus Rhodanobacter; species Rhodanobacter umsongensis. The sequence continues at coordinate 46,081 of NZ_JBHSMK010000011.1, read as the reverse complement.
CGCGCGGCGAGAATCGTCGTGCTGGGCCGGTTGCCCTCGAACGTGCGGTGCGGCACCAGCGCCTCGGGCGTGCCCTCGGCGCGCACCTCGTCGGCGGTCTTGCCGAACGCCAGCGCTTCGCCCTGCGCGATCAGGTTGGCCATCAGCAAGTCGTGCTGATCGCCGCCGTCTTGGGCAGGCAGCGGATTCAGCGTCTGGCTGAAGCCGATGAAATCGCACGGCACCAGGCGCGTGCCCTGGTGGATCAGCTGATAGAACGAATGCTGCCCGTTGGTGCCCGGTTCGCCCCAGTAGATCGGCCCGGTAGCGTAATCGACGGTCGCGCCGTCCAGCGTGACGTGCTTGCCGTTGCTCTCCATCGTCAGCTGCTGCAGGTACGCCGGAAAGCGCTTCAGGTATTGCTCGTACGGCAGCACCGCAACGGTGGCCGCGTCGAGGAAGTTGCCGTTCCAGACCGCCAGCAGACCCATCAGGGCGGGCAGGTTGCGTTCGAGCGGCGTGCGCCGGAAATGCGTGTCCATCGCGTGGAACCCGGCCAGCATCTCGCGGAAATGCGTCGGGCCGATCGCCAGCATGGTCGACAGGCCGATCGCCGAATCCATCGAGTAGCGCCCGCCCACCCAGTCCCAGAAGCCGAACATGTGGGTGGTGTCGATGCCGAACCTGGCCACTTCACCGGCGTTGGTGGAAACCGCCACGAAATGTCTGGCGACCGCCTTCTGGTCGCCCAGTGCGTCGACGCACCAGCGCCGCGCGGCGTGCGCGTTGGTCAGCGTCTCCAGCGTGGTGAAGGTCTTCGAGCAGACGATGAACAGCGTTTCGGCGGCGTCGAGATCGCGCGTGGCTTCGACCAAATCGGTGCCGTCCACGTTGGAGACGAAGCGGAACGTCATCTCGCGCCGGCTGTAGGCGCGCAGCGCTTCGTACGCCATCACCGGGCCGAGGTCCGAGCCGCCGATGCCGATGCTGACCACGTTGCGGATGCGTTTGCCGCTGTGGCCCAGCCACGCGCCGCTGCGCACCTGGTCGCAGAACGCGGCCATGCGATCGAGCACCGCGTGCACGTCCGGCACCACGTCGTGGCCGTCCACCAGGATCTTCTCGGTGGCGGGTGCGCGCAGCGCCACGTGGAGTACCGCGCGATCCTCGGTGGTATTGATCCGGTCGCCGCGGAACATCGCCTCGATCCGCTGCGGCAATGCACAGGCTTCGGCGAGTTCGCGCAGCAGGTGTAAGGTGTCGGCATCCACGCGCTGTTTGGAATAATCCAGGTACAGGCCGACGTCCTCCACGGCCAGCCGCTCGCCGCGGCTGGGATCGGCGGCGAACAGCTCGCGCAGGTGTTTCGCTCCGATCGTGGCGTGGTGCTGCTTCAGTGCCTGCCACTGCGGCAGCCGGGTGAGTTTCGGGTGGCTCATCGCAGCGCGGGCCCGTTCGACTTGTCGGCGAGCGCGCCGGCCTTGTCGGCGATCCGCTGCAGCAGCTGATGCCACGATTTGACGAATGCCTCGGCACCTTCCTGCTGCAGCTTCAGCGCCAGCGCATCGATGTGCACGCCGGCATCGGCGATCTGGGCCAGCATCGTGTCGGTGTCGCCGCCGTCGAGCGCCATCACGCCGTGCAGTTCGCCGTGGTCGGCGAACGCGTGCAGGGTCTTCTCGGGCATCGTGTTGATGGTGTCGGGCGCGGCGAAGGCGCTGATGTACAGCGTGTCGGAGGCCGCCGGATCCTTGGTGCCGGTGCTGGCCCACAGCAGGCGCTGCGGCATCGCGCCGGCGGCGGCGAGTTTCTTCCAGCGCTCCGACGCCAGCAGCTTGCGGTAGGCGCGGTACGTCTGCTGGCCCACCGCGATGCCGAGCTTGTTGTGCAGCGCCTCGGGCAACTGCTTGTTGGCGGCCACGTCCCAGCGGCTGATGAACAGCGAGGCCACCGAACCGACCTTCGGGTCCAGGCCGGCCGCGACGCGCCGTTCGATGCCGCGCAGGTAGGCGTCGGCGGCGGCCTGGTACTGGTCGCAGGAAAACAGCAGGGTCACGTTGATCGGGATGCCGAGGAAGATCGCCTCCTCGATCGCCGGCACGCCCTCGGGGGTGCCGGGAATCTTCACGAACAGGTTGTCGCGGCGGCCCTGCGCGTGGATCTTCTTCGCTGCAGCTACCGAGCCGGCGGTATCGGCGGCCAGCAGCGGCGAAACCTCCATCGAGACCCAGCCATCGACATGATCGGTGGCGTCGAACACCGGCTGGAACAGGTCGGCGGCGCGGCGCAGGTCTTCCAGCGCCAGCTCGGTGAACAGCGCCTCGCCGGACAAGCCGGCCAGGGTCTTGGCGTGGATGCCGGCGTCGTAGGCGTCGCCGTCGCCGATCGCGGCATCGAAGATGCTGGGATTGGAGGTGAGGCCGGTGATCGAGTCCTCGGCGATGTAGCGCGCGAGCGTGCCGTCGTCGAGCAGGCTGCGGGTGATGTTGTCCAGCCACAGGCTCTGGCCGAGGTCGTGCAATTGCCGGGTCGCTTTCATGCTTGCTCCATGGCTCCAGTTCGATGCGGATTCGGTTTCGGTGCGGGCAGGCCTTCAGCCTGCCGGAAGACTGATGACGGGCGCGTCCTGCAGGAAATCGGCAAGCTTACGCCCGCGCAGATCGCCGATGCACGCGATGGTGATGTCCGGCGCGGGGTCGATGGTTTCGTTTGCCGCCTCGGCAGCGTAGTGGCCCTGCTGCACGAACACCGTGGTCAGCCGCTGGCCCAGCCGCTGCTTCATCTCGGCCAGGACATGCGGCTTGTCGTCGATCATCACGTAATGCGCAGCCGGGTAGCGCTGCTGCATCGCCACCAGCATGCGCTGCTTGTGCAGGTAGATCAGTACCTCGCCGCGCAGCGCGTCCCAAAGGCCGGCGCGCTGGATCTTGCGCGGCTGGAACACCACGTCGCCATCGGACAGGATCGCGGCGGGCCCCAGCGTGCGCAGGTGCGCGATGGTCTCCAGTGCATGCGGATACAGCCGTTCGGCGAACGGATACTCCAGCAGGTACTTCGACATCTGCAGCAGCGAGGGGTCGTTGTCGAGGCCCTCGCGGAAGTGCTGCAGCGCGCCGAGGTAGTCGGCGTAACCGAGCTGGTCGCGCAGTCGCGCGTAAATCGCCCAGTAGCGGTCGCGCGCGTCGGCACCAAAGGCCTGCAGCAAGGTGTCGCCGAGGTCGGCGGCGAAGCGGTCATTGTCGAGCAGGGTGTTGTCGACGTCGAGCAGGAATGCCACCGACGCAGCCGAGTCGGCAACGGATTCATGGCGGCTCAGCATGGCGCGCTCTCCTCGGTCTTCGGATCGTGCCAGCCCTCGTCGCCGCTGACGACTTTCGCCGCGGCAGGCGGACCCCAGCTGCCGGGCTCGTAGAAGCTCACGCCGTGCTGGTCGTGCAGCACCGGATCGACCACCGCCCACGCCGCCTCGACACATTCGTCGCTGGTGAACAGGGCGTTGTCGCCGCGGATCGCGTCGCCGAGCAGCCGCTCATACGGCGACATTTCCGGTGCCGACGCATGTCGCGCCACCAGCTCCACCGCCTCGCCCTGCATCGCCTCGCCGGGCTTCTTGACCCGTGCGCCCTCGGCAATGACCACCTCGGGGCTGAGCCGGAAACGGAAGTAGTTCGACTGCGTGGGGCCGATCTCCTCGAAGATCGGCAGCGGCGGCGTCTTCATGTCCACCATCACCTGGGTGGTGGTAATCGGCAGGTTCTTGCCAGCCCGGATATAGAACGGCACGCCGGCCCAGCGCCAGGTGTCGATGTACAGGCGCAGCGCCACGAATGTCGCCACATCGGAATCCGGCGCCACGCCATCGATCTGGCGATAGCCGTTGAACTGGCCGCGTACCACGTCCTTCGGATCCAGCGGGCGCATCGCGCGGAACAGCCGCAGCTTCTCGGCGCGCAGCGATTCGGGATCGCCGCCCACCGGCGCATCCATCGCCAGCAGCGAGGTCACCTGCAGCAGGTGGTTCTGCAGCACGTCGCGGATCGCGCCCACGCCCTCGTAGAACGAGCCGCGGCCGTCCACGCCGAAGTTCTCGGCCATGGTGATCTGCACGCTGTCGATGTAGTTGCGATTCCACACCGGCTCCAGCACGGTATTGGCAAAGCGGAAGTACAGCAGGTTCTGCACCGGCTCCTTGCCCAGGTAGTGATCGATGCGGAAGATCGCCGACTCCGGAAACACGCCGTGCAGCGTGCGGTTCAGCGCCCGCGCGGAAGCGAGATCGCGGCCGAACGGCTTCTCCACCACGATGCGCGCACTGTCGGCGCAACCGGCCTGCTGCAGATTCGTTGCCACCACGCCGAACAGGCCCGGGGGGATCGCCAGGTAATGCAGCGGCCGCTGCGCATCGCCCAGCGCCTGCTTCAACTTCTTGAACGTGGCCACGTCGTTGTAGTCGCCATCGACGTACTGCAGCCGCGCAGCGAGCTTCGCAAAGGCCGCCTCGTCGACGCTGCCGCCGTGGTCCTTGGCGGCCTGCGCCAGGCTGTCGTGGGCGCGCTGGCGCAATTGCTCGACGCCCCAGCCCGAATGCGCCACGCCGATGATCGGCAGGTCCAGTCCGTCGCGCAGCATCATCGCCTGCAAAGCGGGGAAGATCTTCTTGTAGGCCAGGTCGCCAGTGGCGCCGAAAAAGACCAGGGCATCCGAGCGGGGTGTCGGCATAACGGGCGTTCTCTCCATGGGATTTGGCCGTGTGCGCTGCAAGCGCAGCGCACACGGCACACGATGCGAAATGGGATGTTGCCTCAACCAGGTCGCACCGGCGGTTTACCTTTCAGCCTGCGCGCCGGCAAGTTAAATTGATGCATAAGCCCGACGTTCCGCGGCACGAACCAGGGGCTCCGCCGATCCAGCCGTCGACTTCAAACGAGATGCTGCCGCCACGGCAGCGGCCCTCGTAGTTCATGCGCCCTCTCCTTGCCTGCCATGTTCCCGGAAGCGCCGGCGCCGGCGACGAACCGGCGCGTCCTCCGCTCGCCGCCGCGCAGCGGTCGAGCCGGAATGGTACTCAGGTGCGCGGATGGTTGAGCTCCACGGTGTGTTCCGCGCCGTCATCGGTCAGCGGAAGGCGGCCATCCGCCTGCGCCACGCCATCCAGCCACACGGTACTCACCGTGCCGGGATCGCTCTGGCGCAGGTTGATGCGGTACAGCGTATCGCGATGCCGATAGTCCAGCGAGAAACCTTCCCAGTCCGCCGGCAGCACCGGCGTGAAGCGCAGCTTGCCGGCTTCGAGGCGCAGGCCGAGCAGGGACTCGACGATCAACCGGTACATCCAGCCCGCGGAGCCGGTGTACCAGCTCCAGCCGCCGCGGCCGACGTGCGGTGCGACCGCGTAGACGTCGGCGCTGACTACGTAGGGCTCGACCTTGTAGACGTCCATCTGCGCGGCGTCGATGCCGTGGTTGACCGGATTGATCATGCGCAGCAGTTCCCACGCGCGGTCGCGGTCGCCCAGTTCGGCGAAGGCCATCGTGGCCCAGATCGCCGCGTGCGTGTACTGCCCGCCGTTCTCGCGCACGCCGGGCACGTAGCCCTTGATATAGCCGGGATCGAGTGCGGACTTGTCGAACGGCGGCTCCAGCAACTGCACCAGGCCGGCATCACGGCGCACCAGATGCTGGTCGAGGGAGTTCATCGCCTGCAGCCGTCGCTCGGGCGAGGCGATGCCGGACAGCACGGACCAGCTTTGCGCGATGGAGTCGATGCGGCATTCGTCGTTGCTGCTGGAGCCCAGCGGCGTGCCGTCATCGAAGTACGCGCGCCGATACCAGGCGCCGTCCCACGCATGCTGCTCCAGCGCCACGCGCAGCTGGCCCACCTCGCCTTCGCAGCGTTGCGCGAAGGCTTCGTCGCCGTGCAGCCGGGCCACCTCGGCAAAACGTGAGAGCACCTCGCAAGCAAAGAAGCCCAGCCACACGCTTTCGCCGCGGCCGGCCTCGCCGACCCGGTTCATGCCGTCGTTCCAGTCGCCCGCGCCGATCAGCGGCAGGCCGTGCACGCCGCGCGGCAGGCTGTGCTCGATGGCGCGCACGCAGTGCTGGTACAGCGTCTCGCTGAGGCCCGACGGCTGTGGCAGGTCGTAGTAGGACTCCTCGCCGGGATGCAGCGGGCGCCCTTCGATGTAGCCCACACGCTCGTTGAGCACGCCGGTGTCGGCGCTGGCCAGCACGTAGCGGCTGGCGGCCAGCGGCAGCCACAGGTAATCGTCGGAACAGGCGGTGCGCACGCCGCGGTCCAGCGGCGGATGCCACCAGTGCTGCACGTCGCCTTCGGGGAACTGATGCGCGGCGCACAGCAGCAGCTGCGCGCGCGCCAGCTCCGGCGCGGCGTGCAGGGTCGCCATCGAATCCTGCAACTGATCGCGGAAGCCGAACGCACCGCCGGACTGGTAGTAGCCGCTGCGCGCCCAGATCCGGCAGGCGATGGTCTGGTACATCAGCCAGCCGTTGGCCAGCACGTCGAGCGCCGGCTCGGGCGTGTGCACCTGCACGGCGCCGAGCGTGCGCGCCCAGTGCGCGCGCACCTGGTCCAGCGCCCGGGCGGCGCTGCCGCTGCCGCGAAACCGTTGCACCAGCGCGCTGGCGTCGGCGGCGTCACGGCCCAGCCCGAGCCGGAAGATCACCTGGCGCCGCTCGCCGTCCTCCAGCGTCACCGCCATCTGCAGCGCCGCGCACGGGTCCAGCCCCGCGCCGAGGCGGCCGGACAGGTGCGCGCGCGCCAGCCCGGCGGGTGCGGCGGTGCTGCCGTTGCGGCCGATGAACTCGCGGCGATCGCCGTCGATGCCGCGGGCGGGATCGTCCACGTCGAAGAACGCCACGCGGTTCGGGAACTCGGTGTTGTAGGCATTGCGGGCGAACAGCGCGCCGCTGGCCGGATCGGACTCGGTGACCACATGCATCGAGGTGCGCTCGCGCAGATCGCCGAGCAGCCATTCGACATAGCCGGTGACGCTGAGCCGGCGTTGCTGGCCGGATGCGTTGTGCAGTTTCAGCACGGAGAACTTGACCGATGAATCCAGCGCCACGTAGATCCACAGTTCGGAATGGATGCCGTCCTCGTCATGCTCGAACACGCTGTAGCCGAATCCGTGGCGGGTGGTGTAGCCGCCGTTGCCGCGCGCAGGCAATGGCGTCGGCGACCACATGTGGCCGGTTTCCTCGTCGCGCAGGTAGAGCGCCTCGCCGCTGCCGTCAGCGACCGGATCGTTGTGCCAGGGGGTGAGGCGGAACTCGTGCGCGTTCTCGCCCCAGGTGTAGGCGCTGCCGCTTTCGGAGATCACCGTGCCGAAGTGCGGATTGGCCAGCACGTTCGCCCACGGTGCCGGCGTGGCGTCGCCCGGTGCCAGCGTGATCACATACTCGCGGCCATCGGCGCTGAAGCCGCCGAGCGGGTTGGCCAGCTGCAGCGCCGGTGGCGTGGCAGCGACCGGCGCGACCGACGGAACGCGCGGGGGCTGGCTGGCTTCGAAGCGCGGTGCGTGCGTCTCGGCGCGGCGGCGGCTGATCTGTTCGGCCAGCGTGCCGCGATTGTCGGTCAGGATGATGCGCGCGCTGGCCTGCATCACCATGCGGTCCTCGCTGGACAACTGTTGCGCCGGGCGCACGAAAATGCCGCCCGGCCGGTCGAGCAGGCTGGCCTCGCTGCCCGAGGCGATCAGGCCCATGATCTGGTCCTGCAGCTCCTGCCGGTAGCCGGCGCGGTCCTCGTTCCAGATCACCAGATCCACCGCCAGCCCTTTCAGCCGCCAGTACGCGTGCGCCTGCACCAGCTGGCGCACCAGTTCGATGCGCGCCGGGTTGGCGATCTGCAGCAGCACGATCGGCAGGTCGCCGGAGATCGACTGCCCCCACAGGCCGGACTGCCCGCGGCGGTTGCCGCGCAGGATGCCGGGCTCGGCGCGCAGGCTCGCGTTCGGGTAGATGATCGAGGTGGCCATGTGTTCGTACAGCTGCGCATCGGCGAGGCTGGAATTGAGCTGGCGCAGCAGCACCTGGCTGTGCGTCCAGGCCAGGTCGAACACGCGATCGGCGAGGTGGCGGTCGCGGTACTTGCCGATCAGCTGCAGGCAGCCGTCGCGGCTGTCGGCCAGGCCGGTGACGAAGTCGATGGTGGCCGACTGCTCCGGCTCCAGCGTGATGCGGCAGCGGATCGCCACGATCGGATCGAGCACCGACCCTTCGCTGTCGGAAAGTTGCGCCTGCTCGCGATCGAGCATTCGCGGTTGCGCCAGGCTGCGGCCCCGGCCGATGAAACGGGCGCGGTCTGTCTCGTACGAGATCGCGTCGATGTCGGCGTCGTGCGCGGCCAGCAGATGGCACATCCAGGGCACCTGTTCGTTCGCCGCGCGCGGCCGCCGCGTGCACACGATCGCCTGCAGCTGCGGCACCAGTTCGGTCTGCACGAACAGCTTGCTGAAGGCCGGATGCAGGGCATCGGCGAGCGAGGACGCCAGCACCACTTCGGCGTAGCTGGTCAGCTCGATCGTGCGCCGCGTGCGGCTGCGGTTGGTGATTCGGGTGCGGCGCAGTTCGATGTCATCCTCTGGCGACACCACGATCTCGGTGTGCGCATCGAACTCGCGCTCGCGCACGCGAAACTCGGCACGCGCGTCGGAGAAGATCGCCTCGAACAGCTCGGTCTTCTTCAGCGTCGGTTGATACGCGGTGGACCAGTACTCGCCGCTGGCCACGTCGCGCAGGTAGCAGAACATGCCCCAGTGATCGCGGGTGCTGTCCTCGCGCCAGCGGGTCAGCGCCAGCTCGCCGCGGCGGCTGTAGCCGCCGCCGGCGCTGGAGACCATCGCGTGGTAGCGGCCGTTGGACAGCAGCTGTACGGCCGGCCGCGCCCGGTCCGGGTCGGTGAACACGCGCAGTCGCGCTTCGGCCGCGCGCGTCTGGCCGTCCACTTCGGGGAAGCCGGAGGCGTGCAGGTACTCCGCCGCGGTCTTCGGCACCCGTTCCTGCAGCAGCAGGCTGGTGGCCTGGAACTGTGGATCGGATTCGAACCGCCGCTGCATCGGCCGCTCCAGCAGTGCGTACGCCAGCGCCAGCAGGCTCATGCCCTGGTGGTGCGCCATGAACGACTGCACCAGGGCGGAGGACTGCCCCAGCGGCAGCCGGGCCGGCGTGTAGTCGATCGCTTCGTACAGCCCGTAGCGGCCCGCGGCACCGACCTCGGCCAGCCGCTGCAGGTTCTTGGTTGCGGCCGCTGGCGCCACCATCATCGCCAGCGCGGTCGCGTACGGCGCGATCACCACGTCATCGCCGAGGCCGCGCTTGAGGCCCAGTCCGGGCACACCGAAGGCGCGATACTGGTAGGTGAAGTGCGCATCCAGCGTGTTGTAACCGGATTCGGAAACGCCCCATGGCACGCCGAGCTGGCTGCCGTATTCGATCTGGCGCGCCACCGCGGCGCGGCAGGTCTGGTCAAGCAGGGTGCCTTCGTAGCTGGGCATCACCAGGGTCGGCATCAGGTATTCGAACATCGAGCCGGCCCACGACAGCAACACCGGCTCGCCGCCACTGGTGGTCAGCAGGCGGCCGAGCGAAAACCAGTTGTCCTGCGGCAACTGGCCCTGCGCGATGCCGACGAAACTGGCCAGCCGCGCTTCCGAGGCGAGCAGATCGTAATAGCTGGTATCGAGGCGACGGTCGTCCACGTTGTAGCCGACTGCCAGCAGGTCGCGCGCGGTGTCGTACAGGAAGCGGTAGTCCATCAGCGCCAGATCGCCGGCCTGCTGGGCCAGCAGCTCGATCGCCGCGATGCGGTCGCGGGCGCGCTCGCGCGTACCCTCGGCGCCGGCGATGGTGGGCCAGCACAGCGGTTCGATCCATGCCAGTTGCCGCAGCGTGGGAATCCCGTCGAAGCTGGCCTCGTCATCCGACGGATCGAGATTGAACAGGGCCGCTTCATCGCACAGGTCGCTGCATTGCTCCAGCAAGGCGGCAAGCCAGAACTCGGTATCGGAACCGGTTTGCGGAGCCAGCGATTGCGCCAGCGCATGCGCATGGTCCAGCTGCCGCTGCAACAGGGCCAGCGCGGCGCCGGTGGTCGCCGGCGGTGCCGACAGCGCCGCCTGCAGTTCGCGCTGCATCGGCTCCAGCATGTCATCGCGACCCGGCTCGAGCGCGTTGCCCAGCACGTGCACTGTATCGAGCAAGCCCTGCAGCACGCGCGGCTGGAACACCGGCTCGTTGATCAGCGCCAGCAGGCCCGGGCGCAAGGTCAACAGGTGGCCGGCGAGGTTGCCGCTGTCCACCGCCGAGATGTACAGCGGCGCCAGCGGCTGCAACGTCTGGGTGTCGTACCAGTTGTAGAAATGGCCGCGATGCCCCGGCAGCAGCTGCATGGTCGCCAGGGTGTGATGGGTGCGGTCGAGCAGGCGGTTGACGCTGAGGAAGCCAAAGTCGAAGGCGGCCAGGTTGGCCAGCAGCGCCATGCCGATGTTGGTCGGCGACGTGCGGTGGGCGATCACCGGGCCCGGGCGCTCCTGCAGGTTGTCCGGTGGCAGCCAGTGCTCGGCGGGGCCGACGTGGGTCTCGAAGAACGCCCAGGTGCGCCGCGCCAGCTCGCGCAGGAATCGCGTCTGCGCCGGCGTGGGGGCGAACTCGTCCGCCTTGCGCGGCTGGCTGACCCACCACGCCAGCGTGGGCGACAGCAGCCACAACAACAGCAACGGCGCGGCCAGCAGCAACGCCATCGGCCGCTCCAGCATCAGCGCGACGCCCAGCAGCGCAGCCAGCAGCGGCCCGATCCACATCAGCCGCCACAGCGCCGCCGGCGCATTGCTGCCGCGCCGCTCGACCTCGCTGGATGTCTGCCACTGCAACAGATGCCTGCGGCTGATCCCCATGCGCCACAGCGTCCGGCCGATCGCGTCCAGCTGGTACAGCATCTCGTGCGGCAACCACGCCAGCCCCAGCGCCATCCGCGCGAAGTGCTGCATGCCGGCCTTGAAGCCGGCGCGCAGGTGCTGATCGATCTGCACATCGCGCGGCTTCTGCACCAGTTCCAGCAGGGCCGACAGCAGCGGCGGCACCAGCACCATCGACAGCACCGCCAGCGTCCACGAGAACACCGGCGAGATCGCCAGCCAGCCGGTCACCAGCAAGACCAGCAGCGACGTCGGCACCAGGCTGCGGCGCAGATTGTCCAGGATCTTCCAGCGCGACAGCGCGGTCAGTGGATTGCGGCGCCAGCCGTCGCGCGCGGTCGGCGCCCACGGCAGCAGCCACGGCAGCAGCTGCCAGTCGCCGCGGATCCAGCGATGGCGGCGCTTGATGTCGGCGCCGTAGCGCGCCGGATACTCCTCGAACAGCTGCACGTCGCTGAGCAGGCCGGCACGCGCGTGGCAGCCCTCGACCAGATCGTGGCTGAGGATGCGGTTCTCCGGAAAGCGCCCGTCCAGGCTGAGCTCGAACGCATCGACTGCGTAGATGCCCTTGCCGATGAACGAGCCTTCGCGGAACACGTCCTGATAGACGTCCGAAACCATCTGCGTGTACGGATCGATGCCGGCGTCGCTGCCGTACAACTGGGCGTAGCGGGAGCGTGCGCTGCTGGGCAGGCTGATCCCCACGCGCGGCTGCAGGATGCCGTAGCCGGAGACCACGCGCCGCTGCCGCGGGTCGTACACCGCGCGGTTGAGCGGGTGGTCGATGGTGCCGACGAAGGCCTGGGCCGAATCGCGCGGCAAGCCGGTGTCGGTGTCCAGCGTGATCACGTAATGCACCGGCGGCAACGCGGCGATGTCGCCGACGATGAGCATGAAACGGTCCTGCGCATTGCCGCGCAGCAGCGCGTTGAGATCGGCCAGCTTGCCGCGCTTGCGCTCGTGCCCCATCCAGCAGCCTTCGGCGGCATTCCAGCGGCGCGGGCGGTGGAACAGGAAAAAGCGGTCCGCCTCGACGCTGGCGTAGTGCTCGTTGAGCGCTTCGATGCGCCGCTGCGCCAGCCCGAGCAGCGCGGCGTCGCCGGGCAGGGTTTCGCTGCCCGCGTCGGCGAAGTCGGTGAGCAAAGCGAAGTGCAGATGCTCGTCGCGGTTGCCGAGGAAACGCACCTCGAGCGCCTCCACCAGATCCTCGACATCCTGCGCGCTGGCGAACAGGCTGGGGATCGCCACCAGCGTGCGCGCGCTGGCCGGGATGCCGCGCGAGTAGTCCATCCGCGGCAGCAACTGCGGCGCCACCGCCATCGTGGTGGTCCAGTTGAGCAGGCTCAAGCCAAGCTGGCTGGCCAGGATGATCGCCGGGATGGCGATCGCGATCACAGCCCACAAGGAAAGGCCATCGTGCGCGGCCGCGAGCACCAGCGGCCGCGCAAATGCAAACGTCAGCAGGGCCAGCAGGCCCAGGTAGATCGGCAGCGGCGCGCGATCGAAACCGCGCCGCAACTGCTCGGCCAGCTGCGGGCGAATGCCGAGCTGGCGTTCGAGCTGGCGCCTGCCGCGGTCGATCAGGTACAGGCCGACATGCTGCGCCACCGCGCCGGTCGACGCGTCCGGCTCGCACAGCGCGACGGCCGCCGAGGCCACCTCGAACTCCGTCAGCCGGTGCTGGCGGGCGAGCGCCTCGACCACGTGGCGATAGCGGTCGCGCGTGGCGAAGTCCATCGCCGCGTAGACGCCGGCCGGATCCTGTCGCAGCCGTTGCTCGACCACGCTGCTGTACTCGACGAACTCGCGCCAGTCGATCGCGGACAACGCGCGCAGGCTGCCGATGCTGTTGCTGATGGTGACCTGGTTGGTGGCCTGCTGCTGCGCCTCGGACTGCACCAGGTGCTCGATGCTCTGGCCCGATTCGGCCAGGCGCTGTTCGATCCAGCTCAGCGGCAACGCCAGTGCCGGGCTCTGCCCTTGCAGCCGGCGCGCCATTTCGGCCACGAACGGGCCGGTCATCGGCGGCTCCGAGCGGGCCATGTCGGCAACCACCAGCACCACGCTCTTGGGATCGCGTTCGGCGGTCGCGGTCATGGCGTCGGCCCAGCGCACCGCCTTGCCGCGGTAGCGCCAGTCGGCCATCACCCGCGCGGCGACGCGGCGCAGGTTCTCGATCAGCGCCAGCCGCAGCATGATCGGGATCGCCCACAGCTCGCCCAGCTTCAGCGGGGTCACGCTCTGGTAGGCGCCGATGAAGCGGCGCAGGCTGCTGGTATCGACGCGGCCATCGCCGTGCGAAATGATCTCCAGCGCGATGTCGTACACGCGCGGCAGGCCCGCCGACGGCCCGCTTTCCAGCCGCGGCAGTTCGCGGCTGTAGCCCTTGGGCAGATGCCGCCGGGCCAGCCGGATCTGTTCCTCGATCAGGTAGAAGTTGTCCAGCAGCCATTCGCCGGCGGGCGTCACCCGCCGCTTGCGCCGGCTGGCGTCGGTCAGCCGGTCGCAGGTATGCGTGAGCACCGCCTCGTTGTCGGCCAGCCGGGTCAACAGCAGGTCGGCGCTGGCGCGCGCGGCGACCCGGTGCTGGCGGGCCAGGGTCTGGCCATGCCGTTCCATCTGCTCGGCACTGAACAGCTCCGAGCGCAGCGCCGGCTCCTGCTCGGGCCGCGCCAGCGCCGCCGCGCGGCGGCGGCGGAACGCGCGCAAACGCCGCAGCTGGAGCAGATCTAGAACGCTGCCGATATTCAACTGCACTTTCCTTGGGGGTGGATGGCCGGATGCCGCCCGCGGCGGGCTGCCGTGGCCGCCGGCTTCCGCTCGGACGGTACGCCCCTGCGTGTGAAGAGCGCGCACGCTACGATGTGCGCTCACCCCGTTGCCGGAGTCGTGCCGTGCCGTTGTCGATCCGCCCCGCCCGCCCTTCCGACCTGCCCGAGCTCGTTGCATGGAATGCCGCGATGGCGTGGGAAACCGAACACCGGCAACTGGATCGCGAGACCTTGCAGCGCGGCGTCGCCGGCGTGTTCGAACACCCCCGGCGCGGCTTCTATCTGATCGCCGAGCGCGACGGCGTGGCGGTGGGTGGGCTGCTGGTGACCTACGAATGGAGCGACTGGCGCGACGGCGATTTCTGGTGGATCCAGAGCGTCTACGTGCACCCCGACGCGCGTCGCGGCGGCGTGTTCCGCGCGTTGTACGCCGCCGTGGCGGAGCGCGCGGCCGCGGCTGGTGCGGTCGGTGTGCGGCTATATGTGGAAACCGACAATCGGCGTGCGCAGGCGACCTATGAGGGTCTCGGCATGCAGCGCTGCCACTACGCGATGTATGAGGCGCTTGCGTAGGCGCGTACCGGCCGGCTTCGGCGCCCCCTGGCGATCACTGCATGCTCACGCCGGTTCGCCCAGCAGCTTCTGGAATTCCGCCGCCGGCAGCGGTGCGCCGTACAGGAAACCCTGCAGCTGCGAACAACCGGCGAGGCGCAGGAACGCGCCCTGCTCGCGCGTTTCCACACCTTCGGCGATCACCAGCTTGTTGAGGCTGCGCGCCATCGCGATGATCGCGCTGGTGATGGTAGCGGTATCGCGATCGCTGGTGAGGTCGCGCACGAACACGCGATCGATTTTCAACGCGTCGATCGGAAAATGCTTGAGGTACGACAAGCTGCAGTAGCCCGTGCCGAAATCATCCAGCGACAGCCGCACGCCGCGCTGCTTGATCCGCTGCAGCAGGTCGGTGGTGGCGTCGCCGCCGGACATCACCATGCGCTCGGTCAGTTCCAGTTCGAGCAGGTGGGCGGCCAGCCCGGTTTCCTTCAGCACGCCGTCGAGCCAGCTGTAGAAATCGGCATGCTGGAACTGCAGCGGCGACACGTTCACCGATACCGCGACGGGCTGCCCGCGCAACTGCCACAGCTGTGCCTGCTTGCACGCCTGGCGCAGCACCCACGCGCCGATCGGCAGGATCAGGCCGGTATCTTCCGCCACCGGGATGAACTGGTCCGGTTCGTACTGCACGCGCCCGTTCGCATGCCAGCGCAACAGCGCCTCGGCGCCGACGATGCGGCCGCTCTGCGCATCCACCTTCGGCTGGTAGTGCAGGCTGAGCTCGCGCCGCGGCAGCGCCTGGCGCAGCGCCGTCTCGATGCGCCGCTGTGCGCGAGCGCGTTCGTTCATCGAAGCGGTGAAGAAGCGGTAGCCGTGCAGGCCTTGCGCCTTCGCCGCGACCAGCGCGGTTTCCGCGTGCTGCAGCAGGCTTTCCGATTCCAGCGCGTCGTCCGGGTAGATGCTGATGCCGATGCTGATGCGCAAGCCGAGGTCGGCGATGTGGATCTGTTCGACCTGGTTGATCAGGTTCTGGCACAGGCTGGCCACTTCGCCGACGCTGTCCAGGTGCGGCAGCACCACCACGAACTCGTCGCCGCCATAGCGGCTGAGAAATTCCTCGCCGGGCAGGCAGCGATGCAGTTGCCCGGCCAGCGCGCGCAGCACGTTGTCGCCCGCCGCGTGGCCGTGCAGTTCGTTGATCCGCTTGAAGTGGTCGATGTCCAGATAGACCAGCGCCGCGCGCTGCTGGCGGCGGCTGGCGGTGGCCAGCGCCTGGGCGATGTGACCGTGCAACTGGCTGCGGTTGGGCAGCCCGGTGAGCGTGTCGTGCTGGGTCAGGTGGATCATCTTCAGCGCCAGCGCGCGCGTTTCGCTGATGTCGTGGAACACCAGCACGCCGCCGATGACATTGCCGGCGTGGTCATGGATCGGCGCCGAGGAATCCTCCACCGGCGTGTCGAAGCCGTGGCGGTGGCGCAACAGCGTCTTGCCGGCCAGGTCGACGATGGTGTTGCGGCCGATCGCGGCACGCAACGGATTGGCCACCGGTTGGCCGTGCTCGGCGTCGAACAGCTGGAAGATCTGCTCGATCGGCCGGCCCTGCGCTTCGTCGCTGGTCCAGCCGGTCATCGCCTCGGCGATCGGGTTGAGCGAGGTCACGCCGAGCTGCGGATCGGTGGTGATCACCGCGTCGCCGATCGAGCGCAAGGTGACCTCGGCCAGTTCCCGTTCGCGATGCAGCGCCTCCTCGAACGCCTTGCGCTGGCTGATGTCCTGCACCTGCGACACGAAGTACAGCGGTGCGCCGCGCTCGTCGCGCACCAGCGACACGGCGAGCAGGATATGCACGACGTGGCCGAGCTTGTGGAAATTGCGCTTTTCCAGCTGGTACGACTCGCGCTGGCCGGCCACCAGCTCGGCCATCAGGCCCTGGTCGGCGGCGAGGTCGTCCGGGTGGGTAAGCCGGGCGATGTTCAGCGCCAGCAATTCCTCCTCGCGATAGCCCAGCATCTGGCACACCGCGGCATTGACGCGCAGGAAATGGCCGTCCGGATGGGTCAGCGCCATGCCGATCGCGGCATGCTGGAACGCGCCGAAAAAGCGCTGCTCGCTCTCGTGCAGCTGCAGCTCGAGAGTGTGCCGCTCGGTGATGTCGATCAGTGCGGTGAACACGCCACGCACGCGGCCGTCGGTGTCGAAATCGGGCTGGAAATTGCCGTGCGCGTAGCGGCGCTCGCTGCCGTTGTACAGCTCGCCCTCGAAGCTCGCCAGCGCTCCGGCGTAGGCCTTCTCCAGCGCCGGTGCCGCGCGGTGGTAATTGCGCTGGCCGACCACGTCGACCAGCCGGCGCCCGAGCAGGACCTGCGGGTCGACGCCGAGCCAGTCGCGATGGATTTCGTTGGCATAGCGGAACCGCTGCTCCGCATCCAGATAGGCAAGCAGCACGGGCGCGCCGCGCGATATTCGCGCGGGCCAGTCCGGCCCGTGCGAAGGTGATGGCAATACCTCGGCAGACTTGGGCGGCCGCATGGTCTTTCCGTCAACGGGTGCGCGCCCCCTGTCGGCGCCCTCGCATCATGCGCCGAGTTTCCGCCCCGATACAAACGTCCGGGCTCGGCCGGCGCCGACCGGCTCAGTGCAGCGTGCTGGCCGGCGCGCCCAGCCGGCCGTCGTCATCCAGCACCACGCGGCCCAGCGCGTGCAGTTCGGCGGCGATGCCGTAGCGATCGGCCAGCAAGGCCAGCAACGGCGCCAGCGCACCCGGCTGCAGGGGATAGCCGTGCGCCAGCGCCAGCGCGTTGCCGCCGTCGCGCTGCGCCACGGTGATCGCGATGATGCCCAGGCCGGCCGCCTCGTGCGCGAACAATGCCGGCGGCTCCCTGCCGGGCACGGCGGCGGCGAGGGTTTCCAGCACATAGCCCGCCCCCGCCTCGACCGCTTCGCCGGCATCCGCCTGCAGCGACAGCGGCAGCCGATGGGCGGCGAGCAGGGCGGCGTGCTGGCGCAACTCGAACAGCACGCCGGCAAGTGCGTGCGCCCGTTCCGCGGCATCCCCGGTTTGTGCTGCCAGCCAGCGCGACGGTGACTGGGCCAGCACGGTGCCCTGCTCGTAGCGCAGGCTCAGCCCGCGCGCGCTCAGCGTCGTTTCGCTGCGCTCGGGGCTAAGCAGCGCCGATTCCAGCAGTGTCCACAACGACGCCAGGTTGACGTGTTCGTACTGCACGCAGGTCAGCGCCAGCAGATCGTTGCGGCTGAGGTAACGCACGTGCTCCAGCCGGATGCCCAGCGTGCGCATCAGCCAGTCGGCGGTCAACGCGCTGGCTTCGCCGCGCCCGACCAGCTGGATTTCAAGTTCGCCGGACAATTCGTCCGCCAATGATTCGGAGGCCAGCAGGCTCATCGGCAACAGGCGCATCGGACCCCCGGCGAAAACGGACGAAGGTTCCAGCGGCTGCGCCGGCATGTGGCCTTCGTGGCTGCCGAACGCGACCACGTTGTCCAGCTGGCCGCGCGGCACGCGGCGGGCCAGTTCGTCCAGCGTCGCCCATACCGGAAAGCCCGGGCGCAGCAGTTCGACTTGATCGAACAGCGCACCCGCCAGGGCCAGCCGGGCGGCATCGACCTGCGGCACCAGCGCATGCAGGTCGGCGGCGACCAGCTCCGCCAGCTCGGCGGCTTCGTCGCGGCTCAGGGTCGTTCGCGGAGGCGGCTCGCCGGCCACCGGCTCCAGGGCCAGCACGATCGGCAGGGCGAGCAGCGTGTGAGCTTCCACGGCGGCAATCCAAACGGCAAAGGAGATCGATTCTATCAGTGAGGACCTGCCGATCCGTCCGGCAGCCGCGGTGCGACCACCGGCACGCGCGCCGGACATCATGCCGACCGTGCTGAACGGATCAGCACATCGTCGGTCGTTCCGGGCTTTCGCCGCGCGGCATCGCGGGTTAGCCTTGAACGACTTGAGTGGTGGACAGTTTCGAGCATGGAAAACACGCAAAGACGCGTCGGGGTGATTGGCGGCCTACGCATTCCGTTCTGCCGCAACAACACGGCCTATGCCGACGTCGGCAATTTCGGCATGTCGGTCAAGGTGCTCGGCGCGCTGGTGGAACGGTTCGGACTGCACGGCGTGGAGCTGGGCGAAGTGGCGATGGGTGCGGTCATCAAGCATTCGTCGGACTGGAACCTGGCACGCGAGGCGCTGCTCAGTTCCGGGCTGGCACCGACCACGCCGGGGATCACCACCGCGCGCGCCTGCGGCACCTCGCTGGACAACGCGATCATCGTGGCCAACAAGATCGCCGCCGGCCAGATCGCCGCCGGCATCGCAGGCGGTTCAGACACCACCTCCGACGTGCCGATCGTCTACGGCACGCGGCTGCGCAAACGGCTGTTGGCGATGAACCGCGCGAAGACGCCGCTGGACAAACTGCGGACGGCGCTGCGCGGATTTTCCCTCGGCGAATTGAAGCCTTCGTTTCCCGGCGTCGCCGAGCCACGCACCGGCAAGTCGATGGGGGACCACTGCGAGCAGATGGCGAAGGAGTGGCACATCGGCCGCGAGGCACAGGATCAGCTTGCACTGGACAGTCACCACAAACTCGCCGTTGCCTACGACGCCGGCTTCTTCGACGATTTGCTGGTGCCGTTCCGCGGCTTGAAGCGCGACGGCTTCCTGCGCCCCGATTCGACCCTTGAAAAACTGGCTTCGCTGAAGCCGGCGTTCGACAAGACCTCCGGCCACGGCACTCTCACCGCCGGCAACTCCACCGGGCTGTCCGATGGCGCGGCCGCCGTGCTGCTGGCCAGCGACGCGTGGGCCGCGCAGCGCGGCCTGAAGATCCAGGCGTATCTGCGCGACGCCGAGGTCGCCGCGGTGGATTTCGTCCATGGCGAGGGCTTGCTGATGGCGCCGACCATCGCGGTGCCGCGCTTGCTGGCGCGCCATGGCCTCAGCCTGCAGGACTTCGACTATTACGAGATCCACGAGGCGTTCGCGGCGCAGGTGCTGTGCACGCTGCGCGCATGGGAGTCGGCCGACTACTGCAGGAACCGGCTCGGCCTCGACGCACCGCTGGGTCCGATCGACCCGGCCAGACTCAACGTGCACGGTTCCAGCCTCGCCGTCGGCCATCCGTTTGCGGCCACCGGCGCACGCATCATCGCCACGCTGGCGAAGATGCTGGAGCAGAAAGGGTCCGGTCGCGGCCTGATCTCGATCTGCACCGCCGGCGGCATGGGCGTCACCGCGATCCTCGAGCGGCCATGAAGGCGAGCGCCTGACCGTGCTTCGCCTGCGCACCACCACTGGCCTGAGCATGCTGGCACTGGCGATCGGCATCGCCGGCACCGGCTGGCTGAGCACGCTGACCGGCGACTGGCAGGGGCCGCCCGCGCGCTTTGCGGCGGCGCGGAGCCCGGCGCCGCGCGCCCTGCCCTCGCCGCGGCGCTCGCACGCTTCGGTCCGGGTGGTGCGGACGTCGCGGGTACTGCCGGATCTTGTCGCCGCCCAGGGTGATGCGCAGGCCAGCGAGCCTGCCGCATCGGAACTCGTGCCGCTGGCGATGCCCGGCGATATCTCGCAATCGTGGGAAGAGCTGCGCGGCCATCTGGACGGCCGCGTGTTGCTGCATGTCGGCGTCGATGGCAACGGCCGGGTCAGCACGGCCAGCGTGAGCGAATCCAGCGGCGATCCGGTTCTCGATGCGCACGCCCTGCGCAGCGTGCGCGGCTGGCGCTTCGCGGTGCCGTCGGACCACCCCGACGGTCTCAGCGGCATCTTGCTTATGCGCTTCTCTTCCCAGGGCAATCGCGTCGCGCAACTGCCGTAAGGTGCTGGTCCAGGGGCAGCGCGGCAGGAACAAGGGTTTCGTCTGCCCTGGGCAGCCGGGCTGCTCTTCTCTTTGGACAAGCAGGAAGGGAAGTGCCTCACCCTCCGCGGAAGGGTGCAAGCTCCGCCCCGGAGCTCCGCTTCGAGGCATCGGGCGAGCGAAAGCACTTCAGGCTGCCTGCTTCGACAAAACCCGCAGCGCAAAATCACAGCACGCCCTTGGCCCCTACCCCGAACGCCGTGAACAGCCGCGTGATGATCAGTTTTGGCGACAGCGCCACGTCGGGGAAATCGCCGACCGGTGCGTAGCAGGCGTAGAAGTTCGGGTCGGTGGCGCGCAGCGGCTGGCAGTCGGGCTTGAGATCGAAGCTGGTGGCGTAACGGAACGGCCACAGGTCGAACAACGGCAGGCTTTCAGAGACGGTGCCGATCACCTGGTTGAGATCGCTCAGCACCGGAATCACCGCCCGCCGCGGAGCGATCACCCAGGCATTCTCCGGCTGGGTATCGCGCAGGATGCTGCGACGCAGCTGGTCGGCGAACGTGCGGTCGTAGACGATCACGCCCGCCTCGGTGTTGTAGTGGTCCGAGCGCGGGTCGAAGTTGTGCGAGCCGACCATCGCGAACGCATCATCGATCACGATCGACTTGGCGTGCAGGCCGAAGCGACGGCCTTCGCTAAGCAGCGGCGCCGGCCGGTTGTTGCTGCCGCGGCTGCCGAGCAGGTGAAAGCGCGCCTGCGAGGCGCTGGCCGGGCTGGCGGTTTCCGATGGCAGTTGCAGGGTGTCCGTGCCGAGATTGGCCAGCTGGTTGTCCACCGCGGGACCGGACGCGTGCGGTTTCAGCTCGTGGATCTCGAAGCCGAACTTCTTGAGGTAGCGCTTGCGGTGCTTGTACGACATCGCATACACGGCGAATGCGTCGGTCGAGGCCAGCGAGTTGGTCGACACGATCACCCGCGGCGGCTCCGCGCGCCGGTGCAGTCGCCTGAAGATGCCCTGGGCGCGCTTGCTCATCACCAAGTACGGCGTCTGCAGCAGCACTTCGCGCCTGGCGCCGGCGATCATGCGCATGATGTGGTGGGTGAAATCCAGCGCACGGCGCTTGTCCGGCTTGGTGGTCTTGGCCGGCAGGTCGCTGAAATAGTCGACCTTGCCGGTCTGCAGCGTGGGCTCGACCAGCCACGCCTGCAACCAGGCCGGATCCGCGGCCACCTGTTGCAGGCGGGCCACCCGCAACGGCCGGCGGTAATGCGGCGGTTGCCAGACTGGCGTGGCGGCATCGGACAGGATGCGCTGGTTGACGTCGCGCAGGTGGGTCAGCGGTTCGGTGCGCTTGTGCTGCCAGAACAACTCGAAGCTGGCGGCCATCTGGCGGGCGGCAGGGCCGCCGACCATCACGTCCCGGTCCACGTAATCGAAATCGTCATCCCAGTTGAAGTAGCGGTCCTGGTAATTGCGCCCGCCGGTGATGCCGATGGCGTCGTCCACCAGCATCAGCTTGTTGTGCATGCGCTGGTTGAAATGCATGAAGCAGCACAGCACGCCCGCGGCGAACTCCAGCGGCTGGGTGTGCGCCTTGTGGAAGGTGGGGTTGTACAACCGCACCTGCAGGTTGGCGCTGACCCGCGACAGCCGGTCGAGCAGATCCATGTTGTCCAGCGAGAACAGCTGGTCGGCCAGGATACGCACCTGCACGCCGCGGCGGGCCGCCTGCACGAGTTCGTCCAGCACCAGCTGGCCGGTGTCGTCCTGGTCCCAGATGAAGGTCTGCACGTCGATCGACTGTTGCGCCGCGCGAATCAGGTTGATGCGCGCGGCCAGCGCCGGCTCGCTGTCGTCCAGCAAGGTCACCACGTGCACCGGCTGTTGCGGTGTGGACGCGGCCAGCGCCTGGAGGGCTGCGGCGCGCAGCGGGGAAGGCACGGCGCAATGGTCGGGTCGGGCACAGGTGGTGCTGTGGTCGACGGTAGCGGCGACTACCGTGTCCGCGCGCCGGATCTGCGTGCGGGACAGCGTGCAGCCCTGCAGCAGCAGGGCGCCGAGCAATAGCGGGAGGAGGACGAAACGTCGCGGGAAATGGGGCATGCGTGGATGATACGGAAGATGCATGCGGCATCCGTGACGGCGCCCCGGACAGGCGCCGCTCAAGCGCGCTCGATGGCGGGTGCGGGCGGCCGCGTCACGGCGGCGCCGATCGCGGGAGTGGTTGTCAGGGCGACCAGAACGCATCCAGCCTGGCGTTGCCCGGTTCCAGCGAGCCGTTCAGATGCAGCACGGCCAGCGCCCCCAGCGGCATGCCGCGGAACTCGTCGGAACGGCCTTCGACCAGCAGCGCCACCAGCCGCTCGATGCCCGGGTTGTGGCCGACCAGCATCACGGTGCCGGCGTCGTCATGCTGGTCGAGCAGAGCCAGCAGTTCACCGGGCGAGGCATCGTAGATCTCGCCCAGCATCAGCGGAACCGGTGCGGCGTCGATCGCGGCCAGTGCCAGTCGGGAGGTCTCGTCGGTACGGCGGGTCGCCGAGCACAACACACGCTCGGGCCGCACACCGTGCGCAGCCAGCCAAAGCCCGGCGGCCTGTGCCTCCTGTTCGCCGCGGGCGCTCAGTGGGCGCTGCTGGTCGTCGCCGGTGGTTTCTATCGGAACGGCTTCGGCGTGCCGCAACAGAATGAGTTCTTGCATGGAAGGCTCCGGAGTGGACGCGCGGGCGCGCGATGGCGGCATCAAGAGGGGTCGGTCAGTGCTGGCGCCTGATCCAGCGCAGCAGCGGCTTCCAGTCCTGCTGGTGGTTGCGTACCTGCTCGGACTGGTAATCGAAGATGCCCTTGCCCAACGCGCTCAGCAGCACATAGGCCTGGTTGTCGCGCAACTGCGCGACGACCGGAAATGCCGATTGTTCGGCGAGCTGGGCGATCGCGTCCTGGCTGGCGTTTGTCCACGGCTTGAGCCGGTTGGCGACCAGCGCCACCGGCAGCTTGCCCCGGCGAATGCGGTTGATCGATTGCAGTTCCTCGATGAAACCGAGCGTGGCGTGCAGATCGAACGAGGATGGCAGCACCGGCACCAGCAGCACGTGCGCCTGCTCCAGATAGGGTTCCAGCTCGCGCTCGCCGGAGCCGGCGGCGGTGTCGATCAGCAGTTGCTGGGTGTCTGGCGGCAGTTTCTGCAGCGAGCGGCGACCGCCTTCCAGCGCCAGCACACCGGGGACGTTGTCCGGCCTGAGCGTCGCCCAGCGAAAACTGGACCCTTGCCGGTCGGCGTCGACGATGGCGGTGTGCTGCCCGGCCTGTGCCCACTGCGCGGCGAGCTGTGTCACCAGCGTGCTCTTGCCGCAACCGCCCTTGCTGCTTGCCACCAGCGTCGTAAGCATCGACTCACCCTTGTCGCGGAAGGTGGCCCAAGCCTACACGGCCGCGGATGCCGCGCAAAGCGGCCCGGCGGGAGGCGTCAGCCCGCCTTGTGCGGTTCCCAGCCGGCCGGCGCGTCGACCGGAATGCCGCCATCGCGCAAGGCGGCCAGAAGCAGGCTCATCTCGGTGCCGCCGTTGCGGGCCAGCGAGAGCAGGTGCTGGGCGAGCGCCGGATCCTCCTGCGCCCGCGCCAGCAGCTGGGCGAAGCTCTGCACCTGCCAGATCAGGTTGCGCCGGGCGGCCTTCGCCTCCTGCTGCTGTGCCGGATCGTCGGCCAGCACTTCGCGCAGATGCAGGCCGAGCGAGCGTGCCAGCGGGCTGGAACCCCATTCCAGGGTCTTGCCCAGCTTTACGCAATCGGACTTGATCGAGGCATCCTCGGCAGCGTTCTCGCACAGCTTGGCGATGAGTTGCAGGGTCGGTTGCGGCTGCGTGCTGGCGACGCCGTAAACCAACATGGTCTGCATGCCAACCGCGCCGGCCTTCGCGGCCGGATCGAAGGTATCCGCCGGTGGCGGCAGCACTCCGATCGAGCTGGCCAGCGCCTTCAGGCTGGTGCCGGTGTAGTCGTCGTACAGTTTTGCCGTGGCGGCCTTGCTCAGATCCTCGCGGGCGGCCTCCTGCTTCATGTCGTGGGCGTCGGCGCCCAGCTTGAGCAGCCAGACCGCGGCGTTGTCCGGCGCCTGGGTGAGCAGTTGGTCGAGTGCGGCGGTATTCGGACAGGCGTCGGCCTTGGCGTCGCAATCGGCCAGTCGCACCCAGCTGACGGCGGCATCCGCGCCCTCGGCCTGTGCGGCACGCCCGATCAGCCCGTGGAAGCTGTTGCTGGGCGGCTGGTTGAACAGCGGCCGGGCGAGCAGGGCGGCACCGAGCAGCGGCAGGGCATCGGCCCGTGGCGCGAGCACGCTGACCAGATCGCGTTGAAAAGCCAGCTGGGCGTCGTCGCGCGCCCTTGCCTGCCTGTCCGGTCCGGCGTGACTCCTGTCAGGGACCTTGGCGGCAAATGCCGGCGCGACCAGCAGCCACAGCGCGCAGGTCATGGCGAAACAGCGCAATTCACGCATCATCGATCGAATCCGCAATCAAAGCGTTCAGCATACCTCGCGCAGATTAAGCGCGGCTGATGCGGATGCCGCCGGAACCCGGCAGGTGCCCCAGCTTGTTAGGATGTCCGTTTCGGCGCACGGCCGCGCCCTCACGACCGGAGACGCTCAGTGGATCATTTGTCGACATTTGCCGATGGCGCGCCGTGGTTCGCCGGCTGGGGCACGCTGGCCCTGATCAATGCCGCGCTGGCGCAGGGCAGGAACCGCAGCGGTTTGCTGTGGTTCCTGCTGTCGCTGCTGCTGGGGCCGATCGCCACGCTGCTGCTGGTGCTGCTGCCCAAGGTGCGCAACACGCTGTTTTGAGAAGCACCCTGGCCGGATGGGAACCCTCGCGGCTTACTCGCCCAGCGCCTCGCGCATGAACTCCGGCTGCGCCAGTGCGCCCTTGTGGATCTCGGCGTTGTAGTAGCGGGTGGGGAAGTTCTTGCTCAGCGCGCCGCGCTCGCGGAAGCCGGACAGGTCGCCGCCCTTGCGCGCCATGGTGCAGCTCCACCAGCCGGTCGGGTAGCACGGCTGCGGGAACGGCAGCGTCTTCACCGCGCTGAAGCCGCTGGTGCGCATGGCGGAGCGCATCGACTTGATCAGGTCCAGATGCGCCAGCGGCGATTCGCTCTGCTGCACCAGCAGGCCGCCGTGGCGCAGCGCCTTGTAGCAGCTGGCGTAGAACGCGGCGTTGAACAGGCCTTCGGCGGGGCCGACCGGGTCGGTCGAGTCGACGATGACCAGGTCCAGCGATTCGGGTTCGGCGTCGGCCATGTACTTGATGCCGTCGATGAACAGCAGCTCGGCGCGCGGGTCGTTGTTGGATTCGCACAGTTCGGGGAAATACTGCTCGGCCAGGCGGGTCACGCGCTCGTCGATCTCCACCTGCACCGCGGACTCGACTTCCTCGTGCTTGAGCACCTCGCGCAACGTGCCGCAATCGCCGCCGCCGATGATCACGACGCGCTTGGCGCGCGCGTGGGTGAACAGCGCCGGGTGGGTCATCATCTCGTGGTAGAAGAAGTTGTCGCGGGTGGTCAGCATCACGCAGCCGTCGATCACCATCAGGTTGCCCCAGTCGGTGGTCTTATGGATCTCGATGGTCTGGAACGGGGTCTTCTCCGCGTGCAGCAGTTGTTCGGTGCGGAAACCGATGGAGGATCCGGAAGCCTGGTGGGCTTCGGTGAACCAGCTGGGCTGCGACATGGCGGACGTTCCTGACGAATCGGTGGGAAGGACAAGACCGCCAATTGTAATGGCAACGACGGTGGACGTACCGGCGGTGCCGCCGAACGCATTGCGCATATCGTCACAGGCGCCCATTACAATGACGGTTGGTCATGCCGGCGCAGCGCGTCGGCGGCCGACAAGCCCGATCGGCCCCGCGGCGTGCGAGGCTTCCGGTCGCTCGGGCTCGTGCTCTTCGAGAGCAGCACCGTCAAGGCTCGCCGCTGCGACTGCATCATCCGTTGGTAAAAGGAGCAACGCTGATGGCGAACCATTGGAATACCGACTCTGCCCGTCATACCTACGCCGTGCCGCATTGGAGCGACGGCTATGTGGACGTCAGCGATGCCGGCGACATCGTGATGCGCCCGCGCGGCGCAAACGGCCCGGCTCTCTCGCTGCCGCAGATCGTCGAGCGCGCCCGCGCCGACGGCCTGCGTCTGCCGCTGCTGGTGCGCTTCCCCGACATCCTGGCCGACCGCCTGGCGCGGCTGCAGGACGCGTTCGCCAGAGCGATCGCCGACCATGACTATGCGGGCGGCTATACGGCCATCTATCCGATCAAGGTGAACCAGCAGCGCGGCGTGGTCGGCGAGCTGGTCGCCGCCGGAACACACGGTTTCGGTCTTGAAGCGGGCTCCAAGCCGGAGCTGATGGCGGTGCTGGCGATGGCGCGGCCCGGCTCCATCGTCATCTGCAACGGCTACAAGGATCGCGAATACATCCGCCTTGCGCTGATCGGGCGCAAGCTCGGCTTGCGCGTGCACATCGTGATCGAGAAGCTGTCGGAGCTCGACCATGTGCTCAGCGAGGCGAAGGCGCTCAACGTCGAGCCGCTGCTCGGCGTGCGGGTGCGGCTGGCCTCGATCGGCGCCGGCAAGTGGCAGAACACCGGCGGCGACAAGGGCAAGTTCGGGCTGTCCCCGAGCCAGGTGCTCGGCCTGATCGAACGGCTCGACGCGGCCGGCCTCAAGCACACGCTTAAGCTGCAGCACTTCCACATGGGCTCGCAGATCTCCAACGTGCGCGACATCGCCAACGGCATGCGCGAGGCCACGCGCTATTTTGTCGAACTGACCCGGATGGGGGTGCCGCTGGAGATCGTCGACGTGGGCGGCGGCCTCGGCGTGGACTACGAAGGCACCCGTTCGCGCAGTCACAACTCGATCAACTACTCGATCGAACAGTACGCCGCCACCATCGTGCAGTCGCTGGCCGAGGCAGTGGCTGAAGAAGGCTTGCCTGCACCGCACATCCTCACCGAAGCCGGCCGCGCGATGACCGCGCACCACGCGGTGATGGTGGTCAATGTGACTGAAGTGGAGCCGGTGCCGGCCGGCGCGATCCCGCCGCCCTGCGCGGAAGAACCCGCCGTGCTGCGACGGTTGCGCGAGGCCTGGGACGAACTCGATCGGCGTCCCGCGCTGGAGCTGTTCCACGAAGCCCAGCATCATCTGCAGGAAGGCCAGACGCTGTATGCGCTGGGCCAGCTGGCGCTGGCCGACCGCGCGCGGCTGGACGAGATGTTCTACGCGATCGCCGGCGCCGTGCGTGCGCGCCTGTTGCCGGCCGAGCGTTCGCACCGGCAGGCGCTGGACGAGCTGGACGAGAAGCTGGTCGACAAATACTTCGTCAACTTTTCGGTGTTCGAGTCGATCCCCGACGTATGGGCGATCGGGCAGATCTTCCCGATCGCACCCATCGCCCGGTTGGACGAGCCGCCGACCCGCCGTGGCGTGATCGTCGATCTCACCTGCGATTCGGATGGCCGCATCGACCACTACGTCGATGCCGACGGCGTCGATGTCAGCCTGCCGCTGCATGAGCTCAAGGGCAGCGAGAGCTACCGTCTCGGCATCTTCATGGTGGGCGCCTACCAGGAGACGCTGGGCGACATCCACAATCTGTTCGGCGACACCGATGCGGTCAATGTGCGCGTCGACGGTGATGGCTACACCTTTGCCCATGTGCGCCGTGGCGATACCACCGACCTGATGCTCGATTACGTCGGCTACGACCTGGAGGCGTTGCGGCAGAGTTATCGCGAGCGCATTGCCAGCGCGGGCGTGACCGGCACGGAATCCGGGCAGCTGTACGACGCGCTCAACGACGGGCTGACGGCGTACACCTACCTGGCCGAGGACACCCATTGATTCAAAGCCCCTCTTCCGTTGGGAGGGGTTGGGTTGGGGGTTCGGCCGAAGCGTGGATGCTCCGGCCATGCCGGAGCCCTCATCCGCCGCTTCGCCCACCTTCTCCCGCGGGGAGAGGGGAAAAATCCAGCCCTCTGACTTCTCGAAGGAGCAACGCATGACGAGTCTCAACGGCAAGGTCGCCCTGATCACCGGCGCGGCCAGCGGCCTCGGCAAGGCGATCGCCGAGCTGTACGCGACGCACGGTGCCAGCGTGGCGATCGCCGACATCGACCAGGATGCCGCAGACAAGGTGGCAGCCGGGATCAACGCGGCCGGCGGCAAGGCGATCGGCATCGCGATGGACGTCACCAGCGAGGACGCCGTCAACGCCGGCACCGACAAGGTGGTCGCGACGTTTGGCCATCTGGACGTCCTTGTCTCCAACGCCGGCGTGCAGATCATCAACCCGATCGAGCAGTTCGCCTTCGCCGACTGGAAGAGGATGCTGGCGATCCATCTCGACGGCGGCTTCCTCACCACCAAGGCTGCGCTGAAGCACATGTACAAAGATGACCGTGGCGGCATCGTGATCTACATGGGCTCGGTGCACTCGCATGAGGCGTCGAAGCTGAAGTCGGCGTACGTCGCCGCCAAGCACGGCCTGCTCGGCCTGGCCCGCACGCTGGCCAAGGAAGGCGCGCCGCACAACGTGCGCTCGCATGTGATCTGCCCGGGCTTCGTGCGCACGCCGCTGGTCGAGCGGCAGATTCCCGAGCAGGCGAAGGAGCTCGGCATCACGGCAGACGAAGTGATCAGGAACGTGATGCTGAAGGACACCGTCGACGGCGTATTCACCACCGTCGAGGACATCGCGCAGACCGCGTTGTACCTCGCTACCTTCCCTTCCGCGGCGTTGACCGGTCAGTCGATCGTGGTCAGCCACGGCTGGTTCATGCAGTAAACAGGGCTGGCGGACTCAGTCGCGGTGCACCTGCAAGCCGGCCGCCGACTGGCTGACCGGCATCACCTCGATGCGGTTGATGTTCAGGTGCGGCGGCAGGCTGGCGATCCACCAGATCGTCTCCGCGATGTCGCCGGCGGTAATCGGCCGTGCCCCCGCGTAGAGCTGGTCCGACGCAGCCTGGTCGCCACCCGTGCGCACCAGGGTGAACTCGGTTTCGGCCATGCCCGGTTCCACCGAGGTCACGCGCACGCCGGTGCCGTGCAGATCGCTGCGCAGGTTCTGCGAGAACTGCGTGACGAAGGCCTTGGTGCCACCGTACACGTTGCCGCCGCGGTAGGCGTAGCTGGCCGCGATCGAGCTGATGTTGACGATCGCGCCGCGGCGCTCGATCAACTGCGGCAGCAGCAGGTGGGTCAGCGTCACCAGCGCGGTGACGTTGACGTCGATCATCTGCTTCCACTGGGCCAGATCCGCCTGTTGCGCCGGCGCGGTGCCCAGCGCCAGGCCGGCGTTGTTGACCAGCAGGTCGATGCCCGCGAAGGCCGGCGGCAGGTTCGCGTGCGCGGTGCGCATCGCGGCCTCGTCGCGCACGTCGAATGCCGCCGCATGCACCCGCTCGGCATCGTGCCGCGCCAGCAGCTGCTGCAACCGCTCCATGCGCCGGCCACTGGCGATCACCCGCCAGCTGCCAGCCAGGAAGCGTTCCACGGTGGCCGCGCCAAACCCGGAGGTGGCGCCGGTAATCCAGACTGTCTTGGTGGTCATGCGGGAAAGTTTAGCGGGAGACGACGGTGGCAGGCCTAGCGGCCTTCCTTCAGTGCAATCGCATTTATCCCTGCCGATGCCAGGCGCTGCTTGGTCGATTCCAGTTCGGTCGCCGAACGGAACGGGCCAAGACGCACGCGGTGGTAAGCCTGCCCGCCGATGTTGACCGATTGCACGTTGGCGACAAAGCCTTGCATGGCAAGTTTCGCCTTCAAGGTTTCGGCATCGGCCGCGTTGGGAAACGCGCCGACCTGCAGCAGGTAGCCACTGCCGGTCGCCGGCTGCGGCACGGCGGTGGCCGGGGCGGCGGTGATGTTCTCGCTGACCGCGGCCGGGGCGTTGCTCGGCGGCACAGCTGCCCGCTGGGCGGCAACCTGCTGTTGGGCCTGCAACTGCTCGGCCTGCTGCCTTTGCTGCTGCTCGGCACGCGCCTGCGCGCTGATCTCGGCGTCGGGGATGCGCACTTCCTTCTCGGACAGCACCGAATAGAAATCGAACTGCGGCTTCTTCGGCGCGCTGTCGCCGGCGGCCGGTTCAACGACGCCAGGTTCGCTGCCGCGCTCGGCGGTGGCCTGCGGGTTCGCTTGGGGGCCGCTGGGCTTGTTCATGCTGGTCAGCAGGCTGCCGCGCATCATCACCGCCATCAGGATTGCGCCGGCCACCAGGCCGATGACGGCGTAGCCCCAGCCCGGGAAACCGTTGTTGCCATTGCGCACGGCCTGCCGGCCCTTGCCCTTGCGTGCTGCCATTACATCTTCTCCGGGGCGTTCAGCCCCAACAAAGCCAGGCCATTCTTCAACACTTGCCGGGTCGCCACCACCAGGGCCAGGCGCGCATTGCGCAGCGAAGCGTCCTCGACCAGGAACTGGTGCGAGTTGTAATAGGTATGGAACGCGTTGGCCAGCTCGCGCAGCCACGCGGCGACCAGGTGCGGCTCCAGGTTCGCCGCGGCGGCATCGACCAGTTCCGGATATCTGGAGAGTTCGGTGAGCAGGATCTGCTCATGTTCGTTATCCAGCCGTGCCAGGTTGGCGAGACCGTCGGCCAGGTCGAACGTGAAACCCTTCTCGGGGGCCTGACGCAATACGCTGCAGACGCGGGCATGCGCGTACTGGATGTAGTAGACCGGATTGTCGTTGCTCTGCGAACGCGCCAGGTCGATATCGAACACCAGCTGCGAATCGGACTTGCGAGCGATCAGGAAGTAGCGCGTGGCGTCGCGGCCGACTTCATCGATCAGGTCGCGCAGAGTGACGTAGCTGCCGGCGCGCTTGGAGATCTTCACCTCCTCGCCGCCCTTGATCACCGTGACCATCTGGTGCAGGACATACTCCGGCCAGCCCGGGGGAATGCCGCAATCCAGCGCCTGCAAGCCGGCTTTCACCCGTGCCAGCGAACCGTGATGGTCCGAACCGAGTTCGGTGATCGCGCGCTGGTAGCCGCGCTGCCACTTGCTGCGGTGGTAGGCCACATCGGGCAGGAAGTAAGTGTAGGTGCCGTCGGACTTGCGCATCACGCGGTCCTTGTCGTCACCGAAGTCGGTGGTGCGCAGCCATAGCGCGCCGCCTTCCTCATAGGTGTGGCCGTGCGCGACCAGTTCGCGCACGGTCTCTTCCACCTTGCCCTCGCTGTACAGCGAGGACTCCAGGAAATAGGTGTCGAAGGTAACGCCGAACGCCTGCAGGTCCAGATCCTGTTCGCGGCGCAGGCTGGCCACGGCGAAGTGGCGGATCGCGTCGAGGTCGTCGACATCGCCGGCAGCGGTTACGGTTTTGCCGTCGGCCACCACCGATTCGCGATCGAGATAGGCGCGCGCCACGTCGGCAATGTAGTCGCCGCGGTAGCCGCCCTCCGGCCAGCCACTTTCCTCCGGGGTGATGCCGCGCGCCCGCGCCTGGACCGAAATGGCCAGGTTGGTGATCTGCACGCCGGCGTCGTTGTAGTAGTACTCGCGCCGGACATTCCAGCCGGTGGCATCAAGCAGTCGGCTCAGGCAGTCGCCGATCGCGGCGGCACGGCCATGGCCGACATGCAGTGGGCCGGTCGGGTTGGCCGAGACAAACTCCACGCCGACGGTCTTGCCCGCTCCGCTCTGGTTGCGGCCATAGGCTTCACCCTGCGCCAGGATGCGGCGCACTTCGGCGTGGTACGCGCCAGCGGCCAGATAGAAATTGATGAAGCCGGGGCCGGCGATCTCCACTTTGTCCACCAGGGCGTTGGCGGGCAGCGCCGCCACCAGCTTCTCGGCCAGCTCGCGCGGTTTGGCGTGCGCCTGCCTGGTCAGCAACATCGCCACGTTGCAGGCGAAATCCCCGTGTTCGCGACTGCGTGCGCGCTCGATCACGAAGCCAGGCAGGCTCAGGTCGGCAGGCAGGGTGGCAATGTCTTGCAGGGACTGGATCGCCCGCAGCACCAGTTCGCGCAGCTGTTCTTTCACGGATGGGCTTGGTTTCGTGATGGAACCGGCAATCCTAACAGACCGTCGCGCGAGCGAGAGGCGCCGAGCCCGCGACCCGCGCCGGGGCGGCGGCGCTGGCTTCTACCGCCGGCAGGTTGCGCCGCGCCTTGTGGATAAGTCTGTGGGGAAAGCTTGCCGGCGGGGGGTCTGTTCTGGAGGCTCGCCGCCGCACGCTGGTTCGGCAAGCCAATTAAGTCAAAAATATCAGCGACCTACATAGACAACCTGCGGACGGAGACACGATGCGCCCGGTAGACGCTGTTTTCTCGATTTGTGCATAAGTATCGGCGACTTGGGGATACTTCATGCGCGCGCCAATGTCATCGGCCGGTCACGTGGCGCTGCGACACTGCCGCGGCCTGGACATGACTCCCCTCCATGAAAGGCACCGGAGACGCCGCTCTCTCCACCTCCCAAAATCGGCCCCGCGGCGTGGATCATTTCACGCCGCTTTTTTGTGGCTTCGGCGGGTAGTCAGATCAGGCCACGGGCGGCCATCGACACCGGCTCGCCGAAGCCGATCACCAGATGATCGAGCACCCGCACGCCGACCAGTTGCAGCGCGTCGCGCAGCTCATGGGTGATCGCGCGGTCGGCCGCGCTGGGTTCGGCCACGCCGGAGGGGTGGTTGTGGGCAAAGATCACGGCGCAGGCATTGTGCTGCAGACAGGCCCGTACCACCTCGCGTGGATGCACGTTGGCGCCGTCGACGGTTCCGCGGAACAGTTCCTCGAATGCCAGTACGCGGTGGCGGTTGTCCAGGTACAGGCAGCCGAACACCTCGTACGGCAGGTGGCGCAGCCGCGCGCGCAGGTAATCGCCACTGTCGCGCGGATTGCCCAGGCCGGGTCTTTCCTGCAGCTGTTCGGCCAGGCTGCGCCGGGCCAGTTCCAGCGCGGCGGCGATGCGCGCGCGCTTGGCCGGACCCAGCCCGCCGGCACGGATCTGCTGCTCCGGGCGGCTCAACAGTGCACCGAGACTGCCGGCGTTGGCGAGCAGTTCGCGCCCCAGCGCCAGCGCGTCCTTGCCGCGGCTGCCGCTACCCAGCAGCACCGCCAACAGTTCGGCGTCGGACAGCGCGGCGCTGCCGCGCGCCAACAGTTTTTCACGGGGACGTTCCCCTTCAGGCCAGTCGCGAATGCTCATGCCTGCAAGTTGCCGCACGGCGCCCTCGTCAGGCAGCGGTGCCGAGGAATGAATCCGGTAAGCTACGGCTCTGCCCGATTGTCAGGCCCGTCTTACATGAGTCTTGCCCAACGCCGCATCCTGCTGGGAGTGTCCGGCGGCATCGCCGCCTACAAGTCCTGCGAACTGGTTCGACGTCTGCGCGATCTCGAAGCCGAGGTGCGCGTGGTAATGACCGAGGGCGCCACCCATTTCGTCAGCCCCACCACGTTCCAGGCGCTGTCCGGGCAGAGCGTGCGGGTGAGCCTGTGGGACGCGCAGGCCGAAGCGGCGATGGGGCATATCGAACTGGCGCGCTGGGCCGAGCGCATTCTGGTCGCGCCGGCCAGCGCCGACCTGCTGGCGCGACTGGCGCACGGCCAAGCCGACGACCTGCTGACCACGCTGTGCCTGGCCAGTGCCGCGCCGCTGTATCTGGCACCGGCGATGAACCAGCAGATGTGGGCACACCCCGCGGTGCAGGCGAACATTGCCACCTTGCGCCAGCGGGGCGCGCAGCTGCTGGGGCCGGCGGTGGGTGACCAGGCCTGCGGGGACATCGGCAGCGGCCGCATGCTGGAGCCGCACGAATTGCGCGACGCGCTGGCTGCCTCGTTCGGCAACCAGTCACTGGCCGGCTTGAGGGTGCTGGTCAGTGCGGGGCCGACCTACGAAGACATCGACCCGGTGCGGTTCATCGGCAACCGCAGTTCCGGCCGGATGGGTTTCGCGGTGGCCGAGGCGGCCGCGCAGGCGGGTGCGGAAGTGACCCTGGTGGCTGGACCGGTCAGCCTGGCCACGCCGGCCGGCGTGATGCGACGCGTCGACGTGCGCAGCGCCGCGCAGATGCACGCGGCGGTGATCGGCGCGGCGGTTCATGCGGACATCTACATCGGTGCGGCCGCGGTGGGCGACTATCGCCCGCTCGAGGTGTCCGCGGTGAAACTTAAAAAGCGCGATGGCGACGACCTGACCCTGCGCCTGGGCGAGAATCCGGACATCCTGGCCAGCCTTGCGGCGCAAACCGAGCACCCGTTCCTGGTCGGATTCGCTGCGGAAACGCATGATGTGGCGGACTATGCGCAGGGCAAGCTGCGCCGGAAGGGGCTGGACATGATTGCGGCAAACCAGGTGGGCGGTGGCCTTGGTTTCGAGGCGGCCGACAATGCGTTGACCCTGTACTGGGCCGACGGCGCGGCCGAGCTGGCGCGGGCGGCGAAACCCGAGCTGGCGCGCCAGCTGATCGCCCACGTGGCTGCACGCTACCGGGCGACGCGCGGATGACGATCGATGTCGAGCTGAAGATCCTCGATTCGCGTCTCGGCGACAGCATTCCGCTGCCGCAGGCCGCCACGCCCGGCAGTGCCGGCATGGACCTGCGCGCCGCGCTGGATGCGCCGCTGACCCTGGCGCCGGGCGAAAGCGCCCTGGTGCCCAGCGGTATCGCGATCCACATCGGCGACCCGGGCTGGTGCGCGCTGGTCGTGCCGCGCTCGGGGCTGGGCCACAAGCACGGACTGGTGATGGGCAACCTGGTCGGGGTGATCGATGCCGACTACCAGGGCCCGCTGATGATCTCCTGCTGGAATCGCGGCACGCAGTCGTACACCATCGCGGTGGGCGACCGCATCGCCCAGTTGCTGCTGGTGCCTGTTGCGCAGGCGCGGCTGAACATCGTGTCCGATTTCGCGGCGAGCGAACGCGGCAGCGGCGGCTTCGGTTCGACCGGTATCCAATGACCAGGCGCGGACTCGGCATCCATGGGATGCGCGCGCCAACACAGCCGCGGGGGCGGGTATGGCGATGAACATCGCGAGGGAACGGCTGCGCAATCTGCAGATCGACTGGCGGGCGTTGTTTCCCCTGGCGGGCGCGACCCTCCTGCTCATGCTGGGGCTGTTCTGCGCCTGGCAGACCTGGCTGATCGCCGACGAGAGCAGCGCGATCGCACGGGTTCATGCAGCCCAGGATCAGGCCGTGCAGGCCATGGCCGACGAAGTTGCCGCACAGCGCGGCAAGGTCGAGAAAGTGCTCGCCGGGCTGGACCCGGCCACCTTGATGAGCGATCCGGTGCAGTCCGCGGCAGCGTTGCGCCTGCAATTGCCGCAGGCCAAGAAGCTGGAGTTGTACAGCGGCGACCTGAATGAGGTGCTGAAAGCCAATTATCGCGAGTTCGGTTATGCC
Source organism: Rhodanobacter umsongensis (assembly GCF_042654965.1). Classification (NCBI taxonomy): domain Bacteria; kingdom Pseudomonadati; phylum Pseudomonadota; class Gammaproteobacteria; order Lysobacterales; family Rhodanobacteraceae; genus Rhodanobacter; species Rhodanobacter umsongensis. The sequence continues at coordinate 10,619 of NZ_JBHSMK010000011.1, read as the reverse complement.
AAGGCGGCCCAGTTGATGGCGGCGCAAAGTAGCGAAGGCGTGCCGCTGGCGCAGAGCGTTTCGTACGGCGCCGGTGATCGCCGGCTGAGCCTGGTGATGCCGCTGGGGCCACCGCAGCAGGCCCAGGCGTGGGCATGGGTCGAACTGCCGTTCGCACCGTTGCGGCAGCGTTTCGAGACGATCTCGCCCGCTGGCGGCCGTCTGGACCTGCGCCAGGGCGACGAGCGCGGCAATGTGCAGCTGTTTTCGCACGGCGCCTCTTCGGCGGAAGCCGAGGCGACCAGCAAGCCGGTCGCCGGCAGCGTGTTCAGCGTCGGTGCCGGCCTGCCGAGCGCCTTCATCGTGCTTCCGCGCGTGTGGCCGCTGGCCGCGTTGCTGGCGCTGCTCGGGTTGGGCGCCGGTGGCTATCTGTTGCGGTTGCGCACGCGTCGGGGCGAGCCCCTCGTCGATGAACCCGAGGAGGTACCCCTGCCTGTACGGACCCAGCGCGCCGCGGCAGCGACCAAGCCCCCGATGCCGCCAGCCGTTCCGTCGCAGGCCACGCCGGTCGCCGCGGCGACCGCGGTGGATCCCAGCATCTTCCGCGCCTATGACGTGCGCGGGGTGGTCGGCAAGAGTCTGAACAAGGAGGTGGCGCACGCGCTCGGTCAGTCGATCGGCACGCTGATGGGCGAGAAGGGTCTACGCGAAATCGTGGTGGGTCGCGATGGTCGGTTGTCGGGGCCGGAGCTTGCCGGCGCGCTCGCCGACGGATTGCGCGCGGCCGGCATCGACGTGATCGACATCGGCGCCGTGCCCACGCCGGTGGTCTATTACGCAGCCTATCGTTTCAATACCGGCTGTGGTGTGGCCGTCACCGGCAGCCACAACCCACCGGACTACAACGGCTTCAAGATCGTGGTCGGCGGCGAAACCCTGTCCGAGGGAGCGATCCAGGATCTGTACCAGCGCATTGCCAGCGGCGCGCTAGAGAACGGCGGCGGCGGCGGCCTGCGCCAGGTCGACGTGGCACCCGACTACATCGAGAAGATCGTTTCCGACGTGCTGGCCGAGCGTCGTCTGAAGCTGGTCGTCGACTGCGGCAACGGCATTCCCGGCGCGATCGCGCCGCAGGTGCTGGAGGGCGTCGGTTGCGAAGTGGTTCCGTTGTACTGCGACGTCGACGGCAGTTTCCCCAACCACCACCCGGATCCTTCGGACCCGCACAACCTGGAGGATCTGATCCTGTCGGTGAAGCGGACCGGCGCCGACCTGGGCATCGCCTTCGACGGTGACGGCGACCGCCTGGGCGTGGTGACGCAATCCGGCGAAATCATCTATCCGGATCGTTTGCTGATGCTGTTCGCGCGTGATGTGCTGTCGCGCCAGCCCGGCGCCACCGTGATCTATGACGTCAAGTGCACCAGCCACCTGAAAGGTCAGATCCTCGATGCCGGCGGAAGCCCGCTGATGTGGCGTACCGGTCATTCGCTGATCAAGGCCAAGATGCGCGAGACCGGCGCCGAACTGGCTGGCGAAATGAGCGGGCATTTCTTTTTCAAGGAGCGCTGGTTCGGTTTCGACGACGGTATCTACGCCGCTGCGCGACTGCTGGAAATACTCGCGGGCGACCTGCAGGGGCGCAGCCCGGAGGAGATCTTCGCGACGTTGCCGAGCACGGTGTCCACTCCCGAGCTCAAGATCGAGCTGGACGAGGGCGAGCACTATCGTTTCATGGACAAGCTGCGCCAGCAGGCGAATTTCGACGAAGCCACCCTGATCACCATCGACGGCCTGCGCGCCGACTGGCCGGATGGCTGGGGTCTGGTGCGCGCATCCAATACCACGCCGGTGCTGGTGCTGCGTTTCGAAGCGGACAACGCGGCGGCGCTGAAGCGCATCCAGCAGCTATTCCGCACGCAACTGCTGGCGGTGGACGGCAAGCTCAAGCTGCCGTTCTAGAAACGGTGGGCTTCGACGACATCGAGGTTCATGCCAGGTCCCCTTCTCCCCGTGCGGAGAAGATGTTGCAGGACACTTGAGCGAGCTTGCCGGGTTCGTTGCGCTACGTTCCGAGGGCTGCGCAGCGCAGCCCTCGCGTTGGACGGAAGCTGGAGTGCCTAGCTCACCCCTGCTCCGCCGACTTGTTCTGAGCCGCCTTGAGCTCACGGTAACGCGCCAGTTCCTTGGCTTGCTGTTGCACGGTTTGCTCGTGCAGGCCCTGCTGGCGGTGCAGCGTGTTGCGTAGTTCGGTCACGACGCCGCGTTGCTCGGCAATGCGGTCGGCCAGGTACTTGGGTACCGGTTGCTTGGCATTCTCCAAGTCGGCGGCGCGGCCGAGCAGATCGGTCAGCGCCTTTTCCTGGCTGCGCAGGTTGATCTGCGTGGTGTGGATCTGCTGGTCGATGGTATCCAGCGACTGCTGCTGCGAGATCCGGTAGGACTCTTCATCGGGGTAAGCCGCCAGCATCTGCGCTTCGGCATCGATGATCTGCTGGGCCGCGCGCTGCCTTGCCGCTTGCTCCTCAGCCAGTTTGTTGGCGGCGGCTCGTTCCTGGGCGTTCAACTGGCGCGGCACGTGCTGCACCACCAGGCCGCGGTCGTTGACCAGGTCGTAGCCGAACTTCATGGCATCGGCGGTCAGGCTGTCGCTGAAGTGCATCAGGCCCTGCCCGTCATGCCACTTGTAGCGGATGCTGCCGGTGTTCTGCGCGTGCGCCGTCACGCCTGCAAGCAGCATGAAGGAAGCAACGACAAGCAATGATCTACGCATGAGATTCCCCTTGCCCTCCAGTATAGCCATCGCCATCGTGCTGCCTAGCCGTGCATTCGGGGCAACGATCGCCACCGTGACCGGGTTCGCTGGAGTTTACGCAGCCCATGGTGAACTCAGCGCTGAACCCCGTAGCGTTGACGGTAGGCCAGCAGGCGGGCGTGCTCGGCGGCCAGGGCGGGATGTTCTTCGGCATAGGCCAGCACGTCGTCGAGGCCGGTGATCGCGATGACCGGGATGCCATAATCGGCCGCCACCTCCTGCGCGGCGGAGCGTTCGCCCTGGCCGCGTTCCTGCCGGTCCAGCGCGATCAGCACGCCCGCGGGCGTCGCGCCGTTGGCGCGGATCAGGGCCAGCGACTCGCGCACCGCCGTGCCGGCCGTCATCACGTCATCGACGATCAGCACGCGGCCGGTGAGCGGCGCACCCACCAGCACGCCACCTTCGCCGTGATCCTTGGCCTCCTTGCGGTTGTAAGCCCAAGGAAGATCGCGGTTGTGCTGCTCGGCCAGCGCGATGGCGGTAGCCGCGGCCAACGCGATGCCCTTGTAGGCCGGGCCGAACAGCATGTCGACGGCGATGCCGGAATTCACCACGGCGGCCGCATAGGCGCGGCCGAGGCGGGCCAGCGCGGCGCCGGAATCGATCCGGCCCATGTTGAAGAAATACGGGCTCAGGCGGCCTGATTTCAGCGTGAACTCGCCAAAGCGAAGCACTTCGCGCTGCAGGGTGAGTTCGATGAAGTCGCGCTGGTAATCGTGCACGGGTCGTCTCGCTGAGTGGAATCAGGTGAGCGCAGCAGCAGGAGCCACTGGCCGGAACGAGCGCCATGGTACAGCCGGCCACCGTCGCCGATGCCGGCACGGGCTTTCTGGCGCAGGGGTTTCCGATCGCGCCGGTGCCGGGATGTGCCTCGCAGGTCGGCGGAGCGGCACCGACCTTGCCCCTTCGCGATCGCGGGTGCCGCGGTTGTTATGATCACCCATCACGACTTCAGGACAGTCCATGCGCATCATCAGCCTCAACGCCAACGGCATCCGCTCGGCCGCGACCAAGGGCGTGTTCGACTGGCTGCACAAGCAGAACGCCGACGTGGTCTGCCTGCAGGAGACCAAGGCACAGGAACATCAGCTCGCCGATGCGATGTTCCGACCCGACGGCCACCACTGCTTCTACCGCGACGCCAGCAGCAAGAAGGGCTACAGCGGCGTGGCGATCTACGCGAAGCGCGAGCCCGACCAGGTGCTGACCGAGCTGGGCTGGGACGAGTTCGACAACGAGGGCCGCTACATCGAGGCGCGCTTCGGCAATCTCAGCGTGGTCTCGCTGTACTTCCCGTCCGGCTCCTCCGGCGACGAGCGCCAGCAGTTCAAGTTCAAGGCGATGGAGTGGATCACGCCGATCTTCGACCAGTGGCTGGCCAGCGGCCGCGACTATGTGATCTGCGGCGACTGGAACATCGTGCACACGAAGAACGACATCAAGAACTGGTCGTCCAACCAGAAGAACTCCGGCTGCCTGCCGGAAGAGCGCGCCTGGCTGGACCTGCTGTTCCAGCAGCGCGGCTGGGTCGACAGCTTCCGGGCGATCAAGCCGGAGGCGGTCGAGTACACCTGGTGGTCCAACCGCGGCCAGGCGCGGGCCAACAACGTGGGGTGGCGCATCGACTACCAGGTGTGCACGCCGTCGCTGCGCGGGCGGCTCAAGGATTGCGCGGTCTACCGCGGCGAACGCTTCTCCGACCACGCGCCCTACATCGTCGACTATGCCGACTGAGCCGCTGCCGGTGCGGCCGGCGAAGCCATCGGTATGGCGGGCGTTTGCGCAGCCGGCGGCGTGGACGATGTTCCTGTTCGGCTTCTCCTCGGGGCTGCCGTTTCTGCTGGTGGCCGGCACGCTGGCGTACTGGCTGAAGGAAAACGGCATCGTGCTGAAGGACATCACGATGATCGCCAGCGCCGGCATGGCCTACGCGCTCAAGTTCGTGTGGGCGCCGCTGCTCGATCACTGGCGGATCCCTGGCTTCGCCCTGTTGGGCCAGCGCCGCGGGTGGCTGCTGTTCGCGCAGTTGGGCGTAGTTGCCGGCCTGCTGGCGATGGCTTTGTTGACGCCGACGCTGCTGGTGCCGTTCGTGATCGCCACGCTGTCGGTGGCGTTGTTCGGCGCCACCCAGGACATTGCGGTGGACGCCTATCGCATCGAGATCGCGCCGATCGAGGCACAGGGTGCGTTGGTCGCGACCTACTCGCTGGGCTACCGGATCGGCCTGCTGCTGGCCGGCGCGGTGGCGCTGATCCTGGCCGACCATGTGTCATGGCGGCTGGTATACGCGGCAATGGCGGTGGTGATGGCGGTGCCGGTGGCGGCCACGCTGATGGCGCGCGAGCCGGATGTCTCGCGCAGTCGACCCGCGCGCTGGCGCGACGCGATGCGTGAGAGCGTGATCGATCCGTTCGCCGACTTCTTCCGCCGTTACGGTTGGGTGCTGGCCGGCGTCATCCTGCTGTTCCTGCTGCTGTTCAAGATGCCCGAGCAGGCCACCATCGGCGGCATCATGAGCCCGTTCTACCGCGACATGGGCTTCTCCAAGACCGAAATTGGCGCGGTCACCAAAATCTACGGCATCTGGATCGGTATCGTCGGCGTGTTCATCGGCGGCGCAGCGGTGGCCCGGTGGGGTGCGTGGCGCCCGCTTGGCGTCACCATCGTACTGTGCGGCTGCAGCAACTTGCTGTATCTGCTGCTGATCGCGCATCCGGCCGATCTGGTCGTGCTGACCTTGGTGATTTCGGGCGAGAACCTCACCCTCGGCATGCTGGGTCCGCCGACGGTGGCGTTCCTCTCGTCACTGGTCAACCAGCGGCACACCGCCACCCAATATGCCTTGTTGAGCTCGCTGGTCAATCTGCCGGGCAAGCTGCTGGGATTCTTTGCCGGCGGCATCGCCACGGCGGCCGGCTATGGCGGCTACTTCATCATCACGGTGCTGGCCGTGTTGCCGGCGATGCTGCTTTTCGCCTGTCTGTGGCCGCGCCTGCGCGGCTTCGAGCGCGAGCGCGAACAAGCGGAGGCAGTGGGCTGAAGGCTGCCGTTGACGGCGGCGTGGCGGCGTTCACAGTGCAATTGCCAAGTCATCCACGGAATGGCGCTCGCACCGTCCGGCTTTCGCCGCGGCTATGCAAATATCGGGTGCAGGGGCATATGCAACATGGAGTGACGCTTGTGCCGGACATGATCTTGCAACACGTCGACAACCTGCTGGCCGAACGCGTCAGGGCGATGGCCAGGGATCGGCAATGGTCGATCAACGATGTCCTGCTGCACGCGCTGCGGCATGGCTTGGGCATGTCGGCCGCGCAACAGCTCAGCGAAACCCTGCGCGATCCGCAGGCGCTGATCCAACCGGGTGATCATTGGGAGGCGGCGGAACAAGGCGCGTTCCAGGAGGCGTTGCACGCCCTGGTACAAACCCACCCGACTCAGCTGGCGCCGGAAAGAATCCGATCCGGCGACTCCGGCCCCGGCGCCGAGTAGATCGCTCCCAGCACCCGCGGCCCGCGCGCGCCGGTCACCGCCGGCAGGTTGCCAGGCAGACCGAGCAGGCGCTGCCGCGCCAGCCAGGCAAAAGCGGTCGCTTCCAGAAAATCCGGATCGACGCCATAACGCAACGTACTCACCACCACGCGCGGAGCCAGCAGTTCGCCCAGGCGCCGCATCAACGTGCCGTTGTGCACGCCGCCACCGCAAGCAAGGATCTCTTTCGTCGCCGGTGCGTGTTGGACGATTGCGGCGGTGACGCTGCGGGCGGTCAACTCCAGCAGCGTCGCCTGCACGTCGGCCGGACTCAACGAGGCCAGCTGCGCATGACTGGCCAGCCAGCCCAGGTGGAAGTGTTCGCGGCCGGTGCTCTTCGGTGGCGGCAAGGCGAAATAGGCATCTGCCAGCATCGCGTCAAGCAACAACTGGTCGATGCGGCCGCTCGCCGCGAACGCGCCATCGCGATCGAACGGTTCGCCACAGTGACGTTGGCACCAGGCATCGAGCAGGCCATTGGCCGGGCCGGTGTCGAAGCCGCGCACGCTGCCGTCGCCGCCGAGCAGCGTGACATTGGCAATGCCGCCGAGGTTGAGCACCGCGCGCGCAACGCCGGTCCGCCCCAGCAGCATCGCGTGCAGGGCCGGCAGCAGCGGTGCGCCTTGCCCTCCTGCGGCGATGTCGGCGCGGCGGAAATCCGCCACCACATCGATGCCGCAACGCTCGGCGATGACGCTGGGATCGCCCAACTGCAGCGTGAACGGATAGTCGCCGTTTGGACGATGGCGCAAAGTCTGGCCGTGCGAACCGATCGCTCGCACATCATGCGCCGCCGTACTGCCTTGTTCGAGCAGCTGCAGGGCGGCGTCGGCGAAGGAGTGCCCGATTTCGACGTCCAGACGTCCAAACGCATCCACGTCGAGCATGCCCTCCCCCTGGGCCAGCGCAAGCACCCGATCACGCAGGGTCGATGGCCACGGATGGGCGTGGCTGGCCAACAGCTGGGGCGCCCCGCCACCGAAGCGGACAAGCACCGCATCGATGCCGTCCGCGCTGGTGCCGGAGATCAGCCCGAGGTAGAGCGCCGAGGCGTCATTCACGCGTGCGTCGCACTCAGTTGTCGTTGTTGGTGGGGGCGCTCGTACGGGCCAGCTTGATGCGCACATCCAGCTCGGTCAGGCGCGCGAGCTGGGGTTTCACCACCTGCGCCTTGAAGCGGGCCAGTTGCGCCGTTGGCAGGGGCTGTGGTTGCGGCAACGTCACCGTTTGCGGATTGCGCTGGGCGCCGTTGACGCGGAACTCGTAATGCAGATGCGGGCCGGTGGCCAGACCGGTCATGCCGACGTAGCCGATGACCTCACCTTGCCGCACGTGCTCGCCGACATGCTGGCCTTTCACGAAGCGCGACATATGGCCGTAGGCGGTGCTGATCGTGTTGTTGTGCTGGATCACCACGAAGTTGCCGTAGCCGTGCTCCCAGCCGTGGTACTTGATCACGCCATCGCCAGCGGCATGGATCGGCGTGCCGCTGGGAGCCGCGTAGTCCACACCTTTGTGCGCGCGCATGCGGCCCAGGATCGGGTGCAGGCGCGCCACGCTGAAGGTCGAGGAGATCCGTGTGAAGTCGACCGGGATGCGCAGGAAGGATTTCTGGATGGGCCGGCCGTCCTCGCTGAACCAGCCATAGTCGCCATCGGCCTTCTTGAAACGATAGGCGGTATAGCGCTTGCCCTGATTGATGAACTCGGCAGCAAGGATGTCGCCTTCGCCGTAGCGCATGCCATCGCGGTAGATGTCGTTGTAGATCACGGTGAAGCTGTCGCCGAGCCGCAGATCCTGCACGAAATCGACGTCGTACTTGAACAGGTCGGCCAGCTTGCCGACCATCGCCGCGTCCATGCCGGCCTGGTCGCCGGCGGCATAGAGGCTGCTGCGGATGACGCCATGCGCCACCTGTTCGCGCAGGTCCATGTCGCGCTGCTGGAACGAAACGGTGGGCTGCGCGCCGTCGAAGCGAACGATCGCTCGACTGGCCTGGTCCTGATCGAAGCGGAAGCCGTTGAGGCTGCCGTCGCTGCCGATCAGGAAATCGAACTCCTGGCCGGGGCGGATGTTGTGCAGGGCGGACTTCGCGCTGCCGGCTGCGTCCATCACCTTCTGCAGGTCGGCCATGCCGAGGCCGCGGGCGTTGAAGATATCCGACAACGTCTGCCCGGGCCGTACGCGCACTACCTGCCAGTCGTCCACGGCCGCGGTGGCGCTGATTGGCGCCATCTTGGGGAGCGCCAGCGGCAACAGGGAATGCACTTCAGCAGCGGGGGCGGGACGCATGGCGCTGGCCCACGCTGGCATGATGAAGCCGGAAAGCAGGGTGATCAGCAGCGCGGTAGCTGCGAGAACGAAATGTTCGCGGTGCCAGCGGATGGGCTCGATCTCGCCCGACCGATTGAACGACCAGTGCGAGCAGCGCTCATAGAAATGGGAGTGACGCCGTTGGGCCTTGCGACAGATCGCCAGCTTGCGGCCGTGCCGCGCGCCTTGCTTTTCTTCAGCCATGCTATGAACGCCCTGCGGTACAAAGTAACAAACTGCGCGTACCATAGCGGCCATGTGCAAATGGCGTCAACGCCTTTTCCATCAAGGGTTTGCACGACATTCCTGGTTAACACACAATTAACGGCGACAGCACGGCCGGGGCTCCGGCTGGCTGCGGCCATCTGCGACTTTTGAGAGGAATGCATGAGCGAGCTCAAGCAGGCGCTGACCACGATTGAGCGTGGCGCCGACGAAATCATCAAGCGGGAAGATCTGGCCGAGCGGCTGAAAAGCGGGCGCCCCCTGCGGATCAAGGCCGGCTTCGATCCGACAGCGCCCGATCTGCATCTGGGCCATACCGTCCTGTTGAACAAGATGCGGCAGTTCCAGGATCTGGGGCATCAGGTGATCTTCCTGATCGGCGATTTCACCGGGATGATCGGCGACCCCACGGGCAAGAATGTGACCCGCAAGCCGCTCACCCGCGCGGACGTGCTGGCCAATGCGGAAACCTATGCCGAGCAGGTCTACAAGGTGCTCGATCGCGAGAAGACGGAGCTGCGCTTCAACTCCGAATGGTTTGGCCAGATGTCCGCCGCCGACATGATCAAGCTCGCCGCGCAGCACACGGTCGCGCGCATGCTCGAGCGCGATGACTTCACGAAACGCTATGCCGCGAAGCAGCCAATCGCGATCCACGAGTTTCTGTATCCGCTGGTGCAGGGCTACGATTCGGTGGCATTGAAAGCTGACGTGGAGCTCGGTGGCACCGACCAGAAGTTCAACCTGCTGATGGGCCGCGCGCTGCAGGAACACCACGGCCAGCCGCCGCAGATCGTGTTGACGATGCCGTTGCTGGAAGGGTTGGACGGCGTCAACAAGATGTCCAAGTCGCTGGGCAACTACATCGGCATCAACGAGCCGGCAATCGATATCGTCACCAAGACGATGAAGATCGGCGACGAGCTGATGTGGCGCTGGTTCGAGCTGCTCAGTTTCGACGTGTCGCTGGACGAGTTGGCAAAGATGAAGATGGACATCGCCAGTGGCGCGCTCAATCCACGCGATGCCAAGCTGCGTCTCGCACGCGAACTCGCTGCACGCTTCCATGGCGTGCCGGCTGCCGAGCTTGCAATCGCCGGCTGGCACGCGGTCGTGCGCGGCGAAGGAGACACCTCGCTCTTGCCGCAGGTCGATATCACCGTACCGGCGGAAGGCGTGCGTATCGCAGCCCTGCTCAGCGCAGCCGGTTTGACTGCCAGCAATTCCGAGGCCAGTCGCAAGTTGAAGGAACGCGCCGTACGTGTCGACGCCGAAGTCGTGGAGGATGCACAGCGCGTCTTCAGTGCCGGCTTCGAGGGAGTGGTGCAGGTGGGCAAGCGCAACTTTGCCCGCGTGAGGCTCGTGCTCGCCTGATTCGAGCGCCATTGCCGTCCGGAGCAGGGTGGGCGCATGGATAGCCGAAAAAATAAAATTGCTCGCCAGCACAGCGCCTTGCGAAGATTTCATGAATTTCTTCAAAAGAAACGCTTGCCAAATAAAGCTCAGGCCGTACTATTCGCGGCCCGCAGTCGCCCAACGTCGCAAGACGGACTGACGGGACCCCTCGAAGAAGCTGCAACGAGGGTGTTGACGGTCTAAAAAAGCGATGTAGAATGGGCGGCTCACCGGGGACGAAATGTTCTCGTGGCGATCGAGAAATCGGTGGCAAGTGATTGATCTTTGACAGTGTGCGCAGGTGAATTGTGTGGACGTCTTGTGCTGGAGGGTTACGACCTGTCCAAGCAATGCAAGCGTC
>NZ_JBHSMK010000010.1:0-38786 GCF_042654965.1 Rhodanobacter umsongensis | reverse complement strand
CGGCGGGAATACAACGAGGAGCGACCGAAGAGGGCATTGGGCGGGCTGACACCGGCCGCCTACGCGAAGCAGTTAAAGTAACACCGGACTCTAAACCCACCCGCTACTCAAAGCGGGGGGACGTCGCAGTCTTTCGGTGCCTTCGTCTGGCAGCTCCTTATTTAGGAGAGCAAACGTGTAATGCGTGTCTGCGTAGTCTCTAACGTGATGGATAGCTTCGATTAGCGATATGTACGCCGCACTCTTTCGCTCCCACCATTTCTCTCTGTAGAAGCGTTTCAGCGCGAGTCGAACAGTAATCATCGCCACAACTACCGCGACGATGACATTGCTTGCGAAGCCGACTAAAGCGCCGGACCACCCGGTCATGCCAGATGGCCCAGCCAAACATTTTCGCTGGAGCCATCACGTGTTGTCAGTTTCCACTTCGTGATGCCGCAAGCACTTGTGGGCGGATCCGCCAGAATGGCCCAATCGCGCATACGCAGAAAATATTTGGTTACCTTATTTCCGTCGTGTTGGTCATGTTGAACGACAAAGAACGGCCCGTCTGGTGCGATCACCAAGCCACCCAGACCATACAAATTTTCTAGCTCCGGTTGCTCGCTCAAATATTGCACATAGAACGGAGACATCGGCACAGGAAGCACCACGTCGCCTTCGTCACTTTCCCTGATCAAGACGATCCGAAACGGCTTCTCTCCATCCAAAGTGATGAAAGCATTTTGGACGGTAGCTTTAGGATGATTTGTCACGCGTAGGCAGAGGCCGGATAGGTCGTGGTTTGTAGATACTCGGTAGAAAAGTTGGCCTAGGGCTACGTCTACCAGCGCCGCGGTTCGAAGCGACGACATCTCGATCGTGACATCCATGCTGGTCCCCTGATCCGGATGATGTGATCAGCCGTTTTACACCGGCGTATCCCGCTCCGCTACCTACGGTCGTCTCCGATCTGCTGCGTATGGTTACGCGAGTAGCAATGACCCCGGGGTGACCACGTATTCCAAAAACAACAATCCCGGCGCTGGGCCGGGATCGTATAAAGCCTTGCTACTACTGGCGGAGAGGAAGGAATTCGAACCCCGGTACGCTTCCACGTACACCTGATTTCGAGTCAGCTACATCTCACCCGCACTTCGAATACCCACAATTCAAGCACGTCTGACACCCATCCATCAGCACCAACGCCTGCGTATTGCACTTCACGCACAGCGGAAACCGGGGTCAGAGACGACTTTCTAAAAGTGCACTCTGACCCCGGTTTTTTGCACTCTGACCCCGGTTTTTTGGGCCCGGTTAGCGTTGATCTGACTTAGGTGGGCAAGTATTCCCGCTCGGTGTTGGAAAACCACGCCTCGTCCTCTCCGACGGCCGAATTCGGAGGTATGTAGGACGCAAGCGCTGCGTGCGCTGTGCGTAGGTCGTGAATTGCACAGCCAAGCGAGCCGAACAGAGAGTTCGCCGCGGTCACCAGGGCCGAGGGATGGATGTCCTTGGCGCTCGGCCGCTGGACGTAGGTCTTCCACCGCCAGAGCGCCATCGCCAAGCGTCCACCTACGTCCGCGTCGAACGCGTAGAAGTCGTTCGCGAACTTCTCCATCAGGAAAAGCCCCTGTTCGGGGAATCCGTTGATCAGCAGGTGCTGCAGATTTCGGAGGTTGCCACTGGCAGCCGTTTCCCGGATCTGCTCTCGGAAATGGGCGTAAGTGCCACCAAGAAGGTAGAGCTCGCCTCTGAAGATAACCGAGAGGCGGAGGCGCATTGACTCAAGCTTCTTTGCTTCGGCGACTTCCTCTACTGTCTTCAGATGAAGTGCTGTCTGGGTAGCTCGTTTAGAAGCGCTGATTGCAACAAGCACCGCCCATAACGTCGCTCCAGCGGCGATCCACTGTGCAGCGAGCTCACTCCTGAGGGGCCCACATGCTGCTTCCGGCAGATGAAAGACTAGCCAGCCAACGGCAAAACCTGCGGCACCGGCGAGGGCCAAATACAGTCCCGACCTCCAGCGACGCTCAACCATGAGAAACTCCCCAAGCCCTATTAGGGAAAAGTGAACGGTCCGTAGTCTGCCCTTCCGGCTAGCAATGGCCGCAGAAAAAGGGGTTACGTCCCTATCGCTCACAAAAAAAGAAACTAACGCTGCCTCTCTTCCACTTGAGTGCCCGTTTGAACCAGTGGCAAAATGGCGCCCCTTTTTCAGTGATAATTAACAGATTTAAACCACATCAATAGTCATATATGTTGCTGTAAATCTCATTGAACGGAGATCGGTAACACAGTCACAAAGAGCAAGCTTCGCAAAAAAAGGAAGACTCTCCTTTTTGCACCCTCGTATCACAGCTAGAACCACTTCCGCCTCATTCGGATATTTGCACACATAGTCCAAAATATCGACAAAATTAGCATCAATCTTCCCAATGTGATCTCGTACCTTTGGCACGAATTCAGAGTCTTTATTTATTAATGTTATTGCATTTTTTGCCTGATAGAAAAGGTGACTCAACGAACCGGATGCGCCTCCCCAAGGCTTGACGCAAACGAGTTGACCATCCTGCGAGAGCAAGTCACAAAGCTCGAATCTGCTTTGGCCGCCTCCATGCCAGATAAGCTTCTTGTCCAGTAACAACAGTGCCCCGCTGGAGTCGAGCGCCACACGCGCATTGTAGTCGCCCTCTTTTTCAGCCACCGTCGTTGACGGCAAGATGATCTTTGAAACTGGAATTTCCCCCACTCTCTTTTCAATCTCTGCGACGAAACTCTTGCTCAGTTCAAACCAAAATCCGGCGTGAGCGAGAAACAGTCGATCATCCAAGGGCACAACTGCATGAAGGCACTCGATAAGCGACCAGTGTTCAAAAGACTGTTCGCCTTGTCGAAATGCGTATATTTGCTCTTTAAATAAGGCCTCCGGATTTATTGCGACTCCCTTCAGAGCGGCATGTTCAACCCAATGGCCGATATCCAGATAGTTTGCGCTTGGACTTTGGCTCTTTCTCTTCTTCTCGAATGAGAAATAGTCATGATCGTTCCAAGAAAGCAGTGCTGGTGCTGACATTGCAATCGTCGAACTTTTGTGCGCGACTAGTTCAGCAAGCTTATATTCTAACTTTTCAACGAGACCGGAGTCTCGAAGCGGCACAATGTTATCCACCCATTCGAATCGACCCTTGTAAGTCTGCGCGCTATAAAGGGCCAAACACCTCGCAAGAAAACTGGCAAATGATTCCTCAGAAAGGTTCAACGATGTCTTGAAGGAATCCCCGCCCGCCACCCATCGACCGTACCCCAAAGCTGGGTCAACTTTAGCCTTAACGCCGCGAAGCAGGTCCTTTTCGAGATCCATGCCAAATCGGGAGATGTCATCGCTGTCCGGGATTTGCTCAATTGCCTGAAGGGTGTCTTCAGCAATTCGATCGCGCCTAATCCCCCTGAGTGAGTTTGTTTCGGCCAAGTTTAGGACACACCTAATCCCGAAATTAGGTTCGATCAGCTTCGGCTTTATTTTCTGCCATGCGTGACCAAAGGTGAGAATAAAATGTCGACCATTAACTGGAACAGGGAGCAACCCAGATATCGACGCGCCTTTAGGCAATTCAGGAGAGCCATGACTCATCTGAAAAAGGCGGACCAACCAGTCGGGTGCACCCGAGGTCCGGCCATAGTGGAGTTGCGCGACGGCGTTATCGGGGCCTACGAACACTGAAATCGAGTCGTTTAAGCCTGAAAAGTCTAAGACACTAGTTGGTGTACCTACGCCATCTCTTAGCAAATAGACATTGACTGCGAATCTAGCCTCTTGAGCTTCTGTTGACATTGCCGGCCCTCCCTAGCCGCGCACAAAATAGCGCCGACTATTTACTCAGTGGAGTCATCACTTGCTACCCGCACTTCGAATACCCACAATTCAAACAAGTCTGGCACCCATCCATCAGCACCAGCGCCTGCGTATTGCACTTCTGGCACAGCGTCGCACCCGGCGGAAAGCCGGAGTCGTTGATCTCGCCCTTGGCGCTGGCTGCCGCGCTTACGTCAGTGTTTTTTTTTGCCCCGGCCTGCTCATACGCAGCGCGCTTCTCGGCAATCAGCTTGCGCGTGGCATCGTCCATTTCCGGGTCGTGGATCATGCCGATGTTCTTCATGTGCTGCTCGATCACCGCGCCGATCTCGGCGACGATGCTGGGCATGTAGACGCCGCCGGACTTGAAGTAGCCGCCACGCGGGTCGAACACGGCTTTCAGCTCTTCCACGATGAAGGTGACGTCGCCGCCCTTGCGGAACACGGCGGACAGGATGCGGGTGAGCGCCACGATCCACTGGAAGTGGTCCATGTTTTTCGAGTTGATGAAGATCTCGAACGGGCGGCGCTGTTCGTGCGGGGTGCCGGCGTTGAGCACGATGTCATTGATGGTGACGTACAGCGCGTGCTCGAACAGCGGCGACTTGACCTTGAAGGTGGAGCCGACCAAGGTTTCCGGCCGCTCGACGCTTTCGTGCATCTGGATCACTTCGGCCTGGCGCGGCTCTTTGGGCGCGGCGGCGACCGGGGTGGCGGCAACCTTGTCCTCGGGTTTGACCACGTTGTAGCCCGTGATCTTCTTGTCGATCTTGATCGCCATGGTTTTTCTTCTTCTCTAGTGTCGGTGCCGGAGTGGACGCGGCGTGGTGCGAAAAAGCATGCGGCCCGGCGCGTGGCCGGGCCGCATGCGGTGTCACTTACTTCCGTTTTGCAGCGGCCTTCTTGCCGGCGGCCTTTTTCGCTGGCCGTGCCGACTTGACGCTCGCTTTCTTGCTGGCAGTGGACCTCTTGGCCGTCTTGGCGACGGCTTTCTTGCTGGCGGACTTCTTGACTGCCGCCTTTTTCGGTGCGGCCTTCTTGCTGGCCGTCTTTTTGCTGCTGACCTTCTTTGCGACCTTGGCGCCCTTCCTGGCGGGCGCCCGGGTGACTTTCTTGGCGACCTTGCCGGCGGCCTTTTTGGCCGGCGCCTTGCGCGCCGCCGTCTTCTTCACGGCTTTCTTCGGCGCGGCTTTCCTGGCGGCGGCTTTCTTCGGTGCGGCCTTCTTGGCTGCCGCCTTCTTCGGGGCCGCCTTCTTCTTCGCTACGGCTTTCTTCGGGGCGGCCTTCTTGGCAGCAGCCTTCTTCGGAGCAGCTTTCTTGGCGGCTGCCTTCTTGGGTGCTGCCTTCTTGGCGGCTGCCTTCTTCGGTGCTGCCTTCTTGGCCGCGGCCTTCTTCGGCGCAGCCTTTTTCGCTGCCGCCTTTTTCGGCGCAGCCTTCTTGGCGGCGGCTTTCTTCGGCGCGGCCTTCTTGGCCGGTGCCGTGCTCCTCGTCGCTCCGTTGCTGCCGGCGGCGGGTGCGGCGGCCGGTGCGGGCGGCGCCACGTCCGGCAGCACGGGCAGGACGACGGCGGGCGCCTCGGAGTGGACCGGTTCGGCGCTGCTGTTCATTTCAACTTCGTTCTCGATGGACATGCTGATTTTCCCCTCCGGTGGACCGCTTGAGTTGTCGCGCGCGTGGACGTGCGACGGTTCAGAACTGCCATGAGCTTTTTCCTTCAAGGCGGCTACCCCGCGGCCCATGACCTGGACTCAGAACTTGCCGTAGTAGCCTTCCTTCAAAGCGTCGAAGAGGTTGGCGGCGGAGTGCATTTCGCCGTCGTACTCCACCTGCTCATTGCCTTTCAGTTCGACAACACTACCGTCCTCCAGCTCGAAGCGGTAGAGGGTGCTTTCAAGATCGGATTCCTTGACCAGCACGCCCTGGAAAGCGGCGGGGTTGAAGCGGAACGTGGTGCATCCTTTCAGGCCCTGTTTGTAGGCGTAGAAATAGATGTCCTTGAAGTCTTCGTAGGGGTAATCGGTGGGTACGTTGGCGGTCTTGGAGATCGACGAGTCGATCCACTTCTGCGAGGCGGCCTGGATGTCGACGTGCTCTTTCGGGCCGATGTCGTCGGCGGAGACGAAGTAGTCCGGCAGCTTGTTGGCGGCCTCGTCGGTGAACACTTTGGCATCGGCATTGATCAGCGCGCGGTAGGCGAGCAGCTCGAAGCTGAGCACCTCGACCTTCTCCTTGGACTTCTTGCCTTCGCGGATCACGTTGCGCGAATAGCTGTGCGCGAAGCTGGGCTCGATGCCGTTGCTGGCGTTGTTGGCCAGGCTCAGGCTGATCGTGCCGGTCGGCGCGATCGAGCTGTGGTGGGTGAAGCGCGCGCCGGTCTCGGCCAGCTCGGCCACCAGGTTCGGCGCCACGCTGGCGATGCGCTGCATGTAGCGCGAGTACTTCGCGTGCAGCACGCGGCCGGGGATGGTATCGCCCATCTTGTAGCCGTCCTTCGCCATTTCCGGGCGCTTGCGCAGCATGTCGCCGGTGACGGTGAAGTCGCGCAGCAGGATCGGCGCGGCGCCCTTCTCCTTGGCCAGCTCCAGGGCCATTTCCCAGCCGGCCACGGCCATCTCGCGCGAGACATCCTCGGTGAACGCGACCGCTTCGGCGCTGCCGTAGCGGTGCTTGAGCATGGTGACGGTGGAGCCGAGGCCGAGGAAGCCCATGCCGTGGCGGCGCTTGGACATGATCTCGTTGCGCTGCTGCTCCAGCGGCAGGCCGTTGATCTCGACCACGTTGTCGAGCATGCGGGTGAACACCTTGACCACTTCGCGGTACTCGTCCCAGTCGAAGCGCGCCTTGGGGCCGAACGGATCGCGCACGAAGGTGGTCAGGTTGATCGAGCCCAGCAGGCAGGAGCCGTACGGCGGCAGCGGCTGCTCGCCGCAGGGATTGGTGGCGCGGATGTGCTCGCACCACCAGTTGTTGTTCATCTCGTTGACCTTGTCGATCAGGATGAAGCCCGGCTCGGCATAGTCGTAGGTGGACACCATGATCATGTCCCACAGGTGCCGCGCGCGGATGTGGCTGTAGATCTTGCAGGCGACCAGGCCGTCCTCGCGGTCGACGTAGTTGTCGTGCGTGGGCCATTCGCGCCAGACGACTTTCGCCGGATCGGCAAGGTCGATTTCGTGCTGCTCTTTCACGTGTACCGGGAACACCAGTGGCCAGTCCTGGTCGTGCTCGACCGCTTCCATGAAGCCGTCGGTGATCAGCAGCGACAGGTTGAACTGGCGCAGCCGGCCGTCCTCGCGCTTGGCGCGGATGAACTCCTTGACGTCCGGATGGCTGATGTCGAACGTGCCCATCTGCGCGCCGCGGCGGCCGCCGGCGGAGGACACGGTGAAGCACATCTTGTCGTAGATATCCATGAACGACAGCGGGCCGCTGGTGTACGCGCCGGCACCGGAGACGTAGGCGCCGCGCGGACGCAGCGTGGAGAATTCGTAGCCGATGCCGCAGCCGGCCTTCAGCGTGAGGCCGGCTTCGTGCACCTTCTCCAGGATGTCGTCCATCGAGTCGCGGATGGTGCCGGAGACGGTGCAGTTGATGGTGGAGGTGGCCGGCTTGTGCGCCAGCGCGCCGGCGTTGGAGGTGATGCGGCCGGCGGGGATCGCACCGCGGCGCAGCGCCCACAGGAATTTTTCGTACCACAGGCCGCGCAGCTCGTCGCTGGTTTCCACGTCGGACAAGGCTCGCGCCACGCGCTGGTAGGTCTCGTCGATGGTGGCGTCGACCGGCTCGCCCGACTTGGCCTTGAGGCGATACTTCTTGTCCCAGATGTCATACGACGCAGGTTGCAGCGGAATGTCCACGACGGCATCACGACCTGTGGCTGGATTTGTGGCTGGCGCACGCATTGTGCTCATCGGCTTCTAAGACCTCTCGGCGCGGCCTTGCGGCCCCCGTTGATTTTTTTATTGGATACGACGGTGTCGTTTACGTTATGTCCGCTGCAGCCAACAGGCCGTGAGGGTTGCCCTCAGGCCTTGTGCCCGTTGATTCCGACGACAACGACTCCCCCTCAAGAGTGCGATGGTCGACACCAGCACTTGTCTCAGGGCTGGCACGTGAACACAAGATGTTGTGGTTGCTACCGGATAGGCAAGTTAACCCCGACGCCGCTGGAAGTAAAGAGCTCTGGACGGGATTTGCCGCGATGGAACCGCCGCGCACCTCGCCGGTCGAAGCTGCGCCGCATCTGTCGCCTTTAGTAAGGAGAAATCATGTCGACGCAACGCTCCCGACTCCTGCCCTGGCTGGCCGGCCTGCTGCTGTCCGCCGCCATCGGCTTCGTCCCGACCCGTGCCGCCACCTTGCCGGCAGCGGTGAATGGCCAGCCGATGCCGTCGCTGGCGCCGATGCTGCAGCGGGTGACGCCGGCGGTGGTGAACATCTCCACCAAGACGCGGGTGCAGGTGCGCGATGCGTATTTCGACGACCCGATGGTGCGCCAGTTTTTCGGCCTGCCCGCGGCGCCGCGCGAGCGCGTCGAGCAGAGCCTGGGCTCGGGCGTGATCGTGGACGCGGCCCAGGGCTATGTGCTGACCAACAATCATGTGGTCGGCGGTGCCGACGACATCAGCGTGACCTTGCAGGACGGGCGCACCGTCAAGGGCAAGCTGATCGGCACGGATCCGGACACCGACGTGGCGGTGGTGCAGATCCCGGCCGACCACCTGCAGGCGCTGCCGCTGGCTGACTCGACCCGATTGCAGGTGGGCGACTACGTGGTGGCGGTGGGCGACCCGTTCGGGTTGGGCCAGACGGTTACTGCAGGCATCGTGTCCGCGCTGGGCCGCTCGGGGCTCGGCGATACCGGCTACCAGAACTTCATCCAGACCGACGCCTCGATCAACCCCGGCAACTCCGGCGGCGCGCTGGTCAACCTGCGCGGCGAGCTGGTCGGCATCAACACGATGATCTTCTCGCCGTCGGGCGGCAATGTGGGCATCGGCTTTGCGATTCCCAGCGCCATCACCAGCAACGTGATGCAGCAGCTGCTGGCACACGGCAAGGTGCAACGCGGCAGCCTTGGCGTGCAGACGCAGGCGATCACGCCGCGCATCGCCCGATTGCTGAGCCTGAAGGACGACAACGGCGTGGTGGTGACCGGGGTCAGCGATGGCTCGGCCGCCGCGCATGCCGGCCTGCAACCGGGCGACGTGCTGACCACGCTGAACGGCAAGCCGCTGCGCAGCGAACAGGAACTGCGCAACGCCGAAGGGCTGTTGCCGGTGGGCAGCGCGGTGCAGCTGGGCGTGCTGCGCGACGGGCATGCGCGCCAGGTCAGCGCCACGCTGGCGGTGGAGAAACTGGCCAGCGCCGATGGCGGCCAGCTCGATCCGCGCCTCAGCGGCGTGCGCTTCAGCGAACTCAGCGATCGCCAGCGCAGCGCCGGCATCTACGGCGTGGCGATCAGCGCGGTGCAGCCGGGCAGCCGCGCCGCGCGTGCCGGGCTGACCACCGACGACGTGCTGATCGGCGTGGGCAACCAGCGCATCACCAGCCTGCGCATGCTGCGCGGCCTGGCCGGCGTGAAGCCGCGCCAGCTGGTGCTGGTGGTCGCCGACGCCGACGGCAGCCGCTACGTGATGGTCAACTGAACCACGGCGCAGGCCAGCCGCCGGCAAACCATGGTGCCGTTCGCCGACCTGTGCCCCGGCGCACAGGTCGGCGAACTGCTTCGCGCCAAGCCGTGAAAATGCTTGATGTTTGATGTTCAGGTCGATGGAATACCCTTTCCAGTTCACCGTATGTGCGCCTGCAGGGCGGCATACTCGTGGCCTGCACCCACATCATTGCCGAGGTTCCCGACCACCATGTCCGTCCGTCTCGCCCGTCTGCTGTCCGTCGCCCTGATCGGAGCCAGCCTCGTCGCTGCCCCGGCCTTTGCCAAGAGCCACCCCAAAACCAGGGCCAAAGCCGGCGCCGCCGCGAACGGCCCCACCTTGATCTGGCGCGGCGACGTGGCCACCGCGAACGGCGTGGTCGACGACGTGGCGCTGGCGTGGGAGAAAAGCGGCCACGGCCACATCGAGCTGCAGCCGTTCAACACCGCCTCGGGCATCGACGCAGTGGCCAACGGCACCGCGGACCTGGCCGGCAGCGCGCGGCCCGGCGATGCCAGCGCGCAGAACGCCCGCCTCACCTTCACCCCGGTGGCCTGGGGTGCGCTGGTGATCATCACCCAGTCGTCCAACCCGGTCAGCAACCTCACGCTGAAGCAGGTGCACGACATCTATTACGGCAAGATCCACAACTGGAGCGAGGTCGGCGGCAACAACGCGCCGATCGACGTCTACGCGGTGGCCAGCCCGGGCGACGGGGTGGAGTACAGCCTGCGCAGCCTGCTGTTCGGTCGCGGCAACCAGCCGGTGGCCGCGCCGCGGCTGTACGTCAACACGCGCAAGCTCGAAGAAGGCATCGCGCTCAATCCGAATGGCCTGGGCGTGGCCACGCTCGCGGGCATCAGCGGCAACGGCAACCTCAAGGCGATTCCGATCAATGGCAAGCGGGCCACCGTCGCCAACGTCGCCGACGGCAGCTACCCGCTGTTCATTCCGTTGTACCTGGTGACCAATCCGGGCAGCCCGAAGGCGGCCAGCGCGCAGGCCTTCGTCGACTTCGTGCAGAGCGAACCGGGCAAGGCCGTGTTGCGCAAGCATGCGGTTCTGCCGTTCGAGGATGGCAGCGCGCTGATCGCGATGGACGGTTCGCGGCGCAGCCGCATCCTCGCCGAAGTCGGTGCGCGCGCCAGCAATATCACGCCGGTCTCGGCACCGGGCGCAACCTACGCCGCGCGGGTGGCGATAGCACCCACCTCGCCGGATACGGTGGCGGCCCGCATGGCGCTGGAGAAGCGTCGGGCCGAAGCGGCCGACACGGCCCGGCTCAACCGCATCCAGGGCAGCGTGAGCGACGTTACCGTCAGCGGCGTCGCCCACGCCAGCGGGTCGGCCACCACGGTCAGCGGGAGCCATGGCAAGGAGTTCGGCAAGGTCACCGCCAACGCCAGCCAGACCGCGACGACCTACAAAGTGATCAAGGGCGACACGCTGTCGTCGATCGCCAAGCGGCACGCGGTCGAGGTGGCCAAGCTGCGTGAATGGAACCACCTGAAGAACGATCAGCTCAAGCTCGGCCAGGTGCTGCTCGTCAGCAAGCGCTGAACCCGTCCTGGCGTGCAGATACTCGCCCTCACGCTGGATCTGGACGACACCTTGTGGCCGGTGCTTCCGGCACTGGAGCGCGCCGACCAGGCGGTCGACGCCTGGCTGCGGCAGCACCACCCCGAGGTCGCACGCGCGTGGCCGATCCCGGCCATGCGCGAGCTGCGCGCACGCGTGGCCGCCGAGCGGCTCGACCTGGCGCACGACTTCACCACCCAGCGACAGCTCACCCTGCAGCGGGCGTTTGCCGCCTGCGGCATGGCCGCCGCGCCGATCGAGGCACTGTGGGAGATCTACTTCGCCGCGCGCAACACCGTGGAGTTGTACCCGGACAGCCTGCCGGCCCTGCAGCGGATCGCCGCACGCCTGCCGCTGGTCAGCCTGACCAACGGCAATGCCGACCTGCAACGCATCGGCATCCATGCCCACTTCGTCCATCATGTCTGTGCCCGCGACAGCGGCATGGCCAAGCCCGATCCGCGGATTTTCCTGGCTGCCGCCGAGCGCCTCGGCCTGGCGCCGCAGCAGATCCTGCACGTCGGCGACGACCCGGCGATGGACATGGCCGGCGCGCGCGACGCCGGCCTGCGCACCGCCTGGATCAACCGCCAGGCGCAGCGCTGGCCGAGCGGGCTCGGGCCGCCACCGGAACTGGACCTGCGTGACATGACCGCGCTGGCCAACTGGCTGGAGACCCAGCCCGTCGGCGACCCGGCAGCCGCCGGGCAAAACGCGCATCATTAGGTGTCGCCTGCGCGGCCCGCGACGCGAATCGCGCCTGCGAACCAGGCCCACGCCCAACAGAAGGAAGCCGCATGTCCACCCTGATCGAACGCCAGCCCGGTGGCCGTCACAGCATCGCCATCGAAACCACCGACGCCGCGCATTACGCCGCGACGCGGCGCCGGCTCAGCGCGGCGCAGCGGCGCTGGCTGAGCGACAGCGGTTTCGAGGCGGCGGCGGGTACGTTCGCGTTGGTGTCCGACCCTGCCGGCAAGCTGGTGCGCGTCCTGGTCGGGATCGATCCGTCCGATCCGCTGGCCGCACTCGCGGCCTTGCCGTGCGCCCTGCCCGAGGCCAGCTATCACCTTGCCGCCGAGGGCGTGCTGGGCGATGCCGCGCTGGCGGCACTGGGCTGGGCGCTGGGCGCGTATCAGTTCAGCCGCTATCGCCAGCCGAAGCGTGCACCGGCGCGGCTTGTCGTGAGCATGGCCGAACGGCAGCAGCTGGCGCCGCTGGTGGAAGCCACCGCGCAGGTGCGCGACCTGGTCAACACGCCCACCGAGGACATGGGTCCGGCGCAACTGGCCAAGGCGGTCAGGCAGCTGGGCAAGACGCACAAGGCGAAGGTGCGCGAATGGGTCGGCGACGAACTGCTCGAGGCCAACTTCCCGACCATCCATGCGGTAGGCCGCGCCAGTCACCGCGCGCCGCGGCTGGTGGAGCTGAGCTGGGGCAAGGCCGGTGACCCGAAGCTGGTGGTGGTCGGCAAGGGCGTGTGTTTCGACACTGGCGGACTCGACCTGAAACCGTCCGACGGCATGCGCTGGATGAAGAAGGACATGGGCGGCGCCGCGCACGCGATCGCGCTGGCCGGGCTGATCATGCAAGCCGGGTTGCCGGTGCGGCTGACCCTGCTGATACCTGCCGTGGAGAACGCCGTCGCCGGCAACGCGATGCGGCCGGGCGACGTGATCACCACCCGTGCCGGGCTCACCGTCGAGGTGGACAACACCGACGCCGAAGGCCGGCTGGTGCTGTGCGATGCGCTGACCTACGCGGCCGAGCAGAAGCCCGGACTGATCATCGACTTCGCGACCCTGACCGGCGCCGCC
Source organism: Rhodanobacter umsongensis (assembly GCF_042654965.1). NCBI lineage: Bacteria > Pseudomonadati > Pseudomonadota > Gammaproteobacteria > Lysobacterales > Rhodanobacteraceae > Rhodanobacter > Rhodanobacter umsongensis. The sequence continues at coordinate 25,902 of NZ_JBHSMK010000010.1, read as the reverse complement.
CGCGTGGCGCTGGGGCCGGACCTGCCGGCGCTTTTCTCCAACGACGACGCGCTGGCGCTGGTCGCGCTGGAGGCGGCGCGCAAGGTCGCCGACCCGCTGTGGCAGCTGCCGCTGTGGCGGCCGTATCGCCGGATGCTCGATTCGTACCTGGCCGATTTCGCCAACGCCGGCGCGTCGCGCCACGCCGGTGCCATCACCGCCGCGCTCTACCTCGAACGCTTCGTGCCGGCGGACATCGCCTGGCTGCATCTGGACACCTACGCCTGGAACGACACCGATCGCCCCGGCCGGCCGCGCGGCGGCGAGGCGATGGGGCTGCGCGCGATGTTTGCGCTGCTGCAGGACCGCTACGCGCGCTGAGTGCCTGCCGATCGCGTGCGCGGCCGGGTGACGTGATCGCGTTCCTATACTTTCCGGGTACGTTGCTGGAGGGAACCCACCGATGGACAGTCCGCCGGACACCGCTCCTGCGACCTGGCGCGCGCAAGCGCTTGCGGGGTTGCAGCGTGGCGACATGACGCTCGCCGAGCAGGCCTTTTCGCGCCTGCTCGAGGTGCGGCCCGATGACGCCGAAGCGCTGCAGTTCCTGGCCACCCGCCAGCTCGGCCGGGGCGACACCGTGCGCGCGATCGAACTGCTGCAGGCGGCACGGCGCAGCCAGCCGCAGGACGCGGCGATCCTGCACCAGCTGGGGTCGGCACAGATGCTGGCTGGGGACCTGCACGCGGCCGCCGACAGTTTGCGCAAAGGCCTGGAGCTGGCGCCCGGCATGTTCGTGGCGCGTCTGCGCCTTGGCGTCGTGTTCGAGCAACAGGGACACCGCCATGAAGCGATGACGGCGTATCTGGGCGCGATCCATGCCGCGCAGGCGCGCGGGCGCTGGCTCAGCGACGAAACCACCGCGCCGGGCGTGCGCGACGCGGTGAAGCACGCCACGCAGTACGTCGCTGCGGGTCGGCGCGAGCTGTTCGCCGCGACCATCGAGCCGCTGCGGCAACGCTACGGGCCAGCGGAACTGGCCCGCGTCGACCACTGCCTGGCCATCTATCTGCATGAGCAGCCCGCGCCGTTGCCGGATCCGCGGCAGCGCCCCGGGTTCTTGTATTTCCCTGGCGTGCCCAGCCAGACCTTCTACCCGCGGGAACGCTTTCCCGCGCATGCGCGGCTGGAGGCTGCCGTTGATGTGATCCGCGACGAACTGCGCGCCGTGCTGTCGGACGCGGGAAACGACCTCGTGCCGTTTCTGGGCGCCCCCTCGGCCGAGGCGGTGGCGGCGCGTCTGCTGGATGCATCCGGCACGCAGGAGCCGGCGTGGGATGCGTTCTTCTTCTATCGGCATGGTGTGCGCCATGACGGCAACTGCGCGCGCTGCCCGCGCACCATCGGGCTGCTGGACTCGCTGCCGCTGGTGCGGGTTCGCGACCACGCCCCGGAAACGCTGTACTCGCTGCTGCGCCCGGGCACGCACATCCTGCCGCACCGCGGCGTCACCAACACCCGCCTGGTCACCCATCTTCCGCTCATCGTGCCGCCGGATTGCGCGTTGCGCGTCGGCGGCGAAACCCATGTGTGGGAGGAAGGCCGTTGTGTCACCTTCGACGATACGTTCGAGCACGAAGCGTGGAACCACAGCGAGCAGACCCGCGTGGTGCTGATCATGGACAGCTGGAACCCCGACCTCAGCGAGGTGGAGCGGGCTGCGGTGGCTGACCTGGTGGCCGCCATTGGCGACTTCAATCGGTCCGGCGCGATTCCGGCGCCGTCCGCCACCTGAGGTCTGCGGGGCCGTCGGCGCCGATCGCCGCGCCCATGTCATCCAGAGGCGACGCCATCCGCGCGCAAGGCCGCTCCAGAGAGTAATCTTCGGACTATCAGGCACGGGCAGCCGTTACGGCGATATCGGGCACGTGCTTGTGGCGTTCGGGGGGACGTCTAAAGTTAAAGGCCAACACTTCACATCTATCGGGGAGAATTTATGAAATACGGCATGAATCACCTGTCGCTGGCAGTGCGTCTGGCACTGACAGCGGGTATTTTCACGGCGGCAGGCATGGTCCAGGCACAGGACTCGCCCGCCAGTAATTCACAGCAGCAGGCCGACCAGACCTCGACGCCGCCGGCCCAGAGCAAGGCCAAGACCCTGCAGGCGGTGGTGGTGACCGGCTCGCTGATCCGGCGCGTGGACGTGGAGACGGCCAGTCCGGTAGTGACGCTGGATCGCGCCACGCTCGCCAACTCGGGCAAACCCGTGCTGGGTGATGTGCTGCAGCAAATGCCGAGCATTTCCGGCAATGCCACCAACCCGTCGAACAACAGCAACGGCGGTGGCGTGGCCAGCCCCCTGCTGGAAGCCGGCGATGGCGCGTCGCGCGTCTCGCTGCGCGGCCTGGGCAACAACCGCACGCTGGTGCTGGTCAACGGCCAGCGCATGGCCAACCCGGATCTCAACCTGATCCCGCCGGAGATGATCGAGCGGGTCGACGTGCTGGCCGAAGGCGCCTCCACGGTGTACGGCTCCGACGCCATCGGTGGCGTCGTCAATTTCATCCTGCGCAAGGACTTCAAGGGCGCCCAGTTCAGCCTGAACGACGGCATCTCCAGCCACGGCGACGCCCAGCGCCGCGGCTTCAACCTCACCGCAGGCAGCACAGGCGAGAACTACAGCATCGTCGGCGGCCTCGATTACAACAAGTACGACGCGGTGCTCGGCGCCCGGCGCAAGTTCTCCAAGCAGCAGTTGTACCTGTCCAGCGGCTCCGTCGTGGCGGCCGGTTCCAGCTCCATTCCGACCGGCAGAATCCAGCTGCCCGCATCGATCGCCAGCCAGTACGGCTGCCCGATCAATTCGAGCGGCACTGCCAATGTAACCCTGGCGCAGGGTGACGGATCATCGCTGGGCGACTACCGTTGCCGTCTCGCCTCGGATACCTATAACTACGCGGCGCTCAACTACATCCAGACCGCGCAGAAGCGCACCAACGGCTTTGTCCTCGGCAGCTACAACCTCACCGACAACCTGACCGCGTTCGTCGATGCGTTCTACAACCACACGGCATCCAGTGGCCAGGATGCGCCTTCGCCGGTCGGCACCGGCGACGGCCTGATCATCTCCTCCAGCAATCCGATCAATCCGTTCGGCGTCACCTTTGCCCAGAACGGCGGCTACACCTTCCAGACCCGCCTCACCGGCGCCGGCACGCGCGTGCACAGCTACACCACCAACACCGGCCAGATCAACACCGGGCTGCGCGGCAATTTCGGCCAGGACAACACCTGGATCTGGGATGCGTCGGTCAACTACAGCCATACCAAACGCGACCAGCGAGACACCAACGAGGTCGACATTCCTTCGCTGCAGGCCGCCGTCGACGCGGGCGCAAACATCTTCAACCAGGCCGACCCGAGCGTCGGCGACCAGCTGAAGAACGGCGTGAAAACGCCGATCTATGTCTTCACCCAGTCCACCAAGCAGGCCCAGTTCAACGCCAGCGGCGAGCTGTGGGATTTGCCCGCCGGCGCGATGCAGCTGTCTGCCGGCGCCTTGTACCGCAAGCAGTCCATGAACTACACCGTGAGCGACTTTGCCGTGCTCGACCCGGTGACCACCACCTGCCAGATCCTGCAGGAAGCCTGCGGCTCGCCCGGTCGCGGCAGCCTCAACGTCAAGGAGGTGTATGCCGAGACGCTGATCCCGTTGCTCTCCGAGCAGCCATGGGCGCACTCGCTGAACCTCGACCTGGGCATCCGCACGTCGAACTACAGCACCACCGGCACCACCACCAATGGCAAGATCGCCATCGAGTGGCGTCCCACGGCCGACCTGCTGCTGCGCGGCACGATCTCCCAGGTGTTCCGCTCCCCCAACCTCAATGAGCTCTACGATGGGCGCACGCTGGTCCAGCCAGTCTTGAACGATCCCTGCGTCAAGCGCACGGCGGCCGAACTCGCGGCGCATGCGGCAGCCTGCCAGTTCGTTCCGGTGAACTGGGCCGGCAACGATCCAGCGCAGGTCAACACGTTCTACTCCGGCGCCGCCACGGTCGGCGCGACGCTGAAGCCCGAAAAGGGCAAGTCCATCAACCTCGGCCTGGTCTACGACCCGGACTGGCTGCCGGGCCTGTCCACCAGCCTCGACTTCTGGCACATCTACCTGTCCGACACGCTGACGGCGATCCAGGCCGATACCGTCGTCAACTCCTGCTTCAACAACGCCAGCAGTCCGTACTGCTCATTCATCACGCGCGAGAACAACACCAGCACGAAGCCGGGCCAGGTATTCCTGATCAATACCCCGGAGGTCAACCTGGGCACCCTCAGCACCACCGGCATCGACTACACGCTGCGCTACAAGATCCCGCATTTCGACCTGGGCAGCGTGGACCCGGGCAACTTCCGGGCCGGCCTCAGCACCAGCTACACGTCGACGTACAAGATCAACGCCACGCCCGGCGAGCCGGGCGCCAAGACGGTCAATTACGCCGGCACCTTCACGCCGCAATTCGGCAACATCTCGCGCTGGCGCGGCACGGTCACGCTCAATTGGGAGAAGGGCAACTGGAACGCCCAGTGGCAGTCCCGCTACATCAACAAGCTGACCGCCCTCAATGCCGACTACAACATCGCCGGCGTGAACATCCCGATGGCTTCGGTGCTCTACCACTCGATCCAGCTGGGCTACGCGGTGCCGTCGATCCACACCCGCTTCGACATCGGCGTGGACAACCTCAGCAACAAGGTGCCGCCACTGGTCTACCAGAACGGCGCGAACTACAACGTGGACACCGCCACCTACGACGTGCTCGGCCGCTACTACTGGGCCCGTGCGACGATCAAGTTCTGACGTCCTGAGCGGTTAGGCGACATCCGGAACATCCGGAACTGCAAGAGGGCCGCGAGTACATTCGCGGCCCTCTTGCATAATGGGGGTCGCAAAACGATTGATGGAGATGCCATGCCCGCTCCGAGCACCGATCTGGCTACAGCCATGGCGGGCGCGTGGCACGCCGGCGAGGCGGAGCGGGTCATTGCCCTGGCCGGGCAGGCCACGCAGGCCGACGAGGACGACGAGGGCGTGCAGGTGCTGCTTGGCCTGGCGCAACAGGCAACCGGTCGTCACCGGCAGGCCGCGGCGACGTTCCGCCGGCTGGCGCAGATGCGGCCGGATGTTTCGGCCTATTGGAACAATCTGGCGGTCGCCTGCCGGCAGGCGGGCGACCTGCCTGCCTCCGAGCAGGCCCTGCTGACGGCGCTGTCGCTGGCGCCGGACGATGCCGAGCTGCACTACAACCTCGGCCTGCTCTATACGCAGCAACGGCGCTGGCTGCTGGCCAGGCAGAGCTTGCTGGATGCGGCGCACCTGGCTCCGCATTTCATCGAAGCCCGACTGCAGGCGGCATATGCCTGCTACGTCTGCGGCGACAACACCCATCAGGAAACCATGCTGAACGGAGCCGTCGACTGGCCGGCGCAACCGGCCGAGCAGGCCCTGGTGCTGTCCGCCATGCTGTCTGTCCAGGGTGATCTGGATGCAGCGTTGCGCACACTGGCGCGGGCGCAGTTGCCCGACGGACCAGCGGCCGGGGTCATGCGTCTGCGCATCGCCGCGCAGCGCGTCTTGCTGTACGAAAGAAACAACCAGATCGACGCTGCGCAAAACGAACTGCGGCAGTTGCCGTCGGAGGCACTCGACGCCCTGCCAGCGGATGCAGAACAGGCCCGCGCCGATGGCTGGCGCGCGCACGCGGTCATGGCGATGCGCAGGGGTGCTCATGCGGACGCGGAGGCGCTCTACCAGCGCGTGCTCGCCTGCACCATCGACGACGAAAGCCGGGCCAGCGCGGCCTTCGGCCTGGCTGCCGCCCGCGACCGGCAAGGGCGCTATCCCGAGGCGTGGCAGGCGCGGTGCACGGCGCACGCCACCCAGCTCGACATCGCCCGGAACGTGGTGCCGGAACTGCTGGCGGCAGACAGTCAGCCGCTGCAGGTGGCGGGCGGCGACCTCGGGCACGCTACCCGTGCCGACTGGAAACCGTTGTCCTCGCCCGACAGCCGGCACAGCCCGGTCTTCGTGGTCGGCTTCCCCCGTTCCGGCACCACCTTGCTGGAACAGATGCTCGATGCCCATCCCGATTTCCGGTCCATGGATGAGCGCGCCTACATCCATGACCTGATCGAAGGCATGGCGCTGGTTGGCCAGCACTATCCCGCGGACCTGGCGAGCCTGACGCAGCAGGACGCCGATCAACTGCGCAGCGTCTATCGGCGCCTGGTCGGCAAGGTGCTGCCCGACCTCGGCGAGCGTCGCCTGGTGGACAAGAATCCGCTCAACATGCTGTGCCTGCCGATGATCATGCGGCTGTTTCCGCACGCGCGCATCATCCTGTGCCTGCGCCACCCCTGCGACGTGCTGCTCAGCTGCAGCATGCAGCCGTTCCGCTCGCCGGCGTTCATGGTGCTGTGTTCGTCGCTGCCACGCCTGGCGCGCGGCTACGCCAGGGCCTTCGAGCAGTGGTACCGCGATGTCGACGCGTTTGCGCCTCGGGTACTGGAGTGGCGCTACGAATCCGTCGTCAGCCAGTTCGACGATCAGGTCGACCGGCTGGGGCAGTTCCTCGAAACTTCCGACGCGTCGCCCATGGCGCGCTTCGCCGAACACGCACGGGACAAGCGTTTCATCAGCACACCCAGCTATGCGCAAGTCACCGAAGGCGTTCACCGCAAGGCGGTCGGTCGCTGGCAGAACTATCGCGAACAGTTCGAGCCCGTGCTGCCGTTGCTGCAGCCGTGGATCGATCGCCTCGGCTACGCCGAATAGAGCGGGCACGGCGGGCCGCCGCGGCGGCGTGTCGGCCGAGCCGCCGGTATGACTTATGGCGTTGTCACGCGGGCCTGGAACATTGCATCCTGTCGGTTTCCACGACCGGAAGCCACCATGCACCTTCGCCAGCATCTGCTCGCCACCGGCGTGGCGCTCGCCCTTGCCGCCTGCACTAGCGTACCGATCGCCCGGACCGCGGCACCGGCCCAGCCGGCGCTGACGGCACAGACGCTGGGTTCCGGCGGCGTGATGCCGGTCGAACAGGCGCGGGTGCATTTCGATCACGCCGAGCTGCACTTCACCGTGGACGCCGCGCAGCAGCGCATCGACGGCATCGCCACGCTGAGCTTCACCGCGAAATCCGCCACCGACGTGCTGCTGCTGGACCTGGACCGCAACCTGCCGATCAGCAGCATCGATCTGGACGGCCATACACTCGCCGCCGGCGCGTGGAGCAATCCGGACGGACGCCTGCGCATTCAGTTGTCGACGCCGCTTGCCGCAGGCGGCAAGGCACGCGTGACCATTCGCTACGGCGGCAAGCCGCACGTCGCGAAAAAAGCGCCATGGGATGGCGGCTTCGTCTGGAGCCACACCGCCGACGGCCAGCCCTGGGTGGCCAGCGCGGTCGAGGGCGAGGGCTGCGACCTGTTCTGGCCGTGCATCGACCAGGCGCAAGGCGAGCCCGACCTGGTCGATACCTTCATCACCGTGCCCAGGACGCTGGCCGCGCCCGGCAATGGCATGCTCGTGGGCATCACCGACGAGGGCGACCGGCATACGTATCACTGGCGCGCCAAGCATCCCGATACCTATGCGATCTCGATCAACGTCGGCCCGTTCGACGAACTCAAGGCCGACTACAAGAGCCGCTACGGCAACACCATCCCGCTGCAGTTCTGGTACCTGCGCGGGCAGGAGGCGCAGGCGAAGGAGTTGTTCGCGGGCTTCCCGCGCATGCTGGACTTCTTCGAACAGGAGATCGGCCCGTACCCGTTCGGCGACGAGAAGATGGGCGTGGTGGAAACCCCGCACCTGGGCATGGAACACCAGACCATCAACGCCTACGGCAACAACTACCGCCTCGACGGCTACGGCTTCGACCAGTTGCTGCAGCATGAGTTTGCGCACGAGTGGTTCGGCAACCAGGTCACCAATGCCGACTGGGACGACATGTGGCTGCACGAGGGCTTCGGCACGTACATGCAGCCGCTCTACAGCCAGTACCTGCATGGCGACACCGATTACTACAGCTGGCTGCGCGACCTGCGGCTGATGCTGCGCAACCGGCACCCGGTCGTATCCGGCAGCAGCAAGACCGAAGAGCAGGTCTATGACGGCGACATCGGCCCCGGCCAGGACATCTACAACAAGGGCGCCGTGATGCTGCACTCCCTGCGCCAGCTGATTGGCGACAAGGATTTCTTCGACAGCATCCGCCTGCTGGTGTATGGCCGCGCCGATCCGAAGCCGGGCAATTTCAGCCCGCGTTACGCGAGCACCAGCGACTACGTGGCGATCGTCGACAAGGTGACCGGCCGCGACCTGCGCTGGTTCTTCGATGTCTACCTGCGCGATGCCGCGCTGCCGCGCCTCGACGTGCGGCATGACGGCGATACGGTCACGCTGCACTGGGTCACCGAACACGGCAAGCCGTTCCCGATGCCGGTGGACGTGCAGGTGGGCGATGCGGTGCACACGTTGCCGATGACCGATGGCAATGGCCAGCTGAAGGTGCCGGCCGGCAGTTTGCTGATCGTCGATCCGCGCGCGAAAGTGCTGCGCGAGATGCCGTACATCGACGCCTACCAGCGCTGGATGAAGCAGCAGCGCGAACGGAAGCAGGCGAAGCACGCCGCGCAGTAAACCGCGCCGCGGTCACCAAAAAAAACCGGCGCCAGGCGCCGGTTTTTTCTTGTCTTTCACCCCACATGGAACTCAGGGTTGCGAAGTCGGCACGGCGGCATGTTCGGCCTTGGCCGTGACCGCCGCGGTGCTGGCGTACTTTCCGCCGTACGGCAGCACCTCGCTGGCCAGTTTGGGGTCGGACTTGATCATGCCGATCGCGTCGAACAGGATGTGCGCGGTTTCGTTGAGCTGCACGTCCTTTGCCTTTTTCGCCTCCTTCTCCTGCTTCAGCTCGCTCGTGAGGCTGCGCTCGTTCGCGTTGAGGCCGTCGTCGAGGCGGCTGGCGTCGTCGGCGAGCAAGGCATCGCTGCCGTCGATGGCCTTGTGGCGGGTGCGGAAGTCGGACTGGATCGCGTCCTGCTGCTTGCGCTCTATCTCGCGGGTGGCGAAGTTCAGCGAGATCGCGGTCTTGGCGCGCATGGTCTTGTACTGTGCCAGTTCGTCGAGCATCAGTTTCCACGCCGGCGACGTCGCCACGCGGTCGGCGTGCAGCTGGAGCAGCTGCGGCAGGTAGGCGTTGAGGTTCGCCACCACCTGGTAGTCGGCCGGCGGGATCTGCGTCCACTTCAACGCGTTGTCGTAGGTCGACTCGCCGAAGTCCTTGTCGTCGCCGTTCTTCGGGAACGCGATGTCCGGCGTCACGCCCTTCAACTGGGTGGAGCCGCCGTTGATGCGGAAGAATTCCTGGATGGTCATCTTCAGCTCGCCCAGCTGAGGCGTCTCGCTGTCGTTCTGAGAGAAACGGTCCAGGTCGACCAGGTTCTGCACGGTGCCCTTGCCGAAGGTGGGCTCGCCGATGATCAGGCCACGGTGATAGTCCTGGATCGCCGCGGAAAAGATCTCCGAAGCCGACGCTGTGCCCCGGTTGACCAGTACCGCCAGCGNACCGGCCCCTTGTCGATGAACAGGCCGGTCAGCGAGTTGGCCTCGGCCAGCGAGCCGCCACCGTTGTTGCGCAGGTCCACGACGACGCCCTGTACGCCCGCGGTCTTGAGTTCGCCCAGCAGCCTGGCGACGTCGCGGGTGGCGCTCTTGAAGTTCTTGTCGCCGGCGCTGCGCGCACCGAAATCGGAATAGAACGTGGGAAGCTCGATCACGCCGATCTTGCGGGTGACGTCGCCGTCCTTGATCTCGACGATCTTCTTCTTCGCCGCCTGCTCCTCGATGCTGACCTTCTTGCGCACCAGGCTGACGATTTCGTGCTTGCCGTCCACGCCGGTATCGGCGGGCAGGATCTCCAGCCGCACGGTGGTGTCCTTCTTGCCGCGGATCAGGTTGACCACGTCGTCCAGGCGCCAGCCGATCACGTCCGTGATCGGGCCGCTGTCGCCCTGGCCGACACCGACGATGCGGTCGCCGACCTGGATCTTGCCCGACTTGTTGGCCGGCCCGGCCGGCACCAGCTCGCGTATCTGGGTGTAATCGTCGCGTGCCTGCAGAACCGCACCGATGCCCTCCAGCGACAGCTTCATCGCGATGTCGAAGTTCTCCGCGGCGCGCGGCCCGAGGTAATCGGTATGCGGATCGGTGGTCTCGGCGTAGGAAGTCATGAAGGTCTGGAAGGCATCTTCGCCATCGAGCTGCTTGACCCGCTCGATATAGCCGGCGTAGCGCTTGTCCAGCGTCTTGCGGATCTCCGCATCGGGCTTGCCGGCCAACTTGAGACGCAGCCAGTCGTTCATCGTGCGCTTGCGCCACAGGTCGTCCAGCTCGGCCTGGTCCTTCGGCCAGTCGGCGTGCTCGCGATCGAACGTGTAGCTCTGGTCCACGGAGAAATCAAAACCCTGCTTGAGCAGGCCGCGCGCATACGTCATGCGTTCGACGGCACGCTGCACGTAGAGGTTGAACACCGAGAACGGCGCGGACAGATCCTGATTCCAGATCGCGTCGTCGAGTTTGGTCTTCAGCGGCGCGAACTTGGCCATGTCGGCCTTGGTGAAAAACACCTTTTCGCCGTCGAGCAGCTTGAAGTAGGCGTCGTAGATCCGCGCCGACATCGCATCGTCGAGCGGCTGCGCGTCGTAGTGGAAACGGGTCAGGAAGCGCGCCGAAAGCTGCGCCGCCTGCGCCTCCTCGGGCGTGGAAGTGAGCGGCCAGGTGGCTGCCTTGCGCGTCTTGCCGGCACCGAGGTCGGCGGCCGACTGCGCAATTGCGCAGGTCGCGGTGAGGGCAAACAGCAAGACCAGCGCGGGACGAAATTTCATGAATGCTCTCAGGCCGATTCGGTAACGCCGGCTGCATGGGCCTGCAGGTCGGCGTGGTAGGACGAACGCACCAGCGGACCGGAGGCGACGTGATGGAAACCCATCGCCTCACCGGCCGCGCGCAGCGCATCGAATTCTTCGGGAGTCCAGTAGCGCACCACCGGATGATGGTGCGGCGTGGGCTGCAGGTACTGGCCGATGGTGATCATCTCGACGTCATGGGCGCGTAGATCCCGCATGGTTTCGATCACCTGATCGCGGGTTTCACCTAGGCCAAGCATGATGCCGGACTTGGTCGGCACGCCGGGATGCTGCGCCTTGAAACGCTTGAGCAGATCCAGCGACCACTGGTAGTCGGCGCCGGGCCGGACCTCGCGATAGAGATGCGGCACCGTTTCCAGGTTGTGGTTGAACACATCCGGCGGAAAATCCTTCAGCACTTCCAGCGCCCGTTCCATGCGGCCCTTGCCGCGGAAGTCGGGGGTGAGGATTTCGATCCTGATGTTCGGGCTGGCGTGGCGCGTGGCACGGATACAGGCAGCAAAATGCTCGGCGCCGCCATCGCGCAGATCGTCGCGGTCGACCGAAGTGATCACCACATACTTCAGCCGCATGTCGCGGATCGTCTCGGCCAGCCGCGCCGGTTCCAGCGGATCGGGCGCGACCGGGCGTCCATGCGCCACGTCGCAGAACGAGCAACGGCGCGTGCACACCTCGCCGAGGATCATGAAGGTGGCGGTGCCCTTGCTGAAACATTCGTGGATGTTCGGGCAGGAGGCTTCCTCGCATACCGTGACCAGCGCGTTCTCGCGCAGGCGCGCCTTCAGCTGCTGCACGGCATTGCCCTGCGGCAGGCGCACGCGGATCCACGATGGCTTGCGCAAGATCGGCACGGCGGTGTCGAAGCCGGCGCGGTTCAGCGCGATCTTGTCGCTGCCGACCTGCTTTTCGACCGACGGCGCACCGCTGACGACGGTGATCGGGATGATCTTGGGAGAGGTGGAGATTTCGCTCATGTAGATAGCTCAGACCGCTGCGCGAGCGGGGAGTTCAGGTAAAACGGGGGCAGCGGGCTCGGCAACGAAGCCGAACTGGCGGCAGAACTTCTCCACCAGCACGTCCTCGACCGTGGCCAACTGTGACGGGCCGCCCAAGTCTAGCAGTTGCGTGACCGCCAAACCCTTGTAGCCGCAAGGATTGATGCGATGAAACGGCTCCAGGTCCATCGCCACGTTGAAAGCCAGCCCGTGGAAGCTGCAGCCGCGCCGCACGCGCAAGCCCAGCGCCGCGACCTTGGCTTCGCCCACGTAGACACCGGGCGCGCCGTCGCGCCGCGCCGCGATGACGTCCCAATGCGCCAGCGTGTCGATCAGCGATTGCTCGATCCTGTGGACCAGCTCGCGCACGCCCACGCCGGCGCGGCGCAGGTCGATCAGCGGATAGCCCACGATCTGGCCCGGGCCGTGATAGGTCACCTGGCCACCGCGGTCGACCGGCAATACCGGAATGTCGCCAGGCGCCAGCACGTGCTCCATCCTGCCGGCTTGGCCCAAGGTGAACACCGGGTCGTGCTCCAGCAGCCACAGTTCGTCGGCGGTATCGGCGGCGCGGTTGTCGGTGAACGCGCTCATCGCACGCCAGGTCGCCGCGTAGGGTTGCCGACCGAGGCGACGGATCTTCAATGGCCTGGGATGGAGAGTCGGAAGTCGGGCGTCAGTGTTCACGGCAGGGTCGCGGTGACGGAGGGTTGCAGGTTGCCGGAAAGCGTGTTCGTCGAATGGCGGCTCGATCGATCGCCATTCCCGATTCCCGTTCAAAGCGTGTAGCGAACGTCCGGGCTCGCGCGCAGCGCGGTATGCGCGGCCTCGTAATGTTCGCGGGTATCGCAATAGAAGCTCACGGTGATCGAAACGAAATTGCCGGCGCCGGAATGCCGGTGCCGCACGCTCTCGTGCAGCACGCGCAGGCCGGCGCGCTCCAGCAATTGCGGCACGTGGGTCGGCAGGTTGGCGCTGGCGTTGCCGACCGCGGTGATCTCGAACTCACCGGGAAACTGGAAACCCTTGCCGTCCTGCTTCGCCTTGCTGAAGTCGATCGGTTGCATCACTTGGTACCGTGCGCCTGATCGGGCTTGTCCTTGCTGCTGTGGAACCACAACAGGATGCTGTCCCACAGCCGCGAGAAGAAGCCACCCTGTGGCGCATCGTTCAGCACGATCAGCGGCACGTTCTGCACCGGCTGACCGGCCAGCGTGATGCGCAGCGTACCCACCTGCTGGCCCTTCTTGAACGGCGCGATCAGGGTGGCGGGAATGTCCATGGTCGCCTTGAGCTGGTCGTACTGACCCCGCTTGACCGTGACCAGCACGTTGTCGGCCACGCCCAGCGGCAACTGGTTCGCCGCGCCCTTCCACAACCGGGGCGTCACCAGCTCCTTGTTGCCGTCATACAACTTGTGCGTTTCATAGAAACGGAAGCCGTAGTTGAGCAGCGCCATCGCCGAATCGGCGCGCGCCTTCTCGCTGCTGGCGCCCATCACGATCGCGATCATGCGCGAATCGCCCTGCTTGGCCGAGGCGGCCAGGCAGTAGCCGGCAGCGGCCGTGTGGCCGGTCTTGATGCCGTCCACGGTCGGGTCGCGCCACAGCAGCGTGTTGCGATTGTGCTGCTTGATGCCGTTCCACTCGAACTCCTTGATCGCGGAGATCGCGTAGTCATCCGGAAAATCGTGGATCAGCGCGCGCGACAGCAGCGCAATGTCATGCGCCGTCGTGTAGTGGTTCTCGATCGGGTAGCCCGAGGCGTTCTGGAAGTTCGAATTGACCATGCCCAGCTGCTTGGCATAGGCGTTCATCAAGCCGGCGAACGCCGGCTCGGAACCGGCGGTGTGCTCGGCCAGCGCGATGGCCGCGTCGTTGCCGGACTGGATGATCATGCCGTACAGCAGGTCCTTCAGCGGCACCTGGCTGTTGAGCTTCATGAAGCTGGTGGAACCGTCGGTGCCGGCGCCGCCGCCGCGCCAGGCGTTCTCGCTGATGGTCACCGGATCGGTCATGTGGATCTTGCCGTTGGCGACCTCGGCGGAGACCACATAGTCGGTCATGATCTTGGTGATCGATGCCGGCTCCAGGCGAAGGTCCGGCTCCTTGCTGGCGAGGATCTGGCCGGTGGCGTAATCCATCAGCACCCAGCTCTTGCCGTCGACGTCCGGCGGCGGCGGCACCGGCGCATCCGGCACCACCGGGCGAGGCACCGGCGAGGGGCGCGGCGGCGTCTGGGCAACGGCAACACCAACCAGCAATACGGCGGCGAACGGAATCAGGGTGCGGCGGAAAAAATTCATCGTGTGGTTCAGTCCAGTTTCTGGGATGCCGGCGTGGCATGCCGACATGATTAAAAAGGGAAACGCAAATCCTGCTCAGTCTACCGCGACCTGGGGCCGGGGCAGGCCCATGTCTTCGATCCGGGCGCTGACCTGGTCAGCGCGGTCCACGTTCGCCAGCGGCCCGACCCGCACCCGCCGCACGCGACGACCGTTGACCTCGGCCTCCATCACCCGCACCACGCCGAGGTTGGCCAGACGCAGGCGCTGGGCCAGCCGCTCGGCGTTGTCCCTGTCGGAAAACGCGCCCACCTGCAGGTAGATGCCGGGGTGCCCGGTTGTGACCACGGTGGGCGGCGGCAGTTCCTGCGTGGGATTTGCCGGATCGATGCCGCGCACCTCGACCAGCCCGGTGCCCTTGGGCCAGATGCCGATTTTCACCGCGGCAGCATAGGACAGATCGATCAGGCGGTTCTGGTGAAACGGTCCGCGGTCGTTGATCCGCACGATCACGCTCTTGCCGTTTTCGAGATTGGTGACGCGCGCATAGCTGGGGAGCGGCAGCGTGGTGCTGGCCGCGCTGAACGCGTACATGTCGTAGGTCTCCAGGCTGGAGGTCTTGTAGCCATGGAATTTGTTGCCGTAGAACGAGGCGATGCCGCGCTCGTCGTAGCCGCGCGCGCTGGGCAGCACACGGTAGGAATGGCCGAGCACGGTGTACGGCGACTTGTTGCCGTACAGCGACCGCGGCTCGACCCTGGGCACCGGCTCGACCAGCTTGCTGAGGTCCGGTACGTCGCCGGGCACGCTGTCGTTGCCGTCGCGATAGCGGCTGTCTTGCGATCTGCTGAGGTCATCGCGGAAGCTGTCCGCGCGTGGGCTGCTCGCTGCGTCCACGCGGCCCGGCGGATACCGCGCCGCTGCACCGGCCGCCCGGGTCGGTCGGGTGCTCTTGCCCCCGCAGGCGGCCAACAGCATCAACGCCAGCAGCAGCATCCATGCCCGTGCCGCTCTCATCGCGCCGGGTCCATCTGGCCCACGCCGGCGGCGATGGCGCCAGCCAGCTGGTCGACCGCCATGGCATACAGCGGGCTGCGGTTGTAGCGGGTGATCACGTAGAAGTTCTGGAAGGTGAACCAGTACTCCGGCCCGTTCGGGCCCTGCAAGGTCTGCAGGCTGGTCGGCTGCGCCGGCGGCAACGCCTGCAGCGGTGCGTAACCCCAGGCTTCGAGCTGTTCCAGCGGCCATTGCGGCGTGGCGTCCTTCACCATGATGGGTTGCGCGGCCGCATCCGGCTGTGCGCGCGCGGCGACCGGGCCACCGTCGACCCAGCCGTGCTTCGCGAAATAGTTGGCGACGCTGGCGAAGATGTCCGGCAGCGAGTTCCGCAGATCGATGCGGCCGTCCTGATCGGCGTCCACCGCGAAATCGCGGATGCTGGTGGGCATGAACTGGCCCCAGCCCTGCGCGCCGGCGTACGAGCCGGTGAGCGTGTCGATCGGACCGGCGAGATGGTTGTCCGGCATTTCCAGCAGCTCTTTCAGCTGCTCGCGGAAGAACTTTGCGCGCGGCGGGTAGTACAGGCCCAGCGTGACCAGCGCGTCGAGCACCTTGTACTTGCCGGTGTTGCGCCCGTAGCTGGTCTCCACGCCGACGATGGCCACGATGTACTGCGGCGCCACGCCGTACTGCCTGCCGACCTGCTCCAGCAATGCGCGATGTGCGCGATAGAACGCGATGCCGTCATCGATGCGCTTGTCGGTGAGGAAGATCGGCCGGTAATCCTTCCACGGCTTGGCCTCGGCCGGGCGGCTGATCGCATCGAGAATGCTCTGCTGCATCGTGGCACTGCCAAGCAGCGCATTGAGCACCTGCGGACTCTTGCCGGTATCGCGCGCCACCTCGCGCACCAGCGCGGCCTGGCCGGGATGCGTCGCCGCCTGCACCGGGGTCGGCACGCCCATCCAGAGCAGGCTCAGGACGGCGAGGAGACGGGCCGGATGCGACGCGGATGTGGCGGTCATGTGCAGATTGCGCTCGCGGAAAACGATGTGGTCGAAAGCCTAACACGCACACCGGGCAACGCCGGGCCGTGCGCCTGGCCATCCGCCGTGCTTCTCACAGGTGCGTCTTGCGATGGGCGTGGATCGACATCAGCACACCGAAACCGGTCAGCAGAGACACCGCCGAGGTGCCGCCATAGCTGATCATCGGCAGTGGCACGCCGACCACCGGCAGCATGCCCGCCACCATCCCGCCGTTGACGAACACGTAGACGAAAAAGCTCATGCCGATGGCGCCCGCGAGCAGGCGCGAGTAGGTGTCGCGCGCGTCCATCGCAATCCACAGGCAGCGTCCGATGATGAACGCGTACAGCGCGATCAAGCCGCATACGCCGAGCAGGCCGAACTCTTCGGAGAACACCGCGAAAATGAAGTCGGTCGTGTGCTCGGGCAAGAAGTCCAGCCGCGACTGCGTGCTGTGCTGCCAGCCCTTGCCGAAGATGCCGCCGGAACCCACCGCAATCTGCGACTGGATGATGTGCCAGCCGTTGCCGAGCGGATCGGATTCCGGATTGAGCAGGGTCAGCACGCGATCGCGCTGGTACTGATGCAGGAAGTGCCAGCCCACTGGAACCATGCCGGCCACCACGCCGACCAGCAATCCGATGCGCCACCACGCCATGCCGGACAGGAACAGCGCAAACGCTCCGGCCGCGGCCACCAGCACGGCGGTGCCCAGATCCGGCTGCTCGGCAATCAGCCCGGCCGGGATGGCGATCAGCGCGCCGACCATGGCGATATCCTTCCAGCCCGGCGGCAACTGACGCGAATGCAGATACCAGGCCACCATCATCGGCATCGTCAGCTTGAGCAGTTCGGACGGCTGAAAACGCATCACGCCCAGATCCAGCCAGCGCACCGAGCCGCGCCCCTCGCCCAGTATCGCCACTATCACCAGCAGCGCGGTGCTGCCGGCGTACAGCCAGGGTGTCCAGCCGCGCAGCACCGATGGCGGGATGCGCGATACCACCAGCAGCAAGGCGCCGCCGAGCACGAAGCGGCCGGCCTGTCCGCCGACCAGGGCCACGCTGCCGTCGCCGGCGCTGTAAAGCGTGACGAGGCCGATCAACGCCAGGACGAACAGGCCGGCCGCGAGCGGCAGGTCGATCCGCGGCCGGGTCAGGATGCGGCGCAGAACGCGGCGCAAGCGAACATGAAGTGTCCCGATCATGGAATGGCTCCCTCGCCGCTGGATGCCTGCGCCGGTACATCTTCCACCGGACTGCCGTCGCCGATGGCGGGTGCCGGCGCGGCGGGCGGCTGGGTATCGGCGGGCAGCTTCACGCCCTTGGCGAGGGCCCAGGCATCGAAAATCTTGCGCATGATCGGTCCGGCATCCGTGCCGCCCCACGCGCCGGCTTCCAGCACCACGGCAGTGGCGATCTGCGGGTCGTCCGACGGCGTATAGCCCATGAACCAGGCGCGATGGCGCGTTGCCAGGTAGGCGGTGTTCTTGTTGGTGTCATACGCCTCGGAGGTGCGCGAGAAGCGTTCGGCCGTGCCGCTCTTGCCGGAGATCAGATACGGGAAGCCGTCGTTCAATCGCGCGAGCCGGCCGGTACCGCTGACGATCACCGCGCGCATGCCTTCGTTGATCACGTCCCACTCGGACGACTTGCGGATCAGTGACGCGCCGCTGGGCGGGTTGGGCAATGGGCGGCGCTGCCCGTCCGCCACTGCAGCGGTGGCCATCACCAGTCGCGGCGCGTAGGGCACGCCATGGCCGGCGAACGTGGCGATGGCATGCCCGAGTTGCAGCGGGGTCACCGCCCAGTAACCCTGACCGATGCCGGCAATCACGGTTTCGCCGGGGAACCAGCCGAACTTGCTGTGCTCCGATTTCCACTCGCGCGAGGGCAGGATGCCTTCGGACTCGCCGACAAGATCGATGCCGGTCTTGCTGCCGAAGCCAAAGCGGCTCATCCACGCGCTCAACCGATCGATGCCGAGATCCAGCGCCAGCTTGTAGAAGTAGGTATTGGTCGACTTCTCGATCGCGCGCACCATGTTCACCGTGCCGTCGCCGCCGCGGGTATCGTCGCGATAGCAGCGCTTCTGGCCGGGCAGACAGAACTGGCCGGTCGAGAACACGGTGTCTTCGGGCCGGCGCACGCCGTATTCCAGTCCACCCAGCGCAAGAAACGGTTTCACCGTGGAGCCGGGCGGGTACACGCCACGCAGCGCGCGGTTGTACAGCGGTTTGTCCGGGTCGTTGGTCAACGCGCTGTAGTCCGCCTGACTGATGCCGTTGACGAACAGGTTGGGATCGAACGTGGGCACGCTGACCATCGCCAGCACCTGGCCGTTGCGCGGATCGATCGTGACGGATGCACCGGGCCGGCCGGCGAACGCGTCCTCGGCGGCTCGTTGCAGCCGCACATCGATGCTCAGGTAAAGGTTCCTGCCCGGCGTGGGCGGGTGCGTTTCCAGCACGCGCTGGGTGCGTCCGTCGGCATTGACTTCAAGCAGTTCGTAGCCCGGCGTGCCGTGCAGCACGTCTTCGTAGGAGCGTTCGAGGCCGCTGCGGCCGACATGGCTGGTGCCCTGGTAGCGCTTGGGGTCGAGCCGCTCCACGTCAGATGCATCGATGCGCCCGACATAACCGACCACATGCGCGAGCAGTTCACCGAACGGATAGCGGCGGGTCAGGTACGGCACCACGTCCACGCCGGGAAAGCGCCAGCGATTCACGGCGAAGCGATCGATCTCGTCTTCTGTCAGGTGCATCTTCAGCGGCACGCTCTCGAAACGCCGGCTCTGTGTGAGCTGCTTGCGGAACGCCTCCAGGTCGTCCTGCCCCAGCGGCACCACCTTGCCCAGTCCCGCCAGCAACGCAGGCATGTCCTTGACCTGCTCCGGCACCACCTCAAGACGGAATGCCGGCACGTTGTCGGCCAGCAGCACGCCGTTGCGATCGTAGATCAGCCCGCGCGCGGGCGGGATCGCGCGCGGCTTGACCCGGTTGGCCTGCGAGCGCGTGACGAACTCGTCGTGATGCATCACCTGCAGAAACACGAAGCGGCTGACCAGCAGGCACAGGCTCAGCATGATCAACACGAATCCGGCCAGCGCACGGCGCTGGAACTGCAGGCTTTCGCCGCGCGGGTCCTTGATCGCTCCCCGTTTCTTCATCTCACAGGTTCATGTTTCATTGAATCCGCAGGCGCGCGCGAAGGTCGTCGAGCAACAGGAACAGGAACGGCCACAGCGCCGCACCCACGAACGGCGAGATCCACCAGCTTGCCGGCGGCAGCGACGCACCGGCCAGTACCCGCACGATCAGCAGCAGGATGCGGTCATTCAACAACAGCGCCAGCACCGCCAGCGCCTGTTGCCACATCGGAAAGAAGCGCAACCGCGAACGAAAACGCAGCGCGATGAACACGAGCGCGCAGAGGCGCAAGGCCTGCTCGCCCAGCACGATGCCGGTGAGCAGATCCGCGCCCAGGCCGACCATGAAGGCCAGACCCAGGGTGACCCGATCCTCCGACTCCAGCGACCAATACAGCAGGACCAGCGCCGGCCAATACGGTTTGAACGGTTCCAGCACGCCCGGCAGCGGCACCAGCATCAATAGCAGCGCAAACACCAGCGTGCCGATGAACCACCAGAGGCTCAGGCGCTGCTTGTTCATCGCGCGACTCCGCCGTTTGCGGTCACGGGCTTCGGTGCGGCGGCCGATGCGGCGCCCGGCGCCAAGTCACCGGGTGGACCCATCGGCGTCACCGGCGCAGGAGGTCCGTCCGGTTCGGCCTGATCGTGCAGCAGCAGCACGTCCTCGCTGCGATCCAGGTCCGCGGCCGGCGTTGCCAGCGCCACTTGGAACATGCCGGTAGCCGCCGGCGCGACGGAGGCAACCTCGCCAACCGGAAAACCCGGTGGAAAGCGGCCACCCAGGCCGGAGGTGAGCAGCTTGTCGCCGGCGCGCACGTCGGCCGCCAACGGGATGTTGGGCAGGGCCAGCTGATCGCCGTCACGCGAGCCATAGGCCACGGTGCGCAGCCCGGTGCGCTCGATCACCACCGGAATCGCATGCGAGGGATCAGTGATCAACATGACCACCGAAGTGGTCGGCAACACCTCTTTCACCTGCCCCATGACGCCATGCGCGTCGATCACCGGCTGGCCCGGCCGGACACCATCGCGGGCGCCCATGTTCAAGGTCAGCTGGTAACGATAGGCCCCCAGGTCCACGCCGATCACCCGCGCCAACTGCACGTTGAGTTCCAGGCTGTGCTGGGTGTCGAGCAATTCCTTCAGACGCTGGTTCTGCTCGGCGACGGCGGCCATCCGGTTCAACTTGGCATTGGCCAGCAGCAGGTCCTCGCGCAGGCGCTGGTTCTGCTCGGTCAGCCACTGCCGATCGGCAAAGGCCACGCTCATCGTGCGCACGCCCACCGCGGGCAGGCCGGCAAGCCGGTACACCGGCTCGACCACGGCGGAAGCGGTATAGCGCAGACGCCACAGCCAGCCGTTGCGATGGTCGAGCACCATCAGCACCACGGCCAGGGCAAGATAGACAATCAACCTCAGCGTGCCGGCCGCATTGCCGGCGAACAGAGGCGAGGATTCGTCGCGCGTGCGCGCCATGGCCGCCCCTGCCCAGCGTGCGTTATTCGGGCGCGAAGAAATCGCTGCCGTGCTGATCGATCAGCTCCAGCGCCTTTCCGCCACCGCGGGCCACGCAGGTCAGCGGATCATCTGCCACCTGCACGTGCAGACCGGTTTCCTCGGAGATCAACCGATCCAGATCGCGCAGCAGCGCGCCGCCGCCGGTCAGCACGATGCCGCGCTCGGCGACATCGGAGCACAGTTCCGGCGGGGTCTGCTCGAGCGCCGATTTCACCGCTGCTACGATGCCGGCGAGCGGCTCGTGCAGCGCTTCGAGGATTTCGTTGGAGTTGATCGTGAACATGCGCGGCACGCCCTCGGCCAGGTTGCGGCCGGAGATCTCGATCTCCTTGACCTCGCTCTGCGGGAAGGCGCAGCCGATCTGCAGCTTGATCTTCTCGGCGGTGGATTCACCAATCAGCGTGCCGTGGTTGCGCCGCACGTAGTTGATGATCGCCTCGTCGAAACGGTCGCCGCCCACGCGCACCGACTGCGAGTAAACGATGCCGTTGAGCGAGATCACCGCCACCTCGGAGGTGCCGCCACCGATGTCCAGCACCATCGCGCCGCGCGCCTCGTGCACCGGAATGCCGGCGCCGATCGCCGCAGCCATCGGCTCCTCGATCAGGAACACGTCGCGCGCACCGGCACCTTCGGCCGATTCCTTGATCGCGCGGCGTTCGACCTGGGTCGAACCGCACGGCACGCAGACCAGCACGCGCGGGCTCGGCCGCAGGAAGCGCGACTTGTGCACCTGCTTGATGAAGTGCTGCAGCATCGCCTCGGTCATGGTGAAGTCGGCGATCACGCCGTCCTTCATCGGTCGTACCGTGGCGATATTGCCCGGCGTGCGGCCGAGCATGCGCTTGGCGTCGCTGCCGACTGCCGCGATCGTGCGCGGGCCGCCGGGGCCGCGATCCTGGCGAATCGCCACAACCGAAGGCTCGTTCAACACGATGCCCTGGCCACGCACATAGATCAGTGTGTTGGCCGTGCCGAGGTCGATGGAGATGTCGTTGGAAAAGATGCCGCGGAACTTCTTGAACATGGGTCCGCCGTGGGTCGGCTTGGCTAAAAAGTAAGCTCGCCAGTCTAGTCAGCACGATCTGCATGCGCAAGGACAATAACGTTAAGAAACCCTTCTACAACACCGTGATATGCGCGTTTTCTTCGGCCCGGAATGAGCTGTGCGTCACCCCCGAGGATCGCCAATCCGCGCATATGGCGGTACGATTCCCCCTTTTGACCGGAGCATCCGGCGCGGCCATCGGCCGGCCGTGGCACTCTCGGCCTGTCCACCTTGCCCCGGGGTTCCCGCACATCATGCCTGCCGTCATCTGCGGATCGCTGGCCTACGACACCATCATGGTGTTCCAGGACCAGTTCAAGAATCACATCCTGCCCGACCAGATGCACATCCTGAATGTGTCGTTTCTGGTGCCGCGGATGCGCCGCGAGTTCGGCGGGTGCGCCGGCAATATCGCCTACAACCTCAAGCTGCTTGGCGGCGATCCGCTGCCGGTCGCAGCCGTGGGCCAGGACTTCGCGCCGTACCGCAAGCACAT
The DNA here is from genome assembly GCF_042654965.1 of Rhodanobacter umsongensis. Classification (NCBI taxonomy): domain Bacteria; kingdom Pseudomonadati; phylum Pseudomonadota; class Gammaproteobacteria; order Lysobacterales; family Rhodanobacteraceae; genus Rhodanobacter; species Rhodanobacter umsongensis. Next base: position 3,413 of record NZ_JBHSMK010000010.1, on the reverse strand, counting down.
GGAACAGTGCGGCATTCAGCTCGATTGCGTGCGCGAGTTCGAGGACCAGTTCACGCCGCAGTGCTTCATCACCACCGACCTGGACAACAACCAGATCACCGCCTTCCATCCTGGCGCCATGTCCAGCGCGCAGGAAAACCACGTGCGCGACATTCCGCAGATCGACTTCGCGATCGTCGCGCCGGATGGTCGCGAGGCGATGCTGCAACACGTCGATGAATTCGCCGTGCGCGGCGTACCCTTCATTTTCGATCCGGGCCAGGCGATGCCGCTGTTCAGCGGCGACGAGTTCCGCGCGATGATCACCAAGTCCACCTATGTGATCGTCAACGACTACGAGTCGCAATTGCTGCAGGCACGCACCGGCTGGAGCGCCACCGAAATCGCCGGGCATGTGACCGCGTATATCGTGACCCAGGGGCCGCGCGGCTCGACCATACACGTTGGCACTCAGATCCATGACATTCCGCCGGCGCGTGAACGCCAGATCGTCGATCCAACCGGCTGCGGCGACGCTTATCGCGCGGGCCTGATCTTCGGCATCATGGCAAACAAGGACTGGCCGACGGTGGGCCGCATGGCCTCGCTGATGGGCGCGCTGAAAGTGGAGCATCCCGGTACCCAGAACCAGCGTTTCAGCTACGCCGAGTTCGCTGCCGAGTTCCTCGACCAGTTCGGTTACGGGCTCGATTGATCGCCAGGATGTTTTGCCGAGGCTCTGGGCTGCTCGATGCCTCGGTTACGTCATTCGACGCGAAAGCCGATGGTGGCGTTCACTGCATCCTGCCAGCCACGGTAAAGACGCTCGCGGGTAAGCACATCCATCTCGGGCTGGAAGCAATGTTGCTCCCGCCATAGTCCGGCGATCTGGGCACGGCTCTCCCAGAAGCCAACCGCCAGACCCGCCAGATAAGCCGCCCCCAACGCCGTGGTCTCGACCACTCGCGGACGCAGCACCGGCACGCCGAGCATGTCTGCCTGGAACTGCGCCATGAAGTCGTTGGCGATCGCGCCGCCATCGGCGCGCAGTTCCTTCAACGGGATGCCGGCGTCTGCTTCCATCGCGGCTAGCACGTCGCGCGACTGGTAGGCCATCGATTCCAGCGCCGCGCGCACCACGTGTTCCCTGCGGGTTCCGCGCGACAGGCCAAATATCGCGCCGCGGACGTCACTGCGCCAGTACGGCGCACCCAGCCCCACGAATGCGGGAACAAGATAGACGCCGTCGCTGGACGGCACGCTTTGCGCGCATGCCTGCGAATCGCTCGCCTGCACCAGCATCTGCAAACCGTCACGCAGCCACTGCACCACTGCGCCGGCGACAAAGATGCTGCCTTCGAGCGCGTACTCGACCGTGTCGTCAATCTCCCACGCAATCGTGGTCAGCAGGCCATGGCGTGAAGGCACGGCCCGCGTTCCGGTGTTCATCAGCATGAAGCAGCCCGTGCCGTAGGTGTTCTTGGCCATGCCAGGTTCGAAGCAAGCCTGCCCGAACAGCGCGGCCTGCTGATCGCCGGCCACGCCGCCAATCGGCACGCCGGCCGGCAGCCCGGGCAGGGCGACGGTATGTCCGTAGATCTCGCTGCACGAGCGTACCTCCGGCAACAGACTGCGCGGGATGTCCAGCATGCGCAGCAGTTCGTCATCCCAACAGCGTTTGTGGATGTCGAACAACAACGTGCGGGCGGCATTGCTGACATCGGTGACGTGTAAGCGGCCCCCGCTGAGATTCCAGATCAACCAGCTGTCGATCGTTCCAAACAGCAGATCGCCCCGCTCCGCCCTTGTGCGGACACCCTCGACATTGTCGAGAATCCAGCGGATCTTGCTGCCGGAGAAGTACGCATCGATCACCAAGCCGGTCTTCTCGCGCACCAAGGAGGCATGACCGTCTGCTTCCAGGCGTTCGCAGATCGCCAGGCTTTGTCGCGATTGCCACACGATGGCGTTGTACACCGGCTGCCCGGTATGTCGGTCCCACACCACGCTGGTTTCGCGCTGATTGGCAATGCCGATGCCAGCCAACTGGCCAGCGTCGACGCGCACCGAGGACAGCACATCGGCGATCGTTGCCAGCACGCCTGCCAGAATCTCCATCGGATCCTGCTCGACCCAGCCCGGCTGCGGGAACAACTGTCGACACTCGCGCTGCGCCGAGCCAGCTATGGCGCCTGCATGATCGAACAGGATCGAGCGCGAGCTGGTCGTGCCCTGGTCGATTGCCAGTATGTAATGTTGCGCCACGGCCCTTCCTCTCGCACGTTCCCTCGGTGGAGAGTAGCAACAGCTCGATGAGTTGGAATGCTGTGGGTTGCTCGCCTGCGGTCAATGCGTTCGGCGCACTAGCCCGCGGATTGGTCGTCAGCGCGTCTTCGCCACTCGCCGGGGAGGTCGGCGGCATGCTTGGCGCCCCGACTGTGCGGTAATCGAAGATCACGATGGGTAGTCGATCAAGGCTCCGGGCCGCTGCTGCGAATGCGGCGCCCGCGTCACTCGGCCAACCTTGGCCGGCGTAGGCAAGCAGGTATGCAGGTATGCATGCCTGGTTTTGCCCTTGCCCGGATCGAGTAGGGGACTGGGTTCCGTCGGCGTGCTTGCCGATCTGCGTCGACACGGTCAGGTGGTGCCGTCGCAGTGTTCCGACGCGTGGACGGTGATCTCGCGGGGCAGTTCCGGCGGGAGCGGGTGGGATACGGTTCTATCCGTTAGCGCGGACACTTCCATGAAGAGCGATGATCGGAAATAGGAGTGTCATGTCCAAGCGAAGAAAGCTCAGCGATGAGTTCAAGCGTGAGGGCCATGAGCCCGACCCGTCGGCCGGGCGCGCAGCCAAGTCACGGGGCCGGGATATTGGCTTGGGGTGTCGGGGCCGCGGGGCATGGGCGGCGCGAGGTGTAGACCGACAAGGCTAAAGCCCTCGCCGGCTGACCGCCTGCCGCGCGACTAGGATTGGCGACGCCCAGGCGCGAGCTCGCGGGAGCGAAGAATGAGAAGGACTTCTTGCCCGAAGCGGCAGCGTTCTTCGCCAGGGAATCGAGCTGAAGTATCAGGCGATCCAAAGCTGTCGCGAACGCTATCCTTCGCCGCCGCTACCTGACTCTGGCCGAGGCACGGTCCGACGTCTTTGATTACATCGAACGCTTCCACAAGCTCCGGATGCAGCGCAGCGGTGCCGGGTCCAGGCCTTTGCGGCCTTGGCTCGATCTCCGCGAGAACGAGGGTAGACCCCCGGTGACCTGTTGAGGCCGGCGATCTCGATCGCAGCCACGTCAAGCCAGCGGAAGAGCCACCGCTCAGGGCGGCGGTTGACATAAGACCCTGGCATAGACCTGTTGCAGCCGGCGGTCTTGGTCGCAGCCGCCGCATCCGACGGGCAAAAAAAACCCCCACCGGTCAGGGTGGAGGTTTTGGGA
>NZ_JBHSMK010000009.1:0-854571 GCF_042654965.1 Rhodanobacter umsongensis | reverse complement strand
CCGACGTGACCGGCGCCTGCCAGTTGCCGGACGGCGTGGAGATGGTGATGCCGGGCGACAACGTGAAGATGGTGGTGAGCCTGATCCACCCGATCGCGATGGACGAAGGCCTGCGTTTCGCCATCCGCGAAGGCGGCCGCACCGTCGGCGCCGGCGTGGTGGCCAAGGTCATCAAGTAGGAAGCCTGCGTCGCACAAGGCTGTTCGCAGCCTTGCTGCGGGAAGCGCCTGCACCCGTATCCGTGGAGGCGGCCGTTTTGACGAAATCGTCAGCGGCTACTTCACTAAGGGGATATTTGCAGGTATACTTCGCAGCTTGCTTGTCGACCGAGCCTTGGTTCTGGTCGACCTACCGCGAAATGAGGCACAGGAAGTGCTTCGAGTTCGCCGGCCGGGATGGCCCTCGCAGTGGAATGTTTCGCAGGTTCTGCCTGCTGACGATGTTCCGTTGCGTGATGCAAATTCTGTCCAGGCGAGCCGAATAGCGCTCGCCTGGTCTTTTCGAATTGGGGCCGTGAATGTTCATGGTCGCCGATGTGGTGCAAAGGGTTGTGCGGGGCGGTGAGAAGCCGCTTCGTTTCACATTACGTTCTTTCGACAACAGGACACGGTTATGGCGAACCAGAAGATTCGGATTCGGCTGAAAGCGTACGATCATCGTCTGATCGACCGCTCTGCCAGCGAGATCGTCGAGACGGCTAAGCGCACGGGTGCCACGGTACTCGGCCCGATTCCACTCCCGACCAAGATCGAGCGTTACACCATCCTGACGTCGCCGCACGTCGACAAGGATGCACGCGACCAGTACGAGACCCGTACCCACAAGCGTGTGCTCGACATCGTCGACCCGAACGACAAAACCGTGGACGCGCTCATGAAGCTTGATCTCGCCGCTGGCGTCGATGTTCAGATCAAGCTCGGTTGAGCGACAGACAGGATACGAAGATGAGTATCGGATTGGTTGGCCGCAAATGCGGCATGAGCCGACTCTTCACTGAAGATGGCCGCTCGATTCCGGTGACGCTGATTGAAGCGACGCCGAACCGCGTGACCCAGTTGAAGACGGACGATAACGATGGCTACAGCGCCGTCCAGGTTTCGGCGGGCACCAAGCGCGCGAACCTGTTGACGCAGCCGCTGAAGGGCCATTACGCGAAGGCCAAGGTTGAGCCGGGTCGTGGTCTGTGGGAATTCCGCGTGTCTGCCGACGATCTCGGCAAGTACACCGTGGGCAGCGAGATCAAGGCTGACGACGTGTTCACCGTAGGCCAGATCGTCGACGTTGCCGGCGTGTCGAAAGGCAAGGGCTTCCAGGGCACGATCAAGCGCTGGAACTTCAAGATGGGTGATGCCACCCACGGTAACTCGCTGTCGCATCGCGCACCGGGCTCCATCGGTCAGCGCCAGACTCCGGGTCGCGTGTTCCCTGGCAAGAAGATGTCCGGCCACATGGGTGCGGTGAACCGCACGCAGCAGGGTCTGGAAGTGGTCAAGGTCGACGCCGAGCGTCATCTGATCGCGGTGAAGGGTGCGGTGCCGGGTGCAACCGGTGGCGACGTCATCATCCGCCCGACGACGAAGAGCTGAGGAGAGACGCCATGGAACTCAATGTTATTGGCGCGTCATCGCCTACCAAGCAAGCGCTCAGCGTGTCGGACGAAGTGTTCGGCGGTGAGTACAAGAAGGCCCTGGTCCATCAGGTCGTGATCGCCTATCAGGCGGCCGGCCGTGCCGGTACCCAGTCGCAGCTGTCGCGCGGCGAGATGTCCGGTACCACCAAGAAATTCAAGAAGCAGAAGGGCGGCGGCGCCCGTCACGGTGACTACCGTGCACCGATCTTCGTTGGTGGTGGCCGCACCTTCGCAGCCAAACCGCGCAGCTACGAGCAGAAGGTCAACCGCAAGGCTTACCGTGTCGCCATCCGCTCGATCTTTTCCGAGCTGATTCGTCAGGATCGCCTGAAGGTCGTCGAGAGCTTCGGCATCGAGACGCCGAAGACCTCCGCGATGGTGGCCAAGCTGGCCGAGCTGGAAGTATCCGGTCGCGTGCTGCTGGTGTCGGAAGACGCCAACGAGGCCGTGTTCCTGGCTGCACGCAACATTCCTTACATCCACGTACTGGATGTGATGGGTTTGAATCCGGTCAGCCTGGTCGGTTCCGACCATGTGGTGGTCACGGTTGACGCGGTGAAGAAGATCGAGGAGTGGCTGGCATGAACAACGAACGCATTCTCGATACGCTGCGCGCGCCGCACATCTCCGAGAAGTCGGCGCGGTTGGCCGAGCACAACCAGTACGTATTCGTGGTCGCCCCTGCGGCAACCAAGGCCGATGTCCGCGCTGCCGTGGAAAAGCTGTTCGACGTCAAGGTCGAACAGGTGAACCTCGTCAACACCAAGGGCAAGGTCAAAGCCTTCCGTCAACGCGCTGGCAGCCGCCAGGGCAAGCGTAAGGCCTATGTGCGTCTTGCCGATGGCCAGACCATCGACGTTTCCGCCAAGGCCTGAGCCAGGAGTTCTGTGAGATGGCACTAATCAACCACAAGCCGACCTCGCCGGGTCGTCGTGACGCAGTCAGCGTCAAGACGGAAGGTCTGTACAAGGGCGCGCCGTACGCGGCGTTGACCGAGTCGCAGTCCCGCACCGGCGGTCGCAATCATCATGGCCGCATCACCGTGCGTCATCGCGGCGGCGGTCACAAGCAGCATTACCGCATCATCGACTTCAAGCGTGACAAGGAAGGCATTGCCGCCCGCGTCGAGCGCATCGAGTACGATCCGAACCGCACCGCGCACATCGCGCTGCTGTGCTACGCCGATGGCGAGCGTCGTTACATCATCGCGCCGAAGGGCGTGCAGGTGGACGATCGTCTGGTGTCCGGTCGTGATGCGCCGATCAAGGCCGGCAACTGCCTGCAGCTGCGCAACATCCCGATGGGCAGCACGATCCATTGCATCGAGCTGCGTCCGGGCAAGGGTGCGCAGATCGCCCGCAGCGCCGGTGCCTCGGTGCAGCTGGTGGCACGCGAGTCCGGTTACGCCACGCTGCGTCTGCGCTCCGGCGAGATGCGTCGCGTCTCGGTCGATTGCCGCGCCACCATCGGTGAAGTCGGCAACGGCGAGCACAGCTTGAAGAAGCTGGGCAAGGCCGGCGCCAAGCGCTGGCTGGGTATTCGTCCGACCGTTCGCGGTGTGGTGATGAACCCGGTCGACCATCCGCACGGCGGTGGCGAAGGCAAGACTTCTGGCGGTCGTCATCCGGTCAGCCCGTGGGGCACGCCGGCGAAGGGTTACAAGACCCGTAACAACAAGCGCACGCAGCAGTTCATCGTGCGTCGTCGTACCAAGTAACAGGAAGCCGACATGCCGCGTTCTCTGAAGAAAGGTCCGTTCGTCGACCTTCACCTCGTAAAGAAGGTGGAAGCTGCGGTTTCCGCCCACAACAAGCGTCCGATCAAGACCTGGTCGCGTCGCTCGATGATCCTGCCGGAAATGGTTGGCTTGACCATCGCTATTCACAACGGCCGTCAGCACGTACCCGTACTGATCAACGAGAACATGGTCGGGCACAAGCTCGGCGAGTTCGCGGTGACCCGTACGTTCAAGGGCCATGTCGGCGACAAGAAGGGCAAGTGATGAGCACTGAAGCCAAAGCGATCCTGCGTGGCGCCCGCATTTCGGCGCAAAAGGCACGCCTGGTGGCTGATCTCGTCCGCGGGCTTCCCGTGGGTCGGGCCAGCGACGTGCTCACCTACACCAACAAGAAGGCTGCGCTCCTTGTCCGCAAGGTCCTGCTGTCGGCCGTCGCCAACGCCGAGAACAATCTCGGCGCCGATGTCGACGAACTGAAAGTGGCCAGCATCTTCGTTGATGAAGGTCCGGCGATGAAACGCATGCATGCCCGCGCCAAAGGCCGCGGCTCGCGCATTCTCAAGCGCACCAGCCACATTACTGTGGTTGTTGGTAACTGACCGAGGATAGAGACGATGGGTCATAAAGTTCATCCCACCGGTATCCGCCTCGGCATTGCCAAGGACTGGAACTCGAAGTGGTTCGCCAACAAGCGTGATTACGCCACGTACCTCGTGGCCGACATCAAAGTGCGCGACATGCTGAAGAAGAAGCTGGCTGCCGCCGGTATCTCCCGCATCCAGATCGAGCGTCCGGCGAAAACCGCACGCGTGACGATCCACACCGCCCGCCCGGGCGTGGTGATCGGCAAGAAGGGCGAGGATATCGAGAAGCTGCGCAAGGAAGTTAGCGACATGATGGGCGTTCCGACGCACATCAACGTCAACGAGGTGCGCAAGCCCGAGCTGGACGCGCAGCTGGTTGCCGAGTCGATCGCGCAGCAGCTGGAGCGTCGCATCATGTTCCGCCGTGCCATGAAGCGCTCGGTCGGCAACGCGATGCGCCTTGGCGCACTGGGCATCAAGATCAACGTATCCGGTCGCTTGAACGGTGCCGAGATCGCCCGTTCCGAGTGGAGCCGCGAAGGCCGTGTGCCGCTGCATACCCTGCGCGCCGACATCGACTACGGCTTTGCCGAGGCGAAGACCACCTACGGCATCATCGGCATCAAGGTGTGGGTCTACAAGGGCGAGATCTTCGATCTGGCAGCAGCATCCCAGGAGTCGAAGGACGAGCCGTCGCAGCCGCGCCGCGAAGGTGGCGAAGGTCGTCGTAATGATTCGCGTCGCGAGGCCGGTGACGGCCGTCGCGAGCGGTCTGCGAAGTAAGGAGAGTTGCCATGTTGCAACCTAAGCGAACCAAATACCGCAAGCAGTTCAAAGGCCGTAACGACGGCTTGGCCCAGTGTTCCAATCTCGTCAGCTTCGGCGAGTACGGGCTGAAGGCCATCACGCATGGTGCGCTTACCGCGCGCCAGATCGAAGCGGCCCGTCGTTGCATCACCCGTTACGTCAAGCGTGGCGGCAAGCTGTGGATCCGCGTGTTCCCGGACAAGCCGATCACCAAGAAGCCGATTGAAGTGCGCATGGGCGCCGGCAAGGGCAGCGTGGAGTTCTGGGTTGCCCAGATCCAGCCCGGCCGGATGCTTTACGAGATCGAGGGCCTCGATGAGGTCACGGCGCGTGAGGCGTTCCGTCTGGCGGCAGCAAAGCTGTCGGTGCAGACCCAGTTCGTGACCAGGGCGGTGATGTGATGGCCAGCAAAGATATCAATAACCAGTCGGCCGACGAGTTGAAGCAGCATCTGCTGGACCTGCGCAAGGAGCAGTTCAATCTGCGCATGCAGAAGGGTTCCGGCCAGCTCACTCAGCCGCACCAGCTTCGCCGCGTTCGGCGTGACATCGCCCGCACGAAGTTCGTGCTCGGCGGCAAGAAGTAAGGGACGGCCGACATGAGCGCTACCAAGATCCAAGAAGTCCAGGTTCAATCGGACACCAAGCAGGCGCGTACCCTCGAAGGGCGCGTCACCAGCAACAAGATGGACAAGACGGTCACCGTGCTGGTCGAGCGTCAGGTTCAGCACTGGCTGCTCGGCAAGATCATCCGCCGGTCGACCAAGCTGCACGCACAGGACGACCTGGGTGCGAACGAGGGTGACCTCGTGCGTATCGCCGAATGCCGTCCGTTGTCCAAGACCAAACATCATCGCGTGGTTGAAATCATCACGCGCGCCAACGTCTAAGGGAGGGTGCAATCATGATCCAGATGCAAAGCACGCTTTCCGCAGCGGACAACAGCGGCGCGAAGGAACTGATGTGCATCAAGGTGCTCGGCGGCTCCAAGCGCCGTTACGCCGCGATCGGTGACGTCATCAAGGTCACCGTGAAGGATGCGATTCCCCGCGGCAAGGTCAAGAAGGGCGAGGTGTACAATGCCGTGGTGGTGCGTACCGCCAAGGGTGTACGCCGTCCCGATGGTTCGCTGATCCGTTTCGACGGCAATGCAGCGGTCCTCCTCAACAACAAGCTCGAGCCTATCGGCACCCGTATTTTCGGACCGGTTACCCGCGAGCTGCGCAGCGAGAAGTTCATGAAGATCGTCTCGCTCGCGCCCGAAGTGCTCTGAGCGGAGATCACAAGAATGAACCGTATCCGTAAGGGTGATCAGGTCCTCGTGATCACCGGCAAGAACAAGGGTCAGCGTGGCGATGTGCTGCGTGTTGCGGACGACCGTGTGTTCGTCTCCAACGTGAATCTGATCAAGCGTCACACCAAGCCGAACCCGCAGGCCAACCAGGCTGGCGGTATCGTCGAGCGTGAAGCCTCGATCCATCTCTCCAATGTGCAGCTGTTCAACCCCGCCACGAACAAGGGTGAACGCGTCGGCACCAAAACGCTCGAAGATGGGCGCAAGGTCCGCGTGTTCCGTTCGACTGGCGAGGTCGTGGACGCGTAAGGAACACGATCATGACGCGCCTTGAAAATTTTTATAAAGAGCAGGTAGTTGCCAAGCTCACCGAGCAGTTCGGCTACCAGAACGTGATGCAGGTCCCCCGCATCACCAAGATCACGCTGAACATGGGCGTGGGCGAAGCTGCGGGCAACAAGAAAGTGCTCGAGAACGCCGTGGCCGACATGGCCAAGATCGCGGGCCAGAAGCCGATCACGACCAAGGCGCGCGTATCCGTTGCCTCGTTCAAGATCCGCGACGGCTGGCCGATCGGCTGCAAGGTCACCTTGCGCCGCGCCCAGATGTGGGAGTTCATGGATCGCCTGATCAACATCTCGCTGCCGCGCGTGCGCGACTTCCGCGGTGTCTCGGCGAAAGCGTTCGATGGCCGTGGCAACTACAACTTCGGTATCAAGGAACAGATCATCTTCCCTGAAATCGACTTCGACCAGGTCGATGCGCTGCGTGGCATGGATATCTCCATCACCACCACCGCCAAGACCGATGAAGAAGCGAAAGCCCTGCTGGCAGCGTTCAGCTTCCCGTTCCGCAACTGATAGGCGCGTAATCCATGGCCAAGACATCAATGGTGAACCGCGATATCAAGCGGACCAAACTCGTCAAGAAGTATGCCGCCAAGCGCGGTGAACTGAAGGCGATCGTGCTGAGCTCCACCGCCTCCTACGAGGAGAAGATGGAAGCGCAGACCAAGCTGCAGAAGCTGCCGCGCGACGCCAGCCCGGTGCGCCAGCGCACTCGTTGCGCGTTGACCGGTCGCCCGCGTGCCGTCTACGCAAAGTTCGGCCTTGGCCGCAACAAGCTGCGTGAAGCGACCATGCGCGGCGACGTGCCTGGTCTGCGCAAGGCCAGCTGGTAACAATTACTTTGCAGGACCGGCTGACGGGCAAGCCCCGTCAGCCGCTCACCTGGCTGCACCAACCTGCAGCCGCTGGATGCGATTACCGCATCGTTATTCGCTAAAACCTGAAAATGCTGTTATAGTCGGCGGTCTGCGCAAAGCAGGCCGGCGTCCATGCCGGCTCACAATCTGATTGATTTCCGGTTCTATCGGATATCGGTGCACTCTGAAGGATGTTTTCATGAGCATGACTGATCCCATCGCCGATCTGTTCACGCGCGTCCGCAATGCCCAGGCCATGGGTAAGCCGACCGTGCGTATGCCGTCGTCGAAATTGAAGTTGGCAATCGCCAACCTTCTCAAGAACGAGGGCTACATCCTCGATGCCAAGACTTCCGCTGAGGAAGGCAAGCCGGTGCTCGAGCTCAAGCTCAAATATTTCGAGGGCCAGCCGGCCATCGAGACCATCTCCCGTGTCAGCCGGTCCGGCCTGCGTGTGTATCGCGGCAAGGACGAGCTGCCGAAGATCCTCGGCGGCCTGGGTATCTCGATCATTTCGACTTCCGCCGGTCTTCTGACCGATGCGCAGGCCCGTGCCAAGGGTCTGGGCGGCGAAGTCATCGGCCAAGTGGCGTAAGGAGTCTTTCGATGTCACGTGTTGCCAAACAACCTGTTTCCCTGCCCAAAGGCGTCGAGCTGACGGTCGGTAGCGACAACATCTCCGTGAAGGGCCCCAAGGGCACGCTGACCGTGCACCACCTGCCGGGCGTGACCGTCACCGTCGACAATGGCGTGGCCAGCATCAGCCTGGCCGAAGGTACCGACGACAAGTTCGGTGGTACCGCGCGTGCACTGCTGGCCAATATGGTCACCGGCGTCTCCACGGGTTACGAGCGCAAGCTTGAGCTGGTCGGCGTGGGTTACCGCGTTGCCATGCAGGGCAAGTCGCTGAACCTGAGCCTGGGATTTTCCCACCCGGTGGTGTTCGAGGCGCCGGAAGGCATCAGCATCGAGACCCCGACGCAGACCGAGGTCCTGATCAAGGGCACGGACAAGCAAGTGGTCGGCCAAGTGGCTGCCAAAATTCGCGGTTTCCGCCCACCGGAGCCCTACAAGGGGAAGGGTGTGCGCTACGCCGGTGAGAAGATCACGCTGAAGGAAGCCAAGAAGGCGTAATGCGGGTCCGTTCGTGAGGGTCTGGCCAAAGGCCGGATTTTCCAGAAGAGCCCATGCACAAGCCGATCCGCTTTCAAGGAACTAACGATGAACAAGAACGAAAATCGCCTGCGCCGCGCCAAGTCCACGCGTTGCCATATCCGCAAGCTGGCCGTGGCCCGTTTGTCGGTGCATCGCACCGGTCAGCACCTGTACGCGCAGGTGTTCGACGCTACCGGTCTGAACGTGGTGGCCGCGGCCTCCACCGTGCAGAAGTCGGTGGCCGAGGGTCTCAAGGGCACCAAGAACCTGGCCGCTGCTGCCGCAGTTGGAAAGGCCGTCGCTGAGCGGGCACTGGCTGCGGGCATCGACGCCGTGGCTTTCGACCGCTCCGGTTTCCGTTTTCACGGTCGCATCAAGGCGCTGGCCGATGCGGCGCGCGAAGCGGGTCTGAAGTTCTAAGAGACGGAGTCGGGAGCCGGGTCCAACGCCCAGACCCAGCATTCCCGGTTCGCAACACCGCAGCACACAACTATAAGCGGCCACGCCGCAAGCAAAAGTCCCGGATGGTCCGGGCATACGGAAAAGAACATGTCTTCTACCGATCGCGAAAATTCCGACGGCCTGCTGGAAAAGTTGATTGCCGTCAACCGTGTGGCCAAGACCGTCAAGGGCGGCCGCCAGATGAGTTTCACCGCACTGACCGTGGTCGGTGATGGCGAGGGCAAGGTCGGCTTCGGCTATGGCAAGGCGCGTGAAGTGCCGGTGGCCATTTCCAAGGCCATGGAGCGCGCCCGCCGCCAGATGGTCAACATCGAGCTGAACAACGGCACTCTGTGGTACGCCATCAAGGCCAACCACGGTGCGGCCCGCGTCTACATGCAGCCTGCTTCCGAGGGTACCGGCGTGATCGCCGGCGGCGCCATGCGTGCCGTGCTGGAAGTGGTTGGCGTCAAGAACGTGCTGGCCAAGGCGGTTGGCTCGCGTAACCCGATCAACCTGGTGCGCGCCACCATCAAGGGCCTGCAGGCGGTTGCCTCGCCCAAGAAGATCGCCGCCAAGCGTGGCAAGACCCTGGATGAGGTGCTCGGCAATGGCTAAGTCTCAACAAACCGCCGACAAGACCGTGCGCGTGCGCCTGGTCAAGGGCCTGCGCGGCGTGCAGGCGCGTCATCGCCTCAGCGTCAAGGCGCTGGGTCTGGGCAAGATCAACGACGTCCGTGAACTGAAGGACAGCCCGCAGGTTCGCGGTCTGATCAATACGGTCTATTACCTGGTCCGGGTCGAGGAGTAAGCATCATGCGTTTGAATGACATCCAGCCAGCCGCCGGTTCACACAAGACGCGGTTGCGCGTCGGTCGCGGCATCGGTTCGGGCATGGGCAAGACCGCCGGTCGTGGTCACAAGGGTCAGCATGCCCGCGCGGGCGGCACCCACAAGTACGGATTCGAGGGCGGCCAGATGCCGCTGAATCGCCGGATGCCGAAGGTCGGTTTCCGTTCGAAGTTGAAAGCCGGCAGCCAGGAAGTGTTCCTGTATCAGCTGGCCAACCTCAAGGGTGACGTGATCGACGTCGTCGCGCTGCATCAGGCTGGCCTGATCAATAGCCGCGCGAAGAAGGTCAAGGTCGTTCTGAAGGGTGAAATCGGTCGCGCGGTGAAGTTGTCCGGTCTGCTGGCTACCGCCGGCGCCAAGGCAGCCATCGAAGCGGCCGGCGGCAGCGTGGAGTAATCAGGTGGCTGCAGCCAAGGGCAATGCGCTCGGCAAGCTCGGAAAGCTGACGGAGCTTCGTCAGCGCATCTTCTTCGTGATCGGTGCGCTGGTGGTGTTCCGGCTTGGCTCGTTCATTCCGGTTCCCGGGGTCAATCCGGAAGCGATGACCAGTCTGGTCAACGGCAACGGCCTGATGGACATGTTCAACATGTTCTCGGGTGGCGCACTGGCGCGGTTCTCGGTGTTCGCGCTGGGCGTGATCCCGTACATCTCGGCGTCGATCGTGTTCCAGATGATGGGCTCGGTGATACCGAGCCTGCAGGGGCTGCGCAAGGAAGGCGAGGCCGGCAAACGCAAGATGACGATGTATACGCGCTATGCCACCGTGGCCCTGGCAGCGTTCCAGTCGTTCGGTATTGCGGTGGCGTTGCAGAATCAGGTTGCCGCTGGCGGCGCGCCGGTGGTCTACACGCCGGGTTTCGGTTTCATCATGTCGTCCGTGGTGGGGCTTACCGCCGGCACGATGTTCCTGATGTGGCTGGGCGAGCAGATGACCGAGCGCGGCATCGGCAACGGTATCTCACTGCTGATTTTCGCCGGTATCGTGGCTGGTCTGCCGGGTGCAGTGGTTCACACCCTGGGCATGGCCAACAATGGTGAATTGACGCTGATCATGCTGTTGATGGTGTTCGGTCTTTCGCTGGCGGTAACGGCGTTCGTGGTGTTCATGGAACGTGCCCAGCGGCGCATCACGGTGAATTACGCGCGGCGGTCCGGCGGGCAGAAGGCCTACCAGAACCAGAGCTCGAACCTGCCGTTGAAGATCAACATGGCGGGTGTGATTCCGCCGATCTTCGCATCGAGCCTGCTGATGTTTCCGGCGACGGCGATCAGTTGGTTCAGCACGGGTCAGCAGTCGCGCTGGTTGCAGGATCTGACGCAGTCGCTCAGCCCCGGCAACCCGTTGTATGAAATTGTGTCATCGGTGCTGATCATCACTTTCGCGTTCTTCTACACGGCGATCGTGTTCAACGCCGACGAGACGGCCGACAACCTCAAACGGTCGGGGGCGCTGATACCGGGCATCCGTCCGGGCAAGGCCACGTCCAGCTACATCGATGCTGTGATGACTCGTCTGACCGGCGTGGGCGCGTTGTACCTGGTGCTGGTATGTCTGGTGCCGTCGTTCATGCAGAACGCCTGGCACGTGCCGTTCTATTTCGGCGGCACGTCGCTGCTGATCGTGGTGGTGGTGGTGATGGATTTCACGGCACAGGTGCAGGCGCATCTTGTCAGTCACCAGTACGAGAGTCTGCTCAAGAAGGCCAATCTGCGTCGCAGCTGAGCTGCAGTCGGGGCGGTCAAAGTCGGAGGGTGGCGTCGCCGTAGTGGCGCAGGGCTTTCCAGTTCGGGTAATTCAGGTTAAAATTGCGCGTTTACCGCGCACGAAACGCATCGGAGAAAGAACATCATGGCGCGCATCGCGGGTGTCAATTTGCCGGTCCAGAAGCATGTCTGGGTTGGTCTGCAGAGCATTTACGGTATCGGCCGCAGCCGGGCCAGGAAAGTCTGCGTGGATGCTGGCGTGGTTCCCACCACCCAGATCAAGTCCCTCAGTGAAGGCGAGGTGGAGAAGATCCGCCACGAGATCGGCAAGTACATCGTCGAAGGCGATCTGCGCCGTGAGGTGGGCATGGCCATCAAGCGTTTGATGGACCTGGGCTGCTACCGCGGTCTGCGCCACCGTCGTGGCCTGCCGGTGCGCGGCCAGCGCACGCGTACCAATGCACGTACCCGCAAGGGTCCCCGTCGCGCGATCAAGAAGTAACGGATCCGAATATGGCTAAGCCGGTTAAAGCAAAGAAGAAGATCAAGCGCGTTGTCACGGATGCCGTGGCCCACGTGCAGGCCTCCTTCAACAACACCATCGTCACCATCACCGATCGCCAGGGCAACGCCTTGTCGTGGGCTACTGCCGGCGGCGCCGGTTTTCGTGGTTCGCGCAAATCGACCCCGTTCGCTGCCCAGGTTGCCGCCGAGAAGGCTGGCCGCGCTGCAGGCGACTACGGCGTGAAGACTGTCGAAGTGCGCATCAAGGGCCCAGGCCCGGGGCGTGAGTCGGCGGTGCGTTCGTTGAACGCGCTGGGCTACAAGGTGCTCAACATCATCGACGTCACGCCGATTCCGCACAATGGCTGCCGTCCCCCCAAGAAGCGTCGAGTCTAAGGAGTAACCCATGGCCCGTTATCGTGGAGCTACCTGCAAACTCGCCCGTCGCGAGGGTGCGGATCTCAGTCTGAAGAGCCCGGCGCGCGCGCTGGACTCCAAGTGCAAACTGGAAAACAAGCCCGGCCAGCATGGCGCGAACAAGCGCATGCGCATGTCCGATTACGCCGTTCAGCTTCGCGAGAAGCAGAAGGTCAAGCGTATCTATGGCGTGCTTGAGCGCCAGTTCGCCAACTACTATTCCAAGGCGGCGACATCCAAAGGCAACACCGGTGAAAACCTGTTGCGCCTGCTCGAGAGCCGTCTGGACAACGTCGTCTATCGCATGGGCTTCGCGGTTACCCGCGCCCAGGCCCGCCAGCTGGTCGCCCACAAGGCGATCCTGGTCAATGGCAAGAAGGTCAACATTCCTTCCTACCAGGTACGCCCGGGCGACGCGATCGCATTGACCGAGAAGGCACGCACCCAGTTGCGCGTGCAGGAAGCTGCGACCGTGTTCGACACCATGGACTTGCGTCCGATATGGGTCGAGGTCGACGCCAAGAAATTCGAAGGTACGTTCAAGTCGGTGCCGGATCGCGGTGACCTGCCGTCCGATATCAATGAAGCATTGATCGTCGAGCTTTACTCGAAGTAATCACCGGAGCTCTGCATGGCAGTTTCGTCAACTAGTGTGCTGCGGCCTCGGGGCCTCAGCGTCGAACAGCTCGGAGCCAACCGCGCCAAGGTGGTGGTCGAGCCGCTCGAGCGTGGCTTCGGCCATACCCTGGGCAACGCGCTGCGCCGCGTACTGCTCTCCTCGATCCCTGGTAGTGCCATCGTCGAGGTTGAAATCGATGGCGTGCTGCACGAATACACCACCCTGGAAGGCTTGCAGGAGGACGTCATCGAAGTCCTGCTCAACCTCAAGGACGTGGCGATCCGTCAGCATACGGGTGATGAAGTCACCCTGACCCTGTCCAAGAAGGGCAAGGGCGTGGTCACGGCCGGCGACATCGTCGTCGACCACTCGGTGGAAATCATCAACCCCGAGCACGTGATCTGCCACCTGACCAAGGACATCGCGCTCAACATGCGTCTGAAGGTGCGACGCGGCGTCGGCTACCAGCCGGCCAGCACGCGCCAGCATCCGGATGACGAGGCCCGTCCGATCGGTCGTCTGCAGCTCGACGCGTCGTTCGCGCCGGTGTTGCGCGTGGCTTACGAAGTGGATGCCGCTCGTGTCGAGCAGCGCACGAATCTCGATAAGTTGATTCTCGATATTGAGACCAATGGAACGATCGGTGCGGAAGACGCGGTTCGCAAGGCCGCAGAGATCATCAACGACCAGCTGTCGGTGTTTGGCGACTTCTCGCGTCGCGAGAGCGCCACCGACAAGGCGGAGAAGAGCGGTTTCGATCCGCTGCTGCTGCGTCCGATCGACGATCTCGAGCTCACCGTGCGTTCGGCAAACTGCCTGAAGGCCGAGAGCATCTACTACATCGGCGATCTGGTACAGAAGACCGAAGTCGAGCTGCTGAAGACGCCGAACCTGGGCAAGAAGTCGCTGACCGAGATCAAGGACGTGCTGGGCGGGCGTGGTCTCGCACTCGGCATGAAACTCGAGAACTGGCCACCGCCGGGTCTCTCGCACGGCATGCAATTGGGCTGAGGTTGTAGCTCGGCCCCTTTAAAGAACTGGAACCAAGACCATGCGCCACCAAAAATCCGGACGCAAACTCAACCGCACCAGCAGCCATCGCGAAGCCATGTTTCGCAACATGGCCTCGTCGCTGGTCAAGCATGAGCTGATCCGTACTACCCTGCCCAAGGCGAAGGAACTTCGCCGTGTTGCCGAGCCGCTGATCACGCTGGCCAAGACCGACGGTGTGGCCAATCGCCGACTCGCCTTCTCGCGCATGCGCGACAAGGAAGCGGTTGGCAAGCTGTTCGTCGAGCTGGGCCCGCGTTACAAGGAGCGTCCTGGCGGTTACCTGCGCATCCTGAAGTGCGGCTTCCGCCCGGGCGACAACGCGCCGATGGCGTATGTCGAGCTGGTCGGTCGCCCTCAGGTCGAGGCCGTCGACGCCGAATAGGCTTTGCTGGCTTGCCCGAGCGGATGGACGTCAAGACGTCCATTCATGAAACCCGGCAGTGCCCCTGCCGGGTTTTTTTTGTCGCAAGCGGCGGGCGGGCGGAATTTTCGATCTCGGAACAGAGCAACATTGCTGACAGCGCGGCGGCGAAGAGGTAATGTCGTCGTTCCGCAACGCAACATTTCGCCATGAACCCTTTCCGCTGGTCCTATCGTGTCATTTTTTTCACGGGCTTCCTCGTCTGCGTCGGCTTGCTCGGCTTCGCATTGTTCGCGGAGAAGTACTGGCATCTGTTCCCGTGTCCGCTGTGCATCTTCCAGCGCGTCGGCTTCATCGTGATGGCTGTGTTCTTTCTGCTGGGCGCGTTGCACGCGCCACGTAGCGGTACGCGCTGGATCTATACCGGCGGCGTGTTGCTGGGTGCGCTGTTCGGGATGGTCGTGGCGGGCCGGCATTTGTGGATCCAGTCGTTGCCGGCGGACCAGATCCCGTCGTGCGGCCCGCCGCTGGACTATATGTTCAGCGCCTTTCCGTTTGCCCGTGTACTGCAACTGGTGTTCACCGGGTCGGGTGAATGCGCCACGGTGGAGCCGATCCTGGGCCTGCCAATGCCGGCGTGGACGCTGTTGTGGTTCGTCGTGCTGGCTGTGCTCGCCATCGTGGCCACCCGTCGCCGGCAGGTGCAGCAATGAGCGCTTTCACCTCGATCAAGGCTGTACCGATGAATGCCGGATTGCCCGACGCCGTCACGCCCGAGAGCTGGGCTCCCGACTCCTGGCAGGACCGCGTGGCGCTGCAACAGCCGCGCTACGACGATGCCGCCGAATTGGCCGAGGCCTGTGCGCATCTCGCGCAGCTGCCGCCGCTGGTGACTTCGTGGGAGGTGCTGGCGCTCAAGCAATCGCTGGCCGAGGCGCAGGAAGGCCATCGGTTCCTGTTGCAGGGAGGCGATTGCGCGGAGAGTTTTGCCGACTGCACCAGCCCGCTGATTTCCAATCGCCTGAAGGTGCTGCTGCAGATGAGCCTGGTGCTGGTGCATGGCTTGAAGAAGCCGGTGCTGCGCGTAGGCCGCTTCGCCGGGCAATATGCGAAGCCGCGCTCGGCCGACACCGAGACGCGCGACGGCGTGACCTTGCCGAGCTTCCGTGGCGACGTGGTGAACAGCCCGGCGTTCACCGCCGAGGCGCGCCGGCCCGATCCGCAGCGATTGATCCAGGCGCATGCACACTCCGCGCTGACCATGAACTTCGTGCGCGCGCTGATCGATGGCGGCTTCGCCGATTTGCATCATCCGGAATACTGGGACCTGGCGTGGGTCGAGCATTCCCCGCTGGCCGCCGAGTACCGGCAGATGGTTGCCGGCATCGGCGACTCGTTGCGTTTCATGGAAACCCTGGCCGGCCCGATCGCCGGCTTCTCCAGGGTGGATTTCTTCACTTCGCACGAAGCGCTGTTGCTGCACTACGAGCAGTCGCTGACCCGCCAGGTGCCGCGCCATCCAGGCTGGTTCAACCTGTCCACCCATTTCCCCTGGATCGGCATGCGCACGGCCTCGCTCGACGGCGCGCATGTGGAGTACTTCCGCGGCATCCGCAATCCAGTGGCGGTCAAGGTCGGCCCTTCGGTGACGCCAGAGCAGCTATTGCCGTTGATCGATGCGCTGAACCCGCACGACGAGCCCGGCCGCCTGACGCTGATCCACCGCATGGGGAATGCGAAGATCGGCACCGCTCTTCCGCCGCTGCTGCAGGCGGTGAAAAGGGAAGGGCGCCGCGTGTTGTGGGTGGCCGATCCGATGCACGGCAATACCGAAAGCACCTCGAATGGCTACAAGACCCGCCGCTTCGACAACATTCGCGGCGAGCTCGATCAGGCGTTCGACCTCCATGCGGCGGCTGGTACCCGCCTTGGCGGCGTGCACCTGGAGCTGACTGGCGAGGACGTCACCGAGTGCATGGGCGGCGCGCGCGACCTGTCGGAAACCGATCTCGATCGCGCCTACAAGTCGATGGTCGATCCACGCCTCAACTACGAACAATCGCTGGAGCTGGCGATGCTGATCGTGCGCAAGTCGGTCGGCGGCGGCGCCGGCGCCTGAGTGATCGGCCATGACGGATGTCATGGCCGATCACTGGCACGTTGCACTGGAGTGCAGGTGCCGGATGGGTGAGGATCGGCCCTTCCGAAGGGGAGCATCGAACAGTGACCGGGAAGAACCTTGCGGCGCCGCGCGTCGATCTCTGGACACTGGCAGGGCTGGTGCTGCTGCTGTTGCCCTTGCTGACCATGGCGCATGAGCTGATGGGGCACGCGCTTGCCTGCGTCGCCAGTGGCTACCGGCCCAGCGAACTCGGCGCCTATTACGTCGAATGCCCCGCTACGGGAAGCTGGGACAGGCGCATCGTCGCGATGGCCGGCACGGCTGTGGACGTGATCCTGGCAACACTGGCCTACCTCGCCTGGGGGCGGATGAAACGGCCGCTGCCGAGGCTGGCGCTGTGGATCGTGTTCACCGTGAAAGGCATGGTGGCCGCGGGCTACTGGATGTTTTCCGGCGTATCCAACCTCGGCGACTGGGGGCCGGATGTGGGTGGCGGCATCGGCCCGCTGCCGTGGCCATGGCTGTGGCGAGGCGCCATGTTCGCTGTGGGCTTGTACGTCTATATCGCGGTGGTTCGCCGGGCCATACGCATGATGATCGCAATGCTCGGAGGTGGCGAGCAGGCCCGCCGCACCCAGTGGAAGATCGCGATGACGATCTACCTGATCGGCGGTGTGTCGGCCTTGCTGGTCAGCCTGTTCAATCCGTTGGGTATCGCGATCACCCTGATGTCGGCGATCGCTTCATCGTTTGGCGGTACGGCGGGACTGTTCAACGTGGCCTATTTCCGCCGCTGCGATCAGCCCCCGCGCGATTTCGTGATCGGCCGCCAGCACGCCATCGTTGCCGCCGGCGTAGTGATGACGCTGGCATTCGCGGCGGTGCTGGGACCGACGGTCTACCTGCACTAGCGTTGCCGCAAGGCGGCCACCGGCTTGCCGCCGACCGTGTCGAGGAACTGCGGCGGCTGCCATGCCTTGGCGTGTTGCTCGAAGCCATAGGCGATCGAGATCAGCGTCGGCTCGCTCCACTTCGCGCCGAACAGCACGATGCCCACCGGCAGGCCGTGGGCAAAGCCGGCTGGTACGGCGATCGACGGATACCCGGCCACGGCCGCCGGCTGCGAGGCGCCGCCGACGGTGGGATCCCCGCTGACGATGTGGTCGCCGAGCACCGGATCGGTCATGAAGGCCGGTCCCCACGACGGCGCCAGCAAGGCATCCAGGTGTTGCGCCTTCAAGGCGGCGTCTATGCCCTGCGGGCCGGACAGCCGCTTCGCCTTGGCGAGCGCGCTGGCATAGGCCTTGTCGCCGAGCGGCCCCTTCTTCTGCGCCTGCTCGAACAGCTCCTGGCCGAACCAGGCCATCTCGGTCTCGGCATGCGTCTGGTTGAACGCGATCAGGTCGGCCAGCGTCTTCACCTTGAGGCCGCTGCGGCTGGCCAGATAGGTATTGATGTCGTGCTTGAAGTCGTACAGCAATACAGTGATTTCCGGCTTGCCGAGTTCCGCCAGGTGCGGCAGCACGACGGGGTCGACGATGATCGCGCCCTGCGCCTTCATCAGTGCGATCGACTGATCGAGTACGCGATCGGCATTCGGTTCGGCGCCGGCCAGCTGGCGCACGACGCCGATGCGCTTGCCCTTCAGTCCGTTCGGGTCAAGGAAGCGGCGGTAGTCGGTGGCGTGCCTGTCCGCCTCGGCGGTGGCCGGGTCGCGCGGGTCGCTGCCGGCGATCACGCTGAGCAGGGCGGCGGCGTCGGCCACGCTGCGCGCCATCGGGCCGGCGGTGTCCTGGCTGTGGCTGATAGGCACGATGCCGCTGCGGCTGACCAGCCCCAGCGTGGGCTTGATCCCGACGATGCCGTTCATTGCGGCGGGGCAGATGATCGAGCCATCGGTCTCGCTGCCGATCGCCGCGGTAACCAATCCGGCCGCCACCGCCGCCGCGGAGCCGGCGCTGGAACCGCACGGGTTGCGGTCCAGCACATAGGGATTTCGGGTCTGCCCGCCACGCCCGCTCCAGCCGCTGCTGGCGTGGTTGGAGCGGAAGTTGGCCCATTCGCTGAGGTTGGTCTTGCCCAGGATCAGCGCACCGGCCTTGCGCAGCCGCTCGACCAGCCCGGCGTCGCGCGGCGCCGGCGCATCGGCCAGCGCCAGCGAACCGGCGGTGGTGAGCATGCGGTCGCCGGTGTCGATGTTGTCCTTGAGCAAGACCGGGATGCCGTACAGCGGGCTGCGTGACCCTGCGCCATGGCGCGCGTCATCGAGCGCGCCGGCCAGCTTCAGCGCATCGGGGTTCGTCTCGATCACCGCATGCAACGCCGGGCCGGATCGATCGATCTGCTGGATGCGTTCGAGGAGTTGCTGGGTCAGCTGTCGGCTGTCGAGCGTGCCGGCGTCCATGCGTTGCTGCAGCTGGGAGATCGATGCATAGGCGGCGGGTGGCAATACATCGGCGGCAATCGCCGGAACCGCCACCAGCGCGGTGACGAGTGCGGCGAGACAGACGGCTGAACGGCTCACGGTGACCCCCGGATTCGACGGATGTGGCATGTTGTCGCGACGCATCAGCTTAGCGCCAAGTCCAATCGGAGGGGGCTGCCGCGGACGCCTATAATCGGCGGATGAACACGAACGAACATCTGTCTCCTGCCAAGCCGATCGCCGCGGTATTGCTGGGTGTCGCCATGCTGTCTGGCGCGACCGTGCACGCCGCCGATTCACCGCCGATTCCCGACACCCTGCAACAGCGTATCGCCGCCTGCACCACCTGCCACGGCGTGCATGGCGAGGGCATACCGGGCAGCGGGTACTTCCCTCGTCTGGCCGGCAAGCCAGCGGCCTATCTGGCCCGGCAGATGCAGGATTTCCAGAACGGCCTGCGCAAGTACGCACCGATGGAGTACACCGTGCGCCAGCTGAGCCCCGCTTACATGAGGGAAATCGCCGAATACTTCGCCGCACAGCAGGTGCCTTACAGCCGTTCGCCCTTGCCGGCAGTCTCCGCGGCCACGTTGCAACGCGGCGAGCAACTGGTCAGCAAGGGTGATCCGGCACGCAAGATTCCCGCGTGTGCCAGTTGCCATGGCAGCCAGCTCACCGGGGTGGAGCCGTCCACGCCCGGCCTGGTCGGGCTGCCGTATGACTACATCAGCGCCCAGCTGGGCTCGTGGCGCACGCATACCCGCAGCACGGTGGCACCCGATTGCATGGCGTTGGTGGCCAACCGGCTGAGTGATTCGGACATCACGGCGGTGGCGGCCTCGCTGGCCAGTCGCCAGTTGCCGGCCGACACGCATGCTCAGGCGGCCGGCTCGGTGACGCCGCCGCTGCGCTGCGGCGTGCTGGGTGTCACCGGAGACACGCCATGAGAAAGTTGCGCTGGTGGTTGTTGCTGGTCGTCGTGCTGGCCGCGCTGTTGCTGGGCTGGATACTGCTGGGCGGTCGCGGCAGTACGCCGACATCCCCCTCCGCCAGCAAGGTCACGGCCGCGACGCTGCAGGACCCGGGCCTGATCGCCAAGGGCACGTACCTGACCCTCGTCGGCGACTGCGCTGGTTGCCATACCACGCAGGGCGGCGCGCGCTTCGCCGGCGGGCGCTCGCTGGCCACGCCGTTCGGCAACATCCCTGTGCCCAACATCACCCCTGATCGCGAAACCGGCCTGGGCGACTGGAGCTTCGAGGATTTCTGGCAGGCGCTGCATGCCGGCAAGGGGCGGCACGGCGAACTGTTGTACCCGGCGTTTTCGTATACCTCCTACACCAAGGTGAATCACGATGACGCGCTGGCCATCTTTGCCTACCTGCAATCGTTGCCGCCGATCCATCAGCCCGCCACCGCGCCGTCGCTGGCGTTTCCTTACAGCGTGCGCAAGAGCCTGGCGGCGTGGCGTGCGCTGTATTTCAGGGAAGGGGAGTTCAAGCCCGATCCGGCGCAGTCGCCGCAGTGGAATCGCGGGGCCTATTTGGTGCAGGGCCTTGGCCACTGCAATGAATGCCATGCCGCGCGCGATTCGCTCGGCGGCACCGCCGGCGACCAGCATCTCACCGGGGGCCAGATTCCGATGCAGAACTGGTACGCACCGGATCTGAGCACGCAGCGGAACGGCGGCCTGCAGGGCTGGGGCGAGCAGGACATCGTCGACCTGCTGAAAACGGGCCAGTCGGCCAAGGGTGTGGCGTTCGGCCCGATGGCCGGCGTGATCGCCAGCAGCACCCAGCACATGACGAACGACGACCTGCATGCGGTTGCCGCCTATCTGCATTCACTGCCGCCGCGTGCGCCGACGGTGCCGGACACCCAGTTGTTCAATGCGAAGGCCATCGTGCAGCAGGGCGGGAAGGTCTATACCCGGCACTGCGCGGAATGCCATGGCAAGAACGGCGAGGGCGTCGCCGGGGTGTATCCGCCGCTGGACGGCAACTCCTCGGTAACCGAGCCGAGCGGCATCAACGCCACCCGCATGATTCTGCTCGGCGGCTTCGCCCCGGTCACCGCCGCCAACCCGCGACCGTACTCCATGCCGCCGTTTGCCCAGCAGCTGAGCGACAGCGAGGTGTCCGCGGTGGCCAGCTACATCCGTCGCGCATGGACCAACCAGGCGTCGGTGGTGCGGCCGGAGGACGTCAGCCAGTATCGGCATACGCCGATCGACTGAATCGCGGTCAGGAACCCGTGGAAGTCCCGCCGACGGAGCGGTACAGCTGACCCAGCGCCAGCCATGGCCGGGAGGTCCAATGGCCGCGCGCCTGACCCGAAGGCGACGGCAGCACGAACAACCGCGTGCTGCCGATGACTTCGTCCTGCAAACCGTAGTGGGCCGCATGGCCCAGCGCGGCACGTGCCGCGTTCTTGCTGGTGAACGCGAGCAGGCGCGGCTGGTGGCGTTCAATCTTGGCGAGCAGGGCCGGCACGTCGAACGCATCGCGCGGCAGCTCGTTGTCGTTGCCGCTGTGGCGCTTGGCCAGGTCGGTGAGGCCGATACCGTATTCCGGCAGCAGCAGGAACTCCGCCGGCGCGAACAGGCGCGGAGTCAGTCCGGCTTCGAACAGTGCGCGCCAGAACAGATTGCCGGGATGGGCGTAGTAGGCGCGTTCGGCGGCGGAGCGCTTGCCGGCGGCGGTGCCGCAGAACACCAGCGCGAGGCCGGGCTGCAGCACATCGGGCAGGACGTGGCGGTCAACTTTTCGCGGCATGGTCGTCCAGCAGGAAATCGGTGAACTGGAAACGCCCGTCGCGCAACACCGATTCGCCGCGCCGCAGCTTCAGCGGATGGCGGAACAGCGGGCCGGCATGACTCAAGGTGTGGAATTCGCCGCGTTCGCCGCAGGGATCGACGCCGGCCGGCAAGGTATCGAGCAGGGCGGCATCGTAGGCGCGGCCACAATACTCGGCGTCGAGCTGCTGGGTGTCGACGCAGCACAGCATCGCGCGATGGCCCTCCGCGACGAAGCGTCGCGATAGTGCTGCGGTGTCCTCGCCCCACAGCGGAAACACCGCGCGCCAGTTCTCGCGGCCGAGCTGGCGCACGCGGTAGTCGCGCACGTCCTCCAGGAACAGGTCGCCGAATGCGCAATGGCGGATACCCGGCCAGCGCATCCGCGCCTCGACCAGCGCCTGTGCGTGGGCCGCCTCGTAGGCCTCGTTGCTGCCGGGCCAGTCCAGCATCACCTCGACCAGCGGCAGCCCGAGCGCGGCGGTCTGCGCCAGCAGTACCTCGCGTTGCACGCCGTGCATGGCGATGCGCTGGTAATTGCGGTTGACCGTGGTGAGCAGGCCGACCACCCGCCATTGCGGGTCGGCCCGAAGGCGCTGCAGCGCCATCAGGCAGTCCTTGCCGCCGCTCCAGGCCAATAGAATCTCGGTGGTCATGCGCCGGCTCCCGTATCGTCCGCCATGGCCACGATACCGCGGTGCGCCATGGAACTGGTCGCGTCCGGGGCCGCAGCGGGCAGGACTTTGTGATCCGGGGCAGTGAATGCGGTTCTTCCAAAATGCTTCATCGACAGGTTGCGCCCGCAGCCGCTATAAAGATGGTCAATCTGGGGAGTATGCGGTGAGTGAAGAAATACTGATCAACGTGACCCCGCGCGAGACCCGGGTCGGGGTGGTCGAGAACGGCATGCTGCAGGAGGTGCATGTCGAGCGGGCGTCCCGTCGAGGCTATGTCGGCAACGTCTACAAGGGGCGGGTGCAGCGGGTGATGCCCGGCATGCAGGCGGTATTCGTGGAGATCGGGCTGGAGCGCGCGGCGTTCCTGCACGCCTCCGACATCGTGCGTCCGCCGGCCGCCGAGGGCGCCGAGTCCAATGGCAACGGCCACATTCCCTCGATCAGCGAACTGGTGCACGAGGGCCAGGAGATCGTGGTGCAGGTGGTGAAGGACCCGATCAGCACCAAGGGGGCGCGGCTGTCGGCGCACCTGTCGATCCCCTCGCGCTATCTGGTGTTGTTGCCGTATGCGCGCACGCTGGGCATTTCCGCGCGGATCGAGGACGAGGCCGAGCGCCAGCGGCTGAAGGACGTGCTGAACCCGCTGATCGGCGATACCCCGCTTGGCTACATCGTGCGCACCAATGCCGAGGGCCAGAGCGCCGAGTCGCTGGCCTTCGACGTGGCCTACCTCACCAAGGTGTGGCGAGTAGTGCAGGAGAACATCGCCAAGGCGAAGACGGGCGAGCGCGTCTACGAGGAATTGTCGCTGCCGCTGCGCAGCCTGCGCGACATGCTCAACGACGACATCGAGAAGGTTCGGGTGGATTCGCGCGCGACCTACGAGAAAGTGGTCAAGTTCGTGCACAAGTTCATGCCGCAGCTGGACGACCGCGTTGAGCACTACGACGGCGAGCGCCCGATCTTCGACCTTTACGGCGTCGAGGACGAAATGCAGCGCGCGCTGAAGAAGGAAGTGCCGTTGAAGTCCGGCGGCTACCTGATCGTCGACCAGACCGAGGCGATGACCACGATCGACGTCAACACCGGCGCCTACCTGGGCACGCGCAACCTGGAGGAAACCGTCTACCGCACCAACCTGGAGGCAGCGCAGGCCGCGGCGCGCCAGCTGCGACTGCGCAACCTGGGCGGCATCATCATCATCGACTTCATCGACATGAGCGATGAGGAACACAAGCGCCAGGTACTGCGCATGCTCGGCAAGGGCCTGGCGCGCGACCACGCCAAGACCACGGTGTACCCGATGTCGGCGCTGGGCCTGGTCGAGATGACCCGCAAGCGCACCACCGAAAGCCTGGCCCGCCAGCTGTGCGAGCCGTGCCCCGCCTGCAACGGCCGCGGCGTGCTGAAGACCGCCGAAACGGTGACCTACGAGATTTTTCGCGAGATCACCCGGGCGGTGCGCCAGTTCAACGCGCAGAAGCTGCTGGTGATGGCGAACCCGGCCGTGGTCAACCGCATCCTGGAGGAAGAGTCCGGCGCGGTGGCCGAACTGGAAGAGTTCATCTCCAAAAGCATACGCTTTCAGGCCGAAGAGCATTATTCGCAGGAACAGTTTGATGTCGTGTTGTTGTAAATCAGGCTGCTGCACATCCGGCCTGGATCGTCGCGCGTGAACGCGTTGTGGCAGCGGCGGCTGCATCGTTGCGCCCGCGCTGTGGGCTGGATCGCCGGAAGCACGGTGATTCTGCTCGCCGTGCTGATGGCGTTGAGCCAGTTGCTGCTGCCGTTGCTGGCGCAGCACCCGGCGTGGCTGGCGGCGCAGCTCAGCCAGCGCCTGCAGCGGCCGGTCGGCCTCGCGTCCGTCGAGGCGCGTCGTACGGCATCCGGGCCGCTGTTCGTGATGCGTGGCGTGACTATCGGCGCCGCCGGTGCAGGCGGCACCGCGCTGCGCATTCCCGAGGCCGAGCTGAAACTCGACTTCGGTGGCTGGTTGTTGCCGTCGCGGCACGTGCTCAACCTGCACGTGCGCGGGCTCCAGCTGGATGTGCGGCACGACGCTGGTGGCTGGCATGTCAACGGCATCGGGATGGCGGGCGGCGCGAACCGCCAGCCGCTGTCGCTGGGGCCGCTGTCGCTCGGCCTGTGGCTGGAGGATCTTCGCGTGGTGGTCGACGACGCCACACTGGGCAGGCACTACGCCTTGCTGTCGCGGCAATTGCGGCTCAGCCGGCAGGGCGAACAGATCCGCTTTGCCGGCCTGCTGCAGCGTGAAGGTGTCGCCGCGACCGTGCGCACTGCCGGCCGCTTTCGCCAGGGAGGCCGCAGCGGCCAGCTGTGGATCGGCATCGACGGCGCTCAACTGAAGCCGTTGCTCGATGGCATCGACATGGACGGCTATACGGCCAGCCATGGCAGCGGGCAGGTGAGCGTCTGGCTCGACTGGCGCGACGGCAAGCTGGGCCGCAGCCTGATCAGGTTCGATCTGGATACGCTGGCGGTGAGCTCGGCCTCCGGAGGCCGAGCTCAGGTGGCGGCCCTGCACGGGTTGGCCGGCGTGCGCAAGACCGGCGATGGCTATGACGTGCGCTGGGCCGGCGACGACGGCAGCGCGCTGGCGCTGAGCCTGCACCAGCCCGGCAGCCCGCAGGCCAGCGCGGGTGTTGCCGCGCGCAAGCTGCAGCTGGCGCCGCTGCTGCCATGGCTGGCGCTGCAGCCGGCGCTGTCGCCGGCGTTGGGGCAGTGGCTGGGCGGTGGGCATCCGTACGGGGAGCTGAGCCGGGTCGCACTGCGCTGGAACCGGGCTACCGGATTGCAGTCGCTGGAGGTGTCCTTCGCCGACCTGGGCATCGAGCCGGTCGGCAAGCTGCCCGGCGTGAGCGGTGTCAGCGGCGAGCTGCGCGGCGACGCCGAGGCGCTGTCGCTGGAGCTGCCGCCACAAGCCCTTACGCTGCAGTTTCCGCACGAGTTCCGTCAGCCCTTCGTGTTGTCGAGGCTGGGAGGCACGCTGGCGTTCTGGATGCAGGACGGCAACCGGCACATCGGCGTCGATGCGCTGGATTTCGTCGGCACCGGCTACGCTGGCCAAGCTCGCGGGGAAGTGACGCTGCCGGCGCAGGGCGGCGCTCCGTTCGTGGACATGTACGCCGCGCTGGATCACGCCGACGTGCCTGCGGCCAAGCTGTTCTGGCCGCTTGGTTCGATGTCGCCTGGCACCATCGCCTGGCTTGACCGGGCACTGGTGGCGGGCCATCTCGACCAGGCGCAGGTGCTGCTGCGCGGCGACATGGCCGACTGGCCATTCCGCCACAACGAAGGACGTTTTGAAGCGCGCGTGGCGCTCAGCAACCTGGCCCTCGATTACGGCACGGGCTGGCCTCGCGCTTCCGGCATCGACGCGGTGGCCAGCTTCGTCAACAACGGCATGCTGGTCGAAGCCAGCGGCGGCCAGTCGCTCGGCGTGACGGTGGGCAAGGCGGTGGCGCTGATCCCGGACTTCGGCGGCGGCCTGCTCGATCTGAATGTGCAGGGCAGCGGCAGCGGCAGCGGACTGCTGGAGTTCGCACGCAAGAGCCCGATCGCCCTGCGCGAGGCCGATACCCTGGCCAAGCTGAATCTGGGTGGCAGTGGCACGTTCGCGTTTCATCTGGGCCTGCCGTTGAAGAAGGTCGAGGACATGCAGCTGCAAGGCACCGCGCAACTGCAGGGCGCCGACCTCGTCGCGCCGGACTGGAACCTCAAGCTCGACAAACTCACCGGCCCGCTGCGCTTCGATGCGCATGGCCTGCAGGTCGGTCCGCTCGACGCCACCTTTCGCGGCCAGCCGTCGCGTTTGCAGATGGCGATTGCGGCGGCCAACAGCGATCCAGCCACGGTGTTGTCGGCGCAGCTGCGGGGCAGTTACGCGATGGCCGAACTGGTGCAGGACTACCCGTCGCTGCATTGGCTGGGCCAGCTCGCCGACGGGCGCAGCGATTTCGATATCGGGTTCACCATCGCCCACGCGCCCGGCAGCAACGCGCTGGCGCAGACCCTCAGCGTCGACTCGCCGCTGAGCGGGATCGCGCTGGCGCTGCCGGCCCCGCTGGACAAGCCGGTGGCCACCAGCCTTCCCTTGCACTTGACGATGAGCCTGCCGATCGGCGGCAGCGACCTGCACGTGGCGCTGGGCGAGGTGATGCGTGGACGCCTGCGCCTCTCCGATGGGCCGCAGCGGCCGCTGGCCGCCACGCTGGCCTTCGGCAACCAGATGCCGGACATGCTGCCGCCACGCGACCTGCGCATCCGCGGCCACGCCAGCCAGCTCGACGTCACCGGCTGGGTGCAGCGCGTCGTGGGCGGCAGTGGCGGCGATGGTCCCGGGCTGGAAAGCATCGACGTCAGCACCGATCAGGCTGGCTGGTTCGGTCGCCCGATGGGGCCGCTGAACCTGCGCGCCAAACCGCAGCCTGATGTGCTGAGCATCGACGCGGAGGGTCCCGCAATGGCCGGCAACTTCAGCGTGCCAACGGTGGACCTGGGCAAGCGCGGCGTCACCGCACGGCTGCAGCGGCTGCACTGGCCGAAGGATCCGACCCCGCCCGCCAGCGGCCATCCGGGCAAGGCCGCCGTCAGCTCCGCTGCCACGGCTGTCGCTCCCGCCACCGACCCCGCCAATACCGGCATCAATCCGGCGGCGTTGCCGCCGTTCCATCTGTGGGTGGGCGACCTGCGCCTGGGTGACGCCAAGCTCGGCGAGGCGAGATTGGAAACCTGGCCCACCCCCAACGGGCTGCACATCGAGCAACTGCGCGCGCTTTCAAGTCGCGTGCAAATCAATGCCAGCGGCGACTGGAACGGCAGCGCCCGCAACAGCCAAACCCACATGAGGATCAGTTTCGCGGCCGAGGATCTCGGTGCGATGCTGGGCGCGTTCGGCTTCGACGGCCTGGTCAACGGCGGCAAGACGCATGACCAGCTCGACGCCAGCTGGCCCGGCGGGCCCAGCGCATTGTCTCTGGCCACCATCATGGATGGCACCCTCAGCATCCACGTCAGCGACGGCCGCATCCCCGAGGCGACCTCGCCGGGCGTCGGACGGCTGCTCGGGCTGGTTTCGCTGGCCGAGCTGCCGCGCCGGCTCACCCTGGATTTCGGCGACGTGTTCGGCAAGGGGCTGGCGTTCGATTCGATCGCCGGCGACTTCCATCTGGCCGGCGGCAATGCCACCACCGACAACCTGCTGATCGCCGGCTCCTCGGCCAACATCAGCATCAGCGGGCGCACCGGCCTGCGCGCCCACGATTACGATCAGGAGATGCGGGTGGTGCCGCACGTCGGCAACAGCCTGCCATTGGTAGGCGCGGTGGTCGGCGGCCCGATCGGCGCGGCCGCCGGCTTCGCGGTGCAGGGCCTGCTCGGCCGGGGCCTGAACAAGGCCGCCAGTGCGCGCTACCGGGTAACCGGGACGTGGGACAAGCCGGTGATCACCCTGATCGAGAAACACGAGGTCCCGCTCACGCCGGTGGCACCGCTGCTCGATCGCTCCGTCGGCCTGCCGGCCGTTGCCGGCAGTGCCGCATTGCCGCCGGCTGGCCTGCTGCCCGCGCCCTCCACCAGCGTCAGTTCGCCGGCTCCGCCCAGTTCGGCCCGGCATTAGCCCTGCGGCGGCGGCTCGGTGGGCGTCGTATTGCCGCGAAACGGAAACAGCTGCTGCCTGATGAAGCCGTCCGGCATGTAATCGCCGACGACGCCATAGCGCGCAGGGAACTTGTTCTTCGATTTCACCGCGGTGCCGAACAGGTAGTCGAGAAACGCGTAGTGCGCCGCATAGTTCCTGTCGATCGCCTCGTCGTCGGAGGCGTGGTGCCAGTGGTGGAAGTCCGGCGTCACGAGCAGGTACTTCAGCGGCCCCCACGGCAGATGCACGTTGGCGTGGTTGAACACCGCCTGGAAACCCACGATCAGGATGTAGCCGTTCATCGCCGCCTCGCTGAAGCCGAGGATGTACAGCGGCGCCAGCACGCATACGCGGGTGAAGACCAGCTCCAGCATGTGCTGGCGCGAACCGGCCAGCCAGTCCATCGTTTTCACGCTGTGGTGCACCGCGTGGAAGCGCCACAGGAACGGCACCTCGTGATATGCGCGATGGGTCCAGTACTGCGCCAGGTCGGCCACCAGCACGCACAGCAGCAGCTGCGGCAGGAACGGAATGTGCTGCACGGCCTGCTGGAAGTGGCTGCTGACCAGCCAGCCGAACAGGTGGTGCAGCAAGAAATTCACCGTCAGCAACGCCAGCCCCACGATGAAATGGTTTACCGCGAAATGCTTCAGGTCGGTCTGCCATTCTTTGCGGAAGATCGCCTGGCCGCGGTACAGCGGAAACAGTTTTTCGATCACCACGAAGATCAGCGTGGAGCCGAGCAGGTCCAGGATGAACCAGTCCAGCCCCAGGTACGGCGTGTGATCGGGGAACTCGCCCACCGGCACGCGCGAGCCGCCCAGTGCCACCGCTGCGATCACCAGCACGAACGCCACGATGTTGAGGTTGCGCTGGCGGTTGAGGATCAGATTGCCCAGCGAGATGCCGCCGGCCACCAGCAGCGCGACCAGCAGCAGCTGGCGCAGCACGTCGATCGAATACTTGTGGCGCAGGTCCGGCGTGGTCAGGTACTGCGGAAAGTGGAACGCCAGCACCGCCAGCAGGCACAGGAAGCCCAGCGACAGCGCGAGGATGCTGGTGATCATGCCGCGGCCCGGCTTGAGTTCGCCATCGCCGTGCAGCAGGTCGCGGGTTTCCGCCACCGGCGCCTTCACCGCGCGGCGGATGGCTTTGCGTTTGGAGTGTTCGCTCACGAGTGTTCCTTCACGTCAGGCGCCGGCTGGCGCTGTCGCGCATGGTAGCCCAGCGTGCCGAATCCGCGCTTTAAAGCAGTCGGCAGCAGCCCCATGTGGGATAGTTCAAAGATCGACCGAGAAACGAAGGCCCATGGATTCCCTGATCGCGCTAGCCGAAAGCAAGCTGTTGTCTCCCGGCGGCATCGCCACTGGCGACCTCGACCGTGTGTTCACCCAGCTGATGGGCCCGTCGATCGACGCCGCCGACCTGTACTTCCAGCATTCGCGCAGCGAGTCGTGGCTGCTGGAAGAGGGCATCGTCAAGGACGGCAGTCATTCGATCGAGCAAGGCGTGGGCGTGCGTGCGATGTCCGGCGAGAAGACCGGCTTTGCCTATTCCGACGAGATTGTGTTGCCGCAGCTGCTGGAAGCGTCGAAGGCGGCCCGCGCGATCGCGCACGACGGCAACGGCGCCGGCAAGCCGCTGGCCTTGAACGGCGCGCGCCAGCTGTATCCGGCGATCGATCCGGTCGAAAGCCTGCCCAATCCCGACAAGATCGCGCTGCTGCGCGAGGTCGATGCGTATGCCCGCGCGCGCGACCCGCGCGTCAAGCAGGTCATCGTCAGCCTCGCCGCCACCATCGACACCATCCTCATCGCCGCCTCCGACGGCACGCTCGCCGCCGATGTGCGCCCGCTCGTGCGGCTCAGCGTGCAGGTGATCGCCGAGCAGAACGGCCGGCGGGAGCAGGGCCACTCCGGCGGCGGCGGTCGCTACGGCTATCGCGAATTGATGGAGAACGGCCGCGCCCTGGCGTTTGCCGATGAGGCCGTGCGCCAGGCCCTGGTGAACCTGGATGCGGTCGATGCACCGGCAGGCAACATGACCGTGGTGCTCGGCCCTGGTTGGCCGGGCGTGCTGCTGCACGAGGCGATCGGCCACGGGCTCGAAGGCGACTTCAACCGCAAGGGCAGCTCTGCGTTCTCCGGCCGCATCGGCCAGCGCGTGGCCGCCAGGGGCGTCACCATCGTCGACGACGGTACGCTGGCCGGTCGTCGCGGTTCGCTCAGCATCGACGACGAAGGCACACCGACCGAGTGCACCACCCTGATCGAGGATGGCATCCTAAAAGGCTATATGCAGGACAAGCTCAACGCGCGCCTGATGGGCATGGCGCCCACCGGCAACGGTCGCCGCGAGTCGTTCACCACGCTGCCGATGCCGCGCATGACCAATACCTACATGCTGGCCGGTTCGTGCGACCCGGCCGAGATCATCCGCTCGGTGAAGAAGGGCCTGTACGCGCCGAACTTCGGCGGCGGCCAGGTCGACATCACCAACGGCAAGTTCACCTTTTCCGCGAGCGAGGCGTATCTGATCGAGGATGGCAAGATCACGCAGCCGGTGAAGGGGGCCACGCTGATCGGTTCGGGCCCGGACGTGCTCCATCGCGTGTCGATGATCGGCAACGATCTGGCGCTGGACGAAGGCGTGGGCGTGTGCGGCAAGGACGGGCAGAGCGTGCCGGTCGGCGTAGGCCAGCCGACGCTGAAGATCGACTCGATGACGGTGGGCGGGACGGCGTCGTAGGTTGTCGGCCGCGCGCCTGGCCACCATCGGCGCGAAAGCCGCAATCGCCTCTGCGACTCCAACGGGAGGCATCCGAGCGAAGGATGATCAGTGGATCGCGCAGGATCGGCCAGTGTGATGCCACTGGCGCGAGAAACGCGGCGCACGATCCTTGATCTCGTTCCAGCCCTGCGGCAAGGGGCCTTCCATGTATCGGCAGAAGGATACGACACGTGCGCCGGCCCGCCGCCGCACGGCACGCGGGGCGGGTTGGCCGGGTCGCGAGGGACCCTCAGCCGACCATGGCCAGGCGGGCGCCCAGATCGAGCAGCGGGGCGGCGATCAGCAGGCGGGCCAGCAGCAGCACGATCATCACGGCCATCGGTGCGAAGTCGATGTTGCCGGCGATGAGCTTGCCGTGCAGCGGGCGCAACAGCGGGGCGACGATGCTGCCGGCCAGCCGCAGCAGCGGATGGCGACGATCGACGGCGAACATGCTCAGCAGTGACCAGCCGAAAATCAGGATCAGGTAGAACAGCAGCACGAAGTCGAGCAGCTCGGCCAGCGCCAGCACCACGGCGCCGGCCGGATGCGGCATCACGCCGAGCAGGGCGAACAGCAACAGGCGCTTGACCAGCATCGCCACCCACGCCAGCAGCAGCGCGGCCAGATTGATCCGGCGCCAGTTCGGCAACACGCGACGGATCGGTGCGAGCACGGGGTTGGTGTAGCGATAGACGAACTGGCTGAGCGGGTTGTTGAAATCCGCGCGGCAGGCTTCGGCCAGCACGCGCAGCAACAGCAGCGTGACGACGGCGTCGAACGCCAGCTCGATCAGCATGGACAGCGCATTCAGAAGGTAGCTCACGAGACGTTATCCAGTTCGGCGGCGAGTTCCACGCCGCGCCGGGTGGCGGCGGCGACGGCACGGGCGACGATGCGTGGCAGCTCGTCGGCATGGAAGCTTTCCAGTGCGGCCTGGGTGGTGCCATGGGGCGAGGTGACGCGCTGGCGCAGAACGGCGGGATCCTCGCCGCTTTCGACCAGCATGCGCCCCGCACCGAGGCAGGTTTGCGCGGCAAGCGCGCGGGCGGTGGCGCGCGGCAGGCCCTGGGCGACGGCGGCGGCTTCCAGGGCTTCGACCAGGGCGAAGAAGTACGCCGGCCCGGAACCGGAGACGGCGGTGACGGTATCCATCAGCGCTTCGTCGTCGACCCAGCGGGTGATGCCGGCAGCGTCCAGGATGTGCTGCGCTTGCGCCTTCTGCGACGGGCTTACCCGGTTGTTCGCGCACAGGCCGGTGGCGCCGGCACCGATCAGAGCCGGAGTGTTGGGCATGCAGCGCACGATCGGCAGGCCGCTGCCGAACCAGCGTTCCAGCTGGTCGAGCCGCACGCCGGCGGCGATCGAGATCAGCAGCGGGCGATGGCGCTGCAGGGTGTCGCGCAGTTCCAGCTGGATCGCCGGCATGATCTGTGGCTTTACCGCGAGCAGGATGACTTCCGCCTCGGCGGCGGCGAGGCGGCTCTCGGCATAACAGGCGATGCCGAATTCGCTGCCCAGCAGTTGCCTGGCTTGGGCCAGCGGCTCGGCCACGCTGATGGTGGCGGGGGCGACGCCGGTTTTCAGCAAGCCGCCGATCAGGCTGCGCGCCATGTTGCCGCCGCCGATGAAGGCAAGTCGTGTCATTCAGGGTTCCTCAAGCCATCCAGACTGCCTACCTTACCGGAGCAGGCGCCGTGGTGAAGCAGTTTCTCGATCTGCGAAGGCACCTCGCGGATCGGAGGGCAGGCATGCCGGCGCGGGCCCCAAGGACCGTTTTGGCGGGCGTACCCAAACCGGGTCGACAATTTGCGCGCCGCCGTGTGGAAACACTGGCCGCACAGCCGCTTGCGCGAGTAGTATCGACGCGGCTGCAAGGGGGCTCGGATCGTTCGTTCAGGTAGTCGTGGCGCGTGCGTCACGCGCGGTGGCACACCACGCCGACGAATGTCACCGGTTTCCTGCGTGGCTCTCGAATTCATGCCATCCAGACGATCGGTTGAGGGGAACGACAAGATGGACATTGCCGAACTGCTTGCTTTCTCGGTGAAGAACAAGGCCTCGGACTTGCATTTGTCCGCCGGGCTGCCGCCGATGATCCGCGTTGACGGCGACGTTCGCCGCATCAACATTCCCGCGCTTGAACACAAGCAGGTGCATTCGCTGATCTACGACATCATGTCGGACAAGCAGCGGCGCGACTACGAGGAGTTCTACGAAACCGACTTCTCGTTCGAGATCCCCGGGCTGGCGCGTTTCCGCGTCAACGCGTTCAACCAGAACCGCGGCGCCGGTGCGGTGTTCCGCACCATTCCGTCCGAGGTGCTGACCCTGGAAGACCTTGGTTGCCCGCGCATCTTCAAGGAGCTGATCGAGCAGCCGCAGGGCCTGATCCTGGTGACCGGCCCGACCGGCTCGGGCAAGTCGACCACGCTGGCGGCGATGGTCGACCACATCAACAAGAACGAATACGGGCACATGCTCACGATCGAGGACCCGATCGAGTTCGTGCACACCTCGCAGAAGTGCCTGGTCAACCAGCGCGAGATCCACCGCGATACGCTCGGCTTCAACGAGGCGCTGCGTTCGGCGCTGCGCGAGGATCCCGACTACATCCTGGTCGGCGAGTTGCGCGACCTGGAGACCATCCGCCTGGCGCTGACGGCGGCGGAAACCGGCCATCTGGTGTTCGCCACCGTGCATACCAGCTCGGCGGCGAAGACGATCGACCGCATCATCGACGTGTTCCCCGCCGGCGAGAAGCCGATGGTGCGCTCGATGCTTTCCGAAAGCCTGCGCGCGGTGATCTCGCAGTCGCTGCTGAAGAAGGTCGGCGGCGGGCGCATCGCGGCGCACGAGATCATGGTCGGCATCCCGGCGATCCGCAACCTGATCCGCGAGGACAAGGTGGCGCAGATGTATTCGTCGATCCAGACCGGCCAGCAGTTCGGCATGCAGACGCTGGACCAGTGCCTGCAGGATCTGGTCAAGCGCGGCCTGGTGACGCGCCAGCAGGCGTCCACCTACGCCAAGAACAAGGACAGCTTCAAGTGACGCCGGGATTCGGGAAGCGGGAGTCGGGCTCGGCGAGCGGCAAAGCCCGGACTCCGGTGTCAGTGTTGACGAATCCCGAATTCCGCATCCCAAATCCCTGAGGTACCGCCATGAGCGACTTTGATTTCACCTCATTCCTGAAACTGATGGTGCACAAGAAGGCCTCCGACCTGTTCATCACGGCGGGCGTCGCCCCTTCGATGAAGGTGCAGGGCCGGATCGTGCCGATCACGCAGAGCCCGCTCAGCGTGCAGCAGTCGCGCGACATGGTGCTCAACGTGATGACGCCGGGCCAGCGCGAGGAATTCGAGAAGACCCACGAGTGCCAGTTCGCGATCTCCGCGCAGGGCGTGGGCCGTTTCCGCGTGTCTTGCTTCTACCAGCGCAATTGCGTCGGCATGGTGCTGCGCCGGATCGAGTCGAAGATTCCGACGCCGGAGGAGCTCAACCTGCCGCCGGTGATCAAGCAGCTGGCGATGACCAAGCGCGGCATCATCGTGTTCGTGGGTGCCACCGGTTCGGGCAAATCGACCTCGCTGGCGGCGATGGTCGGCTATCGCAACCTCAACTCGACCGGCCACATCATCACGATCGAGGACCCGATCGAGTACGTGCACAAGCACGAGGGTTGCATCATCACCCAGCGCGAAGTCGGCATCGATACCGACAGCTGGGACAATGCGCTGAAGAACACGCTGCGCCAGGCGCCCGATGTGATCATGATCGGCGAGGTGCGCACGCGTGAGGGCATGGACCACGCGATCGCGTTTGCCGAAACCGGCCATCTTGTGCTGTGCACCCTGCACGCGAACAATGCGAACCAGGCGATGGACCGCATCCTGCATTTCTTCCCGGAGGACCGTCGCCAGCAACTTCTTATGGATCTGTCGCTGAACCTGAAGGGCATCGTGGCGCAGATGCTGATCCCCACGCCCGATGGCAAGGCGCGGCGGGTCGCGGTGGAAGTGTTGCTGGGTACGCCACTGGCGCAGGATTACATCCGTCAGGGCGAGATCCACAAGCTGAAGGAGCTGATGAAGGAATCCACCCTGCTCGGCATGAAGACCTTCGACCAGAGCCTGGTCGAGCTGTATCACGCTGGCGAGATCAGCTACGAGGATGCGCTGCGCCATGCCGACAGTTCCAACGAGGTGCGCCTGCGCATCAAGCTGGCGCAGGGCGGCGATGCGCACACCTTGTCGCAGGGCCTGGACGGCGTGGAGCTGGAGGAAACCCGCGACACGCAGAATTTCGGCGGCAGCAATCTGCTGAATCGCTGAGGCGTTCCGTCGCAAGCCTAAATGAAGAAGGCGCCCGAGGGGCGCCTTCTTCATTTGGTTTATGGCCAGTTGCTATTTCTCGGCGGGCGGCGTGCCGCCAACCGTCAGGCCGCTGATATCGACGCTTTTCACGCCCTTGACGAGTTGGGCGACGCGCTGCGCCCGCATCTTTTCGTCCTGGGTGGATACGGTGCCGGTGAGAGTCACCACGCCATCGCTGGTGGATACCGAGATATCGTTGGCCGAGACACCCTTGGTGGTGCCGAATTCGGATTTCACCTTGGTGGTGATCCACGCATCGGCCGCCTTGTCGGGCACGGTCTGGTTGTCG
Organism: Rhodanobacter umsongensis; assembly: GCF_042654965.1. NCBI lineage: Bacteria > Pseudomonadati > Pseudomonadota > Gammaproteobacteria > Lysobacterales > Rhodanobacteraceae > Rhodanobacter > Rhodanobacter umsongensis. Next base: position 819,098 of record NZ_JBHSMK010000009.1, on the reverse strand, counting down.
GCCGATTTCTGCATCGGCGGGCTGGCATCGTGCGCCATGGCCTGGCTCAGCGGCACGGCGGCGAAAGCAAGCGCAAGGCCGGCGGCAAACGTGCTGTTGCGAAGGATTGAACGAGTACGCATGACAATCTCCTTGCTGGATGAGGTCTTTCGGCGGTGGCGGCCATTGGCGCCGCCAGCCTCCGTAGTCATGGCAACAGCCGCGCCGTGAACGGCAGGTGGTGGTGGCTGCGCCGGTTCAGCCCGCGATTACCAAGGCGAAGGCGAGGTCACGGCGATGTTGCCTTGACGTTCTCGCGTGTCGAATTGCGCGCATGAAAAAACCGGGACGCTGCGGCGCCCCGGTTCTTGTGATCGCGGTTCTTTACTTCAGGACAGTGTGACTGCTGATCACGGCGCCGGCTTCGTCCACGTGCATTTCGGCGTCGATGCTCTCGACGCGTTCGGCCTGGGACTTCATCGCGGCGAATTGCGCTTTCGAGCGCGCGGCATCGGCGGCGGCCTGGGCGCCGTGGTCGTCGCCATCGACGCTGTCGATCGACGGCTCATCGCTCTTGCTGATCGCGGCGGTTGCGGCAGCCAGGCTGTCGACCTTTTGTTCCACCAGCTGCAGCCAGCCCAGGTACATCGCGCCGGTCAGATGCATGCGGGTCATCTGGCCGGCATCGCCGATGGGATCCTTCAGCGTATCGGCAAGCTTGCCGTCTTCGCCCGCACCCACGCCGAGCGCAAGTGCCTTGTCGCTCATGGCAAGCCATCCCGGCTGTCCCAGCATGCTGGTCATGTCCTTGGGCAGCGGTACCGGCTTGCCGTCGTTGGCGGGCTTCAGCTGGGTCAGCGCAGGCACCATCATCTGACCCATCGCGAGCAGGCCGGCGGGGTTGCTGGTACCCAGCACGAGGCGGCCACTGAAGGTCGGCATGCTGGGGTTCTGGCCGGGCCCCAGCGAATCGAGCGCGATGCGCAGGCCGAGCATGTCGCCAAACGGGGGGATCGCTGCCTTCTGCATGGCCGGGCCGAGCTTGGCGAAACCGTCATTGAGATCGGTCAGGCTGGGGCAGGTGAACGGCGCAGCGGCCACGGCATCGGCCTGCGCCAGCCAGAACGTGCGCAACTGCGCCACCGGCACGGCCAGGCTCAGGTCGAACGGTGCGGCGCCGCTGCGGCCCAGGCCAGGCAGCTCCACCTTGAGGCTGGCAAACGCCTTGCTGATGTCCGCGGCCAGCGCCACATCGAAACGCACGTCCTGGTGTTTTGCATCGAGCTGGGTGTAGCCGAAGCTCAGCATCGGTACGCGCGCGGCGATGCGCGCAGCGTCGGTTGCGCAACTCGGCGAGGATTGAAGTTGATTGGCCACCGGCTCGCCGGTCTTGGCGGACTCGGCCTCGGCATGGGCCTTCTGGATCGCGCCGATCAGCGGATCCCTGCCGCTCACAGCCAAGGGCAGGGCGCGGGTCAGATCGAGGTCGCCAACCAGCCATTTCTGATAACCCTTGGCCTTGGCCAGCGTGGCCAGGCGACCGTCGTCCTGCAGGTTTTTCTGCGGTCGATCCAGGCCCAGTGCTTGGCGCAGCAGGGCCGGTGACGCGTCGGCCGGGAGCAATGCCGCCACGGCCTGCTTGTCGACCATGGCCAGGATCATTTCCGTGCCCGAAGCGGCGAAGACGTACTTGCGATAGCTCTGCTTGTCCGCGTTGGCGAGATCGAGCTTCTTGCCGTATGCGGTTTCCAGCCGGCCGATGAAACCCTCGAAGGCCCTGGGGTCGCTCAGCTGGAAGCGCAGGACCGGCGCCAGACCCAGGCCGTAAAGCGCGGAGTAGCCCTTGAGGTCCAGCCCGACGCCCCGGGCGAAGGCCTCGACGGTCTTGCCGTTGAACTCGGCGCGCAAGGCGCGTAGCAGGCGGGCCCCGTCGGGGTCCTTTGCAGCCAGCCGGTCGGCGGCGGAATCGAGCTGGGCCAGATTGGACGGCAGCTGGGCGTCGGCCTGGGCGAGCAAGGCCGAGCGGGTGCTGTCGTCCATGATGTCGAGATTGGCTACGACGTAAGGCGTGTCCGCCGGTACGAAAGCCAGCGGTGCGTCCTTGTCCTTGTGCCCGCAGGCCGCCAGCATGACGCCGGCGAAGCCCAGCGCGATGTATCGCGTTGTCGATCGCATGGTGGTCCCCAGAAATGATGGATGGTACGCGGGTATTATGCCCGCTTGCGCGTGGCGACGTTGCCCGGAGACGCCGGCCGGCGCGGCCTGGCAGCGCAGGCTGGCTATCGCTGCTGGCTCAGCGGGCTAGTACTTCGTTGAGCACGGCCATGCGCACGAACACGCCGTTGCCGACCTGCTCGAGAATGCGCGACTGCGCGCCGTCGGCCACGTCGGTGGCGATCTCGATACCGCGGTTGATCGGCCCCGGATGCATCACCAGGCAGCCCTTGGCGGCAAGCGCGAGGCGGCGCCGATCGAGTCCGTAGTGGTTGAAGTACGCCGCCTCGTCGGGCAGGTCGATGGAGGCCATGCGCTCTTTTTGCAGGCGCAGCATGATGACGGCGTCGGCACCTTCGATGGCCTGGTCGAAATCGCTGCAGCGGCGGCCCTGCGGCATCTCCTCGGCCGTCGGCATCAGTTCGGCCGGCCCACAGAGCCGGATTTCCCGGACGCCGAGCGTGCTCAGCGCGTTGATGTCCGAACGCGCCACCCGTGAATGCTTGATGTCGCCGCAGATCACCACGCTGAGGTTCTCGAAATCGGGCCGGTGCTGGCGGATGGTGAGCGCATCCAGCAGACCCTGGGTGGGATGCGCACGGTTGCCGTCGCCGGCGTTGATCACCGATACGCCGCTCATCGCGTGGCGCACCAGCTCGTCCGGCGTGCCCGATTGCTTGTGGCGCACGACGATCGCGTCGAGGTGCATCGCTTCCAGCGTGTGCAGCGTGTCGAACAGCTCCTCGCCCTTGCTCGTGGACGACAGGCCGATATCGAAGTTGATCACGTCCGCACCCAGCCGCCGGGCGGCGAGTTCGAACGAGGTGCGCGTGCGCGTGGAGGGTTCGAAAAACAGGTTCAGCACGGTGCGTCCGGCCAATATGTCGAGCTTGCGCGTGCCGTGCGCGCAGGCGTCGCGCAGCGCCTCGGCGCGATCGAGCAGGCGCTCGATCGTCTCGCGCGGGAGGTTTTCCAGGGTGGTCAGATGGCGCAGGCGAGGGCTCATGGCAGCAAGTCTGAAGATGGGGAAAGAGGAGCGCTTTTCAGTGTCCCGCGTCGCCTGAAGGCAAGGCAGCGCCGATCAGCCAGCGTTCGAGAATGACGGCGGCAGCTTCGGCATCGATGCGGGCTGCATCGCGGCGGCGCTTGAGGCCGGCGGCGCGGGCGCCGGCAAATCGCTGCGCGGCTTCCTGCGAGCTGTGGCGCTCATCGACGAGGATCACCGGCAAGCTGTAGCGCTGTTGCAGCTGGGCGGCAAAACGGCGGGCGCGGAGGCTGGCGGGCTGCTCGGCGCCATCGAGCGTCAATGGCAGGCCGACCACCAGGGTGTCGGGCCGCCACTCCTGGTGCAAGGCATCGAGCCGGTTCCAGTCCGGGCTGTCGTCGCTGACGGTGACGGTGGCCAAGGCCCTCGCATCGGCGGTGAAGGTGTTGCCGATCGCCACGCCGGTAAGCCGGCTGCCGACATCGAAGCCGAACGCGTAGCTCATGCGTGGCCCGCGTAACCGGACAACTGGCGCGGGTCGACCCCGACCAAGCCGGCGGCCGCACCCCAGCGCTCTTCCAGCGGCGTGTCGAACACCACCCGGCCGCAGGCCTCGGTGGTGAGCCACGCGTTCGCCATCAGCTCCTGCTCCAGCTGGCCCGCTCCCCAGCCAGCGTAGCCGAGCACCATGACGGCCTGGCGCGGTCCTTCGCCAGCGGCCATCGCCACCAGGATGTCGCGCGAGGTGGTGACCGACCAGTCGGGATTGATGCGGTAACTGGATTCCCAGTCACCGGGTTCGTGATGCAGCACGAAACCGCGTTCCTGCTGCACCGGGCCGCCGATCAATACCGGCGCATCGGCCAGCTCGCTGTCCATGCATTCGAGCTTCATCTGGGCCAGTACATCCCCGAGCCGATACTCGGACAGTTGATTCACCAGCAGGCCAACCGCACCGTCCTCATCGTGCTGGCACAGTAACGCCACACCGCGCGAGAACGGCGGTTCGGCCAGGTTGGGCATGGCGATCAGGAAATGCCCGGTGAGGGTGTTCGGCGCGATGGTGACCATGGCCCATTGTAAGCCCGGCGGGTGCCGGGCCGCTGGCTATTTGTTGCGCAATACGTCGCCGGGCAGAAATTGCCAGGTGCGGGTGATGTAGAGCTCGTCCACATTGCTGTCTTTCGGCAGGGGCGGGAAAGGCGCGGCGAGCCGCACGATGCGTTCGCCGGCGGCGTCCAGCAACGGATGCCCGGAGCTCTTGATGATCGTGATGTTCTTGATGCTGCCGTCGCGATTCAGCCCGACGGTAAGCAGCAGATCGCCGTACAGCCGGCGCCGGCGCGCCTCGTCCGGGTAATTGAGATTGCCGATCCGCTGCACCCGGTCCGACCAACCGCGCATGTAGCTGGCGTAGACGTATTCCCGGGTATTGGCCGAGATGAATTTCTTCTTCGGTCGCTTGGCCAAGGCTTCGGTCTGCTGGCGCAATTCGGCCGCCAGCTGGGCGATCGCCTGCTGACGCTTCAACTCGGCGGCGGTCGGGGGACGATCCTGCGGATCGACTTCCGGCTGCGCGGTATCGCTGGACACGGTGAAATCGCTGGTGCCGCGGGTGGTGACCATCCGCGTCGGGGTGGCCTCGTGCGGTTGCGGCGTGGCCGCATCGACCGGTTGCGCGGCGATGCCCGGATCGGGCTTCGGCAGCGCGCCGGAGAACATCTGCGACGGCCGCGCGGCACGGTCGCTCTGGCCGCCGCCGCTGTTGTTGGCCTGGGCCAGGAAATCCGCCTTGTCCGGTGCCTCCTGGTTGGCTACGTTGACCAGGGTCACGTCCAGCGTGGGCAGGCTGGGCGTGGATTTCGCGAATTGGAAGGTAATGCCCAGCAGCAACACGCCGTGCAGAAGCAGCGAGAACAGCAAGGTTGCACCGATGGGGTTCGGTGCGGAGGCAACAGTGGCCGTGGTGCTCACGCGATGCGCTTTCCAATGACGTGCTGCTCGATGACGTCGAACAGCTGGCCGGCAATGTTAATCCCGAACTGCGCATCCAGCTCGCGCACGCAGGTCGGGGATGTGACGTTGATCTCGGTCAGGTAGTCGCCGATCACGTCCAGCCCCACGAACGCCAACCCGCGGCGGCGCAGTTCGGGCGCCACCTGCGCCACGATCCAGCGATCGCGATCGGACAGCGGCACGCCTTCCCCGCGGCCACCGGCGGCCAGGTTGCCGCGGAACTCGTCGCCCTGCGGAATGCGCGCCAGCGCATAGGGTACGGGTTCCCCGTCGATCACCAGGATGCGTTTGTCGCCCGCCGTGATCTCCGGGATGAACTTCTGGGCAACCACCAGTTGCCGTCCTTCCCCGTGAGTATCCCCGGCCAGCAGGGTTTCGAGCATCGAATTGAGGTTGGTGTCGCCGGCCCTGACCCGGAAGATGCCGCGCCCGCCCATGCCATCCAGCGGTTTCAACACCACCTCGCCATGCTCGAGGACAAAACGACGAAGCTCGCCGGCATCGCGGGCCAGCAGGGTGGGCACGATGCATTGGGGGAACGACAAGGTGAACAGCTTCTCGTTGCAGTCGCGCAGCGAGCGAGGATCGTTGATCACTTTCACGCCGAGGCGCTGGGCGGCTTCCAGCACCATGGTGTCGTAGATGAATTGCGCGTTGACCGGGGGATCCTTGCGCATCAGGATCACGTCCAGTTCGCCCAGGTTGCGCCAATGCGGCGCTCCCAGCGCGTACCAGCGCTGCGGGTCTTCGCTCAGACTCAGCGTGGCCATCCGCGCCCAAGGGGCGCTGTCGCGGATCGCCAGGTCGCCCTGCTCGAAGTAATGCACCGAGTGGCCCCGGCGTTGCGCCTCCAGCAGCATCGCAAAGCTGGTGTCCTTGGCCATCTTGATCGCGCCGATGGGATCCATCAGCACGCCGACCGAAAGGGTCATCGTGGTTCTCCGTTGGTGGTCTGGTCCGTGCATCGGTCCAGGCTGGCGTGAATCGTCAGATCGCTATACTAAAGCGCTTGGCTGCCGAGCCCCATCGCGGTCGGCAATTTGCACGATCCATGCTGTCGCCAGTGGCCAGTTGGTGCCAATATGGGTCATGTTGTGCGGACGGCAGGCAGCCCCGGCGATTATCGCTTGACAGTCTCGGCGGGCAGGCAGTACACAACAAAACCATGGATGCCTGCCGCAGAGCGGGTGTGGATGGCTGGATCTCGATGTTTTTTTACATGCGCACTATGCGGCATGGCTGTTGCATGTCTTGGTGCCTATCCTGAGCTCGGGGCGGGCCGCAGGGGGAGTAAGTGAATTTGAACGTGAGCGCTAACGATTTGGCTGGTCTGAAGGTCATGGTGATCGATGATTCCAAGACCATCCGCCGGACCGCGGAAACCCTGCTGAAGAAAGAGGGGTGCGAGGTGTTGACCGCCGTCGATGGATTCGAGGCGCTGGCCAAGATATCGGACCAGAAGCCCGCCATCATCTTCGTCGATATCATGATGCCGCGGCTGGATGGCTATCAGACCTGCGCACTGATCAAGAACAATCCCCAGTTCCGCGCCACGCCGGTGATCATGCTGAGTTCGAAGGATGGCCTGTTCGACAAGGCGCGCGGCCGCATCGTCGGTGCCGAGCAGTATCTGACCAAGCCGTTCACGCGGGATGAGCTGCTTGGTGCCATCCATCGCCACGTCAGTACGGTATCGAGCCACTGACTGCAGATTCTGAGGGGGACCTGTGGCCACTATTCTCATCATCGACGACTCGCCGACCGACGTGCGCGTGTTCACCACGCTGCTTGAACGGGCAGGCCATCAGGTTGTCGCTGTCAGCACCGCTGAAGAGGGCATCGAGCGCGTCCGCGCCGAGCTGCCCGACCTTGTCATCATGGACGTCATCATGCCCGGCATGAATGGTTTCCAGGCGACCCGCACGCTTACCCGCGATCCCGCCACGGCGGTGGTGCCGATCGTGATGATCACCACCAAGTCCATGGAAACCGACCGCGTATGGGGTTTGCGCCAGGGGGCCCGGGCGTTCATCACCAAGCCGGTGAACGAGAAGGAGCTGCTGGCCTGCATCAATGATTTGTTGCCGAGCAAGACATGAACCAGTCCGTCAACCGCACTCCTTTCGAAATTCTGGCGCGCTACGAGCGGTTGTCGCTGGCTCACGCGTCCGATACGCAAAACAAGCTGGAGGCCCCGGGACTGTGGCGCGGCATCGGTTTTCGGGTGGGCTCGCGCCTGCTCGTCAGCGGCATCGACGAGATCAACGAGCTGCTGGCGGTGCCCCTGCTGACTCCGGTGCCCGGCACCCAGCCTTGGCTGCTCGGCGTGGCCAACGTGCGCGGCAATCTGGTTCCGGTAATCGATTTTGCGCGCTATCTGTTCGGCGAGCGCACGCAGCATACCGACCGGACCCGGCTGCTGGTGGTGCGCCAGGGCGGCGGCAACGTGGCGTTGCTGGTGGATGAGGTGTTCGGCCAGCGCACCGTGGACGAGGAGCAGCGCCGCGAGGCCGGACGCGAAGACGACGCGCGGCTCACCCGGTTTGTCGAGAGCAGGGTAGGTGAGCAGCAATTGGCTATTTTCAGCATGAATCGACTGGTGCGTGCACCGGATTTCCGGCACGCCGCAGCCTGACTCGGTCAGGCTGCCAGGAGAGGGCGGGCGCCGGTTGAGGTCGTAAGCGTGTAACAGCAATTCCCTGGCCAGTACTCGCGTCCGATGGATGTGCAGCCGGTAACGTACTTAGTTAGACGATGAGGTGAACATGAGCACTACAGGGGGCGTCAGCAGGGAACGCGGTTACACCGCACTCATTGTCCTGCTGCTGATTGCGATCGGCTTCGCGGCACTGGACTTTTTCCTGCTCAACCAGAAGAACGGTGAGGATCGCCAGGCGATTGCGCTGACCACGCAGATCCAGGTGCTGTCGCAGCAGACGGCGAAATTCGCGCTGGAGTCGGCGGACGGCAATACCGACTCCTTCAAGGAACTCGAAAGCACCCGCAACAGCATCGATTCGGCGGTGCAGCGGCTGAACAAGGGTGACCCGAAGAGCGGCATGCAGCCCTATGCGGACAACAGCGCGACGCCCGCCGGCCGCGCGGTAAGCGCGCTCGACGCCTCCTGGAAGCAGCTGGACGCCGACATCGGCAAGATCCTGTCCAACAAGGCCGTCGTGGTCGATTCCGGACAGCGCGCCAGTACGTTGTCGCAGCAGATGCCCCTGCTCAACTCGAGCATGGAGCAGGTGGTCAACATCCTGCAGCAGCGCAACGGCAGCTCCGAACAGATGCTGGGCACGTCCCGCCAGATGCTGTCCGCCGACCGCATCATCCGTCGCGTGCAGGAAGTGCTGCAGGGTGGCGACAACGCCCAGTCGGCAGCCGATGGCCTGTCCCGCGATGCGCAGTTGTACGGCAGCGTGCTGAAGGGGCTGATCACCGGCAACGCCGACAGCGGCGTGAAGCCGATCGGCGATGCCAATGCGCGCAAGATACTCACCGACATGGATGCCAGCTGGACCACGCTGGCCGATCCGGTTGCCAAGCTGGTGTCCGCCGCGGGCAATCTGGCCGACGTGAAGCACGCCGGCAACCAGGCCTCGCTGGATTCGCAGACGGTGCTGCTGCGCGCAAACGATCTGTCCGAGCAGATCGGCAAGCTGCCGCTGCGCCGGTTGTTCCCGAATGTCTGGTGGGGCCTGCTCGGCGCGATCGCCGCGGTAGCCTTCGCCCTGTTGCTGGTCATCACGCTGGTGCGCGATCAGCGCAAGCGGTTCGCCAGCAGTACCGAGCTGAACCAGCGCAACCAGGAGGCGATCATGCGCCTGCTGGACGAGATGGGCTCGCTTGCCGAAGGCGATCTCACGGTCAAGACCACGGTATCGGAAGACATCACCGGCGCCATCGCCGACTCGGTGAATTACGCCATCGACGAGCTGCGTTCACTGGTTACCACCATCAACGAGACCTCCGAGCAGGTGTCGTCGTCGGCGCAGGAAACCCAAACCACCGCGCGGCATCTGGCGAACGCGGCGGAGCAACAGGCGCAGCAGATCAGTTCGGCGACCTCGGCGATCAACCAGATCGTGAGTTCGATGGACATCGTGTCGAAGGACTCCGCCGAGTCGGCGGACGTGGCGGAGCGCTCGGTGAAGATCGCGTCCCACGGCGCCGAGGTGGTGCGCGAAACCATCTCGGGCATGGACTCGATCCGCGACCAGATCCAGGAGACCTCCAAGCGAATCAAGCGCCTGGGCGAATCCTCGCAGGAGATCGGCTCGATCGTCGAACTGATCAACGACATTGCCGAGCAGACCAACATTCTGGCGTTGAACGCAGCGATCCAGGCGGCCTCTGCCGGTGAGGCGGGCCGCGGTTTCGCGGTCGTGGCGGACGAAGTGCAGCGACTGGCCGAACGCTCGACCAGCGCGACCAAGCGCATCGAGACGCTGGTGCAGACGATTCAGTCCGATACCAACGAAGCGGTGAACTCGATGGAGCAGACCACCGCCGAGGTGGTGGCAGGTGCGCGCCTGGCCGAGGACGCCGGCAGCGCGCTGGGCGATATCGAACGCGTTTCGCACGATCTGTCCGCGCTGATCCAGAACATCTCTACCGCGGCCCGCGAGCAGTCGGCGGCAGCGACGGATGTCTCGCATTCGATGAACGCAATTCAGGAAATTACCTCGCAAACCTCGCAAGGTGCGAGCCAGACGGCCGACTCGATCGGTACGCTGGCGCAGCTCGCGAGCGACCTGCGGCGATCGGTGGCGCATTTCAAGCTGCCAGGTTGACATCGGCCGGGCCAGATCATGGCCCGATTGAGACAAGTACAAGACAGGGGGCAGTCTCGCTGGTTGCGTGATGCTTGCATGATGCAACCGCTGAGAGAGGCGCATGAGACTTCAAGACCATATCGATTTCACCACGCTGCAGTGGGTCAAGCCGGAGCTCGACGATACGTTGTCGATCGCCCGCGAGGCACTGGAGTCCTACGTCGACAATCCGGGCAAGCGCGACTTCATGCGCACTTGCGCGGATCACCTGCATCAGGTGCAGGGCACCTTGCAGATGGTCGAGCTGTATGGCGCGGCGATGGTGACCACGGAGATGGAGACGCTCGCCATCGCGCTGCTGGAGGATCACGTCGCCTATCGTGAAGAAGCGTATGCCGCATTGATGCGCGGCCTGATGCAGCTGCCCGATTATCTCGAGCGGCTGTCCAGCGGCCATCGCGATGTGCCGGTGGTGTTGCTGCCACTGCTCAACGACCTGCGCGCGAGCCGCGAACAGGAGCCGCTGCCCGAGTCGGCGATGTTCCACCCGAATCTGGATGCGTTCCTGCCGGAGCAGGCCCCCGCAGCGATGAGCGAGGCGTATGCCGATGCGCATCGTGGCGAGCTGGTGGATCTGCGCCTGCGTTTCCAGCAGCAACTGCTGAACTGGTTTCGGGGGCAGAATGCGGCACAACAACTGAGCGGAATGCGCAAGACGCTCCTGGCGATCAGCGCGCGTTGCTACCACGTGCATGGCCGACGCCTGTGGTGGATTGCCGCCGGCGTGCTGGAAGGTCTGGAGCAGGGGTCCCTCAAGGGCTACGCCGGTGAAGTGCGCCAGCTGATCGGTAAGGTCGACCGCAGCATCCGCCTGCTGATCGAGCAGGGTGAAGTCGCCCTGCGCGGCGGCGAGGCGGACGACGTGGCGTGCAGGTTGCTCTACATCGTCGCGCAGGCCAAGCAGCGCAGTCCTCAGATGGAACTGCTGCGTACGACCTATGCGCTGGACAGCCTGTTGCCGGACGCCAGCGAGCTGGAGCACGCGCGCGGCTCGATGGCGGGGCACAACCGCGCGCTGCTCGATTCGGTATCGCGCGCACTGAAGGACGACCTGTTGCGGGTCAAGGAGGCGCTGGATCTGTTCCTGCGCCAGCAGGACGGCGATCCCGCGCAACTGTCGGCGCAGGGCGAGGTGCTCGAGCGCGTCGGCGACACGCTGGGCATGCTGGCGCTGGCTGTGCCGCGTCGGGTGGTTACCGAACAGCGGCGGGTGCTCGACGAGATCGCCAACCGCTTGCGTCCCGCAGACGAGGAAACCCTGCTCGATGTGGCCGGTGCGCTGCTGTACGTCGAAGCGTCGCTTGACGATCACATCGAGAGTCTCGGCTCCGAGGACGAGCCTGGCGCCGGCGACGCCATCCACGGTTTGCCGCGCAGCGAAGCGCTGGGCGTGGTCACCACCCTGATGCAGGAAGCGATCGGCAATACCGGCAGAGTGAAGGAGGCGATCGTCGCCTTCGTCGAGTCCGGCTGGGAACACGATCGCCTCGCTGGCGCGCAATCGCTGATGGACGAGGTGGCCGGCGCCATGCGGATGCTGTCATCGCCGCGTCCGGCTGAACTGGCCAAGGGTGTCGGCCGTTTCATCGGCTACGAATTGCTGGACGATCGGCGCGTCCCCAGCGGCACGCAGATGGATCATCTGGCGGATGCGCTGGCGGCGCTCGAATATTACCTCGAGGCGGCGCGTGAACATCGCGGTGGCCTGGAGCATATCCTTGACGTGGCCGAACACAGTCTTGGCCAGCTGGGCTACTGGCCGGTTCCGGCCGCGCGTGCGACTCCCGCCAGCGCGCCCGCCGAGGCGCCCTGGACAACATTGCCGATGGCCACAGGTTTCGGCATCGAGCACGAGGAACATCCCGAACTGACCGAGTCCGTCAGCCTGCTGGTGGGCAACGATCCGTCACAGCTGTTCGTGGGCGAGACCGAACCCCAAACCGTGAACGCACACGATCTGGACGGGCTGCGTCTGACCCCGACCGAAGCGACTGCACCCGCGGTGCTGGAAGGCGATGCGCCCGACAGCCAGGAAGGCGACTGGACCGAGATCGAGGAAGAGGTTTTCGAGCAGGTTCCGATGCGCGATCCGCTGGCCGCGAAGACCAGCTTCAACATCAATGCGGAAGGCATCGACGACGATATCCGGGAGATCTTCCTGGAGGAAATGCAGGAAGAGATCGACAACCTGCGCGGCGCCGAAAAGGTGTGGCTCGCCGATCCGACGCAGAACTCGCCGCTGATCAGCATCCGTCGTTCGTTCCACACCCTGAAAGGGTCCGGCCGCCTGGTCGGTGCCGGCGTGCTCGGCGAGTTTGCGTGGAAAGTGGAGGACATGCTCAACCGCGTGCTCGACAACACGATCGAGCCGGACCAGAACGTGCAGGCCTTGGTGCGGCACGCGATCGAGGCATTGCCGCAGCTGCTGGCTGCGCTCAAGGGCGACGGCACGCCGACCGCCCCGCTCAGCGCCATCATGCATACCGCCGGGCAGCTTGCCGCCGGCAACCAGGTGCGCCTGGAAGACCACGCGCCGCTGGCCACGGAAATGGTCCGGCGCGTCGTGCGCCGCCGCGTGCCGCGCGCCGACGCCATGGCGGCTGCCGTCCCGGAGGCCGGTCTGACCGACGCGCTCGCGGCCGCCGCCGCGCAGCCGGTCGAGGCTGAGCCGTCGATCGCGATGCCGGTGTTGCCGCCGGTGGATCCAGTGTTGCTGGAGATCCTGCGCAGCGAAGTGGCGCAGTACCTGCAGACCATCCGCGCCGCCATCCAGCGCAGCGAAAGCGAGCTGCCGGTCGGCGAAGAACTGTTGCGGGCGGTGCATACCCTGCACGGCGCGATCGCCATGGTCGACATTCCGCTGCTGACCCAGCTGTTGTCGCCGCTGGAAGGGCTGTTCAAGCGGCTGCGCGCGGCCAATTTGCCGTTGTCGGCCGACGGCGTGCGTCTGCTGGGCCAGTCGATCGATCTGGTCGATCACGTGATGGGCCAGTTTGATGCGGTCGAGCCGCACTTGCCGAATGCGGAAGCACTCACCGCGCAGATCACGGAGATGCGCGACCACTATCCCGAGTCTCAGGTGGCGCACGTTGTCTACGAGCCCCGCCCTGACGAGATGGATCAGGCTGATGCCGCGGCGACCGCTCATGTCGACGGCAGCGAGGCGACCATGGTCGCCTCGCTGGACGCAAGCATGCTGGAGGCTGAAGCACCGGTCCGGCAGCCCGCGGCGGCAACCCCCGCCGAAGATGCTCGGCCGCCACAGATGAGTCCGGACGAAATCCATCACGCCGAGGTGGCGGCCGAGCTGGTAGCGGCGCTGGACGCGTTCGAACCGCAGGAAGCCAGCGCAGCGCGCGTCGCTGCGGAACATGCCGCCGCCGAGCAGGCCGCCGCAGAACGCGCCGTCGCCGAGAAGCTGGCTGCCGAGCAGGCTGCCGCAGAACGTGCCGCCACCGAGAAGCTGGCTGCCGAGCAGGCCGCCGCAGAACGCGCCGTCGCTGAGGAACTGGCTGCCGAACAGGCTGCTGCAGAACGCGCCGCCGCCGAGAAGCTGGCTGCCGAGCAGGCGGCTGCGGCCGAACGCGCGGCTGCGGAGAAGCTCGCAGCCGACCAGGCTGCGCAGGTCGCTGCGGCCGAGCAATTGGCTGCCGAACAAGCCGCGGTCGACGAAGAAACGGAACAGGGCAATGCAGAGGTAAGCCAGGAGCCTGCCTATGCGTTGGCTGGCTCGGGCCACATCGACGCCGATTTGCTGGAGGTGTTCATCGATGAGGCGCGCGAGATCCTCGACCACGCCGACAGCGTGCTTGCGCAATGGCACGCCGAGCCGGCCGAGCTGTCGCACGTCGCGGAGCTGCAGCGTGATCTGCACACGCTCAAGGGCGGCGCGCGCATCGCGGGGCTGGTGCCGGTGGGGGATCTTTCCCACGCGATCGAGACCCTGATCGAGAAGCCGATCCGCGACAAGGCAAAAACCGGCACGCTCATTTCCGCGCTGGAGGCGAGCTTCGACCAGTTGCATTCGCTGGTACAGCAGATATCCCAGGGCCAGGCGCCCGAGTATCCGCAGGCCACGATCGATCACCTGCTGAGGCTGGCTGGCGAGACGACCCTCACCGACGACGCGGTCCTCGCTGCCGTTGCCGCGACGGAATCGGACGTTGCGCCTGCACCGGCCGCGTCGCTGCCAGCGGCGCGGCAGACGGCCAATGCGCTCGATCTGCCCGAGCTGCTGCCGGAAATGGAGGAGGAAGTACGTTCCTCGCAAGAACAGATCCGAGTTCGCGCCGACCTGCTTGACAGCCTGGTCAACCATGCCGGCGAAGTGGCGATCTACCGTTCGCGACTGGAGCAGCAAGTTGCCGGCTACCGCTTCAACCTGGTGGAGCTCGAGCAGACCGTGTCGCGCCTGCGCAGCCAGTTGCGCATGCTGGAAATCGAGACCGAGGCGCAGATCATCGCGCGCTTCCAGCGCGAGCATCGCGAAGCGGGTCTGACCGTGTTCGATCCGCTCGAGCTCGATCGTTACTCGCAGCTGCAGCAGTATTCGCGTGCACTGGCGGAGTCGGTGTCCGATCTGGTGTCCATCCAGAACATGCTGGACGAACTGACGCGCCAGGCGGAAACCCTGCTGATCCAGCAGTCGCGGGTCAGCACCGAGTTGCAGGACGGCCTGCTGCGCACGCGCATGCTGCCGTTCGACACGATGGTGCCGAATCTGCGCCGCACGTTGCGGCAGGCTGCGCAGGAGCAGGGCAAGAACGCCCAGCTCTACGTGGACGGCGCCCACGGCGAAATGGATCGCAACCTGCTCGACCGCATCAAGGCGCCGTTCGAGCACATGCTGCGCAACGCCATCGCGCATGGCATCGAGACCCCGGCCGAACGCCGCAAGGCGGGCAAGCCAGCCGAAGGTGCCGTGCATATCCGGGTTGCGCGAGAAGCCACCGAGGTGGTCATCCGGGTCAGCGATGATGGTCGAGGGTTGAATCGCGAGGCCATTCGCAAGCGCGGTATCGAGCGCGGCCTGCTGCGCGCCGAAACCAGGCCAACCGACAACCAGTTGCTCTCGCTGATCACTCAGACCGGTTTCTCCACGGCGAGCAAGGTCACCCAGCTCGCCGGCCGCGGGGTCGGCATGGACGTGGTGGCGAACGAGATCAAGCAGCTTGGGGGTTCGCTCTCGATCGAGTCGGAGGAAGGCAAGGGCACCACGTTCGTGCTGCGCCTGCCGTTCACTCTGGCGGTGACCCAGGCAATCCTGGTGCGCATCGGGGAAGCGACGTTCGCGATTCCGATGACCTCGGTGCAGGGCGTGGCGCGAGTCAACCCGGAGGACCTGACCGCCCTGCTGGCCGAGGACGAGCCATCGTTCCAGTACGGCAACGAGGACTACGGCATCCACGATCTGGCCGAGCTGCTGGGCCTGCCGCCAGGGCTTCCGGCGGAAGGTGAGCAGCAGCCGTTGCTGTTGACCCGCGCCGGCGATCTGCGCGCGGCGATCCGCATCGACGCCGTGCTCGGCTCGCGCGAGATCGTGGTCAAGTCGGTCGGCCCGCAGATCAGCTCGGTACCGGGCCTGCTCGGCGCCACCATCATGGGCGACGGTTCGGTGCTGATCATTCTGGATCTGGCGCCGCTGGTCCGTCACGGCATCATCCGCCGCGATCAGCGTCTGGCCGAAGGCCTGAGCGCCGTGCGGGCGCCGGTCGTCGAGGAAGTGCAGGTGCGGCCGCTGGTGATGGTGGTGGATGACTCGATCACCATGCGCAAGGTCACCGGCCGCGTGCTGGAGCGCCACGAATACGAAGTCAGCACGGCCAAGGACGGCGTCGACGCGTTGGAGAAACTGCACGAGCGCGTGCCCGATCTGATGCTGCTTGACATCGAGATGCCGCGCATGGACGGTTACGAGCTGGCCACCCACATGAAGGCCGACCCGCGGTTGCGCGACGTGCCGATCATCATGATCACCTCGCGCAGCGGCGACAAGCATCGCCAGCGCGCTTTCGATATCGGCGTGGATCGCTACCTCGGCAAGCCGTACCAGGAAGCCGAACTGCTGGTGCAGATCAGCGAGGTCCTGGAGCAACGTGCGGCGGAGCTGGTTCATGACTGACTCGGCTCCGGCAGTCGCCCTGCTGTTCGACGACACCGAACTGGGTAAGCAGTTGCGCGAGGCATTGCACGAGCGCGGCGCGCGCATCGTCCACGAGGGTGGCGTGTCCAGCCTCACCCGAGAACTGCTGCAACAGGTTGGCGCCGATGTACTGGTGGTCAACCTTGACGACAGCGCCGACGACGCGCTCGATCAGCTCTACGAGGTGATCGACGGCGATCGTCCGCGCGTGGTGTTCAACGATGCGCACGCCAGCCGCACCCTGATCGGCTGGGACCGCGCCCGCTGGGCGCGTCATCTGGCAGTCAAGGTGCTGGCGATGGGCGACGTCGACCCGCCGCGCCCCGAGGACGCCCGTACCGTCGAGGCGGTGCAAGCCGCGGTGCTGGAGCCGATGTCGCGTGATGCCGAGCCAGCGCCAGTGGCCTCGATCGCCGAGGTGGCGATTGCCAGCCAGCCAGTGCGGCAGCCTTCCGCGGAGCCGATGGTGGAAATGGAAGCAGACATCGACGCCGAGTCGGTGCCCGACTTCCTCATGCACGACGATCCGGGTCGGCACGAACAGATCGCCACCGCCGAATCGGAGAATCTGGCCGCCGAACTGGAAGCCCTGCTGGCCTCCGACGAGCTGCCGGCCGACGAGGAAGACACCGGCACCGGTCCGCGTCATTTCGATGAGGGGGAGTTGCCACCGCTGCATGATGGCAACTTCGGTTGGTCGGCCATGACCGAGCCCGAGGTGCCGCTGGCGCCATCGTTGTCCGTGTCGAACGGCGGCACTTCGTCGGACAGGCCTTCATCGTCATTCGGTGCCGATGATCTGCAGCTCTCCCCGGCGATGGATCCATCGATCACGGCCCAGCCCGCCCAGGTGGCCGAGCCGGTGCCGGCCGACGCGATCGCTTCCGTGCGTGCGCCCGACGCCTGGGCGTTGCTGGACGACGATGCTCCGCTGGCGCCGGTGGCTGCCGAGCAACCGGACGCCGCCGCTTTTGGCATCGAAAAACTCAGCGCCGCCGATTTCCTCGCGCCCGACGTCGAGCCGATCGCCCACGGAGTGGAGGCGTTCATGAGCCTCGAACTGGTCTCGATGGAAGAGGCCATCGCGCCACAGGCCTATGTGCACGATCACGAAATGCAGCTCGATGACCTGGGTTCCGCGCTGAGCCGGATCGTGGTGCTGGGTGCGGCAAGCAGCGGGGTCGACTCTGTTTGCGAATTTCTGGCCGCGTTGCCGGCGACCACAAGGCTGACCTTTCTGCACACCCAGCACCTGGGCGGGCAGTCGGACGCTGCCCTGGTGGAGCGGTTTGCCGCGCCCTGCGCGTTGCCGGTCCGCCTGGCCGAACGGGGCGGCCGGGCCGGTGCCGGCGAAGTACTGGTGGTGCCGGCCGGGCACCAGGTGCGGGTGCGCCGCGATGGCTCCATCGAGTTGCTGGCAAACGGCAACGATGCATCCGCGGACCCCTCGATCGACGCCAGCCTGACCATGGCGGCCAGCGCCTTCGGTCGCGATGCGCTGGCGATCGTGTTCGCCGGGCGCGGCAACGACGCCGTCGCTGGCGCGCAGGCGATCCATGATCGCGGCGGCCAGGTCTGGGTAGAGTCGTCGTCCGGCGAGCATTTTGCCGACATGGTCAGCGGAATATTCGCCGAGCGACTGGTCAGTTTTTCCGGTACGCCGCCCCAGTTGGCAGCGCATCTGATCGAGGTGTTCCCATGAGTGATCCGCTGCCGCGTGAAATTCGCTGCGTCCTGGTGCCGGTAGGCAATCTTCGGCTGCTGCTGCCCAACGCAACCATTGCCGAGGTGGTGACCCAGAGCAAGCCCGAGCCGGTGCATGATGCGCCGGACTGGCTGCTCGGGCGTATTGCCTGGCGTGGCTGGCGCGTGCCGCTGGTGTCGTTTACCAAACTGGCCGGCACCGAGGAAGGCGACGCCGAGCTGAGCGTGCGCGTGGCCGTGCTCAAGGCGCTGGGCGGCAACCCCGCCTTGCCGTTCATCGCGGTGTTGACTCAGGGCTTCCCGCGTTTGACCACCCTGAATGCAGAGCTGATCATTCCCACCCATGATGGCAGCGCGCTGCCGCCTGGAGTGCGCGCCCATGTGCTCGTGCGTGATGACGTGGCGATGATCCCCGATCTGGAGTGGCTCGAAGTCGAGCTGCTGAGTCTGCTCGACGAAGCCGACTTGACCGCGTCCATCGAACCGGATGAACCGGTCGAGATTTCCGAACACTTCGACGCCGAAGACTGAGCGCCTTGCAGGCGTTGCACGGCGACCTAGCCGTCGCCGTGCAACGCCTGCAAGGCCGCGAGCGCGGCCAGCCCGGCGGTTTCCGTGCGCAGGATGCGCGGGCCCAACCGCAAGCCGTCGAACCTGGCAGCGCGCAAGGCCGCTGTATCGCGCTCACCCAACCCGCCCTCGGGGCCGACCACCAGCAGGCCGCCGGTGGCCGTGAAACGCAGCTCGCGTGATGAGCGCGTGGCTTCGGGCAACAGCGCCAGGCGCAATGCAGAGTCCTCGACAAGGCTGTCCAGCCAGACGGGCAGCGGCAATGCTGCGGTGATCAGCGGCAAGCGTGCGCGGCCACTCTGCTCGCAGGCGCTGGCCGCCACCGCGCGCCAATGCGTCAATCGCTTTTCGGACCGTGCGGCATCCAGCTTCACTTCCGATCGTTCGGTCAGCAACGGCACGATGCGCACCACGCCAAGCTCGGTCGCCTTCTGCACGATCAGATCCATCTTTTCGCCGCGCGCCACCCCCTGCGCCAGGGTCAGCGGCAACGGCGACTCGTTGTGCAGCATTTGCCGTGACGCGACCCGCACCACGACGTCGCGTTTGCCCACGACGAGGATGCTGGCCGCGTAGTCGCAGCCGTCGCCGTTGAACAGGGTCAGCGGATCGCCTGTCGCCAGCCTGAGCACGCGGGCGACGTGCTCGCCGGCCTGCGCCGGCAGCGTCAGTTCGATGCCCGGTTGCAGCGGCAGGTCGGCATGGATTCGGATGGTGCGCATGGAAGTCGTGGTTCGTCGTGTAATGTGGGGTCAGCCAGCCACGGCGCGTTCGATACCGGCGATCGCGGTATCGACCAGCAGGTCGAGTTCCGCTTCGGTGACTACGTAGGGCGGCATGAAATAAACCACGTTGCCCAGCGGACGCAGCAGCACCCCATGCTGCAGGCCATGCAGGTAGACGCGCAAGCCGCGTCGTTCGTCCGCGGGAAACGGCTGCCGGCGCGTCTTGTCGACGACCAGCTCGATCGCCGCGATCATGCCGGTCTGGCGGACCTCGGCCACATGCGGATGATCGCGCAGCGGCTGGAGTCGGCGGGCCAGATGGGCGGCCAGCCGACGGTTGCGTGCGAGCACCGGCTCATCGCGAAAGATGGCCAGCGTTTCCAGCGCCACCCGGCAGGCCAGCGGGTTGCCGGTGTAACTATGCGAATGGAGGAACGCCTTGCCGGCATTGTATTCGGCGTAGAACGCTGCGTAGATGCCGGTGGTGGTCAGCACCGCCGACAACGGCAGGAAGCCGCCGGTGAGCCCCTTCGACAGACACAGGAAATCGGGTGTCACACCGCCCTGCTCGCAGGCAAACAGGGTGCCGGTGCGGCCGAAGCCCACCGCGATCTCGTCAGCGATGAAGTGCACCGCAAATTCGTCGCACAGCGCGCGCAGGCCGGCGAGATAAGTCGGGTGATACATGCGCATGCCCCCGGCGCACTGCACCAATGGCTCGACGATCACGGCGCAGGTCTCGTGCGCATGCCGTCCAAGCAGCGTGCGCAACTCCTCCAGGCGGCGTTTGGCCGTCTGTTCCGGCGACTCGCCCGGTTCGCCCCCGTAGGCATCCGGGGACGGCGCCAGGAGCGGCGCCAGCAGCAGCGGCGCGTAGGTCTTGCGGTACAGCGCCACGTCGCTGACGGACAGCGCGCCCAGCGTCTCTCCGTGGTAGCTGCCGGTGAGCGCGATGAAGCGGGTCTTCTCGCCATGGCCCTGATTGAGCCAATAGTGGAAACTCATTTTCAGCGCTACTTCGATTGCCGCCGAGCCGTTGTCGGCATAGAACACGCGATCGAGGCCGGGCGGGGTGATCCGCACCAGTTCCTCGGCCAGATCGATTGCCGGTTCATGCGTGAACCCGGCAAAGATCACGTGCTCCAGCGTGCGCGCCTGTTCGGCCAGCGCGGCCGCGATGCGCGGGTTGGCGTGGCCGAACAGGTTGGTCCACCACGAACTGATGCCGTCCAGGTAGCGGCGACCATCGGCGTCGACCAGCCACGCGCCATCACCGCGCACGATCGGCACCATCGGCACGCCGCCACCGGCGAGGTCGTGATCGTGCATCTGCGTGCAGGGGTGCCACAGATGTTTCAGGTCGCGCGCGGCGAGCGCGGCATTGCCGTTTGCGGGGTTGCTCATCCGGCTATCATCGACGTTGCGCGATGGGCGCTCAAGCCCGCGCATGGATCGATGTGGGAATCGACGCTTGAACTACCTGCGCAAAAGCCTGCTTGGCCTTGGTGTGTTGCTGCTGACAGCGGCCGTGCTGCTGTGGTTCCTGCCAGCGCGCTGGGCCTTGCCCTGGATCGAGCCACAACTGCACGGGCTGCGCCTCCAGCAGGTGCAGGGATCGGTGTGGGATGGTCGAGCCGCTGAAGTGACGGCTCCCGACGGAGGCGTACTGGGTCAGCTGCAGTGGCGATTGTCGCGCCTTGCGTTGCTCGGCCAATTGCGGCTGCAGTTGCGGTTCAACGGGCCGCAGCTGCATGTTTCCGGCACGATGGCACGGCTGCCCGGCGATCGCATCGCACTGGATGACGCGAACATGCGTGGCGACCTTTCCGCACTGCATATCGACCCGGGCCCGCCGTGGGGTCAGCCGCGCGGCGAGCTGCAACTGAGCGTCGACCAGGCGGTACTTCAAGGCGGCTGGCCGCTGAAATTGCATGGGCAGGCGCACTGGCGGCACGCCGTCATGCACACATCGCGCGGCGATGTGGTGCTGGGCGAACTGGAGATGCAGGCGCAGGCGCACGGCGGAGTGATCGAGGCGCAACTGCGCGACGATGGCAACGGCCCGCTGCATGTCGATGGTCAATGGCAGCTGAGCCCGCTCGGTTGGCGACTGGACGCAACGCTGCGGCCTCGACAGACTGATCCGTCGCTGCGCCATTGGCTGGCCGGTCTCGGACCGGCCTCCCCCGATGGCAGCGTGCCTGTGCACCGTAGCGGTGGCCTGGCGGCGACATCGCTGGCGCCGCCACCGAAATGAGGATACGAGACCGCATGACTCCCGACATCGCCGCCACGGCACTGGCCGCCGCCCGCGAGGCCGCCGCCGCTGCAGCCGAAGTGATCAAGCACTATTGGCGGCGCGGGGTCGAAGTCGAGCTGAAATCCGACGCGACGCCAGTCACCATCGCTGACCGCGAAGCCGAGCAGGCGATCCGGAGCATCCTGCATGCGGCGTTGCCGCAGGCGTCCATCTACGGCGAGGAATTCGGTCTGGAGGGTGAGCGCGGCGGGCTGCTGTGGCTGGTCGATCCGTTGGACGGCACCAAGAGTTTCGTGCGACGCACGCCGTTCTTCTCCACCCAGATCGCGCTGATGGATGGCGATGAGCTGGTGCTCGGCGTATCCAGCGCACCGGTCTATGGCGAGGTGATGTGGGCAAGCGCCGGCGGCGGTGCATGGCTCGACGGCGAGCGTGTGCAGGTGGCCGCCACGTCGGCGATCGCCGAAGCGTCACTTTCCATCGGCAACGTCAGGACGCTCACTGCCGATGCGCGCTGGGCCGCCCTGGGCGCGCTGATCCGCGACAGCAACCGCATCCGTGGCTACGGTGATTTCTGCCACTATCACCTGCTGGCACGCGGCAGCCTGGACCTGGTGGTCGAGTCGGACGTGAACATCCTCGACATCGCGGCTCTGGCGGTGATCGTGCGCGAGGCCGGCGGCGTGTTCACCGACCTCGACGGCGCGCCGCCGACGCTGGAAACGCGCAGCGTGCTGGCCGGCACGCGGGCGATCCACGCGCAGGCACTGCCTCGACTGCGGCGTTGAACCGCGCGCGCTAGAATGTGGCGATGCCCAAGCTACCCATCATCCATGCCGTGCGGGATGTCACCGACAGCCGGTTCCTGCAGGTCGAACAGATCGATCTGGAGTTCTCCAACGGCGTGCGCCGCACGTATGAACGGTTGAAGGGCAGCGGTCTGGGCGCGGTGATCATCGTGCCGATGCTCGATGATGAAACCGTGCTGCTGGTGCGCGAATACGGTGGCGGTGTGGGGCGCTACGAGCTTGGCCTGCCGAAGGGTCGGCTGGATCAGGACGAGACCGCCGAGCAGGGCGCCGAGCGCGAGTTGAAGGAGGAGATCGGCTACGGCGCGCGCAAGCTGAAGATCCTGCACAACCTGTCGCTGTCGCCTTCGTACATGACGCACATGGCGCACGTCGTGCTGGCGCAGGACCTGTATCCCGAAAAGCTGGTCGGCGACGAACCGGAAGAGCTCGAAGTGGTGCCGTGGAAGATGGCCGAGCTGCACACCCTGCTCGGTCGCGATGACGTGACCGAAGGGCGCTCGATTGCCGCGCTGTTCATGGCCCGCGAATACCTTGCCGGGCGCTTCCAGCGCACATGAACACCCGCGCCGCCCCTGCCTTTGCCCGCCGGATCGGCGAGATCGCCCGCGCCGCCGGCGACGCCATCATGGCGGTGTATCGCAGCGATTTCGAGGTGGAGACCAAGGCCGACGCATCGCCCCTGACGGCTGCCGATCTCGCCGCGCAGCAGGTCATCCTGACGGGCCTGGCCGGGCTTGATTCGCTGCTGCCGATACTGTCGGAAGAAGCCCGGGCGCTGCCGTGGTCCGAGCGCCAGCACTGGTCGCGCTACTGGTTGGTGGATCCACTCGATGGCACCCGCGAGTTCGTCAAGCGCAACGGCGAGTTCACCGTCAACATCGCCCTGATCGAACAGCAGCAATCCGTGCTCGGCGTAGTGCTGGCGCCGGCGACCGGCGAGCTGTACGTCGCCGAGCGCGGGCACGGCGCCTGGCTGCAGGCGATGCCAGGTGGCGACTGGCATCGCATCCGTACTCGTCCGCTGGCACAATCGCCGCGGGTGGCGGGCAGCCGCTCGCATGGCGGGTCGCAGCGCGCCCTGCTGGAGCAGCTGGTCGGCAGCGACTACGAACTCGTTCCGCTCGGTTCGTCGCTGAAATTCTGCCTGATCGCTCGCGGTGCGGCGGACGTCTATCTGCGTCTCGGCCTCACCAGCGAGTGGGACACCGCCGCCGCACAATGCGTGCTGGACGAGGCCGGCGGCGCGGTGCTGGATCTGGCTGGCCGCCCGTTTCGCTACAACCGGGGCGAATCGCTGCTCAATCCCGAATTTCTTGCAGTGGGCGATGGAGCGATCGATTGGGCCGCGCGCTTGCGGAGCGCCGTGCAACGCTGATTTCGATGGATGCAGGTTGGCCCCTCGCCCCGGTCTTGTTGTCCAGAGCGGGAAATGAGTTGCGGTACTGATGGAGCTTTTCGCAGCATGAGCGACTCACCTCGATACGGCCTCGACGACCTGCTCGCGATCATGGCGCGCCTGCGCGATCCCGCGCGCGGCTGCCCTTGGGATGTGCAGCAGGATTTCGCGTCGATCGCGGCTTACACGATCGAGGAAGCCTACGAAGTGGCCGACGCGATCGACCGCCGCGACTGGCCGGATCTGCGCGACGAGCTGGGCGATCTGCTGTTGCAGGTGGTATTCCACGCGCAGATGGCGCAGGAACAGGGGCTGTTCGACTTCGCCGACGTGGCCCACGCGATCAGCGCCAAGATGCGGCGCCGTCATCCGCACGTGTTCGGCGACGTGCAGTACGCCAATCTCGACGAGCAGATGCGTGCATGGGAGGACATCAAGACCGTCGAACGCGCGGACAAGGGCGAAACGGCCGACGACAGCGCGTTGGCGGGGATCTCCAGCGGCCTGCCGGAATGGAAGCGCGCGCTCAAACTGCAGCAACGTGCAGCCGGGACCGGTTTCGAATGGACCGATCCCCAGCCGGTACTGGCCAAGCTGGCCGAGGAAGTGGACGAGGTGCGCGCCGAGCTCGCCAATGGCGCCGATCCGGTGCGGCTGGAAGACGAGATCGGCGACGTGCTGTTCGTGACGGTGAATCTGGCGCGCCACACAGGCGTCGATTTCTCGCAGGCATTGCGTCGCGCCAATGCGAAGTTCGAGCGGCGCTTCCGGCGGATGGAGCAACTGGCTGCCGCCGAAGGGGCCACATTCGGGGAGCGCACGCTCGCCGAACAGGAACAACTGTGGCAGCGTGTCAAGGCGATCGAGCGCCAGCCGTGACCGTCGGATGTCGAGCCGCGGCAGTCCATCGGGGCACATCCACGCGTTGGCATGCAACCTTTTTGCCCCGGGTTGCATCCCAAGCCTGTCGCCAACCCGAGGAGTTCATCATGCGCCGTCTTTTCACCGCTACCCTGTTGCTTGCGCCCATCGCTGCCTTCGCCGCCACGCCATGCAAGTACGAAGCGCCGCGAAACCTCCAGCTGGACCTGGCCGGCGTGCGCGCCGTGCAGATCGAAGTGCACAGCTACAACCTGCACCTGACCGGCAGCGACAGCGCCAGGGGTCTTGCCGTTACGGGACGCGCCTGCGCTTCGGAGAAGGCCGCGCTGGACGATCTGCAGGTCACCCAGCGGCGCGAAGGCGATCAGTTGCTGCTCGACATCGGCGGCAGCAACAACAGACATTTTTCGCTAAGCCTGTTCGGCGACTCTTACGCCAATCTCGAGGTCACCGCGCAGCTGCCGGCGAACTTGCCGGTGACCCTCAGCGTGGGTTCCGGCGACGCCGACGTCAGTGGCGTGCAGCAGCTGCAGAGCAATGTCGGTTCGGGCGACCTGCATGTGCGCCAGACAACGGGCAAGTTCAGCACCAGCGTGGGCTCGGGGAACGTCGACGCGACCGACATCGGCAGCCTGGAGCTGGGTTCGGTCGGCTCCGGCGATTTCAAGGCCGATGGCATCAAGGGTGATGCCAAGGTCGGCAGCATCGGTTCGGGCGATGTCACGCTGAGCCATGTCGGCGGCAGCGTGCATGCCGACACGCTGGGTTCCGGTGATCTCGCCGTGAGCGATGTGTCCGGTGATTTCAGTCTCGGCGCCAAGGGCAGCGGCGACGTCAATCATTCCGGCGTGAAGGGCAAGGTCAGCGTGCCGCGCGATAAAGACGACGGCGATGACGATTGAGATGGCTTGAACTCCTGCCCGCGCCTTGCGTGGGCAGGAGCGACCTGACTTCAGCCCAGCCAGCGCCAGGCCAGGTACACCATCGGCGCGCACACCAGCAGGAACGGGATCGATACCAGGTGCAGCCGCCGCAGGCCATGCGGCTGCTTCGCCAGACGCAGTGCAATCAGGTTCGCCAGTGAGCCGATCGCCACGCCGAAGCCGCCCACGTTCACCGCCACTGCCAGCGCGATCGGGTCCGGAGCGCGATCCAGCAGCAGCACCGTAGCCGGGACGTTGCTGATCAGCTGCGAGGCGACGATGCCGCTGGCATACAAAGTCAGCGGCTGGCTGAAGTCGAGCCGGTCCAGCGCATCGCGCATCAGCGGCAGTTCGGCGAAGTGGCCCAGCCCCAGGAAGATGGCGGCGAACGTCAGCAACAGCGGCCAGTCGATCCGCGCCAGACTCGAGCGCGCCAGCAGCGCGAACAGCCCCAGCAGCAGCGTGGCACCCAGCGGCGCCTGGTGATACTCCATCAGCAGCACCATGCCGGCCAGCGCGACCATCGACCATGCGCCGAGCCGGTTCGACGCTACCCGACCGTCGATCCTGTCCGGCGTCAGTGCGACCCGATCGCGCGGCAACCACAGCAGGGTGAAGGCCGCCACCAGCGCGAACATCACCGCCGCAGCCGGCAGCATGGCTGCCGCGAAATGCAGGAACGGCAATGACGAGTGCTGCCACAACAAGAGGTTCTGCGGGTTGCCGATCGGGCTCAGGGTGGAACCCGCATTCACCGCCAGCGCCTCCAGCACCACCATGCGCAGTACCGGCAGGTTCGACATGCTGCCGATCGCCAGCGTCAACGGCACGATCAGGAACAGGCTCACGTCATTGGTCAGCACCATCGACAGCAACGCCGTCGCGGTTACCAGCAGCAAGCCGAGACTGCGCAATGAATGTGCTTTCGCCACCACGGCGACCGCCGCGTGCTGCACCAGTCCGCTGTCGCGGATGCCCTGGATCGCTATCAGCAATCCCATCAGTCCGGCCAGCGTCGGCAACTGCAGCCAGTGCCGATACTTCGCCAGTGGTTGCGGGTCGAGCAGGGCCAGCGCGATCGTCACTGCGGCGAACAACAGCAGCAGCCATTCGGCCCGAAGCTCGGCGCGCCAGTCGGTGCGCGCATGTGCGGAGTCGTTCACCACCGGACGGCGCGTCGGTGCCGGCCGAGCGGCTTCAGCCGCGATTGTGTTGCAGAGGCGCCTGCGCCGATCGCGAGCGGAGCTGCTCCCGCCATCGCAGCGGGCCCGTTGTGCACGCGCGCGGTCCGAACGCCGTAGCTCACCACTCGCCCAGTCCCTCGATCTCGTACAGCTTCTGCCAGCTCGGCCGCGCGCGGACCAGATCGGCCAGCCGCTTCAATGCCGGCCATTCGGTGGCCGGGCGCGGCATGTTGCGCGACCAGCGCATCAGCATGGTCAGCAGCAGGTCGGCGCCGGAGAATTCCCTACCCAGCAGGTAGGGGCCACTCGCGGCGAGTTGCGCATCCAGCAGGTCCCACACGCCTTCGATCTTGCGCTGCAGGGCGGCGTGCACGGCCGGCGTGTGCTCAGCTGCACCCAGTTCCGACGGATAGAACCAGAAGCGATACGTCGACATCAGGGTGTTGCTGAGATAGACGACCCACTGCTGCCACGCCTCGCGTTCTGGCGTACCCGGCGCCGGCGCCAGCTTCGCTTCCGGGTGACGCTCGGCCAGCACCATCAACAACGCCGCCGACTCCGACAACGGCCGGCCATCGATCACCAGCGTCGGCACCACGCCACGCGGATTGAGTTTCAGATAGGCCGGATCGTGCTGTGCGTCGGCGTCGAAATCGACCAGCCGCAATTCGTGCGGCGCACCGATCTCCAGCAGTGCCAGATGCACCACCATGCTGGCGGTGCCGGGGGAGTAGTAGAGGGTGTACATGGCGTGCCTTTGCGGATTGGTCGGGGGTGATCCTGCGCAGACGCCCGTCTGCATGACGGTGTCGTTGCCGCCAAGTATGCCAAGGTCGTCCGCGATTGATCGAACATGCCACGATGGCGCCGGTTCACGAGGGGACACCTCCGGGCGTAGTCCGGCGCCGGCGTCGCCGACGGGATCGCAGCTTGGCGCGAATCGCGTGGATCATCACGCTCATCAGCAGACCGGCGACCAGTATCAAGAACGACAGGATCAGGATGGCCACGCCAAGGCCGTCACCGGGCGAACCTTGAAGCCCTGGGCGCGACATGTCGTCTTGGATGGCGTAGGCGATCAATCCGCCGAAGCCGCAGAACAGGAGCACGGCATAGGCCAGCCGACCGCGTTCGTTGAGCAGTATCGGAGCGGCAAGCGCGACAACGACGGGGATCATCCAGGACATCATGAGTGGACATCCTGGTTGGGGTAGCGCGCGCAAGTGTGCATCGACACCATGGCTATCCGCGGTCCCGCTCGGGGCGTGATCGGGCAGAAGCGATGACGGCGGCAGTGAACCTATCCCTCCCGCAACAGCCGCATGGGCGAAGTCCTCGTCACCTTGCGTGTTCCGGCCAGCCCCAGCAGCATCACCACGAACCCCGCGCCGAGGGCGGCGGACACCAGTGGCCACAGCGGCGGCACGAAGCCTTCGATGTGGAACACGGCCTGACCCAGCCACAGACCGGCGCCGGCGGCACCGAGCGAGGCGGTGAGCCCGGCGACCAGCCCGAGCAGGGCGAACTCGCAGGCGGCGGCGACGCGCAGCTGGTTTCGACGTGCACCGAGCGTGCGCAGCAACGCGGCCTCGTGGCGGCGTTCGGCCGCGCTGGCGGCGAGTGCGGCGGCCAGCACCAGCGCGCCGGCGAGCAGGCTGAAGCCAAGGATCCAGCGCACCGCGTTAGCGACCCGATCGACGATTTCGCGCACGCGGTCGAGCAGCGAGTCGACGTCGACCAGACTGAGGTTGGAATAGTCGCGCGACAGCTGCGCCAGTTGCGTGGCGTGCCCGCGCGACAGATGGAAGCTGGCCAGCCAGGTGTGCGGCAGGTCGCCGGCGTGCGCCGGATCGAGCAGCAGGAAGAAGTTGACCCGGAACGAACTCCAGTCGACCTTGCGGATGCTGCTGACTCTCGCGTCGAGGTCGCCTTCGCCGACGTTGAAGCGCAGCGTGTCGCCCACCTTCAGCGCAAACATGTCGCGCCACATGGTATCGATCGAGACTTCCGCCTGTGCCGGATGCGCGCCTTGCCACCGGCCCGCGATCACCTGGTTCGACGGCGGCAACGCAGCGGCCCAGGATAGCCGCAGTTGCCGGTCCGCCCAGTCCTTTGCGCGCTCGTCTTCAAAATGCAGCTGGTCGATCGGCGCGCCGTTGATCGCGGTGAGCTTGCCCACCGCCAGCGGCAGCATGTTGAGCTGGTCGCCACCGATGCCGGCCAGGGCGTGCTCGAAACCGGCGCGCTGGTCATCCTGCAGGTTCAGCGCGAACCAGTTCGGCGTATCCGCCGGCAGTTCCTGTCGCCACCCTTGCAGCAGGGCCGGTGCGACGATCGCCAGCAACAGCAGCGCGCACAATCCCAAGCTGAGCGCGGTGGCCTGGACCAGGCTCAGCGTGCGCCGTCGCGCCAGCGCAGCCAGGCCCAGCCGCAGCGCCGGGTGTGCGCCGGGGGCGATGCGGCGCGCCATCCACAACAGCAGCGCGGCCAGCAAGGCGGCCACCACGGCCACGCCGAGCAGGCTGGCGGCAAGGATGCCAGCCAGCTGCAGCGAACTGCTCTGGCTCCAGATCAGGCCCAGCGCGACCAGCGCGGGGATCAGGTACAGCATGTCGAAACGCCGAACCCGGCGCGTCGCGCTCTGGCGGAATACCGCCACTGGTGAGACCTCGGCCAGCCGTACCAGCGGCGGCAGTGCAAAACCGGCCAGCACCGCGATACCCATTGCGGCGGCGGCGAACGATGGCGCCAGCGGCAGCACGGTCGGCAGGCTGCCGAACAACTGGCTGGCGAACACCCATGCCAGCTGCGACAGCCCCAGCGCCAGCAGCAGGCCGAGTGTCGCTGCAGGCAGCGCGAGCGCGCCGAGCGTGCCGAGCAACAGTCCAAGCACGCGTCGTCGCGAGGTGCCCAGCGCGCGCAGCAGGGCGACTTCGGAGGTCTTGCGCCGCGCATAGCGTTGCGCGGACAGCGCAATCGCGATGCCGGCCAGCAGCGCCGACAGCAGCGCGGTCAGGCGCAGGAACGCGCCCGCCCGGTCGAACGACGTCCGCATGCGCTCCTGGGTCTGCTCCGGCGTGATCAACTGCGCACCCTGCGGCAAGGTGGTGGCCTGCGCCCAGTCGCGCCAATGCTGGACCGCGTCGGGAGCGCCAGCCAGCAGCAGCTGGCGGCGGGCGCGGCTGCCGATGCCGAGCAGGCCGGCCTGTTCGGCATCGGACAGGTTCATCAAGGCGCGCGGCGCCAGCGCGAACAACTGGCCGCCATCGGGCTGCCGCACCAGTTCGGCGGCAATGGTCAATTTGCGGCCACCCAGTTGCAGTGGCTGGCCGACCTTGAGGTTCAGCGCCACCAGTGCGCGGTGATCGAGATAGACCTCGCCGACGCCGGGTGCGTGACCGTTGCGAGTGCGGCCGGCTGAGTCGCCCAGCTCCAGCGTGCCGCGCAACGGATAGTTTGGCGTGCTGGCCAGCACGTCGAGCAGCTGGGTCTGCTGGTGGGCGAACGCGACGCTGGGGAAGCTCGCCGTGCGCGTGATCTGCAGATGGTACTGATCGGCCTTGCCGACAAAGTCACCTTGCACGGTTTGCGGTGATGAGATGCCGATGTCGCCGCCGATCAGTTCGGCCGCACTGGCCAGCATGCCGCGCTCGATCCGCGTGGCCAGCGTGGCGACCACGCCGAGCGCGACCACCGCCAGCACCAGCGACGCGGCCAGCGTGCGCAGCTCGGGCAGGTGCCATTCGCGGCGCAGGCTGCGCAGGGCGAGCAGAAACATCTTCATGCGTGTGCGCTCACGTCGTGCGGCACCACGCGGCCTTCCTCCAGTTCGATCCGCCGATCGCAGCGCGCGGCCAGCGTGGCATCGTGGGTGACCAGCACCAGCGTGGTGTGATGATCGCGGTTCAGCGCGAACAGCAAGTCGCAGACATGGTGGCCCGTGCGCTGGTCGAGGTTGCCGGTGGGCTCGTCGGCAAACAGCACGCGCGGGCGGTGCACGAACGCGCGCGCAATCGCCACGCGCTGCTGCTCGCCACCGGAAAGCTGGGCCGGATAATGCCGCCGCCGCGCACTCAGCCCGACGGCTTCGAGCGCTTCGCGGGCGCGCTCGCGCGCCGCGCCGACGCCCTCCAGCTCCAGCGGCAGCATCACGTTTTCCTCGGCGGTGAGCGCGGGCAGCAGATGGAACGACTGGAACACGAAGCCGACCAGCCGTCGGCGCAGGTCCGCGCGCGCCTCCTCGTCCAGCTGCTGCAGTGCATGCCCGTCCAGTTCGATGCTGCCAGCATCGGGAGTGTCCAGCCCGGCCAGCAGGCCGAGCAGGGTGGTCTTGCCGGAGCCGGAGGCGCCGACGATGGCGAAGCTCTCGCCCGGCCGGATCTGCAGGCTGACCTGACTGAGGATCTCCAGTCGTCCCTCGGGGCCGCTGACGGACTTGCTAACATCGCAGGCCTGAAGAATGGGACGGGAAGAATCACTCATGCGTCGATGCCTATGGCTGTTGATCGTTCTGTGTGGCATCGGCAGCGCCCAGGCGGCGGCGCCGAGAACCGTGCTGGTGCTGGGTGATTCACTGTCCGCCGCGCACAACATTCCGACGGAATCGGGCTGGGTGCACCTGCTGGACGCGCGTCTCGGCAAGATGGTGCCGAAGTGGGCCGCGATCAATGCCAGCATCAGCGGCGAGACCTCACTGAGTGGACGCCACCGATTGCCGGCATTGCTGGCGAAATACCGGCCGGCCGTGCTGGTGCTGGAGCTGGGTGCCAACGACGGCTTGCGCGGCTTGCCCTTGTCCGACTTGCGCGACAACCTGGCCGCGATGATCGATCAGGCGCGGCGGGCGAATGTTCGCGTGCTGCTGGTTGGCATCGAGCTGCCGGTGAATTACGGCCCGCAGTATCGCGACGGACTGCGCGCGATCTATGCCGAGCTGGCGCGCAGTCGGCATACCGCGCTGGTGCCCTTTCTGCTCGATGGCGTGGCGCTCGATCCCGGGTTGATGCAGGACGATGGTCTCCACCCCGTGGCGAAAGCCGAGCCGGTGGTGCTGGAAACCGTATGGCGCGGGTTGAAGCCCCTTTTGTGAGTTCCAGCCGAACGATTTGTGAACTGCCGAACCCGGTTTCACGGAATCCTCACCCATCGCTTGATTAGATTTTCACCTATGTGAAGCCATGGAAGTGGGGACTATGACCGTACATGACGAGCAAGCAGGGTTGATCCTGCTGGTAGAGGACAACCGCCAGATCGCTGAAATGGTGGGCGAATTTCTCGAACGCCGCGGCTATTCGGTCGACTACGCCGCCGATGGTGTCAGTGGGTTGCATCTGGCGGTATCCAACAGCTACGACGTGCTCGTGCTGGATTTGATGCTGCCCGGGCTGGATGGTCTGGAGGTATGCCGCAAGCTGCGCAAGGAGGCGAAGAAGTCCACGCCGGTGCTGATGCTGACCGCGCGCGACACGCTGGAGGACAAGCTGGTGGGCCTGGAGGCCGGCGCCGACGATTATCTGGTGAAGCCGTTCGAGGTACGCGAGCTGGAGGCGCGGCTGCGTGCGCTGATCCGGCGCGATCGCCGTCAGGTATCCACCGAAGTGCTCACCGTCGGTGACATGATGCTCGACACCGCGACGCTGCGGCTGACCCGCGAAGGACAGGAGCTCACCGTGTCGCCGATCGGGTTGAAGCTGCTGGCGATCCTGATGCGCGAATCACCCCGAGTGGTAAGCCGGCGCGATATCGAACGCGAGATCTGGGGCGATACGCTGCCCGATTCGGACACCCTGCGTTCGCATCTCTACAATCTGCGCCGGGTCATCGACAAGCCCTTTGCGCGGCCTTTGTTGCACACCATCCATTCAGCCGGCTACCGTCTGGCGGATCTGGAATCGGAAGTCGCTTCAACCGCGCAGACGGCCTGACTTTGTCTTGCAGCAGCGCAATCGTGCAGAAGTGATGGACAGCAGGGTCAAACCAATCACCTTCCGCGTGGGCGCGTTCCGGCGGCGAATTGCCTGGGTCTTCGGACTCCAGTTGGTGATCGTGGCAATCGTCAGCATCCTTGGCATCTACAACGCCATGCCGATGGCGGCGGTGATCACCGTGATCGTGTTCACCGCCGCCATCGCCTGGCTGATCACCCGGCGCGAGTGGCGGCCGGTGCGCGCGCTGGCACGGGTGGTCAATCGCTGGGGCGGGCAGCAGTTCGATCCGGACGCGCTCGACCTCGCCCGGTTGTCGACGCATACCGACGCCGACGTCGCTTCCCTCGTGCGCGGGCTGCACGGGTTCGCCACGCGTATCGCCGGATACAACCAGCGCGAGCGCAATTTCACCCGCGACGCCAGCCACGAGCTGCGCAGTCCGCTTACCGTCATCAAGATGTCGGTGGACATGCTGGGCGAAGAGGAGAGCCTCAGCGAGTTCGGGGTGCGCTCGGTCCTCCGGATCAAGCGCGCGGCGCGCGAGATGGAGATACTGGTGGAAGCGCTGCTGCTGCTCGCGCGTGAGCCGGATGCATCGGACGGCGAGCATTTCGTCGTCAACGACCTGCTCGGCCCCCAACTCGCGTCCGCCCGGGACTTGCTGGCCGGACGACCCATCGAACTGCTGCTGAAGGAATCGGCCAGCTTTGCCGTACAAGGTTCGACCCTGGCTTTTTCAGTGCTTTGCTGGCAGTTGATCCGCAATGCCTGCCAGCAGACCGAGCAGGGCAGCGTGGTAGTCAGCGTCGCGCCTGGCGTGGTCAGCGTGAGCAATCACGCAGCCCCGCATGTCTCCGGCGACAGCTCGCGTCCCGTGCGTGTGCCGGGTGCCGACCGCCATGGATTCGAACTGGCCATTGCCCAGCGCATCAGCGACCGCTTTGGCTGGCCGCTGGAGTTGCAGACACGCCTTGGCGAGGAGAACATCGCCCGCATCCATTTTCCGCAACCCCTGCCGCCGCACCCCGCGAACCGACCGAGCCACCACTCCACCGGGTTGTAGGGTGCACGCGCGCCGTGCGCGATGCTCTCGCGGCACCCTTGAAATACAGCGCAGTGGCTGTGCTCCGGCCAGTCTCAGCCAGTCCGCAGCGCCGGGTCCACGCTGAACGCGCAACCGGTTTTCGCCTTCACCTCGGCGAGGCCGATGCCGTCGTTGAGTTCGATCAAGGTCAGCCCCTGGCCCTTCTCCACCTTGAACACGCACAGGTCGGTGATGATCAGGTCGACCACCTGCTTGCCGGTCAATGGCAGGTCGCAGGCGGTCTTGATCTTCGGGCTGCCGTCCTTCGCGGTGTGCTCCATCAACACCACCACGCGCTTGACGCCACTGACCAGATCCATCGCGCCGCCCGGGCCCTTGACCATCTTGCCCGGCACCATCCAGTTCGCCAGATCGCCCTGGCAGGACACTTCCAGGCCGCCGAGGATGGACAGATCGATGTGGCCGCCACGGATCATTGCGAACGAGTCGGCGCTGGAGAAAAAGCTGGAGCCGGGCACGGTAGTGATGGTCTGCTTGCCGGCGTTGATCAGGTCCGGGTCGATCTGCTCTTCCGTGGGGAATGGACCGATGCCGAGCAGGCCGTTCTCCGACTGCAAAGTGACGTTGACGCCCTCCGGGATGTAGTTCGCCACCATGGTGGGAATGCCGATGCCCAGGTTCACGTAGAAGCCATCCTGCAGCTCCCTCGCGGCGCGTTTGGCCATCGCCACCCGGATCGGGCTTTCCTTCCCCCCGGCGACGCCGGCGAGCGTGCGGAACTCGATCCTTTTTTCGTATTTCGCGCCCTGCACGATGCGGTCGACGTAGATGCCCGGCACGTGGATGTTGTCCGGGTCGAGCTCGCCCACCGGCACCAGGTGCTCCACCTCGGCTACGCAGGCCTTGCCGCAGGTGGCGATCATCGGGTTGAAATTGCGCGCGGTCTCGCGGAACACCAGGTTGCCGTGGGCGTCGCCCTTCCACGCCTTGACGATCGACAGGTCGGCATGGATCGCCTCTTCCAGCACGTACTCCTTGTCGCCGAACATCTTGGTCTCCTTGCCTTCGGCCAGCTTGGTGCCGAAGCCGGTGCGCGTGTAGAAGCCGGGGATGCCGGCGCCGCCGGCCCGCAGCTTCTCGGCCAGGGTGCCTTGCGGGGTCAGGTGCAGCTCCAGTTCGCCGGCCAGCGTCTGGCGCTCGAATTCCTTGTTCTCACCGACGTAAGACGCATATACGCGCTTCACCTGATGCGTCTTCAGCAAGGGGCCCATGCCGAAATCGTCCACTCCGGCGTTATTGCCGACGATGGTCAGCTCCCTGGTGCCGGCCTCGAGCAGCGCGCCGATCAGGTTCTCGGGGATGCCGCACAGACCGAAGCCACCGGCGGCGATCGTCATGCCATCGAACAACAGGCCGTCAAGGGCTTTCGCCGCGCTCGGATAAACCTTGTCCATTGCTGTGCCTTCCTGCAGGGAGAGTCAGCTGCCAAGGATACGACGGTTTGGCCCGCGCCGGCCTTGTACCAAGGTCGCAGGGCAGGCCGGGCCCGCTGTTCTCCCTGTCTGCCTGCGGTAGACGTGTCAAGCGGAGCGCCTGTGCCCACGCTGCTTGACGCGATCATTTACGCGTGTAAGCATAACTTCACTTACACGCGTAAACGATGACCCATGACGATCAGCGAAGCCGAAGCCGTGGTGATGGATGTGCTCTGGCGCGAATCGCCACGCACGGCCGAGGAGATCCTCGCCGAAGTCGGGCCCGCGCAGGCATGGCAGGAAGGCACGGTGAAGTCCCTGCTCAACCGCCTGCTGCGCAAGAAGGCGGTGCACGCCGAGCGCGACGGCCGCCGCTATCTCTACACGCCGCTGCTGAAGCGCGAGCAGTACGTGCAGCAGCAAAGCAAGGGCCTGCTCGATCGTCTGTTCGGCGGCCGCGTGGCGCCGCTGGTCGCGCACTTCTCCGAGCAGCGCAAGTTGTCGAAGAAGGACATCGCCGAACTGCGCAAACTGCTGCAGGAGCTCGACGATGAACAGCGTTGAATGGGCCGGAATCGATTGGCTCGGGCGCGGCTGGATGCTGCTCCTCGCGTTCACCGCGGCGGTACTGGCGGCGGCGGCGCTGCGCAGGGCATCCCGTCATCTGTTCGGCGCCGAGCGCGCGTTCGGGCTGTGGCTGCTGCCGCCGCTGGCGATGCTGGCCAGCCAGCTGCCGCATCTCGCCGGTGGGGATCGGGCGCCCTTGCCCGCGCTGGTTTACCTGATCGCCTCGGCGATTGGCTCGATGCCCGCTGTCGTCAGTGAGTCGGCAAGCATCGGCTGGCGCAGCTGCGCCGCATGGGTGTGGCTGGCGGGTGTCGCGATCAGCCTGGGGCGGGCCGTACTGGCGCAGGCGCGCTATCGCTGCCTCCTGCGGGGCTCCATTGCGATGGCTGACGTGCCGTCGCGCTGGCCGGTGCTGCGTGCCGCCTACGCCGATGTGGGACCGGCGCTGGTCGGTGCGTGGCGGGCGCGTATCGTGCTGCCCGCCGATTTCGAGCGTCGCTACGACGCCAGCGAGCGCGCGCTGATCCTGGCCCATGAGGCGATGCATGCGCGCCGGCGCGACGGCTGGTGGTGTCTGCTGGCGCAGATCGCTGTGGCCTTGTTCTGGTTCCATCCGCTGGCGTGGTGGGCGCTCGGCGCTCTGCGCCGCGATCAGGAGCTGGCTTGCGATGCCGCTGTCCTGCGCGAGCACGGCACGCAGCGGCGCAGCTATGCCAGTGCGATGTTGAAGACCCAGTCGGCGCCGTTTTCCTTGCCGGTGGGTTGCCTTTGGTCACCTCGTCATCCACTCACGGAGCGCATTGCCATGTTGAAATCACCCTTGCCGGGTCGTCTTCGTCGCCGCATCGGCGGCATCGCGGTCGCCACGCTCGCGTGTCTCGTGGGCGGCGCTGTCTATGCCGTCAGCGCACCATCCGGGCCGCGTCCAGGAATGGCCGCAGCCTCCGGCGCCGTCGGCGAATACCAACTGGACATGACGCTTGAGCTCGGCACCGACGATGCGCCGGCCAGCCATGCCGAGCGGATGACGCTGGCCTTGTGCATGCGAGCCGGCAAGAGCGGCACGGTGGACACCCACGGCTGGACCGTCGAGGCTACGCCGGTGCCCGAGGGAGAAAGCCGGCTGCGTATCGATCTGGCAGTGACCCACGCCGGCGGCGCGCCCGTGGCCCGTACCCAGCTGCATGGCGCGCTCGGTGAATCCGTGCACGCCGAAGGCAAGGGTGATGACGGCAAGCATGCCTATGCCGTTGACATAACGCCGCTGGCTGGCTGTCCGGCGCGTACCGCGACAGCCGACACCGGTGCCCGTTCGCGCCTGATCAGCCAGGCAGTGCGGAATGAATCCGCACGCGCGGTGGCCGTATCGGTGGCACTGGCAGCAGGGCTGACCCTGGTCAACCCGGAAGCACTGGACGATCGTCCGGTCACGCTCAATTTCGACCGGATCCCGGCCGAGCGCGCGATGCACCTGATTGCCGATATCGACGGCGCAAAAGCGATGTTCGACGGAAACCGGGTGCGCTTCGAACCGAAGTGATCGACGGGCTGGCTATACTCGCCCCGTCACGCATCCGGAGAGCGAAGTGAAGCCGCGTCACGTGTTGTTTGCCCTTGCCGCCCTCGGTGTCGCCTCCATCAGCCACGCCGCCGTCTCGCCCGTCTTGGTGATACACGGCGGTGCTGGCGTGATCAAACGCGACATGACACCGGCCCGCGAAAAGGCGGTGCGCGCGGCGATGACGCGGGCATTGCAGGATGGACACGCCCGGCTCGAGGCGGGCAAGAGCGCGCTGGATGCGGTGACCGCGGCGCTCACCGTGCTGGAGGACGATCCGAACTTCAATGCAGGCAAGGGTGCGGTGTTCACCCATGACGGCAGGAACGAGCTGGACGCAGCCATCATGGATGGCTATACGCTGCGCGCCGGCGCGGTGGCTGGCGTGCGGCGGATCAAGAATCCGATCGTGCTGGCGCGCGCGGTGATGGACCGGACGCCGCATGTGATGCTGTCCGGCGATGGCGCCGAGGCGTTCGCGCAGAGCATCGGCATGCGCCTGGTCGATCCGTCGTACTTCCGCACCGGGGAGCGCTGGCAGCAGCTGCAGAAAGCGCTGCAGGAAGACGCTGCGAAGCAGCCGCATGCGGACGTCGAGACGGCCAGGCATTTCGGCACGGTGGGCGCGGTTGCGCTGGACGCGCAAGGCCATCTGGCCGCCGGCACCTCCACCGGCGGCATGACCGACAAGCGCTGGGGCCGCATCGGCGATTCGCCGCTGATCGGCGCGGGTACTTATGCGAACAGCGGCTGTGCGGTTTCCGGCACGGGTTGGGGCGAGTTCTACATCCGCACCGTGGCGGCGCACGAGATCTGCATGAAGGTCACCCAGATGCGCGTGCCGCTGAAGCGGGCGGCTGCCGAAGTAATCAATCAGGAAATTCCCGCGATGGGTGGCAACGGCGGCGCGATCGCGCTGGATGCCGATGGCCACATCTCGATCCCGTTCAATACCGATGGCATGTACCGTGGCTGGATCGGGGGCGATGGCGTGCCGCATGTGGCGCTCTACGGCGACGAGGATGATGGCACCGCCGAGTTGCCGCAACCGGCCCCTGCGGAGAGCATCGCGCAACCCTGAGCTCCTACAGGAGCTTCTGAAGTTCGGTCGGGGTCAGTGCACCGCTGATGCCCAGCCGGCTTCCATCGGCGCGGATCACCAGTACGCGCGGCGTTTCCCCGCCCCATTGCGGATCGAGCAGGAAGTTGATGCGTTCGGGTGAAGCTTCGGCGTAGGCTCGGGCCGGATAGGCGTCCATCCCCATGTGGTGCAGGCGCGCTTCGATCGCTTCGCGCCGTCCGATGCTGTCGGTTGCCACGATGATCAGCTCGATGGCGTGTGGATGGGCGCGTTGCAGCTTGTCCAGCGCGTCAAGGTTTGGCTCGCAATAAGCGCAATCGAGCGCCCACAACGCAATGATCCGCTCGCCCTGTGCTGGCGCTTTCAGCAGCGCGGGCACGTCGGCCGCGGTCAACGGCTGCAGGGAAGCCGCCACGGCCAAGCTGGGGAGCAGCAGGGCCCATGCCAGAAGCATCAGGTATCTCATCGCGGCGCCTCGATCAGCTGAAAGCCGCCGGCGGTATTCCAGGCGACGAACGCGCGGTCCTGCTTCAGCAGCAGCTGCGGCGACGCGACCGCGCCATGGCTGCGGGCCATCTCGCGGGCGGCTTCGAAGTGTGCGCCGTTGTCGGTGGAGCGGCGCAGCATCAGGGCGTAGCCCTCGGCATTCACCTGGTTCCACGCGACCCATACGTTGCGTCCATGCACGGCCACATCGGCATGGCTGGCGCCCGCGCCGGCGATCGCCAACAAATGCTTTGGCTCGTGGCCGGGGTCGAGCTGGCCGTACCAGATCGTGGGCTTTCCTTTGGCCTCGTACCACACCGCATGGCGAACGCCATCACTGCCGATCGCCAGGCCCGGACCGTGGTGCGGACAGCCGGCGATTTGCCATTCGCTGAAAGTGGCGCGCTCGGCGCGGCTCGTTTGGCCGTCCACATGCAGCACGGCATAGGCGTGGTCGCGGATGTTGTCGCCGTAGATCGCGCGGAAAAATGCAGCGACTTCACCCCCGGGCGTGAGCGTCAATGCGGTCCGGCAGCATTCACAGCTCTGGTCGATCAGCTTCCTTTCGGACGCGAAACTCGCACCGCCATCGTTCGACCAGCTGTAGTACACGGCGGCGCCGAGATAGGGCTGGTGTCGTGCAGTGGCGGCGACGAGATCGCGCTTGTCGATCCACGCCACCACGATACGGCCACGGCCATCCACCGCCAGCGCGTCGAAGCGGTGGGTGATCTCGGCGCGGTCGTGATGCACGGTGAGGGGGGCGCTGAAGTGTTCGCCGCGGTCCAGCGAGCGGGCGAAGCGCACGAAGCCGGTCCACGGCTCGGCGCGCGGCTGCGACCAGCTCACATAGATCTCGTCGCGCGGGCCGAACGCGATCTTCGGCCGGTTCTCGCCTTCGGCGTAGATGCGTTCGGCGGTCGCG
Source organism: Rhodanobacter umsongensis (assembly GCF_042654965.1). Classification (NCBI taxonomy): domain Bacteria; kingdom Pseudomonadati; phylum Pseudomonadota; class Gammaproteobacteria; order Lysobacterales; family Rhodanobacteraceae; genus Rhodanobacter; species Rhodanobacter umsongensis. Next base: position 779,404 of record NZ_JBHSMK010000009.1, on the reverse strand, counting down.
TTCACTTCGATCGGTGCGCTCAGCGAGCGACCGTCATTGTCGGAATGACGCAATCGCACATGGCCGTCCGCCGCGTCCACCAGCCACAGCCGCCCATGGCTGTCGAATGCCGCGCTGGCACCCAACTCGGGGCCCTTGGGCATTTCCATGGGCATGCTGTCGTGCGCGAGCAGCGCGGGCGAGAGCAGGCAGAACAGGGCGATCAGCAGGTGGCGCATGGCGGTTCCTCACAGCTCCCAGCGCAGCTCGCCGAACCAGGTGCGACCGGCGTAGGGATGGTAGACCCAGTAGTGTTCATCGGTGAGGTTGTCGACGCCGAGCGCGGCGGTCCAGCCCGACGCAAAGTTCCAGCGCAGCTTCGCGTCGGCCACGGTGAAGCGGCTCACCGCCCCGTAGCCGTCCACGTAGTCGCTGTTGTCCAGCGTGCCGTACTGGCGGCCGGAGTGGCGGATGCCAAGCGAGGCGTCCCACTGCGGCGCGAAGCGATAGTCGGCGAACACGCTGGCGCGGATTTTCGGGATGCGCGGGAAGGTCTTGCCGTTGGCGAGCGGGTACTGGCGATCCTGCAGCGTCTTCGCATGGTTGAAGGCGAGGCTGGCTTGCAGGTCGAGGCCGTCCAGCCAGAGGTCGGTGAGATTGATCTCGCCCTCGATCCCGCGGCTGCGCATCCTGTCGATGTTCTGCACGCTGGTGACGGTGGGGGTGACGGTGATGTCGGCCTGCGAGTACAGCGAGTCGGCGATGCGGTCCTGGTACAGCGAGACGCGCCAGCGGCCGTGGTCGAGGTGGCGGGTCAGGGTGAGGTCGGTGGACTCGTCGGTCTCGGGCTTGAGGTCGGGGTTGTTGTTGACGATCGCGTTGGCCGACAGGCTGCCCTGGAACAGCTCGGTCACGGTGGGATAGCGCACCGCCTTGCCGTGGGCCAGGCGCAGTTCCCAGCCGTCGGCGAGGTCCCAGCTCAGCGCCGCCTTGGGCGAGAAGTCGGTACGCCGGCGGTCAGCGTAGTGCAATGTGTCGACCGCGTTCGCGCGCAGGCCGCCGTAGGCGCGCCACTGTTCCAGCCGGCCGCCCAGGGTCAGCGCCCAGGCGTCGGCGAAGCTCCACACGTCCTGCAGGTACAGCGCGCGGGTCTGCGTGCGGCCGGCGAACGCGCTGACCTGCGCGCCGTCGGCATCGCCGCGCCAGTCGCCGGCGTTGCGCACACGGCTGTCCAGCACGTAGCGGTCGCCGTGCACGCCGGCGTACAGCATGTGACGATCGCCGAGCGGACCGGAGCTGCGCAGGTCGAAAGTGTCCCAGCCGGAACCGGCCTTGTCGGCGATCGTGCCGGGGCCACCGCTGGGCGCGCCGGGTTCGGCCAGGTTGGCGGTGGCGGCCTGCGAATGCAGGAAGTCGTAGTGGCTGGTCACCGCGGTCCAGCGCCAGCCGTTGTCGAGGTGGCCGTTCAACTCGACGCCGTAGAGCAGGTGGGTGTCGCTGGCTGAAGAAGGTGCCAGGCCGCTGGCCGGCAGGGTCCAGGTCTGCCCGGCTGCGCTGATCACGCCGCCGGCGACCGGTTGTCCATCGGCGTCGCGGATCAGGCTGCGGGTGCGGTCCTCGGCGCGGTTGTGCCACCAGCCGACGGTGAACAGCGCGGCAACCTGTTCGTTGATGTCCACGCCGATCTTCAGCTTCGCCTGGTCCTGCACCGTGTGTTCGATGCTGTTCGCGCCGTACACCAGCCGCGGCGAGCCGTTCGGGTTGCGATCCGGCACGGCGCCGCTGACCGGCACCGCCGCGGCCGCGTCGCGGCCGGCCTTCGCGGTGGCGTACTGCATCGGCTGGCCGTGATTGTCGAGCCGGCTGAATTCCAGCAGCCAGCTGAAGCGGCCCTGCTTGTCGCCCAGCGTGGCGACGGCCTGGTAGCCGTTGTAGTGGCCGCCGGCGCCGTAGGCGTCGCGATAATCCTGGCTGAAGAACTGGGTGCTCATGCTGGCCGTCAGCTGCTGCGGCAGCACGGTGTGGACCAGCACGGTGCTGCCCAGCGAGTTGCCCGGGTACAGCGCGGAATAGGGCCCGTACAGGATGTCGACGGCGCCGATTTCCTCGGCTGCCACCATGCCCCAGCGCGGCGCGCCGTCCCAGCCGTTGGTCATCAGGTTGGAGAGCAGCAGGCCGTCGGCATAGACCAGGCTGCGCGCGCTCTGCAGGGTGCCGGCGTTGCGGCCGCTGATCACCGCGTTCGGATCGCCGATGTAGCGCTTGCGCACCATCATGTTCGGCGCGTATTTCAGCGCGTCGGCGCTTTCGGTGACGTTCTGCTGCTGCAACTTCTGCCGGTCGATGCGCACCTGCACGCTGGGCGTCTCCATCACCATGGTGTCGCTGGCGTGCACCGAAACCGGCGCAAGGGTGGTGGTGGCGGGGGCGGGTTCATCGGCGGCCAGCAGCGGGCCGGCGGAGACCGCGAGTACGACTGCGCAAAGGCCGAGCGGGAGGGCGTTCAAGCGACACTCTGGATGGGGGTCTAGGGTTGCAAGGATAGTCCGCTGTCGTGCACGCGACAGATGGCGCGTTGTCGCAGCGGGGGCGGCGATGGGATGCGCCGGCGCGCCGAAAGGTGCCCGGGTGGAGCGAGAAGTGAGTGGAGAGCAGTGAGGAGTGAGAGAGAGCAACGGCTCGCGTCGGAGTCAGGGATGAGCACGCCCCCTCTCACTCCTCACTGCTCTTCCCTCACTCCTGCCCGGTCATTCTTCGCGGTCGGGGCGCTCGCGTACCGGATGCTTGCTCAGCTTGCGCTGCAGGGTGCGGCGATGCATGCCGAGGCGGCGGGCGGTCTCGGAGATGTTGCCGTCGCATTCGGTGAGCACGCGCTGGATGTGTTCCCACTCCAGACGGCGCAGCGCCAGCGGCTGCTCGGGAGCATCCGGCGGGTCGTTGTCTTCGATATCGTTGTCGCTATCGAGCAAGGCGCGCACGACGGCGTCGGCATCGACCGGCTTGGCCAGGTAGTCGTGGGCGCCACGCTTGATGGCCTCCACCGCCGTGGCGATCGAAGCGTAGCCGGTCAGCAGCAGCACGCGCAGGTCCGGTACCAGCGAGTGCAATTCGGGAATCAGGCGCAGGCCGTTGTCCTCGCCCAGCTTCAGGTCGAGCACGCAGTAGCGCGGCTGATGCCGGCGCGTCAGCATGCGCGCTTCGTCGAAACTGGTGGCGGTTATGACCTCGAAACCACGCGAGCCGAGCGCACGCGCCAGAACGCGCAGAAACGTGGCATCGTCGTCGACCAGCAGGAGCGGGCGTGCGGCGGCGTGGGGCGAATCGGTCATGGCGGGGTTTCCTCGAGCGGGGCAATGCCCATTCTTGCCGGAAGCGCGGGCGCTTGCACGCGGGCAGGATCGAGCGGACTATTTTTCGGCAATCACCGCCAGCGGCAGACGCAGGCGCACTTCCGCGCCGTGTCCGGTATTGCCGGCAATCAGCTCGCCGTTCAGCCGTTCGGCGGTGGCTTCGGCCAGGGCCAGGCCGATGCCCAGCCCGGCCGGCTTCTGCGAATAGCCCAGCAGGGTCAGCTCGCCGGTGGCGTCAAAGCCAGGTCCGTGGTCCTGCACGCTCAGCTGCAGCCAGCCGCCATCGACAGACACCCGCAGCGTCACCGTCCGCGAATGGTTGGCGGCCGACGCATCGACGGCGTTGTTGAGCAGGTTGAGCAGCGCGTGGCGCAGCCCTGGCGGCGTGCGCAGCACGGTTCGGGCGGTGGCATCGTCCAGCTCCAGGGTCAGCTCGGCTTCGGGACGCAACAGCTGGAAGCGTTCCAGGCAGCCGTGAATGAACTGCGCCACGCTGAGCCGTTCCGGCTCTTGCGACAGCTGCGCCTTGCCGAAGGCGACCATTTCCCGAAGGATCGTGCGGCAGCGGTCCACCTGGCCTTCCAGCAATTCCAGGTCTTCAGCCAGCGAAATGTCGCCGGCATGCTCCCGGCGCAGTTCCGGCAGCAGGGTGCGCATGGTCGACAGCGGCGTGTTGAGTTCATGGGCGGCACCGGCGGCCTGGGTGGCGATCGCCAGGATGCCCTCGTCGCGCAGCGCCCGCTCGCGCACGCGCTGCACTTCGAGCTGCTGTGCGCGCAAGGCGTAAGCCAGCCGATTGATGAAGAAGCCCAGCAGCAGCGCACTGATCACGAAGTTCACGCCCATGCCGGCGACGTGCAGCGAGAAGCGGCCGGGGGGGCCGCCGTGCGCGGGCATCGGCAGCGGTACCTGCCAATACAACAGGATCACGTACGCGATGCCGGCCAATGCCGCCACGGCCAGAATCGCACGCGCCGACAATGCCGCCGCGCTGAGTGCGATCGGCACCAGCAGCAGGGTGATGAAAGGGTTGCTGGCACCGCCGGTGAAATAAAGCAGGTAGCCGAGCACCAGCGTGTCGGCGGCAATGTGCCCGACCGTCTCCCACTCGCGCAATGGCCACGGTTGGCGCAAGCGCCAGGCGGCGAACACGGAGAACACCGCGAGCAGGCCGATGCCCAGCAGCAGCGGCAGCAGCGGAATCTCCAGCTGCATCCACCACGCGCACACCAGCACGGCGACGCTCTGCCCCGCGATGGCGCACAGGCGCAGCCAGGCCAACGTGCGAGTCAGCGCGAACGGGCCGATGCGGCTGCTGCTGCGATGGGGCATCGCGGTCATGGGCTGATCAGGAGGCCTGTGGAAACCCGCCGCCGCTGGCGGCGGATCCCCGCGGACTCACGGGTTGTTGAATTCCTCGCTGCGCACGGCGGGCAGCGGAGTGTGGTTGGTCGCAGCATCGGAATGGCTGGCCGACAGCTTGTTCATCAGCGGCAGCATGGCCAGCGCGATCACCACGCAGGCGATGCCGACAAAGCCGAGCTTGTCGAACAGGCTCACGTAGATCGTGAGCGACTCCACCGGATCGGTAATGTTGTCGGGGATGTGCGCATAGTTCGCCACGATGCTGCCGAGGTACTGCGACAGACCCACGGCCACGTAGTACGCACCCATCATGAAGCCGCCCATGCGGGCCGGCACGTAGCGGGCGATCATCGCCAGGCCGAGCCCGCTGACCAGCAGCTCGCCCAGCGAGTACCAGCCATAGCCCCAGATCATCGTCCACGACGACACCTGGCCATTGATGGCGGCGTGCGCGCCGACGCCGTACATGAAGAATCCGATGGCGACCGCGGCGAATCCCAGCGCGAACTTCAACGCGATCGAAGGATCCTTGCCGACCCGGCCAAGCGCGTTGTAGGCGAGCACCAGCACGGGGCTCAGGACGACGATCCAGATCGCGTTGAGGTTCTGGTACTGCTCGGGAATCCAGTTGAACAAGTGGGCGCCGAATACATTGAACGACAGGTCCACGTTGTGTTGTGCGAACAGGTTCAGCGACGTCGCCATCTGCGAGTAGAAGATGAAGAAGAAAATCGTCTGCACCGTCAGCACCAGCGCTGCGATCAAGCCGGCCCGCTCGCTGGGCTGGCTGCTGCGGATCAGATGGGCGAACACCCCCAGAATCACCACGCCGGCGGCGTAGACACAGAATCTCGCCACGGCTTCGCTATGGAGAATGAACGCGACGACGAAGACCATCAGGAAGGCAGCGCCGAAGACCGGCAGGGCGCGACCCAGGTTCATCGGCAGGTCGTCCGCCGGCGAGCCGATGTGCACGAGTGCGCGACGCATGAACACATAATTGACCAGGCCGATGATCAGGCCGATGGAGCAGACGCCGAACGCGGTGTGCCAGCCCAGGGAATCGCCGTACTTCGCCGCGACCACGTCGCGGATCCATGGCGTGAGCGTCATCGAGATCATCGAGCCGATGTTCACCGCCATGTAGTAGATGGTGAACGCACTGTCGATCCGGGTGTCGTCACCCTCGTAGATCTTGCGCACCAGGTTGCCCGCATTGGGCTTGAAGAAGCCGTTGCCGACCACGATCACGCCGAGCGCGAAATAGGTGAGATTGGCGGGGGTCAGCAGCGCCATCAGGCCGCTGCCGCCATCGGTCAGGCCCAGCGTCTCCGGCGGGATCCACAGGATGCCGTAGCCGATCGCCAGCACCGTCGCGCCGATCAGCATGGTGCGCCGCGTGCCCAGCAGCTTGTCGCCAACCCAGCCGCCGATCGCCGGCGTGGCGTAGATCAGCGCCGCGGCCGCGCCCCAGACGAGGTTGGCCTTGGTATCGACGAAGCCGAGCTTCTTCATCAGGAAGGTGACCATCAATACCTGCATGCCGTAGAAGCCGAAGCGCTCCCACATTTCGATCAGGAAGACGGTGCTGAAGGAGCGCGTCTGCGAGACGGGCGGATTCTGGATGGCCATATTTTTTCCGTGCGAGATTTCTAACCGTGACGCGCCGCGGCACTGCCTGCGGTAGGCGAGCCTGAACGGACGACAACCGTCGAAGGGTAACCCATCCGGCACCCGGCAGTAGCTGCACTGCGGCATGGCGACGCGCGTGCGAGCGTCGGCGCCACGTTTTACCCTGCCGTCGCCATCGCCAGGCCGCTTGCCGTGTTGGGGCCTGTGGCATCATGGAATGCTTGCATCCGCCTGTCCGAAGGGAGTTTCGCCAATCATGCCGACCGCCGATCTGTCCCCGTCGAGCCGCCTTGCGGCCACGCCCGTCCCCGCCGCACTGGCGCATTGCGGGTCGCCGTCGCCGGCGGCTGGCTGAGCGGACCGCCGCGATGGCAGCCGAAGGTTTTCGAGGTCCGAAGCAGCTGTGGAATGCTTTCCGGTGGTCGATGTTGGGGTTCCGGGCGGCCTGGCGGCACGAGGCTTCATTCCGGCTGGAGGCGGGCCTGGTGATCGTGCTGGTGCCGCTGGGGCTGTGGCTGGGGCAGGGCGGGCTGGAAAAGTTCGCCTTGATCCTGGCTCCGCTGCTGGTGCTTTCGGCCGAACTGTTCAATTCGGCCATCGAGGCGGTGGTCGACAAGGTCAGCCCCGAGTTCCATGAGCTGGCTGGTCGCGCCAAGGACATGGGCTCGGCGGCGGTGTTCGTATTGCTGGTCATGGTGGCGTTGAGCTGGGGCCTGATCCTGGGGCCGCGCCTGTTCGGCTGAGTCGGGCTTCACTCCGCGGCAACACGATTGCGGCGGCTCGCATGGGATGATGGAATGACTTCCCACCCGAGCGGAGCGAGCCCATGAAACTTCTGCGCAATCTCGTGCTGTTGCTGCTCGCCGCCAGCCTCACCGGCTGCGGTTACAACGCCATCCAGAAGCAGGATGAGGCGGTCAAGGCGGCCTGGTCCGAGGTACTCAACCAGTACCAGCGACGCGCGGATCTTGTGCCCAACCTGGTCAACACGGTCAAGGGTTACGCCCAGCACGAGGAAAAGGTCTTCGTCGAGGTGACCAATGCGCGCGCCAAGGTCGGCAGCCTGCAGGTCAACGCGGACTCGCTCAACGACCCGCAGAAGCTGCAGCAGTTCCAGGCCGCGCAGGGCGAACTGGGCAACGCGCTGTCGCGGCTGATGGTGGTCAGCGAAAACTACCCGCAACTGAAGGCCGACGGCCTGTTCCAGAACCTGCAGGCGCAGCTGGAAGGCACCGAGAACCGGGTCACCGTGGCGCGCAACCGCTATGTGCAGTCGGTGCAGGCATACAACGGGATGATCCGTACTTTTCCAAACAACCTGACCGCGAAGATCTTCGGCTACAAGGTCAAGCCGAACTTCAGCGTGGACAACGAGAAGACGATCTCCACCGCGCCCACCGTCGACTTCGGCGCCGGGGCGCCGGCGCCCGCCGCCTCGTCGCGCTGACCATGTTCCGGCGCCTGCCGCGGCTGTGGCTGATGCTGGCGATGGCCTTGCTGTCGCCGGCCTTGCTGCATGCGGCCGATGCAGTACCGAAGCTGACCCGCCACGTCACCGACCTGACCGGCACGCTCACGGCACAGCAGGTCGACCAGCTGGAGACCCAACTGGTTGCGCTGGAAAAAGCCAAGGGCGCGCAACTCGTCGTGCTGATGGTTGGCAGCACGGCCGGGCAGGACATCGAAAGCTATTCGCTGGCGGTGGCCGAGGCGAACAAGGTCGGCCGCAAGGGTACCGATGACGGCGTGTTGCTGCTGATCGCGAAGGATGACCATCGCGTGCGCATCGAAATCGGTTACGGCCTCGAGGGCGCGATTCCCGATGCGGCCACCGCGCGGATCATCCGCGAATACATCGCGCCAAAGTTCCGGGGCAACGATTATTTCGGCGGCATCAGCGATGCGGTTGGCGCACTGACCCTGCTGATCAATGGCGAACCGTTGCCGCCGCCCGTGCAAGGTTCGCCAGCCGATGAGCGTTCCGGCCCGGGATTGCAGAACAGTCTGGTGATCGGCGTGTTCGCGGCACTGTTCCTGCGCAGCGTGTTTGGCCGCGCCCGACCGTGGTTGCGTGCACCCGTGGGCGCCGCGCTCGTCGGCGGCCTGCTGTGGGTGCTTGTATCGATGGGGGCGGGACTGTTCGGTGCGCTGATCGGTGGTGTGTTGATGCTGTTGCCCGGTGGCGCCGGACGTTCGATCGGCGGCGGTGGCTGGGGTGGCTTCGGTGGCTTCGGTGGCGGCGGCTGGGGTGGCGGTGGCGGAAGCTCGGGCGGCGGCGGTTTCAGCGGCGGCGGTGGCAGTTTCGGTGGCGGCGGTTCGTCGGGGAGTTGGTGATGAAGCGCACGCGGCGATTGCTGGCGAATCTGTTTGGTGGCTGGTTCCAGTTGTCCCGGCGCTTTCCTGCAGCGTTGCTGGACGACATCGCTGCGGCGGTGGCCGCTGGCGAGCGCATCCATCGGGGCGAGATCTGCTTCGCGATCGAATCGCGGCTGTCGCCGCTGGAGGTGCTCGATGGGCTCGACGCTACCGCACGCGCGCAGCAGGTGTTCGGCCAGCTGCGGGTATGGGATACGGAGTGCAACAGCGGCGTGCTGTTCTATGTGTTGATGGCGGAGCGGCGCATCGAGATCGTCGCCGACCGCGGCATTGCCGCGAAAGTGGCGGCAGGCGAATGGGATGCGATCTGTGCACACATGCGCCAATGCTATGCCCGCGGGGAATGGCGTGCCGGCAGCCTTGCCGGCGTGGCTGCCGCGAACGAGCTGTTGCGGCGACATTTTCCCGATGGTGGTTCACCCCGGCACGACGAGCTGCGCGATCGCCCCATTCTGCTCTGAATGGCGCGCCTGTTGCGGATGGCACCCGGCGCCGGGCCATGCAAGATGGAACGAAACGGCCGCCGCGAGGGTGGCCGTTTCGTTCACGCCGGTGAGCGCGGCTTACGCGCCTTTGCCGATGTGCTTTTCCAGGAACGCCTGCAACAAGTTATAGAACTCGATGTTGTTCTTCTCGTCGTAGAAGCCATGGCCCTCACCCGGCTTGCTCAGCCACTCGTAGGGCTTGTGCGCGGCATCGAGTGCCGCACGCATGGCTTTGGCCTGGGCGAACGGTGCGCGCTTGTCGTCTTCGCCATGGACCAACAACACGGGCACGCCGATCTTGTCGGCCAGCTTGTCCGGTGAATTGGCGGCGAGGTCGGCGTCGTTCTTGCCGATGACCGTATTCAGATAGCTGCGGCCGGACTTGTTCTCCTGGATGTCGCCCTTCTTGTACATCATGGCCAGGTCGTAGATGCCGGCATAGCCGACCGCGCACTTGAACATGCCCGGCGCACGGATCGTGGTCATCATCGCCGAGTAGCCGCCGAAGCTGCCGCCATAGACGCAGACGCGCTGCGGGTCGGCATACTTCTCCGCGATGGCCCACTTCACGCCATCGATCAGATCCTGCTGGATGCGGGTGCCCCATTTCAGGTAGCCGGCTTCCTTGAAGTCCTCGCCGCGACCGCTGGATCCGCGGTAGTTCACCTGCAGCACGAGATAGCCGCGGCTGGCGAGGAACTGGGCGTCGTTGTCGTAGGACCAGTCGTCCTGTATGCCGATCGGGCCACCGTGCGGCAGCAGGATCATGGGCAGGTTGGTCGGGCTGGCGCCGTTCGGAATCGTCAGGATCGCCTCCAGCTCCATGCCGTCGCTGGCCTTGAAGCGCAGCGGACGACGCTCGGCCATCCTGGCCGGATCGATCCACGGCGCCGTGGCGAACAGCTTGAACACTTTGTAGTTGTGCGTATCGATCAGGTAGTAGGTGCCCGGATCGCGGTCACTGCTGACCTCGAACAGCACCTTGCCGCCATCCTCGCTGAAGTCGATGAAGCGGACGTAGTTGCCGGGAAATTTCAGGCTCAACGCGCGATGCAGTTTCGCCATGGGCAGGTTCGGATCGAGGTAACTGACCTGGGGCACGCCGGTTGCCGGCGCCGTGGCGAACGGCTGATACGGCAAGGCTGTCCATTGGATGTCGCCGATGCTGCTGAAGCTGTCGCTGGCGAGCACCTTGCGGTTGCCACCGTCCTCGTCCTGTTCCACCAGCGCAGTGGGTCCACCATCAGCGTTGTACTCAGCGTAGATGCCTTGTTTGTCCGGGGTGAAAAAGATCGGTGTGAAGCTTCCGCCAACCTGGGCTGGCGTCATCTTGGCCCAGCCGGCTGCCTGTTGGTTGTAGACCACGTAGTCGTAGTTGTCGTTGCGGCCGTAGGCAAAGTGGGCCTTGCCATCGGCGCCGACCATGAAGCTCATGCCGCCGACGTTGATCTGGCCGATCAGATGACGGGTGTTCTTGCCCGCGTCAACGTCGTACAGCGTGCTGGTATCGTTGTTCTCCCAACTCTGTGTGCCCATGTAGAAATGGCCATTGGTGGGCAGCGGCTTGCTCTCGACGAAGCCCCAGCCGCGGTCGGTGCCTCGCGTTGCGGCGCGCGTGCCGTACCTCAGGCTGTCGCGGCCGTAGAGATAGTCCTGGTTCTTGCCGTCCAGATCGGTGGCGATGACTTCACCGGTCAGGAAAGGCTTGTCGATCGAGCCGTACACCTTGCCCTTGTCCACTACCAGCCGGGTATTGCTGACCCAGGTGATATCGGCGGCAATCTCGTACTTCGGCAGGCGCAACATGCTCACCGGCTGCTTCATCTCGTCCACTTTGTAGACGGCCAGCATGTGCGAATCGCCGCCGGGATCATTCATGTTCACGGCGAGGTACTGCCCATTCGGCGAGAGCCGCGGCATCGTCAACAGCGGATGGCGTGCGAAATTTTCCACCGGAACCAGATCGGCCGCTGCCGCAGCGGCAGGCAACAACAGGCAGGCAGCGGACAGCGCGGTCCGTGCAATACGGTAGGACATCGGACTTCCCCCTGACACGCTCCGTGTGATGAGCCAGCCTCGCCTGGAGCGCACGACGGGCTGACTGGATGCGGATATCGCTGGCGGTGACGACGGCTGCCTGGTCCCGTCCCCCGGTGCAGGCAGCGTCAACGGTGATTCTAGCGCCGGCAAAGACGCCATCGAAAGGGCTGCTGACGCCATGCATTCCCGGCCCGCTACACTTGCACTTTGCCAGCCCAGCCTTGTCCTCATGTCCCAGCCCTTCGTTGTCGATATCAACCCCGTCGCGTTCCACCTCGGCCCGGTCCAGGTGCACTGGTACGGACTGATGTACCTGCTCGGTTTTTTCTTCGTCGCCGTGCTGGGCGAGTACCGGCGGCGACGTGGACGCCTGCCGGTCAGTCGCGATGCGCTGGGCGATCTGCTGTTCTACGGCATGCTGGGCGTGATCGCCGGCGGACGGATCTGGTACATGCTGTTCTATGCCGACATCGACTGGATCTGGACCGCACCGCAGACATTGTTCAAGGTGTGGGACGGCGGCATGAGCTTCCACGGCGGCCTGCTCGGCGTGCTGGCCGCCGGCTGGTGGTGGTCGCGCAGGCAGAAGCTGCATTTCTTCGACACCATCGACTTCGTGGCGCCGCTGGTGCCGCTTGGGTTGGGCCTGGGCCGGCTCGGCAATTTCATCAACGGCGAGCTGTGGGGCAAGCCCAGCGATGTGGCATGGGCGATGATCTTTCCGCAGGCGCCGGATCGACTGCCGCGGCATCCCTCGCAGTTGTACGAGATGCTGCTGGAGGGCGTGGTGATGTTCGTGGTGCTGTGGCTGGTGTCGATGAAACCGCGCCCGCGCTACCTGGTGTCCGGCCTGTTCGCGCTGCTGTATGGCTGCTTCCGCTTCGCGGTGGAATTCGTGCGCGTGCCCGATGCGCAACTCGGCTACCTGTTCGGTACGCAGTGGGTGACGATGGGACAGATGCAGTCGTTGCCGCTGATCGCGGTCGGGCTGGTGTTGATCGCGTTGTCGCGGCGGGCGCCCACGCTGCCGCCCGCACCCGTTGCCGCGAAGGCCTGAAGCATGCGCGCCTATCTCGATCTGCTCCGCCATGTACTCGATCACGGTACCGAAAAGACCGACCGTACCGGCACCGGCACGCGCAGCGTGTTCGGCTGGCAGCTGCGCTTCGATCTCGACCGGGGCTTTCCGCTGGTCACCACCAAGAAACTGCATCTGAAATCCATCGTGCACGAGCTGATCTGGTTCCTGCGTGGCGACACCAACATCGCCTACCTGAAAGAACACGGCGTGCGCATCTGGGACGAGTGGGCCGATGCGAATGGCGATCTCGGCCCGGTCTACGGCCGCCAATGGCGTGCGTGGCCGACCGCCGATGGCGGCGTGATCGACCAGATCTCATGGGTGATCGACGAGATCAAGCGCAACCCGGATTCACGCCGCCTGATCGTCAGCGCCTGGAACGTGGGCGAGCTGTCGAAGATGGCCTTGCTGCCGTGCCACAGCCTGTTCCAGTTCTACGTGGCGGATGGCAAGCTGAGCTGTCAGCTGTACCAGCGTTCGGGCGACATCTTCCTCGGCGTGCCGTTCAACATCGCCAGCTATGCGCTGCTCACGCATATGGTGGCGCAGGTATGCGGGTTGGCGGTGGGTGATTTCGTGCACACGCTGGGCGATGCGCACCTGTACAACAACCACGTGGAACAGGCGCGGTTGCAGCTGACCCGCGAACCGCTGCCGCTGCCGCGGCTGAAGCTCAATACCCAGGTGCATTCGATCTTCGATTTCCGCTACGAGGACATCGCGATCGAAGGCTATCAGCCGCACCCGGCGATCAAGGCGGACGTCGCCGTCTAGCAGCTCGGGGTGGCGGTCGCGAACTTGGTCATCCTGTTAAGATTCAGTGCCATCGGTGGCGTCCTTTCCAGGCGAAAGCCACCTTATTGACTCACGCCTTCAAGGACTTGTTATGGCTATTTCGCTGATCGCCGCACTCGACGAAAATTTTGCCATTGGCCGCAAGGGTCAGTTGCCCTGGCATCTTCCGGATGACCTGCGCTGGTTCAAGCAGCTGACCACCGGCAAGAACGTCTTGATGGGCTACAACACCGCCGTGTCGATCGGGCGCGCGCTGCCGGATCGGGTCAACCTGGTGTTGTCACGTCGGCACGAGGCGCCGTTTCCCGGCCAGATCACGGTGCGTTCGGTGGAAGAGGCGCAGGCGCGCACCGACAATACCGGGCTGATGGTGATTGGCGGCGGCATGGTGTTTTCCGAAGCCTTGCCGCGCGCCCGCCGCATGTATCTGACCTGGGTAAGCACCGCGATCGATGGCGCCGATACCTTTTTTCCGGGCGTGCATTTCAGTGACTGGACCGAGGTTTCCCGCGTGCATCACAAGGCCGATGCCGAGCATGCGTATGACTTCGACATGGTCGAATACCTGCGCAACAGCTGATGGTGGCAGCGGTCGCGCCCAGGCCGGTCATGCATGTGATGGCTGCGGTGATGCATGATGCCGAGGGCCGCGTGCTGCTCGCGCAGCGGCCTGCCGGCAAGCATCTGGCCGGCATGTGGGAGTTTCCAGGCGGCAAGCTCGAACGCGACGAGGCGCCGCTGGCGGGGCTGGCGCGCGAGCTGCGCGAAGAGCTCGGCGTCGACCTGCAACGTGCCGAACCGCTGATCCGCGTGCCATGCCGCTACGTCGACCGCGAACTGCTGCTGGACACGTGGCACACCGACCAATGGCGAGGCGTGCCGCAATCGCTGGAAGGGCAGGCATTGCAGTGGCTGGCGCCGGCGCAGATCGATCCGTCGATCCTCACGCCCGCCGACCGGGCGATTCTGCAGGCATGGCGGCTACCCCATCGCTATTCGATCACGCCGCCCGAGGTGAGGCCGGAACAGTGCGGCGCCTGGTTCGAGCACATCGGTCAGGCGATCAAGCGTGGTGAGCGGCTGATCCAGTTGCGGTTGCCGCTGTGGCCGCGCGAGCAGGTGCGCGTACTGGCGGCGGCGCTGCTGCCGCTGGCCCGGCGGCACGGTGCCGGGTTGCTGCTTCATGGCGATATCGAGGGTGCGCTTGGGTTGGGGATCGGCGTGCAACTGAAGAGCGCGCAGCTGGCGACCCTGTCCGCGCGGCCGTTACCGCTATCGCAACCGGTTGGCGCAAGTTGCCACGAGGCGGCGCACCTGGCGCAGGCGCAGGCCATCGCCGCGGATTTCGCCACACTGTCGCCGATAGCGGCCACGCGCGACCTGCCACAACGTCTGCCGCTGGGCTGGCAGCGTTTCCATAGCTGGGCCGAATCCGCCGCGCTGCCGGTCTACGCGCTGGGCGGCACGGCGCCCTCGCACATCGCTCAGGCCCGCCAATGCAGCGGGCAGGGCGTCGCCGGCATGCGAGAGTTCTGGCTCCTCTAACAACCGCTCCCGTCGATCAGCAGCGGTTGGCCAGCGTCAGATAGCGTTGATGCAGTTCGGCGACGGCGTCGTCCAGGGCGGATTCGTCGCCGCTGTTCTCGATGACGTCATCAGCCAGCGCGAGCCGTTCGGCGCGGCTGGCCTGATGGGCGAGCATGCGGCGGGCGAGGGCTTCGTCGATGCCGTCGCGTGCGATGAGGCGGGTGATCTGCACCGATTCGGGTACATCGACCAGCAGCACGCGGTCGAGCCAGCGGTAATGCTCGATGTTCTCCGCCAGCAGGGGAATCGCCAGCAGGCAATACGGAGCCTGCTCGGCCAACGCGCGTTCGCGCAGCCAATGGCGCACGCGCGGATGAATGATCGCCTCCAGCCTGCCGCGGGCCGCAGCATCGGCAAAGATGCGTTGACGCATGGCCGGCCGATCGAGCCGTCCCGAGGCATCGAGCACGCCGCTGCCGAACGCGGCGACCAGTTCCTGCAACCCGGGCGTGCCGGGCTCGATCACCTCGCGCGCCGCCACGTCGGCGTCGTGCACGTGCACGCCCAGCGCCTCGAAGCGCCGTGCCACCGCCGTCTTGCCAGCCGCGATGCCGCCGGTCAACGCGATGGTCAAAGCGTGGGTGCGTGCGCTCATTGCAGGCCGGTCAGTTGCATGTAGCCCTGCAGCAGGCCGTGTCCGGCCACGAACCAGACCCAGCCGGCGGCGGCGATGAAGGGGCCGAACGGCATCGGAATCTCGCGTTCGTGCTTGCGCAGCGCGATCAGGGTGCCGCCGACCAGCGCTCCGATCAGCGAGGACAGCAGAATCGTCGGCAGCAGCGACACCGGTCCCATCCACGCGCCCAGCGCGGCCAGCAATTTGAAGTCGCCATGGCCCATGCCTTCCTTGCCGGTGAGCAACTTGAATGCCCAGTACACGCTCCACAAACTCAGGTAGCCGATGGCCGAGCCCACGATCGCCGCTGGCGCGGTCACGAACATGGGCAGCAAGGCCAGCAGCAGGCCCAGCCACAACAATGGAAAGGTCAGCTGATCGGGCAGCAGCTGGGTGCGCAAGTCGATACCCGACAGCGCGATCAGCATCCAGGTCAGCGCCAGTCCCGCCAACGCCGCCCACGATGGTCCGAACTTCCATACGATCACCGCACTCAGCACGCCGCTGAGCAGTTCGACCAGCGGGTACTGGACCGAGATCTTCGCCTGGCAGTAACGGCAGCGTCCCCGCAGCAGCAGCCAGCCGAACAAGGGAATATTGTCGGCGGCCGATAACGGATGCTTGCAGTGCGGACAGTGCGATGGCTCGCGCACGATGCCCGGCGGCAACGGCGTCACATCGGCCTCAAGCTCCAGCACCTCGCGCGCTTCCTGCCGCCAGCCCGCCGCCATGCGTTCGGGCAGCCGCAGGATCACCACGTTGAGAAAGCTGCCCACCAGCAGCCCGAGCACACCGGCCAGGGCGATCCACAGGGCGAAAGGAAGTTCGGGCATGCGTCAGCCTTGTGTCGTGGGCCCCGCGATAGAGGGGAGGGCGGTAGGGTACGGCGCTTTGTACAGCAGCGCACCCCGGATCAAGTCCTGGCAGGTTCCATGCGCGATGCTCCGATGTTGATTGCCGCGAGAAGCATCGCGCACAGGTGTGCCCCTGCAACAGGAACGGCGGGCAATGCCCGCCGTTCCTGTGTCGCCCCTGGAAAAATCAGAACGTGCCAGCGAGCTTGAAGATGGGCAGGTACAGGGCGATCACCATGCCGCCGACCAGGGTGCCGAGCACCACCATGATGATGGGTTCCAGCAGCGTGGACAGGGTATCGACGGCGTTGCTGACCTCTTCCTCGTAGAACTCGGCGACCTTGAACAGCATGTTGTCCAGCGCGCCGGATTCCTCGCCGATCGCGGTCATCTGCACCACCATGTTGGGGAACAGGCCGGTCTGCTTCATCGCCAATTGCAGCTGATGGCCGACCGAGATGTCGTCGCGCATCTGCTTGACGGCATCGCCATACACCACGCTGCCGGTGGCGCCGGCCACCGCATCCAGCGCCTCGACCAGGGGCACACCGGCGCGGAACGTCACGCCCAGCGTGCGGGCAAAGCGGGCGATCGCGGAATTGCGCACGATGTTGCCCATCACCGGCATCTTCAGCGCCATGCGGTCGAGGAAGTGGGCGAATTTCAGCGAACGCTTCTTGGCGATGACGAGTGCGGCGATACTGCCGCCAATCACCCCGATCACCACCCACCAGTAGCTCTGCATGAACTCCGAAGCGGTCACCAGCAACTGGGTCGGCGCGGGCAGCTGCGCACCGGCGTCCTGGAAGGTCTTGGCGAACACCGGCACCACGAACAGCAGCATGATCAGGCAGACCAGGAACACCACGGCCAGCACCATCATCGGGTAGAACAGCGCCTTCTTGATCTTCTTCTTGATCGCCTCCGTGCGCTCCTTGTAGGTCGCCACGGTATCCAGCACGGTGTCCAGCACGCCGGACGTCTCGCCGGCATGCACCAGGTTGCAGTACAGCTCGTCGAACTGCACCGGGTAGCGGGCCAGCGCCTCGTGCAGCGCCGCGCCGCCTTCGATGTTCTGTTTCACGTCCAGCAGGATGTTCTTGAAACGGACGTTCTTCTGGCCGTCCGCGATGATGTCGAACGACTGCACCATCGGCACGCCGGAAGCCATCATGGTGGCGATCTGGCGGCTGAATACGGCCACGTCACCGGGCTTGACCGTGCTGCCGGTGGCGCCGAACAGTGGCTTGGAGCGTTCCCGCACGGTTTGCGGGTTCATGCCCTGGCGGCGCAACTCCGCCTTGACCAGCGAGGCGTTCTTCGACGCCATGTCGCCTTTCATGCGCTTGCCGCGCTTGTCCAGGGCGACCCACTCGTAGGTGGTCATGCGGGTGACTTCGGCGCGCTGTGCACCCAGCGCGCGCGCCTTGTTTGCGTTTGTGGTTGCGGTAGCCGTGGCCATGCGCATCTTCCCCCAGTGGTTCAGTGCCGAAGCCGTCCAAGTGGGCGACTGACAAGGTATTTGTACAGCTTATGTCACTTCCGAGGCACCAAACCGTGGCGCCGGACTCAAGTTCAGTGCTGCGGACATCCCATATCCATGGCTCATTCCTTGGTCACGCGGTCGATCTCGGTCAGGCTGGTCAAGCCCTGCTTGACCTTGAGCAGGGCCGATGCGCGCAGGTCGTTCACCCCGGCGGCCTTGGCCACCTCGCTGATCTGCAGCGCATTGCCGCCCTGCAGGATGATTTTCTGGATGTCCTCCAGCATCGGCATCACCTGGTAGATGCCCACGCGACCCTTGTAGCCCTCATTGCAGCCGTCGCAGCCACCCGCTTCGTAGATGGTCAGCCCGGCGTCGATGTCGGCCTGGCTGAAGCCGGCGGCGAGCAGCACCTGCGGCGGCAGGTTCTGCGGCTTCTTGCACTCATGCAGGCGCCGCGCCAGGCGCTGGGCGATGATCAGGGTGACCGACGAAGTGATGTTGTACGGCGCGATGCCCATGTTCATCAGGCGCGCAATGGTCTGCGCGGCATCGTTGGTGTGCAGGGTGGACAGCACCATGTGGCCGGTCTGCGCGGCCTTGATCGCGATTTCGGCGGTTTCCAGGTCGCGGATCTCGCCGACCATGATCACGTCCGGATCCTGGCGCAGGAACGAACGCAGCGCGCTGGCGAAGGTCATGCCGCGCTTCACGTTCTGCTGCACCTGGTTGATGCCCTCGACGCGGATTTCCACCGGGTCCTCCACCGTCGAGATGTTGCGCTCGGCGGTGTTCAGGATGTTCAGGCCGGTGTACAGCGACACCGTCTTGCCCGAGCCGGTGGGGCCGGTGACCAGCACCATGCCGTAGGGTTTCTGGATGGCATCGAGATAGAGCTTCTGCTGCTCCGGCTCGTAGCCGAGCTTCTCGATGCCGATCTTGGCCGACGAACCGTCCAGGATACGCAGCACGATCTTCTCGCCGAACAGCGTCGGCAGCGTGCTCACGCGAAAGTCGATCGCACGGGTCTTGGACAGGTTGAGCTTGATGCGGCCGTCCTGCGGCACCCGCTTCTCGGCGATATCCAGCTGCGCCATGACCTTGATGCGCGAGGAGATGCGGTTGGCCATCTTCATCGGCGGACTGGCTACAGCCTTGAGCATGCCGTCCATGCGCAGACGGACGCGGTACTGGGTTTCGAAGGGCTCGAAATGGATGTCCGAAGCGCCGCGACGGATCGCGTCGACCAGGATCTTGTTGACGAACTTCACCACCGGGGCGTCGTCCTGGGCATTCGCGTCGATGCCCGTGCTCTCGGCCTCGTCGTCGCCGACCTCCAGCTCCAGCCCGTCCAGCTCGCCGCCACCCATGTCGGGCATGGTGTCGCGCATGCTGTTGAGCAGGCCCTCGATCACCCGCTGCAGCGAACTGCGTTCGACCAGGATCGGTTCGACCATGCAATTGGAGTGGAACTTGATCTCGTCCAACGCGTGCGATTGCATGGGATCGGCAATCCCCACGAACAGCCGCTTGCCGCGACGGAACAGCGGCAAGGCCTGATGCTTGTTGATCAAGGCCTCGCTGATCAGGTCAAGCGGCATGGTCGCGGGGTTCAACGCAGCCACATCCATCATCGGCATGCCGAACTCGGCGGAGGCGATCTGCGTCAGCTTGCCGCCGTCGACCAGGTTGTGGTCGAGCAGCCAGGCACCCAGCGAGGCCTTGTGCTGCCCACTGTCCGCCATGGCCTTGCGTACATCCGCCTCCGGCAGCAAGCCCTCGGACACCAGCCGGCGGGCCATGCCGGACAAACCTGCGAGCGACGGTTGCAATTGAGATGACATAACCCGATTCGACCTTTCCCCTGTATGTGGTTGAATCTACCGCAGTCCGGGGCGCAGGTCATCCATTCCCTGCAACATGGAGGCAGCCGGGGCCAGGGGGTGACGAGCTGTGCTCGCCCGTGCGCCGTCGACTCCCTACTCGCAGAGACATCGCATTCCTCCTCCCCCCAATTTCCCGAGGCTGGCCCCGGATGCTTGCAGAGGACAGCCTTTCCATCTCCATCTGCTTGCAGAGGGCGGTGGGGAGGGGCAGCACCCCGGGTCTTCCCGAGAAGCGGCCTCACCCAACCCGCTCTTGCGCGCAGGGCAGGGCGCAAAGCGGGACGCAGCACCCCAAAAAGCCAGGTCCATCCCCAACCCTCCCCAACCTTCACGCTATGATCCCCCTTCACCCGGGGAGCCCACCTGTTGAATCGCCTGAGCATCATCCTGCCCGCCAAGAACGAGGCGCCCGCGCTGGCCGCTCTGCTACCGGTCCTGCGCGCTGCCCAACCCGAGGCCGAGATCATCGTCGTCGACGACGGCTCCACCGACGACACCCGCAGCATCTGCAAAACCTGCGGCGTCGAATGCCTGTCTTCCCCCTATTCGATGGGCAACGGCGCGGCGATCAAACGCGGCGCGCGCGCCGCCACCGGCGACATCCTTGTTTTCATGGACGGCGATGGTCAGCACGATGCGGCCGACGTCGCCCGGCTGCTCGATCAATTGAACCGTGGCTACGACATGGTCGTCGGCGCCCGCGACTGGGGCAGCCAGGCCGGTGTCGGCCGCGGCCTTGCCAACACCTTGTACAACTGGCTGGCCACCCGCATGACCGGCCACCCGGTACTCGACCTCACCTCCGGCTTCCGCGCCGTGCGCGCAGACAAGTTCCGCGAATTCCTGCACCTGCTGCCGAACGGCTTCAGCTACCCGACCACCAGCACCATGGCGTTCTTCCGCAGCGCGTATCCGGTTGCTTACGTGCCCATCAAAGCTGCCCAGCGCGTCGGCAAGAGCCATATCAAACCGTTGCGAGATGGCGTGCGCTTCCTGCTGATCATCTTCAAGATCGCCACGTTGTATTCGCCGTTGAAGCTGTTTGCGCCGGCCAGTGTGGTGTTCTTTCTGCTCGGCTGTGCCAACTACGCATGGACTTTCATGCACGAAGGCAGGCTCACCAACATGAGCACGCTGTTGTGGAGTGCTGCAGTGATCGTGTTCTTGATAGGATTGGTGTCTGAGCAGATCACGGCGCTGACCTATAGGCGGGATCAATGAATTTGGATAACCACTGGTTCGCCTACGCACGGCACCGCGAATAACAAAGATTCGGGATCCACATGGCTAATATGTCGAGATGAAACGCATGTCACCGAGGTCAAAAGCGCCGGCAAATTTCTTTGCCTTCGTCATTGGGACACGCGCTCAGTTGATCAAGGTGGCCCCGGTCATAGTTCTGTGCGAGAGCAGGGGGATGCCAATATGTCTGCTGATGACCGGCCAGCACTTGGAAACTATCCAGGATCTTGTTGACGAATTTGGCATTCGTACACCCCTCACTCGAACCGTCGAGGCGATGGAGCGGTCGACTGTGGTTTCATTGTTGCGGTGGTTGCCGTCGGCATATTTTGGTCTTCGCAAAAGCCTGCAGAGAATCAAGGCGGAAAACGCCAATTTCGATGTGATTGTCCACGGAGATACGTTGTCGACGCTTATTGGGGCTTTCGCTGGCTGGCGCGTTGGTGCTCGGGTCGTGCACCTGGAAAGCGGTCTTACTTCCGGCAAGCTCTTTGATCCCTTCCCGGAAGAATTGTCTCGACGTGTCGTTTTCCGGCTTGTCGATGTGGCCATGTGCCCGAATGAGGCTGCGGCGGCATACATGAGAAGCAGACATCGCTGCAGGGTGGAGGATACGAGAGGCAATACGATTCTTGACGCCATTGCGATGGTTGGAGCAATGGATGTTGCCCGCAATCAGAAGCCGGCTTACCTGGTAGTTTCACTTCACCGATTTCAAAATATCTATGACTCGTCGCGTTTGCTGGAGCTGGTGACGTTGCTGGAGGCGACTGCATCGAAATATCCAATTCATTTTGTGTTGCATCCTGCAACCCGCAAGCGTCTGATTCACGAAAAGCTATTCGAGCGATTGGCCGCGGCTCCCGGAATGATCCTTTCGCCAAGACTAGGATATGGCGATTTTCTACGCCTCGCCGCGGGCGCGGCTTGCGTAATGACCGATGGTGGTTCAAACCAGGAAGAGTTGGCGGCCTTGGGAGTCCCGACTATTATCATGCGCAAGGCCACAGAACGGTCTGATGGGTTGGGCAGCAATGCCATGATGGAGGGGGATATATCCGAAGGAGTGCAGCCGTTTCTTTTGAAAGGTGAATTTGGGCGCTTGCTCGCCAGCCCCATTGCATTGGTGGCTGATGGACCCTCCGAGCGAGTGGTGCGGGCGCTATTGAAATGACGGATGCTGACTTGGTGGTTGTTTTGTTCCGCAAACTTCAAGCGGCTGGCGTTTAATCAAAGCAAGCTGCTCAGAAGGCTCTCCAATTTCGCCCCCTGCATTTGCCAGGTCAGGCGATTGCCGTAATCAGCGCTGGGCTTGGCAAGCATTTCAAGAATTCCCTTGGAAAGAGCTTCAGAACTGTCGGGAACCACGAGATGTTCTCGTTTTTCAGAGAGCATCCAGCGAACCGGTTCCGTCGCAGTGGCAATCACGGGTACCTCACAAGCCATGGCTTCGCACAATTTGGCCGGATAGCTGTAACGGCCGAAGCTGGTATCGGCCGTGATCACACATGAGATGTCGAGCGCATTGATCAGCTTGGGCAACAGTGCGTCAGCGACGTAACCTGTACCGATAACCCCCGGTTCCTTCAATGCGTGCTCGGGGGGACTGCCACTGAGCACCAGGCGAGGCCCAGGTTTCGCAAGCCGCGCCTGACGAAACGCTTCGAGAAGGACTTCCGTTCCGCGGCTCTGAGACCAGCTGCCGATATAGCCGATCAATGCCCCATCGATCGGCAAACCCAGCGTCTTGCGACATGTAATTTTGTCCAAAGGAAGGAACTCTGGATCCGCCGCCATGGCCAGGACCTCGACCGGATGTCCCGTTGGTCGCTGCGATTGCAGCTTCTGCGCCAACTGCGGACCAGCTGCTGTTACCAAGTCGGCAGCACGGATGGATCGTCGCCACAGTGCGTGTAGCGGCAGGTTCCATGGCATATAGGCTTCGTAGTTGTCATAGGCATCAATGGCAAGCCGCGCCTTCGTGCTGCTCGCCAGCTTCTGGGCCAGCCACCCATAGTAGGTATCGGAAACGCCGATTACCCAGTCAGGTTGGAACGAACTGGCAGATTGTTCCAGTTTGCGAAAGAGACTCAATGGCCCAAGCGTTCTCAGATCAAGGCTGCCCCATTCCACGCCTGCCATGCGAACCTGCGCAGACGGCAGGCGGCGATGGCTACATAACAGGACATGTACTTCATGACCCAGCGCGGCAAGTGCAACCGGCAGGTGATGGAAACGGCCATAGGGACGCTCGATCAGGTCGCGCTGTTGAGGGTGGCGTTTGCCAACAAATAAGAGCCGCAAGATTCCTCCGGTTGCGATCGCTATAGTCGTACCGTATATTCGTCAAGGCTCTGGAAGTCTAACTTCTTGCAGGTGGTGAGGTCAGTGCCAGACGCTGCAAACGGCGCGTGAGTCATCTGGAATTTGGCGAATTCGAACCATTCCGTGTCGTCAAAAAAGCGCGGACGATGGTATATCCCTTATGGCGCCGATTAAACGATGAGTATCAAGCTTTCCATCTGCATCGCCACTCGCAATCGTGGTGGATTTATCGGCGAAACCTTGGAGAGTATCGCAGCGCAGTGTACCAGCGTGGTCGAGATCGTCGTGCTGGACGGAGCATCGAGCGACAACACTGAGCAAGTCGTCGGCGCTCTTCAGAACACCATGCCGGCACTTCGCTACTTCAGGCAGGGGAAAAATGGCGGAGTGGATCGCGACTATGACACGGTCGTTGGCCTTGCGTTGGGAGAGTATTGCTGGTTGATGTCGGACGACGACTTGCTCCTTCCGGGTGCCGTTGACGCGGTATTGCGAGCAATCGAGCGCCATTTCAGTCTGATCGTGGTGAACACCGAAATCAGGAACCTCGACTTCTCCCAGCTGATTGATGGCAACAGGTTGAACTTCTTCGAAGATCGAATCTATTCCCCGTCTCAATTCGAGGCACTGTTCGAGGAAGTCTCGGGGCATCTGGGATATATCGGTGCAGTGGTAATCCGTCGCGATCTATGGGAAACGCGAGCGAGAGAACCGTACTATGGATCCTATTTCATACATGTCGGCGTGATCTTTCAGCTGCCCCTGCCGTGTGACACCT
The DNA here is from genome assembly GCF_042654965.1 of Rhodanobacter umsongensis. Taxonomy (NCBI): domain Bacteria; kingdom Pseudomonadati; phylum Pseudomonadota; class Gammaproteobacteria; order Lysobacterales; family Rhodanobacteraceae; genus Rhodanobacter; species Rhodanobacter umsongensis. The sequence continues at coordinate 755,530 of NZ_JBHSMK010000009.1, read as the reverse complement.
TGGTGATCAGCCAGCCGCTGGTCTCGATCAGGTTTGGCAACACACAATGGCGACCGAAAGAGTTCGAGATTCGGATGATCCGATGGACGGAACTCGTCTCCTCGCTTTCTTCGATATCGCCAGAGGTACGTGCTCGGTGCTATCGCCGTGAACCTTGGCGCAGCATCAAAAGCTTGATGTTCTACCGGGCCAAGGGAACCTACGATCTGGACGACTACCGGCGATGGATAAAGCCACGACTTGCATCACGGTGGCACAGATCAAAGGCCTACGTTGTGGCGTGCTTCCCTGGACCGCTCGCCAATCTGATTGGCTTGATTTTTTGCAGCTTCAAATACCACGACTCCACCATCCACTATCTCGACATGAAAGCGAGTCGGTTTTTTATCCGAAATTGGTTCAGGCACACCTGACATCCAATCGGGAAATCATTCAGGGCACATCCGATGAATACAGGTTCCGCCACCAGCGAGATGAAGGAAATCAGCAGATGCCGAATCAGCGGAAGCACGCATCTCGTGTCAGTCCTCAATCTAGGTCAGCAATCGTTGACTGGTGTCTTTCCGCGTGACCCGACACAAGCGGTTACTTGTGGACCGCTGGAGTTGGTCTGGTGTCCTGACAGCGGATTACTGCAACTCAAGCACTCATACAGCCTCTCCGAAATGTATGGAGACAATTATGGTTACCGATCGGGGTTGAACTCGTCGATGGTCGCGCACCTGAATGGGAAGGTGCGCGGATTGGAGCGGCAGCATCGGCTTGTATCGGGAGACTGGGTTCTGGACATTGGAAGCAATGATGGAACCTTGCTCAAGGCCTATGCCGCTTCCGGTATCCATCGCGTGGGCATGGATCCGACCGCGGGAAAGTTTCGGGATTTCTATCCCCCCGAAGTGGAAGTAGTGACGGATTTCTTCGATGGGGACCGCTTCCTCCGCGCCTCCCACGGGCACCTCGCCAAGATTATTACATCGATTGCCATGTTCTACGATCTGGAAGACCCAAGCGCTTTTGTTGGCGACATTGCGCGTGCATTGGCTCCGGATGGGGTGTGGCATTTTGAGCAAAGCTACATGCCATCGATGCTGCGAACCAATGCCTACGATACGGTTTGCCATGAACACCTTGAATTCTATTCACTCCGGGTAATACGGGATCTTCTGGCGCGTCACGCACTTCGCATCGTTGACGTGCAGATGAATAGCGTCAATGGTGGCAGCATTGCGGTCACTGCCTGCCACGAAAAGGCTGACATTCCCAGCGCCAGACCAATCATTGACTGGATGCTGCAGCAAGAGGACAACTGGGGTCTCAATTCGGTCAAGCCCTATAGACAGTTTGAGGATCGCGTGTTCAAACATCGCGCAGACCTACAAAGGCTGATTCAGACACTCGTGGCTGACGGCAAACTCATCCTTGGCTATGGTGCGTCAACCAAGGGCAATGTGCTGTTGCAGTTCTGCCAGTTTGGTCCTCAGCAGATCCCTGCTATCGCCGAAGTGAATGCGGAGAAGTTCGGGGCCTACACTCCGGGAACTCTGATTCCGATCATCTCGGAAGAGGACGCGCGCGCGATGCGACCGGATTATTTCCTGGTGCTGCCATGGCACTTCAAGTCCACGATCGTCCAACGGGAAAAGGAGTACTTGGCCTCCGGCGGAAAACTCATCTTTCCGCTACCGGAAATCGAAATCGTGGGCGACTGACGTTGCGCGCCCTGATCATTGGTCATGATGGCCAAGACGGCGGCATTCTCTGGAAACAGCTTGCCGCGCGTGACTTTTCACTACTTGGAGTTTCGCGACGCGGAATACGTGTTCATGCTTCCGAATGGAATGATGTCGTTGATATCACGGATTTTTTGGACGTAGAGCGGCTGGTCGCTGGCTTCAATCCGGATCAAATCTATTATCTGGCAGCGCATCATCACAGCTCGCAAGATTCGGGTAGCGCGGAAGGGGATGCGTGGCATGGAAGCTGGAATGTTCATGTGCACGCCTTCTCCAATATTCTGCGCGCGGCGAAAGACCACTGTCCCGACGTACGTATATTCTATGCGTCATCCTCTCGCGTGTTTGGTGAGGCTTTCGAGAGTCCGCAAGACGAAACCACGTTGATTGCTCCTTCCTGCGTTTATGGAGTCACGAAGGCGTCGGCGATGCTGTTGGCTGACTACTACGTCCGGGTACACGGTCTTTTCGTGTCTTGCGGGATTTTATTCAACCACGAATCGCCGGTGCGTGGCTCGCAGTTTGTTTCGCAGCGCATTGTCAACGGTTTGGTTGCGATCAAATATGGTCTGGCGAATGCGCTGGAGATAGGTAGTCTTGATGCACGTGTGGATTGGGGGTATGCACCTGATTACACGCGTGCGATGCAACTAATCCTTGAGTGTGACCAGGCTGGGATTTTCGTCGTCGCTTCTGGTCAAACTCACAGTGTCCGGGAAATGATTGCAGTAGCAGCGGAATATTTGCAGCTTTCCACGGAAGTACGCGTAATGGAAACGGCAAGTATTCTTCGGCGCCGGTCACAGGATTTGTGTGGAAATCCGTTTCTCTTGAGAAGTGTTACGGGATGGCAGCCAGTGATCGGATTTCATCAAATGGTCCGCATCTTGGTTGACGCAGCTGTGGCCCGTCACCATGGGCACGCTCCTTCGTTTCCCACCTAGAGCATAACGATACTCAGTATTTCCTGACAAAAACGCCGAAAAAAACCCTTTTGCCGAACCAAAGCAATGGAAGCACGTTGGCTAAGCAATAGGTTGTGACGGTGACCCACGGTATCCAAATGATTCCAACTCGTGCAACAACCCACACTTTGCCAACGATGCATAGCGCCGCGAATACACACGACGTGACCAACTGATAGCGCATAACGCTGGCCGCATTGAGGAACGTAGCGATCGCCGTGCCAGCCGCCTCCATAACGCACCAGCAGGCGAATCCCGCCAGCATGATCCCGGAGACTGCAATTGGGTGATGGACCCACAGGTCAATAATGGACCCAAAATCGGCTGCAAGGATCGTCGAACCGGTGGCCGCAAATATCACCGCCATAAACAGGGAGCGGCGTAAAGTACGTACTATCCACGCGTGATCTTCTGCGGCCAGCGCTTGGCGGTAGATCGGCCACAGTGGCGCCCATATCAATGAAAGCGCCAACGGAATTACGGAGAAAAGTCGCTGAACTATGGCATATGCCCCGGCTTCCGATGCTCCACGGAATATCGATATCAACGGTAAATCGGCAGAGAAGGCCAACGCAGCCGCCAACTGTAAGACGAAAAACATGAGTCCTTCACGGCGGATATTGAATCGAATTAACGAGCGTTCCCGCGAGGACGCTTGGGTTGTCATAGCGAGTTCGGGATCTCTCGAGAGATTATAGGTGTTAGCCAGCGATGCCAGCAATGGCGTGGCGACCGCTAGGGCAGTCAGCACGGATAAGGGCGCATGTGCAATGGCGAACGCGACTACGCCAGCGAGAGTGACTAACTGCCCAACTGCCTGCCAGCGAAAGGCGCGATCACCTCGCCCAATACCCAGTTGGACTCGGTTGGCCAAATTGAGTGGAATTGCGAGGATAACCGAGAACAGCACAGCCGCCGCCGCAATGCGGCCTTCCGTCGCCGTGACATACATCCCGAGCAAGTGGTTCCAAGGGACAAGTAGAGTCACCAACACTGCAATCGGCGCGAGGCACAATGCAACCCCAAGCAATGCTCGTCGACTTTCTTGCAGTATGTTCGCTACTTCTTCACGCGACTGCCGGCCATATGCTGCAGCGACCAAGTTCATTGTGCCATTCCCGAAGCCGAAATCCAGGAATCCAGTAAAGGTCACAAGTGAAACAAGTGTGGCCCATGCACCGAATTGTTCGGGACCCAGTGCTCGCAGGACGAACGGGACTGAGATGAATAGGTTGGCAGCAGCACTGCCTTTGGCGATTAAGGACCACATCCCGGTGTGCATTATCCGGCGTCCGCGGTTTCCTAACCAAGAATTACGCCCTGTAGACGGTGGTGGCGTGGGGGGGGCAGCCATCAAAATGGCTCGACGCGGCCACTCACCACGTCCAGAACTGGTAAGCCGCGTATCGAAGATTGGCGTTGATCGTATGAGAGGTAATTCAGACGATGTTGCCGATTGCGGCTGTCACGAAAGGTTGGTGTAGTAAATGCCTCCGCAATGCTGATTTCGCGCATATGGCTACTAAGCAGATCCGTTCGTAGATAGTAAGCGTTGTTGCCGGCACTGTTGGTACCGATCAATGCATAGCCTTTCGTCCGCGCGAGTAAGGTGAGCGCAGCGAGTGATGCCCCGAAGTACTGCCCCGAATAGTGTGCATCAAACCGGCGAAAATCACTACTGTAAGGAACGGTGACTGCCCGCTCGCTGCCAAAGAGGGCGTTGTATTCCATGATGCAGATACTAGGCGAAGTGCAGCGAATCGCCTCCCAGAGCCAGTAATCATTTCCGTCGACGTCAATATGCAGCAGGCCGATCTCTTCGCCCGCGGCCCAATCCCCGACCAAGGAATTAACATTATCGCGTGTAACAAAGCACGGGAGAGCAGTCAATCCATAGCGCCAGAACCATTTTCTACGGTGCAGACGATTGATGTTCTCAGGAGAACCATCCATCACCAGACCGGTCCAGTTATTGTTGACCATCAAGAATCGTGTATTCGATTCCGAATAATCCTCAATGCCGAACTCGACGAAACGCTTTGGCGTCGATGGGAGGTGGCTGACGATCCACTGGATGATTCCGTCATCGCCCCATTGGGAGTAGACCCGGAACTCGACGTCGTGGAGGGACGATACGTGTTGTTTGCCAGCGACTTGTTGCGCCAGAAACCCACCGAGTAGTTCGAGCGTGCGCTCATGAGCGTCGCTACCTTGGACCCATGTCCTGACGCGACGGTAATAGCTGATTATCTGAGCAAGGCTCATTGCTGGGCACTCCGGTCAGCCACCGCAGGCAACTGATTGCAAAACCAGCGATATGTTTCGGCAAGACCTGGCGTCAATTCGATCTTTGGGGCCCACCCACGGTTGGACAGCCGGGAAGTGTCCAGTAATTTACGCGGCGTACCATCGGGCCGACTTTTATCGAAGTGTAGTTCTCCCTGGTAGCCCACGGCGCTTGCGATGATGCGTGCGAGTTCTGCAATGGTCACTTCTATTCCAGAGCCAACATTTGTCCCGTAGTCAGGGGAGCAATCGTTCATCAGGAATAATAGCGCATCGGCTAGATCGTCGACGTGCATGAACTCGCGGAGTGGGCGGCCGCTCCCCCATATCGAGACGGATGGTGCTTTAGCCTGTTTGGCTTCATGAAAGCGTCGAATCAGCGCAGGCACAACGTGAGAATCTTCCGGATGAAAATTGTCGCCGGGCCCATACAGATTGGTTGGCATTGCGCAGATCGCATCGAAACCGTACTGTTGGCGATATGCTTGACACATTTTCAAGCCGGCAATCTTTGCAATGGCATACCACTCGTTGGTCGATTCCAGTGGACCAGTCAGCAGATACTCTTCTTTTATCGGTTGTGGGCACTCGCGTGGATAGATGCAGGACGAACCGAGGAACAGCAGTTTCTTGGCGCCATGCTTCCAGGCGCTGTGGATGACGTTGGTCTGGATCGCGAGATTGTCGCGAATGAATTCGGCGGGATAGGTGCTGTTGGCATGGATGCCACCGACCTTGGCGGCAGCCAGAAATACGTATTCGGGCTTTTCACCTACAAAGAATTGTTCGACCTGCGTCTCACTAGTCAGATCGAGTTGTTCATGCGTTCGCAGTAAGAGGTTGTTTGCGCCTTCTGCGAGAAGACGCCGCACGATGGCCGAGCCAACCAGTCCGCGATGGCCGGCAACGTAGATGCGTCCGTGTGTGTCCATGGTCGAATTATTCGTGATGGTTGGGCGAGGCATAACCGGCACTGTTGACCAGCGCATCACGCCGGGCCAGCTGTAGATCGGCCAGCATCATCTCACGCACCAGCTCTTTGAAATCGGTGCGCGCGTGCCATCCGAGTTGCCGACGTGCCTTGCTCGGGTCGCCCAGCAATGTTTCGACTTCTGCCGGACGGAAATAGCGGGGATCGATGGCCACGATCCGCTGCCCGCATTTGACGGCACTATCGGGGGGGGCGCTGTCGACGATTCCACGCTCTTCGACGCCACTACCAACCCACTCGATGCAAATACCCAGTTCGCCGGCGGCGCCGTCCACGAACTCCCGCACCGAATGCTGGATCCCGGTGGCAATCACGAAATCTTCTGGGCTGTCCTGTTGAAGCATCAACCATTGGGCCTCGACGAAGTCGCGTGCATGGCCCCAGTCGCGGCGTGCATCGAGGTTGCCCAAGTGGAGGCAATCCTCCTGACCCAGATGAATGCGCGCAAGGGCACGGGTGATCTTGCGGGTGACGAAGGTTTCGCCGCGCCGCGGCGATTCATGGTTGAACAAGATGCCGTTGCAGGCGTACAGGCCGTAAGCCTCGCGATAGTTCACTGTGATCCAGTAAGCGTAAAGTTTGGCCACGCCGTACGGCGAGCGGGGATAGAACGGCGTGGCTTCCGACTGCGGGACTTGTTGCACCTTGCCGTAGAGTTCCGAGGTGGATGCTTGGTAGAAACGCGTCTTGTGCCCCATCCCCAAGATGCGGATCGCTTCCAACATCCTCAGCGTACCCATGGCATCGGTGTTGGCGGTGTATTCAGGCGTCTCGAACGATACCTGTACATGGCTCTGCGCGCCGAGGTTGTAGATCTCGTCCGGCTGCACTTGCTGGATGATCCGTATCAGGTTGGTGGCATCGGTCAGGTCGCCGTAGTGCAAGAAAAACCGTTGCCCCGTTTCATGTGGGTCCTGATAGAGGTGGTTGACGCGCTCGGTGTTGAATGACGATGCCCGGCGCTTGATGCCATGAACCTCATAGCCCTTCTCCAGCAAAAATTCTGCCAGGTAGGCGCCATCCTGGCCGGTGATTCCAGAAATAAGTGCTCGCTTCACGAGGTTCATCGCCTGATGGGGATCGGAAGTTGTCAGTCTAGCGTTGTCGGTGCCTGCGCCCGCGCGTAGGGTACCTTTTGGTACCTTTTTGTCACTCGCGCGGTAGCCGGGCCAATTGCTCCCGCAAGGGGGCAAGGCTATTGTTCAACCGACCGCCGATATTGAGTCGCTCCAATTGCTGCAACGCCTGAGCGGCTTCATTCGTGCGGCCCTGGGCAACCATCATCCGGATAAAAGTGATCTGATAAGCGGCTTCATTTGGGCTGGTTTCGATGGCTTCCTTTGTCATTCGCATACCCAGCTCCTTGTCATTCAATACGTTCCAGGCGTAATCGCCGTAGGTAGCAAGTAGACGCGCGCTGGGATGGGGATGTGCGAGCGCAGCCATGAACGCGTCCACCATGCGGTCTTGAGGCAGGTCGCAGCGATTTTCCCGCGCACATTGAGTCAACGCACCCAACGAACTTTCGTCCTGCACCCCCGGTGTGTGTGCCTTGAGTTTGGCAATCAGACTACGCCACCAGGAATCTTTTAGTGGCAGATGCATCTTCGCGTTCATGAAGATCAAGGCTTGCTCGGGGAGAATCGATGAACCCGGCAAGGCCGCGGATCTCTCCAGCGGAGCGTAGGCAAGTGATGTAAAAGGCGAGGCTGGATCGTAGTGCGAATAGATGATACAGGTTCGACCCAATTCATACTGGGATCTTGGAGAGTCTGGCGCACGGGACGCAAGGTCTTCGGCTAGCCGCAACGGATCACCCCACGCGTAGGATGTCAGAGCGGTCAGAGCGGCCCAGCACAAGAACAACCCCCCAAGCAAAACGTGACGGGGCAGGGCAAAGGGTCGGTTGCACGGTGCCGCCAGTACCGGCACGACCGCCATGAGCAGCCCGAAGCTGGCGAAATAATTTCGGTGTTCGTATATCAGTTCCAGCGGAAGGATGGTTCCGGTTAGGAGATGGCATCCAAGGAAGAGCGCCATGCCCATGGCAACCAAGGGTTTGCGCGATCGTAGCCAGATGCCCGCACCGATAAAGATGATCAGAAATGCAATGCTGCCAAGCGTGCTCCAGGGAGTGGTCAATCCCACTGATATGCGAAAATCATCGTGATAGAACGAAAGCGCACTGGGCATAGGTAGAAGAGTCCACGCTATGTAGTGAACGACAATGCGTGCTTCGCTGAGCAGGCGCGTACCGAGGGTGAAGTCGCGCGAAGCCCATGTTTCGGGTTTCAACAAGCCCGGAACCAGCCAGACCAAGCCAAGTAGCATTGGTAGAACCAGAACGAGCAGATGAAGACCGACGACGCGCAAGTCGCGTTGGGGTGCTTTTACTTCGACATACCTGATTTCGATCGATTTGCCGAACCGAAACAGCACCCATTCGGTTAGCAGTGCATAGAGCGGCAACATGACCGCCGTTTCCTTGGCAAGAAGGCCAAAAGCTGTTGGAATGGTGATGCTGATCAGGCAAAGAACAAAGCCGGGAAAGTTTGGAAAAAAGCCGAAATTCCCGTTGCCTGCTAACGAATTGTCAGAGGTGTCGGCAAGCATCCGGCGACGGCCATTGACATAGCCGATCAAGCCAATCAATACGAATAGATTGGCCATGCTCTCCATGCGCTGGACGACATACAGCACGCCGGTCAGGTTGATCGGCAGCAGCAACCAGCCACCGGCGACCAGCGCGCCAACTACGCCAGCCCGGGCCATACCGCTCTCCACCGCAGGAAAACGATTCGCCATCGGCGCATCTTCTTTCCGTACCAGTAGTAGCGCCCTTGCCAGCAGAAAAACCAGCAGCCCGTTCAGCAGGTGAATGACGAGGTTGGTCACCTTCATCCAGAACGGATCAAGGCCACTGGTCAGGTAGTTGATCGCAAAACTGAGCGAGGCGAGCGGACGCTTGAGATCGCTCGCTGGTGAGGAGAGGGCTGCGTTGATCAATGAAGGCAGACTCGCATCTGGCGGTTGTACCCCGTGGTTGTCGACAATGTTGGGGTAGTCGTCGAACAGGTAACTGCCTTGAAGACCGGGCCAATACACGGCGGCTGTGATTGCCAGAAACAAGAGCACTAGCCATAGGCCACTACGGCGAGACGAGAGCAATTTCATAGGCACATCGGGCACTCAATAGGTCATGCATCGTACCGGACACATGGGTGCTGGTCTGGTCAGCCGCCCACCTGCTTTGTCGTCGTTGGTTGCGGGGTTGCCGCGCTCGAAGATTTGCCGGGAAGCGTGGATGAGGTTTGCGGATTCGTTGGGATGACAATTGGACACTTCTTGCCAATCGCGGCATTGTCGAAATCGCTCTGCCACGCCGAGTTGACGATGCGAGGGCGAGCATGCCATTGCTGGCTGAACAGACTCCACGTCTCGTCATGGCTGGGGAAATTCGCGCCAGCCATATCGACTAGTGACTCGAAAGTGTTCGCACTGAGCGTACGTTTTCCCGCATGGACACGCAGGTTGGTCACGCGGTCCGGAAACTGTTGAGCATAGGCCTCTGAATACCAGAAAAAAGCCGGAATCTGGAACTCGAAACTGGTGCCGAGACCATGCCCCGTGAAGTCGCATGTCGGCGTCACCAGCATTTCGCCATGGTCCGACTCGAACCATAATGCGGTCGTGGCATCGCTGCGATGCAGAATGTTGATCGCTTCGGCGAGGACGTGGTCGGTATACAAAATCGTGTTGTCGTAACTGTTCCATATGCGACGGCCTTGGAGAACTCTGTCGTCATGATCGGAATAGGTGGGGCGGAAGCGTTTGAAGCTTGCTGGATAACGATAGTCGTAGCCCAAGTGGCTTCCCATCATGTGCAATATAATGAATAAATCGCGGGTTGAATCATGCAGTGCGTCGCGCAGGGGCTCCAGCAGGTCCTCGTCATAGCTCCCCGGCGCCGCCCATGAGGCGTGATTCAGCCATTGGACGTGCTGGGCCTGATAGGCATACATCGACACGGGCGAATCGAACTTGCCAATAGCCAGCTGGTTGGAGATCCAGTAGGTTTCGTAGCCCGCCTCTTGCATCGCCCGCAAAATCGAGGCCTCGTCGAATGTAGTGTCTTTGCTCGTGATTGGTTGTCGCGTCAAGATCTGCGGGATGGCATCGATGGATTCCGGCCATGAGGTCACCATGTTCCCAATCGGTACCAGATTCGCGACACGGCTTAGTTCGGGATTGGTAGCGCGCGGGTAGCCGAAAAGCTGCCAATTGGCGCGCCGGCTGCTTTCACCGATTACCAGTACATACACCTGGCGTTGATGTATTGGGCTGACGCGGTGTGCGTGAAAGCGAAATGAGTCCAGACGTGAGGCGTTGGCGCGCATGGCGGCCCATTCTGTCCGATACTCGGCTACGCGCTGAAACACTCCAAATGGATAGCCAGGTTCGACCTGTGCTCCCAGCGTCGACCACAGGTTCGTTGTGCTGCGCATACGCTGGCGCAGATCCCCTGGCGTTGTTGCGAGCGTTACCGCCATGGTAACGAGCGGCGTGGCAATCGCGATGGCAAGAATCCACGATCGTCCGTGGCCGCGCCAGCGTATGTGCCCGCCTGCACAGCACCGTGCGGCCAGCAGCGCCAGGATCACGGCGGCCAATAGACACAGCACGATGGGGATCAATGCGTCGCCCAGATATTCGCGTGTTTCTCTAGGATTGGTGGCGACCAATGTGGCGATGATCTCGGCTGAGGTGGGATGGTGATAGGTGGCGACGAAGAACGCCTCGATCGGGGCCAGCAACGCAAATGGAGCCAGCAGGAGGCAGACTAGCCATGGTGTGTCGCCCAGCAGTGCGAAAAACACCAGCATTAGGATGACTGGCACCACCAAGGCCTGAATCCACAGCGCAATGCCGTGTCCGTGCCACCACCAGATCAGGTTGGGCAGGATCAACAATGCAACCAGTGAGAACAACGCGATCACCGCCCACTTGCGACGTGAAGTGAATCCCTGAGTCATGATTGATTTTTTTGATCCGATGGCGAGGTGTGTTGTCCGCTGGATGCGTGAGTATCGACAGGCGACTGGTCGCTGGGGGCTACGTGCTCTTTCGCCTGCTCAAGCAGGGTGGCGCGTAAGTGCTTGAGTTCATGCGGCCAGTAGTTCTGCCGCGTCAGCACCCACTCATGCACTGTTGGCATGCCAAAGTCCGGTGGTATGACCTGATCTTTTTCCTGTTGATAGTGATCAAGTAATTGGATGCCCTGCGTGGGGTAGCCGGCGGCACCCAGCCTTGCGGCGACTTCCAGTGCGAATCCGGGGCGGATTTGCAAATCCAGCGCGCGGAGATAGTCCTCAAGCGCCGCATCAGGCTGGTGCTGTGCGAGTGCAATGCAGCCTCGCATGTAGAGGAAGTCCTGTTGTCGGCCGGTGCCTGCCAGCTTTGGGTTCTGGAGCCCATCGTTGATCAGATCGAGCAGGACTGCCGGCGTCAAGCCGGGGCAATCGCCGGTCACTGCTACCTGCAGGGTGCGGTCAAACCAGTTGGTAAACAACGATCCCGTGTTGGCGCTACCGCGCATGGCGGTGCGCGCTGCGGCGATGTCGTCCGGTCTGATTCCGCCGGTCATGCAGCGCGCGCCGATCAGGTTGAAGGCAAGTTGTACCTGGTCAGGTTGGGTGGTGAGCAGTTTTTCCAGTCGGCGTGCTGCGTCGTGTGGGTGACCGGCTTGCATCTGGACTTGCGCGGCGTTGGTCTGTGCTCTAGCCGAGTTGGGGTTGATGTCTGCCCAAATCAGTGCTTGTGCGTGCACATCGCCCCACACCTCGGTACTAGCATGGGTCATCAGCGCCAAGCCGAGCGGCAGCACAATCATCAGGCCACGCTTGAGTAAGGACCGTGTCCGGGTATCCGCCAGCCACAGCCCCAACGGCCAGAACATCAGTAATGCGGGCACGTAATTGCGATGTTCGAAATACAGCTCCAAACCAATCGATGTGGATTCGAGCAGCTGTCCTGCGAAGTAAAACAGGATAACCAGCGACCACTCGGGGCGGTATTTGCGCAACCGCCAGGCGACGCCGATCATTATAAGAACGGCAATGATGGCCGGTAATGTTGTTGCGGGGTGCAACAACGAGGCTGATGCGATGTATTGGTCGTTGAACAGTCCACTCGAAAACGCTCGCGGCACCCACAACAACGACAGGTAATCCAGCAGTATTCGCGGCTCAGTCAACAGGCGTTGCGTGGTCGACCAAGGCCGTACTCCTATGTTGTCACCTTGCAACACGCCAAGTACGGCGATACGAGTCAGGTACGCAAGAATGGCCGTCGCAGGAACAACCCCCAGTATCCACATGACGCCGCGATGGGCGAGTATCGCCTGCCCCGAAGGCAATGCGTACCGCGGTTTCAAGACAATGACTTCTATCAGCAGTGCATAGAAAGGCAACAGGGCGCCGTTGGCTTTGGCCAGGATGCCCAGCAGGGTGAAACCGCCTAGTCCAATCACGCTCCAGATCAGCCCGCTGCGGATGTTTCCTCGGGACAGTTGATCGCGCCCATGTAGCCAGATCAGAAGACCAGCCAGTACGCAAGTAGCGGGCAGCATCGCTTCGCGCTGGACGATATACAGGGTGGTGGATACTAGCAGCGGATGCAGCAGCCATAGCGCGGCGCCGAGCAGGGCGCCGATCTGATAGTCGCGGTATTCAAACGCAAATAATCGGCCAAGTTTGGAGAGCAGCGCATACAGCAACGCGCCGTTGAGCAGGTGCAAAATCAAGCTGGTGCGTTTGAACGGGTATGGATCAGCTGGCCAGTTGCGCGCGTCGAGCAGGAAGGTTAGCAGGGTCAACGGCCGACCGGTGGGATCGGCGGTGCCAGCGGTGATGTAACGCCAGAAGTTGGGCCAAGTGTCGATGGGGCCGGTCGCACCCAACGCCGGCAGATTCGCGAAATCGTCGAACAGGAAGCCGCCTTGCAAGCCGGGCCAGTAGGCGGCCAGCGTCAGTGACATGAATGCCGCCAGGGCGAGGAGTGGCTTTATGGTGTGGCGATGGGGCATGTACCGTCCGAAAAAAAAGGGCCGCCTAAGGCGGCCCTTCTGGGTATATGTCTTGCGGAAATTATTTGCGGCAGGAGGTCGGAAGATACTTGTCCGGCACTGTGCCACCGGCGCAATGCCACTCAACACTACCGCCGTGGGTGATGGCCGAAAGAACCAAGGTGCTCGGAGCGGTCGAGATGGCTTTATTGGCCTTGGGGCCGCCATAAGTGGCGGTAATCAGGCCAGCGGTCACAGCAACCTTGCTCACGTACTGACCAGAGATGCTGGAATCTTTGGCGAGACCTGCAGACGCATTGTTAGTAGGGAAAACGCCCCTGTTGCTGTAGAACTCGCCGATTGCGGTCTTGGCACCATCGGCCAACACAGCACCTTCAGACACCTGTGTGCGAATCAGATAGTCCTGGTAAGCCGGGATGGCGATGGCAGCAAGGATCGCGATGATCGCAACCACGATCATCAGTTCGATCAGGGTAAAGCCCTTCTGCATACTCTTCTTCATGGTGGTTCCTCTGTATTGGTTAGCTAACCGTTTGATGCCCCCTGAGCCCCAGTCCCGTGTCCCCCTAGGCGGGATCGGACCCCATACTCATGGTCAGGAACGACCAGGAAGCTCGCGGTAGAATCAAGCAGGTTATGTGCCACTTCTACCGCAGGTGTATTCCCGCACAACCGCAGGCATGGGGATTGTGCCTCTCGTCACGAAAGGCCGCAAGCGTTGTCTCGCCCCGTCTCCGAGTGCGCAAAATGTGATTTCAGTGGCGATCCTGTCATCTGTCGCGAGCGGGCAAATAGTGACGTTATTTGTCAGTTTGTGCGGTGGGCGTTGTAGATCGGCAAAGCTACTTCCGGCAAGTCGTAGGCAGGTACTTGTCCGCGACTGTTCCACCATTGCAACTCCAGGTGATGCTTCCAGAGTGGGTGATGGCAGAAAGTACCAGGGTGCTGGCTTTAATGCTGTTGTTGGCCTTGGGTCCGGCGAACGCGACCGTAATTTTGCCGGCAGGAGCCAGATCGAGGCTGGAAACGTATTCGCCGACGATTGAGGTATTTTTTGCCAGGCCTGCGGATTCGTTGGATCTAGGGAGCCGTCCTGTATTGGAGACGAAGTCCCATTCCGCCGCCTTGGCGCCGGTGGCCAGAACCATGCCTTCACTAACTTGCGTGCGCACCAGATAATCCTGGTACGCCGGAATCGCAATGGCAGCAAGGACCGCGATGATCGCCACCACGATCATCAGTTCAATCAAGGTAAAACCGGCGGAAATGCGCTCGCGCAACATGGTGTACTCCCCTGTGAGTGGCCATGAGACAGGCACGTTTTGTACCAAATGTGAAGAACTGGTGTGCGCTGGATCACACGGTGACAGGGAAGAAGCTTGGCTCGTTGGAAGGGGCGACCGGGTTGGCAAAGGGCGTGCTGCTTGCGTCGACTCCGCGCCACGCTTACCGTCGGGGTTTCGCCCAACCCTGAGGACAACCGATGAAACCCCTGATTGCAGCGATGCTGCTCGCGTTGGCTGTTGCGCCCGCGATGGCGGGCGATGTTGTGGACACTGCCTTCGTCAAGACCGAGGGCGTGCATGCATTCAATGTGCGCGACCTGGTGATGATGGATCGGGTCGGCGATCCGCAGCTGTCGCCGGACGGGCGATATGCCGCGTTTGGCGTGCGCAGCACGGATTACGCGGCGAACAAGGGTGTCAACGCGGTCTATGTGCTGGACCTGAGCAAGGACGGCCAGCCGGTGAAGGTGGTGGACAAGGGTAGTTCGGCGCGCTGGTCGGCGGATGGGCGCAGCCTGTATTTCGTGGCGCCGGCCAAGGGCGTGGCGCAGTTGTGGCGAGTGGATCTGGGCGGCAAGGGTGGTTTGAATCTTGCCAAACATGCGGCGGCTGTACAGGTGAGTCACGGCGTGCTGGATCTGGGTGGCTACAAGCTGTCACCGGATGGCAAGCAGGTACTGCTGTCGTATGAGGTGTTCACCGACTGCACCACGCTGATGTGCACCCAGCAGCGCGTCGCGGCACGCGACAAGGACAAGGCGAGCGGCACGCTCTACACCAAATTGTTCGTGCGGCATTGGGATACCTGGTCCAATGGCGGGCGCAACCAGTTGTTCGTCGCGGGCTTCGACGGCAAGGGGCAGTTGCCCGCCGAACCGAAACTGCTGAGCCGCGGCATCGATGGCGACATTCCGAGCAAGCCCTTCGGCGACGAGGGCGAGTTCGCGTTTGCGCCGGATGGCAAGAGCGTGTACTTCGACGTGCGCATTGCGGGCACGACCGAACCGTGGTCGACCAATTTCGACGTGTACAGCGTGCCGGTGGATGGCTCGGCCCTGCCGAAGAATCTCACCGTCGACAATAAGGCATGGGATGCATTTCCGGTGGCGTCACCGGACGGGAAGACGCTGTACTACCTGGCGATGAAGACGCCGGGTTTCGAGGCCGATCGCTTCGCGGTCATGGCGCTGGATCTGGCCAGCGGCACCCGGCGTGAAGTGGATCCGAACTGGGATCGTTCGCCTGGTGGCCTGACGATTTCCGCCGACGGCAAGACGCTGTATGCCACCGCCGACGACAACGGCCAGCATCCGCTGTTCGCGATCGACGCAGCCAGCGGCAAGGTCAGCCAGCTGGTGGGTGAGGGCACGGTAGGCGGCTATTCCATGGCTGCCGGCAAGTTGCTGCTGACACGTGATGATCTGAAGCGCCCGGCAGACGTCTATCTTGCTCAAGCCGATGGCAGCGCGCTGAAGCGGGTCACCCACTACAACGCGGCAGCCCTGAGGAACGCGAAGGTCGGCGATTTCGAGTTTTTCAACTTCAAGGGGGCGAACAACGCAACGGTGCAGGGCTACGTGGTCAAGCCGGTCGACTACCAGAGCGGCAAGACTTATCCGGTGGCGTTCATCATCCACGGCGGTCCGCAGGGCGCGATGGAGAACGGCTGGAGTTACCGCTGGAATCCCCAGACTTATGCCGGCCAGGGCTTTGCCGTGGTGACGGTGAACTTCCACGGTTCCACCGGTTACGGCCAGGCCTTCACCGACGCGATCTCCGGCGACTGGGGCGGCAAGCCGCTGGAGGATCTGAAGCTGGGCTGGAAGGCGGCGCTCGACAAGTACAGCTTCCTCGACGGCGATCGCGCCTGCGCGCTCGGCGCCAGCTACGGCGGCTACATGACGTACTGGATTGCCGGTGTGTGGAACCAGCCGTGGAAGTGCCTGATCGATCATGACGGCGTGTTCGACACGCGCGCGATGTACTACGACACCGAGGAGCTGTGGTTCGAGGAGCGCGAGAACGGCGGCACGCAGTACGAGCATCCGGAGAACTACGAGAAGTTCAACCCGCTCAACCACGTCAAGGACTGGCGCGTGCCGATGCTGGTAGTGCATAGCGGCAACGATTTCCGCATCCCGATCACCCAGGGCCTGGGCGCGTTCACGGCATTGCAGCGCCGCGGCATCCCCAGTGAATTCCTGACTTTTCCGGACGAGAACCACTGGGTGCTGAAGCCGCACAACAGCGTGCAGTGGCACGACGCGGTCAATGGGTGGTTGAAGAAATGGACGGCCAAGGACGCGCAGGGCGCAGTGTCGCACTGAGGCATCCCGCGCAATGAAAACGGCGGCCTTTGAGCCGCCGCTTTTTCATGTCTGTCCGAAGAGAGGCTGCGGATCATGTCCGCATCCCGATGCGGAAACGATCAAAACCACTTGGCCCGCTTCAGGCCCAGGTAGATGCCGCCGACGACCAGGATCATCACCGTGATCATCGCCGGATACGCCCAGGGCTTGCCGAGCTCGGGCATGTGCTGGAAGTTCATGCCGTACCAGCTGGTGAGCAGGGTCGGGGCGGCGAGCATGGCAGCCCAGCCGGCCAGTTTCTTCATCACTTCGTTCTGGCCGAAGCTGACCAGCGACAGGTTCACGGTGATGGCTGCTGCGAGCATTTCTCGCATGGCGCCGATGGATTCGTTGACGCGGAACACGTGGTCGTGGACGTCGCGGAAATACGCACGCAGCTCATCCGGGATCAGGCTCGGGTGCAGCCGTACCAATTGGCTGATGATGTCCTGCAGCGGTGCTACCGCCAGGCGCAGCGTCATCAGGTCGCGCTGCATGTCGTACAGCCGGTGCACGGTGCTGCGTTTGAAGGTTTCGGCGAAGATGTCCTGTTCCAGCTGCTGCAGCTCTTCGCGGAAGTCGCGCACGATCGGCAGCAGGTTGTCGACGATGAAATCGAGCACCCCATACAGCGCATAGCTGGGTCCGTTCGCCAGCAGTTTCGGCGTGTGTTCGCAGGTGCGCCGCGCCGGGGCGTAGGACAGCGAGGCACCATGGCGAACGGTGACCAGATAGCGCGGACCGAAGAAGATGTGCGTTTCGCCGAAGGCGAGATGGCTGTCGATCAGCTGGGCTGTCTGCACCACCAGGAACAGCGAGTCGCCGTAGGTTTCGATCTTGGTGCGCTGATGCGCGCTGTGCGCATCTTCGATCGCCAGATCATGCAGGCCGAATTCTTCCTGCAGCTTCAGCAGCAGGTACTCGTCCGGTTCGTGCAGGCCGACCCAGACGAAGGTATCCGGTTGTGCCAGCACATCGCTGATCGCGTCGAGCGTGACGTCGCCGATCCGGCTGCCATCCTTGCGATACGCAATGCAATTGACCACCATCGGCTGGGGGGGCATCGGTGGGGACGGCGCTGGCGGGGCGAGCAGGTTCATGCACGCATCATGCCCCGCGCTGGGAGATGGGGCAATTGCGCCTCGCTGCGCGCTAGCGGTTTCGGCGCAGGCTCCAGGCCAGTGCCAGCCAGCACGGCAGGGCAAACAGCAGCCAAGGCAGGTTCTGCTGCGTGGTGCCTGGCAGGAGGTGCAGCAACACGGCGGCCACGATGGCGAGCAGTTGCAGCACGATCACGCCGTCGATGAATCGCGAAGCGGCGAAGCCACGGCGTGAGCGCCACAGCGTCGGCAGCAACAGCAAGGCCAGCGGATTGAACAGCAGCAGGTTGGCGTTGGCCCACGCTGAGTGATGCGTGGTGAGCGTCCACAGCGCCAGTAGAACCAGGCCAATGAGGGTGGCTGAAACCAGATACAGGGTGCCGAGCAGGGCGTAGCCCGTCGGCCACCGGCGCCGCGTCATCACGAGGATCGCGCCGAAGAACAGACCGGCGAAGGCGAGCGGTACCCGCAAATCGGGGGCTGCCGCCGGCGGCACCTCCAGTCGATTGGGCGAGGTCAGCTGTTCGTCGCGCACCAGCGGCCGCAACCGGCCGTTGCCGTCATCGACGCGGACTTCGCGCAACTGGTCCTGCAGCACTTCGGGCAGGAAACTTTCCTGCCACGCGTTGAGCGGTTGATCGGCATAAGGCCCCAGGCCCAGATCGATCGCCAGCATCAGCCAGGGCTGCGCACTCATCAGGCGATCGGTCTGCTGGCGATAGGTCATGCCGCCGGCGCGCGGGGTCAGCTGCGCTTCCATCACGCCGCCCAAGGCCTTGTTCAGCGCGTCGCGCACACGCGTGGTGCAATTGTCGGCGTAGTAATCGTAGTCGTAGCGGGCATTTTCCGGGCGCAGGTTCCACAGCAGAAAGTCGCGCAGGGCAGCTGCCTGGTCGGCCGTCATCGCCAGTGCCTGCCGGGTGACCGAGCGGCCGCTCCCGATGTAGAAGCGTTCATCGACATCGCTGGGAGCCGCATCCATCAGGTAGTGCATGCGACCGCGGGCGAAGTTGAGGAAGAAATTCTCCTCGTTGAAATCGAACACCCCATAGTTGAAGTTGATCGCCTCGCCCGAGGCGCGGTCGCGCAGTTCGATCGCGTCGTGGCCGAAGCGCTCCCAGTAGGTTTCGCCCGGGCCGTAAGTTACCAGCGACACCTCGAGATTCGCGCCCGGTGCATTGGCGACGCCGGCATGGACGGGTGGGAGTGCGACAAGCAGCAGCAAGACGAATAGAAGCGCGTGTAGACGAGGGCGGATTCGCAGCGTGGAATGGGTCATGCAGACGCCTGTGCGCTTTTGCTCCTCCCGGGTTTGCGGGAGGCGGTAGGGAAGATGCTGTTTGCAGTGTAGCGGCAAGCGCTTCACCTCACGCCAGCCATTCCTGCGACCGAAGGGAGTCCCGTGAGGGGACAGTCAGTGGGCAAGACGAGCTACTTACGCATTACGCGGAACTGCTGCACGCGTCGGTCGTCGGCTTCGGTGACGTGGAACCGGTAGTCGCCGATGCACACCTCCTCGCCGACCTCCGGCAGATGGCCGAACTCGGAGGTCACCATGCCGCCGACGGTGTCGTATTCCTCGTCGGAGAAATCGGCGCCGGTCTGTTCGTTGAAATCCTCGATCGGAGTCAGTGCACTGACCAGCCAGCCGCCGCCGGGCTGTTCGTGCATCAGCTCGGGCTCTTCCTCGTCATCGTGTTCGTCGTCGATCTCGCCGACGATCTGCTCGAGCACGTCCTCGATGGTGATCAGCCCGGCGACACCGCCATATTCGTTGACCACCAGCGCCATGTGATTGCGCGAAAGCCGGAACTCCTCCAGCAACACGTTCAGGCGCATCGATTCGGGAATAAGCACGGCCGGGCGCAGGATGGTGCGGATGTCGAAATGCTCCGCCGCGCCGAAGAACTTGAGCAGATCCTTGGCCAGCAGGATGCCGAGGATCTCGTCCTTGTCGTCGCCGTGTACAGGGAAGCGCGAGTGGCCCGATTCGACCACGGCAGCGAGGATATCGGGCAGCGGCGACTCGGCCGCCAGCATCACGATCTGCGCGCGCGGCACCATCACGTCGTCCACGCTCAGTTCGGTGACCTTGATCGCACCCTCGACCATGGTGAGGGTGTCGACGGACAGCAGTCCGTTGGTCTGGGCGGAGCGCAGCTCCTCGATCAGCTCGCTGCGGTTGCGTGGCTCGCCGGAAAACATGTGGCCCAGACGGTCCCACCAGGTACGGTGTGCCGGGCCGCTGGTACTGCCAGGGTCGTCGTTCATCACTCGTTGGAATTCAGCCCGAAACCGGGCGGAAGGCCGATTCTAGCCGAAAAACCGTGACGGTTCGGGGCACAGGGCCTGGAGCTGCCTCACCTGCCATGCCCGATTGCCCGGGCTTGTCGCCGTAGCCCGCTGGCGGCGATGCGCTTGGCACGAGCACGACCTTTAGGCGTACGGATCGGCGATGCCCAGGCCGGCGAGGATACGCGTTTCCAGTGTCTCCATGGTCTCGGCTTCGGCGTCTTCGATGTGGTCGTAGCCGAGCAGGTGCAGCACGCCATGGATGGTCAGGTGGGCCCAGTGATCGCGCGGCCGCTTGCCCTGTTCGGCGGCTTCGCGCAGCACCACCGGCGCACAGATCGCCAGGTCGCCGATCAGCGGCAGCGCCACGCCCGGCGGCAACTCGGCGGGAAACGACAACACGTTGGTGGCGTAGTCCTTGCCCCGGTAGTCGCGGTTGAGCGCGCAGCCTTCGTCGAGATCGACGATGCGTATCGCCAGCTCTGCCGGTTTGCGCCGCCTGGCGCCGCGCAGCGCGGCTTCCGCCCAGCGGCGAAAACTGGCCGCGGAGGGTAGGCCGGCGCGGGGTACCGCGTAACCGACGGCGAGGGCGAGTTGCCGGCTCAAGGAGCGTCCTCGTCCTTTTGTTCGAATGCCTCGTACGCGCGCACGATCTTCGCCACCAGCGGATGGCGCACCACGTCTCGCGAGGTGAAGAACGTGAAGCTGATCCCGCTGACGTCGCGCAGCACTTCCACCGCCTGGCGCAGACCCGAGCGGGTGTTGCGCGGCAGGTCGACCTGGGTGACGTCGCCGGTGATCACCGCGACCGTGCCGAAACCGATGCGGGTCAGGAACATCTTCATCTGCTCGACCGTGGTGTTCTGCGCCTCGTCGAGAATCACGTACGAATCGTTGAGGGTGCGCCCGCGCATGTACGCGAGCGGGGCGATCTCGATCACGTTGCGCTCGATCAGCTTGGCCACCTTCTCGAAGCCGAGCATCTCGTACAGGGCGTCGTACAGCGGGCGCAGGTAGGGATCGACCTTCTGCGACAGATCGCCGGGCAGGAAGCCGAGCTTTTCGCCGGCCTCCACCGCCGGCCGCACCAGCAGCAGGCGCTGCACGCGGTTCGCCTCCAGCGCCTCGACCGCGCTGGCCACGGCCAGATAGGTTTTGCCGGTGCCGGCCGGGCCCACGCCGAAATTGATGTCGTGACTGGCGATCGCGTGCAGATAGCGCGCCTGGTTCGCGCCGCGGCCCTTGATCACGCCGCGCTTGACCCGGATCGCCACTTCCTGGGTACCCTCGGTCGACGGTTCGGTGATCGCGTCGATGCCCGATTCGGCCAGGTGCAGGTTGATTCGCGCGCCGGTCAGCGATTCGTCCCCGGTGGTGGCGTACAGCGAGCGCAGCACTTTTTCGGCGGCTCGGGCCGGCGCATTTTCGCCGATCACCTGGAAGATGCCGCCGCGATGGTTGATCTCCACACCGAGCCGCAATTCGATCTGCCGCAGGTGCTCATCGAACGACCCGCACAAGTTGGCCAGGCGGGCGTTGTCTTCGGGGTCAAGGGTGAAGTCGCGCTGGTTGAGTTCGCTCATAGGGCCGCGAGAGTAGCGCGCCGCTGGTGGAAGGGCCATCACGAGGGGGCTCGGCTATTGGCCAGGAGCAGGCAATTTGCGAAAAATTAAATTATGAATTAATTTATGGGAATGAACACTTCGGCCAGACCTGCAGCACCCCGCAAGCGCCGCGCCGGGCGTCCCAGCGGAGATGACCAGGACCTGCGCGCGCACTTGCTGGGCGTCGCGACAACGCAGTTCTCGCGCATGGGCATCGCGGCGACATCGCTGCGGATGATTGCCGGCGAGGCGAACGTGACGCCGGCCATGCTGCATTACTACTTCGGCGACAAGCCCCGCCTGGTCCAGGCCGTGATCGACGAGCAGCTGCTGCCGGCGTTGATGCCGTTGCGTGCGCAGATGAAACGCGCCGGCAGCGATCCCGCCGTGCTGATCGAGGCGTTCGTGAGCGGCATCGCTGGCGTGATGTCGAGTCATCCATGGCTGCCTACGCTGTGGGTGCGCGAGGTGCTGTGCGAAGGCGGCGAGTTGCGCGAGGTGCTGTTCGATCAGGTCGTTCCGGGCCTGCCGCAATGGCTGGCGCAGTGTTTCGCGGCGGCCCAGGCGGATGGACGGCTGAACGCCGATCTGGATCCGCGCCTGCTGGTGGTTTCACTGGTCGGTCTTACCCTGTTTCCCGCCGCTGGCGCACCGATCTGGCGTCGTGCATTCGGCGCCGAAGGGCTGGGACCGGAGGTCATGCTCAAACATACGCTTGCGCTGCTCGATCGCGGCGTGGGCACAGCGACATCAGGAGAAGCCGCATGAACGTCGTACGCATGATTCGCCGGATGGCCGTCCTGTTCGTCGTCGCCGGTCTTGCCGCCTGCAGCAAGCCGCCACCGCAGGCGTTGGGCACGCTTGAATACGATCGCATCACCCTGCCGGCGCCGGCCGCCGAACGCATCGTGGCGATCGACGTGCGCGAGGGTGAGCAGGTCGGGGCGGGCCAGCCACTGCTGCAACTGGACCCCACGCATGCCCGCTCCGAACTCGCTGCCGCCGAAGCGCAGGCGCAGCAGCAACGCGAGGTGCTGGCCGAACTCAGGACCGGGCCGCGCAGCGAGGAAATCGACAAGGCGCGAGCGAACCTGGCGGCGGCACTCGCGCAGGCGCGCGAGGCACGTGCTTATTACGCACGGCTGGCGCCCCTGAAAGGCAAGGGTTACGTGGCCGCAGCCGATCTCGATCGGGCCCGCGCGTCGGCTGGCGATGCCGGCGGACAAGTGGCGGCGGCTAGGGCCGCGCTGGACCAACTGCTGCATGGCACCCGCCCGGAGCAGATCGCGCAGGCGCAGGCCGCACTTGCGGCGGCGGTTGCGCAGGCCAGCGCGCAGCAGGTGCTGCTGGGCAAACTGGCCATCGTGGCACCGCGCGCCGGACGCATCGACAGCCTGCCGTACAGGCTCGGCGACCAGGCCCCCGTCGGTGCGCCGGTGGCGATCCTGCTGGCCGGCGATGCGCCGTACGCGCGCATCTACGTGCCCGAGCCGCTTCGCGCCGGCGTGCATCTCGGCGACGCGATCCAGGTGTTCGTTGCCGGACGCGACAAGCCGTATGCAGGCAAGGTGCGGATGATCCGCAGCGAGCCGAACTTCACCCCGTACTACGCGCTGACCGGCGATGACGCCGCGCGGCTGAGCTACCTGGCCGAAGTCACGCTTGGCACGGATGCTCTCGAGCTGCCCGCCGGCCTGCCGGTACGCGTCGAGTTCCGCGGGTCCACAAGGTGACGGCCGATGCCGACAGCCCGGCCATCCGTGCGCGCGGCCTGACCAAACGCTTCGGCAATCTGGTCGCGGTCGACCGCGTCGATCTCGAAGTGCCGGCCAGGCGTGTATACGGTTTCCTCGGCCCGAACGGTTCGGGCAAGTCGACCACCATCCGCATGCTGTGTGGCCTGCTGACGCCTACCGACGGTGAGATCGAGGTGCTCGGCCTCAGGATTCCGGCACAAGCCGACGAGCTGCGCCCGCATATCGGCTACATGACGCAGAAATTCTCCCTGTTTGAAGACCTCACCGTGCGTGAGAACCTGGAATTCCTTGCCGCGATCCAGGGCGTGCCGAAGGCGAAGACGAAAGCCCGCATCGACACGCTGGTCGAGCAATACCATTTCGGCGATCGGCAGAAGCAACTCGCCGGCACCATGAGCGGCGGCCAGAAGCAGCGCCTCGCGCTTGCCGGCGCGGTGATCCATGAGCCGGAGCTGCTGTTCCTGGACGAGCCGACCAGCGCGGTCGATCCGGAATCACGACGCGACTTCTGGGAGAGGTTGTTCGAGTTGGCCGACATCGGCACCACGCTGCTGGTCTCCACCCATCTGATGGACGAGGCCGAGCGCTGTCATCGGCTCGCGATCCTCGATCGTGGCGCGCTGGTCGCCGACGGCACGCCGCGCGAGCTGACCGCGCAACTGGAAGGGCGCACCTTCATCGTCGACACCGCCGATCCACGGCGTGCGCAGAAACTGATTGTCGATCTGCCGGGGGTACTCGGCGTCGCCCAGGTCGGCAACAGCCTGCGCGTGCTGATGGCCGATCGCGCGGCCGATGGCGGGGGCGCAGAGCATACCTGCCGGGTCATCGACGAGGCCCTGGCCGGGGCCGGTCAGCAGGCGAGCGCGAGTGCGACACCGGCGAACCTCGAGGACGTATTCGTCGCAGTCACCCGCGGTGGTGCAGATCAGCGCGAGCAGGCGGCATGAACTGGCGCCGGCTCTGGGCGATCGTGGTCAAGGAGCTGCGGCAGCTGAGCCGCGACCGGATCACGCTGGCGATGGTGATCGGCATCCCGGTGATCCAGCTTGTACTGTTCGGCTACGCGATCAACCTCAACCTGCGCGGGCTCGATGCCGGCATCGTGGACCAGGCCAATTCGGCCGGTTCGCGGGCGCTGGTGATGGACATGCTGGCCACCGACGTGGTCGCTCCGACCGCCCATGCGGATACGCCGCAGCAGCTGATGGCGATGATCCGTCGCGGCCAGATCAGCATCGGCATCGTGGTACCGGCGGATTTCGAGCTACGACGCGTCGACGGTCGTCCTGTCGCCCAGATCCTGGTCGATGGCAGCGACAGCACGGTGCAGGTGGCGGCGTCCCAGCTCGCGCAGACTCCGCTGGACAGCGCCGCGCCAGACACCCGCGCGCCGGCCACCAGCACGCCGGCGCAGCCGCGGATCACCGTGGTCGGTTTCTACAATCCGCAGCGGCGCTCGGCGATCAACATCGTGCCGGGTCTGATCGGGGTGATCCTGACCATGACGATGGTGTTGTTTACCGCCATCGCGATCGTGCGTGAGCGCGAGCGCGGCAACATGGAGCTGCTGATCGCCACTCCGCTGACCAGCGCCGAGCTGATGGTCGGCAAGGTACTGCCGTATGTGGTGATCGGGCTGGTGCAGACCACGGTCATCCTGGCGCTGGGCATCTGGCTGTTCCAGGTGCCGGTTCGCGGCAGCCTGCTGGACGTCTACCTGGCCACCGGTCTGCTAATTCTGGCCAACCTCTCGCTGGGCCTGTTGATCTCAAGCCGGGCACAGTCGCAGTTCCAGGCGATGCAGATCACCTTTTTCGTGTTTCTGCCATCGATCCTGCTGTCGGGCTTCATGTTCCCGTTCGCCGGCATGCCGAAGGTGGCGCAATGGATCGCCGAAGTGCTGCCGCTGACCCATTTCCTGCGATTGATCCGCGGCGTGATGCTGCGCGGTGCCAGCCTGTGGGAGCTGTGGCCCGACGGGCTGGCGCTGCTCGCGTTCATCGTGGTGATGATGGCCGCCGCGATCATGCGCTTCCGCAAGCGGCTGGATTGAACCGGCGCGCCTCGCGCAGCGGCTGGTTCAGAGGGCGCGGTGCATCACGTAGATATCGGTGGGCCCGAGTTGCGCGTGACGGAATGCGCCGGGCACCTGGCCGACGATACGGAAACCATGGCGCAGCCACAGGCGCACCGCGATCGCATTGCTGGCGACGACGCAATTGAACTGCATGGCGGTGAAACCGGCCTGGCGCGCCTGTTCAAGCGAGTGCTCGCACAATGCCGACGCAATGCCCTGGCCGCGAGCTTGCGGCGCCACCATGTAGCTGCCATTGGCCACGTGATCACCCAGGCCGATCTGGTTCGGTGCCAGCCGGTAGCAACCCAGCACCACGCCGTCGCGTTCGGAGACAAAACATCGCGATGGCGGTGTGGTCCACATCGCGCACGCGCGATCGATGCCGAGATCGGGCGGATACATGTAGGTGTCGCCACCGGCGAGGACTGCCTGAAACAACGGCCATACCCGCTCGAATTCTTCCGCGCCGATTTCCCGGATCACAGGATCGCTCATGAAGCCAGCGCCGCCGGCTCATCGGCCAGCTTCACGCGGCCACGCAGCGAGTTGCTCATCGCCTCGGTGATCTCCACGTCGACGAACTGGCCGATCAGGCGCGGATTGCCCGGAAAATTGACGAAGCGCATGTTTTCGGTGCGGCCGGTGAGTTCGCTGGGGTCGCGGGTACTGGGCTTTTCGACCAGCACGCGCTGCACGCTGCCGATCATCGCCTGGCTGATGGCCTTCGCATTCGCATTGATCGCCCCCTGCAGCCGGTTCAGCCGCGCATGTTTCTCCGCCGCCGGCGTGTCGTCGGCGAGGCCCGCCGCGGGCGTGCCCGGACGCGAGGAGAAGATGAAGGAGAAACTCTGGTCGAAGCCGATGTCGTCGATCAGCTTCATGGTCTTTTCGAAGTCTGCCTCGGTCTCGCCGGGAAAGCCGACGATGAAATCCGACGAGACGCAGATGTCCGGCCGCACCGCGCGCAGCTTTCGGATCTTCTGCTTGAATTCCAGCGCGGTGTAGCCGCGCTTCATCGCGCTGAGGATGCGGTCGGAACCGGCCTGCACCGGCAGGTGCAGGTAGTTGGCCAATTGCGGCACGTTGGCGTAAGCCTCGATCAGCGAGTCGGAGAACTCCAGCGGGTGCGAGGTGGTGAAGCGGATGCGGCCGATGCCATCGATCTGCGCGATAGCGTGGATCAGCACGGCGAGGTCGGCGATGCCGCCGTCGTGGGTGGGGCCGCGATAAGCGTTGACGTTCTGGCCGAGCAGGTTGACCTCGCGCACGCCTTGCGCGGCGAGCTGGGCGACCTCGACAAGTACATCGTCGAACGGGCGGCTGAGTTCCTCGCCGCGTGTGTACGGCACCACGCAGTAGCTGCAGTACTTCGAGCAGCCTTCCATGATCGAGACGAAGGCGGTCGGACCTTCCGCGCGCGGCGCGGGCAGGCAGTCGAACTTCTCGATCTCGGGGAAGCTGATGTCGACCTGCGGCAAGCCGCTGGCGCGCTGCGCCTCGATCAGTTGCGGCAGCCGATGCAGGGTCTGCGGGCCGAACACCAGGTCGACGTAAGGGGCGCGCTTGACGATCGCCGCGCCTTCCTGCGACGCCACGCAGCCACCCACGCCGATCAGTACCGGCTTGCCGTCCTTCTTGTGCTGCTTCCAGCGGCCGAGCTGGCTGAATACCTTCTCCTGCGCCTTCTCGCGGATCGAGCAGGTATTGATCAGGATCACGTCCGCCTCGGCCTCGTCCTGGGTCAACTCCATGCCGTGCGACGCCTTCAGCACGTCGGCCATCTTGGCCGAGTCGTACTCGTTCATCTGGCAGCCGTGGGTCTTGATGAAAAGTTTCATGGGAGCTGGCTTGCCGCTCATGGGTGGATACCGTGGTTCGTGAAGCAGGAGTTGCGATCCGCTGAACCGCGCAGTTTACCCGCGTGCCGGTGCGCTCGCCAGCTGATCGGCATGCTGGATCAAGCACTTGCGCCGGCCGTGCGGTGGTGTTGCCGAGGGCGGCCGGCTGCTTCAGGTTCTGCCATCGTCGGCGGAAGCCGGACTGCCCTGCGGTCGGCGCCTCCCTACCCAAATGCGCTGGATGGCTCACGAAATGGCCCGCGCACACTTGGCGCGGGCGGCGCATGGCGGCACACTGCCGGCCATGTCCGACGTCGCACGACATGGGGGAAGCGTCGATCCCGCGGGGAGCTTCCTGTTGCATCCGATCCTCTCCTGGGTCGCGCTGTGCTGTGCTCTGCTCTGGTGGCCGGCCGCCCACGCCGGCACGCTGTATCAATGCACCGGGGGCAGCGGCGAAACGGTGTTCAGCAGCAGCAAGGCCGGCTATCACCACTGCAGGGCGATCAGCGGCTACGACGCCCCGGTGCCGCGTCGTCCGGCGGCGCCACCGCTGCGGATATCGTTGACCGGGGTGACCGGATCGGTCGCGACCAGTGCGCGCGACCTCGCGGCTAACGGCACCCAGGCCATCTCGCTGTCCGGCGTACGAAGCAGCGTCGAGAGCAGCGCACGGCGCCTTGGCGACGTTCTGGTACAGCGCGCGTCACTGGGGTCCGTGAGCGGCTCGGCAGAAACCAGCGCAAAGCTTTCGTCGGCCGGGGGCGCCGCCGCGCCGGGTCAGTGGAACTATCGCGAATCGCACGACGCCCAGGCACTGGCCACACCGATGGCAGCGGCTCCGGGCAATCGCGTGCTGCGCGGCGCGGTCTATCGCATTGTGCGTGCTGACGGCAGCGTGGAGTACACCAACCTGCGTCCGGCCGGCCAGAAGGGTCGCGCCGTGACCATGCTCTTCAGCTATATCGCCACCTGCGCCGCATGCAATCTGCATTCGACGATTCGCTGGGGCAGCGTGTCGCTCAACCTCACCGCGTATGCCGACTCGATCCGCGCGGCCAGCATCGAATACGGTGTGGACGAGGCGTTCCTGCGCGCGATCATCCATGCCGAAAGCGCCTTCAATCCGCGTGCGCTGTCGCTCAAGGGTGCGCAGGGGCTGATGCAGTTGATGCCGGGCACGGCCAGCGACATGGGCGTGCTGGACGCGTTCAACTCCGATCAGAATATTCGCGGCGGCGCGCGCTACCTGGGCCTGCTGCTGCACGATTTCGACGGCAATGAACGGCTGGCCGCCGCGGCGTACAACGCCGGTCCCGGCGCGGTCCAGCGTTACAGGGGCGTGCCGCCTTATGCGGAAACCCAAGTCTATGTGGAGCGGGTGGACACCTTGCGCAAGCGTTATGGCGCCGCGATCCATCCGCCGCTGGCGTCGCGCGGATCGGGCTGACTCAGCGGTCGGGCAGCGCGTTTGCGCTCATTGCCGGCCGCTGCGCAAGAGTGACCTCGAGATGGAACGGGTTGCCATTGCGCAGGCCGGAGATCTGCACCTTGCTGCCAGGCTTGAGCGCCGCCTCACGGCGGCGCAGATCGGCCGGATCCAGGATGTCGTCGGTGCCGATGCGAAGCAGGATGTCGCGCGGCTGGATGCCGGCCTGCGCCGCCGGGCTGCCCGGATAGACCGTGGTCACCTGGGCGCCGCGCGCCGCTGCCGGCAGGCCGCTGTCGGCGGCCACCGGGACGAACGCGTAGTCGGCACCGATCCAGCCGCGCACCACGTGACCGGTGGCGATGATCTGGTCCAGCACTTTTTTCGCGGTGGTCACCGGTATGGCAAAGCCGATGCCCTCGGCGCCCGCGGCCTTGCCGATCAGCAGCGTGTTGATGCCGACCAGTTGCCCTTCGGCGTTGACCAGCGCACCGCCGGAATTGCCGAGGTTGATGGCCGCATCGGTCTGGATGAAATCCTCGGCGCTCGAACTGTTCAACTGGCGGCCGATCGCGCTGACGATGCCCATCGTCACGGTCTGGTTGAGTCCCAGCGGATTGCCGATCGCCAGCACCACGTCGCCAGGCCGCAATGGCTGCTGGCCGGCCATCTGGATCACCGGGAGATTGCTGGCGTCGATCTTCAGCACCGCCAGATCGGATTCCTCGTCCGCCCCCACCAGGGTGGCCTTGGCGATGCGGCCGTCGTACAGCAGTACCTGGATGTCGGCGGCGTGGGCGATCACGTGATTGTTGGTGAGCACGTAGCCCTGATCCTGTGCGCTGACGATCACGCCCGAACCCAGCGTCTGTTCGCGATGCTGGAACGTGGTGGGCTGGCCGCCGAACAGTTGCTGCAGCACCGGATTGTCGTACATGCGCACGGCCTGCTCGGTGACGATCTTGTTGGCATAGATGTTCACCACCGAAGGCGCGGCGGCGGCTACCGCATCCGCATAGGAGACCGGGCCGCGGCCCGGCTGATGCTGACCGAGTGTTGCCGTGGAAAAGGGGGCCAGGCCGAAGCGTTGGCGCAGGCGTTCGCCGCTGCCGGGCCAGAACAGGCCCACGACGAAAGCCATGGCTAGCCCGAGGATGGCGAATCGTGCAATGAACAGGAGCGTGCCGGCGGCATGTTTCATGTCGAAAGGAGAGCGTCCCGGCAAGTCGTGGCGAATGTTGCGGTGAAAGGGCTTCGCCCGATCCGGTTTATTGTACGAGGCCAGGCCTGACGCTACACTAACGCGATTTTTGCGGGGTCCCAAACCCCACCACAGACAGACATTGCAAGTACCGGAGAGCCTGATGGCGAACGAAGTCGTCGATCACGGCCGCCGCCGTTTCCTGACAGCAACCACCGCGGTGGTTGGTGGCATCGGAATCGTGTCGGCAGCTGTGCCCTTCATCAAGTCGTGGGAACCCAGCGCCCGTGCCAAGGCTGCTGGCGCTCCGGTTACCCAGTCGTTGGCCAAGATCGAGGCGGGCCAGATGTTGAGCGTGTCCTGGCGCGGCCTGCCGGTGTTCGTGCTCAACCGCACCAAGGCCCAGCTCGACACGCTGCCGATGGTGGACTCGCGTCTGGTCGACCCGAAGTCCGACGGCGCTTCCGCCGGGCAGCAACCGAAGTACGCGCAGAACGAAGCCCGCTCGATCAAGCCGGAATGGCTGGTGATCGTGGGCATATGCACGCACCTCGGCTGCGTGCCGGAGTTCGTGCCCGAGATCAAGCCCGAGCCGTTCGATCCGAACTGGAAGGGCGGCTTCTACTGCCCTTGCCACAAATCGCGCTATGACCTCGCCGGCCGCGTGTTCAGCGGCGTCCCGGCGCCGAAGAACCTCCAGGTGCCGCCGTACCATTTCATCGACGACAGCACCATCCAGATTGGCGTGGATCCGAAGGAGGCTGGCTAATGGCCAACGTATTCACAAGCATCGGTGACTGGGTCAATGAACGCGCACCGGGCATGATGCCGATGTACCGCGCGCACATGACCGAGTATTACGCGCCGAAGAATTTCAATCTCTGGTACTACTTCGGTTCGCTGGCCCTGCTGGTACTGGTCAACCAGATCGTCACCGGGATCTTCCTCACCATGAACTTCAACCCGAGCGCGGCGGGAGCCTTCGCCTCGGTCGAGTACATCATGCGTGACGTGGAGTGGGGCTGGTTGATCCGCTACATGCACTCCACCGGCGCTTCGCTGTTCTTCGTGGTGGTGTTCCTGCACATGTTCCGCGGCATGATGTACGGCTCGTACAAGAAGCCGCGCGAGCTGGTGTGGCTGCTCGGCATGCTGATCTTCCTGGTGTTGATGGCCGAGGCATTCATGGGCTACGTGCTGCCGTGGGGCAACATGTCGTTCTGGGGCGCCAAGGTGATCATCTCGCTGTTCGGCACCATTCCCTACATCGGCGGCACGCTGGTGGAGTGGATCATGGGCGATTTCCTGCCGGCCGATGCCACGCTCAACCGTTTCTTCGCGCTGCACGTGATAGCTCTGCCGATCGTGCTTTTGCTGCTGGTGGTGCTGCACATCGCCGCGCTGCACGAAGTGGGTTCGAACAACCCCGACGGCGTGGAGATCAAGAAGGGTCCCAAGGGCAACCGCTGGGATGCGTTGAAGCCGGCCGACGGCATTCCGTTCCATCCGTACTACACGGTGAAGGACCTGGTCGGTGTGGGCTTCTTCCTGCTGATCGCCGCGTTCATCATCTTCTTCGCACCGACGTTCGGCGGCTGGTTCCTGGAGCACGACAACTTCATTCCGGCGAACAACCTGGTCACGCCGTCGCATATCAAGCCGGTGTGGTACTTCACCCCGTTCTACGCGATCGTGCGCATGATCCCGTCCTTCCTCGGCTCGGCCGTGTGGGGCGTGATCGCCATGTTCGGTTCCATCGCGGTGTTGTTCGCACTGCCGTGGTTCGATCGCGGCAAGGTCAAGTCGATCCGCTATCGCGGCACCGGATACAAGGTGGCACTGGGGCTGTTCGTACTGTCGTTCTTCATGCTCGGTGCGGTCGGCGCGGGCATTACCGCCGAGGTGATTCCGGCGTGGTTCGGCGATATCGACGTGACGTTCTGGGAGAACCTGTTCGGCCGCTTGATGACGCTGATCTACTTCGGGTTCTTCGCCTTCCTTTGGGCTTACACATATTTCGGCTGGGAAAAGACCAAGCCGGTTCCGGAACGGGTGACGACGCATGACTAAGCGGCAGCTGCTAATGAAGCGGTACATCTTCCCGGTGGCGTTGGCGTTCAGTCTGATCGTCGGCAGTGTGTCGGTGCAGGCCGCGGAAGAGGGCGGCCTGCCTTCCGCCGGTACCAATGTGCAGGATCAGGCTTCGCTGCAACGCGGTGCCAAGCTGTTCTTCAACTACTGCGTCGGCTGCCACTCGCTGAAGTACGTGCGTTACGAGCGGATCGCCACGGACCTGGGCCTGTCCGAACAGGAGGTGATGCAGAACCTCAATTTCACCGGGGCCAAATTCGGTGAAAACGTGGTTTCGCACATGCCGGAAGATTCGGCCGCCAAGTGGTTCGGGAAGACACCGCCGGATCTGTCGCTGGAAGTGCGTGCGAAGGGCGCGGACTGGGTTTACGGCTACCTGAACTCGTTCTATCTGGACCCGAGTCGCCCGGTGGGCTGGAACAATACGGTGTTCCCGAACGCATCGATGCCGTTTCCGCTGTGGGAGTTGCAGGGCCTGCAGACGGCCGAAATGAAGCCGGCCAAGCCGGGTGCGGATCCGGAAGTGGAGAAGCTGGTGCTGTCGAAGCCGGGCAAGCTGACCCCGGCGCAGTTCCAGCAGGCCACCCGCGACCTGACCAGCTTCCTGGAATACGCTTCCGAACCGGCCGCGCTGCAGCGTCATCATTACGGTATCTGGGTGCTGTTGTTCCTGGCGTTCTTCACCTTGCTGGCGGCGATGCTCAAGAAGGAATACTGGAAAGACGTCCACTGAGCCGGGTCGCATCATCCGATTGCGGCGGCCATGAGCCGCCGCAATCGTCTTACCGATAGGGAATCGCCAATGGTCCAAAGCGTTCGCTCACGTACCGTACTGACGCTCTACACCACGGCTGATGACATCCAGTGTCATCGCGCCCGCCTGGTGCTGGCCGCCAAGGGCGTCAGCTACGAACGGGTACTGGTGGACCCGGCCAAGCCGCCGGAGGACCTGGTCGACCTCAACCCCTATGCGAGCACGCCGACCCTGGTCGACCGTGATCTGACCCTGTTCGACACCTCGGTGGTGTGCGAATACCTGGACGAGCGCTATCCGCACCCGCCGTTGATGCCGATCGATCCGCAGTCGCGGGCGCGCCTGCGGGTGGCGGCAGTGCGCATCGAGAAGGACTGGCTGACCGAGGTGGACATCATTCGGGCTGGTGGCCGCCCGGCGGACGCGGCGCGCAAGCGTCTGCGCGAGCAGCTGCTGTCGGCGGTGCCGCTGTTCAAGGCATCGAAATTCTTCCTCAACCCCGAGATGAGCCTGGCCGATTGCCTGGTGGCGCCGGTGATCTGGCGGCTGCCGTGGCTGGGCGTGGAGCTGGGTCGCGAAGGCAAGCCTGTCATCGACTATGGCGAGCGTTTGTTTCACAGTCAGGGTTTTGCGCGCAGCATGACCGATCAGGAAAAGGCGATGCGTCCCCTCCATGAGCAAGAATGAAACCGTGCCAATGACCTCCAATCGTCCGTATCTGTTGCGGGCGATCTATGACTGGATCAGCGACAACAACCTGACGCCGTACGTGCTGGTCGATGCCGGTTTCGCTGGCGTCCGGGTGCCGCCTCAGGTGGTCAAGAATGGCCAGGTGGTGCTCAACCTGGCGATGCGCGCCGTGGCCAACCTGGATCTGGGCAACGAGTGGATCAGCTTTCAGGCGCGCTTCTCCGGCGTCAGCCAGACGATCCAGATTCCGGTGCTGGCGGTGCTTGCGCTGTATGCGCAGGAAAACGGCCAGGGCATGATGTTTCCAGCCGAGGAAGAAGGCGGTGACATTCCGCCGCCCTCCGCGCCTCAGCCCGACCATGCGGAACCGGCGCCGCATGCCGATGCGGGCGGCGACAAACCCAAACGTGGCGCGCCGCATTTGCGGGTGGTCAAGTAACGGAGTGGTTGCGGCTGCCTGGTAGCAGGTGATCAGTGCAGCCGGTTCCCCGCGCGAGGTCGCAGCGGCACGACATTGTCCGATGGCGGCGGCAATGCTGTCCGGGTACCGGTCTCTTCGTGCGCCAGCAATTCGATCGTCGGCAGGCTGAGGCCGCTGAGCGCATCGCCGATCATCCACAGCCGGCCTGGTTCGCGGTCGTGACCATCGATGCTCACCTCGAAGCCGTAACAGCGTTCGAGCATGCGTAGTCCGTTGACGCGCCGCAGGCGCGCGCCGCGAAGCCCCACCGTTTCATCGAGCAACTGCAGGCCATGCTGCTGGCATTGCCGCCGAGCCTCCCGGGTCGCGCGCTCGCATGCCAGGCTCAGCTTCAGCCACAGTCCGACGATGCCGGCCAGGGCCAGCAACAGCAGAAGGTTGGAAAGATCGCTCATCGCTGCAGTGTGTGGGCCCCACCGATCGCGCGCAAGCGGGAGCGGTTCAGGCCAGCTGCAAACGCAGCGACAAGTCGATGGCGCGCACATGCTTGGTCAGCGCGCCGACCGAAATGAAGTCGACGCCGGTGCGCGCGAACTTGCCGATCGTTTGCAGGTCGACGTTGCCGGATACCTCCAGCGGCGTGCGACCGGCGGCGCGGCGCACCGCCTCGGCCATTCGGGCCAGGTCGAAATTGTCCAGCATGATCCGGTCCACGCCGGCATCGAGCGCCAGCGCCAGCTCATCGAGGTCTTCGACCTCGATCTCGAGCAGCAGGTCAGGGTGCAATTGGCGCGCCGCCCGAACCGCGGCAGCGATGCTGCCGGCGGCGATGATGTGGTTTTCCTTGATCAGGATCGCGTCGTACAGGCCGATGCGGTGGTTATGCCCGCCGCCACATCGCACCGCATACTTCTGCGCGATGCGCAGGCCCGGGATGGTCTTGCGGGTATCCAGGATGCGCACGCTGGTGCCAGCGACGGCGGCAACGTGCGCCGCGGTCACCGTCGCCGTGGCGGAGAGCAGTTGCAGGAAGTTCAGCGCCGAGCGCTCGGCCGTGACCAGCGCGCGCGCGTTCCCCGACAGGTGGCAGATCACGGCGCCGGCTTCGACCATTTCGCCATCGCTCACCTGCCAGTCGATCTGCACGGCCGGATCGAGCCGGTGGAAGCACGCATCGAACCATGCGGTGCCGGCGATCACTGCCGCGTCGCGGCAGGTCAGGACGGCGTGGGCATGGGCATCGCCAGGCAGGAGTTCCGCCGTGGCGTCGCCTGTACCCAGATCCTCGGCAAGGGCGCGCTCGACATCGACCGCGATCTGCGCGGCGTCCGGCGCAGCAAGCGATGGTGCACGGCTCATTCGATGTGGCTACCCGTGGCCGGCGTTGTTTCCGGCTGACTCAGCTTGCCGACGATGGCGTTCATCGCCCGGTCGAACAACGCGTTGGCGGCCAGCACGCGGGCCTGGCCGCCAGCGAGCAGCGCAGCGAGTTCCTGCGGGGGGTAATCGGCCACTTTCAGGCCACGCCGATTGACGAACAGATAACGGCCGCTCATCGGGCTGATCCACGACAGCTTGGCCCGGGTCATCGCTTCGTCCGCGAGGCAGAACTCCAGCCAGGTGCCTGGTTGCAGTGCCTGCACCTGATGCCATTCCGGGCTGTCCAGCGGAACTTCGACGGTTTCTTCCTCATCGTCGTCCTGCGTGGCCGCCGTGGTGCCGTGGTCGATGACCGGTTGAATGCTGTCGGGGATCGCCAGCATGGCCGCGTCCTCCTCGATGGCGACAACCTCGGCCTCCGCCAGCGTCTCGCCAAGCTGCTGCCGATAATAGGTGTGCAACTGGGCAAGCAGGCGCTCGACGTCCTGCTCCTGGAACGCCACGTTGGCCAGGCCCTGGCGCAGCGCCCGCTCGATTCCCGGCAGCATCTGGCGCAGGGCCTGGCGGCTTTCCGGCTGGGTCGCCGGGCGCGTGCTGGCGATGAAATCGTCGACAAAGCGCAGCGCGCTTCTGAACTCCGGGGATGCTTCGCCCTGCCGCAGCAGGGTCAGCACCAGGTGATTGGCCCAGGCTCGTGCCAGGATGCCATGCACCAGCGGCGGCAGTTTCTGCTCACCGATGCGATCGAGGATCTCGCGCGCGGCGCGGCGGCGCGCCTGTTCAAGTTTTTCGCGGCCGCGGGTGGATTCGGCCACACGCTGTTCGGCCAGCTCGGAGCGGCGCTTGTTGATGTCCTGGAACTGCTGCAGGTCGACCAGCAGGCGTTCGAAAATGCCCATGTCATCGTCGAAATCGTGCAGCAGCTGATCGACGATCGACTTCACCTTCTCGTGCAGGCGGTGGTCGCGGTCGGATTCCTCCGACCAGCCCTTGGCCTGTTCGGCCAGGCAATCCAGCAGCCGGCGCGCAGGGTGCTGGCGATGGGCGAACAGCTTGCGATCGAGAATCGCCGCCTTGAGATAGGGAATCTGCAGCCGCGCCAGCATCACCTGCATCGCGGCGGGCAGGTTGCGATCTTCCAGAATGAATTCGAACAGCATGCCTACCAGGTCGATGGTGTCCTCATCGATGGTGGCGACATGGCTGGGTCGCTCGCCGCGCAATGCGCCGATCTGGGTCAGCAGCTGGCCCTTCAGTTGCAGTACTTCGCGACTGAGTTCGGCGGCATCGCCCGGTTGCGCGTAAGGCAGCGGCCCGGCGCTGGCGATCTGGCTCTGCAGCACGCTGAGCGCGCCAAGCAACTCATTGGCCGAAGGCAACGGCCCGCTCATCGCATGCTTGCCCGCTCCGCCGCCGCCATTCACCCCACCGATGGCGGGTGCGCGGCGCGCACTGAACAGAGCGTGCAGGGTCTGCAGCAGATCGCTGGGAATTTCGCCGCCTTCGTCCGGCGTGGCGGTGGCGGCGCCGGTTTGCTGGTTGCCGCCATGGACGCTCCCGTCGGCGGCCTTTGCGTTGCCGCCGCGCACCACTTCGTGGCGCATCTGCGGGAGCACGCCGGCGCGCACCAGCTCGGCGTTGATTTCCTGGTAGAGCTCTTCCAGCGACGACAGCACGTAACGATCGAACAGCTTGTAGATGATCAGCTTGACGCGCATGTCCGCGCTGAGTTCGTGTAGCGCCTGGCGGAACGCCTGTGACAGGATGGCCGGCGCGACAGGGTTGCTGGCGTCGTCGACCTTGTGCCCGCCACAGATCACCGACAGCCGCTGATTGACCGCGAACAGGTCGCGCGACAGCCGCGATTCGTTCTTGCCGATCATGCTGGTGATTGCCAGCGACTCTTCCAATTCGTTGTCCGCCACCAGCGACAGCTCGACCGGACCGGACGACATCACGCCTGCGCTGGCCTGGGGCGGCTGCGCCGGATGGGCCAGTTCGCCAAGGTCGCGGTTGATCGTGCCGAGAAAGCTGCGCTCCACTGCGGGGCGGCGCTTGCGGACCTCGCGCATGCCATCGAAATAATGCATCTGGGCGGCGTTGTTCTCCGCCTTTTCGGCCAGATCGAACAGCGCATCGTCGACGTGCTCGAAGGCATTGCCGATCCACTGCTGCAGGCGTTTGCCGGCAATGCTGCGCACTGCGTTGAGCAACTCGCCGATGCGCTCGCTGGCGGGGCCTTGGCGCTGGCTCAGGTTGACGACTTTGGATGGATCACCGGCTTCGTTCATCGCCAACCCCTGAAAAACATTGCGGCGCACCACGCGACCCGAACCCGCCCGCAGACGCTGACGATAAGCCAAAGCGGGTGCCCGTGTCATGCATCGGGAGCCCGCGCCGGTCGGAGCGATCAAGCAGGACGTCAGGCGGGGGGGAAATCCGTCAGCTGCAGCGTACCGATACCTTCCTCGGGCAACATGACCGGAATGCCATCCTCGACCCGATAAACCACTTTTCGATCCGTCGTTATCAGTGCTTCGGCGATGCGCTCTCGCACCGCAGCGCCGGCGACGGATTCGACCTTGCCGGCAGCAATGGCGTCGTTCAGGGCATCGAGTTCGCGCTTGCTCAGCGGGCGCACCGGCGTTTTGCTGACCGGGCAGCACAGGATGTCGAGGAGGCGCTTGTCCATGGTGGTTGCGGGTGTGCCAAGGCTGGGAAAGCCCGTACAATAGCCGTTTTTGGGCGACCGGGCCATGACAGGAACTACCAAGCCGCCGCGCGTTGGCGTCGTAATGGGGTCGCGTTCGGACTGGGAAACCATGCAACACGCCGCCAATGTCCTTACCGAGCTGGGCGTGCCGCACGAGGTGCGGGTGGTCTCCGCCCATCGCACGCCGGATCTGCTGTTCAGTTATGCCGAACAGGCACGGTCGCGGGGTGTCCACGTGATCATCGCCGGCGCCGGCGGTGCCGCCCATCTCCCCGGCATGCTGGCAGCGAAGACCCGCCTGCCCGTGTTTGGCGTGCCTGTGCAGTCCCTGGCACTGAATGGCATGGACTCGCTGCTGTCGATCGCGCAGATGCCGGCAGGCATTCCCGTGGGCACGCTGGCCATTGGCCGCGCTGGCGCGGTGAACGCCGGCCTGCTGGCGGTCGCGGTGCTGGCGCTGCATGACCCCGGGCTGGCCACGGCACTGGACAACTGGCGTACGCGACAGACCCAGGCCGTGCTCGAGCAACCGGATCCCCGTCAATGAACGAACGTCGGCAGCCCGTGCTGGGTGTGCTCGGCGGCGGCCAACTGGCGCGCATGCTGGCGCTGGCGGCGGCACCGCTGGGCGTGAAGACGCTGGTGGTGGACAGTTCTGCCGATGCGTGCGCGGGGCAGGTCGCGCCATTGGCCGTGGCTGATTGGGCCGACTACGCGGCGCTGGAGATCTTCGCCAGGCAGGTCGACGTGGTCACCTTCGATTTCGAGAACGTACCTGCCCAGAGCGCGCACTGGCTAGCCGAGCGGGTGGCGGTTTTCCCGGCACCGGGGGCCTTGGCGGTGGCGCAGGACCGGCTGGCCGAGAAAACCCTGTTCCGCGAGTGCGGCCTTCCCACCCCGGACTTCAGGACGGTGGACACGCGAGAACAACTGGACGCGGCGCTGGCCGCGGTCGGCGTGCCGGCGATCCTGAAAACGCGTCGGCTCGGCTATGACGGCAAGGGCCAGTTCCGGCTGCGCGAGCTGGCCGATGCGGATGCGGCGTGGGCCGCGCTTGGCGCGCAGGCGTCGAAGCACGGCCTGATCCTGGAGGCGTTCGTAGCGTTCGAGCGGGAGCTGTCGGTGCTTGCGGTGCGCGGGCGCGACGGCGATTTCCGCACCTGGCCGCTGACCGGCAACTGGCATGTCGATGGCGTGCTGTCGATGAGCCTGGCGCCGGCGCCAGGCATCGACCTGCTGCAGCATCGTGCCACCGAACTTGCCCGCACCCTCGCCGAGCGGCTGGGTTACGTCGGCGTGTTCGCGCTGGAGCTGTTCGTCAAGGACGGCGAGCTGCTCGGCAACGAGATGGCGCCGCGCGTGCACAACTCGGGCCACTGGACGATCGAGGGGGCGCACACCAGCCAGTTCGAGAATCATGTGCGTGCCGTGCTTGGCTTGCCGCTGGGCGACACCGGTGCGCGCGGCATGTCGGCAATGTTCAACTGGATCGGTGACCTGCCCGATGCATCGCCGGTACTGCAGACGGTCGATGCGCACTGGCACGACTACGGCAAGCAGGCTCGGCCGGGGCGGAAAGTCGGTCACGCTACGGTTTGCGCGCCGGACGCCGAACGGCTGACCGCGCGATTGGCCGAGGTCGCCGGTCTACTCGGGCGCGAGGCCCAGGTGGCTCCGGTGCTGCGGCATTTGACCGAATCGTTTCGTTGAGGCTGTCGTAAACGGCCCGCCGGACAAAAAAAAACGGAGCCGCGAGGCTCCGTTCCTGTTTCGCCCGGTGAATCAGGCCAGGTTGCCGGCCGCGAACTCCCAGTTCACCAGATTCCAGAACGCTTCCACATATTTCGGGCGGGCGTTGCGGTAGTCGATGTAGTAGGCGTGCTCCCACACGTCGGTCGTGAACAGCGGCTTGTCGCTGCCGGTGATCGGCGTGGCGGCGTTCGAGGTGTTGACGATGCCGAGCGAGCCGTCAGGGCGCTGTACCAGCCAGGTCCAGCCGGAGCCGAAATTGCCGGCGGCGGACTTGCTGAATTCTTCCTTGAACTTGTCGAACGAACCAAATGCCTTGTTGATCGCGTCGGCCAGTTTGCCGCTGGGCTCGCCACCGCCTTTGGGGCTCATCGAGTTCCAGTAGAAGGTGTGGTTCCAGACCTGCGCGGCATTGTTGAACACGCCACCGGATGACTTCTTGATGATGTCCACCAGCGGGGCGTCGGCGAACTCGGTGCCTTCGATCAGCTTGTTGAGGTTGGTCACGTAGGCCTGATGATGC
This sequence comes from Rhodanobacter umsongensis, assembly GCF_042654965.1. Classification (NCBI taxonomy): domain Bacteria; kingdom Pseudomonadati; phylum Pseudomonadota; class Gammaproteobacteria; order Lysobacterales; family Rhodanobacteraceae; genus Rhodanobacter; species Rhodanobacter umsongensis. The sequence continues at coordinate 715,215 of NZ_JBHSMK010000009.1, read as the reverse complement.
TTGCCGTAGTGGAACTCCAGCGTTTCGGCGGAAATGTGCGGCTCCAGTGCGTTCTTTTCATACGGCAGCGGAGGAAGTTCGATCGCCATGATGAGGCTCCTTAGCGGTGGCGGGGGAGAAGGGTCGGCGCCGGGCACGGCAGCTGACGGGTGACTGATACAATATCGGTCTGCCCGTATTGTAAAGATGAATCGTCAGCCTATGGACATCAACGAGCGAATCAAGGCGATGCTGGCCGAGCATCCCATCGTGCTTTTCATGAAAGGCACGCCGGAATTCCCGATGTGTGGTTTCTCCAGCCGGGCCGCGCAGGCGTTGACCGAGGCAGGCGCGGTGTTCCATGCGGCGAACGTGCTCGCCGATCCTCAGCTGCGCGCGGCCCTGCCGCATTTCGCAAACTGGCCGACGTTTCCGCAACTGTTCATCCAGGGTGAGTTGATCGGTGGCTGCGACATCATCGAGGATCTGAAATCCGCCGGTGAGTTGAGCCGCATGGCTCGTGACGTGGCGGGAGCGACGCCTTGACGGCACTGCCGCTTTCCCGCTTGCCTGCCGGCTGGCTGCCCACGGCCGATACCCTGGTCGATCGGGTGGTACTGGTCACCGGTGCCTACGGTGGCCTGGGCGGTGCGGTGGCGCGCGCGGCATCGCGCGCGGGCGCCACCGTGGTAATCACCGGCAAGCGCAAACGCCAGCTCGAGCAGTTGTACGACAGCATGCGCGCCGAGGGTCTGGCCGAGCCGGTGATCCATCCGTTGGACATGGAAGTGGCCACGCCACGCGAGTACGCCGCGCTGGCCGAAGGCCTGGAGCGCGATTTCGGTCGACTCGACGGGATCGTGCACGCGGCGGTCAGTTTCAGCGGGTTGACGCCGATCACCATGCACAAGCCCGACGCATGGCTGCGTGCGATGCACGTCAATGTGAACGCACCATTCGCATTGACCCAGGCGTGTCTGCCGTTGTTGACCCAGGCCGGCGACAGCGCGGTGGTGTTCGTGCTGGACGACCCGGCCCTGCTGCAGCGTGCCCACTGGGGCGGTTACGGTGTTTCGAAGGCGGCGCTGGAGCGGTTCGTGGCGATCCTGCATGAGGAAACGGACAGCAGTCCGTTGCGCGTGCATGCGATGCTGCCGGCGCCGATGCGCACGGCGTTGCGGCAACAGGCGTATTTCGGTGAAGACATCATGCAGCGAGTGCCGCCGGATGCCGCCGCCGCCGCAGCGGTCTACCTGCTGAGCGCACAGGGTATTGCGGCACGCGGTGCGGCACTGGATCTTCGAGGCGATTGAAGCCGGACTCCGGGTCCGCCGGAGCCGTAGCGCCTCATCACGAGGGAGCTGAGATGGAAACGCAGATGACCACGTTGTCGGCGGGAATCATGTTGTTTCTGATCATGGACCCGCTGGGCAACATCCCGTTTTTCCTGAGCCTGCTGAAGGATGTGCCGCCCCGCCGCCGCCGCCGTGTGATGGTGCGCGAGCTGCTGATTGCGCTGGGCGTGTTGCTGGCCTTCCTGTTCGGCGGCCAGTACATCCTCAAGCTGCTGCAGCTGAAACAGGAGTCAATCAGCATCGCCGGTGGCATCGTGCTTTTCCTGATCGGCATCCGCATGGTGTTTCCGCCGGCGGATGGCGGCGGCATTTTCGGCAAGCCCGGCCAAGGCGAGCCGTTCATCGTGCCGATGGCGATCCCCGGGGTCGCCGGCCCGTCGGCGATGGCGGCACTGTTGCTGCTGACGAACAGCCAACCCGGACGCACCGCCGACTGGGTGATCGCCCTGCTGCTGGCGTGGCTTGCCACCTCGGTGATCCTGCTCAGCGCCACCTATCTTTTCCGCTGGCTCGGCGAAAGCGTGCTTACCGCGCTGGAGCGGGTGATGGGCATGCTGCTGATCGCGCTGTCGGTGCAGATGTTCATGGCTGGCGTGGCCGCGTTCCTGCATCTGACTGTTTGAAACGATAGCACCGTCGAATCCGTCGTCCGTGACACTGCGAGCCACCGCTCAGCTGTCATAATTGCCCGCCAGGATGGGGAGGAATCCGAGGGCGCAGACATGCTGAGTATCGAACGATCCCTTACCGAACGTCTGCCGTGGCTGGCGCAATACCCGCGTATCCGGCGCCCGATGGCCGGGATGCTCGGGCGACTGGCCGACGAAGACGGTTTCAATCGCGTGCTGGCCCGGGTCGGCGGTGCTGAAGATTTCGATTTTGTCGAGCGCGTGCTGGATGTGCTTGGCACCAGTTATCGAGTCGATCCGGGCGAACGCGAGCACATTCCGGTGGACGGCCCGCTGTTGGTGGTGGCCAACCACCCGCTGGGCATGCAGGACGCCCTGGCATTGCTGCGACTGATCGGGTCGGTGCGCCGGGACGTGCGTTTTCTCGGCAACGACTGGCTGGCGGTGATTCCGCAACTGGGCAAGCTGATGTTGCCGGTGGATGTGTTCGGCAAGGGTGCGGCATCGCGCCTGCGCGGCATCTACCGGGCACTGGACCGGGGCGAGGCGCTGATCGTCTTTCCGGCTGGCGAAGTCTCGCGCGTTCGCCCCGGCGGTGTTCGCGACGGGCAGTGGTCAGACGGCTTTGCGAGGCTGTCGCTGCGCAGCAGGGCGCCGGTGTTGCCGATCCATGTCGCCGCACGCAATTCGGCGATGTTCTACGGTTTGTCGATGCTGGCCAAGCCGCTGAGTACGGCGATGCTGCCCCGCGAGGCGGTGGCGCCCGGTCAGCGGCAGATCGGTTTCAGCATCGGTGCGCTGGTCAGTGCCGAAGAGCTCGAGCAGCGCAGCGGCGGTTCGTCGAAACAGGCCACCCGGTTGATGCGCCGGCATGTATATCGAATCGGCCAACGCCGCTCCCCGATCTTCGGCGGGCAGGCGCCGCTGGCGTTGCCGGAGCCGGCCGATCAGGTGGCGGCGGAACTGGCGTGTTCGGAAAAGCTGGCTGATCTCGGCGACGGCAAGCAGGCATGGTTGTTCCGGGGCGCGATCGACAGCGTGGTGATGCGCGAGATAGGCCGCCTGCGCGAGTTGACCTTCCGCAAGGTCGGCGAGGGTACCGGTGCGCGACGCGACCTGGATGCCTTCGATCCCCTTTACGAACATCTTGTGCTGTGGGACCCGCAGGCACAGCGCATCGTCGGCGCCTACCGCTTCGGCCATGGGGGGCGGCTGATCGGGGAACGCGGCATCACAGGCTTGTATACCTCCAGCCTCTTCAACTATTCGCCGGCATTGGAATCGCGGTTGGCGCACGGCGTGGAACTGGGCCGCAGTTTCGTGGCGCCTGCGTACTGGCGTTCGCGGGCGCTGGATCAGCTGTGGCAAGGCATTGGCCTCTATCTGCAGCGACATCCGGAGCTGCGCTATCTGTTCGGTCCGGTCAGCATGTCGGTGCGCCTGCCACGCGAGGCGCGTGAATGGATCGCGGTGGCCTACCAGCATTACTTCGGTGCTCCGGGGTTGGCCGCCGCACGGCAACCTTTCGTGATTTCGCCTGAGGTCGTGCAGGTGGTGCGTGCTGCGCTGGAAGGCCTCGATGCCGCCGCGGGACTGGGCAAGCTCAAGCACCACCTGGATGCGCTGGGCGTCAGTCTTCCGATGCTCTATCGGCAGTACGTCGACCTGGTCGAGCCCGCAGGCGTGCAGTTTCTCGACTTCGGCGAAGACCCGGATTTTTCCGGCTGCGTGGACGGGCTGGTGATGCTGGACCTGGCCAACCTGAGGCCGGCAAAGCGGGAACGCTATCTTGGAAGATCAGCCTGAGCACGGAAGCGCGATGAATGGTGCTGCGATGGTGACGGGCTTTGGCCGGGTGCTTCGGCCGTTCCGGTGATCCGGCTTGAAGCAGCCCTTCCGGACGACGGTGTTGAAGTCGCAACGTGATGTCGATGTTATAAAAGTGTCATACAATGTCGTTAAGTTACGTTAACAATCGGCTGGCGGGCGGGAAAGGCGCAGCTAGCTGAAACATCCGGATCCGTCATCGCGATGAGTTCGGAAGTTCCACAACCGGGGTCTCCATGCGTGTATCGATGCCCTGCCTGGCGTGCGCCCGGGCAAGGCCGCGTTTGCACCCTGCAATTGAACACTTTTCGTTGCGAAGCCAAGGGTCGATCAAGAATGAATAGCCGAATCCGCACCAAACTTCTCCCGTTTGCCATTGCTTCGTTGCTGGCAGCGTCGCCAGGCATGGCCCAGAACGTGACTACGTCCGCTGTCAGCGGCCGCGTGGTTGATGGCACGGGCCGGGCGGTGGCCGGTGTGACCGTCCAGATCGTGCATGTGCCGTCGGGTACTACCAAGATCGTGACTACCGATGCCGATGGTCGCTACACCGCACAAGGACTGCGCGTCGGCGGTCCATTCAATGTCACCGCGTCGAAGGCCGGCCTGACCCAGGCCGAACAGGACAACGTCTACCTGCAGCTGGGCCAGTCGTCGGCCATCAACCTGCAGATGACCTCCGCTGCCGCGGCGGAAGCGAAGGATCTCGGCGCCGTTACCGTCAGCGCATCGGCACTTGCGCAGACTTTTTCCTCGGACAACAAGGGCCTGTCGACCAACATCTCGCAGGCCCAGCTGCAGGCAACGCCGCAGGGCAACCGCTCGATCGATGATGTGGCACGGCTGGATCCGCGCATCAACGTGACCGACCAAGGCACGGGTGCAATCTCCGCCAACGGCATGAACAACCGCTACAACAACGTCAGCGTCGACGGCGTCAGCCAGGGCGATCCGTTCGGCCTCAACGCCAACGGCCTGCCGTATCAGAAGTCGCCGATCTCGCCGGAAACGATCGCCGAGTACAACATCTCCACTGCCACCTACGACACCACTTCCGACACCGTCGGTGCCGACGTCAACGCGGTGACCAAGAGCGGCACCAACCAGTTCCACGGCTCGGTCTACTACGCTTATCGCAATGCCAATCACCTGGTAGGCGATGCCGGCTGGCTGGACAGCAGCAACCCCGGCTACCACTACAAGGGGTACCAGAAGGATTCCACCGGCGGCTTCAACGTGGGCGGTCCGATCATCAAGGACAAGCTGTTCTTCTTCGTCTCGGCCGAGCACGAGAAGACCACCGGCATCGGCGCCGATTCCGCCAACGGCCTGGACAACTCGCTGGGCCAGGGCCCATCGACCAGCAACAAGGTGTCACCGGGCGACCTGCAGAAAGTGATCGATGCGGCCAAGCAACTGGGCCTCACGCCGGGCGCGTTCGGAGGCCCGACCGGGCTGACCTACGATGACAAGCGCTACCTCGGCAAGATCGACTGGAACATCAGCAACGATCACCGAGCCAGCTTCACCTACCAGAACACCGAAGAGCAGTTGCCCGCAGTAGGCGGCAACAGTCCGAACAGCGTCGGCCTGACCAGCTACACCTATACCAAGGCCATCAGCACCAAGAACTATGTCGCCCACGTGTTCGACGACTGGTCGGACAGCTTCTCCACCGAGGCCAAGGTCGGGTTTCAGAAGTTCGTGCAGGACACCACCGCTCCCTATCAGCAGCCAGCGGTCAACGTGAACCTCTCGCCCACCGGCAAGGGCCCGTCGATCAACCTGGGCGAGGAACGCTTCCGCCACTACAACCACATCGATACCAAGAAATTCAGCGTGTTCCTGGCTGGCACCTACTACCTTGGTGACCACGCGATCAAGGGCGGCGTCGACTACCAGCGCAACAAGATCAACAACCTGTTCGGCCAGACCGAGTTCGGCCAATACAACTTCTGGGGCATCGACAACTTCCTGGCTGGCAACTACAACCGCTACGACCTGTACCACCCGGCGCCGGGCTACACGCTCAACGATATCGCCGGCAAGTGGACGTACAGCCAGTACAGCCCGTTCCTGCAGGACACCTGGCAGGTCAACCAGAATCTGTCGGTGCAGTACGGCGTGCGCGTGGACATCCCGCATTCGAGCACTCCGCCGGTCGCGAACACCGCGTTCGAGCAGACATTCGGCTATCGCAACAACTACACGGTCGGTTCCAGCAACCGGGTGGTGGAGCCGCGGCTGTCGTTCAACTATGCGTTCGACAGCGAGTACAAGACCCAGCTGCGCGGCGGTGTTGGCCTGTTCCAGACCTCGCCACCCACGGTGTGGATGACCAACCCGTACCAGAACAACGGCGTCACCCTGCTGAACTACACCTCGTTCGATCCGTCCACCGCGGCCTTCAGCCCGGATCCGTTCAACCAGAACATTCCGGCCGGCGGTGGCGCCGGCTCGATCGACACGATCGCCAAGGACTTCCGTCTGCCCACCGTGTGGAAGGCCAGCCTGGCGCTGGACCGCGAACTGCCATGGTGGGGTCTGGTGGCGTCGGCCGAGTACCAGCACATCCAGGTGCGCGACGGCATCCTGTACCAGGCGGCGAATTTCGGCGCACCCACCGGCGTGTTGCCCGATGGGCGCCTGCAATACTGGAAGACACCGGGCGAGGCGCCCACCTCGAAGGACGCGCTGGCCAACCATAACCGCGCTTTCAGCACGCAATCGACCCTGCTCACGAATACTCACAAGGGCAAATCCGACAGCTTCACGATGGCGTTGAGCAAGCCGTTCTCCGACGGCTTCTCGGGCAATGTCAGCCTGACCTTCAACCACGCCACCGACGTCGATCCGGGTACCGACACCATCGCCTACAACGGCTACCAGCGCGTGGCGCGACTGAACCCGAACAGTGACGTGGCTGCCACCTCCAACTACAGCATCGCCAAGAGTTTCAAGGCCTCGCTGAACTGGCAGCACAACTTCTTCGGCGACTATCGCACCCAGGTATCGATGTTCTACAACGGTCGCACCGGCAACCCGTACACATGGGTATTCACCAACGATGCCAATGGCGACAGCATCGCCGGCTGGGATCCGGCCTATATCCCGGCGGCCAACGATGCCAAGGTGGCGTATGCGGCGGGCACCAGCGCGCAAGTGATCAAGCAGTTCCAGGATTTCCTCGCCAGCGACAGCTATCTCCGCAATCACCGCGGCCAAGTTGCCAGCCGCAACGGGGACCGCACCGCCTGGGTCAACTCGCTCGACATGAGCTTCTCGCAGGAAGTGCCCGGCATCTTCAAGGGCAACAAGGGCGAGGTACGGCTCGACGTGTACAACTTCCTCAACCTCCTCAACAAGAACTGGGGCGAGGCGCGCAACACCGGCATCTATCCGACCCGCACGCTGGCCAGCTACGGCGGCGTGAACGCACAGGGCCAGTACGTCTACTCGCTGCCCACCGACAAGGCTGGCAACTACCAGCCGCAGCAGCTGCAGGTGTATGACGGCGGCTTCTACGACCCCAGCCGGGTGGTCTCGCGCTGGTCGGCCATGCTGACGCTGCGTTACACGTTCTGACCGGTTCGGCGGTCGCTTCACCATGAAGAAGCCGGCGCCCTCGGGCGCCGGCTTTTTCGTTGTCTTGACCTGCTCATGCGCGCGCATGAAGCTAAGCGGTCAGCCGCGGCACTGCATGAGGCAGCCACGCCGTTGGCGACTGGAGATCCGCAGGAATGAATCAGATGCAAACACTTGGCGCAAGCAAGTCAGCCACGGTAAGCGCCCGCATTTCGCCGGTTGGCGGGCTGGATATCCTCTCGCGCAACGAGGTGGTTAGGCTGCGTGGCGCCAGCGGTTCCGGGCTGCATGCGCTGTTGCGCCGCTGTGCGCTGGCGGTGCTGACCTCGGGCAATGTCAGTGATGACCCGCGCGCGATTCTTGAGCAGTATCCGGATTTCGACATCCAGGTGCTGCAACAGGATCGCGGCATCAAGATCGAACTCACCCATGCGCCGGCACAAGCTTTCGTGGACGGCCAGATCATTCGCGGCATCAACGAACTCCTGGTCGCCGTGGTGCGCGACATCGTCTACGTGTCGACGCAACTGGAACAAGTCGGGCTTGATCTGGATGGGTCGGCCGGCTTGACCCAGGGCGTTTTCGAAATTCTGCGCAATGCGCGCATCCTCAAGCCGCACATCGATCCCAATCTCGTGGTGTGCTGGGGCGGCCATTCGATATCGCGCGACGAATACGACTACACCAAGCTGGTCGGCTATCAACTTGGATTGCGTGGGCTGGACATCTGCACTGGCTGCGGGCCGGGTGCAATGAAAGGACCGATGAAGGGTGCGACCATCGCGCACGCAAAGCAGCGGCGCCGGAACAATCGCTACATCGGCATCACCGAACCGGGCATCATCGCCGCCGAGTCGCCGAATCCGATCGTCAACCATCTGGTGATCATGCCGGATATCGAGAAGCGGCTTGAGGCGTTCGTGCGCATGGGGCACGGCATTCTCGTATTCCCCGGCGGCGTGGGTACGGCCGAGGAGATCCTTTATCTGCTGGGCATCCTGCTGCATCCGGACAACGCAGGCATACCCTTTCCTTTGATCTTCACCGGGCCGCGCGAATCAGCCGCCTACTTCGAGCAGATCGATCGTTTCCTGCGACTCAGCCTGGGCGATGAGGTGGCACAGCACTACCAGATCATCGTGGACGATCCAGCGGCAGTGGCTCGCGCCATGATCAAAGGCGTCGACAAGGTGCGCAACAATCGCCTGGATACGAAGGATGCGTTTTTCTTCAACTGGGCGCTGCAGATTCCGCTCGAGTTCCAGCTGCCGTTCCGCCCGACGCATGTGGCGATGCGTGCATTGCAGATCCACCGCGAGCGGCCGCGACATGAGCTGGCGGCCGACCTGCGCCGGGTGTTTTCGGGCATCGTTGCAGGTAACGTGAAGGAGGAGGGCGTGCTGGCCATCGAGCAACATGGCCCGTTCGAGATCGATGGCGACATGGACATCATGCGTGCGCTGGACAAGCTGTTGCAGGCCTTCGTTGGCCAGCACCGCATGAAGCTGCCAGGCGGCACCGCCTACGTTCCCTGCTATCGAGTCGTGACCGCGTAACACTCTTGCGGTGTCTATCGGTGACGGGCTTGACAGCCAGTCACACCATCGACAAACTACGCAGCTCACGCCCGAATAGCTCAGCTGGTTAGAGCACTTGACTGTTAATCAGGGGGTCGCTGGTTCGAGTCCAGCTTCGGGCGCCAAGCATCACGGAAAGCCGGCAGATTGCCGGCTTTCTGCGTTAAGCGAGGGGCGGGCGCGCATTACGTCCCCTGGGCACAGGCGGCCGCTTGCTCTGCGTCGGCCGGGGCGCCGCGGATGCGGCCCGAGTTGGAGACGAAGACACTGAGTGCGTGCGCCGGATCGTGTGGCCGGCAAAACACGAGGGTGATGTTGCTCCCGCTGGCGCTGCCATCGGGGCGAAAGCGCACGACATGGCGACCAGCGCTGCTTCGGACAATGAGTTTTCCACCATAACCAGGGCCGGTATACAGCGGCCCGTGATCGGGCTGGTCGTCTGCATCCGTATCGTGGCCGAGCAGCCAGCCGTTGTCCCATCGCATGTCGTCGCTGCAACTTCCGCCGTCGCGAGAGGGGCAGAAAAGCGTGCGCTTGCCGCTGATGACGGCAGCCTCGCGTGCGTGTTGCAACGCCGCGATGAAATCGGTCTGGGCAACCTGCAACGCATTGCGATTCATCAGATTCCGCAGGGGTGGCGCCGCGATGCCGGCAAGCACCGCGGAAATGGCAAGCACCATGATCTGCTCAACCAGGGTCACTCCGCGCTGTCCATGGCGTCGCCTCGAACTCCTGGGAACCGTCATGGCACCGCTTCCTGCGTATCCGGAGACCCATGGTAGAGCGCTGGCGTCTTCGGGCCAGTAGCCCGCGAGGTGGCGTGAACGTCGGTATATGCTGACGCTTCCTGTCAGCAGGCTCGATTTAAAATGGCGCATCTCGCCCACATATGTAGCCGATGACCGACCGTTTCGAACTCGTTGCCCCTTATCAGCCCGCCGGAGATCAGCCGCTGGCGATCCAGCGCCTCGCCGAAGGATTCGAGGCGGGCCTTGCTGCCCAGACACTGCTCGGCGTGACCGGCTCGGGCAAGACCTACACGATCGCAAATGTCATCGAAAAGGTGCAGCGTCCAACCATCGTGATGGCGCCGAACAAGACGCTTGCGGCGCAATTGTACGGAGAGTTCAAGGAATTTTTCCCCAACAACGCGGTGGAGTACTTCGTCAGCTACTACGACTACTACCAGCCGGAAGCTTACGTGGTGGCGTCGGATACCTTCATCGAGAAAGATGCCTCGATCAACGAGCACATCGAGCAGATGCGGCTGTCTGCGACGAAGGCGCTGCTGTCGCGGCGCGACTCGATCATCGTAGCCACCGTGTCCGCCATCTACGGCCTTGGCAATCCGGAGGACTACCTCAGCCTGCGCCTGATCCTGGCCAAGGGCGAGCGTATCGACCAGCGCAAGTTGATCCACCAGCTGACCGAGCTGCAGTACACGCGCAACGAGATGGAGCTGCGTCGCGGCACCTATCGGGTGCGCGGCGAAATTGTCGACGTATTCCCGGCGGAGTCGGAGACCGAGGCTCTGCGCATCGAATTGTTCGACGGCGAAGTGGAGAGCATGGCGCTGTTCGATCCCCTCACCGGCGAGACCCTTCGCAAGGTGCAGCGCTACACTGTCTATCCGCGAACGCATTACGCCAGCACGCGTGAGAGCGTGCTCAACGCGATCGAGACGATCAAAGTCGAGTTGAAGGATCGGCTGGAGTTGCTCTACCGCGAGAACAAGCTGGTCGAAGCGCAACGCCTCGATCAGCGCACGCGCTTCGATATCGAGATGATGACCGAGGTCGGCTACTGTCAAGGCATCGAAAACTACTCGCGTCATCTGACCCGGCGCGCGCCCGGCGAGCCGCCACCGACGCTGTTCGATTACCTGCCATCGGATGGCTTGCTGGTCGTCGACGAATCGCACGTCACCGTGCCGCAGCTGGGCGCGATGTACAAGGGCGATCGCTCGCGCAAGGAGACCCTGGTGGAGTTCGGCTTTCGCCTGCCATCGGCAATGGACAACCGGCCGCTGAAGTTCGAGGAGTGGGAACAACGCGTGCCGCGCTCGATCTTCATCTCGGCCACGCCGCGCACTTACGAACTGGATAAATCCGGAGAGGCGGTAGTTGAACTGCTGGTTCGTCCGACAGGTCTGGTGGATCCCGAAGTGGAAGTGCGCCCTGTTCGCACTCAGGTCGACGATCTGCTCAGCGAAGTGCACAAGCGCGTGGCGTTCGGCGATCGCGTGCTCGTCACCACGCTGACCAAGCGAATGGCCGAGAACCTCACCGAGTATCTGGCCGAGCATGACGTGAAAGTGCGTTACCTGCATTCGGACATCGAGACGGTCGAGCGCAGTGAGATCATCCGTGATCTGCGTCTGGGGGAGTTCGACGTGCTCGTCGGCATCAATCTGTTGCGCGAAGGGCTGGACATGCCTGAGGTATCGCTGGTCGCGATTCTCGATGCCGACAAGGAGGGTTTTTTGCGTTCCACCGGTTCGCTGATCCAGACCATTGGCCGGGCTGCCCGCAATGTGCGCGGCAAGGCGATCCTCTATGGCGATCAGGTCACCCGTTCGATGCAGGCCGCGATCGACGAAACGGCCCGCCGCCGCGAAAAGCAGATGGCCTGGAACGAGCAGCAAGGCATCGTGCCGACCACCATCGTTCGGCGTATCGCCGATATCATGGAAGGTGCGCGGAGCGAGGCCGGCAATCGTCGTGGCAGCAAGTCTTCACGCAGCCGCGCGGTGGTGGCCGAGCAGGCCGCCGATTATGCCGGGCTGACTGCACAGCAGGCGGCGGGCATGCTGAAAAAATTCGAAACTCAGATGTACAAACACGCGCAGAACCTGGAGTTTGAGGACGCTGCCCGGCTGCGCGACCAGATCCACCGGCTGCGGGAACAGGCCTTGCGCTGAATGCCGGCCGCCGTATTGTCGGCAGCCGGTGTCTCCCGTATACTGCGCGGCTCGCGGACAGGGCAGCATCGCGAGACGGGCGGTTAGCTCAGCGGTAGAGCACTACCTTGACATGGTAGGGGTCACAAGTTCGATCCTTGTACCGCCCACCACATTGAATGCATCCGGCCGGCGGTTCCACAGATGCCCCGGCGGTTGCGCGAAATAGTCCAGAAGGCCGCCTAGCAGGGCGGCCTTCTGCTTTCATGTTTTCCGATGTCGTTTCTTGAGGAAGCGGCCCCGCCGGCGCGACGCCGTGCAGGAGCGCCTGAAGAACCCCAGGTCCTGTCTCTCCGCGGAACCAGCCGCCTGGCAACAGCGAACTGGTCATCCGGGTAGACGCCACGTAGGCTCGCGCCGTGGGGCGACGGTCCATCAGCGTTTTCCCGCCAACCGAAATTGTGGGTTGTTGTGTCCCTTCATCCGGCGGTTCCGTGTCATTGAAGTTGCGCGTGCGACGCGCCACCTGACCGAGCTTAAATTCAGCTTGCAGACAGCCGTTGAGCGATGTACGTTAAGGAACGGAACAGTCCTCGTTCAGGATGACGACGTGTACTGTCAACCAGCGGTCGTTGCGATGGCTTTTTTTTGTCATGCGACGGCGCCGGAAAGCTCGGAATGTTGGCTGCGAACAGGGTGTTGGACGCCTGTCGCCGCGCAGATGGGGTCATTGTTCATCGCCAACCGGTGAACACTGATGGGGTGGACGGGGAAGGGCGTGAATGCTTTTTCGCTGTCCCATACATGGAGTGAATAGGGGGACGATCGCGCTTGCGAACGCTTTTTGCGACGACGGGTCGAGCCGAGTTGGGCCTGCGGCTGCCTGAATGCATCGGCGCCGGCACAGATACCGCGTAGCGCGAATTCAAGAACACATAACCAGACACGGCTCGCTCGTGATCGGAAGCTCGCCGCCAGGTGCCTTTCCGGATCGCGAGACGGAGGCGCCTGGGAGCCGTCAATGCGGGGATTGGCGAACGCAGAGATGGTGCATACCTGACAAACGGCATTACTGGCGTCCTGCTTTCCCATGACGGACCAAGCATGCCGTGCAGAGCCGATCGCCCGAATTCAAAACTGGAAGCGCATTTACTGGGAGACATCGCATGGCCAAGCAAAGCAGTCAGAAGTTCATCGCACGCAATCGCGCACCGCGCGTGCAGATCGAATACGACGTCGAGGTGTACGGCGCGCAGAAAAAGGTGCAGGTGCCATTCGTGATGGGCGTGATGTCGGACCTCTCCGGCGCCAACGCGGGTGAACTGCCGGCCATTGAGGACCGCAAGGCACTGGAGATCGACGTCGACAATTTCGATAACCGCCTGCAGTCGATGAAGCCGCGAGTCACCTTTGCGGTGCCGAACACCCTGACTGGCGAAGGCAATCTCGCGGTCGACATCACGTTCGAAAGCATGGATGACTTCTCCCCGGCCGCCGTCGCCAGGAAAGTCGGTGCCGTGGCCAAGCTTCTTGAGGCGCGCACGCAGCTCGCCAATCTGGATACATACATGGACGGCAAGGCCGGCGCCGAAAACCTTATCGCGCAGGCGCTGAAGGATCCGGCCCTTCTGCAGTCATTGGTTTCGGCGCCCAAGCCCGCCGATGACAACAACAAAGACGGGGAGTAAGCACGCATGGCAACCGAAAATCTGGCCGAACAGGGCGGCGCCGTACAAACTCTGGATGCCGGCGACTTTGCTGCGCTGCTGAGCAAGGAATTCAAGCCCAAGAGTGATCGTGCGAAGGAAGAGGTGGAGTCCGCGGTCCGCACCTTGGCCGAGCAGGTATTGAACAAATCCGACATCGTGTCCGACGATGTGGCCCAGACCATCAGCGCCTATATCGCCGAGATTGATCGCAAGCTCAGCGAGCAGATCAACCTGATCATGCACCACGCCGACTTCCAGAAGCTGGAGAGCGCCTGGCGTGGCCTGCATCACCTGGTCAACAATACCGAGACGGATCAGCAGCTGAAGATCCGCGTGATGAACATCTCCAAGAAGGAGTTGGCCAAGACCCTCAAGCGCTACAAGGGCACGGCCTGGGACCAGAGCCCGATCTTCAAGAAGATGTATGAGGAGGAATACGGCCAGCTGGGCGGCGAGCCCTACGGCTGTCTGGTCGGCGACTACTACTTCGATCACAGCCCGCCTGATGTCGAGTTGCTTGCCGGCATCGCGCAAGTCGCTGCCGCCGCGCACGCACCGTTCATCTCGGCCGCGGCCTCCACCCTGATGGGCATGGACAGCTGGAACGAACTGGCCAACCCACGCGACCTGGCCAAAGTGTTCTCCACGCCGGATTACGCCGCATGGCGTTCGCTGCGCGAATCGGACGACGCCAAGTACATCGGGCTGACCATGCCGCGCACATTGGCCCGGTTGCCTTACGGCGCAGCCACGGATCCGGTCGAGGAGTTCAATTTCGAGGAAGACACCGCCGGCGCGGATTCGTCCAAGTACACCTGGCAGAACGCCGCCTACGCGATGGCGGTAAACATCAACCGCTCGTTCAAGATGTACGGCTGGTGCTCGCGCATTCGCGGCATCGAGTCCGGCGGCGCCGTGGAAGGCTTGCCGGCGCATACCTTCCCTACAGACGATGGCGGCGTGGACATGAAATGCCCCACCGAGATCGCGATCACCGACCGGCGTTCGGCGGAACTGGACAAGATGGGCATGATGCCGCTGGTGCATCGCAAGAACTCGGACATGGCCGCCTTCATCAGCGCCCAGTCGTTGGCCAAGCCGGAGGAGTACGACGATCCGGATGCCACGGCCAATGCCGCACTGGGTGCGCGTCTTCCCTACATGTTCGCGTGCTGCCGTTTCGCGCACTACCTGAAGTGCATCGTGCGAGACAAGATTGGTTCGTTCAAGGACCGCGATGCGATGGAGCGCTGGCTGACGTCATGGATCCTGCAGTACGTCGATGGCGATCCGGCGAACTCCAGCGAGGAAACGAAGGCGCGCAAACCATTGTCCGCAGCAGAGGTCGTGGTGGAGGAAGTCGAGGGTGCGCCTGGCTATTACACCTCGAAGTTCTTCCTCAAGCCGCATTACCAGTTGGAAGGTCTGACGGTGTCCCTGAGGCTCGTGTCCCGTCTGCCGTCCGCGGCGAAGGGTTGACCAGCATTGGTGTCACCTGGTTTCACAAAGCGTACGACGTAGCAAGACAACCACCAGCAGCTGTCGATGAAGATCGCACGGCCCGGCTGGTTCAACTTAAAACAGATGGTCCAGGAGAATTCTGATGGCACTAGACATGCATTTGAAATTGGAAGGCGGTTCGGTCAAGTTCACCGGCGAATCGAAGCATGCCAAGCACAAGGACGAGATTCAGGTCCTGGCGTGGTCGTGGGGGATGTCGCAGAGTGGTTCGTTCGGCCACGGCAGCGGTGGTGGTGCCGGCAAGGCGAATGTGCAGGACATCAGCATCACCAAGTACATCGACAAGAGTTCGACCTCGTTCATCAAGGCGCTGGTTACCGGCGACCACATGGACACGGTGACGCTGGCGGTGTCCAAGGCTGGCGGCAAGCAGGAGGATTACCTGACGATCAAGCTCACGAGCGCGATGGTTACCAGCTACAGCACGGGCGGGTCCGGTGGCGAAGACATGCTGACCGAGAACATCTCGATCAGCTTTGCGAAATTCGACGTCGAGTACTTCGCACAGAACGACAAGGGTGTCGTGGCATCGGCAGGCACCGTGGGTTACAGCGTCGAAGAAGTGGCGGTTAGCTGAACCCAGCTCCTCCGTTGCTGGCCGGAGTCCGAAACCTCCGGCGAATGTATGGGCAAGTCGGCTCTTAGGTCGCACGCCGGGCACCGTCCCGGCGTGCGACGGTTGGGGACAGCCTGTGCAGGTTTCAGCCGGTCATTGATCCATCCCCACTGATTGGGCGAGTCATCGACATCGCCCGGATGTGCTTGCGAGAAACGAAATGACGCCCGAAAGCAAGCTCAAAGAAGGTCGACTCGATGAAGCGCTGCAACTGCTGACTGTGGAAGTCCGCAGCAACCCGGCGGATGCCAAGCGCCGGGTTTTTTTGTTCCAGTTGCTGGCCCTGCTTGGGCAATGGGAACGAGCCCGCAACCAGTTGAATGTCAGTGGCGAGCTGGAGCCGCTCAACGCGATGATGGTTGGCGCCTATACGGAGGCGTTGAAAGGCGAGGCGGTGCGGGCGGACGTCTTTGCCGGCTTGCGTCTGCCGGTAGTCATAGGCGAGCCGGAACAATGGCTGGCTCTGCTGCTGCAGGCGCTCAAGCTGACCGCGGAAGGCCATCACGGGCAGGCTGCCAGCCTGCGCGACCAGGCCTTCGATCAGGCCATGGCCGTGAGTGGCAGCATCGATGGCACCCGGTTTGAATGGATCGCGGACGCCGACCCGCGACTGGGACCCTGCCTGGAAATCGTCGTTAACGGCGGGTATTCCTGGGTCCCGTTCTCGCGCCTGCGGGAACTGAAATTCGAAGCGCCCACGGACCTTCGCGACAAGATCTGGGTACCGGTGGAAGTCACCTGGGCCAATGGCGGCAAGGCCATTGGATTCATCCCCGGCCGCTACCCCGGCTCGGAGCGCAGCGGCGACAGCGACGTGGTGCTTGGTCGCAAGACGGAATGGATCGATGCCGAGGAGGGACTCCAGACCGGACTCGGTCAACGGATGCTGGCCACCGATGCAGGCGAGTACCCGTTGCTCGATGTCAGGCTGATCTCGTTCGACGCCAACTGATGGAGATACGTGCGAGCCATGGCTGAGTTGACCACCCAGGAAAGGCTTCAGCCATCGCTGCTGGATCGTCTTACCGACGACGAGCCGGGCAAGTTGGAGGAAAGTCGGGAGAAACGCGTGATCTCGGCCACACGGCTGCGCGATTGCGTTACGCGCGATGTCTCATGGTTGCTCAATTGCGTAAGTCTGGATGTGAGCGTGGATCTCGACGATTACCCCGACGTTACGCGCTCGGTGCTCAATTTCGGCATCCCTGACCTTACCGGCGTGTCGCTGTCGGGTATCAACTCGGAAACCCTGCAACGCCAGATCAAGGATGTGATTCTCGCCTTCGAGCCGCGGCTCACAGCCAGCACCCTTCGGG
Organism: Rhodanobacter umsongensis; assembly: GCF_042654965.1. Taxonomy (NCBI): domain Bacteria; kingdom Pseudomonadati; phylum Pseudomonadota; class Gammaproteobacteria; order Lysobacterales; family Rhodanobacteraceae; genus Rhodanobacter; species Rhodanobacter umsongensis. Next base: position 698,202 of record NZ_JBHSMK010000009.1, on the reverse strand, counting down.
TCACGGTGAACTCCAATCAGAAGCGCATGGATCGCCAGGCGTTGAGGTTCAACATCGAATCGGAGATGTGGGCCCAGCCGATCCCGCTCAATCTCTACCTGAAAACCGAGGTGGACCTGGAGACCGGCAACTTCAAGGTCACGGAGGGCTTCGGCTGATCCATCATGGACCCACGCCTGCTGCGCTATTACAACCGGGAACTTCTACACGTCCGTGAAATGGGCGGCGAGTTTGCGCGCGAGTACCCCAAGATCGCCGGACGCCTCGGGCTGGAGGGCTTCGAATGCGCCGACCCTTACGTGGAACGCTTGCTGGAAGGTTTTGCGTTCCTGGCGGCCCGGGTCCAGCTCAAGCTGGACGCGCAGTATCCGGTGTTCACCCAGCATCTGCTGGAGATGATCTATCCGCACTACCTTGCGCCGATCCCTTCGATGGCCGTCGTGCAGATGCAACCGGATCTGAAGGAAAGCGGCCTGCTCGCCGGACACACGGTTGCCCGACACACCGCGCTGCGCAGCCTGACTGGAAAGGACGACCGCACCGCTTGCGAATATCGCACCGCCCACGATGTCACCTTGTGGCCATTGGAGCTTGTCGACGCGAAGTACTTTGAGACACCTGCAGCGATCGCGGCAGCCGGCGTGGCGTTGCCCGCGGGCAAGCCGGTGCGGGCCGGCCTGCGACTGAAGTTCAGGGTGACCGCTGGCGCCCAGGCCAACATGCTCGCGCTCGACAGTCTTCCGGTGTTCATTGCCGGTGCGGACGAGCTGCCCAAGCGGCTGTACGAACAACTTCTGGGTAACGCGGTGAGCTTCATCGTGCGGGCGCAGGGCGCCGCCGGCGAAATAAGCCAGAGCTTCGATGCCACGCACATCCATCGCAAGGGCTTCGAGGACGACGAGGCGCTGATTCCCTACAGCGGCCGTTCGTTCAGCGGCTATCGGCTGCTGCAGGAATATTTTGCATGCCCCGAACGCTTCCTGTTTGCCGAATTCACCGGGTTGAAATCCGTGCTGGCCCGTTCCAAAGGGAGCGAATTCGAGATCGTCGTGCTGCTCGATCGCAGCGTGGCAAGCCTCCACAATGCGGTCGATGTGAGCAACTTCCGTTTGTTCTGCACGCCAGCCATCAACTTGTTCCCGCGACGCGCCGATCGTATCCACCTGCAACAGGGCAAAGCCGAGTATCACATCGTCGCCGACCGAACACGGCCGATGGATTTCGAGATCCACAGCATCGGCAACGTGGAGGGCTTCGGCGACAAGCAGGAGCCGGAGCAACGCTTCCTGCCGTTCTACGGCTGCGACGAGCGCACCTGGCACAGCCAGCACTCCGCCTACTACACCATCCGTCGCGAGCCCAGGCTGATTTCGTCCCGTCAGAAGCGGCAGGGTGCGCGTTCCAGTTACATCGGCAATGAAATGTTCATTGCGCTGGTCGACTCCAGCGAAGCGCCTTATTCCACACAGCTGCGCCAACTCGGCATGCAACTGATGTGCACCAATCGCGACCTGCCACTGCAGATGCCGGTAGGCAAATCCAAGACCGATTTCACGCTGGAAACCGGCGCACCCGTGGAGGCCATCCGTTGCGTGGCCGGGCCGACCAAGCCCCGCGCATCGGTGGCCACCGGTGAAACCGCATGGCGATTGCTCAGCCACCTGCAGCTGAACTACGTGTCGTTGCTCGAGAACAACAGCGGCGAAGGCGCGTCGGCCCTGCGCGAAATGCTGACACTGTATTGCGACGAATTCGACTCGGCGGCATTGCGCCAGATCGAGGGCGTGAAGACGGTCAGCTCGCAACCCATCGTGCGTCGCGTGCCCGTGCCGGGCCCGATCACGTTCGGCCGCGGCCTGGAGATCACGCTCACCTGCGATGACGGCGCGTTCGAAGGCACCGGTTCCTTTCTTCTGGGCGCGGTGATGCAGCAGTTCTTCACGCGTTACGTCTCCATCAATTCCTTCACAGAAACCGTTCTGCGCACGCTGGAACGCAATGAGGTCGCCCGATGGCCCGCCCGGTTGGGAACACGCCAGATGCTGTAGCGCTGGAGAACGCGCTGCGCGACCACCCGGAGGCATTCGAGTTCTTCGATGCCGCCCGCAGGCTCGAGTGCGCGTTTCCCGAGTGGCCGCGGCTGGGCCATTCGGCCAAGGCGACGGACGATTTCGTGCGGCTGTGCCAGACGCCGTCGCTGGCGTTTGCGCCGAAGACGGTCGATCGCTATCAGCCGGGCGGCGCCGGCAAACCGGCACGTCTGCATGGGTTGTTCTTCGGGCTGTTCGGACCCAACGCGCCGCTGCCGTTGCACCTCACCGAATACGCCCTGGATCGCCAGATCAACGCGAAGGACTCCACCTTCAGCGCGTTTGCGAACATTTTTCATCATCGCATGATGAGCCTGTTCTATCGGGCCTGGGCCGACTCGCAGCCTACGGTGCACCTGGACCGCCCATCCGAGGATCGCTTTCGCCTTTATATGGGCGCGATGGTGGGCCTGGCCACGCCGAACCTCGACGACCGCGATGCGCTGCCGGATCAGTTCAAGCGCTTTTTTGCCGGCCGTCTGTTGCAGCAGACGCGCAACGCCGAGGGTCTCAAGGGGTTGCTTGAGCGGTTCTTCCGCATTCCCGTCGGCATTGTGGAGTTTGTGGCCGAATGGATGCGGCTGCCGCCGACGTCCCACCTTCGGCTCGGCGGCTCTGCCGAGGTAGCTGCATTGGGGCTCACCGCCGTCACCGGCGAATATGTATGGGGCAGCCAGCAGCGCTTTCGGCTGCGCCTGGGGCCGCTGAGCCGTGCCGAGTTCAACAATTTCCTGCCGGGCGGCAAAGCGCTCAGCCAGCTGGTTGCCGCAGTGAAAACCTATGTCGGCGAAGAAAAGGCATGGGATGTCCAACTCGTGCTCAAAAGGAACGACGTGCCCGCGACCCGGCTGGGCCAGAACGGGCGGATGGGCCTGACCACCTGGATGGGACAGCCGAAGCAGAGTGCCGATGTCGATGATGTCGTGTTGAAACCGGTGGGCTAGCTGGGCGCACGGGCCTGCACCGCATCGCCGGCACGAACCGAAAAGAATTCGCAACACCGGATTGGCTTCACACCAAAGGCAACCGGATCGACAACTACCCCAAAAGGATCAACAACCATGGCCGAGATCAGTCGCGGCGCCTTGTTCGGAAAGCTCAACAAGCTGGCTTTCCGGGGCATCGAAAGCGCTACCGTATTCTGCAAGCTGCGCGGCAATCCGTACGTGGAGCTGGTGCACTGGATCCACCAGATCCTGCAACTGCAGGACTCCGACCTGCATCGGATCATCAAGCAGTTCAACCTCAATCCCTCGAACCTGGCGCGCGACATCACCGACGCGCTGGATCGGCTGCCCCGTGGCTCCTCGTCCATCTCCGACCTGTCCAGCAATGTCGAGGAAGCGGTCGAACGCGGCTGGGTGTTCGCCACCCTGATGTTCGGCGAGGCGCAGGTGCGCACCGGCTACCTGATCGTCGGCTGCATGCGCACGCGCAACCTGCGCAATGCGCTGGTGAACATTTCGGCCGAGTTCGACAAGGTCAAGCCCGAGGCGCTGATGGATAAGTTCGCCGAGGTCGTCGCCGGTTCACCGGAGGATGGGCAGCTTGCGAACGACGGCTTCCGCATGGGCGGCGGCAGCGCGCCGGGCGATGCCAGCGGCGCGATGTCGCCGGCGCAGATGGGTAAACAGGAAGCGCTGGCGCAGTTCACCATCGACCTCACCGAGCAGGCGCGCAGCGGCAAGATGGACCCGATCGTCGGCCGCGACGACGAGATCCGCCAGCTGGTCGACATCCTCATGCGCCGGCGCCAGAACAACCCGATGCTGGTCGGCGAAGCCGGCGTGGGCAAGACCGCGGTGATCGAGGGCTTCGCCATGCGCATCGCCATCGGCGACGTGCCGCCGCCGCTGAAGGACGTGCAGCTGCGCGTGCTCGACGTGGGCCTGCTGCAGGCCGGCGCCAGCATGAAGGGCGAATTCGAGAACCGCCTGAAGCAGGTGATCGAGGAGGTGCAGTCGTCGACCCGGCCGATCATCCTGTTCATCGACGAGGCGCACACCCTGGTCGGCGCCGGCGGCGCGGCCGGCACCGGTGACGCGGCGAACCTGCTCAAGCCGGCGCTGGCGCGCGGCAACCTGCGCACGATCGGCGCCACCACCTGGGCCGAATACAAGAAACACATCGAGAAGGATCCGGCGTTGACCCGCCGCTTCCAGACCGTGCAGATCGACGAACCCAGCGAGGAGAAGGCGATCCTGATGATGCGCGGCGTCGCCAGCGTGATGGAGAAGCACCACAAGGTGCAGATCCTCGACGAGGCGCTGGAGGCCGCAGTGAAGCTGTCGCATCGCTACATCCCTGCACGGCAACTGCCGGACAAATCGGTCAGCCTGCTCGACACCGCCTGCGCACGCGTGGCGATCAGCCAGCATGCGGTGCCGGCGGAGGTGGACGACACCCGCAAGCGCATCCAGGCGCTGGAAACCGAACTGGGCATCATCGGCCGCGAGAAGAACGTCGGCGTCGAGGTGGCGGCGCGCGAGGAAGCCGCCAGCGAAAAGCTGGCGACGCAGAAGGCGCGGCTGGAAACGCTGGAGGCAAACTGGATCACGGAGAAGGAGCTGGTCGAGAAGATTCTCGATATCCGTTCCAGGTTGCGCGGCACCAGCGCGCCGGTCGAAGGCACCGGCAGCTCGCTGGAGGAGTCGGCCAACAAGGAGGCGGCGGCGGAAGGCGCGGCCGCGCTTGAAGGATCCGACCGTGCCGCGGCGCTGGAGGAGCTCAAGGGATTGCAGACGCAGCTGGCCGAGCTGCAGGGCGAGCACCCTCTGATCCTGGCGTCGGTGGACCAGCAGGCGGTCGGGTCGGTGGTGTCGGACTGGACCGGCATCCCGGTGGGTCGCATGGTCAAGAGCGAGGTCGAGACCGTGATGAACCTGGCCAAGCTGATGGGCGCACGCGTCATCGGCCAGGACCACGCGATGGAGATGATCGCCAAGCGCATCCAGACCTCGCGCGCGGGGCTGGTCGACCCGAACAAGCCGATCGGCGTGTTCATGCTCGCCGGCACCTCCGGCGTCGGCAAGACCGAGACCGCGCTGGCGCTGGCCGAGGCACTCTACGGCGGCGAGCAGAACATCATCACCATCAACATGAGCGAGTTCCAGGAAGCACACACCGTCTCCACTCTGAAAGGAGCGCCTCCGGGCTACGTCGGCTATGGCGAGGGCGGCGTGCTGACCGAGGCGGTACGCCGCAAGCCGTATTCCGTGGTGCTGCTGGACGAGGTCGAAAAGGCCCATCCGGATGTGCACGAGATCTTCTTCCAGGTCTTCGACAAGGGCGTGATGGAAGACGGCGAGGGCCGCCAGATCGACTTCAAGAACACCCTGATCCTGCTCACCACCAACGCCGGCACCGACATGATCGCCGGTCTGTGCAAGGACCCGGAGTTGATGCCCGACCATGAGGGCATGGCCAAGGCGTTGCGCGAGCCGCTGCTGAAGATATTCCCGCCCGCACTGCTGGGTCGACTGGTGACGATCCCGTACTACCCGCTGAGCCCGGAGATGCTGGGCAAGATCGTCCAGCTGCAGATCAACCGCATCAAGAAGCGCGTGGAAGCCCGCTACAAGATCCCGTTCGAGTACGACGAGGCCGTGGTGAGGCTGGTCGTCGAACGCTGCACCGAGACCGAGTCCGGCGGGCGCATGATCGACGCGATCCTCACCAATTCGATGCTGCCGGATATCTCGCGCGCGTTCCTGACCAGGATGATGGAGGGGGAACAGGTGGCGAAGGTGCAGGTGCGCGTTGAGGATGGGAATTTTTCCTACGGGTTCGGTTGAGACTCGGTCGGGCTGCAGATTTCCGCTCATTGTTGCCGGGCATTGCCGACTGCCACATGCCCTGCCGAGAGTGAGATCTCCAGTGGGGTACAGGCTGGCAATGCGGGCAGGACCTCGGGCGATGCACGCTGGCGGGCCGGATGTGGCGAGCGCAGTCCGCCGGCCTGCCGGCCGAAGAAGGTCTTCGAGTTTCGTTTCGATTGGGATGGATGAACCAAGTCAGGGGGAGTGAGCATGAACGAGCTGGCAACCAAGTTCGCGGCACGTGCGGCGGCATCGGCGATAAGCACCAAGCGCTACCGGCACATCTGGACGCAGGAGCAGGGTGGCGTCACTTATGGCGATGGCGTCAGCACATGGCCGGCGGTGTACGAACTGTCGACTTCCGCCACATCCACGGCACTGACGGTCAAGGTACTGATAGGCGCAACCGACGGAGGCGGCGGTTTTACGGCCGAGGTGGCAACCCGCTGGTCCATGGCGATCAAACGCGTATGGAGCGACAAGGCGGCGGTGTCAATCAATGAGACGACCGGCGGCACCTTGAAGACCCACACCAGAAGGATTCTTTTCGAAATTTCCTGGAACGATGCCAACGCCGAATATTCGGTGCAGTGCCGGCCCACACCAGGCATGGTGGGGCTGATCGCTTCCATCGATAGCGGAGCGGACAATGCCGCCCGGCGCCTCCACGTGGAGGCGCTGGGCGTGCCAAGCATCAAAGCTGCGGATTACGATATTGCATGGCCGCTTTGGAAAAAGACCGCGCTATTGCGCGACGTGGACCGTGACGCCGTATTCCACGGCACACCCAACATGCTCGAATGGGGCGCCCACGACAGCGAAGCAGTGCCGCACGAGTTCGGCCACACGATCGGTCTTCCGGACGAATATTTGACGACCCGGTACAACGGCGTGGCGGTCGACGCCGCGATCTACAACCAGCAGCCGTTCGGCACGAAAAGCATCATGAACAATACGGTGTCGAGCCGTGGATCCACGCTATATCCGCGGCACTTCAGCCTGATCGCCACCGATTTCAGGGATTTGATGAGCACGCTCGTCAATCCCGGAGGCACGTTTGGCGTGCCGACGATAAGCATGTTGTAAGGCGCAGGAAAGCCGAAGTGTCGTGACCGGATCGCTTGCCCTGCAGAATTCGATTGGGTACCGATGACCATTGCCGGTTTTACGTGTCGATGCAGCTGGCGGCGACGATGACCGTGCGGTCATTGCGGCGGGTTCTGCTCCGGCTCTGCGCATCATTCCCACCCGAAGGAGACTGAAAACTTGGCCATCGAATACCATCTCCTGGGCGCCAACAAGAAGGTCAACGAGATCGTCATGCTCGGCAGTCACGACGCCGCCATCACCTCGGGCGGTATCCGGGCGCGTACCCAGAACAAGTCGATCTACCATCAGGCCAAATGCGGCGTACGGATTTTCGATGTCCGTATTTCGGGGCAGCGGACAGGTCATGGCGGCGCCAAGCTTTCGGCGTTCCACGGCAAGAACACGCCCGAGATGAAATCGAAAACCGTCGGTGGCGTCACCCGGAATATCGAGGTCACCCGCATGGTTCTCGGCGATTGGGGCATGGATCTGGACGACATCCTCGACGGCGCCAAGCGTTTCGTGGACAAGTACCAGACCGAATTCCTGATACTCAAGTTCGACAAGTCAGCCAATTACGAGCTGATCCTGGAGGCTTGCCAGAACAAACTGGGCAACCGTATCTACAAGAAGACCGGCAACCTCGCCAACCACACGCTCAGCGACATGGCCGGCAAGGTGGTATGCGCCTTCATGCCGGACGGGTTCGCTGCGTTGAGCCATGCGGGCGCCACCATCGCTGACGGAGCGGCGCAGATCGTCAGCCTGTATCCCCATGGCACCATGCCGGACACCATCAACGGGCTGGTCTACTACGGCAAGGGCGGCACCTCGATCGCCCAACCGTCCAAGTACGCGCTGAACGCACCGGTCAAGGGCAAGTTCCTCGAGAACATCGACAAGCAGCGCAGGATTCTTGGCGATGCGAACACCGCGCACTACTCGCGCAACGTGCTGCGCATGATGTACTGGACCCAGACCGGCATGGTGCGAAGCATCAAGGGGCGCGACAAGAAGGCGTGGACGACGGGCTCAAAACTGCGCCTGAAATCGTTATGGGCCGAAGGTGGTTACAACTACCTCAGCAACAGCGTGCCGGAAGCCTTTCCGATGGATTCTCACGCCACCAATTTTCAGATCTACCTGCCGAATTTCGTCATGGTCGATTTTGCGGACGAACACAAGGGTCAGACGATTTACGACCTGAATTTGCTGACCCGGGCGGAAATCATCCAGTTGAACGGCAGCATCGGTCAGCCGGGCAACACCGTCAGTTTCAACGTCTAGTCGATGGCCGAGGGGCGGGGTTGCGCGCACTTTGCGCTATCCGGCAGAGCCTGAATACACAACCAATCCAGGGGCAACTCATGCCATCCAAACCACTAAGCATGGGCGAGTTCAAGGCCATGGGCGAGCTGGCACGCGCACGCCAGCAACTGGTCGTCAACATGTTCGGCGGCACCAAGTTGAAGTTCGGCACCAGCAGCCAGCTGTCAGCGGCCAAGCAGGTGTTGTCCACGGGCAAGAAGATCGTCTCGTCGGGCAACAAGCTGGCAAAAGGCGGCAAGGCCGCCAGTACGGTGGCAAGCGTGCCGGGCATGAAGGAGGCGGTGCAGGATTTCATCGTCCAGTGTGCCGACGTCGACAACATCCACGAGGTCATCGCGGCCATCACCGGCGAGGTGCTGGCGAACCTGGTGCATGAGATCACCCCGATTCTCGGGGTGGTGACCAGCGGTGTGAAGTTGGTCAAGGCCGGCAAGGCCGTGGCCGAGGATGGCTATCACCTGTACAAGAGCGACGACTACAAGGCCGGTTTTCGGCTGGGCGACCCCAGTGCGGCGGCCGAGGCGATCCAGATCATCATCAAGCGCGATCTCGCCAAACACTCGGTGCAGCTGGGGCAGCAGACGCTTGCCACCGGCGCCAAGATCGGTGGGCTTTTCGCGGATTTCGGCACCGCCACCACGGCCGGTATCGGTATCGCCAATTCACTGGCCAGCCTGGGCCTGCAGCTCTACGGGTTGGGCCTGGACATCAAGGACATGCGCGCCGGCAACAAGCGGCTGGCGGCGCCCAGCACGCTGAACCTCACGGTGTTCAACGAGTGCCCGATCCTTGGCTGCTACCTGCTGACGTGCGCCGATACGTCGGCGGTGGCCAACATGTTCATCGCCGACATCGGTTTGCCGGGCTGGATGGACAAGGTCGAACTGATGAAGAGGAAACAGATGGACCCCATGCTGAAGATCGCCACCAAGAACATCAGCAGTTCGCGGCTGCAATTGGAAGGGCTGGGCAGCGACAAGGGAACGCACACCAAGAAGGGCTTCTTCGCGGGAATCAAGAGCAAGGCGATGAAGCAGATCGGGCTGAGCTGAGGTGATCCGGTCGACAACAGGGTGGCGTCGCCTGGCGCTTTGCATGGCGAGTGCGCCGGGTCTGGTGGCAGCTGCGTTCGGCATGCCACAGTCCAACGCCGGTGGTCACGCGATCCATGACGGTGCCTGCACGCGCCGTGGCAAGCCGGGCTTGCCCCGCCGGTGCTGCCATGGGCGCGGGCAGTGTCGAAGGAGATTTCACGTGATGAAGGGCAAGGGGGCCGTACCGGTCTGCAATGAAGATGAAGCGGCACCGCGCCCGGGCAGTTTTGCACCGCGAAGCCTTGCCCGCGGCATGGTGGTTGCCGCAGTCTTGTTACTCGGCTTTTCTGGAGGGTGTGCCATGGGAGCGTCATCGCGGCTGGTTCTTTTCTCGGAGGTTCACGGCACCGTGCTCAAGGACGGCGTGCCGGTGGCCGGTGCCGAGATCCGGCAGGAGGCGGTATGGTCTGACAACAAGGATGAGATTCCCGCGCGGGTAGCCACAAGCGACGGGAACGGCAGGTTCTCGTTCCCTGCCTTGGAGCACGCCGCGGGAGCACTGCGGGTGGTTCCGCACCAGCCGGTGATCCTGCAGAAGCTGTTCATTCGCTACAACGGCGTCGATTACCCCGCATGGCGTCACACGAAGAACAGCTACGAGGAAAATTCGGAGCTGGACGGCAGGCGCATGGATCTGGTTTGCGAGTTGTCGCGCGAGCCCGATTTCGAAGGAACGCATTACGGAATATGCCGGGCTTCCTGAATCCGGAGCCTGCTCACCACGACGGAGGGGAACGACGATGTCAGTGGAACTTTCACCCGGCGAATCGGCCGAGATCGCCAACAGCGCATACGCGTTGCGCCTGTCGACCGACATGCTCGATGTGGCGACCGCCGCACCCAAGGCTCGCGATGCTTTCGACCTGCGCGGCGGCGTGCGCCTGACCGGCGTGACCGGCCTCGGTGCACCCGCGCTGCAGCAACGGACGGGTTTCGGCTACGTCGCCTTCGGCAAGGGCCCGCGCCAAGGCGAATGCCTGATTTCGGTGCGCGGCACGTTCAAGACCAGCGCCTGCGACTGGATCACGAATGCCCGCATGGCGGGAGTTCGCGGGCCGAGCGGCTTCTCGGTGCATGCCGGCTTCTGGGCTGCTGCCCAGTCGCTGCTGCCGCAGGTAAGAAGCGAGCTGCGCGGCCGCCACGATGTTTCCACCATCCACATTGTCGGCCACAGTCTCGGTGGGGCGATCGCCACGCTGATGGCGGACAGCCTCGGCGACACCGGCTGCGGTCTGAAGCTCTACACGTTCGGTGCGCCGCGATCCGGCGTGGAGCTGCACGCCGAATACCTCACCGGCAAGCTCGGCGCCGGCAACATCCACCGCGCATGGCACGACACCGATCCGGTACCGATGGTGCCGATCTTCCCGTACAGCCATGTGCCGTGCCGGTCGCTCGCCCATGCCATGAAGGGACCAGGCAAGCGGGTCAACGTGGATGCCCACCTGATGCCCGAATACATTCGTTCGGTGGGGGAATCCTCGTGGGCGTCGCTGCCGGTGCTGCAGCCGAAACTTGGCAGCCTGGAGAGCGCCGAGGCGTGGCTGGCCGAGGCGGCGGACAACGGTGGCATCAGTATCATGCTGTCGGCCACCGCGCTGCGGCTTATCCTGTCCGCGCTGGACTGGATCCTGAAGCAACTGGGTAACGCGGCGGGGCTAACGCTGCTAGGCGGCGCCACCATCATCGACAGTCTCGCCCGGCTGCTCTACAGCGGCGCGCTGCAGTCGATCCGCCTGGCGGGCATGGTCAGGAACCTGATGCTCGCTGCGATGCGGTTCATGGGGCGCGTTGTGGGCGCCGGCGTGAACATCACGGTAGGCTTCGTGCAGTACGTACTGGGCCTGTTGTTCAGATTCATCGCCACGGTGGCGCTGCGTGCCGTGGAGACGTTTACGGGTTAGCAGCCAGGACGGGTGACGTGCCCGGCCGCAGATCATCGAAGGTATGGCGGCCCGCGTCGCCGATCGACCCATCATCACTGGAGACCCATATGCCCCCAGCAGCGCGAATCACCGATATGCATGTCTGTCCGATGGTGACGGGCGTGGTGCCGCACGTGGGCGGCCCGATCCTGCCGCCCGGCGCGGTGACGGTACTGGTCGGCGGTCTGCCCGCTGCGCGGGTCGGCGACATGGCCACTTGCGTGGGGCCGCCCGATGTCATCGCGATGGGCTCGTTCAAGGTGCTCATCAACAAGATGCCCGCCGCACGCATGGGCGATGTGACGGCGCATGGCGGAAGCATCGTGCTGGGTTGTCCCACGGTGCTGATCAGCTGAAGGCGGCGTGCAACCGGTATGGACGCCAGCGACATGGAGGATGGCAATGAGGGCAGCTGGAAGGCCGATCGTGAATAGCCTGCGCGTGCCGGGATGAGGAGGGTGCCCGTCAGCCGTGCCCGGCACAAGCGCCATGCGGCGGGTGTCGATCACGGTGTGGTCGCCATGCTGCGCCAGGCGGTCGAGCTGCATCGGACAGGGCAGCTCGATGCAGCGGAAGCGTTCTACCGCAGGGCGCTGCAAACGCAGGCCGGGCAGCCCGATGCACTGCATTTTCTCGGCGTGCTGTGCCATCAGCGAGGGCGCAGCGATGAAGGGATACGGCTGATCCGGATGGCCTTGCGGGCCACCCCCTTGCATGCCGATGCGCACAACAATCTCGGCAACATCCACAAGGAAACCGGCGAACTCGCCGAGGCCGAGGCCTGCTATCGCCAGGCGTTGGCATGCCATGGGCAGCATCATGACGCGCTGAGTAATCTTGCGCTGGTGCTGGAGACCCAGGAGCGCTTCGAGGAGGCATTGCAAGCCTATGTCAAGCTGCTTGAGGAGGCGCCGCAGCTCAGCCTCGCGCATTACCTGATGGGCATGTACCTGCGCAGGCACGTGAACGAAATCGGAGATCTGGAGCAGGCTGTGGCCTGTTTCAGGGACGCGATCCGCTGCGACGCCAGCAATGTGCGCGCCCTCGATGCGCTGGGTGTGACGCTGTACATGCTGGGCCGGCAGGATGAGGCGGTGGGTGCCTATCGCGACTGGCTCGTCCGTGAGCCGGAGAACCCCGTGCCAAGGCACATGCTCGCTGCGTGCGGCGGCGAAGTTGCGCCGCCGCGGGCGGACGACGCCTATGTGCGCGAGGTGTTCGATCGGTTCGCCGAAAGCTTCGACGAGCAGTTGCTGAAAAACCTGGATTATCGTGCGCCGCAGGTCCTGGTCGGCGCGCTGATCGGCGTGCTCGGAGTGGCCGAAGGCGCGCTTGATGTGCTCGATGCCGGTTGCGGTACCGGCCTGTGCGGTCCGTTGATCAGGCCGCATGCGCGCCGGCTGGACGGCGTGGACCTGTCCGGCGGCATGCTCGACAAAGCCCGTCTGCGCGGCGGCTACGACGAACTGGCAGTGGCCGAACTGACGGCGTATCTGCAGGATCACCCGGAGGCCTGGGACGTCGTGTTGTCCGCCGACACGCTGGTCTACTTCGGCGATCTGGCCGAGGTGCTTGCAGCGACATCTGCGGCGCTGCGGGCTGGCGGCCGGGTGGCCTTCACGCTCGAGGCGATGGAGGGCGACCAGGACCGTCCCGTACTGGCGTCCAGCGGTCGCTATCGGCATGCGCGCGGCTATGTCGAACGCGTGCTGGATGCGGCAGGTTTCGTGGAGGTAAGCATTGCCCCATCGGCGTTGCGCAAGGAGGTAGGGCAGCCGGTGAATGGTTGGGTCGTGCTGGCCCGCAAGCGCGGGCACGGATTCGGATAGCGGGGGCGCGCGAGTTCACCGTGTTCCGCCGGCCCCGCGCATGGGCGACTCCGCGGTCAAGGCGGCGGATCGTCCAGGGTTGCCCGACGGTGTGAATCGGCTGAAGGCAGGCGTTCACCACGTCGCTTTCGGCCCGGTTCTATTGCTGCATCAGCTGGTCGGTGCGCTCGCGCATGCTTTTGGCCAGGCACCCGGCATCGCCGCCGCAGGCGTTCCTGGTCGTGAGCCAATGAGTCTGTTCCCGACGCACGTCGGCCGATTCTTCGCCAGCCAGCGAAAGAGCGCGCCGATAGGCCGCGGCAACGCTGCGGTCGTAGCCAGCCAACGCCGCCGATGTACAGATCGCCTGCTCGGCGGCGCTTTGGGCCTTGGCGCAGGCGAACGACGGCTTGATCGGGCTCGCTGCATTTCGGCGCTCAAGCACCAGTACAAAACCCGAATTATCGTAGTTCGTCAGCAGATGGTCGGGTGCCACGGGCACGATCCATGAGGCGTTCCATTCGGACGCTCCGTTGCTGCAGCCGATCTGTTCCGGAAGAACGGCGGCATCTGCCATAGCCAGCTCGAAATCGGACAGGGTGGGGTGCGTGGGCGTCCCCTCTTGCGGCGGCCGTGCAAACCGTTGGCTGATGAATTCCTGCAAGCCCGCTTTCGGTAGCGCAGTGACTGACGGGTTCTGGCAATCGCGCGTATTGTTATCGATGCTGATTGCCGAGGCGCTGATCGATACCGACCTGCCAAGCAGGCGCGGATCCTCCGGGAAGTACAGCCAGTGCGGCTGGTCCCGGTGGTCCACCGCGACATGAACCACCTCCCACGTGCCCGTCAGGGCAGCAAGCGGAGTCGTCGCCTGAGCGCTCCTCGCGCCGCAGCCGGCAAGCAACCAGACCACAGGCCAGGACAAAGCCCGAACACAAGAGCGCGGCATGGTCGGAATCATCGGGTTTCTCCGGCGGCAGCAGGTGCGCCGGACAGGCGCAGGCGCATGCCTGATCGATGGCTAGGGAGCATGGGTGTCCGGGGTATCAGCCGAGGCCTGCGCTTTGGCCTGGATCAGGATGGTTTCGAAATTGCCCGCCATCCTGGCAATGATCGCGGCCTTGTCATGGCCGTTGACCATCTGCCGCGCGCCGACATAGTCGGTATGCGCGCCATGGAAGTATCTGGCCAAGGTGTGGCCGTTGGCGAAACCCTTGCCGGTCAGCATCCCGTAGGCCATCAGCTTGTAGGCAGTCTCGGGTTGCAGCACCCGCTCGGGATTCAGCAGCAAGTCCAGGCCCATGTCCAGATTTGCGCCGGCGGAGGCGTAGTTGGACCACCATGTCAGTTGCACATAACCACGGCCGTAATAGCGCTGTTCGGTGCCGTCATCATCGGCATAGGCTTTCGCCGCCTTCGTGCCGGGCTTCGCGCCCATGCTGGCGCCCTTGTTGATGGCCACTTGCGAGCCCTTTGCGGTGACCGTGAACTGGTCGCCATCCTGTTCCGTGACACGCGCCTGGCCATCGGGCAGCGCTTTGACTTTGACCGCCAGGAAATAATTGCGGTTTGCTCCCCGCCCCACCTCGGGAACCGGCGACATGGTGATCACCCATCGCGTCGTGGACCGCACCAGCGGTTTGCCACTCTTGTCTCTTTGCGGCTTGCCGTGCTTGTCCAGCACGGCCTTGGGTTCGCTTTTCGGATGTGTGGTTTCCAGGCATGCGGTGGCGAGCATATAGGCCATCCAGCGGATGTCCTTGATGCGGCCATCGTTTTCCATGAACCCCACAAGCAGCTCCAGGTGCGGGATCGCCTCGATGTCGAAATGCGGATCCTTGCCGAAGTGCGTGATGAATCCATTGCGCAGTTTGATCCGGTCGAAGGTGCCGTTCCACGCATAGATCGCCATGGCGGCAAGGTCGGCCTTGGCCGAGGCCGCGGCGTCCGGCGCGCGGGCTGCCGGCTTTTGCTTCGCGGCCGCTACCGGCGCGTGGCCGCGGTGGGCCTTGCGCGCAGCCGGAACGTGGCCGGCTACCGGCTGCTGGGCGGTGGCACGCGTGTGGCCAGGATGGGTGGTCTGAAAATGGGCCATGGGGGTTCCGGTTCCCGATTGAGCCTGGTTGCGCAGTCTACCCGCATCGCGGCGGTGGTCGCCCGCCGTTGCCCCTCGCTGGCTGCGGGACTGGAAATGTCGTTCTGACGCGCCACCTCCCGCACGCCGCCCCGTTATGGTAAATAATGCCGTTCGCAAGACGCCGTGGCGGGCATTCGGGGGAGGGGATCTAGCAATGACCCAGCTAATGACATTGACGTCGGATCTCGGCGATAAACTGCTGCCCGCAAGCCTTTCCGGCAGCGAGCAACTCGGGCAGTTGTTCTCCTATCGCCTCAAGCTGCTGAGCAAGGACGGGGCGGTCAACCTGCTCGATCTGCTGGGCAGTTCGATGACCGTGAAGCTGGAAACCGACGGCTACACGCGTCATTTCAACGGCATGGTCGCCGAGGCCGCCCAGACTGGCTACGAGAGCTTCCAGGACGAGCGCTACGCCGAATATTCCGTGAGCCTGGTGCCCAAGCCCTGGCTGCTGCAGCACAAGTCCGATTGCCGCATCTACACCAACCAGTCGGTGCCGGATATCGTCAAGGCGGTGCTGGCCGAGATCGGTTACAGCGACGTCAAACTGAGCCTCAGCGGCAGTTATCCGGCGCGCGAATACTGCGTGCAATACCGCGAGGACTACTTCAACTTCATCAGCCGGCTGATGGAGCAGGAGGGCATCTATTATTTCTTCCAGCATGCCGCAGGCGTGCACACGATGGTGCTGGCCGACGCGCTGGGCGCCCACGCCAGCACCGACGGGTTTGCCGAGCTGCCGTACCGGCCGCAGGCGGCCGACCGCTCCGGCGCACAAGAGGCCGCCATCCACGAGTTCGCGGCGTCGCGCTCGGTACACACGCTCAAGTATTCGCTGACCGACTACGATCCGCTCAAGCCCAGGACCTCGTTGCAGGGGGTGGAAACGATCAGCAATGCCGATGAGAACCATGCCGTGGACGGGCTGGAATCATTCGACTACCCGGGCGACCACGACACCGCGGAGAACGGCAAGCACTACGCGCAGGTTCGCCTGGAGGCGCTCAACGTGGCGCAATCGCAATGCGCCGGATCCACCACCGCCTTCGGGTTGCTGACCGGGGCATTGTTCAAGTTGAAGGAGTTCCCGCGAGCGGAACTGAACAAGGAATACCTGGTTACCGCATCCACCGTGCATATCGACAACGCTGGCGTGATCTCCGGCGCGCAGGACGGCGATCTGTTCACTTGCAGCTTCTCGGCGATCCAGAGCCGGCAGTCGTTCCGCACCATGCCGACCGCGCTCAAGCCGATGGTCGCCGGCCTGCAGACCGCCGTGGTCGCCGGCAGCGACACGGCCGAAGACATTTCGGTGGACAAGTACGGACGTATCCAGGTGACGTTCCACTGGAACAAGCCGGACAAGAAGAACGCGCACATCTCCTGCCCGGTTCGGGTGGCCTCGTCGTGGGCCGGCAAGAACTGGGGCGCCGTGCATATCCCGCGCGTCGGGCAGGAAGTGGTGGTGAGCTTCCTGGAAGGCGATCCCGATCGCCCGCTGGTGATCGGCAGCGTCTACAACGCCGACAACATGCCGCCCTACACGCTGCCGGACAACAAGACGCAGAGCGGCATCAAGAGCCGCAGCCACGAAGGCGGCGCCGCCGCGGACTTCAACGAGATCCGCTTCGAGGACAAGAAGGGTAGCGAAGAGCTTTTCCTGCACGCGCAGAAGGACATGCGCGAGGAAGTCGAGAACGACCACTTCGTGCAGATCGACCACGACGAAACGGTCACCATCAAGAACGACCAGACCGAAGAGATCAAGCACGATCGCAAGCTCAAGGTGGGCAACGACGACACCCTGGACGTCACCCAGAACGGCACCACCACGATCGGCCAGAAGTTCAAGCTCAGCGCCGGTACCGAGATCGAACTGGTTACCGGGGCCTCCAGCATCGTCATGAAAAGCGATGGAACGATCGAGATCAAGGGCGTCAACATCAAGGTCACCGGCAGCATGGGCGTGAAAGTCGATGGCCAGGTGGAAGTCGGCATCAAGGCGGGCGCCACCATGGACATCGGTGCGGGAGCGTCCCTGAAGATGCATTCGGACGCGATACTGGAAGTCGCCGGCGGCGCCATGACGACGGTGAAGGGCCCCATGCTGATGCTGAAAGGCGAGGCGATGACGCAGGTGTCCGGCGGCATCATCATGATCGGGTAAGCGGGAGAACACACAGATGTCCGCAGTACTGCAAGCATCCATGCAGATGGAATTGTCCGAGCCGGCCAGCGCGATGCTCAAGGCCGACATGACACCGCAGACGGCGGTGCAGGCCCTGGTGGGTGCCGGCCAGGTGCAGGACGCACTGAAACTGCTGGCGCGGCTGCTTCCGAAGCGCTACGCGGTGGCCTGGCTGTGCCAGTGTGCACGCGATCAGCTGGTGAGCCCCGAGGACAAGGCCGGTGCTTCGCTGGCGGAGAAGTGGGTACGCGAGCCCAATGAAAGCAACCGGCGGGCGGCCTTCGAATTTGCCAACGCCGGCGGCTACAAATCGACCGGCGCGTGGCTGGCCGCCGCCGCCGGATGGTCGGGTGGCAGCCTGGCGCCGGCATCGCAAGCAACACCGGTGCCGCCGGCGGATCATCTGACCGCCTGTGCCGTGGTGGCCGGAATCAACATGCTGGCCGCGCTGGTGGCCGACAGGTTCGAGGCCCGCCGTGCCGGCTACATCGAGCCGGCAATGAACCTGCTCAACGGCGGTGCTGCTGCGGGCGCCGCCTGAGCCCACGCATAGCGCTTAAGCAAGCTTGCCCGATGTGCGGATGGGCGATACGATTGTGAACGGTCGTTTCGTCGTGCGCCGGGCTGGTCGAGAAGCGTCGAAGGGACCCGCGGCTCCCGAGCAGCAGAGTTCTCCGGGGGGCATCGGTATACCGGCGAAAGGCGCACTGTCGGGGACCGCCTGTTCAATCTGCAGCAGCCGCAAACAGGCCGTCCGCGGAGCGTGGTCCGGAGTGGCAGGGCGAGTCGGCATGCTGACGCGTTGCATGAGCAAGGGCGATCCATCCATCGCCGTCCAGGTTGGCTGACAGTTGCAGGGGAAATACGAGCGTGTCGATGTCGCAGAGCCTGATCCTCGCAGTTGCCGGCCGCCAGGCTGCCCAGTTCGGCAGTCGCAGCCGCAAGACGTTCGAGGCCGTGGGCGGCAGCATCGGCCGCTCCGAGGATTGCGACTGGGTGCTGAGTGCGTCCGGTGTTTCCCGCGTCCACGCCATGATCCGCTATCTCAACGGCATGTACTTCATCGAGGATCGCAGCACCAACGGCATGCTGCTGAACGATGCGCCGCTGATCAAGGGTGACCCTTCCGCATTGAAGGATGGTGACCGGCTGCTGATCGACACCTTCGAAGTCGAAGTTCACCTGCAGGCAGCCGTCGCCGAGTTGGCCATGACCGACCTGTTGGCGCCGGCGCCCGCAACGATCGCGCCCGCCGTCGCAGCCATCGATCCCCTGGAATTCGACCTGCTCGCTCCGGCGCCGTCGGTCGCGGCCCATTCGACTTCAGCCGCCGCCGTTCCGCTGGACGCCGGTCTGATTCCCGGCGCGCTCGAAGTGCACGCTGGCGGAGATCTTGATCCGTTGAGCTTTCTCGGCTCGGCCAACACCTCCTCCGGACTCCTGTCGGGTGCCACCACCGGCAATGCGAGTTCGAGCTGGAACCATTCGGCCAGTACCGAAGATTATTTCCGCCCGCCGATGACCACCGATCAGCGGCAAGCCAATGCCCTGCCGGAGAACTGGGATCTGACGATGGGCGATTTTTCGTCACCGCCCGCAGCATCCCGCCCACCGCCTGCCGCACCCGCACCCGCACCCGTCGCGCGCGCGCCGGCCGCGCCGGCGATGGCGACGACGAACGGCTCGGCGGCGTTACCTGCGGATGTCGACCAGATCTTCCGTGTCGTTGTCGACGGCGTGATGGAGGTCCTGCGCGCCCGTGCCGAAATCAAGAACACCTTCCGGCTGCCGGTCACCATCATCCAGCGCTCGGAGAACAATCCGCTGAAGTTCGCGCCGAATCCGGACGAGGCGCTGCAGAAGATCATGGCCCCGTCCAACGGCGCCTTCATGTCCGGCACGGCAGCGTTCGAGGATGCCTTCGATGATATCCGCTGCCATCAGATGGCAATGCTCGCCGGTGTTCGCGCAGCGTTCGAGTCGCTGCTGGTGCATTTCAATCCGGACAGGTTCGAGCAGGAGGCGGACGGCTCATCGAAGCGTTCGGCGTTCGCCGGCAAGGGCAAGTACTGGGACAAGTACCGCGAGAACTTCGACGGGCTGTCGCGCGACCCTGATGAATGCTTTCGCCGGCTGTTCGGCGACGAGTTCGCGCGCGCCTACGAAGAACAGTTGTCACGCCTGAAATCGGCGTGGAGAATGCAGAAGGCGGCACGTCCCTAGAGCACGAACGGGGCGGGGGAAGAATTCAGGGGACGCGGGGGCAAGCGGCATGCCGCCGCCGCGGGAATGCCCGGCAGCGCAGCCGGGGGCATCTCACAGGGGCAGGCGCGACGCATGACGGATAACAACAAGGTCGTCTGGAGCGAAGGTTTGTTCCTTCGTCCCCAGCATCTGCAGCAGCAGGAACGCTACCTCGAACGCTTCGTGGAACTGCGCGCCGGCAGCCTGCGCCCCTATGCGTGGGGGTTTTCCGAACTGGAGCTGGAGACCGACCTGCTCGCCATCGGCAAGCTGGGCATCAAGCGTGCCCGCGGCATTTTTCCGGACGGCACGCCTTTTTCGATGCCTGGCGACGACCCCTTGCCGCTGGCGCTGGAGGTCGACGGAAACTGGCGCGACCAGACCGTATTTCTGACCCTCCCACTGCGCTCGCCGGCGCAACCCGATAGTGGCCGACCCGACGCGCCCGCCGAAAAACTGTTCCGTTTCCGGGTACGCGAAACCGAGGTGCGCGATGCCTCCGGCAGTGTCGATGGGCTGACTCCGCTGGAGGTGGGCGGGCTCAACAGCCGGCTTCTGCCGCAGTCGCAACCGCTGGAAGGCCTGGCGCAGATTCCGCTGGCACGGATCGTGGAATGCCGTTCCGACCGGCGGGTGATCCTTGAGGATTCCTTCATGCCGACGGCGCTCAGTTGCCATGCTGCGCCACGGCTCACGACGTTTCTGACCGAGTTGCTCGGTTTGCTGCATCAGCGCGGCGAGGCGTTGGCCAGCCGTGTGGCGGTCACCGACCGCGGCGGTGCCGCCGAGATCGCCGACTTCCTGCTGTTGCAGGTGGTGAATCGCTATCAGCCGCTGATCGCACATCTGGCCGCGGCGCCGACACTGCATCCGGAAGATTTCTACCGCGTGCTGGCGGGCATGGCTGGCGAGTTGTCCACGTTCACCGCCAGCGGCAAACGCCCGCCGGCATTCCCGCCGTATCGGCACGAGGCGTTGTACGGAAGTTTCGAGCCGCTGATCGTTGCGTTGCGCAACAGCCTCAGTGCGGTCATGGAACAGACCGCCATTCCGATCCCCCTGCAGCAACGCAAGTTCGGCGTATGGGTGGCCGTCGTGCCGGACCTGAGCCTGCTCGACACGGCCGGCTTCGTGCTGGCGGCCAAGGCGGACCTCAAGTCCGAGGACCTGCGGCGGCAGCTGCCTGCACAATCGAAGATCGGTCCGGTCGAGAAGATCCGCGATCTGGTGAACCTGCAGTTGCCGGGCATCCCGGTGTCACCGATGCCGGTGGCGCCTCGGCAGATTCCGTACAACTCCGGCTACCTGTATTTCGAGTTCGACAAGAATTCGCCGATGTGGCGGGACCTGAAGACGTCCGGCGGCATCGCCTTCCACTTCGGTGGCGAGTTCGCCGGTCTCGACCTGCAACTGTGGGCGATCAGAGGTTGAGCGCATGAGCATCAACGGTCCCAATGACGACGATCCCCTGCGGGACGCCAC
Organism: Rhodanobacter umsongensis; assembly: GCF_042654965.1. Lineage (NCBI taxonomy): Bacteria > Pseudomonadati > Pseudomonadota > Gammaproteobacteria > Lysobacterales > Rhodanobacteraceae > Rhodanobacter > Rhodanobacter umsongensis. Next base: position 676,998 of record NZ_JBHSMK010000009.1, on the reverse strand, counting down.
GGTAGTGCGTCCGCGCGGTGCGCCGCCGCCAGCCCCCGCTCCGGCACCTGCAGCGAGGCCGGCGACGGCGCCGGCACGGGCCCCCGTCTCGCGCGCCGACATGGTGCCGCCGGCAGCCATCAGTGATTTTCTGGGCGGCGGATTGAACGCATTGGTGCAGGCGGCAAGCCCGCTGTTGCTGCTCGCCGTACAGCTGCGCAACAGCGTATCCCAGCCCGATGCGGCACACCTGCGCGATCAGGTGATTGCCCAGGTGCGTCAGTTCGAAAGCCATGCTCAGGCTGCCGGCATTGCCACGCAGACCATAACGGCGGCGCGCTACGTGCTGTGTTCCACGCTGGACGAATCGGTGATGAACACCCCATGGGGCCAGCAAAGCGGCTGGGCGGCCAAAACGCTGCTGGTGATCTTCCATGGCGAATCCTACGGTGGCGAGAAATTCTTCGTCATCCTCGATCGGCTGTGCGCGGACTTCTCGCGGCATATCGATCTGATCGAACTGATGTACATCTGCCTCGCATTGGGTTTTGGCGGACGCTACCAGATCGAGGCCGATGGCCGCGCCAAGCTGGCCGACATCCAGGAAGACCTGTATCGGCGGTTGAAAGGGCAGCGCGCTCCGGCAGCGGAGGAACTGGCGCCGCACTGGAAGGGCATCGAGGATCGGCGCAACCCGCTGGTTCGCCACGTGCCATTGTGGGTGATCGTGGCTGCCGGGGCGTGCCTGTTGCTGGGAGCCTTCCTGTACTTCTACACGCGGTTGAACGAGCTGTCTTCGCCGGTGAGCGCGCAGGTCGCGCAGATCGGGCTGAAGAGTGTGGTGCCGCCGGACGAGGCACGGCTCAGGCAGACGCAACCCCAGGTGGCGCGCAAGAGCCTGAAACAGTTGCTGGCGCCTGAAGAGCAGGCTGGCGCGCTGACGGTTGACGAGAAGCCGGACGGCTCCGCATTGGTCCGACTGAATGCCGCGGTCATGTTCGCCTCGGGCGGTACCGAGGTCGCCGCGAAGCAGATCCCGATGCTGCACGCGATCACCGCGGCGCTGAACCAGGTGCCGGGGCGCGTGATCGTGGTTGGCCATACCGACGATCAGCCCGTGCACTCGCTGAAGTTCAAGGACAACTACGCACTTTCGGCAGAACGTGCGCGTTCGGTGCTGCAGATCCTGGGTCAGGGCATCGACAACGCGGGACGGCTGGAGTCCAGCGGCGCGGGCTCATCGCAACCGATCGCGACGCCGGCCAACCTTCCGGAAAATCGCGCGCGCAACCGCCGTGTCGAAATCCTTTACAGCCCGGAGGACTGACCATCGTGGGCAAGCTTCTTGCGCTGTTCAAATCCCGCCTGTTCATCACCCTCGTCGGCCTGTTGCTGCTGTCGTTGCTGATCTGGTTTGGCGGTCCTTATCTCGGCTTCGGCGAATCGCAGCCGCTGGCGAGCCCGGTGGTGCGGTTGTTGCTGATCATCGCGATCGTGGTGGTCTGGGCGGTGTGGCTGCAGATCGCGCAGATGCGGGTGCGAGGCAAGGCCAACCAGATGGCCAGCGACCTGAGCGACCAGGGCGCACCGGCCGGCAGCGGTGAGCGCGATGAGCGCTCCGCCAACGAGCGCGCCCAGTTGCAGGGCCGCTTCCAGGAAGCCGTGGACACGTTGCGCAAGAATCGCAGCGGCGGCACCAATCTCTACGCGCTGCCGTGGTACGTGGTGATCGGACCGCCCGGCTCCGGCAAGAGCACCTTGCTGCAGAACTCCGGCCTCAATTTCCCGCTGTCGAACAAGTTCGGCAAGGAAGCGATTCGCGGCGTCGGCGGCACTCGCAACTGCGATTGGTGGTTCACCGACGAGGCCGTGTTCCTGGATACCGCCGGCCGCTACACCACACAGGATTCCGACCGCGGCGCGGACGCTTCCGCATGGACGGAATTTCTCACCTTGCTGCGCAGGTACCGCAAGCGCCGTCCAATCAACGGCGTGATCGTGGCGATGAGCCTGTCGGATCTGCTGACGCTCGATGCCAACGGTCGACAGCAGCACATCATGGCGATCCGTCAACGCCTGGACGAACTCGCCAAGCATCTGCGCATCGGCGTGCCGGCCTACCTGGTGTTCACCAAATGCGACCTTGTAGCGGGCTTTACCGAATTCTTCGACGACCTCAACCCGCAGTTGCGCAGCCAGGTGTGGGGCATGTCGTTTCCGGTCGACAAGACCATGGACGGCACCGCCGCGAAGCAGTTTCTCGATGAGTTCAACCTGCTGCTGGACCGGCTCAATACGCGCATCCTCGACCGTCTGCATGGCGAGCGCGACCGCAGCCGGCGCGCGGCGATCCTGTCGTTCCCGCAGCAACTGGGCGCCCTGCGCGAAATCACCCGGCAGTTTGTCGAAGGCGTGTTCACGGGCCACCAGTACGATGCGCCGCTGCTGCTGCGCGGTGCCTATTTCACTTCGGGCACGCAGGAAGGCACGCCGATCGACCGCATGATGGGTGCGGTGGCGCGCACGTTCGGCCTGGACGCTTCGCGGTTGCACGTGCCGGGTGCGCAGAGCCGCACTTTCTTCGTCGAGCGACTGCTCAAGGACGTACTGTTCAAGGAATCGGGTTTCGCCGGCACCAACCCGAAGCTGGAACGGCAGAAGACCCTGCTGCAGGCAGCGTCCTACGTCGGCGTGCTGCTGGTCTGCGCATTGCTCGTTTCCGGACTCGCCAGCAGCTATCGCCGAAACGGCGCCTATCTGGCGCAAGTGCAAGGGGCCTTGCAGAAGTATCCGGCGCGGAGCGACATGTCGCTGGCACCGAACCAGCAGGCGTACTTCGCGCTGGTGCTGGAACGGTTGGAGGCGCTGTCGGCCGCGGTGGATGTCGCCGAACAGCACAAGGCCGACGTGCCGCTGTCGATGCGCTTCGGGCTGTACCAGGGCAACGCCGTGGGCGGTGAAGTGCGTGACGCCTATTACCGCGAGCTCAACAGCATCCTGTTGCCGGGCGTGGCGTCGCAGTTCCGCGCCGGCCTCGCCGCGAATGCGGCCGATCCGCAGATGCTCTACTACTACCTGAAGGGCTACCTGATGCTGGGCGAGCCCAAGCATCTGGACCATGACCAGATCGTGGCCTTGGCCGGCATCGAATGGCGGCGGCTGTTTCCGAACGACCCAGTGTTGCAGAAGGCCCTGAGCAAGCACTTCGATGCGCTGGTAGGGCACGAGGGGCGCCTGCGTGCACTGAACCTCGATGCCGGGCTGGTGGAGCAGGCGCGCAATACCTTGCGGACCGCGGACCTGCCCACGCTGATCTACGGCAGCATCAAGCTCACCGCGGACAACGGCGGCTATGCGCCACTGCAGCTGGACAAGGAGCTCGGCTTGCTCGGCAACGTGTACCGACGCAAGAGCGGCGCGGCATTGTCCGATCCGCTGCCGGCGCTGTTCACCCAGCCGGCGTTCAAGGGCGAGGTCGACAAGGGGATCGAGCAGGCGGTGACGCAATTCGCCGACGACGACTGGGTATTCGGCGCGAGCAAGATCGACTCGCTGCAGAAGGCCCGGTTGGCGCAGCAGGTGCTTGCGCTCTACGAGCAGGATTACATCAAGGCCTGGGACGCCATCCTCGGCGATCTGGAATTGCAGCCGATCAACAACATCCAGGATGCCAGCGCCATCGCCGCCAAACTGGCCGGCCCCAATTCACCGATGAAGCTGTTGCTGAAGGTGGTCCGTGACAACACCCACGACCTGATGCGCGCGCCGCCTGCCGATGCCGCCGACAAGGCCGAGGACGTGGCAAAGAAGCTGGCGCAGAAGAAGGCCACCCAGACCGCGCTGGCGAGAGCGCTGGCGCAGGCCGGCGCGGGCGGTGGGGATGCCCCGGGAGCGGACGCGGCCAGCGCCAAGCCAGGCCAGGTGATCAGCGATCATTTCGAACAGATCAACAAGCTCAGCGAAGGCGCGCCCGGTGCCGCACCAGTCGACCAGACGCTGAAGGTGCTCGACGATCTCAGCAAGACCCTGCTGACGATGGGCGACTTCAGCTCCAGCGCAGGGCAGCCCAACCCGCAGTTGCTCATGGCACAGCAGGCAGCGGCGCAGTTGCCTGCGCCGGCTTCCGGCTGGTTCGCGGCACTCACCGGCAAGAGCCAGGCGTTGGTGGCCAGTGGCACCAAGGGTGCGCTCGACGACCAGTTCCAGCAGGTAGTCGCGAAGGATTGCGCGGACTACACGCGTGGTCGTTATCCGTTCTCGCCATCCAGCAACAACGACATTCCGTTGCAGAACTTCGGAGAGATGTTCGGCTACGGCGGCCGCTTCGACAGCTTTTACACGCAGACGGTCGGCAAGCTGATCGATGCGAGCGGTCGCAGCTGGCAATGGAAGACCGGCCCCGGTGCGGTCAGCGGTTCGGCCGGCATGCTGGCGCAGATGCAGGGCGCCGATCGCATCAAGCAGATGTTCTTCCGCAGCGGCAACCTGCCGGAGGTCGATTTCACCCTGCTCACCCCGGTGCTCGATGCCGGCATCGGCAAGCTGGTCATCAACGTCGATGGACAGAAGTACGAGTACCAAGCAGGTGGACCGACCAACGTCACCATGAAATGGCCGGGCCCGACGCCGGGCTCCGTCTCCATTTCCGCCTTCGATCCCGCCGGCGCGCTGCTGACGACGTTCGACTATCACGGTGACTGGGCGTTCTTCCGCGCGCTGCAGGCGGCCAGCCTGCAGAAGCAATCCGACCTGCGATTCGTCGCCAGCTTCAACTTTGGCGGCCACGTGGCGAAGGTGACGCTGCAGGCCAACAATCTCAAGAACCCATTCCTCAGCAACGCCTTGTCCAGCTTCCGGTGCGGGGGATAAGCGCGTGCCGAATCCCGCCGCCGGCTTTTTCGGGAAGCTGCCCAGTGCTGGGGATTTCGTGCAACGGCGCCTGCCGCCCGGCTTCGTCGACGCCTGGGATCGCCATTTCGAAAACGCAGTGGCGGAGAGCCGCAACGCACTGAATGCAGCCTGGCACGAGGCCTATCACGCCAGCCCGGCCTGGCGCTTCATGCTGTCGCCCGCTGTGTGCGGGGAATCGGCCTGGGCTGGGGTCATGGGGCCGGGCGTGGATCGGGTCGGCCGTTGTTTCCCGATGGTCATCGCCGCGCCGATCGCCGCTGATGCCGGGTTCTGCGCCCGCGCGCTGGTGGCAGGCGACAGCTGGTTCGAGCTGGCCGAGCAGGTGCACTTCGCCGCGCAAGCCGACGCTTCGGTCAGCGTGGATGTGTTCGACGAGCAGGTTGCCGCATTGGCCGGTCCGCTTGAGGCAAGGCAGCCAGACCCGCTGCAGTTTCTGCAAGGCATCGATTGGAACGCAGCCAGCCACTGGCGTCTGCCGCTGCCGGTGTGCACCGGCACGGGAGCGTTTCTCGGGGATCTATGGTCGCGCCTGGCGACCACGCCCGGCAGCTGGTGTCTGTGGTGGACGACGGGAACCGAGCGGGTGCCGGCAAGTGTATTGATCACCAACGGCCTGCCGCAGCCGGCGGCGTATGCCGGGTTTCTCGATGCCGGGTACAGCAGCTCGCCATGGCAGTCGATGGGGATGTTCGACAACGTGGCTCAGCATCCGGGAACTGTCGCCGACTTTGCCGCCAGGTCGATCGATGTGGCTCCGGCGACGCCGCCGCCAGCAACACCTGTTGCGTGGCTGCCGGACGATCTGGAGCTGTTCTCCGATCTGGGTGCGGTGCCGGCGTCCGCGGTTTCGCCAGTTCCTCTTTCCCATGCCGGCATCGACACGGCGGCGCCCGCTCCCGGGGGCGCTGGCGCTGCGGCATTGAGCCGGACCGATTGCGCGCTGACCCTGCTGGCTGCCGAGGTCGGCGCCCCGGATCCGCGACAGCGGGCGGCCGCCGCGGTCTTCGCGATTGGTCGGGATCTGGCCCCGGGCGACCTGACTGCCGGCATGCAGACCTTGCGCACGCGGATCATGGCGCTGAACCCGCCGCTTCGGCAGTCCAGCGAGGACCTGATCGATCCGGTGCTGGAGGATTGCGCGGTGATCGCCGTGCATGTTGCGGATGGCCAGGCCGATCTGCTGCGGATCGGCACGGCGGCTGCGTGGCATTGGAGGCGAGGGCGGCTGCAACCTTTCTTTGCCAGGAGCACGCCGTCGCCGATCGGCGATGCCGGAGCCGACGATGATTTCAATGATTTGCTGTTCAGCCGGGTTTCGCTGACCGCGCCCGGCCTTGGCGCGACGATGCAGCCGACCTGCAGCGAGGTCTTCTGTGCTGTCGAGGCAGGCGATCGCCTGCTGCTGATGGCAACCCAGCAATTGCTGCAACTGCCACCGGAAGTCCTCGCGTGCAGCCTTGCGATGCCGTCATGCGACGACGCGCGCCTGCACCTTGCCACCGCTGCAGGCCTTGGCGCGGATGCGACCCGGTGGCCGTTGGCGATCATCGAGATTGACGCATGACGACTCGATATGTTTCGGCGGGCCAGACGGTGACCGGGAAGGTCCGCAAGCACAACGAGGATGCGATCCTGATCCGCGACGAGGTCGGCCTGTGGGTGGTTGCCGATGGCCTGGGAGGTCATTCGGCCGGCGACTATGCCAGCACCATGATCGTCGAGCGGCTCGCCGCGTTGCCGCGTGCCGGCAGCGTCTTCGACTTCATCGAAACGATCGAGGACACCCTGGTCCAGATCAACGCCGATCTGCTGCAGACCGCGGCCACCCGCGGTGTCGACCTGATCGGTTCGACCGTGGTGGTGCTCGTGCATGACAAGGAGTTCATGCTGTGCGGCTGGGTCGGCGACAGTCGCGCCTATTGCTTCGAAGACAACCGCCTGCGCCAGATCACCCGCGATCACGTGCACGGTGGTGAAGACGACGTCACCCATTTCGGTGCCAATCCGGCGCCTCCGCAGGCTGGCTCCGGCGTGCTTACGCGCGCCGTCGGCGCCGAGGAGCAGTTGTTCGTGGACTGGGTCATTGCGGGCAATCGCCCGGGCACGGAGTTCGTGCTCTGTTCCGATGGCATCAACAAGGAAATGTCCGATGCGGAACTGGATGACGAATGCCGCCGCAACCAGCAACCGCAGGACCTCATTGTCAGCCTGTTCGAGCTTGCCATGAGCCGTGCCGGGCGGGACAACATTTCGGCAGTGGCCGTGCGCATCCAAGCATGAAAAATCCCCAATCATGAACTCCCTAGCCGAACTGGTCCGTGCCTACCAGGCCGAGACGCTGAAGCTCCCTGCGCTGTTCGAAGCGCTGGCGGCGCGCGGTGCCCTGCCCGATGCCGAGCATCGGGCGGAAACCGCGTGGCTTGAACAACAACGCAGCGCGGGTGACCTCGAGTCGCTTGTCATCAAGGCGCTGCTGGCCAAGCTGGCCGTCGTGCAGTCGCAGGCCGGTCCGGCACAGCCCGATCACGATGCCGACGCCACCATGGTCAAGCCGGCGACCCAGCGCCCGCCCGCGTCGATCGCCACGCCCGACGACGATGATGTCACCCGTTTGCAGCCGGCTTCGCAGCCCGCACCGGCCGACCTCGACGAGATCACCGTGGTCAAGCCGACCTCGCGCCCCGAACAGGTAGTGGCGGGGGATGAAGCCACGATGGTCAAGCCGGCCTCGGGGGCGTCGCGGCCGCAGGCGCCCGAACGCACCGGCACGCAAGGCACGCGCTCCGGCGTCAGCAGCAGCCAATCGAGCTGGCAGCACATTTCCGATGCGGAAGAGGGCGACTTCGTCACCGTGGGGTCTCTGCTCAAAGGCCGCTTCTATCTCGAGCGGGAGATTGGCCGCGGCGGCATGGGCGTGGTATTCAAGGCGCGTGATGAGCGCAAGGTGGAGGCGCGCGACCGCGATCCGTACGTCGCGGTAAAAGTGTTGAACGACGAGTTCCGCCGTCATCCCGATTCGCTGATCTCGCTGCAGCGCGAATCGCGCCGCTCGCAGCAGCTGGCGCACGACAACATCGTGCGCGTCTACGATTTCGACAAGGACCGCACCATCGTCTTCATGACGATGGAGTACGTCGACGGCTCGGACCTCAAGCAGGTCATTCGCGAGCGGGCCTTCAACGGCCTGCCGCTGGCCGAGGCCAGGCCGCTGATCGAAGGCATGGCGCGGGCGCTCACGCGGGCCCATGCGGCTGGCGTGGTGCACTCTGATTTCAAGCCTGCCAACGTCATGGTGACGCGCGAGGGCGTGCCCAAGGTTTTCGATTTCGGCATAGCGCGCGCCGGCAAGCACATGGGCGATGCGGTGGGCGAACAGACCGTGTTCGATGCCGGCACACTGGGCGCGCTGACACCGGCGTACGCCAGCCTCGAGATGATCCAGGGCAAGGATCCGGTGCCGGGCGATGACGTCTATGCGCTGGGTTGTGTCGCCTTCGAACTGCTGACCGGCAAGCATCCCTACGACAAGGCCAGTGCCGAAGTCGCCATGAAGGAAGGCCGCAAGCCGCCGCCGGTGAAAGGTCTGACCAAGCACCAGTACAAGGTGTTGTGCGCCAGCGTGGCGTTCACCAACGCACAGCGCCTGAAAAGCGCCAACGAACTGGTCGAGGGCTTGCGCGAGGTGGGCTTGCGCGAGCGGACCATGCCGTACCTGATCTATGGCGTGCCGGCGCTGCTGGCGGTGGCCGGCGGCGTGTGGGCCTGGACCAGCTACCGGCATAGTCATCAGGTGGCGGAGGTGATCGGCCGCTTCACCATGGTGCGGCCGGATCACTACGCCAACGAGAACCAGGCGCTGCAGGCGCTCAATGCGCTCGGCGACGACGATCGCAAGCGCATCGTGGTCGACCAGAACGACCTGATCCAGAATTTCCTGCTGAGCCGCATCGATGCCTACTGGGACCCGGCGAAGGATCGCTACGACTACGCCGGGACACAGCGGGTGTTCAAGCTGCGCGATGACCTGAAGTTGTATTCGCCGGCCCTGGACATCAAACGCAGCGCCGTGGAGAAACAGCGCAACGACCTGCTCAACACCCTGGATACCCAGCTGAGCCAGCAGATCAGCGCCGACGCCATCTTCGAGAATCAGCCTGACAACGTCGTCACGACCCTGGCGCACATCCGCGCCATCGATCCGGGCAGCGCGCTGCTCAGGAACGCCGAGCTCGAGCTCAAGTACGACGCGGCGATCGGCAAGGCCATTGACGCTGGACACGTGGACGAGGCCATGGCGGACCTCAAGCTCGCCAGCAGCCTGTTTCCCGACTCCAGTCACCTGAAGCAGCGCGCTGCGCAACTGGATGAACTGGGCAAGGCGCTGGCGGCACAACAGCAGCAGCAACAGCAGGCGAAGCTGCTGCAGCAGCAACGCGAGCAGACCTTGCAGACGCTGACCAGCTTGCTCGGCCATGCCAGCAATGCCGATGACTGGCGCAACCAGGCAGCCGCTGCGTACCGCGATACCGCAAAGCTGCTGCCGGATGATCCGCGCCTGGCGGAACAGGCCACCCGACTCAAGCAGGCATTGACGGCCCAGGCGACCGAGAAGCAGGCCGCCGGCGATCTGGCCAGTGCGATCGGCATCGCCGGGTTTGGCATCGAACTGTTTCCCGGCGATTCGGCGCTGTCGGCAACGCGCCAGACCTTGCTGGACCAGCAGAACAAGCTGGCGCAGCAGGCGGCTACGGAAGCTCAGCGCAATGCGCTGGCCAAGGGCCGGGTGACCGATTTGCTGGCGCGGCCGCTCGGCACGGTGGTCTGGTTGCAGGACCTCAAGAGCGCGCTGAACAATGCGCGCACCCAGATCGGCGCCGATTCGCCCGATTTCGCCGCGTTGCGTGGCGGTGTCGATGCCAGCGTGATCAAGCTCGCCCGCGATCGCATCGCCGCAGGCGATCTGGATGCGGCCGAGCGTATCGGCAAGGCGGGCCAGCAACTCGATCCCGCGGAAGCGGGTTATGCGAAAGTGCTGGCCGAGGTCAGCAACGCCCGCACCGTGGCCCAGCAAAAGAACCTGCAGCAGCAGGCACAGGCGCTCGCCGATGCCCGCACCCGCCTGGCCGCGCTCGGCGCGAAGCCGGCGCTGACGCCGGACTGGCAGCAGTCGGTGACGAGTGCCTTGCAGACCTTGCGTGCCGATACCTCGCCGGAGACTGCTCGCACCCTGGATGCCTTGGGTACGGCCATCGCGGGTGAGGCCAGTCGGTTCGCCGACCCGCAGCATCTGCCGCAGGCCCGCCTGGCGGTGGACTTCGGCCTGAAGTACATGCCGAAGTCGGCGCCCTTGCTCGCCGAAGATGCCAAGCTCGATGCGCTTCAGCAGACTCTCCAGGCGAAGGCTGCGCAGGAGAGTGCCGATGCCGAAGTGAAATCTCGCATCGAATCGATGAAGAGCGCCGTGGCGGCTGGCGATGTGGGCAAGGCCAGCCAGTCGCTGGCACGCATCCAGACCCTGCAACCGGACAACCCGTTCCTCAAGACCGAAGGACCGAAACTGCTCGCCGATGCCTATCTGGGCCAGGCGCAGGACACGTTCCAGAAAGGCCGCTACCAGAAGGCCGCGGATGTCATGGCGCAGGCCGTCAAGACCCTTGGCGGCAACGCCGAACTGCGTTCGGCCAAGGCGCGCTACGACCTCATAGCCGCCATCATGGCAGCGGGCAGACGGCCACTGGCCAGCGCCGACTACGACCAGTTGAAACGGCAGCTCGAGAGCGTTCGCCGCCTGGACGCCAGCGCGCTGGCCGAGCTGGAATCGGAGATGCGCATCCGCGGTCAGTTGCCCGCGAAATCGCTGGCCGAACAGCTGGATCGACTGAAACCGACCGGTGCCACACCGACCGGTGCCTCGACGCCCTTGCCGGCTTCGCCCGCCAATCCTGCCGAAGAGCCGCAGCCAACCGTCGTACCCGGCGCGACGCCGGGAATCGCCGGCAAGCCGGGTACTGCAACCCGGCCGACCCCGACCGGCGCACCGGCCGCGCCGGCCGAGCCCCCGGGGGCGGATCCCTGCGCCAGGCCCGGGCTGGCCGGCAAGGGCAAGTTCTGTTCCGACAGTATCGGCGGCGCGCGTGGCCCGCTGCTGGTCGTGGTGCCGGGGCCTGGCGGTGGCAAGGCGTATGCCATGTCGCGCGCAGAGATTTCGATCAACGAGTTCAATCAGTTCTGCCGGGCTACCGGCAAGTGTGCAGCCACCGCGGTGAACGACCAGGATCTGGGCAACGCGCCGATCAGCAACATCAGCCTTGATCAGGCCCGGGCCTATGCACGCTGGCTCAGCGACCTCAGTGGCGGCTATGCCTACCGACTGCCCACCGACGAGGAATGGGTGCGCGCGGCGAAGGCGGGCGGCGGCTGGAAGCAGGCTGAGGACAGCAACTGCATCCCGCCATCGGCCGGCGGCGCCGACGGCAGTGGTGCGGCGGTGTCGCCGCGCGGGCGTTCGCGCAACCCGTGGGGACTGGTCAACATGACCGGTAACGTGTGGGAGTGGGTGGTCGACGGCGGCAGCGTGATGGCGCGCGGTGGCAGCTTCAGCAGCTACTGGTCCGACTGCAGCGTCGACACCCGCCGCGCCGACAGTGGCTCACCTCAAAAAGATGTAGGTTTCCGGGTGCTCAGGGAGCTGAAATGACCGAACGCGAGCGGGCCATCAATCAGGATCTGCACGTGCTGGACGAAGCGCACCGGCTGGGCAGGATCACGCGTGCCGAATACCGCGCCCGTCGTCGTCGGGTGCTGGGTTCGCTGTACGACAGCAGCGGCGTGGTCACCGCACGCAAGACCCTGGTGCCCGGCATTGCAACGACACAGCGCGCACGCCACGTGCACCAGGGCCCGGCCGATGCGTCGGCGGCATCGGGACGCGCCTTGACTACCTTGCTGACAATGCGGCCGGGGCTCCCCTGGAAGCCGCTGCTGGCCATCCTGGCCGGCGCCGTCCTGCTGGTCTTCGTGGCCTGCTGGCTGCTGCGCGGAGCTTGACGGCAGTCGCCTTGGCCGGGCGGCTCGTTCTTCAGCCGGTCATGGGGCCGCCTGGTCTTTGCCCGACGTCATTCTTCATGCCTGGTCAGGTAAAGCAGCCCGCATCCCAACAGCGCAAGCGTGCCGGTCAGTCCGGACAAGTCCATCACCTGTCGATGGCGGCGCCATTCCTGTTCGTAGCTCCAATGAATCGTGCTGACAGCGGATTCGATCTGCATGATCACGCCAGCCCCGTTGACCAGCAGGTTCATCTGTTCACCGCGCAGCAGCCTGGCGCGCGGCGCGGCGCGGGGGTAGAGCGTGAATAGTCGATGCCAGGTTTCGCCGCGCTGGTTAACCGCGATCTCGATGAGCGAATCGCCGCCCGGGCCGATATAGACGCCGTCCATGACCCGCAGATCGGCCTTGCCGGGCAAGCCTGCAAAGCCGTAGCGACCCGCCTCGCCGAACCAGCAAATGGCCGCCAGGGCGACGATGGCCTGCAGGACCGGAAGCAGCGTCCTGTGCCGGCTCAGGCGCGGCATGCCAGTTGTCCCTGGACCTCGTTGATCGAATCGCGGATGCGCTTGCTGAAGACTGAATCGTCGTGGTGGATCAGTAGCAGGTGTTCAGTGGCACGGGTCATGGCGACGTAGAGCAGGCGGGCTTCGTCGGCTTCGCTCTGGCCGGGCTTGGGCAGCGAGCCGAGGCCGGGGATGATCACGAACGGAAACTCCAGGCCTTTGCTGGAATGCATGGTGACCAGCTTGACGCTGTCCTCGACCACGAACAGGGTGTGCTTGCCGGTGCCGTCGGCAAGCCGGCTGGGAATGCCGATGCGCTGCAATGCTTCGTGCAGCTTCTCGCCTTCCCACTGGTTGCGAAACAGTACGGCCATGTCGGAGTACGGGCGGCCGCCGGCGTATTCGTCGCGCAGCCGCGCGATCAACACGTCGAGTTGCGCGCGCGCGGTGTCGGTGCGTACCAGTTCGGGCAGCGCGCCGCGACGGCCGGCGCTCTGCGGCGCGATCAACGGTACGCCATCGTCATCGTCGCCGCGCGAGTCGAGCAGTTCGTTGGCGAACAAGCGCGCCACCGAGAGAATCTCCAGCGTATTGCGGTAGTTGAGCTTGAGGATGGTGGTGCGGCCCTGCGCCTGCACGCCGAGGCTCTTCCAGCTGATCTTGCGCCGATCGGCGTTGCCGTAGATGTTCTGTGCGTCGTCGTACAGCACCAGCAGCGAATTGGTGGCCGGATCGATCATCTGCACGATCAGCTTGTACCAGTCCGGCTCGAAATCGTGACCTTCGTCGATCAACACGGCGCCGTACTGGAAGCGCGGAATCTGGCCGCGATCCACGCCGGCGATCACCGCCGGCGGCAACGCCTCGAAGAACGCCTTGCCGTTGCCCGGCGGCAGCGGCTCGTTATAGGCCACCAGCATCTTGCGGCACCATTTGTGGAAGTTGTAGACCTGCACCTTCTCGCTGAGGCCGCGTTCGCCGATCAGCTGTTCGAGCCGTGCAGCCAGCGTCTTGTTGTAGCAGAGCACCAGGATGGGCTTGGATAGCTCACGCGCCAGCTGCATCGCACGGAAACCCAGGATCATCGTCTTGCCCGAGCCCGCCACGCCGTGGATGATCCGGTGCTCGTCGCCGAGCGAACGCGCCAGCTGCTCCTGCTGCGAGTCCATCACCTTGACCAGGTCGGGAATCTCCAGCGGACGCACGGCCGTATCGGTGGGGCCGAACAGGCCGAACTGGCCGCTGCCCGGTTCCACCCGCAACTCGGGGAAAAGGTGCCAGCGCACACGGTCGATCTGCGGCAGGGTCAGCGTTACCGGGAACACTTGCGGGAACATCGCCCACAGCCGCTCCTGGAACGCTTCGGCGTCGACCGTCTCGTACAGCTCGTCGCGACAGATCACCAGATGCTCGGGCAGCACCTCGCCCAGCGCACCTTCGCCGAATTGTCGGCGGGTGATATTGGCCAGCACCACGCCCCAGGCCCAGGGCATGATCAGCTTGCCGGCGTGGCGGGAACCCTGCGGATGGCGCAGCGCCGGATCGCGCTCCAGCACCACGCCGATTTCCAGCGCGTAGGCGCGCGCCTGCAACAGCGGGTTGTTCTCCTTGACCAGGCCGCGCTCGGTGACCAGGGTGAACTGGGTACTGTCGGCATGACGGATGGTGTCGGCCTTCCAGTCCTTCACCTCCAGCACCAGCAGGCCGCGGCGCGGGTGGAACACCACGAAGTCCGGATGGCGCTGCTTCAAGCCTACCGGCACGTCGTACCAGAGCAGGTAGTCGTCCTCCAGCTTTTGCTCCAGCCGCTCGGACACACGCTTCTCGCCGCCGGTCATGCGCGGCAGACAGCTATTGCGGGAGGGAATGAGTGTTGCCACGGGAGCCCCTGACTGACGTGTCCGGTGGACGTTAGCCGATAGGGCTGGGCTGTCAATGCTGACCGGAGCGCACGGGATTGCGGACACCGCCCGAGCAGGCGATGAACTCGCCCATCACCAATGCAGCAAGTGCTCCGGCGGCACATCCATGCGTCGGCAGGCGCGGCTGGCGATACCGTCCTTCAATGCGGCGCGGAATACGGGCGCGACCGCCCACAGCGCGTGGGCCGCTAGTCGGGCCTGGCGCTGTCGCCGGGAGGTGAAGCCCAGCATGTCGATGGCCCAGCCTGGAAGAAGCGCCGCGCCAGCGTGCAGAAACAGATCGCGCGACAACGCGGCCGCAGGCACCGGCAGGCGTACCTGGGACAACAGTTCGAGCACCGCGCGCGAGCGCTCGGTGAAAGCCAGTTCCGGCTGGATGCGGTGGAAGTAGTCAGCGACGGCCCGCTCCGAAGCAGGCACCGCGCGGGCACCCAGCGCCTCGGCGATCCGGCGCACCTCGTCGTAATAGCGATCGCCGGCCCCGGCGGGCGGCACCACATGGCTGTAGCGGCGATAGCCCTGCAGGAAACAGTAGGCCTCGGTGACGTGCACCCAGGTCAGCAGTGCAGGATCGTTGGCGGCGTAGGGACGTCCATCCTCGCCATGGCCGGTGATGTGCGTGTGGATCATGCGCACATGTTCGATCAATGCATCGGTCTGCGCGCGCGGGGCGTAGGTAGTGCCGCCGACAAAGGCGGTGGTGCGGCGCAGCCGGCCGAGCAGATCGCCGCGGAAATTGGAATGATCCCAGACGCCAGCCAGTGCCAGCGGATGCAGCGTCTGCAAGGTCAGCGCCGCCAGTCCGCCGGCCAGCATGCCGGGGAAGTCCGAATGCACACGCCAGGTGGCGCTGTCCGGACCGAACCAGCCCGGATCGCCCGGGGGATGATCGTAGTCGACACCGCCGGTCCGGGCGCGAGGAAAGGCGCTCAGCACCCAATGCCGGATCGCGGCGCGAGCGGGGCGGATTGGCGCGGCGGCAACCCGCGCAAGGAAAGTCGATGGCGATGGCATGGCAGCAGTCTAACCGGCGGCCATGCGCGCCAATCCACGTTCAGTTCTCGAGTGCGGCATCCAGCGTAATGGTGGCCTTGAGCACTTTCGAGACCGGGCAGCCCAGCTTGGTTTCCTGTGCGATCTTCTCGAACGTGGCTGCATCCGCGCCAGGCACCTTGGCCCGGCAATCCAGGTGGACGGAGGTGATCGAGAAGCCGTCGCCATCCTTGTCCAGCGTCACCGCCGCCCGGGTGTCGATGCTGTCGGCGGTGAGTCCGGCGTTGCCTAGTCCAAGCGCAAGCGCCATGGAGAAGCAGCCGGCATGGGCAGCCCCTATCAGTTCCTCCGGATTGGTGCCCGGACCGTCCTCGAAGCGGGACCTGAAGCCGTAGGGTGCCTCGCGCAGCACGCCGGTGTCGGTCGAAATGGTGCCTTGGCCGTCCTTGATGCCACCGGACCAATGCGCCGATGCGGACTTTTTCATGGCTTATTCTCCTGGAACGGCCTGTGCCGGTGGGCTGACGAACAAGTGCGCACTGTGCCGCGCGGTTCATGCAGGCGGCGCGAACGTATCGCCCGGAGGGCTTCACGCGCGATTGCCCGCGCAGCCCGTATGCTTGGTGATCGCCGCCCATCGGAGTTCGCATGCCGTTTGCCATTCAGCACGATCGCGCCGCGCATCGCTTCGAGACACGGGTGGAGGGTGCCAGCTGCGAGCTTGACTACACGTTGACGTCAGGCGCGAAGCCCGAGGTCATGACCATCACGCATACTCGTGTACCGGCCGAAGTGGGCGGGCGCGGCATCGCTGCCGCTCTGATGGAGGCAGCGGTGCAGACTGCCCGCGATGAAGGCTGGACGGTGCTGCCGGTCTGCTCCTACGCCGCCGTGTGGATGCAGCGCCACCCGGCATATCGGGATCTGCTGGGCTGAAACATCGCTATCATCCAAGGCATGGCCGACGTCACCACCTCCTGGAGAGATTGCCTTGTCCCGCTGGCTTGATCCATCCGCGCTGGTCGGCGCGGCGTGCCGTCCATGACCAAGTCGGCCAAACAAGGCGCCGTTGCGCGACAGGCAGGCGGCTGGCGTCCGTGGCGTTTCGTCAAAGGCCGCCCGCGCATGATCCTGTCGCTGGCAATCTTCATTGGCGTCGCCGGGGCCTTGTCGGCGTCGGGAATGCGCCTGTCCAACGCGGTGCTGCTCAGTTTCGATCTCGCCGCCGTGGTTTTTCTCGGTGGACTCGCGTACCTGTTCAACCATGCCGAGCCCGCGCACATGCGCAGCCAGTCCCTGGCACTGGATACCGGCCGATGGGGTGTACTGTGGGGGGGCGTGGCCCTGTCGGCGGTAGTTCTGATCGCGCTGGGCGGCGAACTGCATGCGGCCAAGGGCGGCGGCCTGCTGGAACTGGCCGTTGCGGTGGGGAGCATCATCCTGAGCTGGCTGTTCCTCAGCGCGATGTTCGCGATCCACTACGCGCATGGCTATTACGGCGACTACGGCGACAAGCACAAGGGCCTGGAATTCCCCGACACCCCCGAGCCCGACTATTGGGATTTCGTGTATTTCTCCACCGTGATCGGCATGACGTTCCAGGTCTCCGACGTGCAGATCACCAGCGACTACCTGCGCCGCGTGGTATTGCTGCACAGCGTGATTGCGTTCTTCTTCAACGTGTTCATCATCGCCATCACGGTGAACATCGTGGCCGGGCAGGGCGGCTGATCACACCGTCCAGCCGCAGGCCGGCAGGCAGCGAAGGACGCGAAGGGGCGGCATCGCCGCTCCATCCCGTTCTTTCAAGCATCCTCCGATGAACGCACGATCCGCCGCTTTTCCAGCCGCTGCCCTGGGCTGCGCCCTCGTCACCGCGCCCGCGATCCGCAGGCAGGTGAATCCGCCGGCGGCTTCTGCTGTGCGCGGCAGCGGCGGATACTTGGCACTACCGTCCGCAGGTCCTCGCGCATGAGCTCGTCGTTTGCCCGCCAGCTTGGTATCGAACATCCGCTGATCCAGGCCCCGATGTCCAGCTCGACACCACCGGCGCTGGTGGCCGCCGTGTCGAATGCGGGCGGGCTGGGCTCGCTGGGTGCCGGCTACCTGGAGCCGTCGGCGATCATCGAGCAGGCGGGGCAGATCCGCGCGCTGGGCGACCGGCCTTACGCCATCGGCCTGTTCGTGTTGCCGGATGAGTTCGATGCCGACATGGCCGCAGTGGCGAAGGCGCGCGCGCAACTCGATGCACTGATGGCGCGCGAAGGCCTCGACGTGCGTACCAGCCTGCCGTCGCGCTGGGCGCCGCGCTTCTCCGATCAGTTTGCCGCGCTGTGCGAAGCGCGCCCGGCGGTGGCGATGTTTGCCTTTGGCGTGATCAGCCCGGCGCAGCGGCGCGAACTTCAACGACGCGGGATCTACGTCATCGGCACGGCCACCACGGTCGCCGAGGCGCGTGCCTGGGCGGATGCCGGGGCCGACGCGGTGTGCGTGCAGGGTGCCGAGGCCGGTGGCCATCGCGGCACGTTCCTGCACCACGAGGAAGACGCGATGATCGGCCTGTTCGCGCTGCTTCCGCTGGTGGTCGGGGCGTTGTCCATCCCGGTGATCGCTGCCGGCGGAATCATGCACGGCCGCGGCGTGTTGGCTGCGGAGGTGCTCGGTGCGGCGGCCAGCCAGCTCGGCACGGCCTTCCTGGCTTGTCCGGAGTGCTCAGCCGCCGAGGCGTGGAAGCGGGATCTGCCGCACGTCGAGGATCACCAGGTCACCACGATCCGGGGTTTCTCCGGACGTGCGGCTCGCGGCCTGCGCAACCGCTTTGTCGAGGCGATGCCGGAGCCGGCGCAGGGGTTGCCGTATCCGGTATTGAATGCGCTCACCGCGCCGCTGCGCCGGGCGGCGGCGGCGTCTGGCCGCGGCGATCTGCTGTCGGAGTGGTGCGGTCAGGCGGCCAGCCTGGTACGGCCGCAGCCGGCTGCCGAGCTGGTGGCGCGCCTGATGTACGAATATCGCCTGGCACGCAGGGCGCTGGTGTCCTGACCGGGCTTCCGCGTCAAGGCGCCCTTGACGGCAAGCCGGTTATACTTCGCCCGCGCCATGTCGCGCTGCTCTTCCGCATCGAGGCTCATCCTCTTGAGTACTGCCCGCACGAACAAGTCCGTCACCACGGCCACCCTGCGCAAGTCGGTCATCGACGCGCTCGAAGAACTGAAAGCCAAGGATGTGCGCGAAATCGACGTTCGCGGCAAGACCTCCATCGCCGACCTGCTGGTGATTGCATCCGGCACCTCCGCACGCCATGTCAAATCCATCGCCGATGAAGTCGGCAAGTTCGCCAAGAAAGCGGGTGTGATGCCGCTGGGCGTGGAAGGCGAGCAGGAGGGCGAATGGGTACTGGTCGACCTGGGTGATGTGATCGTCCACGTGATGCTGCCACGCATCCGCGAGTTCTACGGCCTGGAAAGGTTGTGGACGGTGGGCGACCACGGGCACGAAGTCGACGCCGCGCAAGCGAGTTGAGTTTCGTGTGGGGCGCGTTGCCAGATTGCCCGCTCGCGTCAATCCCCTCCCGGCAGGGGAGACGATGCAGGCGCGGTGCTGCGCGCGAATTGCTCCATGAGAGCGGCGCATGCGCGCACGCCTGATCGCCGTCGGCGAACGCATGCCAGGCTGGGTGGCCGAGGGCTTTGCCGAGTACCGCAAGCGGCTCTCGCATGACCTGCCGCTGGAGTTGATCGAACTGAAGCCCGGCATGCGTGGCAAGGGCCGCGACGATGCCCGGGCGATACAGGACGAGGGCGCCGCAATACTCGCCGCCTTGCCGCACGATAGCCATGTGGTCGCGCTTGATGGCCGCGGCAAATGCTGGTCCAGCGAGGAGCTGGCCGCACAACTGGCGAAGTGGCGCATGACCGGGCGCGATCTGGCCTTTCTGATCGGTGGCCCCGATGGCCACGCGCCCGACGTGCTGGGGCGCGCTGACCAGCGCTGGTCGCTCGGTCCGTTGACCCTGCCGCACATGCTGGTGCGACTGGTGCTGGTCGAGCAGCTATACCGTGCCACCACGATCATGGGGGGGCATCCCTACCATCGCGGCTAGGCCGCGATATGCTTGGCCCCTCCCCATTCGCGGCCATACCTGCATGCCCATACAGATCAGGCAAGCCACCATCCTCGATCTCGACGCTGTGGCGCCACTGTTCGACAGCTATCGCCAGTTCTACGGCCAGCCAGCCGATCTGGCGCGAGCGCAGGATTTTCTGGCCGAGCGCATTCGCCTGCACGAATCGGTGATCCTGCTGGCCCATGACGATGAGGACGGAGAATGGCTGGGATTCACCCAGTTGTATCCGCTGTTTTCCTCGGTGCGCACGGTGCGCACCTGGTTGCTCAACGATTTGTTTGTCGCCGCGGCCGCACGTCGGCGAGGCGTGGCGAAGGCTCTGCTGGATGCGGCAGCCGGGCATGCGCGGGCGCTGGGTGCGGCCAGTCTGTCGCTGTCGACTGCGCTGGACAATGCACCGGCGCAGGCGCTGTACGAATCGATGGGCTGGGAGCGTGACCGCCAGTTCTGCGAGTACAGCCTCACCCTGTAAGGCGTTACGCTGGCGGCTCTTTCACCGGGCGTAACTCGCATGCTTCATCTCGCTTCGCAGTCGCCGCGCCGCCGCCAGCTGCTGGAACAGATCGGTGTGGCGTTCGCCGTGCTCCAGGTCGACGTGGCAGAACAGCGGGCCGCGAATGAATCACCGCGGGACTACGTGAGCCGGGTGGCGTGCGACAAGGCGCGTGCCGGCTGGGCCAGCTTGGATCATGCCGGCGACGTCGTGGTGCTCGGCGCCGATACCGAGGTGGTGCTGGACGACGAAGTCTTTGGCAAGCCGCGGGACGCGGACGCGGCGGCGGCGATGTTGCGTCGCCTGTCGGGACGTACGCATGCAGTGATCTCGGTGGTCTGGCTGGTCGGTGCCGCGGGCGAACAGTGCGGGAGCTGTGTATCGCAGGTACGCTTTGCGCAGCTGGACGAGCCCACCATCGCCGCCTATGTGGCCACCGGTGAGCCGTTCGGCAAGGCCGGTGCGTATGCGATCCAGGGTCGCGGCGCGATGCTGGTCGAGCATTTGCAGGGCAGTTACTCCGGGGTGATGGGGTTGCCGGTGTTCGAGACGGCCCGGTTGCTGCGCCGGTTCGGCATCATTCCGCCATGATGCCTTTCATCCGGCAAGGCCGAGCAGCACGAACCAACCGGCCACGCCCAGCAGGTTGTTGAGGCCGTGGGCGAGCACGCCGGGCCAGATCGAACCCGAGCGCAGCCGCAACCACGTCAGCACCAGTGCCAGCAGCAGCAGGTCCGGCAATGCGTACCACTGGAAATCCAGGCCGGGCAGGTGGATCAGCGCAAACGCCAGCGAACTGATCGCCACACCCCGGCCGATGCCCCAGCGTTCCAGCAGCGCCGACAACAGCACGCCGCGAAACAGCAACTCCTCCACCAGCGGGCCGACGCTCACCACTGCCAGCATCAACGGAATGCGCAGCGCCAGCGGTGCGCTGCTGCCCAGTTGCTGGATGGCCTGTGGCACCGCATGGCCGTGCGCCAGCAGCCAGGTCAACAGCGCACCCAGCCATGGCGCCATCAATCCGACCGCAACCGCCAGGGCGAAGAACCGTTGCCGACGTGGCGATGCAACCCCCAGTCCCGGCGGTTGTGCCTGCGACCACAGCAGAGGCCATCTGCGATGCGCCAGCCACAGCGTCAGTGGTGCTGCAATACCGAGCGACAGCGTCGCCAGCAAGGCCCCGGCGACAGGCTGTTCCAGCGCGGTGGGAATGGCATGACCGGGGCCCGGCCCATTGCGCTGGAGGGCCGCCATCAGGCTGATCATTCCCGCCGCCAGGGTACTGACGACCACTTGCAGCACGAAATAGGTGGCGATCAATCCCGCTGCGCTCCACAGGCCGGGAGCGCGTTCTGGCGTCGGCGGTGGGCGCGATGGCAAGGAAGGTGGCGGGGCAGAGCGGTTCACTTCCACATGGAAACCAGGCTGGACGATGTGTGCGTAGACGGGGCCGGGTGCGGTAATCGCAACCGGCCCCGGCGAGGATCGAAAGCCGGTTTCAGCCGATCAGCATGGCCCGGCCCACGCCAAACGAGGCCATCACCAGTACCGCGGCCCAGGCCAGCATGCCCATCACGAAGCCCGGGCCGCGTTTGCCGGCATCGGCGAGATAGGCCACCGCGTACCAGGCCCGGCCGACGATCCATACCAGGCCCGCGACGCCGGCCCAGCCGGTGAAGCCATAGTTCGCGGCCAGCCACAGCAGGGGCAGGAACATCACGGTCTGCTCCAGCGTGTTCATCTGAACCCGGTATGCGCGTTCGAATGCCGGGTCGCCGCTGGTCGCGGGCGCCTTCACCCCGTACTTGCCGCGGGCATGGCCGACGGCCCACATGGTGCCGAACAGCAGCAGCACGGTGAGCAGGGTCACCAGGGCGGGCAGATGGGTCATGCGGTGTTCCTCACGAAAGGTGGACTACTGTAGCCGCAGCAGCGCTTTGGCGCTGGCGCGACCGGCGCGCTATCGTCGGCCGGCGTCTGGACGCGAGCATCAGTCAACGAGGAACTTTATGGATTGGCGGAAAGGCGGCAGCAGCAGCAACATCGAGGTCGGCAGCAGCGGCGGTGGCCGGGGCTTCGGCGGTGGCGGCGGACGCATGGGAATCGGCGGTCTGATCGTGCTGGCCCTCATCGGCTGGGTGTTCTTCAAGAACCCGCTGGCCTTGCTCGATCAAGGTGGCCAGTCATCCGCGCCCACCGAGAACAGCACGCCGACGCAGGTGGATCCACAGCAGAAGGCCTTCGTCAGCGCGATCCTTCATTCTACCGAGCAGAGCTGGGGCGCGATCTTCCAGGCCAGGGGGGCGACCTACATCGAGCCCAAGCTGCACCTGTTCAGCGGCGGCGTGGACACGGCCTGCGGTGGCGCCGGCACGGCAGTGGGGCCGTTCTATTGTCCGGGCGATCAGAAGGTCTACCTAGACGTGGCGTTCTTCCAGCAGCTGCAGGACGAGCTGCAGTCCTCGGGCGATTTCGCGCGAGCGTATGTGATTGCGCACGAGATCGGTCATCACGTGCAGAAGCTCACCGGCGTGTTCGACAAGGTCGACGCGGCACGCCGTCGGGGTGCGCCGATGGACGGTGCCGACGGCTTGTCGGTGCGGCAGGAGTTGCAGGCCGACTGTTATGCCGGCGTGTGGGCCAACCACAGCCAGCAGGAGCTGAACTGGCTGCAGCCGGGCGATATCGAGGAGGCACTCAATGCCGCCAGCCACATTGGCGACGACACCTTGCAGCAGCAGGCGCAAGGTCGGGTACGCCCCGACACGTTCACGCATGGCACCTCCGAGCAGCGCGTGAGATGGTTCAAGACCGGCTTTGCCGGTGGCGACATGGATCAGTGCAATACGTTTGCCGGCGAACCCTGAGCGGGTTCTCTCCGTCCGGGCAGTGAAAGGCCCGCCGCACGGCGGGCCTTTCTCGTTCTAGAATTCACGGCTGCGCGCCTCGGGGTGCGCCTGAGTCGATTCGATGCAACATCCCTGTCTGCGCTGCGGTGTCTGCTGCAAGTTTTTTCGCGTGTCCTTTCACTGGTCGGAGGCCGAGGCCTCGCTGGGCGGATGCGTACCGCCGGAATTGACCGAAAAGTTCGACCCCCACCGGCTGGTGATGCGCGGTACCAATGCCGCGCAGCCGTACTGCGTGGCATTGCAGGGCACGGTCGGCGAAGCCGCGCACTGCGGCATCTACCCGCGACGCCCTTCGGTATGCCGCGAGGTCCCGCCGTCGTGGGAGTTCGGCGCGAGCAGCCCCCAATGCGACAAGGCGCGGCTCGCCCATGGCCTGCCGCTGCTGACACCTGCCGACTGGGTCGAGCCGTTCGATCCTGCCGGCCCGCTGACGCAGATCGCCTGACCGCATCGATCGAGTGCGCCTAGGGTGATGTGCCGGCGTCGTTGCGGAAGGCGAGCACGAACTGCTTCAGATCGCCGGCGCTGACGTCGGAGATGGCGACGTAGCGCATGCCGTCGGCCGTCCAGCGGATGACGGTGTAACCGTGGCGCTGTACTTCGGGTTGCGCGGTTGTCGTCGAATCTGTCGGCCACTGGTAGAGGTTGATCACATGCAGGTGCCGCTTGTAGATCAGGGCAGCGACGCTGCGTCCGCCGATCGCATCGAGACGGCCGCCGATCAACGGGAACCCCTCGCCGGCCAGGTCCTTCACTCGCGGCGAGAAGTCAAGCTTGCCCTCGAACCAGGGCTTTACTGTGTGCTGATCGGTCGACACCACGTCCGTCAGGTGGTGCGCCTGCAGCGAGCGGACGTGGCTGGAGACCGCCTCGGCCACGACCGGATTGCCGTCCTCCGCGCTGCGTTGCCGCAACGCGGTGATCCAGGCCGGGCTGGTGAGCAGCAGCGCGCCGGCAAACCCGGCGGCCATCGCGTAGGCGAGCGGCATGCGCCGGGGCCGGGAGGATGTCGGCGGGGCGGGCCTCGCCGTGGGTTGCGCGGCAATCCAGCGTTCGCGCAATGCATCGGGCGCGCGGTGGTAGAGCCCTGGTTGTGCCAGTGCCTTGCGCAGCCGCTCGTGGATGCCATAGCTCGCCGCGCATGCGGCGCAATCCTGCAGGTGCCTGGCCATGTCCGCGCTTTGCGCGGCGTCCAGTTCGTCGTCGAGATAGGCGTGCACCAGCAGCCGGGCGTCGTCACACGTCATGGCGGCGTACCTCCCTGGGACGGTGGGTCAGTTCTGCTCTCAGGCGGTCGCGGGCCCGGGCAAGCCGGGACATGACGGTGCCGATCTTCTGTCCGGTGATCGCGGCGATCTCCTTGTAGGAGCACTCTTCCAGCTCGCGCAGCACGAGCACTTCGCGCAGTGGAGAAGGCAGCCGTTGGAGCGCCAGCTGCAGGGTGCCGACGTCGACCGCCAGCAAGGTCAGGGTCTCCGGGGAAGGGCCTTCATCGACGAGCGGGCGGGTGTCTTCGTCCAGTGACTCGTGCAGGCCGCTTTGCGGAGTTTTCGTGCGCAGCGTGAAGTAGGTGTTCCGCACAATGGCGAGCAGCCAGACCCTCACGTCGTTGCCGTGGAAGCTGTCGAAGTAGCGCAGCGCCCGCAGCATCGCTTCCTGCACCACATCCTGCGCATCCGCATCATTGCGCGCGAGCCAGCGTGCGAGGTTGTAGGCCGCGTCAAGACAAGGCAGCACGAGCGCCTCGAAGCGTGCGCTGCGGATGCTGTCCGGGTTTGGCGGCATGACATGCAGATCGGCGGTCATAAGAGGACTACCTCGATTGACCTGACTTTATTCCGGACGCGCAGAAGCGGGAATAGGCGATCCAGGCGAGCGGTAATGCATGGAGAAGGGCAGCAAGGCATACGCGGCTTCCCATCCCCGGAGCGGTTGTTCGACCGCTCTCTCCTGCGGAGTGTTCATCATGCAAAAACACGACAACGAAGCCGGCAGCCGACGGCAGTTCCTCAAATGCATGGCCTGGGCCGGGGCCGGCACGCTCTGGTTGATGAAGGGCGGCGTGCTGCGCGCCCAGCCGTTCGGTGATGGTGCGACCACGGCATCTTCGGCAGACGCCAGCTTCAGCTTTGCGCAGATCAGCGACTCTCACATCGGCTTCCACAAGGAACCCAACATGGACGTGGTGGGCACCCTGCGCGCGTCGGTGGCGCAGGCCAATGCGCAGGCTGCGCCTCCGGATTTCCTGCTGCACACCGGCGATCTCACGCATCTGTCGAAACCTTCGGAGTTCGACACGCTGGCCGGCGTGATGCAGGAATCGCACGCGCGCAAGGTGTTCTACGTGCCCGGCGAGCACGACGTGATCGGCGACAATGGCGCCGAATTCTTTCGCCGCTTCGGCGAACGCCAGCACGCCGGCGGCTGGTACAGCTTCGACCATCGCGGCGTGCATTTCGTCGGTTTGATCAACGTGCTCAATCTCAAGGCCGGCGGGCTCGGCTCGCTGGGTGGAGCACAGCTGGCCTGGCTGAAAAAGGATCTTGCCGGGCTGTCGGCCGAAACCCCGCTGGTGGTGTTCGCCCACATGCCGCTGTGGCCGCTGTATCCGCCATGGGGCTGGGGCACGGAGGACAGCGCCGAGGCGATGGGCTGCCTGCGGCGTTTTGGTTCGGTCAGCGTGCTCAACGGCCATATCCACCAGATCCAGCAGAAAGTGGAAGGCAGCATCACGTTCTACACGGCGCGCTCGACGGCCTACCCGCAGCCGGCACCCGGTGTCGGCGCCGGGCCCGGGCCCATGAAGGAGGTCGCGCCGGGCGCGCTGCATCGCTATCTCGGCATCCGCGACATACGCCATGTGCGGGGCAGCCAGGCGCTCGCCGTGACCGAGGAGGTGCTGTCATGAAAGCGGCTGGCCCTGGATCGGCGCGACCGCGCGCGTCGTGTTGGTCTGCCGGCGCGCTGGTGATGGTGGCGTTCTGCTGCGTCGGCATCGTCTCGCCCGCCGCCATGGCTGCCTCGGCCTCGAAAGCCGTGCAGCCGCAGCAGCAGATACGGATACGCAACTTCGCCTTCGCGCCCTCGACGTTGACGGTGCCCGCAGGTACCCGCGTGGTGTGGACCAACCAGGACGAGGAGCCCCACGTGATCGCCAGCGCCGGCGCACTGTTCGCCTCCTCGAAGGGGCTGGACACTAGCGACTCCTACGCCGTGACGTTCTCCAGGCCGGGCACCTACGCCTACTACTGCTCGATCCACCCGATGATGGTCGGCGTGATCATCGTGCAGTAAGCGGGGCGATCGGGCCGTCGAAGCGGTAGATGTCCATCGCCAGCAGGCCCATGTCGATGCCGGCGTCGATCCGTTGCGCCTGCGTGTTCGCGCCCGCCGCGCCAAGCGCCACGAACAACGGCAGCAGGTGCTCGTCGGTGGGGTGGGCGCGCTCGGCGAACGGTGCCTGGCGGCGATAGTCGAGCAGCGCCTCGATATCGCCGGCAGCGAGCTTCTGTTCGATCCAGTCGATGAACGGCTTCACGTACGGCGCCTGCCGCTCGTCGCTGTAGCCAGCGCCAAGGTCATGCAGGTTGTGGGTGATGCTGCCGGAGCCGATCACCAGCACCCCTTCGTCGCGCAACGGCGCCAGCGCCTGACCCAGCGCGTACTGGTGGGCGGGGCCGAGTTCGGGGTGGATCGAGACCGGTACTACGGGAATGTCGGCGTCCGGATACAGCAGGCGCAGCGGCACCCACGCGCCGTGGTCCAGTCCGCGCGTGGGGTCGGCCCTCGGCGTCAGCTGCGCCTGATCCAGCAACTGCACGACGCGATCGGCCAGGACCGGCGAACCGGGTGCCGGGTAGCGCAGTTGATGCAGCGCCGCGGGAAAGCCGCCGAAGTCGTGGATGGTTTCCGGTGCGGCTGCGCTGCCGACCAGCGGCCGTCGCGACAGCCAGTGCGCGCTGGCCATGACGATCGCCTTCGGTCGCGGCAACACGGCCGCCAGTTCGGCCAGTCGTTTGCCGGTCAGCCCGGGTTGCAGGGCGGTCATCGGCGAACCGTGCGAGATGTACAGACTGGGCAGGGTGGTCATTGGGGGTTTGCTCCGCGGGAATCCATGCCGTCATGGTGGGGGCGCATGGAGGATATGCGGAGCCCGCTGGCGGAAACGATGTGTCGTCGGCAGCGCACGATGGCGGTGCGTCACTTGATCGTGGGGATGCCAAGCCCGAACCGCAGCGGATCGAGCAGCGCACCGTAGTGGCCTGCGCGCGCGGTATCGCGCTGCAGCGGCCGGCGCACCTGTGCCGCGCTGGCAGTGCGCACGCTGCGCGTTGCCCGATCGTAGTGGAGGCAGGCTGGATCGAACGGCAGTCCGCAGAATGCCAGCAGCGCGCGGATCTCATGTTCCGGCTCGGCCAGCAGCGCTTCGTAGCGCTGGATGCGGATGCGCCGCGGATCGGCGGCCTGCCACTGCGCCATCACGCGTTCGTAGTCGCGGATATAGGCGGCGATGTCGGTCAGCGTGCAGGCGAAATGCGGCAGCCGGTAGAACTGCTGCTTGTAGCAGGACCAGCCGGCCTCCAGCGCAGTGCGGCGGGCGTCCACGATGCGTGCGCCCGGCAGCATCGCAGCGAGCACGCCGGTGAGCAGCCAGTTGGACGGCAGCTTGTCAGTGTGGCGTGGCCTGGTCCGGCGCCAGCGCGCGGTGCGTTGCAGATAGCGCTGGCCCAGTCGCTGCCAGTCGTCGGCGCTGGCGCCGCCGATCCACTGCAGCAGCGGCTGGCGGCGGCGGGTGGATTCCTCGCCGAGCACCTGTTCCAGGTCGGGCAGTTCACTGGCGCCTTCGACCTCGGGATGGGTGGCGAGGATCTGCTCGAACAGCGTGGAACCGGAGCGCGGCAACCCGACGATGAAGATCACCTCGTGGCCGAGCGTGGCATCCGCAGGTGTCGGCAGGCCGGCCGAGGCGGCGAGCATCGCGTCGACGTGTGCATGGAACGCTCCCGCATGCCATGTCGCCAGCTCGCGCAGTTGCGCGTTGGCTGTGTTCAGTGCGGCAAACGCCTGCTCGTACTGGCACTGGTCCTCGTACGCCTTGCCCAGCGCAAAGCCCATCGCGATACGGTCAGGCGGGTCGATGTCGGTGCGGCGCAGCGCCGTCGCCAGCTGTTCGCGATCGATCCCGGACAAGGGCCGCGTCTTCATGTTCGCCAGCCCGCGCCAGGCGTCGCCGCAGGCGGGATGCAGCGCGAGTGCCTCGCGATAGCGAGCATCGGCATCGTCGAAACGGCCTGCGTGCACCAGTGCGTCGCCAAGCAGGATCAGCGCGGGCAGGAAATCCGGCGCCAGTGCGTGAACCTGCCGCAGCGCGTCGATCGCCGCGCCGGTATCGCCCTGTTGCTGCAGGTTGCGGCCGAGGTTGAACCACGGCATCGCTGACTCCGGCGCCAGCGCACAGGCCTGTCGCCAGCTGGCGAAGGCGTCATCCAGCTCGCCGGCGGCCTGTTGTACGTTGCCCAGATCGGAATGCGCCAGCGCGTAGTCCGGCCATTGCGCGATGGCCCGTTGCAACATGGCCCGCGCCTCGTCATGCCGCTGCGCGCGGGTGTGCAGGATGCCGTACAGCCGCAGCGCTTCCGGATGCTCCGGCGTCATCGCGAGAACCGTATCCAGCGCCTGCCGTGCGGCGCCTTCGACACCTTCACGAATGGCCTGTGCCGCCGCCTGCAGTTGCTGCACGGCTGCAGGTGCGAGACCGTCGAGACACGGTTCGGCACGGTTGCGCTGGCACTGTTCGATGGAAGGGCTGGACATGCGACGGTTTCGCAGCGGCGACGATCCAGCCGATGGTACGTCGTCGCGCGGGTGCTTATCGAGCGGCCCGTCGCCATCCTGTTTCTGCACGCATCAGTCGAACGACAAGATGATCGTGTTGGTGCGCCTGGTCGCGCCGCTGGCCCAGGGGCGAACGGCGCGATCCGAAACGGTTACTTGCGACGCGGCGGTTTGCCGCCGCTCGGCCGCGGCTTGAAGCCACCTGGCTTCTTGAAGCCACCCGGCTTGTGCGATGGCGGCGCACTGGTGCCGGTGTCGGTGCCGTCCCACTCGTGGATGCGCAACTGTTGCTGCACCACCCACACTTTCTTGAGGTGCTCGAACACTTCCGCCGGCATGCCTTCGGGCAGATCGATCAGGCTGTAGTGATCGCGGATGCTGAGGCGGCCGATGAACTGGCTTTCCAGGCCGGCCTCGTTGGCAATCGCGCCGACGATGTTGCCCGGCTTCACGCCATGTTCGTGGCCGACCTCGACGCGATACGTCCGCTTGCCTTCCTCGGTGGCATGCGCGCGCACCGGACGATGGCCGACGTCGCGCGGTGCCGCGTTCTCGTGCGCGCCATGTTCGCGCGGACGCTGCTCGTGCGCCCTGGGCTCGCGCGGCGGATGGCTGGCACCAGTCGTTTCGCGCGCACTCGGCGGACGTCGCTCGCTGCTCGTACGCTCGCGCGGTGCCGCGCGGTCGACGCGCTCGCGCGAGGCGGGTTCGTACTTTTCGCGCTTCGGCTGCGGCGCCAGCAGCAACGGCTGATCGCCCTGGGCGATGCGTGCCAATGCGGCGGCGATCTCGATCGCCGGCACGTTGTGCTCCTGCTCGTACTGTTCGATCAGCTGCTGAAACTGGCCGAGATCGCCCTGCGCTAGCATGTCGCTGATGCGCTGCTTGAACTTGCCGATGCGCACGTCGTTGACCACGTCGACCGACGGCAGCTGCATCTGCTCGATCGGCTGGCGGGTGGCACGCTCGATCGCGTTCAGCATGCCGCGCTCGCGCGGGCTGACGAACAGGATCGCGTCGCCGGCGCGGCCGGCCCGGCCGGTGCGGCCAATCCGGTGCACGTAGCTTTCGGTGTCGTAGGGAATGTCGTAGTTCAGCACGTGGCTGATGCGGTCCACGTCGAGGCCGCGCGCAGCCACGTCGGTGGCGACCAGGATGTCGAGCTTGCCGTCCTTCAGTTGCTGGATGACCCGCTCACGCTGTGGCTGGGCGATATCGCCGTTGATGGCGGCGGCGGCGAGCCCGCGCGCCTGCAGCTTGCCCGCCAGTTCCTCGGTGGCCTGCTTGGTGCGCGCGAAGATGATCATCGCGTCGAACGGTTCGGCCTCCAGGATGCGGGTCATCGCATCGAGCTTGTGCATGCCGCTGACGAACCAGTAGCGCTGGCGGATGTTCGGCGCGGTGCTGGTGGAAGTCTTGATGGTGACTTCGACCGGATCCTTCAGGTGCTTCTGTGCGATCTTGCGGATCACGCTGGGCATGGTCGCCGAGAACAGCGCGATCTGGCGTTGCGGCGGCGTCGCCTGCAATACCTTCTCGACATCGTCGATGAAGCCCATGCGCAACATTTCGTCGGCTTCGTCGAGCACCAGGAAACGCAGCTCGGACAGATCCAGAGTGCCCTTGTCCATGTGATCGATCACGCGGCCGGGCGTGCCGACCACGACGTGCACGCCGCGCTTCAGCGAATGCAGCTGTGGGCCGTAGCTCTGACCGCCGTAGATCGGCAGCACCTGGAAACCGGGGATGTGCGCGGCGTAGCGCTGGAACGCTTCAGCCACCTGGATGGCCAGTTCACGCGTGGGCGCCAGCACCAGAGCCTGCGGCTTGCCGGCGCGCGGGTTGATCCGCGACAGGATCGGCAGCGCGAACGCGGCGGTCTTGCCGGTGCCGGTCTGCGCCTGGCCGAGCACGTCGCGACCTTCCAGCAAGGGCGGGATCGTGGCAGCCTGGATCGGCGAGGGGGATTCATAGCCGACGTCGGCGAGTACACGCAGAACGTCGGGGTGCAGTGCGAGTGCGCCAAAGCCGGACGGAACCGGGGCGTTGTCGGAAATGGGGGCTGACATGGGGTACCTCAGAACAGATGGCAGCGTCGGAAATGCGACGCGCGGGTCGTGCATTCTACCAGCCTCCGCGTTGGTGCGTCCGGCTTCTCGCTGAACGCGGCACGGGCCGGGTAGCGGTTATGCTCTGCGGCCTGCCGGACGCGAGGATGCGCATGCCCGAAACGATTTCCGAACAGCGTCTGCATGGCGGCGTGCAGGGTTTCTATCGGCATCATTCCGAAGCCTGTGCCGGACCGATGCGCTTCGCCGTGTATCAGCCTCCGCAGGCCAGGGTGAAGCCGTGTCCGGTGTTGTATTTCCTTGCCGGGCTGACCTGCAGCGAGGAGACCGCCACGATCAAGGCGGGCGCACAACGGGCGGCGGCCGAACTGGGCCTGGTGCTGGTGATGCCGGACACCAGTCCGCGCGGCACCGGCATCGACGGCGCCACCGGTGACTGGGAGTTCGGCGAAGGCGCCGGGTTCTATGTCGATGCCACCGAAGCGCCTTGGTCGTCGCGCTTTCGCATGCACAGTTACGTGGTTGACGAACTGCCGGCCCTGATAGCCGCGCAGTTCCCGGTGGATGCGTCACGCAGCGGCATTTGCGGCCATTCGATGGGCGGTCATGGCGCCTTGACCATCGCCCTGAGGCATCCGGCGCGTTACCGGTCGGTGTCGGCGTTCGCGCCCATCGTGGCGCCCACCCAGGTGCCGTGGGGGCGCAAGGCGCTACCGCGCTATCTGGGCGACGACCCGCAGGGATGGACCGGCTACGACGCCTGCGAGCTGGTACGGCGACAGACGTTTCCCGGCACGATCCTGATCGACCAGGGCGAGGCTGATCAGTTCCTGGAAACCCAGCTGAAACCCGAGCTGTTCGACCAGGTCTGCGCCGAAGCGGGACAGCTGCTGCTGCTGCGCCGGCATGCCGGCTACGACCACAGCTACTGGTTCATCACCAGCTTCATCGACGATCACCTGCGCCACCATGCCGGGGCGATGGGATTGTTGTGAGGGAGGTTCATTCCCACGAAAGCGGGAATCCAATGTCTTCGATCTTGCGAAGTTCCTGCGAAGGCGAATGGAGCCGTGCTTTCGCGGGAACGGCGAGCGTGGCGAGCTTGCCACCCGGAGGAGTACCGCGTTCACCGGTGCCGATGGCTACCGCAAACGAACAGGGCGGCCACAAGGCCGCCCTGTTCGACATCACCTAAGCATTGGCTCAGGCCTTGGCGGCCGGGCGCGAGTTCGAGCGGCGGCGCTGATTGCCGGCGGCGTGATCGCCACGGCTTTGCGGCGCATAACCGTTCGGCCGCGCCGACCCGGCCGGCTTGCCCTGGCGCGGTGCACGCGACTGGCGCTGCCCGCCACCACCGCCACCGCCACCCTGTTTCGGGCGTGGCGCGCCGGCATCCAGACGCAGCGGGGCGGAGGGCTCATAGCCGGCGATCGGCGTGATCGCGATGTCCTGCTTGAGCAACTTGCGGATATCGAACAGCAGACCGCTTTCGTCATGGCTGACCAGCGAGATCGCCAGGCCTTCCATGCCGGCGCGACCGGTGCGGCCGATGCGGTGGACGTAGTCTTCGGCTACCGACGGCAGGTCGAAGTTGATCACGATCGGCAGCTGCTCGATGTCGATGCCGCGGGCAGCGATGTCGGTGGCCACCAGCACGGTAACGCGACCGCTCTTGAAGTCGCTGAGCGCACGAGTGCGCGCATTCTGGCTTTTGTTGCCGTGGATCGCGGCACTGCGCAGGCCCGAAGCATTCAGAAAAGTCACCAGCTTGTCGGCGCCATGCTTGGTGCGGCTGAACACAAGCGACTGGCGGCGACTGTCGACCGAGAGCAGGTGCAGCAGCAGGTCGCGCTTGCGCGAGGTATCGACCGGATGCACCTGGTGGCTGACCAGGGTGGTGACGGTATTCGGCGCCGAGACCGAGATCTCGCGCGGGTTGTGCATGAACTCCATCGCCAGCGTCTTGATCGCCGGTGCGAAGGTGGCAGAGAACAGCAGGGTCTGGCGCTTCTTCGGCAGCGTGGCGAGAATCCGCTTCAATGCCGGCAGGAAGCCCATGTCGAGCATGCGATCGGCTTCGTCCAGCACCAGCGTTTCCACGGCGGACAAGTCCAGCGTGCGCTGCTGCATGTGGTCCATCAGCCGGCCAGGCGTGGCGATGACGATGTCGACGCCGCGGCGCAGCGCGTTGATCTGCGGACCCATGCTGACGCCGCCGAAGATGGTGGTGGCGCTGACCTGCATGTGCTTGCCGTAGTCGCGCAGGTTCTCATGCACCTGGGCCGCCAGTTCGCGGGTCGGAGTGAGCACCAGCGCACGAGGGCGGCGGGTCATGGTCTGACCGGCGGTGGACAGCTTCTGCAGCAGCGGCAGCGCGAACGCGGCGGTCTTGCCGGTGCCGGTCTGGGCAGCGGCGAGCAGGTCGTGACCTTCCAGCGCGGGCGGAATGGCGGCGGCCTGGATCGGGGTGGGCTGGGTGTAGCCGTAATCGGCAAGCGCACGCAGCAACGCGGGCGCAAGGCCCAGCGAATCAAAAGACATGTAACACTCCTGAGCAACCCGGAGTGTTCATACCGTGTTGCAAACTAAGGGAAAGGGGCGGCATACACCGCAGCAATCAGAGCGACTGCGCCGACAAGTATAGCGGGACAAGGGCCCGGCGTCTGCATGGGCCGCGATCAACCTGAACAGAGTCGTTTCCGAGGGGGCATGAAGCCGCCTCAGCGGTGCGCGCGCGCCACGATCAGATAGCTGTTGTACGGGGTGCGTCCGCGCAGTGATTCGATGCACACGTCAAGCCCGGCATCTTCCAGCGGCCTGCGCAATTCGGCCGCCGTGGGATAGTGCTGCGCACCGCCGGGAATCCAGCCCGAGACGCGCAGGAAGAACTCCTCCACGCGGGTGGCATGAAAGCGCCAGTTCGGTTCGCGCAGCACGCTGCGGATGACCAGACAGCCGTCGGGCGCCAGGTGCCCTGCGGCTGCCTGCAGCAGGCTGCGTTGTCGCTCGGCGCTCAGATAGTGCAGCACGTCGAGCAGGGCAACGTGGCCGCGCACGGCGGGGAGTTCATCTGCACCGGCATGTTGCAGGTTCACCACGGCGTCGAGTCCGCCGCGATGTGCCGCACTCTGCGCAGCAAGGATCTTGCGGCGATCGTGGTCAAGCCCGACGTACGGCTGCACATGTCCCAGGGCATTCAGATACTGACCGAGCAGGCCGAGGCCGCAACCGATGTCCAGCAACGGCAACGGGGTGCCGGCGATGGCCGCCGCGGTGGCGGCATACGCGGGGTCGACGCGGAGCTTCCAGCGCACATGGCCTCGCTGCAGCCGGCCGTCGTAGCGCCTGGCGATAATTTCGTGGGTGGTGCGATCCATCCTGATCCTGCGTGACGGCGGATGCTGGCAGCCTAGGTCATCGCATGCGGATGTGCCATCGGCCGTCGCATGGTCGCGGTTGCGCGGCTGGGCACTGCGGCGTCTACGATATGGCCTCGTGCCATGTGTTCCGGGGAGAGTCCAGATGTCGCTGCTTGCACCTTTGCGTGAACTCGGTTCCACCCAGCGGCACACGGTGCTGGCCAGCTTTCTCGGCTGGACCCTGGACGCCTTCGATTACTTCCTGCTGACCTTCGTCATCGTCACGGTGGCTAAAGAATTCGAGGTGGGTACGGCGCAGATCACCTATGCGCTGTTCCTGACCCTGGCTGCACGGCCGCTGGGCGCGCTGCTGTTCGGACGGCTGGCCGACCGCTTCGGACGGCGGCCGATCCTGATGCTCGACGTGATCCTGTTTTCGGTGTTCGAGTTCGCCACGGCGTTCTCGACGTCACTCACCATGTTGCTGGTACTGCGCTTCCTGTTCGGCATCGCGATGGGTGGCGAGTGGGGCATCGGTGCGTCGCTGGCGATGGAGTCGATACCGGCGAAGGCACGCGGCGCGGTTTCGGGCCTGTTGCAGAGTGGTTATCCCTGCGGCTTTTTCCTCGCCGCGCTGGCGAACTGGCTGCTGGTTGACCACATCGGCTGGCGCGGCCTGTTCGTGGTCGGCGCGGTTCCGGCGCTGCTGGTGCTGTACATCCGCCGCAAGGTGCCGGAGTCGGAGGTATGGAAAGAAGGCGCGCGTGCTGCCAGCCGACCCGGTCTGTTCGAAGCGATGCGCGGGCGCTGGAAGCTGGCGATCTACCTGATGCTGCTGATGATGGCGTTCAACATGTTCAGCCATGGCTCGCAGGACATGTACCACACCTTCGAGGAAACCAGCCTGCATCTGCCCACGGGTTCGGCGGCGGCCTTCGTACTGGTCGCGTTGCTCAATCTGGGGGCGCTGGTGGGTGGGCTGTATTTCGGCGCGTTGTCCGAACGGATCGGTCGACGCAAGGCCATGATGATTGCCGCGTTGCTGGCGATCCCGGCGATTCCGTTGTGGATGTATGGCGGCTCGTTGATCCTGCTGGGCATCGGCGCGTTCCTGATCCAGGTGATGGTGCAGGGTGCCTGGGGCGTGGTGCCGACGCATCTGAACGAGCTGTCGCCGGTGGCGGTGCGCGGCACCTTGCCCGGATTCGCCTATCAGATGGGCAACCTGCTGGCAGCCGTCACCGCCACGGCACAAACGTGGCTCGCGCAGTGGCATGGGGGCGATTTCGCGTTCGCGATGTCCCTGTGGATGGTGCTGGTGGCCTTGTTGCTGGCCTTGCTGTTGTGGCTGGGGCCGGAGGCGCGCGGCGTGCGTTTTGGTTCGGCCGAGCGATCACCCTGAGCCGCGGCCACGGTTTCCGCCAGCTGCTAGAATCCGCCGTTTGATCCCCATCGACGAGACAGGCAATGAAGGCTGGCAAAGACAAGGTCATCGCAATCCATTACACGCTGAAGGTGGATGGCGAAAAAGTGGAAAGCTCGCACGATCGGGACGAGCAACTGTGGATCCTGCTCGGCCACGGTCAGCTGATCCCCGGGCTGGAAACCGCACTGGACGGCCATGAGCCCGGCGACACGCTGTCGGTGGACGTGGCTGCCGCCGACGGCTACGGCGAGCGCCAGGAAGGCCAGATCCAGCGCATGTCGAAAAAGTATTTCCCGCAGGCCAATCGCCTGAAGCCGGGCATGACCACCGTGCTGCAATTGAAGGAAGGCGGCCAGCGCGCGGTGACCGTGCACAAGGTCGGCATGAGCACGATCGACGTGGACGTCAACCACCCGATGGCTGGCAAGACGCTGCATTTCGACGTGACGGTGGGTGACGTGCGCGACGCCACCGAGGAAGAGATCCAGCATGGCCATGCGCACGCGCCCGGTGCCGAAACACATTGAGGGTGCGTGCATCGAGTAGACCAACGGCGCCCTTGGGCGCCGTTTTTTTGTTCCCGCGCCCGTGGGCAGGGCGGTGGAATCGTCGGATGCTCCGCTCCGTTCATCCGGTCACGCGAAGCGGTCGCAAGCCTGCTCAGTCCAGCACCCGCTTTCCATAAGCGAAGTGATCGCCCCAGTACGGCCCGTCGATGTCGTCCAGCCGTACGGTTCCGCCGCTGTTCGGCGCGTGCACGAAGCGGCCCTTGCCCACGTAGACCCCCACATGGCTGATGGCGCCGTCGATATCGAAGAACACCAGGTCACCGCTTGCCAACTGGGTCATGCGGCGCACATTGCGGCCGCCCATTGTGGCCATGTCGTGCGATGTACGCGGCAGCTTGATGCGCGCGGCAGTGCGATAGATGTAATCGACCAGGCCGCTGCAATCGAAACCGCCCGCCGGCGTGTTGCCGCCCCAGCGATACCGTGTGCCGACCAGCCCGATCGCGCGAAACAGGATGTCGTTCGCCTCACCTGCGCTGGCGGCCGAGGGCGCCCGGGGAGGCAGGTCGGCCAAGGCTGAGTGCGAAGTCCTGAACGTGGGTTGGCGATGCGGGCTGCCGGCGCACGCGGCCAGCAGCACAGGCACCAGGCATGGCAGCAGCCGCCAGGCCCAGCGCTTCAGTGCGGGCAGGGCGCCGCGGCTCGGAGGATCCGGATAACGCATGGAATAACCTCGGCGGAAGTTGGGCCGAGGTTATCAAATCAATAACTTGTATGGAAGTTTTCAGAAACTGGACGAGCCCTTGGGCGGTGCGGGGGGCAACGGAGCCAGGCTGAATTTCACGGGGACGCGCGCATGGCCTTCCACCGCCTTGCCGTGCCTTGTCGTGGGATGGAAATGCCACAGCATCGCGGTATCGGTGGCAGCCTTGACCAGGCTCGCGGCGACTTGCGGCGCAGGCTCGGCCCTGACCGTGCGCGGCTTGCCGTCGGCACCCACCAGAACGTCGAGGATGACCGTTCCCTGCTGGTTGTTCTTGATCGCATCCGCCGGGTAATGTGGCTGGATCAACGTGTTGTAGCTGAGGTCGGCGGATGCGGGCTGATCGGGCTGGGCAGGCACCAGGGCCTGCGTCGCAAACGCGCCACCCGCCATCATGGCCGCCATTGCGATGAAACCGAGCCGGCGACGCAGGGTGCCGGGACGATGACGCTGGATCATGTTCAGTCGCTCCTTCAGTTGGGGCTCGGACAGCCAGGGAATCAGCACCGGGGCGATGTTCATGCCGGCGCTGTGCAGCAAGGTATGTGCATATTTCCTTTCGTCCTGCGGCGCGCGGCGCAATACGCGGTCGTCGCACGCCAGTTCCTGATCCAGCCGCAACCGGGGCAGTGCCAACCAGACCAGCGGATGGAACCAGAGCAGGGCCGCGGCGAGGTCGGCCAGCAGGCTCCACCACGCGTCGCCGCGACGCAGATGCGCGAGTTCGTGCTGAAGCATC
This sequence comes from Rhodanobacter umsongensis, assembly GCF_042654965.1. NCBI lineage: Bacteria > Pseudomonadati > Pseudomonadota > Gammaproteobacteria > Lysobacterales > Rhodanobacteraceae > Rhodanobacter > Rhodanobacter umsongensis. Next base: position 639,415 of record NZ_JBHSMK010000009.1, on the reverse strand, counting down.
AGCCGCCGTTCGTGGGCATCGAAGCGGCCCAGGAAATCCGGCCGCAGCAACACCCGGCTGCGTGGCGCCCACAACACGGCCGGGCCTGCCGGATGCAGCCGCAAGCGGCCCGGGTCCAGATCACCCAGGTCCGCCTGCAGCGCACGCAGCATCCCGGCAGGCAGTGGGTTGCTCTGCCTCAGCACGCGTTCGTAGCCCAGCGCCAGCCGCAGCACGCATCCAAGAACACCGATCAGCCAGAGCAGGGTGACCCCATGCGGAGTGGACCCGGCAGGCAAGATCAGTTCGTCGATTGCGGTCGACGCAGGCAAAACCAGCAAGCTGGGAGCCGTTGTCCAGGTTGCAGGCGGCGACGGCAACCACGGCAGCAACGCCAGCAGCGGCGGCAACAACCACAATGTGAACGCCGGCCCGGCACCGAACGCCCGACGGGCCGGCTTGCGCAGCGCCAGCACCAAGGCCAGCCCGAGCGTCGCGTAGACCAATATGCCGGGCATCGTCAGCGCGACCTCTTCTCGATCGCGTCGAGCAGCTTGCGCAGCTCGGCGACGTCCTTCGCCGACAGCGCTTCATGCTGGCTGAAATGCGTCAGCAAGGGCGCGATCTTGCCGCCGAAGACGCGGTCCAGCAGGCTGCGGCTTTCCTGAAGCTGCCAGGCCTCTCGACCCAGCAACGGGGAATACAGAAAGCGGCGGCCGTCCTTCTGCGCGCTCACGGCACCCTTGCGGAGCAGGCGGTTGAGCAGGGTGCGGATGGTCTTGCCATGCCAGCCGGTGGGTTGCTGCAGGGCGGCGACGATGTCTTCCGAGCTTTGCGGCGCACGTTGCCACAACACCCCCATCACCCGGCTTTCCGCATCGCTGATGGAAACCTGTTTGTCCGGCATGTCGCCCGCCCCAAGGATTACATATGTAGTCTTCGCCGAACTATAGCGCCAGCGGCGACTTTCGCAACACTTTTCTCAAAGCAGTGGTTGTGATGCGGAGCCAACGGCGAGAGCGCTTGCGCCCGATACCAGCCAAATCTAATCTGGCGGCGGGTAACGCATGGGAGCAAGTCATGCATCGGTGCCTGTTTACGGTCCTGGGAATCCTGGTTGCGATGGCGTGTGTTGAAGCGCGCGCAGCGCCGGCGCCGCCGCCGGCGCCGCAAAGCCTGCTTGGCGATCTGCAACCGCTGAAGCAGGAGCTGTCCCGTTATACCTATCTCGTCGGGGCGATCCCCGGATTGTCGAAGAGCGACCAGCCGATGGCCCAGCAGTTGCTGGCGTCCGCCGAGGCGGAGCTGGGGCTGTACAGCGAGGCCGTCCGCGATTTTCCGCTGCGCACCCTGCTGCCCGCCGGTCTGACGCTGCCAAACGCGGCAGACTGGCATGGCGTGGATGCGGCCGATGCGATCGTGGCATTGGCCCGTGATCGCCGCCTCGTGATGGTGAACGAGGCGCATCACGATGCGCACACGCGGGCGCTGACCCTCGCCCTGCTGCCGCGGCTGCGCGCCATGGGGTTTACCCACTTTGCCGCCGAGGCTCTCGACGAACGCGACGCCGGCTTGATGCAGCGGGGCTATCCGGTTCGCCGCAGCGGCAGCGAGTACCTCCGCGAGCCGCTATATGGCGACATCGTTCGCGAAGCCATCCGGCTCGGCTACATCATCGTTCCCTACGACACGGACGGAACGCCGCAGGCGCGGGAAGACGGTCAGGCCAAAAACCTGTACGAACGGGTCTTCGCCGGGAATCCCCACGCCAAGCTTTTTGTCCATGCCGGTTACGCGCATATCGACAAGCAGCGAGGCCGTCTTGGCCCGGTCGAGCCGATGGCCATGCAATTGGCCAAGCTGAGCGGGGTCGAAGCGCTATCCATCGACCAGACCGACATTCGGGAAGAGAACCCCCGCAGTGAGGAACTGGCCTACCACGCTTTCCTGCACGCGCTGAAAAAATTCGAGACCATACTGCAGCCGATGCAGCCGCGCTTCGGTTCGGGCCCCGGTGACGTGCCGCAGCGGCCTGCCTCGGACGCTTACGCCCACCTCATCGCCGAGTTTCATCCGGCCCATGCCATCGTGTTGCTGCGGAATGCCGACCAGGTTCCCTGGAGCGCCCGGCCCGGTGTCTACGACCTCAACGTGATCCTGCCGCCGGCGAATACCGTCTCGTCCGATTACTCGCAGGGTCCGATCGTGCTGAATATCGATCATCGCAGGACGGCAATCCTGCCACCGGCAAATGGCGGACATCGGCCTGACTGGCTCCCGCTGGGCGATCAACGGATAGCGCTGCCGATCGACAGCGGATTCTGTGCGGGAAACTATCCCTGCATGGTCGAGGCGGACTATGCCGCCGAGTCAGCCGACGCTGTCGCGGCGGACCGCTACGTGTTCCTGCAGAAGGCGAAAAACAGCCTTTACCTGCGGCCGGGCAGGTACCGGCTGCGCACCGTCAATGTCGGCGGACACACGCTGGACGAACGCGACATCCGGATTGCGCAGCCCTGATCGACAGGGTTTCGTCCCGCCTGCATGGAATGGCGCACGCTATCGCGAGTGGACTTCGATCTCCTGCTCGGACAGCGTCTTGCCGCGGATGTCCCAGGCGCGCAGGCGGTAGCGACCCGGCCGCAGATACAGCTTGCTCACCGTATCCCCCTGTATGAAGGTGTAGCGATCGGCAGCGATCGCGTCGTCCGATTCACCCGCATATAGCGCTTCGACGACACACGGCGTGGTGACCTTGCAAAGCGTGGTACTCACGGCGTACGGAAAACGCTCATCGTGCAGGGTGAGCCATTCGGGACGCTGCGTGTTGACGAAATGCGCCAGCATATTCTGATTGCGTACCATGTCGTGCACGATCGTCGAAGGCTGCACATAGCCGCTCTCGACCGCTCCGAGGCCCGAGGTTGGCAGGATCACGTTGACATCGTACTGCTCCGGGTGGGCGCTCCACGGCTTGTTGCTGGCCCGGTTGAGCAATACGGTGGGACCGTCGGGTTTGAACACCTCGACGAGTTTCCGGTAGGCATCCGCTTCGCTCGGGATCTGCTCGCGGAACTGGGTCTGGTCGATCGACAGCGGCGTAATGCCGGTCAGATTCTGCAACTGCATCGCCATCGGTACCGTGCCGCCCAGGCGACCAGTGGCCTTGTCGATGTGCGCATACCCGGCATGCACGAACAGGCGGGCATCGGGATCCTTGGCAAATACCTTCCGATTGAGATTCTCGGCCTGGCCGAGTTCGCGTTCCTGCGTGGTGCCGCTGTCCACGTCGTAGGACACCACCTTGAAGCCCAGCTTGAGCGCCCGCCGCACGATGTCGCCGTACGATGGTTCGCGCAGATACTCGGTGCCGCTGCTCTTCACCGGATAGCCGCGTCGCTTCAGCTGCTCGTCCTTGTCCAGCAGCGCTTCGGCAGCGAAGTAGTTGAAGCCCAGTGCACGAAGGCGTGGCAGCAGGGCGAGCGTGAGCTGTCGAGTGTGCGCGTCATGGTGCGCCTCGTTGATCAACACCACGCGACGATCAGTCGCCATGCCGGCGATGACTTCGACGGCATCGGCTGACCTCCACTCTGCTGCGGTGGGCAGCGTGGTGTCCGCGGCGGTGTGGCTCTTCAGCGGGAAATCGCGGAGTGCCTCGTTGTACAGGCCAAGTTCGTCCTCGGTGGAGGCGAACATCTGCATCGCCAGTGCGTGGTCGGATTCCGGGAGATCCTGCATCGTCTTGACCAGATAGACATATCGGGCCAGGTCGTTGGGCTGCCGGTTCAGCGCGTGGAACATCGAGACAGCCTCGGGGCTGAACTTCTGCGCCGCGGCCGCTGGTACCAGCAGGGCGCCGAGAAAGAGCAGGGTGGAAAACCTTCGGAACGACATTCGGATCGGCATGCTCGGACCCCCTGGATGGTTCGCAGCTAGCGTGCCCGCGAAGCGGTCGCCAGGCAAGCACCCGGCGTCGCTCCTGCCGATCCAGCGCAGCGCGGTGAGCGCGACCGGTTTTGCGGCTGTCTCGGCGCCATCTGTGCCACCGCTGCCGGCGTGCGCTAGATTCGGAGCGTCCACGAGGGCATTGCGATGGCCACAAGTCATGACCTGATCGTTCTGGGCGCCGGGTCCGGTGGCCTGGCGACCGCTCTTCGAGCCGCCCAGCATGGTGCCAGGGTGGCTTTGCTTGAGCCGGCGGCGCTGGGCGGCACCTGCGTGCATCGCGGCTGCGTGCCGAAGAAGGCGCTGTGGTTCGCCGCGCAATGGGCGCAGGCGCAGCAGTTTGCGGTCGATGTCGGGTTCGCTTCGCGGCCGGGTCCGTTGGACTGGGAGCAGTTCCGCCAGGTGCGTGCACGATATATCGACGCGATCGACCAGCGCTACGCGCAGCGTCTGCATGATGCAGGCATCGAAACAATCCGCCAGGCCGGCCGCTTCGTCGCCGCGGACGCGATCGAGCTGACCGACGGCAGCCGCCTGCATGCGGCGCACATCGTGATCGCCACCGGCGCCGGTCCGCGCACATTGCCGTTGCCGGGGTTCCGGCTGGGCATGGTCTCCGACGACGTCTTCGCGCTGCATGCATTGCCACGGCGGGTGGCGGTCGTGGGCGGCGGCTATGTGGCGATGGAGTTCGCCAGCTTGCTGCGGACGTTCGGCAGCGAGGTGCAGGTGCTGGCGCATGATCGCCTGCTGGAAAGCTTCGACGCTGAGATGGTGGCTGCGCTACAAGGCCTGATGGAAGCACAAGGCATTCGCTTCGCCATGCGCAGCGCGGTGCAGACGGTGCACCGTGGCGACGACGGCATCCTGATCGGCGACGCCGTGGCCGGTTCACGCGGACCGTACGATGCCTTGCTGTGGGCGGTCGGCCGCGTGCCTGCCACAGAAGCGCTGCAGCTCGCCGCTATCGGCGTGGCGGTCGACGACCGCGGCCATGTACAGACCGATGCATGGCAGGACACCAATGTGGAAGGCGTGCATGCGATCGGCGACGTGACCGCGCGCAAGGCGCTGACGCCGGTAGCCGTGGCGGCCGGCCGCCGATTGGCGGATCGGCTTTTCGGCGGCCAGCCGGATGCCCGGCTCGACTACGCCAACATTCCCGGCGTGGTGTTCTGCACGCCGCCGCTGGGCATGGTCGGCCTGACCGAGGAAGCGGCTCGCGAGTTGCACGGCGACGCGGTCATCGTCCATCGCGGCCGCTTCGCGCCCATGCAATGGGCGTTGGCCGGCAGGCAGGGGCAAAGCTTGATGAAGCTGGTCTGCGTTGGCGACGACGAACGCGTGCTCGGCATCCATGCGCTGGGCCCGGGCGTCGACGAAATGCTGCAGGGCTTCGCCGTGGCGCTGAAGCTCGGTCTGCGCAAACGCGACCTGGAAGCGACCGTGGCGATCCACCCCAGCTCGGCCGAGGAGCTCGTGCTGCTGGACTGAGTACAATGATGCGCATGGACAATTTCACCTTGCATCGCGGCCAGGTGCCGCTATTGATCAGCCTGCCGCACGACGGCAGTTTCATCCCTGACGAAATCGCCGCGCGGATGCACCCGGCAGCCCGCCGCTCGCCGGATACCGACTGGCATGTCGGCAGGCTGTACGAACCGCTCGCGCGGGCGCTGGGTGCCAGCGTGCTGAAGCCGTTGATGTCACGTTACGTCATCGACCTCAACCGGCCTGCCGACGGACATTTGCTGTATCCGGGGCAGCGCGAAACCGGCCTGATACCCACGATCGGGTTCGACGGAGAACCGCTGTACCTGGACGGAGAAGCCCCAGACAGCAGCGAAGTTCAACGGCGGATGAATGATTTCTGGCAGCCTTACCACCAGGCGCTCACGCACGAACTTGCGAGGCTCTGCGCGGAGCACGGCAGGGCGGTGCTGTGGGAAGGCCATTCCATCCGCAGCCACGTGCCGATGTTGTTCGACGGCCGGCTGCCGGACTTCAACCTCGGCACGGCCGCGGGAGCAAGCTGTGGCGCGGCGCTGCAATCGCGGCTGCAGGCTTGCCTGGAATCGCAGTCGCGCTTCAGTTTTGCGGTCAATGGCCGCTTCCAGGGCGGCTACATAACCCGTCATTATGGCGACCTCGCGGCGGGTGTGCAGGCTGTGCAACTGGAGCTTGCGCAGCTCAATTACATGGACGAAGCGAGTTTCGAGTACGCCGCGGAGCGGGCACCGGCGGTGCAGGAACTGATCGGCCGGATGCTGCAGGTTTGCCTCGGCTAGACGCAAGGTTTTGCGCGCCTGCCCGCACGGGATGAAAGTCAATATCTTGCGTGCGGCGGCTGCTTGAACATTCGCTTTTGCGTTCAGCGGCGGTATGCGGTTTTCGCCGCATTGTCGATGCGTCGCGCCACCCGAGTTGCCGGGTTCCGGCCGGGTTCGCGATACCTTGAGAGGCCCGACATCATGATCCGTAAACTTCTGGCTGCTTCCCTGATCGTTGCCGGCATTGGACTTTCCGGTTTCGTACTGGCTCAGGCAACAACTCCGCAGACCACCCCGGCACCGCAGGCAGCTTCCGCAGCTCCCGCCGCATCGGCCACAGCGGCCAGTCCCACCATGGCTGCGAAACCGAAAACCCATCATCGCAAGCGTCACCATCACAAGGCGTCCACCGCTCCGGCGTCCGCCGCCCCGGCGTCCGCCAGCACCGCGGGCTGAGCCCTGCCGGGCAATACCTGAGTCGAGACCCCGCCGGTGCAGATCGGTGGGGTTTTCTTTGGCGATTGCTTGAACCCGGCTCAGTCCGAGGCCGGCCCGAGCGCCGCAGTGCATTTCAGTTCGATGGCGATTGGCGTCGGCAGCGCGCTGATGCCCAGCGTGGTGCGGCAGGCGTCGACTCCGGCGAAATATTCGGTATACAGCCGGTTGTAGATGGCAAAGTCGCGCCGCATGTCGGTCAGGAACACGGTCACGTCGACCAGGTCGCTCCACGCTGCGCCGCTTGCTTCCAGCACCGCGCGCACGTTCGCGAACACCTGCCTGCACTGCGCCTCGATGTCATAGCTCAGCAGCCGGCCGTCCACGTCATGCACATTGCCCGGGATCGCGTTGTCGCCAGGGCGGCGCGGGCCTACCCCGGAAAGGAACAACAGGTTGCCGACGCGACGCGCATGCGGATAGGCGCCGACGGGTGCGGGTGCGGTGTCGGTGCGGATGCTGCGGCTCACCCGGATGTCTTCCAGCGTTCGGCGAGGTTGGCCAGTGCCGTCTGATAGGCCTCTTGCAACTGTTCGTGACCACGGACATCCAGGCCGAGGTCATGGATGCAGCCGTCGTCCAGGCCATAGATCCAGGCATGCACGGCCAGCGGCTGACCCCGTTCCCAAGCCTCGCGCACCACCGTGGTATGGCACACGTTGAGTGCCTGCTCGATGGCATTCAGTTCGCACAGGCGGGCCTGGCGCACCGCGAAAGCCTGCGCCGGGTCGAGCTTGTCGGCGTGCTTCATGGCGATGTCGTCGATGTGCTTGAGCCAGTTGTCGATCAGGCCCAGACGGGAATGCTTGAGTACTGCGCCGACACCGCCGCAGCCGTAGTGGCCAACGACGAGGATGTGCTTGACCTCGAGCACGTCCACCGCGAACTGGATGGTGCTCAGCGCGTTGAGGTCGGTGTGCACCACCACGTTCGCCACGTTGCGGTGGACGAAGATCTCGCCGGGTGGCAGGTCGACGATCTGGGTCGCCGGGACGCGGGAGTCGGAGCAGCCGATCCACAGGTACTTCGGTGCCTGCTGTTGCGACAGGTGCTCGAAGAAGTGCGGGTCCTGCGCGGTGACGCTGGCGGCCCAGCGCCGGTTGTTGGCAAGCAGGTCTTTCAGTGAGTTCATCGACAATCCCGTAGGGGTGTTCAATAGCGTATGCAAATGTTTTTCGGCTCGGTGAAGAAGTGCAATGCGTCGGTGCCACCCTCGCGGCCGAGGCCGGATTGCTTGGCGCCGCCGAACGGCGTGCGCAGGTCGCGCAGCAGCCAGCAGTTGATCCACACGATGCCGAACTCGAGCTGGCTGGCGAGCCGATGAGCGCGCGACAGGTCCTGCGTCCACAGCGAGGCGGCCAGCCCGTAGCGGCTGTCGTTGGCGATCGCCAACGCCTCGGCTTCGTCCTCGAACGGGATGAGGCTGACCACCGGGCCGAAGATTTCCTGCTGGTTGGTCTGTGCCGCGGATGGCAGGCCTTCGATCACGGTCGGCGCGATGAACCAGCCGTTGGCGCAGCGCCCGAGCAGGGTGATCGCCTCGCCGCCGCACAGCACGCGGCCGCCTTCGGCTCGAGCCTGCTCGATGCAGCCGAGCACCTTGTCGTAGTGGGTCTTCGAGACAATGGCACCGAGGTCGCTGCCGGCGTCGGCCGGATCGCCGACGCGCAGTGCCTGCACGCGGGCCAGGTAGCGCGCGCGGAAGGCTTCAAGGATCGACCGCTGCACCAGCAGACGCGATCCGCACAGGCAGATCTCGCCCTGATTGGCGAAGCCCGAGCGCACGATGGTGTCCAGGTTCACATCGGAAAGGTCGGCGTCGGCGAACACGATCGCCGGATTCTTGCCGCCCATCTCCAGCGAGACCTTCTTGAACTGCGCCGCCGTCACGCCGGCGATGCGGGCGCCGGTGACCGTACTGCCGGTGAAGGAGATCGCCTTCACCAGCGGGTGTTCGGCGATGGCCTGGCCGACCGTGGGGCCACGGCCCTGCACGATGTTCAGCACGCCAGGCGGAAAGCCGGCCTCGATGCTCAGTTCGCCGAGCAGCGCGGCAGTGCAGGGCGTTACCTCCGAGGGTTTGGCCACCACCGTGTCGCCGGCGGCGAGCGCGGGCGCGATTTTCCAGGTGAACAGGTACAGCGGCAGATTCCACGGGCTGATGCAGCCGACCACGCCGAGCGGCTGGCGCAAGGTGTAGTTGATCGCGCCGGTGCCGGCTGCGCCGGTTTCCATGGCGTGCGACTGGCTGCCCCAACCGATGATCGCCGCCGCGAAGTAGCGCAGGTTGCTTACCGCACGGGGAATATCGAGCCGTCGCGCCAGGCTCAGCGGCTTGCCGCTGTCGCGCGATTCAAGTGCGGCGAATTCTTCCAGCCGTGCTTCGATCAGATCGGCCAGGCGCTGCAGCAGACGGGCGCGTTGCTCGATCGGAGTGCTGGCCCAGTTGGCCGCCGCGCGTCCAGCCGCTTCGACTGCGCTGTCGACATCGAATGAGTCCGAATCGGGGCAGCTCGCAAATACCGCCCCGCTGGCTGGTTCATGCACATCGAGCCAGGCATCGTGGTGGGGCGCCTGCAGGCGACCGTCGATCAGATTGGCTAAGCGCGGGATAGACATCTGCGCAAGCTTAAAACCTGCGTGCCGCAATTGCACCGGCTCCGGGAGCAACGTCAGCCGCGATGCCCCCCGCGCGGCCGGAACGCACCGCGATTGAACTCGCTTCCACGGCGACGATCCGCTCAACTCAACGCGCGCGTACGGCCGCCGTCCACCGCGATGCTGACGCCGTTGACATAGGCGGCGGCGGGGGTGCACAGGAATGCGATCACCGCGGCCACTTCGCTGGCCTCGCCGAAACGGCGGGCGGGGATCGTGGAGATCAGATCCTGCGCGACTTCGTCCTCGCTTTGATGCGCGGCAGCCGCCTTTGCGGCGAGCAGGCTGTCGAGGCGCCCGGTGCGCGTATAGCCGGGCAGCACGTTGTTCACCGTGATGCCATCGGCAGCCAGTTCGCCGGCCAGGGTCTTGGCCCAGCCGGCGACGGCAGCGCGCACGGTGTTGGAAACGCCCAGTCCGGCGATCGGTTCCTTCACCGACGTGGAGATCACGTTGACGATGCGGCCGTAGCCGCTGGCGCGCATGCCGGGCAGCAACGCCTGAAGCAGCGCATGGGCACCGAGCAGATGTTGCCGGAACGCGTTCTCGAACGCAGTCGTGGCCGCCGTGTTCGCCGATCCGCCCGGCGGCCCGCCCGTGTTGTTGATGAGGATATGCACGGGCGCGCTGGCGGCGATCTCCAGGGCGGCAGCACTGACACTGCTGGTGTCCAGCATGTCGACGCTGCGCCAGTCGTGGCGCTGCCCGGCGAAGGGGCGCGGCAGGCCCCCGGCGACCGTCTGCAGCACATCGGCAGAGCGCGCCAGCAGGGTGACGCTGGCGCCGAGTTCGGCCAGTTCGATCGCGCTGGCGCGGCCGATGCCTTGCGAGGCGCCGCAGACCAGCGCGTGGCGTCCGCTAAGATCCAGTTGCATGGGCTTTCCTCGGGTCAGTGCAGCAACAGGCGCATGGCGAGCGCCGCAAACCAGCACAGCCAGCCCAGCCATGGGCCGTAACGCCAGACTTGGCGCCAGCCATTGATGGTTGCATCGCCCAATGCGGGCAACACGGGCGAGCGCAGCACGTGCTGCATGCGGATCCAGGTGCGGAAGGCCGAAGCTCTGCCGTGGTCAGGCTCGGCAATGACCTGCCAATGTTCGGGATAGCGCTTGCGCAGCAGCCCGGCCAGCCGGAACTGGGCCAGGTAGGACATCAGGAACAGGCCGACGCCACCCACCAGCAAGGCGAGATACAGGACGATCACGGCGATCGGGTGTGACTGGCGGCCGGGTCGCTATCACCCTGGGCGCCACTGCTGGTGCTCCAGGGCAGCGGCAAGGTGGCACGCAAGGTGTTGAGCAGGCCATCGCCTTCGGACGCCTTCTGGCAGATCGCGCTATCGATGGTTTTCTTGTAGGTCTTGTTCATCATGCCGACCCACAGCGTACCGTCGGGGCCATGAGGAATGCTGAAGCTGCCGGCGGAGTTCATCTGCAAGGTCGCGGCGCTGCTGTTGGAGATCGACGCGGGCGATTGTTCCCAGTAGGTCTTGCCGGACTGCTGTTCGGCGGAGCTGTAGACCAACAGGTAGCGAGTCTTCGGATCGGTCACCTTGAGGCTGCCGAACGCGCCGGTGGTTTCGTCGCTCCAGCCCATGTGTTCGCACAATCCGATGTCCTCGGAATGGATCGGCTGAAAGCCTTCGTCCAGCAGCACGATGGTGGGAGCGAACAGATAGCTGGCGTGCAGCCAGCGACCATTCAATTCCGATTTCAGGGCGACCTGGTACGGCAGCTTCACGTCGGCGGGCAGGCGAAAGGCAAGAAAATAGCTGTGCACGCCGTTGAGGTTGGCGACCATGCTGCCGCTGCCCAGCGTGAACTTCTGCGGTTGCCACGGCAGCATGGAGCGATAGGAGAAATCGGCAAAGCTGCTGCAGCACGGCGTGGCCTGCAGCAACTGCTGCCGAGCTTGCTTGAGTGCGCCGGCCGCGTTCTCCGCTGGCGGCCGCAGGTTGGGCGGGATCAGCGCCTTGGCGTTATGGCATCCCGCCAACAGAGCGGTGAGGGCCAGGGCAGCGGCGATGGCGGCGAAGCGATACGGCATGGCAGGCAGGGTACTCAGAATTCTGCGGTTCCCGCAGCGCGCGGGTAGGGGATGGCATCACGGATGTTGGCCAGGCCGCAAATGTAGACCAGCAGGCGCTCGAAGCCGAGACCGAAGCCGGCATGCGGCACGGTTCCGTAGCGGCGCAGGTCACGATACCAGCCGTAGGTGGCGGGATCGAGCCCGAACTGGACCATGCGCCGGTCGAGATAATCCAGCCGCTCCTCGCGCTGGCTGCCACCGATGATCTCGCCGATGCCCGGCGCCAGCACGTCCATTGCCGCGACGGTTCTCCCGTCATCGTTCAATCGCATGTAGAACGCCTTGATCGCCTCGGGATAGTTCATGACGACCACGGGACGGCCAATGTGTTTCTCGGCCAGATAGCGTTCGTGCTCGGTCTGCAGATCGATGCCCCAGGCCACCGGATACTCGAATTTCTGTCCCGATTTCTGCAGGATCGCGATGGCGTCGGTGTAGTCGATGCGTTCGAACGGCTGCGCGACGAACGCTTCCATCCGGCTGATCGCGTCCGGCTGCACGCGCTCGGCGAAAAACGCCATGTCGTCCGGGCGCTCGTCCAGCACGGCCTTGAAGATCGCCTTGAGGAAACCCTCGGCGCAGTCGGCGTTGGCGGCGAGATCGGCGAATGCGATCTCGGGCTCTACCATCCAGAACTCCGCCAGGTGGCGCGGAGTGTTGGAGTTCTCGGCGCGGAAGGTGGGGCCGAAGGTATACACCTTGCTCATCGCCAGGCAGTACGCCTCGACGTTGAGCTGGCCGGACACGGTGAGAAATGCCTCGCGGCCGAAAAAATCCTTGCGGAAGTCGATCTTCCCGTCCGGTGTGCGCGGCAGGTTGGCGAGGTCCAGCGTGGACAGCCGGAACATGTCGCCGGCGCCCTCGGCGTCGGAGGTGGTGATGATCGGCGTGTTGATCCAGAAAAAGCCCTGCTCGGTGAGGTGGCGATGGATCGCCGTCATCATCGTGTGGCGCACACGGGTGATTGCGCCGAACAGGTTGGTGCGCGGGCGCAGGTGGGCGACCTCGCGCAGGAACTCCATCGAGTGCTGTTTGGGCTGGATCGGGTAAGTTTCCGGATCGTCGACCAGGCCGGTGACGATCAGCTCGCTCGCCTGCAGCTCGAAACGCTGGCCCTTGCCCTGCGATGGCACGAGGGTGCCGCTGACGATCACGCCGGCACCGGCGGTGAGGTGCCTCACCTCGCTCTCGTAATTGGCCAGCGTGGCTGGTACCACCGCCTGGATCGGGTCGAAACAGGAACCGTCAGTGACGTTGACGAAAGACAGACCGGCCTTGGAATCGCGGCGCGTGCGTACCCATCCACGCACCGTCACCGTGCTGCCGGGCTCCTCCTTGCCGGACAGAGCCTGTTTTACGCTCACTAACGTCGGGCTGACCACGGCCATCGTTGAAACTCCTGCTGATGCACCGCATGTCGGCGCAAGAATGAACGGCGTGCGCACCGCGGCGCGCAGGCCCAAACCGGCATGATAATGTAGCCGTTGCCCGCGCCGCGACTTTCCGGGCGACTCGAATCAGGTTGAATCCATCGTCATGAGCATCACCATCACTCCCGCCGCCCATGAACGCATGAGCCATTTCCTGGCAGGCACGCCGGCCGCCGCAGGTGTGCGTTTCGGGGTCAAGCGCACCGGCTGCTCCGGCTTTGCATATGTCGTGGATCTGGCCGAGTCGATCGACGAAGGCGATCAACTGGTGGAAGTGGACGGCCTGCCGTTGATCGTCAACGACAAAAGCCTGGCGATGGTCGAGGGCACGGTGATCGACTTCCAGCGGCAAGGCCTCAACGCCAGCTTCGTGTTTCACAACCCCAACGCCACGGGCGAATGCGGTTGTGGGGAGAGTTTCACCGTCAGCTGAGTCGTGTTGCATCGCCGGTCATGTATTTCAACGACTTGCGTGACTCTGGGGCGGCATCGTACAATCCCGCTTCTGTCTGCACGCGTTCAGGTGTCGGCAGGACACTTGCCTCACCGCATCGGCGGGAGGCTGCAAGGCCGCAAGGCCGCATCCACAAGGAGTCAAACCCCAATGACCCTGCGTCATTACGAAGTTGTGTTCATGGTCCATCCCGACCAGAGCGAGCAGGTTCCGGCCATGCTCGAGCGCTACAAGGCGCTGATCGAAACCGACGGCGGCAAGATCCATCGCCTGGAAGACTGGGGCCGTCGTCAGCTGGCCTACCCGATCGTGAACCTGGCCAAGGCACATTACGTGCTGCTCAACATCGAAGTCAGCCAGAACGCGCTGAACGAGCTGGAGTCGGGTTTCCGTTTCAACGACGCGGTGCTGCGCCACCTGGTGATTCGTCGTGACGAAGCCGATACCGAACCGTCCTTCATCCTGAAGTCGAAGGAAAAAGACGACGCCAAGTCCACCCGTCGCCGCGATGACGACAGCGATGGCGAAGGCGAGGGCCGCCCGCGTGGGCGTGACCGCGATGACAACGATCGCGACAGCGACGACTGATAGGAACCCAGACCATGTCCAAGTTTTTCCGCCGCCGCAAGTTCTGCCGCTTCACTGCCGAAGACGTGAAGGAGATCGATTACAAGGATCTCAACACCCTGCGCCAGTACGTCACCGAGAACGGCAAGATCGTGCCGAGCCGCATCACCGGCACCAAGGCGCGCTATCAGCGTCAGCTGGCCACCGCGATCAAGCGCGCCCGCTTCCTCTCGCTGCTGCCGTACACCGACAACCACGACGTCTGATCGCGGGCTGCCACAGCCTCGTGCTGTGGTGGCGGTTTCGCCCGGCTACGGCCGGACGCGACTTCAGAACACCCTTCGGACAACCGTCCTCTGGCTGCGCCGGGCCACACCGGTGCTAACGAACAGGAAAGCATCATGGAACTCATTCTTCTGCAAAAAGTCCGTGGCCTCGGCACGCTCGGCGACAAGGTCGTCGTCAAGCCGGGTTATGGCCGCAACTTTCTCCTGCCGCAGGGCAAGGCCGTTCGCGTCAATGCCGCCAACCTGGCGGCGTTCGAGCAGCGTCGCACCGAGTACGAAGCCAAGGCCAGCACGGCGCTGGCTGACGCGGAGGCGCGCAAGGCCAAGCTGGCCGATGCTTCGGTGACCATCTCCGCGCATGCCAGTGCGGAGGGCAAGCTGTTCGGTTCGGTCGGTCCGCGCGACATCGCCGAAGCGCTGGCTGCCGCCGGCCATGCCGTCAACAAGGGTGAAGTGATCCTGGGCGAAGGCCCGCTTCGCAACACCGGCGAGTACGACGTGGTGGTGAGCCTGCATGCCGACGTGCAGACCACGGTCAAGGTGATCGTGGTCGGCGACAAGTAAGCCGATTGCATGTGATACCAGGAACGGGCGCCGCAAGGTGCCCGTTTTTTGTGGAAGCGGCTCGTTTCCATCGAGCACGCTGCCGTGCGCTCCGGATCGAGCCCGGCGCGCGGCTGGGAGAGGACGGAAGCAGAGGGCTCCCGCGACGCCGCTGTCCGCTCTTATCCCCCGTCATCCCCAGCTTATCCACAGACTTGTTGTCTCGACGGGTGAGACGGCGCCGCGCATGATGGGTGTCGGTATGACCACCCGCACGATGTCGGCGCCAAGCGGGTCGGTCGTGGGGGCAATTCTCCTGAGGTAAGTCGATGTCCTTCGTGCCCGAACGCAAACCTTCGTCTCCCGCCATCGAGGCGCTGCGCGTGCCGCCGCATTCCATCGACGCCGAACAGGCGGTGCTGGGTGGCCTGATGCTGGCGCCGGATGCGCTGGACAAGGTGGCCGACAGGCTGGCCGAGCAGGATTTCTACCGCAAGGACCATCGGCTGATCTGGCGGGCGATCAACGAACTGGCGAACAAGGGCATGCCGTGCGATGCGGTGACCCTGGGCGACTGGTTCGACAGCAACGGTCTGGCCGAGATGGTCGGCGGCGCCAGCTACCTGATCGAGCTGGCCAACAGCACGCCGAGCGCGGCGAACATCGCGGCGTATGGCGATATCGTGCGCGAGAAGTCGGTAATGCGGCAGCTGATCGACGCCGGCACCTCGATCACCGAGGACGGCTATCGGCCCGAAGGCAAGAGCGTGCAGGAGGTGCTGGAAAGCGCCGAGCAGCGCGTGTTCCACATTGCCGAATCCGGCGCGCGCGGCAAGAAGGACTCCGTTTCGATGCGCGAGGCGGTGAAGGATGCCTTCCGCCTGCTCACCGAGCGCTACGAGAATCGCGGCCAGCTGACCGGCATCACCACGGGCTTCAATGACCTGGACAATCTCACCTCGGGTCTGCAGCCGTCCGACCTGATCATCGTGGCGGCGCGCCCGTCGATGGGCAAGACCGCGTTTGCGCTGAACATCGCCGAGACCGCCGCGCTGCGCAGCAAGAAGGCGGTGGTGGTGTTCTCGATGGAAATGTCGGCCTCGCAGCTGGCGTTCCGCCTGATCTCCTCGGTCGGCCGCATCCATCAGCAGCACCTGCGCAATGGCGATCTGCAGGAGGAAGACTGGCCGCGCGTCTCCAACGCGATCTCGATCCTGTCCGATGCCAAGATCTTCATCGACGACACGCCCAGCCTGTCGCCGGTGGAGTTGCGCTCGCGCTCGCGCCGCCTGCATCGCGAGCATGGCGGGCTGGGTTTGATCGTGATCGATTACCTGCAGCTGATGCAGGTGCCCGGCAACAAGGAGAATCGCGCCACCGAAATTTCAGAAATCTCGCGTTCACTCAAGGGCCTCGCCAAGGAGTTGAACGTGCCGGTGATTGCCCTGTCGCAGTTGAACCGTTCGCTGGAACAGCGCGCCGACAAGCGCCCGATGATGTCCGACCTGCGCGAATCCGGCGCGATCGAGCAGGACGCAGACGTGATCATGTTCATCTATCGTGACGAGTACTACAACAAGGAATCGCCCGACAAGGGCATGGCCGAGATCATCATCGGCAAGCAGCGCAACGGCCCCACGGACACCTGCAAACTGACCTTCCTCGGTCATTACACCAAGTTCGAGAACTACGCGCCGGACTCGTTCGTGGGAAGTTTCGATTGAGAGCCGGGAAACGGGGGTCGGGAATGCCGATTCGGAACTCCTGCAAGGCGACGCGTCTCTGCACCCGCTCCCATGCGCGCAGCTCGAAGGAGCGGTCCGGGGGGAGGGGAGCGCTCCTGCCTCAGCCTCCAGCAACATCCGGCGCCCGCGTGTTCCGCGGTTGCCGATGCCCCATGCGGGACGTCCGGCCGTCATGAGTCGCGCTACCGTAGCCACCATCCATCTCGGCGCCTTGCGCCACAATCTGGCGCGGCTGAAGATGCTGGCCGCGCCTGCGCAAGTGATGGCGGTGGTCAAGGCCGACGCCTATGGCCATGGGCTGGAACGGGTCGCCCGCGCACTCGATGGCGAGGCAGAAGCGTTCGCGGTGGCTGCGCTCGGTGACGGCCTGCGCCTGCGCGCAGCGGGGCATCGCCAGCGCATCGTGGTGCTGTCCGGCCCGGATACGGCCCGCGACATCGCCGAGATGCAGCGGCTGCAGCTGGACGCGGCGATCCATCACGACGTGCAACTGCAATGGCTGGCGCAAGCCGACCCGGCGCGCGGACGTCTGCGCACCTGGCTGAAGATCGACAGCGGCATGCACAGGCTCGGTTTCGCCCCAGAGCGGGTGGCAGCGGTGCATGCGCAACTTGCGGCCACGCCGGGCGTGGATCCGGATATCGGCTTGCTCACGCACTTCTCCGATTCCGAGGTGTTCGATGGCGGGCAGACGCCGGCGCAGATTGCCCGCTTCGCCGAAGCAACACGGATGTTCGGCGGCCCGCGATCGCTGTCCAACTCCGCGGCCGTACTCGGCTGGCCCGACGCGCGTGGCGACTGGGTGCGTACCGGCGGACTGCTGTACGGCTTGTCGGTGGTCGACGGCAAAAGCGGCGCCGACTTCGGCTTCCGTCCGGCAATGACGCTGACAACGCGCCTGATCGCGATCAACCCGATCAAGCGCGGCGAGCGGGTCGGCTACAACGGCACCTGGATCTGCCCCGAGGACATGCCGGTCGGCGTGGCCGCCGTCGGCTACGGCGACGGTTATCCGCGCAGCGCCATCGCCGGCACGCCGGTGCTGGTGGGCGAGCAGCGCGTGCCGCTGATCGGTCGCGTCTCGATGGATCTGATCACGCTCGACCTGCGCGACGCGCCGGCCGCGAAAATCGGCGATCGCGTATTGCTGTGGGGGCCGGAACTGCCGGTCGAACACATTGCCGCACAGTCCGGCACGATCTCCTACGACCTCACCTGCGGCATGACCCGGAGGGTGCTGTTTGTGGAAGACGAAAGCTGACGAGACCCTGCGCCAACGCGTCTCGCGGTTTGCGCCAGTCGCAGGCTAAGCTCACCGCTATCATCAGCATCGACAGGAAAACCGCATGGCCAAGGCCAAGACTGCCTACGTCTGCACCGAGTGCGGTGCCGAGCACAACAAGTGGCAGGGTCAATGTGTGGAATGTGGGGTGTGGAACACGCTCAGCGCGATCGTGCTGACGCCGGCATCGGCAGCCGTGTCGTCGGTCGGCGCGCAGCGTTCCAGCTATGCCGGCAACGCCGCGGGATCGGCGCGGATCACGCCGCTGACCGAGGTGGCGCTGACCACCGAGGCGCGCACACTGACCGGCATCGGGGAGCTGGACCGGGTGTTGGGCGGCGGCCTGGTGCAGGGCTCGGTGGTGTTGATCGGTGGCGATCCCGGCATCGGCAAATCGACCCTGTTGCTGCAGATGCTCGGCACACTGGGTGCGCACCTGCCCAGCGTGTATGTCACCGGCGAGGAATCGCTGTCGCAGGTGGCTTCCCGCGCGCAGCGCCTGGGCCTGCCGCTGGAACCGCTGCAGGCGCTGGCCGAGACCTGCATCGAGCGGATTCTCGAACAGGCCATGACGACCCGCCCGCGCGTGCTGGTGATCGATTCGATCCAGACCATCTGGACCGAGCTGCTCACCGCCGCGCCCGGCTCGGTGTCGCAGGTGCGCGAGTCCGCGGCCAAGCTGACCCGCTTCGCCAAGGAGACCGGCACTTCCGTGTTTCTGGTCGGTCACGTCACCAAGGAGGGCGGTATCGCCGGCCCGCGCGTGCTCGAGCACATGGTCGATGCAGTGCTCTATTTCGAGGGCGAATCGGGCTCGCGCTTTCGCATCCTGCGCGCGTTCAAGAACCGCTTCGGTGCGGTCAACGAGCTGGGCGTGTTCGCGATGTCGGACAAGGGCCTGCGCGAGGTGCCGAATCCGTCGGCGATCTTCCTGTCCTCGCATGCGGGGCCGACCTCGGGCAGCGCGGTGATGGTGACGCGCGAGGGCAGCCGGCCGCTGCTGGTCGAGGTGCAGGCGCTGGTCGATCAATCTTCCCTGGGCAATCCGCGCCGCTTCGCGCTGGGGCTGGATCAGAACCGCCTGGCCATGTTGCTGGCGGTGCTGCATCGGCACGGTGGCGTGGCGGCCTACGACCAGGACGTGTTCGTCAACGTCGTCGGCGGCATCCGCGTGCAGGAAACGGCGGCCGACCTGCCGGTGGTGCTGGCGGTGTTGTCGAGCCTGCGCGATCGGCCGTTGCCCGAACAGGCCATCGTGTATGGCGAGGTGGGCCTGTCGGGCGAGATCCGCCCGGTGCCGAATGGCGAGGAGCGTCTGAAGGAGGCGGCCCACCACGGCTTCCGCCGCGCGATCGTGCCGAAGGCGAATGCACCGAAGAAGGGCAGGGTCGGCGAGATGGAGGTGGTCGGGGTGGAGCGCTTGAGCGAGGCGATCGACGCCTGCCGCTGAACGGCTTCAGGCCATCGAGCGATGCAGGATCACTTCGAGCACGAATTTCGAACCGAAGAACGCCAGTACCAGCATCGCCATGCCCAGCAGGGTGAGGTTGACCGCGCTGCGTCCACGCCAGCCGTGGCGCCAGCGGCCCCAAAGCAGGGCGCCGAAAATCAGCCAGGCAACAATGGTCAGCACGGTGGTATGCACCAGATGCTGCGCGCGGATGTTGGCGATGAACAACAGGCCGCTGAGCAGGGTCAGGGTAAGCAGGGCGAAACCGACACCGATCAGGCTGAAGAGCAGGGACTCGGTCTGGGTAAGCGGCGGCAGAGCACGGATCAGCCGCCCGGGCCGATGCGTGCGCAGGGCACGTTCCTGCACGGACAGCAGGATGGCCAGCACCGCGGCGATCGACAACAGGCTGTAGGCGAGCAGGGCGATCACCACGTGCAGCTTGATCTGCCAATCGATCGGCACCGGCGTGGTCGCCGGTGCGAGAAAGACATCCAGCGCCAGCAGCAGCGCCGCCAGCGGAAACACGATCACGCCAAGTCCGGCAACCGGCCGCGACAGGTTGACCAACAAGGTCAGCGCCGCGACCACGCAGGCTACCAGCGACAACGCCGCAAAGAAATGCAGATCGACCCTGCCGCCATGCGCACCCAACAGGACGCCGGCATGCAGCAGCACGGCCAGGGTCGCGGTGCCCAGGCCCAGGCGTCGAGGCGTGCGCGGGCAACCGGTCAACGGTGCTGCCAACAGGCTGGCGGCGCCGATGTACAGCGCGATGGCAAGGATGGAAGGCAGGGTAAGTGACATGACGCGCAAGTGTCGCACAGGGCCGATCGTGGCGTGAATGCGCACCGGCGGCCATCGAGCACTTGCAATATTTAGATATTTGTCTAAATATATAAACACGACGAACGAGCGATGCAATCGATGAAGCAGCAGGAAGTCTTCAAAGCCATGGCCGATCCGACCCGTCGGGCGATTCTCAAGCGCCTGCAAAGCGGCGCGCTTAGCGCCGGCGAGATCGGTGAGGCGTTCGACATTACGCCGGCGTCGCTGTCGCATCACTTCAACGTGCTCAAGCAGGCCGATCTGGTGCGTACGGAGCGGCGCGGCCAGTACATCGTGTATTCGCTCAACAGCACCGTGTTTGAAGACCTGGCGCGGATGCTGATGGACCTGTTCCCGTCGAAAGGGAACGCTGGAGGCAAGAAATGAAATCCGTGCGCACCTTGATCGTCTCGGTCCTCTTCATGGCCATCGCCGTTGGCACGACGGTCTGGCTGTACCCCCGGTTGCCGGCGCAGGTACCGATCCACTGGGACATGAATGGGCTGGCGAACGGCTATGCACCCAGGTTTTGGGGCGCGGCCATGTGGCCTCTGCTGATTTCCGGTCTGGCCGTGCTGACAGTGGTGCTGCCGGCGATTTCGCCGCGCCGGTTCGAGATCGAGCCCTTCGCCGGCATTTACGGTGCGCTGATGCTGGTGATCCAAGGCGTGATGCTGGTGATCGGAATGACCGCACTGCTGGTCGGGGCCGGGTTCGCGTTGCCTTTGTCGACCATCGTGCCACTTGCCGTCGGCGTGCTGTTGATGGTGTTGGGCAACTACATGGGCAAGTTGCGCAAAAACTTCTTCATCGGCATCCGCACCCCGTGGACGCTGGCCAGCGACGCGGTGTGGGAACGCACGCATCGTCTGGCCGGCTGGGTATTCGTGCTGGCTGGCATGGCGATGGTGATCGCCACGCTAGCTCACGCCATGCCGGGCTGGGGGCTGGTGGCGATCGTGGCCATGCTGCTGATCCCGTATGTGTACTCGTTCTTCGCATACCGCGCCATCGAAGGGCGCCACTGACCATTCCTCCAATCTCATCCTGGACACCCTGCAAGGAGATACCTGATGAAACTGCTATCGCGCACGCTGGCTGCGCTGTCGGCGGCCCTGCTTCTCGCTGCGCCGCCCGCGCATGCGGGTGACGCCTGTGTGGAGAACTCGGCGGCATCGCTGGAGGCGCTCACTAGAGGCGACTTTGCCGATGCGCGCGCGCATTTCAATGCTGCGATCGGCAAGCAACTCGATGCCGCCAGGCTGAAGCAGGCATGGACGCAAGTACAGGCGAGCGCCGGCGCTTATGGCGGTCACGCTGCATCCGCGCGCCAGTTGCTCCAGGGCGAACCGGCGGTGGTCACGCCGATCACTTTCGCCAAGATGCCGTTGGACCTGGTAACTAGCTGCGATGCACAGGGCTCCATTGCTCACTTCCGTTTTCTGCCTGCCGCGATGGTCACGTCGGTCGAACCGGTGAAGGCACAGGTCGAGGCCGACGGCGTGCGGGTGTCACCGCTGGATGTGCCGACGCCGGTTGGCCCGCTGCAAGGGGCCCTCACCATGCCGGTTGGACGAGGGCCGTTCCCGGCGGTTGTGCTGGTGGCCGGTTCCGGAGCGCATGACATGGACGAGAGCATCGGCCCCAACAAGCCGTTCCGCGATATTGCAGAGGGTCTGGCGCGTGCCGGTATTGCCTCGCTGCGCTACGACAAGCGTCCTTTCGACTACCCGCGGGGCTGGGGTGGCAAGGACGGTCCTGTCATCGATGCGGAAGTGACGGATGATGCGGTAGCGGCTGTCCGTCTGCTGGCTGCACAGAAGGTAGTCGATCCGCGGCGCGTGTTTGTGCTTGGTCATAGCCTGGGCGCGATGATGGCGCCGCGCATCGGCAAGCGCGCCCCCCAGCTGGCTGGTTTGATCCTGATGGCTGCGCCGACGCGTACATTGCTGAGCGTGCTGGCGCAGCAAATACACGACCAGAATCCGCAAGGTCCCGACAAGTCGGCCCTGCGGGATATCGAAGCCATCCGCAACGAGCAGCGATTGCTGGCGCAGGTCGGACCGGGTCTGCCCCCGCAAGGCACGTTCATGCGACAACCCCAGAGCTATTGGCTGAGCCTGCACGACTATCACCAGATGGCCGTGGCTAAGTCGCTGTCCGTGCCGATGCTGTTCCTGCAAGGCGATGCCGATTTCCAGGTCTCGCCGACGCTGGATTTCGCACAGTGGAAGCAGGGTATGGCCGGCAGGTCCAATGCGACCTTTCACCTTTATCCGGGCTTGAGCCACCTGTTCATGCCAGCCAACCAGACCGGCGACGACTACTCGAAACCGAGTCGCGTCGACCCGCATGTCATCGGCGACATCGCCAGCTGGATCAAGGCGTAGCCATCGATCCAGCATTGAGCAGGCGCTGCGTCCGCTATAATCAGCGGTTTCCAGCCCAGTGCCGATCCCATGTTCGAGTCGCTCAGCCAACGCCTTTCCACCACCGTCAACCGCCTGCGCGGCCGCGGGCGGCTGACCGAGGAAAACATCCGCGAGGCCCTGCGTGAAGTGCGCATCGCACTGCTGGAAGCGGACGTGGCGTTGCCGGTGGTGCAGGCGCTGATCCAGCGAATCAAGGTTCGCGCAGTCGGCCAGGACGTGATCAAGAGTCTGTCGCCCGGACAGGCGCTGGTGAAGGTGGTCAGCGACGAGTTGACCGTGGTGATGGGTACCGCCAACAGCGAACTGAACCTGGCCCAGCAACCCCCGGCCGTGGTGCTGATGGCAGGCCTGCAGGGTGCCGGCAAGACCACGACGGTTGCCAAGCTGGCGCGCTTGTTGACCGAGCGCAAGAAGAAAAAGGTAATGGTCGTCAGCTGCGACGTCTATCGTCCGGCGGCGATCGAACAGTTGCGTACGCTGGCCGAACAGGTCGGGGTTAAGTTTTTCCCGTCGGAGGCGGGCCAGAACCCGGTGCAGATCGCGAAGGACGCCATCGCCGCCGCGCGACGCGAGGTGATCGACGTGCTGATCGTCGACACCGCCGGCCGGCTGCACGTGGACGAGGCGATGATGGCCGAGATCAAGGCGTTGCACGCCGCGATCACGCCGGTCGAAACCCTGTTCGTGGTCGACTCGATGACCGGCCAGGACGCCGCCAACACGGCCAAGGCGTTCAACGAGGCGCTGCCGCTGACCGGCGTGATCCTGACCAAGACCGATGGCGACGCCCGCGGCGGCGCGGCGCTGTCGGTGCGCTACGTCACCGGCAAGCCGATCAAGTTCCTCGGCGCCGGCGAAAAGAGCGATGCGCTGGAACCGTTCCACCCGGATCGCCTGGCCCAGCGCATCCTCGGCATGGGCGACGTGCTGTCGCTGGTCGAGGAGGTGGAGCGCAAGGTCGACCAGGACAAGGCGCAGAAGCTGGCCCAGAAGGTGATGAAGGGCAAGCGCTTCGACCTGAACGACATGAAGGACCAGCTGGAGCAGATGGGCAACATGGGCGGCCTCGCCGGCCTGATGGACAAATTGCCGGGCATGTCCAGCCTGCCGGACAGCGTCAAGTCCAAGGTCAACGATGGCGAAATGAACCGGATGATCGCGATCATCTGTTCGATGACCAAGAAGGAACGCCGCCACCCGGACCTGCTGAACGGCTCGCGCCGCGCCCGCGTGGCGCGCGGCTCGGGCACCCAGCCGGCCGACGTCAACCGGCTGCTGAAGCAGTACATGCAGATGGAAAAGATGATGTCCAAGCTGTCAAAGGGTGGAACCAAGGGCCTTATGCGGCAGATGCGCGGCGCCATGAAAGGCATGGGCGGCATGGGTGGGTTGCCTCCTGTGCGTTGATTACGTATCGGGAGCGGGTGGCCGTTGCTCCGTTCAAAGATTTCAAAGTCTTCCCTTTTCCCGAAAACCCGCTAAAATGCCCCGTTTACCGCGCACGTCTCTCGTGTGCCTGCCGCCCGTCCGGCAATTCTGGAGTTTTACCATGGTCAAGATTCGTCTTTCGCGCGGTGGCGCCAAGGGCCGTCCGTTCTACCACGTCGTCGTGACCGACCAGCGCAGCAAGCGCGACGGCCGCAACATCGAGAACATCGGCTATTACAACCCGGTCGCGTCGGGCAAGGACAAGCGCCTTGAGCTGAACGTCGAGCGTGTCAAGGAATGGGTAGGCAAGGGTGCGCAGTTGACCGACAAGGTCGCCGCCCTGGTCAAGGAAGCGGGCAAGCAGCAGGCCGCTGCCTGAGTATGGCTGCAGCCAGTCGGCGCGTCCTGATCGGACGCATCGTCGGGCTGTACGGTGTGCAAGGCTGGCTCAAGATCGAATCCTGGGCTGAGCCGCGCATGCGGATCTTCGACTACCAGCCGTGGCTGCTCACCGCAGCGCCGGGTGTGGAGACGCAGATTGCGGGAGCGAAGGGTCGCACGCAGGGCAAGGGCATCGTGGCCCAACTGCCCGGTGTGGACGACCGGGAACAGGCAGCAGCGCTGATCGGCCATGACATCTATGTCACCCGTGACCAGTTGCCGCCTACCGCGAAGGATGAGTATTACTGGGTCGATCTCGAAGGACTTGAGGTCGTCACCACGGAAGACGTGAAGCTGGGGCGGGTCAGTCACCTGTTCGCCACCGGTGCCAACGATGTCGTGGTAGTGAGGGATGGCGCTCGCGAGCGGTTGATCCCCTTCATCCAGGGTTCGTATGTGCGTTCAGTGGATTTGTCCGCGGGGCGCATGGTGGTGGACTGGGATCCTGAATTCTGACGTCGCCGGGTTGCGGGACATAAGGGCAAGGATCATGCGCATCGATGTCGTCAGCCTGTTTCCCGACTTCGTGCGCCAGTGTGCCGCTGTCGGTGTGGTGGGACGCGCGCAGCAACGCGAGTTGCTGCAGGTGGAAGCCTGGAACCCGCGCGACTACGCCATCGACAGGCATCGTAGTGTGGACAGCAGCTCGTACGGCGGCGGTCCCGGCATGGTGATGATGATCGAGCCGTTGCGCACGACCCTGGCGGCCATGCGCGCGGCGGCACCGGAAGCGGTGCATCTGATTTATCTCAGTCCGCAGGGAACGCGGCTGACGCAGGGCAGGGTGGAAGCGCTGGCGAAGTTGCCGCGCATCGGCCTGCTTTGTGGACGTTACGAAGGTGTGGACGAGCGTCTGCTGGCGCACGAGGTCGACGAGGAGCTATCCATCGGCGACTATGTGCTGTCCGGAGGCGAGCTGGCCGCTGCGGTGATCATCGATGCAGTGGGGCGCTTGCAGGACGGTGCGTTGAACGACGCGCAGTCGGCCGAGCAGGATTCATTCTCGGATGGCCTGCTGGATTGTCCGCATTATGGAAAACCGGTGCATCATGCACTGGGTGATGTGCCGGAGGTGTTGCTGTCCGGTGACCATGCGGCGATTGCCCGCTGGCGCCTCAAGCAATCGCTGGGACGAACCTGGTTGCGCCGCCCGGACTTGTTGTCGCAGTGCTGGCTGGATGCGGAATCCCGTGCGCTGCTTGAAGAATTCCGCCGTGAACATGTTCGTCAGGAACATTCACGGCAAGACGATGCGGTCGAGTGATGACCGCAGCATTGATACCGCTAAAGTGAACCGACAGGTGCGCCATGAACAAGATCATTGAACAGTTCGAATCCGAGCAGATCACCCGCCAGCTGCCGGACTTCGGCCCCGGCGACACCGTGGTGGTCAACGTCAAGGTGAAGGAAGGCAACCGTGAGCGCGTGCAGGCGTTCGAGGGCATCGTCATCGCCAAGCGCAGCCGTGGACTGCACTCGGCCTTCACCGTGCGCAAGATATCCCATGGCACCGGCGTGGAGCGTGTGTTCCAGGCGCATAGCCCGGCCATCGACTCGCTCACCGTGAAGCGCAAGGGCAAGGTTCGCGGCGCCAAGCTGTATTACCTGCGTGGCCTGGAAGGCAAGGCCGCCCGCATCAAGGAAGACATCGCCGCTGCTGCCGCCGCCAAGGTCAATGCCAAGGCGGCTGCCGCCGCCGCTGCCGCCGAGTAATCTGCGCCGTCAGTGCTGCACAAGAAAACCCGCGGAGCGATCCGCGGGTTTTTTTGCGTGAAGCGACTCCGGTGCAGCGCAGCGGTGCACCGGGGGCTCATTCATCCAGTCGCTGGGGCTGCTGCAGGAAGTTGCCCTGCACGAAGTCCACGCCGCAGGCGAACAGCAATGACGTGCTGGTCGCGTCCTCCACCCATTCGGCGATGGTCTGGCGTTTCAGTTCGCGGGCCTGCTGGCAGATCTCGGTGATCTTGCGCTGGCTGTCCGGGTGTTGCGGAAGCTCGGCCATGTAGCTGCGGTCGATCTTGAGGTAATCCGCGTCGATATGGTTGAGCAACTGGAATGAATTCAGACCCGAGCCGAATTGCTCCAGTGCGAAACGGCCGCCGAGTTTCTTCCATCCCTTGACGAACTCCTGCGCCGGCCGCAGCAGCGTCATCACTTTGCTTTCGGTCATTTCCAGCACGAGATGGCCACGCTTCAGCGCCGCCCGGCCCAGTCGCTCGGCCAGCCATGGCAGCAAGCTGTCGTCCTGCAGTGAAGCGGCGGTGAGCTTGATGAAGAAAATGGTCTGCTGGCCCTGTGCTTCGCGCGACTGCAGCGAGCTGATGGCCCGGTCCAGCACCCAGCGGTCGATCGCGCAGGTGAGGTTGTGCTTCTCGGCTATCGGCATGAAGAACCCGGGCAATACCTCGCCTTGGGGACCGCTCATGCGCAGCAGGATCTCCGAGTAGTCGCCCTCTGCATCCTGCAGGCTGATGGTCTGCTGGTGATAGAGCATCAGACCGTTTGACGCCAGCGCCTGCTGCAGCAGTTCGAGCCAGTAGCGATCGCGTTCCTCGTCGGCTTTCTCGCGCGCCGCCGGGTCATGCAGTTCGACCTGGCTGCCGCCCAGGCTCTGCGCCGTGCGCAACGCCAGGCTGGCCTGGTTGAGCAGCAGCTCGGTATTGGCATTCTTCTCGCCCAGCAGGCTGCCGCCGATGCTGGCGGTGATGGTGATCGAGCGGGTGCCGGCATCGAAGATCTCGGCGCTGACGCTGTGCTGGAGTTTGGCGATCCAGCCTTTGATCTCCTCGTCCGTGCGCGAATCGAGTATCACGCCCAGCGTGTGCTCGGCGAGCATGCCGGCGACATCGTCGGCACCCAGCAGCATGCGGATGCGATCGGCGAAGCCGGCCAGCAGTTCATCGGCCTTGCCCAGGCCGATTCCCCCCACCAGCGAAGCCCAGTTGTCCGGCTCGACCAGCAACAGCGACTGGCCCTTCTTGCCCTTGGCGGCCGCCGTCACGGCATCGTCGACGCATTCGAGCATGCGCGCGCGATTGAACAGCCCGGTAACCGGGTCGCGTTGAAGCTGTGCGAGTACCGTCGGATCGACCAGTTGCCGGCGGAACACAATCTGCAGACAAGGCTCGCCCTCGAACGTGGCCGGGGCGAACTCCACCGTGGCGTCGAAATGGCTGCCATCGGCGCGCCGCGCGTGCAGGGCAAGATGCGATGGCATCTTCTCCTGGCGTGCATGGCCGCGCAGCAGGGCCTTGAACTCGTCGGCGTGGGCCGCGTCGATCATGTCCAGCACCGGCAGCCCCAGCAGATCGTCGAAACTGTCGTAGCCGAAGGTTTCCAGATAGGCCTGGTTGGCGCGCACGTGCATGCCTTCGTGGACATAGGCGATCGCGTCGGTGGACGAATCGAGCAGCGCATCGCAGCGTCGCTCCGACTCCCGCAACGAGGTTTCCAACCGGCGCACCTGGCGGCGGGTCT
The DNA here is from genome assembly GCF_042654965.1 of Rhodanobacter umsongensis. Taxonomy (NCBI): domain Bacteria; kingdom Pseudomonadati; phylum Pseudomonadota; class Gammaproteobacteria; order Lysobacterales; family Rhodanobacteraceae; genus Rhodanobacter; species Rhodanobacter umsongensis. Next base: position 611,616 of record NZ_JBHSMK010000009.1, on the reverse strand, counting down.
GCAGTGCATCGAACTCCCGCTGCAACACCGCGATCAACTGCTTTGGCTGGTTGCGTGATGCCACCCCGCGCGCGCCATGTACGAAGAGATCGGCAATGACCTGGTTCTCGAAACTGTTGACCAACCCAAGCAGGGAATAGTCGCGGCCGTAGGCATCGAGTACCTTCACGGCTTCGGGCAGCGTGATTCCGGCAACCGCTGGATCGAACATCACCACGTCCGGCTCCAGCTCGTTCACGGCCGTCTGCAATTGTTCGACATTGGTGGCGCGTGCCGGTCGCACGGCAATACCGGTATTGCGCAACAAACTGATGATCTGCTCCGCTTCCTCGAGCGAGTTCTCGATGAAGAGGATCTTGATGACGTAATCTTTTTTCATGGGGCGCTGGGCTGTCCGTTGATCGCCATGGGCCGTGCGAGTCGGTTTGCAGGCTCGTCCGTCATGGATGTTTGTAACGGATTCCGTCATCAGCCGCCAGCGGAAAACCGCACAACAGTGACTGCCGCCTGCTCACAGCGCCCGCTTGGAGGCGTCGCCACCCACTTCGCGGACCAGCCTGGGCACCAGATAGCCCGGCAGTCGTGCGCGAAGCTCGTCCACCAAGGCTAGTGCGCGGCCGTCGTCGACCTCGAAATGCGCGGCGCCCTGCACGCGATCGAGCTGGTGCAGGTAATAAGGCAGCACGCCGCTGGCGAACATGCGTTCGGACAGCGCAGCCAGCGCATCGGCACCGTCGTTCACGCCGCGAAGCAGTACCGATTGGTTGAGCAGGGTGGCGCCGGCGGCACGCAACCGGGCGCAGGCGGCATCGACATGCGCATCGAACTCGTTGGCGTGGTTCGCGTGCAGCACCACCACTTTTTGCAGCGGCAAGGCGGCCAGCCAGTCGATGAAGGTGTCGTCGATCCGCTCAGGCAGCACCACCGGCAGGCGAGTGTGGATGCGCAGACGAATGACGTGAGGCAGGTCGCTCAGGCCCCGGGTCAGCTCTTCCAGCTTGTGCGTGGCCAGCGCGAGCGGATCCCCTCCGGAAAGGATCAGCTCACGGATCGACGGATCGGCCCGCACCAGCGCCAGCGCTTCACGCCACTGCGATGCGGCAGCGATCTCCTCGGCGTAGGGAAAGTGCCGGCGGAAGCAGTAGCGGCAGTTCACGGCACAACTGCCGCTGGCGATCAGCAGCGCGCGACCCTCGTACTTGTGCAGGATGCCGTGCCCGGCCCGGGACGCCATGTCGCCCACGGCATCCGTCGTGAATCCTTCGACCCGATCGTGCTCGGCGCGTTGCGGAAGCACCTGCAGCAGCAGCGGATCGGCCGGGTCGTTGTGGCGCATCCGCGCGACAAACCCGCGGGGAACCCGCAGGGCGAAGCCCGCATCGTCGGGCGGCAGCAGGTCGGTGCGGTCACCCAGGCCGAGCGTCTGCAGCAGTTCGCCGACGTCGGTGATGGCATCCCGCCACAGCTCGCGCCAGCCGGGCGCAGGCGGCGATAGGCGGGGATGGGGGCTTGCGGTTATCATGCTGGGCCTTGGAGCGGGCGCTGAAGCCCGTGACAAATATTCATTTTAGCCGCCCCTCGGGCGAAATCGACTCTGGAGCAGATAGCGCATGGCGACCCTCGGCCTCAATGACGTCAAGACGGGCAAGAAGATCATTCACAACGGCGACCCGTGGCTCATCACCGAAGCGGACTTCGTCAAGCCGGGCAAGGGGCAGGCGTTCACCCGTATCCGCATCCGCAACCTCAAGGACGGCCGCACTACCGAGCAGACGCTGAAATCCAGCGACTCCTTCGAGGAAGCCGATGCCACAGATACCGACATGCAGCTCTCGTTTATCGACGGCATCGGCAAGGATCGCGTGTGGCACTTCATGAACATGGAGACCTTCGAGATCATACCGGCGACCCTTGCCGCCATGGGCGATGCGTGGAAATGGCTGAAGGGCGAGGAAGAGTGCGTAGTCACCGTGTTCAACGGCAGCATCATCGCCGTGCAGGCACCGAAGTTCGTCGAACTGAAGATAGTCGAGACCGATCCGGGCGTGCGCGGCGACACTTCGGGCGGTGGCGGCAAACCGGCTACCCTGGAGACGGGTGCCGTGGTTCGCGTGCCGCTGTTCGTCAATCAGGACGAAATCATCAAGGTCGACACCCGCACAGGCGAGTACGACAGCCGCGTCAAGTGACGTAACTCGGCCCGCTCGCTCGCGGCCTTGGCTCCGATGTGTCACCCCGGCCAAAGCCGGACGAGCGCGCAGCGCGAAGAACGCCAAGGGCGAGCGGAGTGAGTCATCCAGTGGAGTGCTTGTGCGCAGCGCACAGATGCCTTTCGCAGTGTTGCAACGGAAAGGCGCTGGAATCCGGTCTTCGCCGGAATGACGATGCCGAGACACGACGATACTGGGGCGGGGCGCCGCAAGGTGTGCCGCCCCAGGTCGTATCCATCCTTTGCCGAATGAGTGAGCGATGAGCCAGACCGCCCCACAGCCCGTCGACCTGGTGATCGAAGCACGCTGGGTCGTGCCGGTCGAGCCGCACGCGGTGGTGCTGGAGAATCACGCGGTGGTGGTGCAGGGCGACCGCATCGTCGCATTGCTGGCGATTGCCGCTGCCCGTGCTGCCTACGCGCCGCGTGAACGCGTCGAATTGCCGGAGCACGCGCTGATCCCCGGCCTGATCAACAGCCACACGCACAACCCGATGACCCTGCTGCGCGGCCTCGCCGACGACCTGCCGCTGATGGTGTGGCTGCAGCAACACATCTGGCCGGCCGAAGCGAAAGTGATGGGGCCTGAGTTCGTGCGCGATGGCGTGGAGCTCGCCGTGGCCGAGATGCTGCGGGGCGGCACCACCTGTGCCAACGAGAACTATTTTTTCCCCGACGTGATTGGCGCGACCTACCGGCGCATGGGTTTTCGCGCGGTGGTCGGCCTGCCGGTGATCGAGTTCCCGACCGCGTGGGCGAAGACGCAGGACGAGTATTTCGAGCGCGCCGGCGAAGTGCACGACAGCTTTCTCGGCAGCAATCTGGTCAGTACCGCATTCGCGCCGCACGCGCCGTATACGGTGTCCGACGAGAGCTTCGAGCGCATCCGCATGCTGTCCGACCAACTCGACATCCCCGTCCACCTGCACACACACGAGACTGCGCACGAGGTCGAGGACGAGAAGGCCAAGAGCGGCTTGCGACCCTTCCAGCGCCTGCAGAAACTGGGCCTGGTCAACGACCGCCTGATCGCCGTGCACATGACCCAGCTGACCGACGGCGAGATCGCCGCGTGCGCCGCCGCAGGCGTCTCGGTGGTGCATTGCCCGGAGTCCAACCTCAAGCTGGCCTCCGGCTTCTGCCCGGTGGAAAAGCTGCGGCTGGCCGGGGTCAACGTAGCGTTGGGCACGGATGGCTGTGCGTCGAACAACGACCTGGACATGTTCGGCGAGATGCGCACCGCCGCGCTGCTCGCCAAGGCGGTCGCCGGTGACGCGGCAGCGTTCGATGCGGCATTCGCGTTGCGTGCGGCCACGCTCAACGGTGCCAGGGCGATCGGGCTGGACGCCAGGATCGGCTCGATCGAGGTCGGCAAGCAGGCCGACTTCGCTGCGGTACGGCTCAGCGATCTCGAAACGCAGCCGATGTTCCACGTCATCTCGCAACTGGTCTACGCCACCGGCCGACATCAGGTCAGCGATGTGTGGATTGCCGGCCAGCGCAAGCTGGCCGCACGCGAACTGGTCGGCGTCGATACGGCGGCGATTCTCGAAAAGACGCGGTCCTGGCGCGAACGCATTGCCACGGCCTGAACCGAGCGGAGAGCGCCATGAACCGTTATCTCGTCCTGATGATCCGCCGCCCCGGCCTCGATCCGGCGGTGGTGCCGTTGCACCTGGCATTCCTGGACGAATTGCGCGAGGAGGGGCGCATTGAGCTTTCCGGCGGGTTCAGCGACGCATCCGGCGGTGCGTACCTGCTGCGGGCGGTCGATCTGGCCGAGGCAAACACCCTCGTGCACCGCGACCCGGCACACATCAGCGGCGGCTGGGATATCACGGTGCACGAATGGCAGGCGCACTAGACTTCCCCGGTGACCATTGAGGATTCCACGATGCAGAACGCGGCCAACGTCAACCCCGCAGAAATTGCCCGCTTCGACAGCCTGGCTGCACGCTGGTGGGATCCGGATGGCGAATCGCGTCCGCTGCATGATCTCAACCCGGTGCGCACCGCTTACGTCGCCGCGCGCTTGGATTTGCCCTCTGCGCGGGTCGCCGACGTCGGTTGCGGCGGCGGCCTGCTGAGCGAAGCGCTGGCCCGCGCCGGCGCGAAGGTCACCGGCATCGACCTGGGCGAGAAGGTGATCGGGATTGCGAAGCTGCACCTGTACGAGTCGCGGCTCGACATCGACTACCGCGTGCAGTCTTCGGCCGCGCTCGCCACGGCCGAACCGGAAAGTTTCGACGCGGTGTGCTGCATGGAACTGATCGAGCACGTACCCGACCCCGCCGGGCTGGTGAACGACCTGGCCGCGATGCTGAAACCGGGCGGCCGGCTGGTCATCTCCACCATCAACCGCACCCCGGCCGCGTTCGGCGCGGCGATCGTCGGTGCCGAGTACGTGATGCGCATGCTGCCGCGGGGCACTCATCATTATGCGCAATTCCTGAAGCCGTCCGAGCTGGGTCGTCTGCTGCGACATGCCGGGCTGGAACTGGAGGATGTCTCGGGGCTGGGCTACAACCCGCTCAATCGCAAGGCGTGGTTGAGCAGGGTCACCGCCGTCAATTACATCCTCAGCGCGCGCAAGCCTGCATGAAGCCGCTGCCCGGGAACATTGAAGGCGTGCTGTTCGACCTCGACGGCACCTTGCTCGACAGCGCCCCCGACCTGTACGCGGCGTTGCTTGCTCAGTGCGCGGAAGAGGGCGTGCCGTCGCCGCCGTACGCGCCGGTGCGCGAAGTGGTTTCGCGTGGCGCCCGTGCCGTGCTGCGCTGTGCCTTTGCCGAGCGCGGCGAGCCCGCGCTGGAGGCGCTGACACCACGTTACCTGCAACTGTACCAGGACGTGATGGGGCAGCAGACGCGAGCTTTCGATGGTATCGATGACCTGCTCGCCAGGGTCGAAGCGCATTGCCTGCGCTGGGGCATCGTCACCAACAAGGCGGCCTTTCTCACCGACGAACTGATCCGGCGCATCGGCTGGACCGGCCGCGCCAGCGCCGTGGTATCCGGCGACACCCTGGCGGTGAAGAAGCCCGATCCGGCCCCGGTGCTGCTGGCCTGCGAGCGCGCCGGCGTGGCAGCGGCGCGTACGCTGTTCATCGGCGATGACCGTCGCGATATCGTGGCCGGCGCCGCGGCGGGGCTCTACACGATGGCCGTGAGCTGGGGCTACCTGGACGGTGGCGATCCCCACACATGGGGCGCGGACAGGGTGCTGGATCACCCGGCCGAGCTGGCCGAATTGCTGCAGTTGCAACCGCTTGTCGCATGATCGAACTGGTCGAACAAAACGCCGTATTGCAGAGTTTCATCGACAAATGGCTGGCGGTGCAGCCGCAGCAGCGCGTCGCGCTGGTGTTCGTCGATGGACGGCGCTATCCCGGCCACGTCGCGCTGGCTGCGCTGGAGCAGGAACTGCTCGGCGCCGCCTATGGCATTCGTGAGCCGCAGGTCGCCGCGGCCAAGCTCAACTGGTGGGCCGAGGAGCTGGCTGGTGCGGCGGCCAGCGGCGGCCGTCATCCGCTGACCCAGGTGTTGTTCGACGACGAGCGCGCCCATGTCCTGGGCGGCGACCTCTGGCTCGCGCCGGTGCTGGCGGCGATGGCCCAGCTGGAACAGGGCACCGCCGCGGACTTCGCCGCCCAGTTGGATGCGGCCATGCCACTGCACGGCGCGCTGGCCGCATTGGAGACGGCCTGGTGGTATGGCGCTGCCGCTTCGCCTGCGCAGGCCGCGCAGGTCGCCACGCTCAACCACCTGCTGTACGCACTGCTGCGGCTGGAGCACGATGCCGAGCGCGACCGCCTGCCCTTGCCGATGTCGCGGCTGGCGCGGCATGGACTGAGCCGGGCGCAACTGCGCTCCGTTGGCGAGGCGCGACAGCAGGCCGTCAAGGCGCAACTGGATGACTTGCTGGCCGGCTGGAAAGTGTCGGCCACGCTGCCCGGCCCGTTGAGCGTGTTTCGCGCACTGGAATCGCGACACGCCAGCAGGCTGGCGCAACAGGCCGCACATGCCGCCGACGCGCTGGCCGCCTTGCAGACTGGACAGCCGCGAAGCAGTCTTGTCACCACCTTGCAGGCGTGGCGGGCCGCTCGTGCATGGCGCCGGCAAGTGGCGTAAAAATCATCCGGAACGCAGCGTTTCCACCACATCACTATTGCGCAGCGGTCTGCCTGCCCCAAAATCGTCTGCTTCGCGGCGAGTCACTGCCGATGTCAGGAACCCACCATGCCGAACCAGGAAAATACCGCGCGTCTCCTTCCCGACGTTGCCGTGCACGCGCAGCCGCATCTTGCTGGTGCGCTGGACTGGGTCGGCATGGCCGAGATTCAGGTGCCGGTGCTTTTCGATGCAGGCGATGGCCAGGTGCAACGCACCGGCGCGAGGGTCGGCGCTTTCGTCAACCTGGCCCGGCCGGACAAGCGCGGCATCCACATGTCGCGCCTGTACCTGCAGGTCGAGCAGGCGCTGAGCACCCAAAGGATCTCCGTCGATTCGCTGCATGCCTTGCTGCGCGGTTTTCTGGATTCGCATAGAGACCTTTCCGACCGCGCCTGCGTCAGCATCCAGTTCGAGCACCTCGTGCGCCGCCCCGCCTTGCGCAGTGCCAACAGCGGCTGGCGCGCGTACCCGGTGTGCATGGAAGCCAGCCTTGCCGGCGATGATTTCCTGCTCGAATTCGGCACCGAGGTGGTCTATTCCTCGACCTGTCCCGCCTCTGCCGCGTTGTCGCGCCAGTTGATTCAGGACCAGTTCGCCAGCGACTTCGGCGCGAATCAACCGATCGATCACTCGGCCGTGCTGGCGTGGCTCGGCAGCGAGCGCGGCATTGTGGCCACGCCGCACGCCCAACGAAGCGTCGCGCGCCTGCGCGTCCGCCTGGTGCCGGGCGCGGGCTTTGATCTGATCGACCTGATCGACCGCGTCGAGCATGCCCTGGGCACGCCGGTTCAAACCGCCGTGAAGCGTGAGGACGAGCAGGCCTTCGCGCTGGCCAACGGCAGCAACCTGATGTTCTGCGAGGATGCCGCCCGACGCATCCAGAAGGCCCTCGACGCCGACGCCGCATTGAGCGACTTCCACATCCGCGTCGAACACCAGGAAAGCCTGCATCCGCACGATGCGGTGGCGTACGCGAGCAAGGGCGTGGCGGGCGGTTACGGTTCGGCACCCTGACGGCTCTTTCCCGCCCATCCAGGAGAGCGGCGGTCGCCGGCAAGCCGCCTTCTGCGCGAACAATTTCAGCCGCGAGGTTCCATCCATTCAGGCGGGTTGATGGATACGTGCGGATGAATCGTTCGTCCTCGACGGGACGAAATCGCCGAAGTCCCTGGGGTGAAAGCCGAAGCAGCGTGACGGACGGGGCCTCGTGTCCGCGTGCTTCCTTCCGGCACGTTCAGCCAGTCACTGGACGTCCGCCGAATCCCCCCGGCAACGACATCGGGGATAGTGGAAATGCTCCGGCACCGGGTCGTCGCCGCCGGTGCACAGGGGCTGGCAACGCAGCAGCCGCCAAACGGCAAGCAGGCTGCCGCGCCAGGGGCCGAAGCGGCTGACGGCAATCCGTGCATAATCCGAGCAGGTAGGGTGAAACCGGCAGCGCGGGCCCAGCAGCGGACTGAGCCAGCGCTTGTACAAACCGATCAACCACAGTATCAAACGGGTCAGGAGATTCACGTAACCAGAACGGCTTGCGGCATGTAGTGGTACAAGTATTCCAGATGCAGGCTTGCTGGTGTAGAACACATCGGCTATAACACCCGGCCGCCACGGCCAAAAACGGTGAAGGGATATGGCGAAAACGACTCGCAGTTCGACCGCCGCTAAGGCGCAGAAAGGGAAGACTTCGGCCAAGGCGCATGACGCTGGCGCCGGCAAGTCGAAGACAGCTGCCACAAAGGGGCGGACCGTGAAGAGCGCCAAGACACCTGCAAAGAAGACCGTGAGCAAACCCGTCAGCAAGGCTGCGACCAAGAAGGTCGTGGCCAAGCCGAGCGCGGCCAAGAAGGTCGTGGCCAAGCCGAGCGCGGCCAAGAAGCCGGTGGCCCGGCTGGCGGCCGCGAAGGCCGCGACCAAGCCGTCAACCAGGAAGGCAGCGCCGGCCAAAAAATCCGCGGCCAGAAAAGCGGTGGCGAAAAAAGTCGCGATCAAGAAAGTGGCCGCCAGCAAACCGGCCATCAGGAAGCCCGTCGCCAAGAAGCCAGCGCCGACGAAAGTCGCCGTCAAGAATGGCAAGGGCAAACCCGCAGCGGCCAAGAAAGCCAAGCCCGGCGCCAAGCCGGCAGCGAGCAAGACGGCTGCACCGGCAAGGCAGTTGGCGAAACCGGCAACGAAACCGGTCGACAAGACAACCGCCAAGCCGGCCAAGGTCGTGGCCAAGCCCGTCAGCAAGCCGGCGACGAAGGCTGCGCCGACCCCGGCTCCGGCCATCAAGAACGTATCCCCGGCACCCGCCAGCAGCCTGTTCAAAGGCAAGGTGGCGAGTGCAACCGCCATGGTGACGCCGCGCGCAGCTCCTGCTGCGGCGAGTCACGCTTCCTCTCACAAGAATCAGAAAACCTCGTCGTCCTCAATGAATAAATTGGCTACAAAAAAACTCGATAACGGCATCACCCGTGAAGACGGGCGGTACGCGCTGCCTTCCACCAGCAACATCACGTTGCCCAAGGGTTACCACCCTTCTGCCAACGAGGAGTACATGAACCCGCAGCACCTGGCCTACTTCCGCAACAAGCTGCGCGACTGGCGCGACCAGCTGGTGGAGGAATCTCGCCAGACCATGGACAACCTGCGCGAGGAAGTGCGCGATGTGGGTGACGAAGCCGAGCGGGCTACCCGCGAAACCGAAAATTCGCTGGAGCTGCGGACCCGCGACCGTTACCGCAAGCTGATCTCCAAGATCGACAAGGCGCTGCGCCGGATCGAGGAAGGCAGCTACGGTTTCTGCGAGGAGACCGACGAGGAAATCGGCATTGACCGGCTTGATGCGCGCCCGATCGCGACCTTGTCGCTGGATGCACAGGAGCGTCGCGAACACCTGCAGAAGCAGATGGGCGACTGATTTCAGCCAGGCACCATGGAACGACAAAGCCCCGCTTCACGCGGGGCTTTGTCGTTCAGCGCCTTGCCGCCAGGAAAGGGCGGAAAACGCTCAAGCCAGCGCCTGCGCCGCATACCCCTTCAGTTTCGCCAACATCGCAGCCAGGCCGTTGGAGCGGGTAGGCGAGAGATGCTTGGCCAGGCCAATCGCGGCAATGAACTGCGGCTCGGTGGCTACAATTTCCTGCGCGGAACGATCCGAATACACACGCAACACCAGGGCGATCAGGCCGGAGACGATCGCCGAATCGCTGATCGCCTCGAAGTGCATCCTCGCCGCATTGCCGCTTGGCACCAGCCACACCATCGACTGGCAACCGTGTACGCGATATTCCTCGCTCTTGCATGCCTCCGGAAACGGCGGCAGCTGCTTGCCGAGATCGATCAGGTATTGATAGCGCTCGGTCCAATCGCCGAAGAACGCGAACTCCTCGGCGATGTCCTGCTGTACCTGTGCGGCGCTGGTGAGGGTGATGCTGTTCATGCGGGCATTATCGCGCGAACGAGCTGAATTCGCGCCGCGGGCGGTACCTCAACTCTTCTGCACGCTCCAGCGCGTGCCTTGGGCGCCATCCTCGATGGCGATGTTCATGGCCGCCAGTTCGTCGCGGATCGCGTCGGCGCGCTTGAAGTCGCGCGTAGCGCGGGCGGCGCGGCGCTCTTCCAGCAGCGCGTCGACATGCGCGGCATCCACGACCTGTTCGCCGCCGCGCTTGAACCATGCTTCCGCATCCTGCTGCAGCAGGCCGAGCAGGGCGCCCCCACCGAGCAGGGCAGCCTTTGCCTCGGCGGCGCCGGACTGGCGTGCGGCATCGGCCAGCACTGCCAGTTCGGCCAGCGCCTGCGGGGTGTTGAGGTCGTCGCACAGAGCGGCTTCGACGCGCTCGGGTACCGGCAAGTCGCCTGCAGGCAGTTCGACGTTGGTCAGGTCGCGCAGCACGCGATACCAGCCGTCGAGCGTGCTCACCGCCTGTTGGATGGCGCCTTCGGACCAATCCAGCGGTTGCCGGTAATGGCCGCTCAGCAACCGCAGACGCAGTGCCTCGGCCGGGTGCAGCTTCAGCAATTCGTGCACCAGCAGGACATTGCCCAGCGACTTGGACATCTTGCGGCCGCCGAACGTCAGCATGCCGTTGTGCATCCACCAGCGCGCGAACACCTTGCCGCCGTGTGCACAGGTGGATTGGGCGATCTCGTTTTCGTGGTGCGGGAACAGCAGGTCGACGCCGCCGGCGTGGATGTCGATGGTCTCGCCCAGATGCGCTGCGCTCATCGCCGAGCATTCGATGTGCCAGCCGGGACGTCCGATGCCCCATGGGCTGTCCCAGCCGGGCAGGTCCGGCGTGGACGGCTTCCACAGCACGAAGTCGGCCGGGCTGCGCTTGTACGGCGCCACCTCGACGCGCGCGCCGGCCACCAACTCCTCGGTGTCGCGGCGGGACAGCTCGCCATAGGCGGGAAACGACCCGACGTCGAACAATACGTGGCCTTCGGCGGCGTAGGCGTGCCCGCTGTCGAGCAGGCTCTCGATCATCGCGATGATCGGGCCGATGTGGGTGGTGGCGTGCGGCTCGATATCCGGCGGCGCGACGCCCAGTCCGGCCATGTCCTCGCGATAGGCCTGCGCGAAGCGCTCGGTGATCGTGCCGATCGGCACGCCCTGTTGCTGCGCGGCCGCGTTGATCTTGTCGTCCACGTCGGTGATGTTGCGCGCGTAGATGACCTGCGGGTAATGACGGCGCAACAGCCGGGCCAGCACGTCGAACACCACCGGTCCGCGCGCGTTGCCGATGTGCACGTAGTTGTAGACCGTGGGGCCGCACAGGTACATGGTCACGCGCTCGGGGTCGAGCGGGGCGAACGGTTCGGTGCGATGGGTCAGGCTGTTGTAGAGCGAAATCGGCATCGTGGCATCCGCATCGTGGGGCGCGCATAGGCGGTGCGCGGCCAGCCCGGCATCTTAACAAGGAGTAAGCGCGTTGGCGGCGCCGGGTCGGTTCTAAGCGTGTATTCAGCGTGATTTTGTTCGAATGCAGTCATTGCGCGCGTTGGCGCGTCCAGATGTTTCCCGATGGAGGTCGCAATGACCAGGTTATGGCTCTCCGCGCTCGGGCTCGCCCTGATCGCCACCGGTGTCGGTGCGCAGGATGTGCGCGGCCCGAATGTTGACGACAACGCCCACTACGGCTGGGCGGATGTTCTGCGCGCGGATCCGGTGCAGGGTATTTCGCGCACGGAAGTGCCGCGCCAGGAATGCTACGAGCAGCCCGTGGTCCGCCATGAAGGTGGCAATGGTGCGGTGGGTACCGTGCTGGGTGCGGTGATCGGCGGCGTGCTGGGCAATACCGTGGGCAAGGGTGATGGCCGCAAGGCCGCCACCGTGGCCGGCGCGGTGGCGGGTGGCGCGGTCGGCAACCGGGTCTCGGACCGGGGCCGCGATTACGAGGACACGCAGACGCAATGCCGCCAGGTCAGCGCCATCAGCGAGCAGCGGCGGGTCATCGGTTACGACGTGGAATATCGCTATCGCGGTGAGGTCTACACCTCGCGCCTCAACTACGACCCCGGCGAACGGCTGCGGGTGCGCGTGCAGGTCGACCCGGCCGACTGATCCCCCATCCATCGCCGCCTTCGGGCGGCGATGTGATTTCCGCTATTCAACTTCTTGTTGCACAGCAGCGGGATTGCCGCCATCATGCGCACTCGCGACCCGGAATCTGCATGTCTTCAGCCGTCTATACCGCCACCGTACTGACCAGCGCCCGCGCGGCTGCTGGCATGACGTCGCGTGCGCGCCGACCGCTGGATGGACCTTCAGCCGGGTAGGCAGTCGCACGCGTTCCATGTGCATCGACGACAAAGCCCGGCCATCGCGCCGGGTTTTTTTGTGTTCTGGGCTGTACTTCACGCGAATCCATCCGCCACACCCCGGCCATCCAATGGCCGGACTCTTCACCAAGGGCACCTTCACCCATGACCATTCGGCACTTCATCACCACCCAGGATTACAGCCGCGCCGAGATCGATGCGTTGCTGGAGCAGGCCGCCGCGTTCAAGCGTTCGCCGCGCGGCCAGCAGCTCGCCGGCAAGTCGATCGCATTGCTGTTCTTCAATCCCTCGATGCGCACCCGCACCAGCTTCGAGCTGGGCGCGTTCCAGTTGGGTGGCCACGCGATCGTGCTGGCGCCGGGCAAGGACGCGTGGCCGATCGAGTTCGAGGTCGGCAGCGTGATGGACGGCGATACCGAGGAGCACATCGCCGAGGTGGCGCGGGTGCTCAGCCGCTACGTCGACCTGATTGCCGTGCGTGCGTTCCCGAAGTTCCAGGACTGGTCGGTCGATCGCGAGGATAAGGTCATCAAGGCCTTCGCCCAGTACGCCACGGTGCCGGTGATCAACATGGAGACGATCACCCATCCCTGCCAGGAACTGGCCCACGCGCTGGCGCTGAAGGAGCACCTGGGCGACCTGCAGAACAAAAAGTACGTGCTCACCTGGACCTATCACCCGAAGCCGCTGAACACCGCGGTGGCGAACTCCGCGCTGCTGATCGCGACGAAGATGGGCATGGACGTGACCTTGCTGTGCCCCACGCCCGATTACGTGCTGGACGAGCGCTACATGGCGTTTGGCCGTCTGAACGCCGAGCAGAGCGGCGGCTCGCTGAAGGTCAGCCACAACATCGAGGAAGCCTATGCCGGCGCCGACGTGGTCTACGCCAAGAGCTGGGGCGCGCTGCCGTTCTTCGGCCGCTGGGAGCAGGAAAAACCGGTTCGCGAGGCGAGCAGGCACTTCATCGTCGACGAGGCGAAGATGGCGCTGACCAACCATGGCCTGTTCAGCCACTGCCTGCCGCTGCGCCGGAACATCAAGGCCACCGATGCGGTGATGGATTCGCCCGCCTGCATCGCCATCGACGAGGCCGAGAACCGCCTGCACGTGCAGAAGGCGGTGATGGCTTCGCTGATCGGGCAGGGCTGAGCCGTCATGTACACGCCGAAGCATTTCGTGGAAAGCCGCGTCGAATCCCTGCACGGGCTGATCCGCGCGTACCCGTTCGCCACGCTGGTGACCCGCGCGGCCGACGGATTGACGGCCAATCACCTGCCGTTCGAACTCGTCGGTGAGGTGCTGCACGGCCATGTCGCCCGCGGCAACGAACTGGCGCGACTGGACGGCGCCGAAGTGCTGCTGGTGTTCCAGGGCCCGGACGGCTACATCAGCCCGAACTGGTACCCCAGCAAGCACGAGACCGGGCGCGAGGTACCGACCTGGAACTACGCGGTGGTGCACGTGCACGGCCGGCTGCGCGTGATCGATGACGCGACGTGGCTGCGTCGTCTGCTGGAAACCTTGACCGATCACCATGAAGCGGGCCAGCCGCAGCCATGGAAGATCAGCGACGCGCCGGACGACCATATCGAGACCTCGCTGCGCGCGATCGTCGGCCTCGAAGTCTCGATCGATCGCATCGAAGGCAAGTTCAAGCTGAGCCAGAACCATCCCGCGCGCAACCGCGCGGGCGTGATCGCCGGGCTGCGCGAGCGCGACGGCGATGGCGACGCGGAACTGGCCGCATGGATGTCCCAACAAGAGGAATCGAAACCGTGAACCATCAGCATCACTATCGCGTCGCCGTGGAGTGGACCGGCAACCTCGGCAGCGGCACGGACGGCTACCGCAACTACAGCCGCGACCACGTCATCCGCATCGACGGCAAGCCGGCGATCGCCGGTTCCTCCGACCCCACCTTCCGCGGCGATGCCGCGAAGCACAATCCCGAGGACATGCTGGTCACGGCATTGTCGACCTGCCACATGCTGTCGTATCTGCACATGGCCACCGTGGCCGGCGTGGTGGTGACGGCGTATAGCGATGCTGCCGAAGGCACGATGGCCACCGAAGGCGATGGCGGCCGCTTCGTCGAAGTGGTGCTGCGCCCCACGGTGACCATCACTGCCGCCAGCGACCCGGCCAAGGCCGAGGCCGCGCACGAGGCGGCGCATCACGCCTGCTTCATCGCCAATTCCGTGAATTTCCCGGTGCGCTGCGAGCCGCGCGTCGTCGTCGAATCCGCCTGACCACCCTTCTTTCCAGGATATGCAAGCCATGAGCAAAGACATCGTCCTCGCCTTCTCCGGCGGCCTCGACACCAGTTTCTGCGTGCCTTATCTGCAGGAGCGCGGCTGGGCCGTGCATACCGTGTTTGCCGATACCGGTGGCGTGGATGCCGCGGAGCGCGCCTTCATCGAAGGGCGCGCGCAGGAGCTGGGCGTGGCCAGCCACGTCACCGTGGATGGCGGCCCGGCGATCTGGAACGGCTTCGTCAAGCCGTTCGTGTGGGCGGGCGAGGGTTACCAGGGCCAGTACCCGCTGCTGGTGTCCGACCGCTACCTGATCGTCGAAGCCGCGCTGAAGCGCGCCGCCGAACTCGGCACGAAGGCGATCGCGCATGGCTGCACCGGCATGGGCAACGACCAGGTGCGTTTCGACCTGGCGGTGAAGGCGCTGGGCGACTACCAGATCGTGGCGCCGATCCGCGAGATCCAGAAGGAGCATACGCAGACGCGCGCGTACGAGCAGAAGTACCTGGAAGACCGCGGCTTCGGCGTGCGCGCCAAGCAGCAGGCCTACACCATCAACGAGAACCTGCTCGGCCTGACCATGTCCGGTGGCGAGATCGACCAGTGGCAGGCGCCCGGCGCCGACGCGGTGGGCTGGTGCAAGCCGCGCGCCGAATGGCCGTCCAAACCGCTGCGGGTGAAGATCGGCTTCGTCAACGGCGAGGCGGTGACGCTGGACGGCGAGGCGATCGCCGGGCACACCATGCTGGCGAAGCTCAACGGCCTGTTCGCGCAGTACGGCGTGGGTCGCGGCCTCTACACCGGTGACACCACGATCGGCCTCAAGGGCCGCATCATCTTCGAGGCGCCGGGCCTGACCGCGTTGCTAACCGCGCACCGCGCGCTGGAAGAGGCCGTGCTCAGCAAGCAGCAGAACCGCTTCAAGCCCGAGGTGGCGCGCAAGTGGGTGGAGCTGGTCTACGAGGGCTTCTTCCACGACCCGCTGAAGACCGACCTGGAGGCGTTCCTGGCGTCCAGCCAGTCCACCGTCAACGGCACGGTGACGCTGGAGACGAACGGCGGCAGCGTCGGCGCGGTGGCGGTGGAGTCGAAGCACATCCTCAACGCCAAGGGCGCCACCTACGCGCAGTCGGCCGACTGGGGCGTGGAAGAGGCCGAGGGCTTCATCAAGCTGTTCGGCATGAGCAGCACGCTGTGGGCCGAGGTCAATCGCGGATGAGCGCACTGCTCGATGCCACGTTGAAACACCTGGAGGCGCTGGTCGGTTTCGACACGCGCAACCCGCCGCGCGCGATCGATACCGGCGGCATCTTCGACTACCTGCGCGCGCAACTGCCCGGCTTCGAGGTGACGGTGACCGACTTCGGCGCCGGCGCGGTAGCCCTGCACGCGGTGCGTGGCCAGCCGAAGGTCCTGTTCAACGTGCACCTGGACACCGTGCCGGACTCGCCGGCCTGGACCGCCGACCCGCACGCGCTGCGGGTCACCGCCGACCGTGCGATCGGCCTGGGCGCGTGCGACATCAAGGGGGCGGCGGCTGCGTTGCTGGCGGCGGCCAATGCCAGCGACGGCGATCTCGCACTGCTGTTTTCGACCGACGAGGAGGCGAACGATGCGCGCTGCATCGCCGGCTTCCTGCGCGAACCGCATGCCTACGACGCGGTGATCGTGGCCGAGCCCACGAAGGGCGAGGCGGTGCTGGCGCATCGCGGCATCCAGTCGGTGCTGATGCGCTTTGCCGGCCAGGCCGGACACGCCTCGGGCGAGCAGAAGCCCGGCGACAGCGCGCTGCACCAGGCCGTGCGCTGGGGCAACGCGGCGCTGGAGTTCGTGGCGGCGCAGTCGCACGAACGCTTCGGCGGACTGACCGGCCTGCGCTTCAACATCGGCCGCATCGAGGGCGGCATCAAGGCGAACATGATCGCGCCGAGTGCCGAGGTCCGCTTCGGCATGCGGCCGCTGCCGACGATGGACCCGGACCGCTTGCTGACCCAGTTCCGCTCGCTGGTCGAGCCGGCGCCGGTGGAGTTCGCGGAAACCTTCCGCGGCGCCTCGCTGCCGGCCGGCGACACGGCGAACGCCGAGGCGAACCGGCTGGTCGCGCGCGACCTCGCCGACGAGCTGGGCATTCCGGTCGGCAACGCGGTGGACTTCTGGACCGAGGCTGCGCTGTTCTCCGCCGCCGGCTACACCGCCTTCGTCTACGGCCCCGGCGACATCGCGCAGGCGCACAGCGCCGACGAGTGGGTCGGACTGGACCAGCTCGAGCGCTATGCACAAACGGTTTATCGAATCATCGAGAAGTCCGGCCAGGGAAGGCCGGTTTTTGACTCTGGCGTTCACGGATGAACGCAAGGAATAAACATGGAAACGCATAAGCACACCCGCAAGACCATCGTGCGCCTGCTTTCGAGCATGGGCAGCGCGAAGGAGATCCAGCAGTACCTCAAGCGCTTCTCCGAGCTGGACGCCAAGCGCTTTGCCGTGGTCAAGGTCGGCGGCGCGGTGCTGCGCGACGAGCTGGCCGATCTCGCCTCGTCGCTGACCTTTCTGCAGCAGGTCGGCCTGACCCCGATCGTGCTGCACGGCGCCGGCCCGCAGCTGGACGAGGAGCTGGCCGCCGCCGGCATCGAGAAACAAACCATCGATGGCCTGCGCGTGACTTCGCCGAAGGCGCTCGGCATCGTGCGCCGCGTGTTCCAGCAGCAGAACCTGAAATTGGTCGAGGCGCTGCAGTCGATGGATACGCGCGCCACGTCGGTGGCGACAGGCGTGTTCATGGCCGACTACCTGGACCGCGATACCTACGGTCTGGTCGGCAAGGTCCGCAGCATCAACCTGGCGCCGATCGAGGCCAGCCTGCGCGCGAACTCCATCCCGGTGATCGCCAGCCTGGGCGAAACCGACGAAGGCCAGATCCTCAACATCAATGCCGACTTCGCCGCCAACGAACTGGTGCGCGTGCTGCAGCCGTACAAGATCGTGTTCCTCACCGGCACCGGCGGACTGCTCGACGAGCACGGCAAAGTGATCGATTCGATCAATCTGAGCACCGAGTTCGATCATTTGATGGCGCAGCCGTGGATCAACGGCGGCATGCGGTTGAAGATCGGGCAGATCGCCGACCTGCTGGCCGACCTGCCGCTGACTTCATCGGTGTCCATCACCCGCCCGTCCGAACTGGCCAAGGAATTGTTCACCCACAAGGGTTCCGGCACCCTGGTGCGGCGTGGCGAGAAGGTGTTGCGCTTCGATTCCTGGGACGGCGTGGACCGCGCGCGCATGCGCGGGCTGATCGAGTCCAGCTTCGGCCGCACCCTGGTGCCGGACTATTTCGAGCGCACCACGCCGATGCGCATCTACGTCAGCGAGAACTACCGCGCCGCGATGATCCTCACCGAGGTGGACGGCTTGCCGTATCTCGACAAGTTCGCCGTGCTCGACGACGCGCAGGGCGAAGGCCTGGGCCGCGCGGTGTGGCAGGTGATGCGCGAGGAGAATCCGCGGCTGTTCTGGCGCTCGCGCCACGGCAATCCGGTTAACCCTTTCTACTATGCCGAGTCGGACGGCTGCCTCAAGCAGCCGCGCTGGAAGGTGTTCTGGTACGGCATCGACGGTTTCGACACGATCTCCCGCTGCGTGGCGCATTGCGCGCAACGCCAGCCGACACTGGTGGATTGAGCCATGGACACGAACAGGAAAACGGTAGGCATCGTTGGCGCGCGCGGCCATACCGGGATGGAACTGATCCGCCTGATCGCGGCGCATCCGGTGCTGCAACTGGCCTTCGTTTCCTCGCGCGAGCTGGACGGCCAGCGCGTGGCCGATCACGTCGACGGTTTCGCCGGCGAACTGCGCTATGCCAGCCTGGATCCGGCCGCGGTCGCGGCGCAGGGTGCTGACGTGGTGATCCTGGCGTTGCCCAACGGCAAGGCGGCGCCGTTCGTCGAGGCAATCGACGCGACGAAGCCGGACACGTTGATCCTCGACCTTTCCGCCGACTACCGCTTCGACCCGTCGTGGTACTACGGCCTGCCGGAACTCACCCGCGGGCAGTGGCGGGGCGAGAAGCGCATCAGCAATCCCGGCTGCTACGCCACCGCGATGCAGCTCTCCATCGCGCCGCTGAAGGACCTGCTGGCTGCGCCACCGGTGTGCTTCGGCGTCTCCGGTTACTCCGGCGCCGGCACCACGCCGTCGGACAAGAACGACCCGGAGAAGCTGCGCGACAACCTGATGCCGTACGCGCTCACCAGCCACATGCACGAGAAGGAAGCGTCGTTCCGGCTCGGCGTGCCGGTGGAGTTCATGCCGCACGTGGCGCCGCACTTCCGCGGGCTCACCGTCACCACCAACCTGTATCTCACCCGCCCGCTGAAACGCGAGGACGTGCTGCAGCGTTTCCGTGCCGCCTACGACGGCGAGAAGCTGGCCGTCGTGACCGACGAGGCGCCGTGGGTCAGCCGCATCGCGCACCGCCACCATGCCGAGGTCGGCGGCTTCGCCGTATCGGCCGACGGCAAGCGCGTGGTGATCGTGGCCACGCTGGACAACCTGCTGAAGGGCGCCGCCACCCAGGCGATGCAGAACATCAACCGCGCGATCGGCGTGGACGAGTACACCGCGATTCCGCTCTAGCCGATTTCAGGACACCACCATGACCCAACCCCTCTGGCAAAAAGCCGGCATCCGGATCGACGCGAAGATCATGCAGTTCCTCGCCGGCGACGACGTGCTGCTGGATCGCGAGTTCTTCCTGCACGACATCACCGCCAGCAAGGCGCACGTGGAAGGGCTGGCCAACATCGGCGTGGTCAACGCCGACGAAGCCGCCGCACTGAAGCGCGAGCTGGATGCGCTGGCCGACGATTTCACGAGCGGCGGGTTCGTGCTGGACGAGCGCTACGAGGACGGCCATTCGGCGATCGAGGCCCGCCTCACCGAGCGCCTCGGCGACGCCGGCCGCCGCGTGCATACCGGGCGCAGCCGCAACGACCAGATCCTGGTCGCCACCCGGCTGTGGCTGAAGGACAAGCTGGCCGCGCTGGAGGCGCATTGCCGCGCGATCGCCGAGGCCTGCCTTGAGCGCGCGTCGCAAGAAGCCGTGCCGATGCCCGGCTACACCCACCTGCAGCGCGCCGTGGTCTCGTCCACCGCGATGTGGTTTGCCGGCTTCGCCGAGGGCTTCATCGACAATGCGCTGCGCGCGCGCCAGACGATGACGTTGATCGACGCGAATCCGCTCGGCACCGCCGCCGGCTACGGCGTGAACATGAAACTCGACCGCGAGCACACCACCCGCGCGCTCGGCTTCGCGCGCATGCAGATATCGCCGATCTACGCGCAGCTGTCGCGCGGCAAGTTCGAGATGGCCGTGCTGGAGGCGATCGGCGGCGCGCTGCTCGACCTGCGCCGGCTGGCGTGGGACCTGTCGCTGTTCACCACCGCCGAATTCAACTTCGTCAGGCTGCCGGCCGAGTACACCACCGGCAGCTCGATCATGCCGAACAAGCGCAACCCCGACGTGATCGAACTGCTGCGCGCCAGCTACGCCAGCGTGGCCGCCGCGCGCACCGAGATCGAGCAGCTGCTGTCGCTGCCGTCCGGCTACCAGCGCGACCTGCAGTTCTCCAAGGGTTCGCTGTTCCACGGCGTGCGCCACGGCCTGGGCGCACTGGAGCTGGTGCCCGACCTGCTGGCACGGCTTGAGTGGAACGCGGGCGCCATGCGCGCCGCGATCGAGCCGGCGATGTACGCCACCGACGTGGCGATCGAACAGGCGGCCGTCGGCGTGCCGTTCCGCGATGCGTATCGCGCGGCGGCGGAAACCGCGGCATCGGCAGGGCAGGGGCGCACGCCCGAAGGCAGCCTCGCCGCCCGCGTCTCGCCGGGCGCCGGCAACGACTTGCGGTTGGATGAATTGCGCGTTCGTCTGCGCGCACTCGACGGCTGAGAGGCCTCAGGGCATGGCGATGATCGACACGAAGACAGTGCGCGACGTTTTGCCCGAACAGGTGTTGCCCAGCTGGCGCCGTGCCGTGCTCAAGGTGGGCAGCAACCTGCTCGCCGCCGACGGCGGCGGCCTCACCCCGCGCTATGCCGCTGCGCTGGCCGCCTTCATCGCCGCCAGCCACGCCGATGGCCGCGAGGTGGTGCTGGTGTCCTCCGGTGCGGTGGCGGCCGGGCGCGCGCTGCTGCGCCAGCATGCGCGCGACAGCGGCGGCCTCGCCGCGCGGCAGGCGCTGGCCGCGCTGGGCCAGGCACCGATGATCGCGCTGTGGCAATCCCTGTCCGCGCGGCCGGTGGCGCAGGTGCTGCTGACCCACGACGACCTGCGCAACCGCCGCCGCTACCTCAACGCGCGCGCCACGTTGCGCGAGCTGCTGCAGCTCGGCGTGCTGCCGGTGGTCAACGAGAACGACACCGTTTCGGTGGACGAACTGAAGCTCGGCGACAACGACAACCTCGCCGCCATCGTGGCCGCGCTGGTCGACGCCGACCTGCTGCTGATCGCCTCCGACGTCGATGCGCTGTACAGCGCCGACCCGCGGCGCGATCCCGCAGCCGTGCCGATCGCGCAAGTGGCCGTGCTGACCCCCGAGATCGTCGCGATGGCCGGCGACAGCGGCAGCGCGGCCGGCACCGGCGGCATGCGCACCAAGCTGCAGGCGGCGGCGAAGGCTGCTGCCGCCGGCATCCCCACGGCCTTGTTCAGCGGGCGCGAGGCGGCCACCGTGCAGGCGCTGCAACGCGGGCGACTGCGCGGTACGCTGATCGCCGCGGCTTCCACGCGATTGCAGGCGCGCAAGTACTGGCTGCGCCACGCACCCGCCGCATCGGGCCGCATCCGTATCGACGCCGGTGCGGTGAAGGCGCTGGCCGGCGGGCGCGTCTCGCTGCTGCCGGGTGGCGTGCTTGGCGCCGACGGCGAGTTCCACCGCGGCGACCTGGTGGAGATCGTCGACGCGTACGGCGCCGCCGTCGCGCGCGGACTCAGCCAGTACGGCGCCGCCGAGGTACGCCGACTGGCCGGCCGGCACAGCCGCGAGATCGACGGCGTGCTCGGCTACAGCTACGGCGACGAGGTGGTGCACCGCGACGACCTCGTCGGCATGAACCGCCCGGTCGCGTCCGGGCAGGAGATCAGCGCATGAGCACGATCCGCGAACAGGCACTGGCTTGCCGCGACGCAGCCCGGGTCGTGGCGGCGCTGGGCAGCGAGGCGAAGCGTGCGTTGCTGCGCGACATGGCCGCGGCGCTGGAAGCGCAGTCCGCCGCGGTGCTGGCCGCCAACGCCGAGGACATGCGCCAGGCCACGGCGAAAGGCGTGCAGGGCGCCATGCTCGACCGGCTGCGGCTGGACGAGGCGCGCGTGGCCGGCATCGCCGGCGCGCTGCGCGAGGTGGCCGAGCTGCCCGATCCGGTCGGCGTGACGACCCGCCGCGAGACGCGGCCGAATGGCCTGTCGGTCGAGCGCGTGCGTATCCCGCTCGGCGTGATCGCGATGATCTACGAGGCGCGACCCAACGTCACCGCCGACGCCGCGGCGCTGTGCCTGATGGCCGGCAACGCGGTGATCCTGCGCGGCGGCTCCGAGGCGATCCATTCCAACCTCGCCATCGCCGCGGCGTTGCACACCGCGCTGCGCGCGCACGGCGTGCCCGAGGCGGCGGTGACGGTGCTGCAGGATCTTGGCCGCGAGGCGATGGTCGAGCTGCTGCAACTCGTCGACATCGTCGACCTGGCCATCCCGCGCGGCGGCGAAGGCCTGATCCGCTTCGTCGCCGAACACGCGCGCGTGCCGGTGATCAAGCACTACAAGGGCGTCTGCCACCTGTACGTGGACCGCGCCGCCGACCTCGGCCTGGCGTTGAACCTGCTGATCGACGGCAAGACCTCGCGCCCCGGCGTGTGCAACGCGCTGGAGACGCTGCTGGTGCATCGCGACGTGGCCGATGCGTTCCTGCCACGCGCCACGCAGGCACTGCGTGAGCGCGGCGTCGAACTGCGCGGCGACGAACGCAGCCGCGCCCTGGTACCCGACATGCACGCGGCGACCGACGACGACTACGCCGCTGAATTCCTCGACCTGATCCTCGCCGTGCGCGTGGTCGATGACCTCGACGCCGCCATCGCCCACATCCGCCGCTACGGCTCCGACCACACCGAAGTCATCGCCACCGCCGACCAAGCCGCCGCGCAACACTTCGTGCAGGCGATCCGCTCCGCCGTGGTGATGGTCAACGCCTCCTCCCGCTTCAGCGACGGCGGCGAACTCGGCCTCGGCGCCGAGATCGGCATCTCCACCACACGGCTGCACGCCTACGGACCGATGGGCGCCGAAGCGCTCACGGTGGAGCGGTTTGTGGTTCGCGGGGATGGGCAGGTGCGACATCCACAGAGCCGGGCGCAGTGTTGAATGTCCGTTTTCGACCAGGAAGAGACGGTCGGCTACCTCAGATTCATGCCGCAAAGCTGCCGTTCAATGACGTATCCGGTCAGCTGAACTTTCACTTTTCATGCAGCCAAACGTCCGCCGCAGGCCTCGGGCGATTGCCCGCCGCCAGTCGCGGCGGTCGTAGGCGTAGTCGCTGACCGGCAATGTGCCACCAGCGCTGATTGGTGTCCGGCATCGCATGGCTCGCCCAATGCCTGCATCGCGGCCTGAGCATAGTCCGAATCGAAATCGTTGCGCCCCAGGTTATCTGTCAGTGACTGGGCCGCGCAGCCACGGGCAAGGCTCGGCGCGACCCAGTTGGGCCAGCGCGTGGACGACGCTGTGGTGCGGCTCATGTCAACTCCCTAACCTCGGGCGAGCAACCCGTATCTGGGACGATGTCAACCAAGAGGATGGCTGTCGCCGATGGACATCACGCCAGGAGCATCTCCCGCTACCGTGGTCGCCACGGTAGCGGGAGACGGGAAGCACAAGCACAACCGTTGCGTGGCAGTGACGGCCTACCCTCAGAAGTGCTTGGTAAGCCCCACCGACAGCGCGTTGTCGTGCAGGTGGCTGGCGAACAGGCCCTGGTAGTCCAGCGACAAATTCCACGATCCACCGATCTCGGCGCTGACCTTCGCTCCGACTTCGCCCATGCCGCGGCCAACCGCGGTGCCGGGCAGTGCGAAGAGCGTGCCGTCCTGGGCGGTAACCTGCACCGTGGATGCGTTGCCGCGCGCGGCAAAGCGGTATCCCAGCTGCAGCTGCGGCACGTAAGTGACTTGGCCAGCCTGGAATGCGCCGGTGAATGCCAGTGCCGCGTATGGTTGCAGCGAAGTGGATGTGCTGCGCGATCCGATGACAGCGTAAGCCGGCGCCAGCGGGTTGCGGCTGGCCACCTGCTCGTCGAAGCCGTCCAGCGCCTGGTGCTGATACAGCACTCCGAGCTTGGGCGTCAGCTGGCCACCCGCCAGCGCGATTGGCCACGCGGCCTGCAGACCGCCGGACAGCATATTTCCGCTGGGGTCGGCATTCGCCAGACCGATGCCGGTCTCGCGGTTGACGCGGTAGTTGCTGTGCAGCGCGTCGGCGGTGGCTGAGAGCACCAGCGGGCCTGCTTCGGCAAACCCGTAAAGCCCGGCATGGACGTTCTGGATCCGGTTGCGGCCACCGATCCGGGCGGTGGCCTTGATCTGCCCTGCACCGGCGTCTATACCCAGGTGGACGCCGTCACCCAAGTTGCCATCGGCGCCGGCCAGCAGGCTAAACCCCGTGGAGTCCAAGCCACTGGAGCCGTCCAGTGACGCGTTCGAGCCGGTCGCTTGCAACCATACTCGGGTCCTGCACGACGGCGATGCCGTTGCGTCGTCTTGGGTGGCCTCGTCCCCGGAACAGGACGGCCCGTGGGGGGTGAGCGCGGCGTCGAGAAGGCGACCGAGCGTCTGCTGACCTTGCAGCGCCACGATGCGCATCAGGTTGGCGTAGATCGCGCCATCGCGCGGCGCCACTTTGATGTCAGCCGGAGTGGGCGGTGGCGGCGGTGGCGGCGGTGGCGCCGGAGCAGGAGCAGGAGCAGGAGCAGGAGCAGGAGCAGGAGCAGGAGCAGGAGCAGGAGCAGGAGCGGAAGCGGGAGCGAGCTCCAGGCTGGCGGACGTGCCGGTATAGGTCAGCGTGGAATTCAGCGCGGCGGGCACGGAACCGGAGGTGTTGGTGGTGGCGAACGTGCCACTGAGGGCCGTGGCCTGAATCACGCTGTAGCTGGTGGCGGTATAGGTGCCCGGCGCATAGATCAGCACCAGCGTGCCACCGAGGGTAGCCGTGCCCAGCACCCGCAGTTGGGAGGCTCGCGTCGGCGTGATGTCGACCTGCAAGGTACCGACGGCGTTCTGGGTGTAGTTGCCGTCGACGGTCAATACGCCGACAGAACCGCCGGGCCAGACGATGCCGTCGTTGATGACGCTGCCGCCGATGCTGCCGTGGCCGCGCAAAATGCCACCATGGTTGACCTGCACATTGCCGTCGATCGACGCTGACGGCGTGGCCGCGTCCCCCACTTCCAGCGTGCCGCCGTTGATCGTGGTGCCGCCGGTGTACGTATTGACGCCGGTCAGCGTCTCCATGCCGTTCGTCAGCGTGAGACCACCGGTGCCGCCGATGGCGCCACGGAAAGTACCGGCGGCATTGCTGAGCGTCAGTGTCTGCGCACCCAGGGTCACCGCGCCATTGCCTGCCAGGCTGGTGATCGTCGTGCCAGCTGTTGTGCCGGAAATATCGAACGTGCCGCTGTCGGTCAGTCCGCTGGACGCCGCCACGCTGCCGCTGCCGGTGAGCACCAGCGAGCCGGCGCCGATGGTCGTGCCGCCGCTGTAGGTGTTGACGCCGGTCAGCGTCAAGGTGCCATTGCCAGTCTTGGTCAATGTACCCGCGCCGGAAATCACGCCCGATGCGGTGAGGTCGGCGTCGGTCTGGAAGGTTCCGCTGTTCGTGAGGGTCACGTTGCGCGCGGTGCTGAACGCCGCCGTGTTTTCCAGGGTACCGCCGTTGAAGGTCAGGTTGCCTGCTGCTGCGCCAAGATTGCCATCGCTGGAGATCGACAAGGTGCCGGCGTCCAGCTTCCATGGCGTCACCGCGGCCGTGCTGCCGGTGAGCGTCCAGCTACTGGTGCCGGTTTTCGCGTAGGTGGTGAAACCGTAGTACTGGGGCGTGCCGGTGTAACTGGTCGGTGCCGTGGTCACGAGGGCGGAGACGTCGAACGTGCCGTTGCCGGTGCCGCCGGAATCGCCACCCAGCGTGAAGGTGTCGCCACCGTTCGTCGTTCCGCTGGTGCTGACCACGTTGCCGATGAAACGGTAGCCGTTTTCCAGCGTCAGCGTGTTGCCGCCACCGGAAAAGTCCACGGCATCGGCTCGCGTGGTGCCGCCACCGGCCAGGCCGCCGCTGATGCTGCCGGCGTTGATGATGGTGCTGCCGCCCGTGCCGACCACACCGGCACCACCGGGACCACCGGTTCCAACGGTACCGGAGAGGCTGGCGCCAACCGTGCCACCGGTGCCGCCGGTGATGTTGCCGCTATTGGTGAGCGTGAAGCCGGCCCCGCTGACGCCTGCACCGCCGGCTCCGCCGTTGCCGCCGTTGAGGAAGCCGTAGGTGCCGCCGGTGCCGCCAGTGCCGCCAGTACCGCCGGTGATGCTGCTGCTGTTGGTGAGCGCGAAGCCGGTCCCGCTGACACCCGCGCCGCCGATACCGCCACCGGAGCCACGGCTGCCGTAGCCACCGGTGCCGCCAGTGCCGCCGGTGATGCTGCTGCTATTGGTGAGCGTGAAGCCGGTCCCGCTGACGCCAGCACCACCGTTGCCGCCGTTGCCGCCGTTGCCGACCCAGCCGTTGTAGCCGCCGGATCCGCCAGCGCCGCCGCCGCCGCCAAGGCCGCGGGAGCCACCGGAGCCGCCAGTACCGCCGGTGACGCTGTCATTATTGGTGAGTGTGAAGTCGGTCCCGCTGACACCCGCGCCGCCGGTGCCGCCGGTGCCGCCGGTGCCGCCGTTGCCACCGTTGCCGCCGCCGTAGCTGCCGCTGCCACCGTCGCCGCCGGTGCCGCCGGTGCCGCCGGTGCCGCCGGTGCCGCCGGTGATGTTGCTGCTGTTGGTGAGCGTGAAGCTGGTACCGCTGACGCCCGCACCACCGATGGCGCCGATGCCGCCGCTACCGCCGGTGCCGCCGGTGCCGCCGTATTGGCCGTAGCCACCGTAGCCTCCGGTGCCTCCCATGCCACCGAAGCCGCCGGTACCCCCGGTGATGCTGCCGCTATTCGTGAGCGTGAAGCCGGTTCCGCTGACGCCCGCACCACCGATGCCACCGGTACCGCCAGGGTCGCCGGTGCCGCCGGGTGGGCCAGAGAGGCCAGGGTCGCCAATGCCGCCGTCGCCGCCGGTGATACTGAGAATGTTTGTCTGAGTCTGACCAGACGTATAACTTGTCCCTACGCCGCCGTCGCCGCCGGCGCTGCCATTTGTGCCACAGATGTGCGTCGCATCCGACGTACAAGCTGCCGCTGCCGGCAGTGCAACGCCGCTCAAAGCCAGCGTGAATGCCATAGCGCAGGCCAGCGCCAGCGGGCGCCTACGGCCGAACGGGCGTGCGTCAACGACACCGTGATTGCTTACCCCCGGCGAGTGCGACAGCTCGGAAGCGACCTGGACGACGCGCAGAGCGCGGTTCCAGACAAGGCGGTAGGTGCAATTCATGATGAGGTCCGGCGGATGGGCAAAGGCATAAAGTGGGCGAGCGTCTTCAGATCAGCCCGACCGCGGCGGGGTGGCGCACGGGATCGCGCCAAAAGGCGTCACCGGCAAAGCGTTGGAACAGATCCGGCGGCAGCAGGGTGGAGCGTTCGATCGGAGCGACTTTGGGGCGCACGTCGTGCAGCCCCGGCGTGCCAGCCTTGGCATCGAACGCGCGGGCGTCGTAGCTGACGCGCTGGAAATCGTGCTGGAAGACCGGCTCGCCGAGAAAGTCGTAAATCGCGGCGAGCGTTCTGTCCGGCTCGGCGGTGAGAGTTTCGTACTGCACCAGCAATAGCCTGTCGGCATGAGCGCCGTAGCAAGCCTCTTTCAATGCGTCATAGGCATAGCCAAGCAACCCATCAGCACCGGCGAGGGCGTTGGCGCGGGTGTAGATGGTCCCGCCCGGCGTGTAGTTGAAAATGGACGAGGGGCTGAAGGCGTTCTGCTGAATCAAGCGCTCGATGCTGTCGACGATCCACGGCACCTGGCGCACGCAGGCGATGACCCTGGTCGTCGGGAACAGCTGGCTGAGCGCCGGCAGGCGCGCGCACCAGGCGCGGTTGGTGTCGAAGATGACTTCGGCGGGACAATCGGCGTAGTAGTTGTCGAACATCCCGCGCAGCACGCGCTGGCGCTGGGTGTCGTCGATGAAGACACTAAACTCGCTGCGCCCACTCATTTCGCCGAGAAGCGCACCGAACATGCCGGCCAGCGGCCCGGACATGCCCGCGCGAAAGCGGGGGTTTTGGCTGAGAATGGCTGAAAGCAGAGTCGAGCCGGACCGCGGCAAGCCCGAAATAAAGTGAAACTGGCGTTCCATGTGTTCTCTGCGCTGTTTTTACGCGAAACCAATCCACGCCTTGCGGCGTCGATGCGACTGCTATCCGCGTTATTTGAAATAAGCACGAAAAACACCAGAGAACCCAGCAATGTTCATGCCGCATCGTCAAGACGCATATCGTGGTGCTCGCCGCAAATTCCTGGTGTGCAGGCTCGGTGACGCTACGTCACCTTGTGACGCCAAGCGCGCGCGATTGCAAAAAAGCGGTTCAGGACCCACGGCTGGCTCGACTGGCATTTGCGCGTTGGTGCAGCGGTCCGGTGGGGCACAGCACAGCGTCCGACGCCCGGACAGTCGATCGAGTGACATGAGAGGGCCTATGGCACCTAGAAATCAGGGTTGCCAACGAATGCGCGTGATGCCGGCCAGCGGGCTCCTGGAAAACGATGCGGCGCGGCAAAGAGAATATGGCCAACTTCTCGACCATTTCGGCATCGGACCTGACCACCCTCGTAAACGACCCACGAGACTGATTGGCCATCCCGAAAGCTGCCGTTCGCGACCGGCTCAAATAGGTCGATAGCGGACATAAGCAGTCAGGGTATCGAATCCGTCAGCCACGACCCCACTCCCGCACCGCCTCCGCAAACGCCAGGCAATCCGCAAACCGGTTGTACAGCGGCGCCGGCGAGATGCGGATCACGTCGGGTTCGCGCCAGTCGCCGATGACGCCGTTTGCCATCAGGTACTCGAACAAGGCGCGGCCGCGCTCGCGGCCGCCGGTCACGCGGATCGACAGCTGGGCGCCGCGGCGTTCGGGTTCGGTGGGGGTTACCACCTGCAACACGTCGGCCAACTGGGTCTGCACCAGCCATTCCAGATAGCCGGTGAGCTGCAGTGATTTTTCGCGCAGGCGATCCATGCCGGCGCGGCGGAAGATTTCCAGCGACACGCGCAGCGGGGCCAGCGCCAGGATCGGCGGGTTGGACAGTTGCCAGCCGTCGGCGCCGGGCGTGGGTTGGAACTCTGGACCCATCTGGAAGCGGGTGGTCTTGTCGTGGCCCCACCAGCCGGCGAAGCGCGGCAGCCTGGCTTGCGCGTGGCGCTCGTGCACGAATGCGCCGCCGACCGCGCCGGGGCCGCTGTTGAGGTATTTGTAGCTGCACCAGATCGCGAAGTCGGCGCCGCTGTCGTGCAGCTGCAGCGGCAGGTTGCCGACCGCGTGGGCGAGGTCGAAGCCGACCGTGCAACCGTGCCGGTGGCCGAGCTCGGTGATTGCCTTCAGGTCGAACGCCTGGCCGGTGCGGTACTGCACGCCGGGCAGCATCACCAGCGCGATCTGCTCGCCATGCTCGGCCAGCGCACGCTCGACCGCCTGCATCGAGGTGGTGCCGTTCGGTTCGTCGGCCTCCAGTTCGATCAGCGACAGCGCGGGGCTGAAGCCGTGGAAGCGGATCTGCGACTCCACCGCGTAGCGGTCGGTGGGGAAGGCGCCGGCTTCGATCAGGATGGCGTGGCGCTCGGGCGTGGGGCGGTAGAAGCTCACCATCATCAGGTGCAGGTTCACGCCCAGGGTGTTCATCGCTACCACTTCGCCGGGCCGGGCGCCGACCACGGCGGCGAGGTCGTCGCGCACGAACTCGTGGTAGTCCATCCAAGGCAGGCGGCCCTTGAAGTGGCCTTCCACACCCAGCTCGCCCCAGTAGTCCAGCTCCGCGTTGACCGCATCGCGCACCGCGCGCGGCTGCAGGCCGAGCGAGTTGCCGCAGAAGTACGTGCTGTCGCGGCCTTCGTGCGGCGGGATCAGGAACTCGCCGCGGAATGCGTGCAGCGGATCGGCGGCGTCCCGGGCACGGGCCCAGTCGGTGGTGGCCTGGTAGTCGGGCATCGGGTGTCCTGGGCTTCGCTTTCGTGGGGCGGCTGAAGCCGCTGCCACGGGTGGGATGAGGGAGCGCTACTTCAGTTGCGCAGCGATCGCGTCGCAGCCTTTGTCGAATTCGGCCTTCCACGCGGCACCGGCCTGGGTCTGGCTGGGGCGCACGCAGCGGAGCTGGATCGCGTGGCCGTTCTTGAACCAGTAGTGCTCGGTGTAGCTGAAACCGGTGGCGTTTTCCTGCGCGGTGTAGACGTTGCTGTTCGGTGCCGGCGGCACCTCGGCGGCCTTGTAGCCGGGCAGCGCCATGGCTTTCGCGGTGGCTTCGCTGCGGTACTGGTTGAAGCCGTTGACGTCGTCCACCCGCTTCACGGTGACGGTGACGCGGGCGAGGCTGTTCTTGCCGGTGGGCGAGGGGTCGGGCACCTGGAACACGCGGGCTTCGGGGTCGCCCTGGGTTTCCATGATGCCGAGCCAGTTGTCCGGCGTGCTGAAGCTGACGCTGCCGTCGGCCATGCTGACCTCGGTGGCGTGGACGCTGCCGGCCAGCAGCAGGGTGATGGCCAGGACGATGACGGGCGAGGTGGCGCTGCGCAGGAAACTCATGCTGATTCCTTGGAGACGGAGTCGGGGACGAAGCGGTGGCGGGGCAGGCCCAGCCATTCCAGTGCGGTGCCGTGGAACAGACGGGCCCGATCGATGTCGTTCAGGCCCAGCGCCTCGATGCCGCTGCCCGGTTCCTGTTCGCCCAGCGGGAAAGGATAGTCGGTGCCGAGCATCACCTGCTCGACGCCCGTCACATCCAGCAGATAGCGCAGGGCCTGGTCGTCGTGCACGCAGGAGTCGAAATAGAAACGCTTGAGATACTCGCGCGGGTTGCGCGGGTTGTCGGTGGCGACCAGGTCCGGACGCATCTTGAATCCATGCTCGATGCGGCCGATGGTCGAGGGGAAACTGCCGCCGCCGTGAGCGAGCATCACGCGCAATTTCGGTAGCCGCTCCATCACCCCGCCGAAGACCAGGCAGCAGGCGGCGCGCGACTGTTCGGCGGGCATGCCGACCAGCCACGGCATCCAGTACTTCGGCATGCTGGCCATGCCCATCATGTCCCACGGGTGCACCAGCACCGCGGCACCGAGATCGGCGGCGGCCTCGAAGAACGGGAACAGCTCCGGCGCATCCAGGTTCCAGTCGCCGCAGTGCGAGCCGATCTGCACGCCCTGCAGGCCCAGTTCGTCGATGCAGCGCTCCAGCTCGCGCACGGCCAGCTGCGGCGCCTGCAGCGGCACCGTGCCGATGCCGGCGTAGTGGCGCGGATAGTCGCGGCAGAGGCCGGCCATGTGCTCGTTCAGATGGCGATGCAGCTCCAGCGCCTGGTGTCCCGGCGCCCAGTACGAGAACAGCACCGGCACGGTGGAGATCACCTGCACGTCGACGCCGAAGCGGGCGTAGTCGTCGATGCGAGTCTGCGGGTCGAACGCCGAATCCCACACCTCGCGGAAAAACCGGCTGTCCTTGTAGATGCGGTGGCGGCCGTCGGTATGCGTCATCACCGGGAAGCGGTCGTCGCCGTACTTGGCCGCCAGGTTCGGCCAGTCGCGGGGCAGGATGTGCGCGTGGGTATCGATCTTGAGCATTCGTGGAGTGTAAAACCTCCGCGCCGCGGCGTCGCGCGGGTTTACGGCCCGGGCCGGGCCGCGATGGCGGCGACCCCGGGCTGGCTGCGCTTCATCGCATAGGCCAGCGCCTGGATGTTGTCGACCAGGCGGTCGCTGATCCGCGCCAGCAACTCGCTGGCGGCGCGATCGGGGGCGTCCTGGGTCACGGCGACGAGCGCACGCTGCAGGTTGCGCAGGTCGGGCGAAGCGTCGATCGGGCGCTGTTCGCGCAGGGCGGCGGCGATGTTCTGCAGGGCGTCCGCCGCGTGTTCGGCGAAGCGGCGGATGTCGGCTTGCGCGGGCAGGGCGGCGACATCGTCGATCACCGCTTCCAGGGTCATCGCGGTGCGTGCCAGCCGGTTGCCGTTGGCGAACAACGCCCGTGCCAGCGCCAGCAGTTCGGGCGGAGTGGCCGGCTCGGTGCGCATGCGGTCGATCGAGGCCTGCGCGTTGATGCGCGCGGTGCGCGCGGCAGTGCGCGCGTCGCGATGGGCGCCGCGCTGGTCGGGCAGCGCCAGTGCGCGCAGGTAACTGGCATAAGCATCCAGCATCACCGCCAGCGCGGCACGCGCGCGGCCCCGTTCCCAGGTGGGCCATGCCACGTAGGCGAGCAGCGCCATGCCGCAGCCGAGCGCGGTGTTGATCACCCGGTCCGACACCGCCGCTCCCGGACTGACGCCCTCGAACGAAAGCAGGATCACCACGGTGCCGGTCAGCGCCGCCACGGCGATGCCGTAGTGCGCGGTGGCCAGATAGCGAAACGCCATGCACAGCACGGCCATCAATGCCAGATGCGCCCAGGGTTCGTCCGGCGTGATGTACAGCAGCACGGTGGTGAGAATCAGGCCGAGCACGGTGCCGAGCACGCGCAACAGGCCGAAGTTGAAGGTGGCGGCGAAATCCGGCCGCAGCACGATCGCCGCTGTCATCGGCAGCCAGTAGCCATGCGGCAACTGCAGCTGGCGCGAGATCCACAGCGCGGCGCTGAGGCAGACTGCCATGCGCACGGCATGACGGAACGCCACCGATCGCGGGGTGAGGCTGGCGCGCAGGGTGGGCCAGATCGAACTGCTGCGCAGGCTCTTGGGCAGCTGGGTTTCCGCCGCGCTGGCACGCAGTTCGCCGCGGCTGCCCGCCCAGTCGGCGTTGCGCACCGCCGCAGCCAGCTGGCCGGACAAGGCATGGATATGCGCGGGCAATCCGCCGCTGTCGGCAGTTCCGCCAAACAAGGCGCGCTCGCTGGCGCGCAGGGTCTGCAGCGCGTGTCCCGCCTGCTCGGGAGACTCGCCCTGCTCCAGCGCCTCGGCAATTGCGGCGAGCACGCGCGCGGCATCATCGCGGAACAGGGCGTGGGTGGTCGTATCGGCGTGCAGCTCGCCCATCGCGGTGAGCTCCAGCCGGATCCGTTCGGCCAGCTCCAGCAGGACGCTGAATGCCTCCATGGCGCGGCCATGGGCGCGATGCCGTCCCAGCAAGGTCTGCTGCAGCGTGGTCATCGCCTCGGTCAGTGCAGGCACCTCGGCGTCGTCGTGCGTCGGCTGCCGGGCCAGCACGGCCAGCCCGGCGTACACGTTGGCCAGCGCCTGGCGCTCGGGCCAGTAGCGCTGCAGCGGCCATGCCGCCAGCGAGAACGCGGCAAGCAGCAAGCCACCGGCGAAGATCAGCGCGGCGCTGCCAAGGGCGGCGCCCAACGTGGTGGGCGTGGACGCCGTGATCACCAGCAGGATCATGCTGGTCATGCCCACCCGCGCGGTGTCGGTGCCGAATACCACCAGCAAGCCGCCGAAGAATCCGCACGCCGCGGTGGCGAGCAGGATCGGCAACAGCTCACCGCCGATCAGGAAGCCCACCAGCGCGGCAAGACCGGCGGCCAGCGACGCCAGCACCAGCTGCCGCAACCGCTGACGATAGGGCCCGGGCTGATCGGAGAACATCGTGTCCAGCGCACCAGCGGCCACGCCCAGCCCGATCTGCGGATGACCCATGGCCATGCCGATGCCCAGTGGCAGCACCACCGCCGCGGTATTGCGCACGACCACCCGCAACGGCACATCCGGCCGCTTGATGACGGTCAGGCTCTCGATCGCGTGGGCGCGTAGCGAGTAGTCGCTGGATGGCATGGGTATGTCGTTGGCTCGCTGGTGAGCGTTGATTCTGCCCTATGCCGGCGCAGACCGCTGCGATGGATGCCGCGCCGCGCAGGCGATGCCTGCTCAGTCGCTGGTGCCATCGTCTTTCGGCATGCCCTCGTCATCGAAGGCTGCCAGTCGAGCAGTGACACGAGCATCAGCGCGATAGCGCTGGCGCAGCGTCCGCAGGTCGGCCGGCAGCGAGTTGCAACGCAACTTGTCCATCGCACGATTGACCTCGGCGTCGCGCGGCGAACCGTCACCGCCGAACTCCCCCGCGAAGTGCTGGCAGTTCCCGCTGCGCTCGATGAACTGCGCTATGGCCCGGGGCCAGTTGCCGTCGGCAGGATGCGCGGGCGTGTGTGCGAACGCCGCCAGCGTGGCAAGTGCCGCCAGCGGCAGTCCAAGCGGATACCTCGGCCAGCGACCGAGTCGGCGAGCAGCTTCGTGCGCGGGACGACTCACGCGCGACCGGCGAACTCGCCCGTGAGCGTGTTCACCCATACCTTTTCGTCGTTGCTGATGTACTCGGGCACCTGCACTTCGATGCCAGTGTTCAGCTTGGCCGGCTTGTTGCGCTTGGTGGCGCTGGAGCCTTTCATTTCCGGCGCGGTGTCGACGACGGTGAGGACGACGCTGGTCGGCACCTGCAGGCCGACCGGCGCATCGTCGATCAGCTGCACGTAGTAGCCCTCGATGCCCTCCACGATGTAGCCGGCGTTGTCGCCGACCAGTTCGGGCGAGAGCGGGTACTGGGTGTAATCCTCGGCATCCATGAACACGAACGCGCCATCGTCCATGTACGAGAAATTCGCCGCGCGACGGACCAGGTCCATCTCGCGCAACTCATCGTCGGCGCGCAGGCTGAGGTCGAACTTGCGCCCGCCGGGGATCGAATACAGGGTGAAGCGGAACGTGACGTTGCCGCCACGCGCGCTGGGCGAGCTGCGCTCGATGTCGCGCACCTGGTAGACGGTGCCGTCGTGTTCGACCACGTTGCCTTTCTTGACGTCGGAAGCTTTCATGCGATGGATTCGTATGGAGTGAGGTGGGAAGCGGAGAGATTACTTCGGCTGCAATCGGACGGCGCCATCCAGCCGGATCGTCTCGCCGTTGATATAGCGGTTGCCCAGGATGAAGGCGACCGTGCTGGCGTACTCGCCGGGCTGTCCCAGCCGCGAAGGGAACGGGATCGAGGCGCCCAGCGACTGCTGCACGGCTTCGGGCATGCTGTCGACCATCGGTGTCCAGAAGATGCCAGGCGCGATCGTCGCCACGCGGATGCCGAAGCGCGCCAGCTCGCGCGCCATCGGCAAGGTCATGCCGACCACGCCGCCCTTGGACGCCGAGTACGCGGCCTGGCCGATCTGGCCTTCGTAGGCGGCGACGGAAGCGGTGTTGATGATCACGCCGCGCTCGCCGTCCTCGCCCGCCTCATTGTTCTGCATCAGTGCGGCCGCGGCCTTGGCCACGTTGAAGCTGCCGACAAGGTTCACCATCACGGTGCCGGCGAAGTTGGCCAGCGGCATCGGGCCTTCCTTGCCCAGCACGCGGCCTGCGCCGAGGATGCCGGCGCAGTTGATCAACACGTTGAGGCCACCCATCGCGTGATGCGCGGCAGCCACGTTGGTGGCCACGCCTTCCTCGGAAGTGACGTCGGTGCGGAAGAAACGGGCGGCATTGCCCAGTTCCTTCGCGGCGGCGTGGCCCTTGTCTTCGTTGACGTCGAACAGCGCGACCTGGCCGCCGTGGGCGACGAAGTGCTGCGCCACCGCGTGGCCGAGTCCGGACGCGCCGCCGGTGATGATTGCCTTGACTTGGTCGAGGTGCATGGGAATCCTTGATGCCGATGTCGAAAAACCGCCATGGTAGCTGACCGCCGCATGCGGCTGCAGGCTGAACGCGAAACCTGTCATGGCAGCGGATTCATGTGGCATTGGGGTAATTCCGGCCATGTTGGCGTCGACCGCCGGATTCATCCGGTGACTTTCCATCCAGTGCAAAGGGAGCAACGCATGAACAAGCTATTGAGTCTGTCCGCCGCGTGTGGTGTAGCGTTGATGTTGGCAAGCGGCTCCGCGCTGGCACAGGATCACGGCCGTGGTCACGGCCACGGCCACGACAATGGCCGACATGGGCACAACGATGGCGATCGCGGCCATGGGCACGATCGCGACCGGTATGTGCGAGACGATGATGATCGAGACCATGGCCGTTACGGCAGCTGGCACGATCGCGGCCGCCATGAGGGCTGGTACCACCGCGGTGGTTACCTGCCGGTGGAATACCGCACCCGTTACGTGGTGACCGACTGGCGCCGCGACCGCCTGCGCGAACCGCCACGCGGCTATCACTGGGTGCGCAGCGACAACGGCGATTTCCTGCTGGTGGCGATCACCACCGGCGTGATCGTCGACCTGCTGCTCAACCAGTAAGTCGCCTTGTCGACTTGACGGCGCGTCCGCACCGCGGGCGCGCCGTTTTCATGCGCACGCGGTTCGGCCGAGAAGGTTGCGCAGCGCCGCGGTATCGGCGAGCGTCGGAAACGGCTTCACCGCCGATGGAGGCGTCGCGGCTGGCTGCAATTCCTTCTGCCAGACACTCACGTCCCACCATTGGCGCAGCTTGTAGCCGCACTGGCGCCATACGCCGGCGGAAGTGAAGCCCATCGCTTCGTGCATTGCCACGCTGGCGGTGCCGGGCAGGGTGATCACGCCGACCGCCTGGGTGATGCCCTGCAGCCGCATCACGTCCAGCAGCACGCCATAGAGCCGGCGCGCGATGCCGCGGCGCTGCGCGTCGTGGCGCACGTAGATCGAGGTTTCGGCGATCCAGTCGTAGGCGGCGCGCTCGCGGAAGCGCCCGGCATAGGCGTACGCCAGCACTTCACCGGCGCCCTCCCACACCAGCCACGGGTAGTGCTGCAGGCGTGCGCGGATGCGCTCGCGCATCGCATCCACGCCCGGCAGTTCGGTTTCGAAGGTGGCCACGCCATCGGTGACCGAAGGCGCGTAGATCGCGTGGATGGCGGCGGCATCTTCGTCGCGGGCGATGCGGATCATTGTTGGGTGGCCTTCAACACTTCTCGTATTTCCAGTTGCGCCGCTTGCCTTCGGCCAGCCACTCCAGGGTGGTGGCGAGGCGCTTCTGGCGGGTGGCGTCGGTTTTTGCCTCGGCGATCCACTCGACGTATTCCCGTTGTGCCCCGGGCGGGAAGCTGTCCCAGGCCTTGCGCGCGGCGACGTGCTGTCGCTTCGCGAGCAGGGCGGACAGCTCGTCCGGCAGCGTCGGCGCGGGTTTCGCGGCGGCCTTCGGGCGCGCCCTCTTTACGCCGGACTCGTTCAGCGCCATCGCCTTGCCGAGGTACGCGATGAGCTGCTTCCTCGGTGGCAGGTCCTTCAGCGAGGCGAGCTTGCCGAACTGGCCCATGCCGTCCTCGTCGTTGCCGCCGGTGACTTCCTTCGACAGCCAGAAGCCGAAGCCGCAGTGCTGCTTGAACGACGCCATCATGCACATCGGCGCGCCCTTGTAGCTGAAGAACGGCATGCTCCACTTCAGGCCTTCTTCGACCTCGGGGCAGGCGGCGTGCACGAGGGCGCGCAGATGTTCCAGGATCGGCCGGGCGAAATCGGCGGATCTCTCGATGTAGGCGTCGATGCGGGGATCGTGGTTCGTCATACCTCACCTCACAGGTCACGGATGAAATAGCGATCGCAGCCGTGGTGGCCGGTGCCGCCCATCGCGTTGCACAGGGCCGTGAAACCGCTGCGCTTGTACAGCGTCTGGGCGGCGTCCATGCCGGTCAGCGTTTCCAGGTAACAGCGTTGGAAGCCGTGCGCGCGGGCAGCGTCGAGGCAACGCTGCATCATCGCCGTGCCCGCACCGATGCCGCGGGCGGTGGGCAGGAAGTACATCTTGCGCAACTCGCAGACGTCGGCTTCGCCGCCTTCGAGTGGCGCCACGCCGCCGCCGCCGATCACCGTGCCGTCCCGCTCGACCACGAAATAGCTGCAACGCGGTTGCGCGTAGGCCTGGTACATGGTGTCGACCTCGGTGTCGTGGATCGCGAAGCCGGGACCGTCGGCACCGAACTCGGGCATCACGCTGCGGATGATCGCAGCCATGGCCGCATTGTCGGATGGTTCGATCGGGCGGATCAGGAAGGTGCTGGTCATGGGGTCATGTCGGGGCTGCGATAGGTGATGCCGTCCTTCATCACGAAGACCGGTTTCTTGAGGGCGTCGATCTGCGTGCTGGGGTCGCCGCCGAACGCGGCGAGGTCGGCCGCCAGGCCAGGCGCGATGCGGCCGAAGCGCTGCGACTGGCGCAGTATCTTCGCTGCCACGTCGGTGGCCGCGTGCAGCGCCTGCGCTGGAGTCATGCCGTCGCGCACCATCGCCGCAGGCTCGCGCCAGTTGGTGCCATGCGCGAACACGCCGACGTCACTGCCGTTGCCGATGATGACGCCCACTTTCAGCGCGGAGCGGAACGCGCGCTCGGCTTCCTTCATGGCCGGCGTCGGTTCGGACTTGCCCGGCACGTAGTGCTGGAAATATTCCGAGGTGGCATCGACCGCGGTGAGGGTGGGCTCGTAGGCGGTGCCGTGCTGCTTCAGCAGTCTGAAGGTCGCCTCGCTGGCGCCGTAGCCGTGTTCCACGCTGTCCACGCCGGCCTCCACCGCCATGCGCACGCCGGCGTTGCTGGCCGCGTGCACGGCCACCGGGCGACCGATCTGGTGCGCGGTGTCGACCAACGCCTTCAGTTCCGCGGACGTGAAGGTGGGTGCGGTACTGCCGTCGGGACCGACGCGGTAGTCGCCGTAGATCTTGATCCAGTCCGCGCCGCGCGCGGCCTGCTCGCGCACCGCGGCCATGGCCTGGTCGACGCCGCTGACCTCCTGCGCGCCGCCGTGCAGTTCGATATCCGGACGGAAGCCGCGCGGGCCGGGGCCGTAGCTGGCGGTGGCGACGATCGCGCGGGTGGCCACGAACAGTCGCGGGCCGGGAATCAGCCCTTCATCGATTGCGCGCTTGATGGAAACGTCGGCGAAACCGGCGCCCTCGGTGCCGAGGTCGCGCAAGGTGGTGAAGCCGGCCAGCAAGGTGGCCTTCGCGTGGGCGGCGGCTTCCAGCGTGCGGTAGTCCTGCGGCTCGGCGAGCACCTGGTCGTTCCACAACATCTCGTTGTACGGATGCAGGAACAGGTGCGAGTGCAGGTCGATCAGGCCGGGGGTGAGCGTGGCGCCGGGCAGTTCGACGCGATGCGCGCCGGCCGGTGCGTGGATCGAGTCGGCCGGACCCACGGCGGCGATCGCGCCGTCGTGCACCAGCACCGCCCAGCCGCTGTGCGCGGCATCGCCGTCGCCGGTCCACACGCGCTCGGGCAGCAGCAGCCGGTCGCCTTGCGGCGTGGTCGCGGCAGCGGGCAGGGTACACAGCAGGAACAGCAGGATCGCCGCCGTCTGCCACCAGGTCTTCAGGCTTGCGCGCATCGCTTCGTCCGGTCAGCCGAAGCGCTGATGATAGCGAGCTTTCAGACGGCGGCGGTGCGCGCCCGGGTGACCCGGCTGGCGGTTTCCTTGTGCAGTTGTGCGGCCAGCCAGGCGCCGGCGGCGACCAGCAGGTCGAGGTCGATGCCGGTGTCCATGCCCATGCCGTGCAACATGTAGACCACATCCTCGCTGGCCACGTTGCCGGTGGCGCCCTTCGCGTACGGGCAACCGCCGGTGCCGGATACGGCGCTGTCGACCACGCGCACGCCTTCCTCCAGGCAGGCCAGGATGTTAGCCAGCGCCTGGCCGTAGGTGTCGTGGAAGTGCACGGCCAGCGCCGTCATCGGCACGTCCTGCGCCACTGCGTGCAGCATCGCGCGCGCCTTCGCCGGCGTGCCCACGCCGATGGTGTCGCCCAGCGAGATCTCGTGGCAGCCCAGCTCGTGCATCCGGCGCGCCACGCGTACCACGTCGCTGACCGGCACCTCGCCCTGGTACGGGCAGCCAAGCACGGTGGAGACATAGCCGCGCACCCGCACGCCGTCGGTCCGGGCCTGTTCCATCACCGGGATGAAGCGCTCGATCGACTCGTCGATCGAGGCGTTGATGTTCTTGCGGTTGAACGCTTCCGACGCGGCGGTGAACACCGCGATGTCGGTGGCGCCGACCTCGCGCGCGCGCTGGTAACCCTGCAGGTTCGGCACCAGCACCGGGTAGCTCACGCCCGGTACCTTGCGGATGCCGCGGAACACCTCGGCCGCGTCGGCCAGTTGCGGCACCCACTTCGGGCTGACGAAGCTGGTCGCCTCGATGGTCTGCAGGCCGGTCGAAGACAGCCGGTCGATCAGTGCGATCTTCACCTCGGCCGGCAGCAGGGTCTTCTCGTTCTGCAGGCCATCGCGGGCGCCGACTTCGACGATGCGGACGTGGCTGGAAGCGTTCATGCGTGACTCCAGGGAAGTATCGTCTACCAGCTTTCGCTGGAATGACGTCAATAGAAATCAGGCGTCGGCGAAACGCACCAGTACCGCGTCTGCCTCGACGAATTCGCCCTGCGTGGTGCTTACGCTTTCGATGGTGCCGGCGCGTGGCGCCTTCAAGGCCAGTTCCATCTTCATCGCCTCCATCACCAGCAGTTCCTGGCCCTGTTCGACCACATCGCCGGCCTGCGCCTTCACCAGCACGATGCGGCCGGGCATCGGCGCGATGACCTGGTTGCCGCCGGCGGCGTCCTTCGCCTCCCAGGCGAACGCGGCGGCGCGGCTGAAGCTGTAGCGCTGGCCGCTGGCGTCGTGCAGCAGCACGCGCGCCGCGTCGGCACGCAGCGGCACGCGCTGCGATTCGCCGTCGAAGCGGGCGCTCAAGTGGTCGCCCAGCAGCCGCGCGCCGCGCACCTCGCAGATCGCGTCGCCGTGGCGCAGTTGATAGTTGCCGGCGTGGCCATGCGCGTCGACGTCGTACCGCCGCTCGCGG
Source organism: Rhodanobacter umsongensis (assembly GCF_042654965.1). NCBI lineage: Bacteria > Pseudomonadati > Pseudomonadota > Gammaproteobacteria > Lysobacterales > Rhodanobacteraceae > Rhodanobacter > Rhodanobacter umsongensis. Next base: position 571,086 of record NZ_JBHSMK010000009.1, on the reverse strand, counting down.
GTGGTCAGTGCCACGATGCGTTTGCCGGCGTGTCCGATGCGCCACGCATCGGCGCATGCCCAGGGGGAATGCGGATCGGGCGAACGCGGATCCGCCGCGCCGCCGCTGACGCCCGTCTCGTCGTGGAGCAGCGCGGCCGTGGCGGCAGCGAACAGCACGGCGTCGGCCGGCGTCACCTCGCCGACCAGGAATTCGTCCAGGTGGCGATCCAGATAGCCGGTGTCGATGCGACCCTCGACCACCGCCGGGTGCCGCACCAGCCGTTCGAGAAAACCGATATTCGATTTCGGCCCGATGATCTCGCACACGGCCAGCGCCTCGCGCAGCCGCTGCAGGGCTTGCGCGCGGGTGGCGTCGAACACGATCAGCTTGGCGATCATCGGGTCGTAGAAGATGGTTACCGTGTCGCCTTCGACCACGCCACCGTCGAGGCGCACATGCGGCGACGGGGCGGGCAGGCGCAGCGCCTGCAGCTCTCCGGAGGCGGGCAGGAAGTTCTGGTCGGGGTCCTCCGCGTACAGGCGCACTTCGATCGCGTGACCGTCCGCGTGGACTTCATCCTGCCGCAGGGGCAACGGTTCGCCCGCGGCGACACGCAGCTGCCATTCGACCAGGTCCAGGCCCAGCGTCAGTTCGGTCACCGGGTGTTCGACCTGCAGGCGCGTGTTCATCTCCATGAAGAAGAACTCGCCGCTCTGCGCCACGATGAATTCCACCGTGCCGGCGCCGACGTAATTCACGGCCTGCGCGGCAGCCACGGCAGCGGCTCCCATCGCGGCACGGCGAGCCTGGTCAAGGAACGGTGAGGGGGTTTCTTCCAGCACCTTCTGGTAGCGGCGTTGCGCCGAGCATTCGCGCTCGTTGAGATGGATCACCTGGCCGAGGGTGTCGCCGAATACCTGGAACTCGATATGCCGGGGGTGTTCGACGTAGCGTTCGAGAATGACCCGGGCATCGCCGAAGGAACTGGTCGCTTCGCGTTGTGCCGAAGCGAGCGCATCGACGAATTCGCTTGCGTTGCGCACGATGCGCATGCCTTTGCCGCCACCACCGGCGGCGGCCTTGATCATCAGCGGATAGCCGGTCATCGCTGCCTGTTCGGCAAGGAAGGCGGTGTCCTGGTTCTCGCCGTGATAGCCGGGCACCAGCGGCACGTCATGCTGCGCCATCAGCGCCTTGGCAGCCGCCTTGGAGCCCATCGCGTCGATGCTCTCCGGTCGCGGGCCGATGAACGCGATGCCGGCGTCCATGCAGGCGCGCGCAAAGCCGGTGTTCTCGGAGAGGAATCCGTAGCCGGGGTGGATCGCCTGCGCGCCGGTTCTCCTAGCGGCATCGAGAATGACATCGCCGCGCAGGTACGAGTCGGCCGGACGCGGCCCGCCGATCGGCCATGCCTCGTCGGCGAGCCGCACGTGCTGCGCATCCTTGTCCGCCTCCGAATACACCGCGATGGTGTGGATGCCGAGGCGGCGGCAGGTGCGGATCACGCGGCAGGCGATCTCGCCGCGGTTGGCTATCAGTACGCGTTCGAACATGCAGAATCCTTGAAGCCGTTCGTATCGATGCAAAGCCATTCAAACTAGCAGATTGCCGGGTCGTCGCCGATGCGCGGCGCAGCATCAGGGCTTGGTCGTCGTCCCGGCAAGCGGGTGATCGGGGCCTGTCGCCGGAGCCCACGGAATTTTCACGGCTGCCCCCGCATCGAGCAGGCCGTAGTCGACGACGAGGTACTTGCCCCGGATCCGGGCAGCCGCGGATGTACCATGCCTCGCAGCTGCCGACGGCGTCATGCTCAGGCCTCTTGCTGGGCGCCACCCACCCACGCCGGCGCACGCTTGTCGAGGAAGGCGCCGAGGCCGTGCTGGCCTTCCGGCGAGACGCGCAGGCGGGCGATCAGTTCGGCGTTGGCGATGTCGATGCGCTCGGCCTGCGCCGGGTCGCTGCCGCCGATGCGCAGCGCAAGCTGTTTCGCTTCGCGCTGGGCCAGCGGGCCGGCCTTGGCCAGCAGGTAGAGCTGGCGTTCGACCGCTTCGTCGAGTTCATTGCCGGCCACGGCGGCATGCAGCAGGCCGATGCGTGCCGCCGTGGCGGCATCGAACACTTCGCCGGTAACGAACAGCCGGCGCGCCTCGCGCAGCCCGATCGCGGCGATCACATAGGGCGAGATCACCGCCGGCACCAGACCCAGCTTCACTTCCGACAGCGCGAACTTGGCGGTGTCGACGCCGACCGCGATGTCGCAGCAGGCGACCAGTCCCACGCCGCCACCGTAGGCGGCGCCGTTGACGCGCGCGATGGTCGGCTTGGACAGGAACTGCAGGTTGCGCATCAGCCGGGCAAGGCGCAGCGAATCCTCCCGATTTTCCTGCTCGCTGGCGCCGGCCATGCCGCGCATCCAGTTGAGGTCGGCGCCGGCGGAGAAGCAACTGCCGTTGCCGGTCAGCACCACGGCCCGTACGGCCGGATCGGCGTCAGCCTGCGCCAGTGCCTGGGTGAGTGCGGCGATCAGGGCATCGTCGAAAGCGTTGTGGATTTGCGGACGGTTCAGGGTGAGCCAGGCGACTGCGCCGCGGCGTTCGCTGAGGATGGAATCGGTCATCGGTCGTCCCCGCAAATACCCCCATGATAAACGCAGCCCATCGCAGTGACGTGGCCGCATGCAGCGGCACGGACAAAGGGCTACAATGCGAACAATTCTTATTTGAGAGGCCGCCGTGCGCCTGTCCGATCTGCCCAAGGGAGCTCCCGCCGTGGTTGACCACGTGCACGATGCGCACGCGGCGGACCCGATCGCGCAGCGCCTGCGCGATCTTGGCTTCGTGGATGGCGAACCGGTGCGGGTGGTGGCAATCGGGCCGATGGGCGGTGACCCGCTGCTGATCCAGATCGGCTACACCCGTTTTGCCCTGCGCCGCGCCGAGGCGGCCCGGGTCAGCGTGCGTACCGAGGTGACGGCATGAGTACCTCGACCTTGCGGATCGCGCTGGTCGGCAACCCGAATTGCGGCAAGACGGCGTTGTTCAATCTGCTCACGGGCGGCCGCCAGAAGGTGGCGAATTACGCCGGCGTCACCGTCGAGCGCAAGGAAGGGCGCTTCACGGCGCCATCCGGGCGTGTACTGCAGATACTCGATTTGCCGGGCACGTACAGCTTCGAGGCGAACAGCCCGGACGAACAGATCACTCGTGACGTCTGTGCTGGAAACTATCCGGGCGAGGCGGTACCGGACCTGATCATCTGCGTGGCCGATGCCACCAACTTGCGTCTGCATCTGCGTTTCGTGCTGGAGGTCAAACGGCTGGGGCGACCGGTGGTGCTGGCGCTGAACATGATGGATACCGCGCGCCGCCGCGGTATCGAGATCGACGTGCCGGAACTGCAGCGCCGCCTCGGCGTGCCCGTGGTCGAGACCATCGCGGTGAAGCGTGGCGGGGCGCGGGCATTGATCGAGCGTGTCGACGGCGAGATGCCGATGGCGGCGCCGGCACAACCGGATGACCCCGCCAGCCGCGCCGAGCTGCATGCACAGGTGCGCGAGATCCTGCGTGCGACGGTGGCGATGCCGCGCGCCACCGCGGAGCTCGACGACGCGCTCGATCGGTGGGCGCTGCATCCGGTGTTCGGGCTGGCGATCCTCGCCCTGGTGATGTTTCTGGTGTTCCAGGCGGTGTATGCCGCCGGCAAGCCGATGAGCGATCTGATCGGCGGTGGCTTCGGCTGGATGGGCGAGCACGTCGCCGCGCTGATGCCGGCCGGGCCACTGCAGAGCCTGGTGGTCAATGGGCTGTTCGGCGGCCTCGGCACGGTGCTGGGTTTCCTGCCGGTGATCCTGGTGCTGTTCCTGTTCATCCTCACGCTGGAGGAATCGGGTTACCTGCCGCGCGCAGCCTTCCTGCTCGATCGCCTGATGCTGTCGGTGGGGTTGACCGGGCGCTCGTTCATTCCGCTGCTGTCGAGCTTCGCCTGCGCGATCCCCGGCATCATGGGCACGCGCAGCATCCAGGATCCGCGCGACCGTCTGGCCACCATTCTGATCGCCCCGCTGATGACCTGTTCGGCGCGACTGCCGGTGTATGCGTTGCTGATCGGTGCGTTCATTCCCATCCGCTACGTGTTCGGCGTGTTCAACCTGCAAGGCATTGTGCTGTTTGCGCTGTATCTGGCCGGCATTCTGGGGGCGATGGCGGTGGGCTGGGTGATGAAGCGCCTGCGCCGCGACAAGAGCGAACATGCGCTGCTGATGGAGCTGCCGTCGTACCGGATGCCGAAGGTGCGCGACGTGGCGATCGGCCTGTACGAGCGCGGTGCGATTTTCCTGAAGCGCCTGACCGGCGTGATCCTCGGGCTGACCGTGCTTATGTGGTTCATCTCCACCTTCCCGTCGCCGCCGGCCGGTGCGACCGGGCCGGCCATCAACTACAGCTTTGCCGGCTACCTCGGGCGCGGCTTGCAATACATCTTTGCGCCGATCGGCTTCAACTGGCAGATCAGCCTGGCGCTGATCCCGGCGTTCGCCGCGCGCGAAACGGCGGTGGCCGCGCTGGCCACGGTGTATCTGGTCGGCGGCGAGGCCGCCGGCGGGCTGGGTCATGCGCTTGCCGGGCAGGTTTCGCTCGCCAGCGCGCTGTCGTTGCTGGTTTGGTTTGCGTATGCGCCACAGTGCATGTCCACGCTGGCGGTGATCCGCCGTGAGACCAACTCCTGGCGCAACGTGGCGATTTCGTTCGGCTACATGTTTGGCATGGCCTACGCGGCGTCGTTCATCGTCTACCAGGCGGCGAGGTTGCTGTCATGAGCACGAGCCTGCTGCTGCAGTACGTGGTGATCGGCGTGGCGGTTCTGATCAGTGCGCTGATCGTGTTCCGCAAGCTGGCGCCCGAACTCACCAATCGTTGGCTGGCTGCGGCCTCCATCCACTTCAGTCGCCACGGGCGTGCCGGATGGGTGCGCGCGATGGGTCGTCGCCTGCAACCCAGGCAGGCTACCGGCAACTGCAGCGATGGCTGCAGCACCTGCGGCGCCTGCGGCAGCAAGCCGCCGGCGGCGGCGCGGGTCGAAGCGGTGCCGCTAGAGTTTCGTCCGCGGCGGTGAGAGATCGGGGCGGGATTCCCGCTGCAGGGAGTGTCCCCGCAAAAGGCATCAACGAAGAAGCCGGCTTGCGCCGGCTTCTTCGTGCAACCCGAGTCGCGCAGCCGGCTTACGCCAGTTCGCGGATCTTCGCGTTGAGGCGGCTCTTGTGGCGGGCCGCCTTGTTCTTGTGGATCAGGCCGCGGGCGGCGTAGCGATCCATGACTGGCTGCGCAACCGTGAACGCGGCGATGGCGCCGGCCTTGTCCTTGGCCTCGATGGCCTTGACGACCTTCTTCAGGGCGGTGCGGACCATGGAGCGGGCGCTGATGTTGCGCAGGCGGCGCTGTTCGGACTGGCGCGCGCGCTTCTTCGCGGACTTGATGTTGGCCAAGGTAGAACTCCGGAATGCAGGGTTGGGGTTGGAAAAAGACGCCAATTATGCGGTCGATTCGCCGATGCGTCAATCATTTAGGCGGCGCGGACGGGCTGCGACCGGGCTGCGCCCCATGCGGTATCGGGATTCTGCCACATCACGGGCTGTCATCCTGCCCGCGGCGGCTGTCAAACTACGCGCCCTCGGCCCGGCCGATGCAGACGATCAATGACAGCCACATGAAGTCTCCCACCATGTTCCGCGGGCTGCTTTCGTTCAGCAGCATGACGATGATCTCGCGGGTGCTCGGCCTGGTGCGCGACATGTCGATCAATGCGGCGTTCGGCGCCAACGGTGCCACCGACGCGTTCTGGGTGGCGTTCCGCATCCCCAATTTCATGCGCCGGCTGTTTGCCGAGGGCTCGTTCTCCACCGCGTTCGTGCCGGTGTTCACCGAGGTGAAGGAAAGGGGCTCGCATGCGGATCTGAAGCGCCTGATGTCGCGGGTGTCGGGCACGCTCGGCGGCGTGCTGCTGGTGATCACCGCGCTGGGAATCATTTTTGCGCCGCAGGTGACCACGCTGTTTTCGCCTGGTGCGATCGACGAGCCGGGCAAGTTCGAGCTCACCGTGGAATTGCTGCGACTGACCTTTCCGTTTCTGCTGTTCGTGTCGCTCACGGCACTCTCCGGCGGTGCGCTGAACAGTTTCCATCGTTTCGGCCTGCCGGCGCTGACGCCGGTGATTCTCAACCTGTGCATGATCGCCGGTGCGCTGTGGCTGTCGAAGCGGCTGCAGACACCGATCATGGCGATGGGCTGGGCGATCCTGGTCGCCGGCGTGCTGCAACTGCTGTTCCAGTTGCCCGCATTGCGCGGCCTGGATCTGTTGACCCTGCCGCGCTGGGGCTGGAGCCATCCCGAGGTGCGGAAGATCATGCGGCTGATGGTGCCGACCTTGTTCGGCTCGTCGGTGGCGCAGATCAACCTGCTGTTCGATACGGTGATCGCCTCCTATCTGATCGTCGGTTCGCAAAGCTGGCTGTCGCAGGCGGATCGTTTCCTGGAGCTGCCGCTGGGTGTGTTCGGCGTGGCGCTGGGTACGGTGATCCTGCCTTCGCTGTCGCGCCACCACGTCACCACCGACAAGGCGGGGTTTTCGCGCGCGCTGGACTGGGGCCTGCGGATCACGCTGCTGATCGCCGTGCCGGCGATGTTCGGGTTGATGCTGCTGGCAGGGCCGCTGGTCGCCACGTTGTTCCAGCATGGCCACTGGACCGCGCACGACACCGACATGGCGACGCTGTCGATCACGGCGCTGAGTTTCGGGCTGCCGGCGTTTGCGCTGGTGAAGGTGCTGTTGCCGGCGTTCTATGCACGCCAGGACACGCGCACGCCGGTGCGCGCGGGCGTCGCCTCGCTGCTCACCAACATGCTGCTGAACGTATTGTTCCTGGTATTGCTCTTCGAGCTGTGGGCGCCAGCCGGGTTGAAGCAGTTGCCCTGGCTGGACGGTCTGGCGCAACTGCCCGGCCTGCACATGGCCCTGGGCCTGGCCAGCGCGGTGGCGGCCTACGTCAACTTGTACCTCTTGTGGCACTGGTTGAAGAAGGCCGGTGTGTACCAGCGCCAGCCGGGGTGGTCGCGGCATCTGTTGCGCCTGGCGCTGGCGTGCACGGCGATGGTAGCCGTGCTGCTGCTGGGGCGCTGGCTGTGGCCCGACTGGTCCCAGGTGCGCTGGCTTACCCGGCTGTGGCATCTGCTGGTGCTTGTGACGACGGGGGGTGCAGCGTATGTCGGCACGCTGTTTGTGCTCGGCTTCCGGATGCGCGATCTGCGCAACGCGTGAAGCCTTCGTCGCCAGCAACCGCGTCCGCGCGGCCGTTATACTGACGCGATGATGAGACTTTCCAGGGACGTGGCTGGCCCATGCCTGGCCCCGCGCGGCAGCGTGATGGCGGTCGGCGCATTCGACGGCCTGCATCGTGGACACCAGGCACTGCTGACCCAGGTGCGCGCTCGCGCGCAGGCGCTCGGCGTCAGTCCGGTCGTGGTGAGCTTCGAGCCGCTGCCACGGGCGTTCTTTTCCGCCGAACCGGTGCCGCGCCTGTCCAGCGTGCGCGAAAAGCTGCGCGGGTTTGCTGCCGCCGGTATGGAACACACCCTGCTGCTGCGCTTCAACCAGGCATTGACGGCGATGTCGGCAGAGGACTTCGTGCGGCGCGTGCTGGTCGAGCGGCTGGCTGCACGCGAGGTATGGGTGGGGGGCGACTTCCGCTTCGGCCACAAGCGCGGCGGCGATGTCGCCCTGCTGGAGCGGATGGGAGCGCAGCTTGGCTTTGCCGCCTGCACGATGCCACCGGTGCAGCTCGATGGCGCGCGCGTCTCGGCCAGCCGGGTGCGGGCCTTGCTGGCTGCGGGTGAATTTGCCGGCGCCGAACCGCTGCTGGGCCGGCCGTTCGTGATCGAGGGCAAGGTCGAGTACGGCAACCAGCTTGGCCGCACGCTCGGCTATCCCACCGCGAACATTCATCTGCAGCGGCGGGTTAGTCCGGTCCAGGGCATCTTTGCGGTGCGCGTGGGGCTGGGTGAAGGCGAATGCAGCTGGCCCGGCGTGGCCAGCCTGGGCGTACGCCCGACCGTTAACCAGGTCGGGCAGCCGCTGCTCGAGGTGCACTTGTTCGACTTCGACGGCGACCTGTATGGGAAGCGCATGGCGGTGGAGTTCGTCGCCAAGCTGCGCGACGAACAGAAGTTCGACGGGCTGGAACCGCTCAAGGCGCAGATGGCGCTGGATTCACGCCGGGCGCGCGAACTGCTGGGCATGAATCCGCGACTGGTCGAAGTGTGAACCGGCTTCCGGCACGCGCACGTATCGTTTAAGTTTGAACTCTTTGTCCGCGCAACCGGCGGACGGCAATATTTCAGTGATGGCATCCACGCAATGACCCACGATTACAAGAGCACGATCAACCTGCCGCAGACGGATTTCCCGATGCGCGGCGACCTGCCCAAGCGCGAGCCGGGCTGGCTGGCCGAGTGGGAGCGGGTCGACCGCTATGCGCAGATCCAGCGGAAGACCGCCGATCGCGACAGCGTGTTCGTGCTGCACGACGGGCCGCCGTACGCGAACGGCCCGATCCACATCGGCCACGCGGTCAACAAGATCCTCAAGGACATGGTGGTCAAGTCCAAGCTGCTGGCTGGTTATCGGGCGCCGTACGTACCGGGCTGGGACTGCCACGGTCTGCCGATCGAGATCGCGGTGGAAAAGAAATTCGGCAAGCCGGGCGACAAGCTCGATGCCGCCGCCTTCCGGCAGAAATGCCGCGAGTACGCGACCGAGCAGGTCGATACCCAGCGCACCGATTTCAAGCGGCTCGGTGTGCTCGGTGACTGGCAGCATCCGTACCGCACGATGGATTTCGGCTATGAGGCCGACATGCTGCGCGCGCTGGCGCGCATCATCTCCAACGGCCATGTGGTACGCGGCGCCAAGCCGGTGTACTGGTGCTTCGATTGCGCCTCGGCGTTGGCCGAAGCGGAGATCGAGTATGGCGACAAGGTCTCGCCTGCAGTCGACGTGGCGTACGACGCGGTCGATGCGAGAGCGCTGGCGGCCAAGTTCAACATGGACGCAGGCGATGCGATCGCCGCCGTTCCGATCTGGACCACCACGCCGTGGACCCTGCCGGAAAGCCAGGCGGTGTCGCTCGGCGCCGATCTGGAATACGCGCTGATCGAGGGCCCTGCGCGAAACGGCAGGCGCGTGCTGCTGGTGGTCGCCGGCGCGCTGGCCGACAAGGCGGCGCAGCGTTACGGCATCGGGCAGGCGACCGTGCTGGGCCATGCCGAAGGCAGGGCGCTGGAAGGCCTGCAGCTGCACCATCCGTTCTACCCGCGCGAGGTGCCGGTGATCCTCGGCGAGCACGTCAGCGCCGAGGACGGCACCGGCGCGGTGCACACCTCGCCCGACCATGGCGTCGAGGATTTCGTGGTGGCGCGCGAGTACGGCATCGGCTTGCTCAACTACATCGAGCCGCGCGGCACCTATCGCATCGACACGCCGGCCGCCGATCCGCTCGCGTTGGGCGGCATGCACATCTGGAAGGCGAACGACGCCATCGTCGATCTGCTGCGTCAGCGTGGCGTGCTGCTGGCGTTCGCGAAAATCGAGCACAGCTATCCGAACTGCTGGCGCCACAAGACGCCGGTGATCTACCGCACCACGCCGCAGTGGTTCATCTCGATGGAACAGGCCTCGCTGCGCGAGACCGCACTCACCTCGATCAAGAGCGTGCGCTGGGTGCCAGGCTGGGGTGAGGAACGCATCGCCGGCATGGTTGCCGGGCGTCCGGACTGGTGCATCTCGCGCCAGCGCACCTGGGGCGTGCCGATCGCGCTGTTCGTGCACAAGGCCACGCAGCAGCCGCATCCCGATTCCGTGGCGCTGCTTGAACAGATCGCGAAGAAGGTGGAGCAGGGCGGCGTCGATGCGTGGTTCACGCTGGATGCGGCCGAGCTGCTGGGTGATGACGCGAACGACTACGAAAAAGTCACCGATGTGCTGGACGTGTGGTTCGACTCCGGCGTGACGCACTACGCGGTAATCGGCCAGTGCCCGGAACTGCAGCAGGGCGCGGCGTCGCACTACAAGGTGATGTATCTGGAAGGCTCCGACCAGCATCGCGGCTGGTTCCAGTCCTCCTTGTTGACCTCGTCGGCAATCTTCGGGCGCGCGCCGTATCAGGAAGTGCTCACGCACGGCTTCGCTGTCGATGCGAACGGCCGCAAGATGTCCAAGTCGCTGGGCAATGTGGTGGCACCGCAGAAAGTAATGGAGTCGCTGGGCGCGGACGTGCTGCGCCTGTGGGTGGCCTCGGCCGACTACCGCAACGAGATGACCGTCTCCGACGAGATCCTCAAGCGCGTCTCCGACACTTACCGGCGCATCCGCAATACCGCGAAGTTCCTGCTCGGCAATCTGGATGGTTTCGATCCGGCAAGGCATCTGCTCCCGGTCGAAGACAGCCTGCTGCTGGATCAATGGGCGATCCAGCAGGCGCATGACGTGCAGCAGGCTGTGCTGGCTTCCTACGAACGCTATGACTTTCCGGAAGTGGTGGCGCGCATCCAGAACTTCTGCACCAACGAGCTGGGTGCGCTGTACCTGGACATCACCAAGGACCGGCTCTACACCATGCCGACCGACAGCCGTGGCCGGCGCAGCGCGCAGAGCGCGATGTACCGCATCGCCGAGGCGCTGGTGCGCTGGCTGGCGCCGATCCTCAGCTTCACCGCCGAGGAAATCTGGCAGGCCATGCCGGGCGAGCGTGGTGACAGCGTGCTGTTCGAGACCTGGTACCAAGGCCTGGCAGACACGCAGAACCTGCCGGACCAGCGGCGCTACTGGTCCGACCTGCTGGCAATCCGCGACAGCGCTTCACGCGTGCTCGAAGGCATGCGCAAAGCCGAACAGATCGGCGCGGCACTGGAAGCCAAACTGGTGGTTCATGCCGACGCCGCGATCCAGTCGCGCTACGCGGAAGTCGGCGACGAACTGCGCTTCTTCTTCATCACTTCCGACTTCACCCTGGCGCCACCGACGCCGCACGCGGACGATGCGGTGAGAATCGAACTGGGGGGGGCCGAAGCCTGGATCTCCGCCACCGTCAGCAACGCCGCAAAGTGCGTGCGCTGCTGGCACCGCCGCGACGATGTCGGCAGCCATGTGGAACATCCCGAACTGTGCAGCCGCTGCGTCAGCAACGTCGAAGGACCCGGCGAGAACCGCCGCTGGTTCTGACCTGGTCCGTCCACAGCGGGAACCGCTGTTCTTCCTCCCCTGCAAGGCAGGGGAGGAAGAACATCTCGAAGTTTGTTCTTCACCGAGCCTCCTTGTCCCATGACTGCAAAACCCAACGCACTGCCCTGGCTGTGGCTCTCCGGCCTCGTCATCGCTCTCGACCAGCTCAGCAAATGGTGGGCATTGCAGGCCTTGCAGCCAATGGGTGTTCCGCATGCGGTGGTTCCCGGCCTTCTCAACTGGACGTTGGCCTTCAATCGAGGCGCAGCCTTCAGTTTTCTGGCCGATGGCGCCGGTTGGCAACGCTGGTTCTTCGTGTTGCTGGCACTGCTGATCAGCAGTGTGCTGGTGGTATGGATGGCTCGCACGCCCCGGAGCGACTGGCGCACCGGCCTGCCGCTGGCGATGATCGTCGGTGGCGCCCTAGGCAACCTGGTCGATCGCCTGCATGCCGCGCAAGTCACCGATTTCATCCAGGTGTACTACCGCCAGTGGAGCTATCCGGTCTTCAACCTCGCCGACTGCGGCATCAGCGTCGGCGCCGTGCTGCTGATCGCGTTCGGCCTGTTCGCCAGCAAGCCCGCGGATCGCGTGCGATAATTCGACCCCGATCTTCAGGCACCGTGGAAGCGGCTTCAGCCGCGTTCGGCATGGCCGGCAGTGTCGCGAACGAAGCTGCTCCCACAGGATCGAACACCGAGACCCCCCATGGACATCGTGCTTGCCAATCCCCGCGGTTTCTGCGCCGGCGTCGACCGCGCCATCGCGATCGTCGAGCGCGCGCTGGAATCCTATGGGGCGCCGATCTACGTCCGCCACGAGGTGGTGCACAACCGCTATGTGGTGGACAAGCTGCGCGCCGATGGCGCGGTGTTCGTCGAAGAACTGGACGAGGTGCCGGACGGCGCCACGGTGATCTTCAGCGCACATGGCGTGTCGCAGGCCGTGCGCGAGGAGGCCGAACAGCGTCACCTCAAGGTGTTCGACGCCACCTGTCCGCTGGTCACCAAGGTGCATATGGAGGTGGCGCGCCTGGGCCGCATCGGTCGCAGCGTGGTGCTGATCGGCCACGCCGGGCACCCCGAAGTCGAAGGCACGATGGGCCAGTGGAACCCGGCCAACGCCGGCGAAATCCTGCTGGTCGAATCACTGGAATCCGTCGACAGGCTTCGCCCGAAATTCCCCCATCTGTTGTCGTACGTCACCCAGACCACGCTGTCGGTGGACGACACCAAGGCGATCATCGAGGCATTGCGGGCGAAGTTTTCCGACATCGAAGGCCCGCGCAAGGACGACATCTGCTACGCCACCCAGAACCGCCAGGATGCCGTGCGCCGTCTCGCCGACGCGGTAGACCTGATGCTGGTGGTCGGCTCGGTCAACAGCTCCAACTCCAACCGCCTGCGCGAGCTGGCCGAGAAGCAGGGCGTCCGCTCGTTCCTGATCGACGGCGCCGAGCACATCGAGCGCAGCTGGCTTGACGGGGTGTCGCGCATCGGCCTCACCGCGGGCGCGTCCGCCCCGGAAAAGCTGGTGCGCGACGTGATCGCCCGCCTGCAGTCCTGGGGCGCGGGCGACGTGCACGAACTGGATGGCGAGCCGGAAAACATCACGTTCGCACTGCCCAAGGAACTGCGTACCATCGGTGGCAGTTCGGCCAGCCTCTGAGCCCGCGAGCTTGCACCATGGCGCCCCGCAACGTAAAATCTGCGGCTCTTTGCCGGAATAGCTCAGTTGGTAGAGCGGCGCATTCGTAATGCGTAGGTCGTAGGTTCGATTCCTATTTCCGGCACCAGCACTTCAAAGGCCCGCAACTGCGGGCCTTTGTTTTTCGTGCTTCGGCTGGCGCTGTTTCGTCCGCGCTGCAGGACGTTGTCGCGCCGTTGAACTGGCGCCGGGCGTGACCGCAGTCATGTTTTTCCCGCTGCCGATGGCCGCTCGTCGGGCAATTTCTACCGCTTGTCGGCTGGGGACTGGTCAGGACCAGCCCTCTCGTTACATTGCACGCAGGGGTATCAGGGAGAATTCCATGCAAGTCTTGTCGCGTCAGCGAGGCGTGTCGCTGATTGAAGTGATGATGTCGGTGCTGATCTTCAGCATTGGCCTGATCGGTCTGGCTGGCCTCATGGTCATGTCCACGCGCTCCAATCATTCCGCTTACCTGCGCACCCAGGTGACGTTTCTGGCCAACAACATGGCTGACCGCATGAGCGCCAATCCGGAAGCGGTGTGGAAGGAGAACTACGACAGCAATGCTTATCCGGTGGCGGCAGCTACGGTGGGCTGCGGCTCCGGTGCAGCCTGTACCCCTGCGGAGCTGGCTGTTCACGATCAACGACTTTGGAGCAACCAGCTCCGGACATTCCTGCCCAATCCGGTCGCCAAGATCGACTGCGGCGGGGTAACCAGTGCCGGTTACGACCCGACATCGCAGCTTGCCTTGCGTCCGCCTTACGGTGGCAGTTGCAAGATGATCATCCAGTGGAGCGAGCAAGGCACTGGCGACGTGGATCACCGGGCCAGCACGACACAAACTTTTGCCTGGGAGTTCCAGCCGTGATGGCCCCTATCTTTTCGCGCGGCCAGCACGGCCTGACCCTGATTGAACTCATGGTGGCGATGGTGCTTGGCTTGCTGGTGGCGGCCGGCATCGTTACCGTTTTCGCTTCCACGTCCAGCAGCAACAAGGCGCAGAACCAGCTGGCCAGGCTGCAGGAGGAAGGTCGCTTTGCGATCACCCGGCTCAGTTCCGACCTGAGCATGGCCAACGGCCAGTACTGCACCAACAGCGGCGGCGTGGCCAAGCCCGGTTCGGGTGGCACCTACCTGGATCATCTGCGTACGCCGAAGGTATATGCCAAGAACCTGATTGGCGCGCTTGGGGACGTCACCACGAACTGGGGCGCGACCAGTGGACTCACCTATCCGGCAGCGCCAACGGCGTCCTACAGCATGCCGTCGTTCCTGTTCATGCGCGGCTATGACTGCAAGCTCACCGCATGCACGCCGGTGGATCCGCATGACTACGTTGCCGGCATTCCAGCAATGGGTGTTGCCCTGAACAGCCGCGTCAAGGGCTCGGACGTGGTCACTGTGCGCTACGTCAACCCCTCCGCCGGCTGGTCCATCGGTTCGGCAGGTGGCAGTACGATCGCCACCAGTTCAAGCGTGGGCACGATCACCTCGATAACGCTCAAGCCGCTCAGCAACGAGCCGCCGGCCAGCAATTTCACCAATGGCGATCTGGTGATGTTGGCCGACTGCTCGAACGCGCAGATTTTTCCTGCCAGCGCTTCCAGCTCCGTGATCACGCCGTCGACGGATACCACGCTGGTCTACACCGACAGTACGCCGGCCGCGCAGCAACCGGAGTCGGCCCCTGCCGTTTTCAGCGTCAATCGCGACCTGCAAACCGTCACGTACTACCTGAAGGTCGTCAGCGTCAACAATGACGGCAAGGCGCCCTTCACGGGCGCGTTGATCCGGCGGGTCAACGGCGCGGTTGCAGGTCGTGGCGGCTCCGAGGATGAGCTGGTACGCGGCGTGGAGCGGCTGGACTTCCAATACGGTGTGCAGGACGCCAGTGGAAAGACCAGCTTCCTCTCGGCCAAGGATGTGGATGACTCCACTGCCTGTCCGCCATCGGAGATCAACGCGGTGACCTCGGTCGGCTGTCTGTGGCGAGGAGTCAAGAGCATCGAGGTGAGCCTGCTGATGGACGGCCAGGTGCCGCTCTACACACTTGCCGCCAGTGATCAGCAGTACCGCTACAGCGCCGACACCAACACGGGATTGCTCGCGCCCAGCGGCCATGCCATCAAGCCCACCGACCAAGGCTTCCCCGACCAGTTGCTGCGACGCGAGTTCACCGCCCTGATCGCCGTGCGCAACTACAACCCGTAACAGCCTCGTCGGTGCGGGCATCAACCGAGCCGCGAGCGAATGGAGCAAGTCATGTCGATCACTAGCAAGCTGCCCTCGATGCATCCGGCCAGGCGTGCCCAGCGTGGTGCCGTGATGGTGGTGGCGCTGATCTTTCTGCTGCTGCTGACCATCCTGGCCATCAGCGCTTCCGGCCGCTCCTTGCTGCAGGAGCGCATGGCTGGTGGTCTGCGCAATGCACAGCAAGCCAGCATGAGCGCGCAGACCGCCCTGCGTGGTGCCGAATGGAAGCTGTGGACGAGCACCAGCAATATCGGCAGCCACCTGAACTGTGGTTCGGGCATTTTCACGGATTGCTACATCTTCGACCCGCTCAGCCCGGTCACGGACGTTGTGAACTTCCGTACCAAGCAAGGCTGGGTGACGGCGGGATCCACCGAGTACAAGGGATTTGGCGGGGGCATGGATTACACCGATTTTGCCGGTACGGCCGAAAGCGGCAACCTGGCGAAGAACCCGCATTACGTCATCGAGGACCTGGGTGTGGAGTTGCCACCTGGAGTCAGCGGCAGCCTGCATGAGTCAGGCGCAACAGGTTCCAGCGGTGGCGGCTCATCCAGCGTCAGCCGCCATATCTATCGCATCACTGCGCGCGGCGCGGGCGCCAGCGAAAACACCGTGCGCGTGCTGGAAAGCACGTTCGCGGCCAAGAGCAATTGAGTCGGAGTATCCAGGCCATGCTTAGTCTTCATTTTCTTGCCAAGCGCTTACCCTCCGCCGTGATGGGGGGGCTGCTTACCCTTGGCGGTGGCTTGTCTGCGCCTGTGCCGGTGCAGACCTCGCTGTCGGTCATGGCACTTGTTGCCGTCGGCAGCACCTTTGCATCTGCGCCCGCGTCCGCGGCGACGGTGGCTACATCCAGCATCGTGGAGCTCAGTCCGACGCCGCCGAATGTGACCCAGGCTGTGCCGCCCAACATCGTGGTGACCTTCGACAACTCCGGGTCGATGGCCAGCAACTTCATGGGTGACAACCGGCCGTTCGACGGTGGCAGCTGGAGTGGACCGTGGCGCTGTGCCGGACTGATCGATCCCCGTGTCACCACCGCCTCAGACATTCTTTCCCGCGCCATGAACGGCGTGTACTACAACCCGAATGTCGTTTATACGCCGCCGGTCAAAGCGGACGGAAGCACTTTTCCGGACGCTGACGCGAGCCTGCTGAAAGTGCCGCTCGACGGCATCGGGATCAACCGGCCTTATTCGCCGGTGACGGCCGCGACATCGGCTGGCTACAACAACAACCCCAATAGTTCGACAAGCGGTGCGGTGAGCGGTCTAACGAACTTGACAGGGACGGTCACGCTCAATTACCCGTCGACCAAGTACGCTGCTTTCGGCGCTACGTGCGCGGCTAATGCCGATTCAGGATCGTGCCAAACCAATGACTCTGGTACGCGCAATGGCAACTACGTTTATTACGTGGCTAATAGCGATGGCTCTACCGGCAGCGGCACGGCCACGATCTATTACGGCAGCAACCTCAGAACCAGAAACAGCAGCGCCAACAACTACACCAGAATTACAGGCGACAATACCTCCGCGACCGCTAAGTACTCCACCTGGACCGTCACGGATAAATCTGGAGCGCCAAGTGGGCTGAGCAACGATAACCGCTGGAAGTGCGGCTATGGGAGTTCGCCTATGGATGGCTATAGCACCGGTCCGGACGGGACAACCTATCCCAATGGCGGTCCGTACTATTACCGTTACAAGTCGTCGGCACCGACGATCACGGTGGACAGTTTTGGCAATCCGGATGCCACCGGCCGAGGAAACCTGTACAACGCGGCCAATTGGGAAGCGGTTGCCGTTCCCAACACGACGGCTACCATCAACGGCCAGTCGGTGAACCAGTGGCAGAACTTCGCCAACTGGTATGCGTACTACCGCACGCGCAACCTGATGACGCGTACGGCGTTGTCGCGGGTGTTCGGTTCGCTCGGCGCTGCGACCGATAGCGGCGGCTTCGGCAACAGCATTCGTGTCGCGTGGCAGGTGCTGAAGAACGACAACTACTTGTTGCCAACCAACGCCATCATCACAAGCTTGCTGGATGCCCAAGGTTGCGACGCTACGGCGACGAACCCGCTGACGACCCAGCAGCAGACCGGTACGGTGACCACGCCGCCGTCTTGCTATCGCAGTGCATTCTTCAACTGGATATTCCAGGTCTACGGCGGCAACGACACGCCGAATCGCGCGGCCACGATCCGCGCCGGCGAGTTCTTCAAGCGCGGCAATGGCAATACCGGGGGTACCGGCGATCTGCACGATCCGTACTGGGATCCGCCCAAGGTCAGTGGCGCCGACGGCCTGGAGCTGGTGTGCAGGCAGAATTACCACATGCTCGTCACCGATGGCTATTGGAACGAGAGCTCGAACTACACCGTGACCGGGATCAACACGGC
This sequence comes from Rhodanobacter umsongensis, assembly GCF_042654965.1. Lineage (NCBI taxonomy): Bacteria > Pseudomonadati > Pseudomonadota > Gammaproteobacteria > Lysobacterales > Rhodanobacteraceae > Rhodanobacter > Rhodanobacter umsongensis. Next base: position 553,487 of record NZ_JBHSMK010000009.1, on the reverse strand, counting down.
CACGACTGCCGTGACGCTCCCGGATAACACGGCCTACTCGGTTTCGAACGCCGAGTCGCGAGTGTTCTGGGATGTCCAGGGCGCGAGCCAGTACACGCCTTCGCTTGCCGATATCGCCTTCAACTATTGGGCAACCAACCTGCGCTCGGATCTTTATGATCCGGCCAACGGCAAGATCGTTCCCCCGTACATGCCTGACACGACAACGGGCGTGGTTTCAGGCGCCACTTCGGCGGCACTGGAGAAGTATTTCAACCCGAAGAACGACCCGGCCAACTGGCCCCACCTTGTGCAATACATGGTTACCCTGGGCGTGCCCGGCAAACTCACGGCTTCCGATGATGTCGACTGCGTCGACAGCACCAACGATCTCTGCAAACTGCGCAAGGGGCAGACCAACTCCAGTGGTAGTACTGGCTGGACGGCACCACTGAACAACGATCCGACGGGTATCGACGATACCTGGCATGCTGCCGTCAATAGCCGTGGCGACTATTTTAACGCGGCCAATCCCCAGAATCTGGTCGATCAGCTCACCAAGATCCTGACCAACATTACGGTGCGCAACGTGCCGGCCACGACCAGTGCATTGAATACCAGTGTGCTGGTGCAGGGCGCGTTGGGTTTCTCGGCGGGCTACAGTTCCGGCGACTGGAGCGGCGTGTTCCAGGCAATCAGCGCGAATACGGATGGCACAGTGTCCGGTCTGCAATGGGACGCAGCCACCATCCTGACGGACTCCACCAAGACCGATCCCAGCAATCGCCAGATTCTTACGTCAAAGGAGAAGACGGATGGCAGCTTCGATAGTGGTGTGGCCTTCAAGACATTCACCGATCTGGACGGTACTGCGCAGACCGCGCTGAGCGGTTCCCCGGCGAACTCGGGTACCGCGGACACCGGGCAGGCACGCCTGGATTACCTGCGCGGCGTACGCACGCTGGAAGGGACCACGTACCGCACCCGTTCCAATCTGCTTGGCGCCATCATCAATTCGCAAGCGGTGTATGTTGGCACTCCATCGAGCGGCTACCGCAATAGCTGGCCGACCGGTTCGCCCGAGGAATTGGCGACGGTCAACGATGCCACCACGTGTGACGAATCGGCTCCGACCCTGGCTACCTGCCACAGCTACGAAGCATTCGTGAGTGCCTACAAGGATCGCACCCCGGCGGTGTATGTCGGTGCCAACGACGGCATGCTGCACGCGTTCAACGCCAAGATGGTGCTCGCTGGTACCCCGCCACTGTCGGTGCCGGACTCGAATGCGGGCAAGGAGATGTTTGCGTATGTGCCGCGCGCGGCATACGCCAATCTCGGCAACCTGACAGCGAAGGGCAACGTGAAGTTCGCCCCCACGGTGGATGCCACTCCGGTGACACGCGATGTGTATTTCAGCGTCGACACCACGGCGCCGGCCACCAGCAAGGGTTGGCACACGATCATGGTGGGTGGCCTGCGTCTTGGCGGTCGCGGCGTTTACGCGCTGGACATCACCGATCCCTCCACCGTGACCGAAGCAAATGCAGGTTCGAAGGTCCTGTGGGAGTTCACCGCGGACAAACCCGCCGTCACCGGTGTGGGCGACCCGGCCGACCTGGGTTATACGTTCGGCCAACCGAATATCGGCCGCCTGGCCAATGGCAAATGGGTCGTACTGGTACCGGGTGGCTATTTCCCCGATTGCAGCAAATCGGACAAACCTGCCAACTGCGCCACGATCGCGGCCTCCTCCAATGGCTATAGCGCACTGTTCATACTTGACGCTCAGACCGGTGCGCTGATTCGCGAACTGAAAACGCTGACGACGGTTACCGGCGTGACCAGCGGCGGTTTGTCTTCCGCGGTACTTGGCGACTACAACAACGATCAAGTCGATGATGTGGCGTTTGCCGGTGACCTCAGCGGCAACTTGTGGCGCTTCGACCTGACCGACTCCAATCCGGCCAACTGGCAGTCACATGTAACGCTTGCGTACCAGCCAACCACTCAAGGGGCACAGCCCATCACCGTGATGCCGCGATTGTTCCCGGATCCGGCAACCAACCGCTTCATCGTGGTGTTCGGTACGGGCAAATACCTTGGCGCCGCTGACAACACCAGCGATAGCGCGGCCACGCAGTCGATCTACGGCATCCGCGACAAATTGGACAGCAGTGGCAACTCGATCACGGCCGTCCGCACGAATCTCCAGCAGCAGAAGCTGTATCAGGCCACATCCACCAATGGCACCACAACGGTGCGTGGCCTGACCAACAACTCGCTGACGGCAGGGCAGGATGGCTGGTACATCGATCTGGATCTGACCGCCTCGCCGGGCGAGCGTGTGGTGGTCACCGCGGGCGCCTTGTTCGATACCAATCGTGTGATCGTCACCACCCTGATTCCGGGTACGCAGGATCCCTGCAATGCAACGATCGGCGGCGCGCTAATGGTAATGAACGCCGCCACTGGCGGTGCGGATGGTGGTCTTTCCAGCCCGTCTGGACCCACCAGTTGGGGCACGGGGGTCACCGGAGTCAGCGTTGTCGGTGGTCTGGTGAACAACCCGCCTACCGGTGGCTCGGTGCCGGTGGCTACGGTCATCGGTGGCGGCAAGCTGCTGATCCCGGGCCTGCAGTTGAAAGGCGGCGGCAGCCTGGGCATCGACGATGCCATCTGGCGGCGCCGTTCGTGGCGGGAGTTGAACAATGACCAGTAACGCCGACAGAGGGATACAGGCTATGGCACGCGTACGCGGTTTCACCCTGCTCGAACTGATGATCGTGGTGGTGATCATCGCGATACTCGCGGCGATCGCGATACCGACGTACGGTCGTTATGCCATTCGGGCGCATCGGGTGGATGGTCAGGAATTGCTGTTGCGCATTGCCAATGCGCAGGAGCGGTTCTATGCGACCAATAATCACTATGGCGCATTGACCGATCTGGGTTACACCGATCCGCTGGTGTCCGATAAGCAGTATTACAGCGTAAGCATGGATCCTGCCGCGGCCAGCACCACGCAGGTGTTCACGGCAACGGCGGCGCCGCTCGGGGGGCAGACCAAGGATGATTGCCAGAACCTCACGATCAACAATGCGGGCGTTAAGGCTTCCTCCGGCACCACCACCAACGGCAGCTGCTGGTGAACGCGATGATTCCCATGCCATGTCGTCAACGCGGTTTCAGTCTGCTCGAGCTGATGATCACGCTATCGGTGGCAGCGATCCTGCTGGTGATCGCCGTCCCCAGTTTTCGTGACCTGATGCACCGCAGCCAAGTCAGTTCGGCCAGCAACGAGTTGCTGGCGAGCCTGGCCTATGCCCGCACCGAAGCGATCACCCGCGGCCAGCTGGTGTCGATGTGCCCGAGCGCGAACGGTGCTGCGGCATGTGCCGGCGGCAAGACCTTCGACACGGGCTGGATCGTTTATACCTACCCGGCGGGCGCGGCGTCTGCCAATGTGGCCTATGCGGCCTCGTCGATCCTGTTGCGCGCCACGACAGTGCGTGCCGGCGTGTCCATGCAGTCAAACAGTGCCGCGGTCATCACGTTCGGCCAGCAGGGTCAGCTCAGGCCCAGCAGTACGGCACTGACCTTCGTGACCTGTTATCGCGATGGCAGCAGCGGTACCGGGCAAAGTACCGCGAAGGTTCCCGGGGCGCAGCTTGATGTGAACGGCTCCGGTAGCGTGACCACCAAGTCGTTGGCAGATGGGGATAGCTGCACGCCGTAATCGCCGCGCATGAGTGACGCAGCTTCCCGGCAAGCTCGGCTTGCCGGGAAGTGATCAACGGCAATCTGTTTAGCGGCAATGCGCTCAGCGTCCTCACTCCGCTCAATCGCGCGCAAGCCGTTCGGCCAGCCCTGAATAGCGACGGGTGCGCCGCTCGGTTGCACCGTCAATGATGGCTGGACTGCCAAGCAGGCTGAACCAGTGGCGCGCGCGGGTAATGCCGGTGTACAGCAATTCGCGGGTCAGCACGTTGCTCGGCTCGACGGGCAGCACCAAAGCCGTATGTTCGAACTCCGAGCCCTGCGATTTGTGCACGGTCATCGCGTACACCGTACTGACTTCCCCCAGGCGCGACGGCAGCACGTGGCGGATGCGGGTGGCTGCGCCGGTGCCGGTGCTGGCCAGGAATGCCACCGACAGGCGCGGCTTGCCGCTGTCGTCGGGCAGGCGCAGGCAGATGCCGACGTCGCCATTGGCGAGGCCCAGACCGTAGTCGTTGCGGGTGACCATCACCGGACGCCCCTCGTACCATCCAAGGCTGGTTTCGATCAGCCCCCGCGCGTGCAGCGCTTCGGCGATCAGCTGGTTGAGCCCTTCCACACCGTAGGCACCGTGCCGCAAGGCGCACAGCAACTGGAAGCGGTTGAACGCCTGCAGCACGTCACGCGCCCACTGATCGTGCGCTGCGGCATCCGCAGCGGGTGCAGGGCGATCGCGCTGGAGCAGTTCCAGATAGTGGCGATAACCCCGAGGTGCCGCAGCATTGCCTGGGTCGAGGAAATATTCGTGGTTGCCATCGATGGCCATCCCGGCCAGCTGGGCGCGAGTGGCTGACGACGCCCATGCAAGATCGATGGAAGGCACCCCGAGCAACTCGCGTACCGCGCGAGTGTCCCCGCGGTTCACTGCGCGGGCGAGTTGACCGATGCCGCTGGCGTCGCCGAAACGGTGGCTGTGACGCAACATGGCCAGCTGCTGATCGAGCGGCTGTGCGTCGTCACGCATGAACGAGCGGATGTCGTCGCCGGTGGTCGCGCGCAACCAGTGGGCAGTGGCGTCGTCGTAGTGGCCATCGTCGGCGCGGCGGCAAAGGTCGCCCAGCACGGCGCCGGCCTCGACCGAGGAAAGCTGATCCTTGTCACCGATCAGGATCAGCCGCGCCGCTGCCGGCAATGCGGCGAGCACGGCAGACATCATTTCCAGATCGATCATCGATGCTTCGTCGATGACCAGCACATCTAGATGCAGTGGATTGGCGCGATCGTAGTGGAAGCGGCGCGTATCCGGTCGCGCACCGAGCAGGCGATGCAGGGTGTCGACCTCGGCGGGTATGGCGGCACGCACGATGTCGTCCACGTCCAGTCGCGCCAGTTGCGCGGCGATGGAGGCGTTCAGCCGGGCGGCTGCCTTGCCGGTAGGTGCAGCGAGACGGATGCGCAGCGGCCGTGCATGTTCGCGCAGATGCAGGGTCTGCAGCAGGCCAAGCAGACGGACCACCGTCGTGGTCTTGCCGGTGCCGGGACCGCCGGTGATGACGGTGAATGCACCGCGCGCCGCCAGTGCGCAGGCGATCCTCGGCCAGTTGGGGGCGGGATATGCGCGAGCGGCTTCAGCCGCGATGCTCTCCGGCTGGTTGGCAGCGATAGCATCGCGACTGAAGTCGCTCCCACCGGTGCCGGGGAACAATCGCGCCAATTCGTCAGGGAGCTGCGCGGGCACCTCCTGCGATCGGCTCAGCCGTTCGCGGATCGCCGTTGCCACCAGGCATTCGTGATTCCAGTAGCGGCGCAGGTACAACCGCGAGCCATCCAGCACCAGCGGTGCGGTGGCGGGGCGGCCGTCGCAGCCATCGGCAACCAATGGCGAACTCATCAGTGCGGCTCGCTGATCGTCGAGACCGCGCAACCGGTTGCGCCAGCTCGATGGCCAATCCTGTTCATCAGCCTGTTCCGCGAGCGCGTCAAGATCGAGGCACAGATGGCCGTCGGCGAGCTGGCGACTGAGCAGTGCGGTCAACCACAGCAACGACGGCGAGGCCTTGCCGTCGCGTTCGGCCATGAAGTGTGCCAATGCCGCATCCAGCGGGCGCAGCCGATGCTGCTCGATGTCCAGGTCGAACATGCGCTCATGCGACATCGTGCAACCCTTCGTGACTGAACAGCTGATCCATCGCTTCGATAAGCCCAAACGGAAGACGTTCGTGGTGCACGCCATGCCCGGCGTCGTCGACGCCGCGCAGGTACAGGTAAAGCACGCCGCCGATGTGCCGCGCATAGTCATAGCCAGGCAGGCGCGCGCGCAGTTGCCGGTGCAGCGCCAGCGTGTAGATCGCGTACTGCAGGTCGTAGCGGCTGTGCAGTACCGAGTCGCGCATGGCATCCACGGTGTAGGCCGCGTTGTCGCTGCCGAGCCAGTTGGATTTGTAGTCGACGATGTAATAGCGGCCGTCGTGCTCGAGCACGAGATCGATGAAGCCCTTGAGCATGCCGTTGAGGCGGTCGGGCAGCAGCGGCGGGCGCGGTGCCCCCTTCAATGTGTGGCGGGTGACCAGGTGATCCAGCGCGCGGGTGTCGACCCGATGGGCCTCGAACCAGAATTCCAGCTCGGCGCGGACGGCTTCGGCATCGGTGAGTGCGGCCAGCGCCAGCGCGCCTCCATCGGGCAGCGGCAGCGCCGCGCCAAGGAAAGCCGGCAGCCAGGTCGCCAGCGTTTCGCTCCAGGCCTGCCAGCCGTGCCGCTGGCAACGATGGGCGATCAGCTCCCTCAGTGTGGATGGCGCGCCGGCAGCGCTGGCGAAGCCCTCATCGGCAGCCCACTCCAGCAGGCCATGCAGGAAGGTGCCGGGCTCGGCACCGCGCGGAAAGGTGTGGATGCTGGGCGAGGTGTCCGGCTTGATCGGCATGCGTGGCTCGACCTGCTCGGCGCCCGCCTCAGCCAGCACATCCTGCTGCGCGGTTTCCGGCGCGGTTTGCCGCGACGCGTGTTCGGCTTCGGCAACCTTGAGCGCGCTGTAGCTGGCGATCCACCATGGTTCGACTGGCTGGCCGCGGTATGCGCGAGCGGGCTGGTCCGGCACGGGCTGGCTGGCGGGCTGATGGCGCGACGTACCCGCGGCAGCGGGCAAGGTATCGATATGGATGTCTGGATGTCCGTTCCGGAGTTCTTCCAGGCGCGTGCGCAGCACTTCCTCGTCGATCGGTCCGCCGCCGGCGAGCACGTAGCCGAACACGGACTTGTGCAGGCCGGAAGACTTCCGCTGGCCGTCCTTGAGGTTGGCAATGCCCAGCCAGCAGGCGTGGCGGGCGCGTGTCAGCGCCACGTACAACAGGCGCATATCCTCCTGCAGGCGCTCCCGTTCGGCCTGTTCCAGCGCGAACGCGGAGGGCTGCAGATCCAGTGCAGGGCGGTCGTCGCGATCGTGCCAGACAAAACTGTCGCTGGACTTCACCTCGCGCAGGCTGCATGCGAACGGCAGCAGCACCAGCGGGTATTCCAGGCCTTTCGACTTGTGGATGGTGACCACCTTGATCAGTGCCGCCTCGCTTTCCAGCCGCACGATCTGCTCGTCGGCGGTGTCGGCCTGGGCATCATCGGCCTGGGCGATCTGGGTGGCGAGGTGACGGATCAGCGCGTGCTCGCCGTCCAGCGCGGCGGCGGCCTGCTGCAGCAGTTCGGCCAGGTGTAGCAGGTTGGTCAACGCACGTTCGCCATCGCTGCGCGTCAGCAGTTGCGCGGGCAGATCGAACAGGTGCAGCAGGTCGTGCAGCATGGCCAGCACGCCATGCCGCAACCAGCTGTCGTGCAACTGCCGAAAGCGCTCTCCGCTGCGCTCCCAGTACTGCTCGTCGAGGTTGAGCCGATCGAGTTCGGCATAGCTCTGGCCCAGGGTGGGGCTGGCCAGCGCGGCGCGCATGGCGCGATCGGAGCCGGGTTCGGCGCAGGCGTGCAGCCACAGCAGCAGGTCGCGCGCCTCGGCCGAGGCATACACCGAATCGCGATCGGACAGGTACACGCTGGCCAGCCCGCGTGCCTGCAATGCACGGCGCATGTCCGCTGCTTCGGGCCCCTTGCGGACCAGGATCGCGATGTCACCGGGGACCAGTGGAGTGGCTATCCCATCCTCGGTGGTGAAGCCGCAGTGTCCTTGCCGGGCAGCATCGAGCCATTGCACCAGCGTGGCGGCGGCGTGTTCGGCCATCAGTTTCTGATAGGCGCCCTTGCTCATCGGTTCGGCCTGGCGGGCCACCGCCAGTTGCAGGGCAGGCATGAGCTGGCCGTGCAGCAGCAACCGCTCCTTGCGGCCGTGTGCGGTGACCTGCAGGAACGGCAGCCCCTGATCACCCTTGCCGAACAGGAACGCGCCTTGCGGATGCCGTTCGGCAAAGTCGAACACACGATTGACCGCCTTCACCATCGACGGGGTGGAGCGGTAATTGGTGGTCAGCGTCCAGGTCGGCCGGGCGGCGCTGCGGCGCGCCAGCAGGTAGGTATGGATATCCGCGCCGCGAAAGCCGTAGATCGCCTGCTTGGGGTCGCCGATCAGCAGCAGGCCGGTGCCGGCCTGACGACCGTAGATGCGCTGGAAGATGCGCCATTGCAGCGGGTCGGTGTCCTGGAACTCGTCGATCAGGGCGACCGGATACTGGGTGGCGATGGTCTGCGCCAGCCGTTCGCCGGTGTTGCCGTGCAGCGCGGTGTCCAGCCGCTTGAGCATATCGTCGAAGCCGAGCTGGGCGAGGCGTTGCTTGGTGGCTTCCAGGCGTGCGCTGACCCGCGGCACGGCGTGGGCGAGAATCAGCGCGCGCAGGTCGGCAAGCAGTGCGGCAGGTGCGGGCAGATCGCCGATGGCGGCAAAGGCGGCGTGTTCGGGCGGGCGGAATTTTGTCCTGGTGGCGCTGGCGAGCTTGGCCTGCGCGTAGCGCGCCAGCACGGCTGCATCCACTTCGCCACCGGCAGCCCAGCCACGCATCGCGAGCAGGTCGCCGGCGAAGTTTTCCGGCCTCATCATGTGGGCCTTGAAGGCACCGGCCTGCATCGCCTCACCCAACATCGCATCGATCGCCTCGGCGTCGGCCAGCCACAGTGCGCGTGCCTGTTGCTGTGCTTGCCGCAGCGGCGACAGCTGCGTCTGCATCGCGGCGGCGAGGTCGGCGACAACGGGCAGCGGATGGCCGTCCAGGCGCAGGTTTTCCGCAGGCTGACGCAGCAGGGGACGTAGCGATGCCTGCAGGTGCCGCGGGGTTTTCCACAGCGAGGTGACCTGCGCGGCATCCGCACTGTCGAGCGCAAAGAACTGCTGGCGCCAGTAGTCTCGCACGGCTTCGGCGAGCAGTTCGCTTTCGTCGCTGGTGGCGGTCTGCACGAAGGCGTGGCCGCTGTCGAAAGCATGCTGGCTGAGCATGCGCTGGCACCAGCCGTGGATGGTGTGCACCGCGGCCTCGTCCATCCATTGCGCAGCCAGCTCCAGCTGGCGCGCGGCGCGGGCGCGGGCATCGGCGTCGGGATATTCGGCGACCAGCGCAGTGAGGAAATCGTCGGCCACGCCGCGTCCGCGGAACACCTCGGCGGCTTCGCTCAATCGCGTGCGGATGCGTTCGCGCAGCTCGGCGGTGGCGGCCTTGGTGAAGGTGACCACCAGGATCCGCGGTGGCAGCAGCGCAGCGGCGTGTTCGCCGTGACCGAGCACCAGTCGCAGGTACAGTGCGGCGATGGTCCAGGTCTTGCCGGTGCCGGCGCTGGCTTCGATCAGCTGGATGCCTTGCAGCGGCAGTCGCAGTGGATCGAGTGGGGCGATGCGGTTCATGCGCCGACCTCCGTCGGCAGCACGGCGTCGGCCAGCGCCTGATACAGAGGCAGCCAGTGTTCGAAACCGCCGGCGTGCAACGCGCTGAAATCGGGCCACGCGCGGGCGAGGCAGGCATCCTCGTCGCGCTCGCCCGGTATCGGCACGAAACTGTTGCCTTCGTAGCTGAGTGTGGCGGCGGCAACCGGATCGCGCTCGACCGAGCGCAGCCACGCATAGGCGGTCTTGCGCGCGATCGGCAACGGCGCCTGCATGCCCGCCTGCAACGCCGCCAGCAGCTGATCGAGCCGCCCGGCGGCGTCTTCGCACGACAGCGCACGCAGCACCGGCTGCGCATCCGCGCTGATCACGCGGGTCTGCATGGCCAGGCCATTGGCATTGGCCAGCAGGTGGATGATCCACGCCGGGATCAGCTTTTCATGGCGCAGCGCGCCGTCCTTCGTCAGCAGTGCGCCGTTGAGCAGTTCCAGCCGGCCATGGCGGCCGGCATCGTCGTGGCGCAGGTCGGTCAGCCAATCCTCGATCAGCAGGCCTGCGCCGGCATGATGCAGCTCATGTTGCGCGTCGGTCAGCGGCCACTGCCGGCAGGCTTCGTGCCAGCTCGCGGCGAGCCCTCTGATCTGCTCGGTGATCTGCGTCTGCACGAGTGCGCCGAAACCGGCCGGCGGCAAGCGGCCTTCGTCGTGCAGGCGGCGGGTGGCGCCGGCGATGCTGCGATCGACGTCGACCCTGGCCGGATCGATCGCGGCATGCAGCACCGACTGGCTGGCGCCGTAACGCTGCAGGCCGTCGAGCGCAAACGGCTCGTCGTCGATGGTGTCGTCGCCGGCCTGGCCGAAATACACCTTCAGCCGCTGGTTGAAGAAATACGCCACCGGCTTGCTCAGGAAGCGCTGCAACTGGCCGACGCCCAGCGCCGTATCGGGCTGCCATGGCGCGAGTGTGGCCGGCGCAGGTGAGGCGGTTGCGCCGCGATGGACCTGCTGCCATTCGCGTGCATAGGTGAATACATGCGGCTCGTCGCCCGCGCTGAAATAGCGCCGGCTGAACGGTTGCAGCGGGTACTCGGTGCTGAGCGCGGCGAGCAGACGCGTGCCCGACTGGCCATCGTCCAGCGGGTCGCCTTCCCGGTGCCAGCCGGCGGCCAGGTAATCGCGCAGCTGGCCGACCAGCACCGATGGCGGCAGCACGCTGTTGTCGCGCGCACTGCGGCCAACCCAGCTCACGTGCAGCGCGTCGCGGGCGGACAGCAGGGCTTCCAGAAAGAGATAGCGATCGTCCTCGCGCCGCGAGCGATCGCCGGGACGGCTGTGCCCGGGTTGCGCCATCAGGTCGAAGTCGACCGGCGCCTGCTGCCGCGGGTAAGCCCCGTCGTCCATCCCGAGCAGGCAGACCACGCGAAAGGGAATGGCGCGCATCGGCATCAGTGTGCCGAAACTCACCGCGCCGCCCATGAATCGCTGCGACAGCCGGCTCTCGTCGATCGCCTGCAGCCAGTGCTCGCGCACGATGGTGAGCGGGATGGCATCGGCAAAGCCGGCCTCGGTGCAGGCCTGTTGCCATTCGTCCAGCGCCTCGTCGAGGCGGCCCAGCCGCAGCGCGTCCTGCCCGTCGCCGCGGTCGAAGAAATCTGTCAGCAGGGCGTGCAGGCGCGTGCTCCACTCCGCCGGCGTGGCTGGTGTGCGGAACTCTCGCCAGTGGTGTTCGAGCCGGTCCAGCAGCAGGCTCAACGGGCCGAGCAGAACGGCGTCGAGGCCACCGACTTCGGCGTACGGCGCGATGCCGTCCAGCGACTCGCCGTCACCGACGGCATAGCCGAGCAACATGCGGCGCAGGCCGAAACGCCAGCTGTTCTGCTCCAGCGCCGGCAGTTGCAGGCTGCGCTTCTGTTCGCCATCCAGTCCCCAGCGGATGCCGGCCTCCTCGATCCAGCGCCGCAGCATGGGCAGGCCCGACTCGTCGAAACCGAAGCGCGCGCGCAGCGCAGGCACGTCGAGCAGATCCAGTATTTCGCTCACGGTGAAACGCGATTCGGGCAGCGCCAGCAGATGCTCCAGCGCGACGATCAATGGCTCGCTGCCGCGCGCGGATTGATCGGCCACACTGCAGGGCAGGTGACGCGGGTCGCCGGGGGGCAGCCGTCCGAACACTGCCTGCACGTGCGGTGCGTAGGTCTGGATATCCGGCACCATCACCATCACGTCGCGCGGCGCCAGCGGCTTGCCGTCGCGCGCGGCGCGCTCGAACATCGCCAGCAGCTGGTCGTGCAGCACCTCGACCTCGCGCTGCGGGTTGTGCGCGATGTGGAAGCGCAGCGAGGCATCGCCCTCGTGCCACGGCCTGCGCTGCGCAGCATCGGCCGGCAGCGGTTCAAGATCGAGAATGGCCTGCTGCACTTGCTGCAGCAGGCCATCGCCATCCACGTCCTGGAACAGGTCGATGCCGCGATCGATGGCGGCGAATTGCTGGCGATAGCGATCCGGCTGGTCGCAGGCATCGAGCAGGCGGATGTAGTCGCGGCCCTGCTTGCCCCAGGCGGCGAGCAGCGGGTGGGCGTGCAGATGCAGGTCTTCGTAACGCGGCTGGGCGGGCAGGCCTGGCTTGTCGGGCTGCCGGCGCTGGCTGGCCTTGAGCAGTTCGCGTTCCTCGATGATGTCGGCCCAGTAGTGCCGGCACGGGTTCGCCACCACCAGCAACACCTGGCAGAAACGCGCCAGCGCGGTGAGCGCCTCCAGCGTCTGCTGCGGCAGGGAGGACAGGCCGAACACCACGATGCGCCGCGGCAGCGCCGCGGGTCGCCCATCGAGCGACTGCACGCGTTCGACAAATGCCTGGTGTACGGCAGCGCGGTGGCCATGCCGCTGCGCCGGGCCGACATCCTCCAGCAACAGGCGCCACAGCCGCGGCTGCCAGCGCTGATCGGCGGCCAGCGGAGTGCGGCGGGCGCGCAGCGCATCGTGCAGTTCGTCGCAACCGTGCTCCCAGTCGTCCAGCCAGTCGGCGCGATAGACCTGGTATTGGTCGAACAGGTCGGCGACGCGGGCGGCCAGCTGATGGCGCTTCTGCCAGTCCGGATCGGCGCCGAGGAAATCACGCAGCGGGGTGAACGCCTCCTCGCGCAGGTGCTGCGGGATCAGCCGAAGCAGTCGCCAGACGAGCCGCGACTTGTCGAACGGCGACGTCGCCGGTACCGCGTCGCGGCCCAGCACCGCGCGATACGCCGTCCACAGGAAGCGGCCCGGAAGTTGCACGTCGACCGCGGCGCTGATGCCCAGCCCGCCGCTGGCGGGCGCACGCGCCAGCGCCAGCTTCAACCACTGCGCAATGCCGTTGCTCTGCACCAGCATCAGCTCGTTCTCCAGCGGCCGCAACGGTGCGCGCGCAAGCCACGCCGTGAGCAGGTCGCGCAGATCCTCAAGACGGTTGCCGTGCAGCACCATCAGGCCGGGTTCGATCGGGGTGGTGTACGGGGGTGACGAAAGTGAGGTCACAGCGGGCGGTGCTCGTTTTCGCTCATGCGGGGATTGTCTCCGAGTGCGCCTGGATTGTCGCCGCCAGCATGGCTGGCCGTCGTCTCAGCGTCTGCGTCAATGGGTCGAGAATATCGGACGCGCGAGTCCGTTCGCTTGTCGATCCGGCGACCGCCCGTTCGTCGCATCACAGAACACGGGAGCTGGTGCGTGCAATCGCCGGTTTCCGCGCCCCGCCAACGATACCCACGGAGACACGACGATGCGATTCATGGTGATAGTGAAAGCGGACCAGGACTCGGAAGCCGGCGTGATGCCGAGCGAGCAGCTGCTGACCGAAATGGGCAGGTACAACGAGGAGCTGGTGAAGGCCGGCATCATGCTGGCAGGCGAGGGCCTGCAGCCCAGTTCGAAAGGGGTGCGGGTGAAGTTCTCCGGCCATCAGCGCACGGTGACCGACGGGCCGTTCGCCGAAAGCAAGGAGCTCGTCGCCGGCTTCTGGCTGTGGCAGGTGAAGTCGAAGGACGAGGCGATCGAATGGCTCAAGCGCGCACCGTTCGATGGCGGCACCGAGGTCGAGTTGCGCCAGGTGTTCGAGGCGGAGGATTTCGGCGCCGAGTTCACGCCCGAGCTGCGCGAGCAGGAAGAGCGGCTGCGGGCGCAGATCGCCACCAAGTCCTGAGCCGGCCCTCGATCCGGCCTCAACGGAAACCCCATTGGAGTATCCCCATGCAACTGACCAACTACCTCATCTTCAACGGCAAGGCCGAAGCGGCATTCAAGTTCTACGAGCAGGCCTTGCGCGGCAGGATCGCGATGATGATGCGTTTCGGCGAAGCGCCCGGCTGCGAGAACATGCCGCCGGAAACCCGCGACTTGCTGATCCACGTGCGGCTGGAAATCGGCGACCAGGTGCTGATGGCCTCCGATTGTCCGCCCGACCGCCCGTACGATGGCATCAAGGGGTGCTCGGTGTCGGTCCAGGTCGACACGGTCGCGGAAGGCGAACGCCTCTTCAACGCACTGAAGGATAACGGCACGGTGCAGATGCCGTACGAGAAAACCTTCTGGGCCGAACGCTTCGCCATGCTGGTCGACCAGTTCGGCGTGCCGTGGATGATCAATTGCGAGAAAGACCAGTAACCCCCCGCCTCGGGTTGTCGGGCATCTCCGGCAACCGATGGCACCACCGTACTTCAACGCCCCGACCGGAGCTGCCCATGTTCAAGATCATCCTCATCATCGTTGTCGTCCTGATCGTCGCGGTGCTCGCCTTCGCGGCGACCCGGCCCGGAACATTCAAGCTGGAGCGCGCCACGACAATCAAGGCCTCGCCCGAAAAAATCCTCGCATTCATCAACGACTTCAGTCGGTGGACCGTCTGGTCGCCGTGGGAAAAGCTCGATCCAGCCCTCAAGCGCAGCTATGGCGGTGCGGCGAGCGGCCCGGGCGCAATCTACGAGTGGCAGGGAAACAGCAAGGTTGGCCAGGGCCGCATGGAAATCCTGGCCTCGTCGGCACTCGCCACGTCGATCAAGCTGGATTTCATCAAGCCGTTCGAGGCGCACAACATCGCCGATTTCACGCTGGTGCCGCAAGGCGATTCGACCACGATCACCTGGGCGATGCATGGTTCGAATTCCTTCATCGCCAAGCTCATGCACCTGTTCTTCAACATGGACAAGCTGGTCGGCGCGGACTTCGCGCGCGGGCTTGCCAACCTGAAGGCGGCCGCCGAGGGAAGCTGATCCGCTCTTGCGTCAACGGAAGGCAGATGGTCTGATCGGCCGCCATGACCACGACCGATACCCACCGCGCCATCGACGCCGTCTGGCGGATCGAATCGGCCAGGCTCATCGCCGGTCTCGCACGCATGGTGCGCGACGTCGGGCTGGCCGAGGAGCTGGCGCAGGATGCGCTGGTCATTGCACTGGAGCAGTGGCCGCAGTCGGGCGTGCCGGACAATCCCGGCGCGTGGCTGATGACCACCGCCAAGCGTCGCGCGATCGATCGCCTTCGCCGCAGCCAGCTGCTCGCGCGCAAGCACGTGGAACTGATGCACGAGCTCGAGAGCGAGCAGGAACACGCCGTGTCGCAGGTAGAGGCAGCACTGGATGATCCGATCGGCGACGATCTGCTGCGGCTGATCTTCATCGCCTGCCATCCGGTGTTGTCGGTCGAGGCACGCGTGGCGCTCACGTTGCGATTGCTCGGCGGCCTGACCACCGAGGAAATTGCCCGCGCGTTCCTGGTGCCGGAGCCGACGATCGCACAGCGCATCGTGCGCGCCAAGCGCAGCCTGGCCAAGGCCGAGGTGCCGTTCGAGGTACCGCGTGCCGAGGAGCTGGCGGCGCGCCTGTCGTCGGTGCTCGAGGTGATCTATCTCGTGTTCAACGAAGGCTATTCCGCGACGGCCGGCAGCGACTGGATGCGTCCGGCACTGTGCGAGGAGGCATTGCGACTGGGCCGCGTGCTGGCCGGGCTCGCGCCCCGCGAACCGGAGGTGCACGGCCTGGTCGCGCTGATGGAAATCCAGGCGTCGCGTTCGCGCGCCCGCGTCAACGGCAAGGGCGAACCGATCCTGCTGCTCGAGCAGAACCGCGCGCACTGGGATCGCCTGCTGATCCGTCGCGGGCTGGTGGCGCTCGATCACGCCGAGAAACTTGGCGGCGCGCTCGGCCCTTATGCGCTGCAGGCAGCCATTGCCGCCTGCCACGCACGGGCGCTGACGGCAGAGCAGACCGACTGGCCGCGCATCGCCATGTTGTACGGCACGCTCGCGCGGGTGATGCCGTCACCCATCGTCGAGTTGAACCGTGCAGTGGCGGTGTCGATGGCATCCGGGCCTGCCGCCGGGCTCGCACTCGTCGATGCGCTGGCCGGCGAACCGGCACTGGCGAACTACCACCTGCTGCCGACCGTGCGCGGCGACCTGCTGGCCAAGCTCGACCGTCCCGACGAGGCCCGCGCGGAATTCCAGCGCGCCATCGCGCTCACGCAGAACCAGCGGGAACGTGAACTTCTGCTGGAGCGTGCGCGGGCCTGCGTGAAGCGCAGCGATCCGACTGTTTCGTGATCGCTGCGGCAACCGGCAGTCCGGGCAAGCCCTTGATCTTCGGGGAGTTGGATGACGCCTTTCCGGCAGGGCTTCATTTTCACCATAAAAGGTGAAAACATGGTGGCATGAGCCTGCAGCTGACCACCCGCCAATCCAACATCCTGGATTTCATCCGCGACCGCCTCGAACACGCCGGCCAGGCGCCGACGCTGGAAGAGATCGGCCAGGCGATGGGCCTGGCCAACGTCAGTGCGGTGCTGAAGCACGTGCGTTCGCTGGAGGCCAAGGGGCGGCTGGCGATCGAGCCGAACCGTCCGCGCGGCATCCGGCTGGTGACCGCCACCGATCCGGCCGATGCCGACACCATGGAACTGCCGCTGGTGGGCCGCATCGCGGCGGGTGAGCCGCTGTTTTCCGACGCGCGGGTCGAGCGCACATTGCGCGTGTCGCGCTGGCTGTTTCCGCTGAAGCCGGATTACCTGGTGCGCGTGGTCGGCGATTCGATGCGCGACGAAGGCATCCTCGACCAGGACATCGTGGGCGTGCATGCCACACCGGTGGCCCGTCACGGTCAGGTGGTCGCGGCGCGGGTGGGTGGCGACCGCTTCACCATCAAGCGGTTGTACTGGCAGGGCGAGGTGATCCGGTTGCTGCCGAACAGTCCGGGCTATCAACCGATCACGCCGGACCCCAGCGACGACTTCGCCATCGAAGGCCTGTTTGCCGGTTTGCTGAGGGGCAGCTGATGGCTGCGTTGGTGGCCTTGTCGAACCTGCTCGATGCACGCCAGGTCTGGCGCGGTCGCACCATGCCGGTGCCGGCCGGCGACCAGCCGACCGGGTGGTTGGCGCTGGACGCGGCGCTTCCCGCCGGTGGCTGGCCCGATGCGGCATTGACGGAGATTCTGCTGCCGGCCGATGGCGTCGGCGAATTGTCCCTGCTGTTGCCCACGCTGGCGCGGCTCAGCCAAGGCAGGCGTCCCGTACTCGTCGTGGCGCCGCCGTATGTGCCTTGCGTGGCCGGCTGGCAACAGCACGGAGTCGACATGCGGCGAGTGGAAATCGTCGCGGCGCCGGATGCCGACGTACTGTGGGCCACCGAGCAATGCCTGCGTTCGGGCAGCTGCGCCGCGGTGCTGGTATGGCCGCGCCAGGCCGACGATCGCGCCTTGCGCCGGTTGCAGGTGGCAGCCGATGCAGGCAAGGCGCTGGGTTTTGCGTTTCGCGATCGCAAGCATCTGTCGGTGGCCTCGCCGGCGGCCCTGCGACTGGAGATCGAAGCGGCGCCGCGCGCCCGGGTATGGGTACGCAAGTGCCGTGGCGGTGTTGTGCCGTCGCAGGCTTTTCCGTTTCCCCGTTCGCTGCATTGATGGCCGCCGATCATGCTGTGGGCCTGTGTACTGTTGCCGCATCTCGCGCTGGATGGCGTTCTGCGCCGTCGCGCGAATCACGATCCGCTGGTGCTCGTGGATGGCGCGGCCAATGCGCGCAGCATCGTGGCGGTCAACGCCGCGGCGCGCGAAGCGGGCTTGCGCGTGGGCCAGCGCCTGATGGCTGCCCGTGCGCTGCTGACGACCTTCGAGGCGTTGCCCTGCGACCACCAGGCGGCTGATCGCTGGCAGCGCTTCCTGGCCGCAGTGGCGTATCGCTACAGCTCCGAGGTGAGCCTGCTGCCGCATGCGATCGTGCTGGAGGTGAGCCGCAGCCTTGGCCTGTTCGGCCCGTGGCCGCGGTTTGAAACCATGTTGCGCGCCGACTTCACCGCGCTGGGTTTCCGCCACCGCATCGCGGTGGCGCCCACGCCGCATGCAGCCTATGTGCTGGCCGGGGTCGGGGATGGCCGGGCGGTGCTGTCACCCGATCAGCTGCCTCATGCATTGCAGGCCGTACCGACACGCAAGAGCCGCTTGCCGGCGGCTTCGATCGAGGCGTTGTCGGGCATGGGCATCCGCACGCTGGGGCAGTTGCTGAAGTTGCCGCGCGATGGCCTGCGCCGGCGTTTCGGGAATGAACTGCTGCAGGCGATCGATCGCCTGATCGGCGAGTTGCCGGCCGGACTGGACGGCTACCGCCCGCCGGATGTCTTCGATCTGCGGATCGAACTGAGCCACGAAGTGGAGAACATCGCCGCGCTGGTGTTTCCGCTGCGCCGCATGATCGGCGACCTCGCCGCCTACCTGGCGGGCAGGGACGGCGGCGTGCAGCGGTTCACGCTGCGGCTGGAGCATCGCGACAGCAAGCTGACCGAGGTGCCGGTGGGCCTGCTGGCGCCGGAGCGCGACGCCGGCATGCTGTTCGAACTGGCGCGGGGCCGTCTGGAGCAGGTGCAACTGCCCGAGCCCGTGCTGGCCCTGCGATTGATCGCACGCGACCTGCCGAGCTTCGTGCCGGCAGGTCGCGACCTGTTCGACGAACGCCCGGCCAACGCACTGCCGATCGAGCAACTGCGCGAGCGCCTGCGCGCGCGGCTGGGCGACCGCGCCGTCTACCGGCTGGGCAGCACCACCGATCCGCGCCCCGAATGCGCGCAGGCGGTAGCCGAATCCAGCGCCGCCTACCATGAGCCGCATCCGCGCCCGACCTGGCTGCTCGCTCGCCCCACACCACTGCGCGGTCCGGCGCCGCGCATCCTGGCCGGCCCCGAACGACTCGAAACCGGCTGGTGGGATGGCGCCGAGGCGTGCCGGGATTACTACGTGATCGAGACCTCGCTGGGCCAGCATGCGTGGGCTTTTTGCCAGCCCGGCGAACAAAGCGGCTGGATGCTGCAGGGCTGGTTCGCATGAGCGACTACGCCGAGCTGCATTGCCTTTCCGACTTCTCCTTCGGTCGCGGCGCATCGAATGCAGGGGAGTTGTTCGAGCGCGCCAGGGCCTGTGGCTACAGCGCGCTGGCGATCACCGACGAATGCTCGCTGGCCGGCATCGTGCGCGCCTATCAGGCCTCGCAAGAGACCGGATTGAAACTGATCGTCGGCGCCGAGTTCCAGCTCGCCGAGGGCCCGAAGCTTGTGCTGCTGTGCGAGAACCGGCAGGGCTACGCCGAGCTGTGCAAGTTGATCACGCGCGGGCGTCGGGCGTCGGAAAAGGGCACCTACCGGCTCACCTGCGCGGACCTGCGGGGCGGGCTTCCGGGGACGCTGGCCTTGTGGATGCCCGGACTGCGGCCCGATATCGCGCAGGGCCGCTGGCTGCGCGCCACCTTCGGCGATCGCGCGTGGCTGGCGGTGGAACTGCATCGCGGACCCGACGATGCCGCGCGCCTGCGTGCGCTCCAGGAGACCGGTCGTGCGCTGGATCTCCCGCTGGTGGCCAGCGGCGACGTGCACATGCACGTGCGCCGCCGGCTGGCGCTGCAGCACACGCTTACCGCGATTCGACATCGCGTGCGGATCGCCGAGGCGGGCGCGTTGATCTTCCGCAACGGCGAACGCCATCTGCGCCGGCGCGATGTACTGGCCAAGCTCTATCCCGAGGCCTTGCTGCAGGAAAGCATGCGCATCGCCGGACGCTGCACATTCCAGATGGGCGAACTCAAGTACGAATACCCCACGGAACTGGTCCCGCAAGGCCATACGCCCACCAGCTGGCTGCGCCACCTTGCCGAGCAGGGCATGCACTGGCGCTGGCCGCAGGGCGCGAGCGACAAGGTACGCCAGTTGATCGACGACGAACTGGCACTGATCGCCTCGAAGAAATACGAGCCGTTCTTTCTCACCGTGCATGACATCGTCCGCTTCGCGCGCAGCAAAGGCATCCTCTGCCAGGGCCGCGGCTCGGCCGCCAACTCCGCCGTGTGCTTTGCGCTTGGCGTGACCGAGGTGGATCCGGAGGTCAACAAACTTCTGGTGGCGCGCTTCATCAGCGAGGACCGCGACGAGCCGCCCGACATCGATGTCGATTTCGAACACGAACGGCGCGAAGAGGTGATCCAGTACGTCTACGGCAAGTACGGACGCGAGCGCGCCGCGCTGGCCGCCACCGTCATCTGCTACCGCGGCCGCAGCGCGGTGCGCGATGTGGCCAAGGCGCTCGGTCTTCCGCTGGACCAGGTCGACCAGCTCAGTGATGTCTTCGCCCGCGGCTGGGGCGACAGCAGCGCCGATGAGCGGCTGCGCGAACAGGGCTTCGATCCGGACAGCCCGGTCATCCGCCGCGTGCTGAAGCTCGCACTCGAACTGCTCGGCATGCCACGGCACTTGTCACAGCATGTCGGCGGCTTCGTGATTTCCAGCGTGCCCCTGCATGAAATGGTGCCGGTGGAGAACGCGGCGATGCCGGATCGCACGATCATCCAGTGGGACAAGGACGATCTGGACACCATGCGCATGCTGAAGGTCGATTGCCTCGCGCTGGGCATGCTGACCTGCCTGCGCAAATGCTTCGGCTTGTTGAAGGACGAATATGGCATCGTCAAGACGATCGCCACGATCGAGCCGGACGACGGCGACACCTACGCGATGATCCGGAAAGCCGACACCGTCGGCGTGTTCCAGATCGAAAGCCGCGCGCAGATGGCGATGCTGCCGCGGCATCGGCCGGAGAATTTCTACGACCTGGTGATCCAGGTGGCGATCGTGCGCCCCGGCCCCATCCAGGGCGACATGGTGCATCCCTACCTGCGGCGCCGGAACGGCGAGGAGCCGGTGGTCTATCCGTCGCCGGCTTTCAGGGACGTACTGGAACGCACGCTCGGCGTGCCGCTGTTCCAGGAGCAGGTGATGAAGCTGGCCATGGTCGCCGCCGGCTTCACCGCCGGCGAGGCCGACAAACTGCGCCGATCGATGGCTGCCTGGAAACGGCATGGCGGGCTGGAGCCGCATCGCGAAAAGCTGATGCAGGGCATGCTGCGGAACGGTTATGCGGCGGCTTTCGCCGAGCGCATCTTCGAGCAGATCAAGGGTTTCGGCTCGTATGGTTTTCCCGAGTCGCATGCGGCCAGTTTTGCGAACATCGTCTATGCATCGTGCTGGCTGAAATGCCATCACCCGGCCGCATTCGCCTGCTCGCTGCTCAACGCGCAGCCGATGGGTTTCTATGCGCCGAGCCAGATCGTGCAGGACGTGCAGCGCCATCGCGTGGCCGTGCACCCGGTCGACGTGCGCTACAGCGACTGGGACTGCACGCTGGAAGCCGACCCGCGCAACGCCGCCGGTTCACGCGCGATCCGGCTGGGCCTGCGCATGGTGCGAGGCCTTCCCGAGGCCGCGGCGCAGCGGCTGATGGCGGCGCGTGGACAACGCGTCTTCACCGACATCGCCGATCTGTGCGGACGTGCCAGCCTGGATCGCCGCCAGCAGAGTCTGCTGGCGGATGCGGCCGCGCTGCGCGGGCTGGCCGGTCATCGTCATCGTGCACGGTGGGCCGTCGCCGGCGTCGAGGCGCAGCTGCCGCTGTTCGGCCATGATAGCCCGGCCGAACAGGCCGTCACGCTGCCGCTGCCCACGCAGGCCGAGGATACGCTGGCCGACTATGCGCGACTCGGGCTCAGTCTCGGGCCGCATCCGCTGCGGCAGATCCGGTCCAGGTTGCGCGCGGCCCGCTGCATCGACGCAAAGGCGCTGCGCACCCTGCCGCACAACAGTCGCGTGCGGGTGGCTGGCCTGGTGACCTCGCGCCAGCAACCGCAGACGGCCAGCGGCATCATCTTCGTAACCCTCGAGGACGAACACGGCCTGGTCAACGTGGTGGTGTGGCGGCACGTCGCCGAAGCGCAACGGCGCGCTCTGCTCGAAGCCCACCTGCTGGCGGTGGAAGGCCAATGGGAGCACGTGGATGGCGTCAGCCATCTGATCGCCCATCGTCTTCAGGATCTGACCGCGCTGCTGGGCCCGCTGGATGCGCGGTCGCGGAATTTCCACTGAGCACCGATGACGCCGCTAGCCTTCGTCGCGCAGCGGACCGCCGTCCTCCGGCGAAGGGCTGTGCTGGGGTTCGGGGTTGCGCGGGGTCGGCGGTTGTTCGGGCGGATGGCCACTGCGTTTCAGCTCGCCGCGCCAGCGCGGCAAGGCTTCGGGATGATTGGCCTGGACATAGGCGATGAGCCCTTCACGCACGTGGCAACGCAGATCCCAGCCACGGCCGGAGTCGGATGAGCTGACCAGCACGCGCAACTGCATGGCATGTTCGCCGGCATCGGTCACCTGCAGCACGCAGACGCGGCCATCCCACTCCGGCGCTCCGCGGCACAGCCGCTTCAGCTCGTCTCGCAACGGCGCCAGCGGCATGCGGTAATCCAGCATCAGGAACACCGTGCCGATCAACTGCGAGCCGGTGCGCGTCCAGTTCTGGAACGGATGCTCGATGAACCAGTTCAGCGGCACCACCAGCCGTCGTTCGTCCCAGATTCGCACCACCACGTAGCTGCCGGTGATTTCCTCGATGCGACCCCATTCACCTTCGATGATCACCACATCGTCCAGTCGGATCGGCTGTGTCAGCGCGATCTGCAGGCCGGCAATCAGGTTGCTCAACACCGGTTTGGCGGCCAGTCCGATCGCCAGCCCGGCCACTCCGGCGGAGGCAAGCAGGCTGGCGCCGAGCTCGCGCACGCCGGGAATCGTCAGCAGGATGATCGACAGGCCGATGACGATCACGACGACATCGGCGGTGCGCCCGAGCACGCGCACCTGGGTCACCACGCGGCGCGCCTGCAGATTGTCGGCCACGTCTATCGGGTAACGCCGGATCGCCGCGCCTTCGAACGCACCGATGCAGCGCACCGCCAGCCACGTA
The DNA here is from genome assembly GCF_042654965.1 of Rhodanobacter umsongensis. Lineage (NCBI taxonomy): Bacteria > Pseudomonadati > Pseudomonadota > Gammaproteobacteria > Lysobacterales > Rhodanobacteraceae > Rhodanobacter > Rhodanobacter umsongensis. The sequence goes on along the minus strand of NZ_JBHSMK010000009.1, from coordinate 530,705 downwards.
CCCACCGCCAGCAACGCAATCTGCAACAGATGCAGCAACAGGGCGAACGCGGTGGACGTGGCCGACGCCGGCCAGACGCGCAGTGCCACCGACAGCGTCAGCAGCGGCATCAACCATTCCATCGGCCCGCTGGCACGCTGCATGATGTCCGATGCCAGCGGATGATGTTTCGACAGGCGCCGCAGCACCGCATGCGCCGCCGCGCGAAACACCATGGCGAGCAGCAGGCCGACGACCACGGCCAGTCCCAGCCGCACCCATACATCCTGCAGCCATTGCGTGAAAAACTCTTGCACCATGCCGCCAGTCTGGCGCAGGCGATGTGGACAGGATGTCGGCCCGCTGCGTGGCTCCATGCGAACCGGGTACGCAGGGCGGTCACGACATGCGCGCCACGAGCCGACGCGCGCCGCATGTGCGAGCGGTTCGAACGGCGGCAGTGCCTCAGCCCAGCTTCTCCATCATGTCGTCCAGGTTCTGCCGTGTGTCATCGATACCCGCCCACGGATCCTTGCGCTGCCGCGCCAGCCGTTTCGGCGTGGAACGAATATCGAAGTCGTGTCCGCTCTTCAACTTGCCCAGCTCGTCCCAGCGTAGCGGCACGGCCACCGGGGCACCGCTGCGCGCGCGCAACGAATAGGAGGCCACGCTGGTGGCGCCGCGGCTGTTGCGCAGGTAGTCCACATAGATCAGGTTGGTGCGTCGCGATTTGCTGGCGGTAGCGATGAACTCCATCGGATGCGCCTGTGCCATCGCGCTGGCGAAGGCGCGCGCAAACTCCTTCACCTGCGGCCACGGACAACCGGGGTTGAGTGGAACCACCACGTGCAGGCCCTTGCCGCCGGTGGTGCGCAGGAATGACGCGAGGCCGATCTGGTCGAGCAATTTTCGCACCAGCCGCGCGGCGGCGATCATCCGCTCCCAGGCCACGTCCTCGCCGGGGTCCAGGTCGAACACCATGCGGTCGGCACGGTCCGGCTGTTCCACGGTCGCGCCCCAGGGGTGGAACTCCAGCACGCCGAACTGCACCAGCTCGATCACCGAGTCGGCGTCCAGCGGATAGATATAGGTAGCCTGCGCGCCGGATTCTTCCTTGAGCTTCGCGCTGCCCACGTGCTTCAGTCCCTGCATCAGGTGTTTCTGGAAAAAGCACGCCTTGGCCGTGCCTTCGGGGCAGCGGATCACCGAGGTCGGGCGGCCGATCACGCCGGGCAGGAACCACTTCATCACGCGGGTGTAGTAGTCGGCCACGTCCTGCTTGGTGTAGCCGTCGTCGGGATACACCACGCGGTCGGGGTGGCTGATCGCGATGTCCGCGGGCTTGCCCTTGCGGGCCGATGTGCTGCCGGGTGCGGGGGGCCTGGCCGCCGGCGCGGCTTTGCGCGGCGCGGCGCGATCCGAATCGGAAAGGTCGGTGGCGGTCTTGTCGGTACGCATGCTCTTCAGGCTCGGTTGGCGCAACAGGTTCTTGTTGCCGATGCCGCGGTAGTACACCTCGGCGACCGCGGCCGGCTTGACCCATCGCGCATCGCGCAACAGCGGGTCGACCGCGGTCAGCTTCACGGTGGGTTTGTGGCTGCCATTGGCGGCGATGGTGCCGGCCAGTTGCCGCAGTTGCCGATCGGAGAATCCGGTGCCCACGCGCCCCACATAGATCCAGCCGGTCGCCACCGCGGGATCGGGCCGCGCCAGCAACAGCGAGCCGAACCCGCTGCGGCTGCCTTTGGGTGGCGTGTAGCCGACCACCGCGAATTCGTCGCTTTCCAGTCGCTTGATCTTCAGCCAGTCGTCGCCGCGGCCGGCATGATAGGCAGAGTCGACGCGCTTGGAGATGATGCCTTCCAGTTGCTGCTCGGTGGCTACCCGGAATGCGTCTTCGCCGTTGCCGATCGCGTGCGTGCTGAAGGCCAGATGCTTCGGTGCATGGGCCAGCAGCTTTTGCAGCAGCGCCTTGCGCTCCAGCAGGCCGACCCGCGACAGGTCGCTGCCTTCGAGATACGGCAGGTCGAACAACACGTAGATCAACGGCAGTTGCGCCTCGCCCGAAAGGGTTTGCTGCAACCCGTTGAAGTCGCTGTGGCCATCGGCATCCAGCGCGACGAGCTCGCCGTCCAGCCGCGCCGAATGCAGGCCGAGCGATGCCAGCGATTGCGCGATGTCGGGCAGACGATCGTTCCACGGCAAGGCGTTGCGCGACCACAGCTTCACCTCGCCACCGGCGATCGCGGCGAGGATGCGGTAGCCGTCCCACTTCACCTCATGCAGCCATTGGTCGCCCGCGGGGGGCGTCTCGCGCAGACGGGCCAGTTCGGGTTTGAAGAAATCGTTGTCGGCGGGCGCAGGCCGCGCGCCAGCGAGCGCCGCGGCGGCCTTGGCCAGCCGCAGCCGGGACACTTTCCTGGCTTTCGGGATGGACTTCCTGCGGGTCGCGGATTTCTTTGCGGCGGCCTTGGTCGCTGGCGTCTTCGCGGCGGCGCGCGTGCTGCGGGCCATTTTCGCATCGAGCAGGTCGTCGGCTTCGACGTCGCCGGCGAACGTGTCCTTCGCCTTGATCAGGAACCACGCCGGCTGGCGCTCCTTGCGGCCGCTGCGGACCAGATGCCAGCCACCCTTGAGCCGCTTGCCGAACAGCTCGAATTGCAGGTGCCCCTTCTGCAACTGCTCTTCGGCATCGCCCCTGGTGGTCCACACGCCGATGTCGAACTGGTCGACGTGGCCCTTGCCGTAACCGTGTTCTATGTCGCCTTCGAAGCCGGCGTAGGACACCGGATGGTCTTCGACCTCCACGGCCAATCGCTTCACTCGTGGATCGTAGCTGGGGCCTTTCGGCACCGCCCAGCTCTTCAGCACGTCGCCCACCTGCAGCCGGAAATCGAAGTGGCGGCGGCTGGCGTGATGCAGCTGCACCACGAAAATGGCCCGGTGCCCGGCGGCTGCGGCATCGTTGGCGGCAGGTTCGCGCGTCCTGGAGAAATCGCGCTTGCGCTGATAGTCCCGCAGGCTGCTCACGTCATCGGTCACCTGGAAAGGCCGCCGGGTGGCGCGGCGGGTTCAGCTGGCAGGCCTGTTAGACGCGGATATCTTCACCTTCGCCTCGTTCCGGTCCTCGCGTCCTGCGGCTGCCTGGATCGCACGCCGGCGTTCGACGGTGGCCCTGGTGCTTCGGGCGTCATGCTTGGTCGCGGACATCTGGCGGGCACTCGGCATCGGGGCGCCACGTTAGCGGGCGATACGTGGGTCCCGGGTGAAACGCGCATCACGGCCTATTTGACAGTGCGTCCACATCGACATCGAAATAGTCCGCGGACGACCTCTCCATCCGCTGCCGGAGAATCGTCATGCGCGGAGAAAGAACCCGCCACGCCGCCGCGAAGGACGGCAAGGAAGGGAAGGCGTCCTGATCGCACCAGCCACCGGAGAGCACGCCATGGCACGACCCATCTGGAGCGGAACCCTCTCATTCGGCTTGCTCAATGTGCCGGTGTCGCTGATGACCGGCGAGCGCAGCGTCGACCTGCATTTCCGCATGCTGGACAGCCGCAGCAACACGCCGGTGCGCTACGAGCGCGTCAATGCCGAAACCGGCGAGGAAGTGCCCTGGAAGGAAATCGTCAAGGCGTTCGAATACGCCAAGGGCAGCTACGTCGTGCTGGAGCCCGAGGACATCAGATCCGCCTCGTCCGAAGGCCGTGAAGTCGTCGACGTGAAAGCCTTCGTCGACGCGGATTCGATCGGCCCGGAGTACTTCGAAAAGCCGTATTTTCTGGTGCCGGGCAAGAAGGCCGAGAAGGGTTACGTGCTGTTGCGCGAGACGCTCAAGCGCACCGGGAAGATCGGCATCGCGCGCGTGGTGATCCGCACGCGCGAGTACCTGTCGGCCGTGATGCCGCGCGGCGACGCCTTGATGCTGATGCTGTTGCGCTATCCGCAGGAACTGGTCGACGCGGGGGAATACAAGATTCCCCAAGGCAAGGCGTCGGAGTACCGGGTCTCGGACAAGGAGATCCAGATGGCCGAACAGCTGATCGAATCGATGAGCGACGAATGGAAGCCGGACGACTATCGCGACGAGTTCCGCGACCGCCTGCGCAAGGTCATCGAGAAGCGCATGAAATCCAGCGGCGTGGTCACGCCGCCGCCCGACGAAGAAGCCGAGACCCCGGAGAACGCCACCACCAACGTGGTCGATTTCATGTCGCTGCTGCAGCAGAGCCTGGCCACCAACAAACGCACCCCGGCGAAAAAGGCCGTCGCGAAAACGGCGCGCAAGACGGCCGTCAGGAAGGTTGCCGCGCCGCGGAAGAAGGCGCCGGCCAAGAAGGCCGCGAAACGCACGACGACCCGCAAGGCCAGCTGACCACGGCGGCCACGGCAGGCCAGCCGCACGCGCCGATCAGTGGTCGTCCATGCGATGCAATGCTTCCTGCACGATGCAATCGGAATGTCCGCAGCCGCATTCGCCGTCGCTGGTCACTTGCTGGCGGCAGCGATCGCTGCAGTACTGCTGCGGCTCGCTGACCTTGCAGCCGCAGCCCGGATGCGCGCAGGGTTCGGTGGGGTTGGCGTTCATGCTTGCTGTCCTCCCGGATAATCGCGGCGTCGGTGTCGACGCCCGGTTGCATCGTGCCGGGCCGCACCGTCGATGGTGCGTGAATCGCCTTGCGCGCACGGAAGATTCTTCTGCGCGAAAGTTCCTGCGTCGGCGCGAGCACTACTGAACCTTCACCGGGCGATTTCTAAGCTGCCGCTTTCTGCCGAGGGAGCCGCTGATGTCGATGCCTGCCGATGGACGGAAAGGAAACCTCCCGATCGCCGGTGATGCATCGGCCGACGCTTCCCGCCGCGCGTTCCTGAGGACCGTGGCGGTGCTGGTTCCCGCGGTGGGCGTGCTCGGCGGCTGCCGCACGTACAACCCGTCCGCGCACGCAGCCGCGCCGGTGTATTTCAGCCAGGCCGAGAAGAACTTCATCGACGCCGCCACGCAGCGGCTGATTCCTGCCGATGCGCTCGGCGCCGGTGCGAACGAAGCTGGCATCACGCAGTTCATCGACCTGCAGCTTGCCGGTGCCTATGGCCGCGCCGAACGCTGGTACATGCAGGGGCCTTGGCCTGCCGGCACCGACCAGCAGGGTTTCCAGCTGAAGTACACGCCGGCGCAGATCTATCGCGAAGCGATCGGCGGCATCGAGGCGCATTGCTCGCAGCAGTACGGCAAGCCCTTCGCGCAACTGACCGCCGCGCAGCAGGACGAGGTGCTGCACGCGCTGGAGGATGGCAAGGTCGAGCTGGCCAACGTGCCCGCCAAGACGTTCTTCGCGCTGCTTTGGCAGAACACCCAGGAGGGCTATCTGGCCGATCCGGCCTACGGCGGCAATCGCGATTTTGCCGGCTGGAAGCTGATCGGGTTCCCCGGCCCGCGCTACAACTACATCGAGGAGATCGACAAGTTCGGCCAACCGTATACGCAGCCGTTCGTGAGCCTGGTCGGTCGCCATCCGGGTGCGCGCGGCATGGGAGAGCCCTGATGGCGACCAGGCTTCCCCCGGTCGACGTGGTGCTGGTCGGCTTCGGCTGGACCGCGGCGATCGTCGCCCAGGAACTGACCGATGCCGGTGCGCAGGTGCTGGCGCTGGAGCGCGGCGAGTTCCGCGATACGGTGCCGGACTTCGCCACCAACATCATCCAGGATGAATTGCGGTACGCGGTGCGCAAGCAGATCTTCGAGTCGCCCGAACGCGAGACGTTGACCTTCCGCGACAGCGCCGACCAGACCGCCTTGCCGATGCGCCATCTCGGCTCGTTCCTGCCGGCCGCGGGCGTCGGCGGTGCCGGCGTGCACTGGAACGGCCAATGCTGGCGCTTCCTGCCCAGCGACTTCGAGATCCGCAGCCAGGTCGAGCAGCGCTACGGCAAGGGTTTCATTCCCGCCGGCATGAACCTGCAGGACTGGGGCGTGACGTACGACGAACTCGAACCGCACTACGACCGTTTCGAATACCTGTGCGGCGTATCCGGCAAGGCCGGCAACCTCGGCGGCGCGAAGCAGGCCGGCGGCAATCCGTTCGAAGGTGCCCGACGGCGCGAGTATCCCCTGCCGCCCCTCAAGCGCAGCGCGTCGACCGTGCTGTTCGACAAGGCGGCGCGCGCGGCGGGCTTCGACCCGTTTCCGTGCCCGGCAGCCAATGCATCGCAGCCGTACCGCAACCCGCTCGGCGTGCAGATGGGCCAGTGCACCTATTGCGGCTATTGCGAGTGGTTCGGCTGCGGCAACTATTCCAAGGCCAGCCCGCAGACCACGATCCTGCCGGTGCTGCTGAAGAAGGACAACTTCCGCTTTCGCCCGCGCAGCAACGTCATCCGCGTCAACACCGACGGCCGCGGCAAGCTCGCCACCGGGGTCACCTATGTCGACGTGGACGGCAACGAGTTCGAGCAGCCCGCCGGCCTGGTGGTGTTGTGCGCGTTCGCCCAGCACAACGTGCATCTGCTGCTGCTGTCGAAGATTGGCACGCCGTACGATCCGCGGACTGGCGTGGGCGTAGTGGGGCGCAACTACGCCTACCAGATCACTTCGTCGGTCGACATCTTCCAGAAAGAGATCCTCAACCCGTTCATGGGTGCCGGCGCGCTCGGCCAGGCGGTCGACAACTTCAATGGCGAGAACTTCGACCACGGTCCGCTCGGCTTCATCGGCGGCGGCTACATCGCGCTGTGGAACACCGGCGGCCGCCCGATCCTGCAGCACTACCTTCCCGAAGATGCGCCCAAGTGGGGTGCCGGCTGGAAGAAGGCGATGCACGAGAACTACCTGACCTCTGCCTCGATCGCCACCCACGGCAGCGTGATGAGCTATCGCAACAACTATCTCGACCTCGACCCGACCTGGCGCGACGACTACGGTAGCCCGCTGCTGCGCCTCACGTTCGACTACCAGCCGAACGAGCACGCCATGTCCGATTACCTCACCGACCAGGCCGCCAAGATCGCGCAAGCGATACCGGCCGCAACCCATCACGTGAAGAAGCGCGAGGGCCGCTACTCGATCGTGCCGTACCAGACCACCCACAACACCGGCGGCGCGGTGATGGGCAACGATCCGGCGACCAGCGTGGTGAACCGGTACCTGCAATCGTGGGACGTGCCAAACCTGTTCGTGATGGGTTCAAGCGTGTTTCCGCAGAACCCCGGCTACAACCCGACCGGCACGATTGGCGCGCTGACGTTCTGGGCGGCCGATGCGATGAAGCGCTATCTGAAGAATCCCGGCCCGCTGGTGACGACATGAACATGCCGCATAGCGGACGCTCGCTGTCGCTGGGTTGCGCCTTGCTGCTGGGCGCAGGCATGGTTGCCGCCAACTCGACCGATGTCGCGCGCACCAGCCCCGGGCCCTATGCCTCGACCACGCGCGGCCGCTATCTGGTACGGGCCGGTGACTGCATGTCCTGTCATACCGCTGCCAGCGGCGCGCCGTTCGCCGGCGGCCGCGCGGTACCGACGCCGTTCGGCACGATCTACTCGACCAACATCACGCCCGATCGCGACACCGGCATCGGCGCGTGGAGCGAGGACGACTTCTATCGCGCGATGCATGAAGGGATCTCGCGCGACGGCCACCATCTGTATCCGGCGTTTCCGTACCCGTGGTTCACCCGCATCAGCCGCGACGACGTGCGCGACATCCGGGCCTATCTCGGCACCGTCACCGCCGTGCGCCAGGACAACAAGCCCACCAGGCTGCCGTGGCCGCTCAGCATGCGGGCGGCGATGGCGGTGTGGAACGGCATGTACTTCGACGAAGGCATCTACCAGTCGGATCCGACGAAGTCGGCGCAGTGGAATCGCGGTGCCTACCTGGTGCAGGGCGTCGGGCATTGCAGCGCCTGCCACGGCGACAAGAACTTCGCCGGCGCCGTCGACACGGATCACCCGCTGAATGGTGGTTTCGCCGAGCACCAGTTCGCGCCGAGCCTGGCCGGCGGCAGGCGCGACGGCCTCGGCGACTGGAGCGAGCAGGACATCGTCGGCTACCTGGCCCGCGGCCACAACGCGAAAGCCAGCGCGGCCGGACCGATGGCCGAGGTGGTCGAGATGTCGACCCAGTACCTGAGCGAGCCTGACCGTCGCGCCATCGCCGTCTACCTGAAGAGCCTGCCGGCTGCCGGGGAAAAAGCCGTGGCCGCCGCGGATGCCGACACGATGAAGGCCGGCGCAGCGTTGTACCTCGACAACTGCGAAGGCTGTCATCTGCGCGCCGGCACCGGCGAGGCCGGGGCGTTTCCGCCGTTGAAGAACAGCTCGGCCATTCAGGCGGTCCAACCCGATACGCTGATCGCGGTGATCCTGCAGGGCGCCCACGTGCCGGCCACCCGCGCCGATCCCACCGGGCTGGCCATGCCCGCTTTCGCGGACAGGCTGGACGATACGGAGGTGGCGCAACTGACCACCTATATCCGCAACGCATGGGGCAACCGGGCCAGCAGCGTTGCCGGTGACGCCGTGCATGACTTGCGCAAAAAGCTGTCCTCGAACCCGGCTCGTTGAGTGCCTGGCGCAGAGTCGCCGCGCGGTTCGACGTCGCTGCTGCGCGGCAACGCTCCGGATCGTGGGGTCAGGGCGGTCCGTCCTCGCTCGACCGCCCGGGCTTGGCGCAGCGCCGCCGACGCGAAGTCGAAGCCGCGCTGGCCTTCCACTTCGCGTCGAATTTGCGGTGCGCCAGCGGGCTTTGCTCTGTCAGGAATGAAACGCCTGCTTGATGTCGCGCATCTGGTCATGGCCGTGGCGCACGGAGGTGTAGACATCGGTGATCACCGACATCGCGGCAGGCGAAACATCTTCGTCCTTCATGGCATCCTCGAACTTGGACTTGAGGTGATCCTCGCCGCGTTCCACTTCGTCCACCACCGCCTTGTTGTCGTTGGAGGTGAGGCTGGCGCGCAGGTTCACGAACATGCGGTGGGCGCTGGCCAGCGCGGTGCCGTCGTCTTCGGGTTCGCCGCCGAGCGAACGCACGCATTGCTGCAGCGTCGAAGCGGCGCTGCGTCGTTCGCCCGAACGCGCGCGAAACAGCGACGTCAGCTGCTCGCTCTTGGCATCCTTGGCAGCCTCTGCGTAGCCATCGGCACTGTCGAGCGTGGTGCCGATCAGGCTGTTGAGTACCTTGATGTCATGCTTGTTGTTCATCGAAATGTTCTCCTGTAGGACTCGGATGGAAGCCCGAAGTGGGCAGGGGAATCGCCGCCCGCAGTGAACGTCAGCCCATGTGATGGTTGCGCCATGGTTCTGTTCAGACGCATGGGGAGCGTTCAATCAGCTCGGCGGCGTGCGCTGCCGCCAGGTGCTGGAAGCTTGCCGCCGCCACTCACGCAACGGTAACCGCATCGCCGCGAAAATCGCGGGGCCGGCCATCGCAGCAGGAGCGGATATGAAGACACGTCATGTATTCAGCACCCCCGATGTGGATGCCGCGGAATCCGCCGTGCAGGCGTTGCGCCAAGCGGGCCTGGCCGACGACTGCATTTCCTTGATCGCGCGGCATGACATCGAGAACCAGCAGATCCCCGAGAACCAGCAGGAAACGAGCGACGATTTCAACCGCGGCGGCATCAAGGGCCTGCTTGCCGGTGGTAGCAGCGGCTTGCTGGTCGGGCTGGTTGCCATGGCGGTGCCGCCGCTGGGGCTCACGCTTGCCGGCGTCGCGGCGATGACCATTGCCGGCGCCGCGGTGGGCGGCTGGGTAGGCATGCTCACCGGCACCGCCGAGCCGGGCGCGGTGCGCCGCAAGTTCGACGACGAGATCGCGGCCGGCCGCGTACTCGTCGTCGTCGACGGCGACGTGGCGGCGCTGGCCATTGCCGATGCAACCCTGCTCGACGTGGGCGCCAAGCCGTTGCCTTTCAGCGCACCCACCGTCGTGTCCTGATCGGGGCACGCGGGTCTGCCACGGCGCAGCCCGCAACATCCTCTGCACGGTCCGCTGACGGGCGCTGGAGAAGACTCCACCGGTATCGGCCGATGCCGCGCGGAGAGAAACAGATGGGCAATACGAACATTCCCCAGGACGGCGCTGCCGATACCCGCAACAGCCGGGATACGTTGACCAGCGAGAACCAGCTCACCGACGAGCAGCGGCGTCAGCGTTCGGCCCAGAAGGGCGGCGCCGGCGTGGGCCCGTCGCCCAGCCGTCCGAAAGATGCGCCCGCGCGGATTCCCGGCCAGTCGCGCGGACCGGCGAGCGACGCGGATCGCGCGCGGGGCGACAGCAAGCGCGATCGGCGCGACAACGCCGGGGAGCCCGCCGAAGGCGAGCCCGACAGCCCGCGCAGTACCAACGGTGCCGGCGACTCCGCAGCCTACGAAGGCCATGCGAACACCGGCCATTCGCCGCCCGGTGCAAGCTGATCCGGGGTGCTCGCGCCTGGCAAGGCTGCTTCAACCAGGCGGCCCGATGTGCCGCGTTGCCGGAGAGCATCCTGCGGAGGCCGTGATCGCCATGCCGGTGCGCGAAGTCATCGCATGGCAAGCGTCGGTACGTGCGGCACCCTGATCCGGCAGCTTTTGCGTGGGGGGTGCTTCAGGCGTTTGAGCGTACGGTTGCAACGCGCATGCGCGGAGTTCCGGCAACGCAGGCCTGCCGCGTTCTCTGGAGATTCGCGCCCTTGCCGGTCGATCTTTGCACCATGCAGACTATCGGCGCATCGTCGTGCGCCGATGTACAACCCACCCGTCGAAGGCCTTGCCGTGAACGAGGAAGTGGCCTATCCGCGCTTCGCCAGCCGCGGCCGCACGTTCGTCTACGTGTTGCCGTGCCGCGAGGAGGACATCCTGAAAGTCGGTTTCTCGCGCGACCCGCTGGACCGGTTCCGCACGCTGCACCGGCGGTTCTACGAGTTCTTCGATCTGGAGCGCGGCCTGCTCGTCGACACCGATCACCTGCGCGATGCCCGGCGCATCGAGAGGTTGTTCATCACCACGTTCGCCGAATGGCGTGCACCCGCGCCGCTGGTGGTGCCGCGGGCGGCGGCCGGGCATACCGAATGGTTCCGCGGGGTGTCGCCGCAGGTGGATGCGCTGGCACGCGAGCTCTGCGCGGAGCAGGGTCTTGCGCTGCACGCCCCACTGAGCGGGTGGCTGCGCGACAAGTTCGCCGACTGGAGCGAACGGCTGTTTGGCTGGTCCGAACGCATGCTCGAGATGATCGAGTACGAACGCTTCAACATGCCGCCGCATGGGCGCGGCGGGCGCGCCGACAGCGCGCTGCGCGACGTGCTCGATGCCTATGTGGCCATGGGCATGGCGGTGGAAGATCGCGTGCCGCCTGCCGTGCTTGCCTGGTACCACAGCGACGATTATTTCGGTGACCGCTGATCCGGCTTGGAAGCGGGCTGGGGCTGCGCGGCAGCACACGCAGGGTGCCCGCAGTGGCAACCTTCGGGCTGGTCGGACAGCGGCGATTCCACCCGCTTGCGGCAATGCTCGCTGCAGTACGCATCGTCCGGACGAACCGTGCACAGGCAAACAGGATGGGCGCACCGGGGATGGCTGGACATGGCGGCGTCCTGGAATGGGGTTGGACTAGCAAAGCCGAAACGGGGCGAATGCAATGTGATTTTCCTTGGCGGCGGGCAGGCACCCGCGGCGGCTCCGGCTGGACTACTCTATCGGGGCAGGTTCGGGCGGTTTTTACGACGGAGTCGGTCTGGTGCACTCCAGGCATCGCCGCCTGAATCACCCTTGAGGGTTCGCGGTGGGCATCATCGTGTCCGCGGGGGCAGCACGCCGGGGCTGGTGGATCCGCGGATTATTTTGACCATCCAGTCTTATGCTGGGTGCGCGGGCAGCGGCAGGGGAGGGCGATGACGAGCAAGCAGGCACGTGGCGAGCTGCGCGAGCGCTTCTACCGGAGCGTGGCGGAGACGTTGTCGTTGCTGCACACGGCGCCAGGCTACGACCGCCGACTCGCGCTGACCGAAGTGGCGCGGATTCTCGCCGCCACCATGGATCTGCCGCTGGTCTGGATCGGCCGGCGGGAACCGGATCACGCAACAGTCGACGTGCTGGCGGCGGCAGGCCCGGAAGCAGGGTACGCGGCGAACCTGGAGATCAGTGTCGACGAACATGGGCCCGGGGGCCGCGGCCCCGTCGCCAATGTCCTGCGCCAGGGCAAGGCGCGCGCGGTCACCATCGAAGCGCCCGAGTTCGCGCCATGGCGCGAAGCCGCCCGGCAACACGGTCTGGGCTCGTGCATCGTGGCAGCCGTCACCATTCGCGACGGTGGCCAGCTCACGCTGGCCGCTTACGCCCGCTCGGGCGCACCGCTGCTCAGCGACGAGCTGCTCGACTGGGCCCAGCGGCTGGCCGACGAGCTGGCGCGGTTCTGGGATCACCAGGCGCTGCTCGAACGCAACCTCAGGATGAGCCGATACCGCGACGCCCAGCGCATGATCCAGCGCGCGCTGCTCGAACAGCCGGACCCGGCCGCGGTGTACCGCACGCTGGCCCAGGCGCTGGTCGATATCGCCGGGGCAGCGGCAGTCGAGGTGTTCGCCAGCGAGGACACCGGCGAGCTGTTGCAGCGAGTGGCCCTGGTCGGCCCGATGGCCGATGCGATGCAGCTGTTGCCGGTGCCGTCGCGCCACAGCCTCGGGCCGACCTTCTACACACCTACGCTCGCGTTCATGCAAGGCAGGCCGGTGGTGCGCGTGCGCCCCGCCGAGAATCCGCAGGCGGCCGCCGCGTGGAGACAGGGGCCGCTGGCCACGATCGGGGCCGTGGGCTGCTGGCCGCTGTTCGGTGCCGCCGATGCTGACGGAGCCCTCGGCGGGCCGTCCGGCGTGTTTGCCGTGATTACCGCCGAGGCCGATGCATTCGACGCGGAGATGTGCCTGCTGGTGGACGAAATTGCCGATGCCGCAGGCCTCGCGCTGCGCCAGCATCAGCAGCGCAGCGCCTTGCTGCAGAAGCAGGAGCTGCAAACCTATCTTGCGCTGCACGACGCGTTGACCGATGTGCCTAACCGGCGCGCGCTGGACCATCACCTGGCCAGCGTGCTGGCGCGGGCCGAGCAGCAAGGCCGCATCGTGGCGGTGGGTCTGCTCGACCTGGACGATCTCAAGCCGATCAACGACCGCTACGGCCATGCCGCGGGCGACCGGATCCTGGTGGAAGTAGCCGGCCGTCTGCGCGGGGCGTTGCGGGTCGAAGACTACGTCGCGCGCCTGGGTGGCGACGAGTTCGTGCTGGTGTTCGAGGACCTCGAGCGCGAGCAGGATCTGGATCTGCTGCTGGCCCGCGTCTGGCAGGCGCTGCAGCAACCGCTGCTCATCGATGGCGCCACCTTCCACCTCTCGGCGAGCCTGGGCATGGCGCTGTATCCGATTCATGCGCAGGCGAACGGCGAGCAGCTGATCCGCTGCGCCGACCAGGCGATGTATCAGGTCAAGGCGCGCAAGCGGCAGCGCGACCGCTGGTGGGCGTTGCCGGCCCGGCCAGGGAATGCCGAGGCGTCCGCCGGACACGACGGACGCGGGCCACCGCCCTATGGCGAGGTGGCGGCTGAGCTGCTGGGGCCATGGTTCGCCGCGCTGGAAGCCCAGTTGCCGCGCATGGCGGAGGGCTATTACGCCGAACTGCAGGCGCATGAGGGCGCCGCCAGCCTGCTTGGCGTGTTGCTGCCGGCCGACGTGGCGATGGTCAAACAGCGGTTGTGCTGGCACCTGTCGATGCTGCTGCGCCCCGGTCTCGATACGGAGACCCATCAGGCCGGCGCGATGCGGGCGGGCTTTTTCCATGCGGCCTGCGGGGTAGAGGAGGTCTGGCTGCTGGAGGCGATCGAGGCGCTGCGCGATATTTTTGTCGGCATGCTGGACTCCGGCGCCCATCGCGACCACCGACCCCTGTCGATCGTGCTGCAGCGACTCGCGCTGGATCGGCAATGGCAACTATTGAGCATGCGCGAGACGCAGCGTCGCCGGGTTGCATTGCTGGCCGCGCTCAATGTGCTGGCGTGGTCGGCCGATGGCTACCTGGAGCTCATCCAGGGCGTGGTCGACGCACTGACCGCGAATGACGAGATTCTGGCCTGCGCGGTGGGTCGTCCCGATGCGGCGGGGCAGCTGACGTATGAGGCCGTAGCGGGCGAGGCGTTTGCCGATTACCTGCGCGCGCTCTGTCGTGGCGAGACCTCGCCGATCGGGGTGCAGGTCGACTCGGCCGACGGCGGCGGCCCGACCGGTCGCGCCTGGCGCACTGCCACGATTCAGCGTTGTGCCCACTACGGCAGCGATCCAGCCATGCTGAACTGGCGCGAGATCGCCGCCCGCGTGGGGATCGTCTCCAGCGTCGCCGTGCCGCTGTGCCCGTTGCCGCGCACGCCGGCCGCGGTGCTCACCATCTACAGCGCTTACGCCGGCGGATTCCAGAGCGAAGACCAGCGGGCGTTCATCGAGCAGATCAAGACGGTGCTGGATCTGGCGCTGGCGAGGCTGGCGCCGCCAAGGCCGGGGGCCGAACTGTTGCCGTTCTTCATGCGCGAGCGCTGGCGCGCGCTGATCGCCACCGACGCCGTGCAGATGCATTACCAGCCGGTGGTCAGGCTGGCCGATGGCCGGGTGACCGAACTCGAGGCGCTGGCGCGGTTGCGCGACGACGACGGCGATACCCTGTCGCCGGCGAGATTCCTGCCGGCGCTGGGCGACGCCGACCTGATCGTGCTGTTCCGGCAGGGTTTGCGGCAGGCCATGGCATGTCGTCAGGCCTTGCTGCAGGCAGGCTACGCACTCGACGTGTCGATCAATGCGCCGGCCGCGGCGCTGACCGATCCCCGCTACGCGGAGACGGCCGCCGCGTTGTTGGCCAACAACGCCTGCCCGGCCCAGGCGTTGCTGTTCGAGATACTCGAATCGCCGATCGGCACCGACCACACGGCGCCGGCCGGCATGGCCGGCATGCAGGCGCTCAAGGCGCTGGGCGTGCGGCTGGTCGAGGACGATCTGGGTGCGGGCTACAGCACGCTGATCCGGCTGCGCCAGTGGCCGTTCGACCGGGTCAAGATCGACCAGGCCATCGTGCGCCAGATCGGCGACGATCCGCTGCCCGCGCTGCGCTTCATCCGGCAGCTGATCCGGCTAGGCCACGATCTCGGTCTCGAGGTCGTGGTGGAGGGCCTGGAGACGGCGGGATCGGTCGAGGCTGCGCTGATTCTGGGTGCCGACCTGGGGCAGGGGTACATCCTGGCGCGGCCGATGCCGGGCGCGGCACTGGCTGACTGGCTGGCCGGCTTCCAGGCCGGTTGGGATGCGCGCCGTCCGGTCACCGCCGCGGGTGCGCTGGCGGCGGCGCTGGTATGGGAAGAACAGTTTCTTGCGTTGCCGCCGGGGTCGCTGGCGTGGCAGGCGCATGCCGAAGCAGGTGATGCTGTCGGCCGCTATCCGGGTGGAGAAACATCGCCAGCACTGCACGACAGCCAGGCCGCGATGATGACGGCAGCCATCGGCGGGCCGGCCGACCCGGTCTATCGCCGGACGCGCGACGCATTCCTCGCGCACTTGATCGAACGCGTGCACGTCGAGGAACGCCGTACCGAGGGCCTTGCCGATGCAGGCGCCACGACCGGGCAAGCGCCGGCTGCGGCCGCGCCCCTCGTGGACGACCAGTGGCGGGCCGGGAACTGGCCCGTCGGTTGAAATGCGGCGGCTGCGGCAGGATCGCTATCCACCGAGCAAGTTTTCACGCGCCGAGGAAGCTCCCCGGCGCCCGCTTCCTTGCCGCCTTTGCGCGGGTTTCCCCATCTGCCGCCGTTTTTCAAAACTAACGGACGCTGTCATACCATCGGGATTCCAAGATTCCGGAACACACCGTGGCCGATAGCGAAATCTCCGGGCGCACCGCGCATCCAACAGGATCCTTGCTTGGCGATCTCGGCCAGGCGCTGCTCGAAGCGATGCCGATGCCGGCCTGCATATGCGATACGCAGGGACTGATCGTGACCTGCAATGCCGCGGCGAAGGAATGCTGGGGCGGCACGATGCGGGCGGGCATGAGGGGTGATGCGTTCCTGCGAACCCCGCCGTCATGGCGGCACGGCGGAGACGACGCGCTGCCGGAAAGCCCGTTGGCGTTGGCCCAACGTACCGATGCCGCCGTGCGCGACATCGAAGTCACCGTCGAAACCGCGCAGGGCGACCACCGATGGGCGTTGGCGAGCGTGGCGCCGTTGACGGATCGCCACGGCGCCACCCGGGGCTTCATCTGCAGTTTCGGCATCACCCAGCCACAGGACGACATGGAGGACCTGTTCGAGAATGGGGCGGTGGGGCTCCATTTTGTCGCGCCGGACGGGACGATATTGCGTGCCAACCGGGCGGAGCTGGAGTTGCTGGGCTATTGCCGGGACGAATACGTGGGTCACAACATCGGCGAGTTCCATGCTGATCAGGACGTGCTCGCGGACATCCTCACCCGGCTCCGGGCCGGCGAGGCGATCGACAAGCATCCGGTACGCCTGATCGCGCGGGATGGCCAGATCCGGCATGTGCAGATCACCTCCAGCGGCTGTTTCCGTGACGGCAGCTTCACCCACACGCGCTGCTTCACCATCGACGTCACCGAGCAGAAGCGGCTGGCCGACGCGAGACAGGAGCGCGAAAAGCTCGCGCACCAACTCCTGCAGGCGTTGCCGATGGCGATCTACACCACCGACGCGCAGGGAAGGATCACCTTCTACAACGAGGCCGCTGTCGCCTTCGCCGGCCGGCGCCCCGCGCTGGGCGAGGAATGGTGCGTGTCCCGGAAGCTGTTTCGTTCCGACGGCACGCCGTTGCCGCATGAGCAGTCTCCGATGGCGATCGCGATCCGCGAAGCGCGACCCGTGCATGGCGAGGAGGCGATCGCCGAGCGGCCGGACGGCAGCCGGGTCGCGTTCGCCCCCTTTCCCACGCCACTGTTCGACGATGCCGGCGTCATGGTGGGCGCGGTGAACATGCTGGTGGATATCACCGACCGGAAGAAGATCGAGCGGTCCCTGCAGGAGCTCAACGACACGCTCGAGCAGCGTGTCATCGAGCGCACGCATCTGGCGGAATCGGCTTCACTGGACTTGCGCTACAGCGAGAGGAATTTTGCGTTGCTGGTGGGAAGCATCGTCGACTACGCCATCTTCATGCTGGATCCGGATGGCATCATCAGCAACTGGAATTCGGGGGCCGAGCGGATCAAGGGCTACCGCGCGGAGGAGATCGTCGGAAAGCATTTTTCGTGTTTCTACACGCCGGAGGACCGTGCCAGCGGGTTGCCGGCCAACGCTCTTGCGGTCGCCAGACGCGAGGGCCGCTACAGCGCCGAAGGGTGGCGCGTGCGCAAGGATGGCACCCGTTTCTGGGCCAGCGTGGTGCTTGATCCGATTATCGACCATGGCGAGGTGATTGGTTTCGCCAAGGTCACCCGCGATGTCACCGAGCGGATGGAGAGCGAAGCGGCGTTGATCGAAAGCGAGGGGCGGGCGCGCGGCGTGATCGACACGGCGCTGGACGGTTTCGTGCAGCTGGACGAGAGCGGTCGGGTGGTCGAATGGAATCCGAGGGCGACGGCGATGTTTGGCTGGCCGCGCGAGAAAGCCATGGGTGAGCTGTTGACGGCGCTCATCGTGGCCGACGAGGACCGCGCGCGGCTCGCTGCCAGCCTGCCGCCGAACAGACTGGCGGCCGCCACCGGAGGCAACGAGCAGATCCACGCAATCGATTTCGAAGGAATGAAGATTCCGGTCGAGCTCAGCATCAGTACGCTGGCATCGAACGGCGGGTGCCGCACCAACGTGTTCATCCGCGATCTCAGCGAGAAGATTTTCATCGAATCGCAGTTGCGCCAGTCGCAGAAAATGGAAGCCGTCGGTCAGCTGACCGGCGGCCTCGCGCATGACTTCAACAACCTGCTGCAGGGGATCATCGGTTCGCTCGACATCATTCAGCTGCGCGTGAACGAAGGCCGTGCCGAGGGCATCGGCCGGTTCGTGGACGGGGCGCTGACGTCGGCCTATCGGGCTGCGGCGATGACCCATCGCTTGCTGGCGTTCTCGCGGCAGCAGCCGCTCGATCCGCGCCCGGTTGACGTCAATCCCTTGATGATCTCGATGGAGGACCTGATACAGCGGACCATCGGCGAACAGATCAAGGTGGAGTTCGAGCCTGCCGCCGACCTGTGGCTGACCTTGTGCGATGCAAACCAGCTGGAAAGCGCGGTGTTGAACCTTTCCATCAACGCGCGCGACGCCATGCCCGAGGGCGGTCGCCTGACCATCCGCTCGCGCAATGTCGATATCGATGAAGTGAAGGCGGTCCGGTGGCAGGACGCACCGGCCGGACAGTACGTCTGCATCGAGGTCACCGACACCGGAATCGGCATGCCGCCCGAGGTGGTGGAGCGCGCGTTCGATCCGTTCTTCACGACCAAGCCGCAAGGCCAGGGCACCGGGCTGGGGCTGTCGATGGTGTACGGGTTCGGCCGGCAGTCGAATGGCCATTGCGATATTCGCAGCGCGCCAGGCAAGGGCAGCACGATCAGGTTGTACCTGCCGCGCTACATCGCGGAAGCGGGACACCGCGAAGAAGTGCCTGCACCAGCCCCGCCGGCCGCCGCCGCGGGACGAGGCGAGGTCGTGCTGGTGGTCGAGGACGAGACCGTGGTGCGCCAGGTGATTGTCGAAGTCCTGCATCAACTCGGTTATGGCGCGCTGGAAGCGGCCGACGCCGAAGCCGGGCTGGAACTGCTTCGCTCCAGCGAGCCCATCGCCCTGCTCGTATCGGACGTCGGACTGCCGGGCATGAATGGCCGCGAGCTCGCCGACGCGGCGCTTGGCCTGCGCCCCGGCCTGAGGGTTCTGCTCATGACGGGCTATGCCTCGGAAGCGGCGATGGCGAGCGGATTCGCCGCGCCAGGCATGGAGTTGATCACCAAGCCATTCGCCGTCGAGGCGCTGGCCAGGCGCATGCGCGAAATGATCGAGCTCGCTCATCGGTAGCGGGTGCCGCGCAGGCTGAACGCAGAGCCGATGGGGGCGTCCGGCGAACCCGGAAGTACAGAAAGAAAGAAGCCATCGCAAGGATGGCTTCAGACCTGCATTCGATTGGTGGGCGGTACAAGGATCGAACTTGTGACACCTGCCGTGTGAAGGCAGTGCTCTACCGCTGAGCTAACCGCCCGCCGTGAGCGCGAGATTCTAGGGGCAGCTGCGGGGCGGGTCAATGGCTGGTGCGGACTCGCCTTCCGTGCAACAC
Source organism: Rhodanobacter umsongensis (assembly GCF_042654965.1). NCBI lineage: Bacteria > Pseudomonadati > Pseudomonadota > Gammaproteobacteria > Lysobacterales > Rhodanobacteraceae > Rhodanobacter > Rhodanobacter umsongensis. Next base: position 511,437 of record NZ_JBHSMK010000009.1, on the reverse strand, counting down.
ACGCTGGCTGACGGTCGGCGGGCCGGGAGGCGGTGCACGTGGGTGGCTGTAAACTCGCCGTTCTTTCAATGCCAAAGCGCCCGATCATGGAATTTCTCAGCACCGAACTTGCCCAAATCATCCACGCCTTGCAGCATTTTCAGCTGACGCCCTGGAAGATCATCGGCCTGCTCGGCTCGGTGATGTTCACCAGCCGATGGTTCGTGCAGCTTTACTACACCCGCAAGCACAAGCGGGTGGTGATGCCGCTATCGTTCTGGTGGCTGTCGGTGGTGGGAAGTGCGTTGTTGCTGGCCTATTTCACCATCGGCAAGAACGATTCGGTGGGCATCATCTCGAATTTCTTCCCGGCCTTCGTCTCGATCTACAACCTGATCGTGCATCTGCGCCATCGGAAGAACAGCGTCACCGGCGATACGGTTGCGTGAGTGACCGGGCAGGCTTGTACGCCTGCCCGGAAACGCGCGGCAGAACTCATTCGGTTTCGTAGTCGAGGTTGGAAGAGAGCCAGCGTTCGGCTTCGGCCAGGGTCCATTCCTTGCGCCTGGCGTAGTCCTCGACCTGGTCCTTGCCAAGCCGGCCGACCACGAAGTACTGGCTGCCCGGGTGCGAGTAGTACCAGCCCGAGACGGCGGCGGCGGGGTACATCGAGAAGCCTTCGGTGAGTTCGATGCCGGTGTTGCGGGTGACGTCGAGCAATTTGAACAGGGTGGCCTTCTCGGTGTGTTCGGGGCAGGCGGGGTAGCCGGGGGCCGGGCGGATGCCGCGGTAGTTCTCGGCGATCAGTGCGTCGTTGTCGAGCGACTCGTCCGGTACGAAGCCCCAGAATTCCTTGCGCACGCGCTCGTGCATGTGCTCGGCGAACGCTTCGGCGAGGCGGTCGGCCAGCGCCTTGAGGATGATCGATGAGTAGTCGTCGTAGTCGGCATGGAAGCGGGCCAGATGTTCCTCGATGCCGAGGCCGGCAGTGACGGCGAAGCCGCCGATCCAGTCGGGTTTGTCGAATTCCTTCGGCGTGATGAAGTCGGCGAGGCAGAGGTTGGGGCGCTCGGGTGGCTTGTCGGCCTGCTGGCGCAGGCTGCACAGCCTGGCGAGCCGCTTGGTGCGGCTGGTGTCGGTGTAAACCTCGACGTCATCGCCGATGTTGGCGGCCGGCCACAGGCCGATCACGGCGCGGGCGGTCAGCCACTTCTCGGCGATGATCCTGTCCAGCATGGCCTGCGCATCCCTGAACAGCTCGCTGGCCTGCGGGCCGACCACGGCGTCGGTGAGGATGGCCGGGTAGTGGCCGGCCAGTTCCCACGCCTGGAAGAACGGGGTCCAGTCGATGTAGCGGCGGATGGTGGACAGGTCGTAGTCGTCGAACACGGTGACGCCGGGGCGGTTCGGCTGCGGCGGATCGTAGCTGGCCCAGTCGCAGCGGAAGCGCTGGTCGCGGGCCTTCTCCAGCGACACCAGTTTCTTGCCGGGGCCGCGGTTGCGGTGGCGTTCGCGCACGTCGGCGTACTCGAGGCGGACCTTCTCGAGGAAGTCGCCGACCAGATCCTTGCTGACCAGCGATTGCGCCACGCCGACCGCGCGCGAGGCATCCTTCACCCATACGGTGCCGGCCTTGTAGTGCGGCTCGATCTTGAGCGCGGTGTGCGCGCGCGAAGTGGTGGCGCCGCCGATCAGCAGCGGGATGTGGAAATCCTGGCGCTGCATTTCGCGCGCGACCTGGCTCATCTCCTCCAGCGACGGCGTGATGAGCCCCGAGAGGCCGATCATGTCGGCCTTCTCGGCGATCGCCGTCTCCAGGATCTTCTGCGCCGGCACCATCACGCCGAGATCGATCACCTCGAAGTTGTTGCAGCGGAGCACCACGCCGACGATGTTCTTGCCGATGTCGTGCACGTCGCCCTTGACCGTGGCCATGATGATCTTGCCGTTGTTCTTGCCCATGTCGCCGGTGCGCAGCTTCTCCGCCTCGATGTACGGCAGCAGGTAGGCCACCGCCTTCTTCATCACGCGGGCGGACTTCACCACCTGCGGCAGGAACATCTTGCCGGCGCCGAACAGGTCGCCGACCACGTTCATGCCGTCCATCAGCGGGCCTTCGATCACGTCGAGCGGGCGCGTGGACATCTGGCGCGCCTCTTCGGTGTCCTCGACCACGTACTGGTCGATGCCGTGCACCAGCGCGTGGCTGAGCCGCTCGCGCACCGGCTTCTCGCGCCAGGCCAGCGTCTCGACCACAGCTTCGCCACGCTTGCCCTTGTAGTTGTCGGCGATCTCCAGCAGCCGCTCGGTGGCGTCCTCGCGCCGATTCAGCACCACGTCCTCGACGCGCTCGCGCAGCGGCGGGTCGATGTCGTCCATGATCGTCAGCGCGCCGGCGTTGACGATGCCCATGTCCATGCCCGCCTTGATGGCGTGGTACAGGAATACCGAGTGGATCGCCTCGCGCACGACGTTGTTGCCGCGGAACGAGAACGACACGTTGGAGACGCCGCCGGAGATGTGGCAGTCGGGGAAGCGCCGCTTCAACTCGCGCGTGGCTTCGATGAAGTCCACCGCGTAGTTGTTGTGCTCCTCGATGCCGGTGGCGATGGCGAAGATGTTCGGATCGAAGATGATGTCTTCGGGCAGGAAGTCGAGTTCGGTCGTCAACAACTCATGGGCGCGCGAGCAGATCTCCACCTTGCGCTGGCAAGTGTCGGCCTGGCCCTGCTCGTCGAACGCCATCACCACGGCGGCGGCGCCATACTGCTGCACCTTGCGCGCCTGTTCGAGGAAGGCCGCCTCGCCTTCCTTCATCGAAATGGAGTTGACGATGCCCTTGCCCTGCAGGCAGCGCAGGCCGGCCTCGATCACCGTCCACTTCGACGAGTCGATCATGAACGGCACGCGGGCGATGTCGGGTTCGGACGAGATCAGGTTGACGAAGCGGGTCATCGCCGCCTCGGAGTCGATCAGGCCCTCGTCCATGTTGATGTCGATCACCTGCGCGCCATTGGCGACCTGCTGGCGGGCGACTTCGACGGCCTCGTCGTAGCGGTCTTCCTTGATCAGCTTCTTGAACTGTGCCGAGCCGGTGACGTTGGTGCGCTCGCCGACATTGATGAACAGCAGGTCGGGCGTGATGACCAGCGGTTCGAGGCCGGACAGGCGGGTGTGACGGGCCATGTTATGCAGCCTCCGCGTCGAGCGACGGCAGCGCGCGGGGTGGATGGTTGCGCACCGCTGCGGCGATCGCCCTGATGTGAGCCGGTGTGGTACCGCAACAACCACCGACCAGATTCAGCAGCCCATCGCGGGCGAAGCCGCCGATCACGGCCGCCATGTGCTCGGGTGTCTCGTCGTACTCGCCGAACGCGTTCGGCAGGCCGGCGTTCGGATGTGTGCTGACATAGCTCTCGGCGAGATTCGCCAGCGTCTGGATATGCGGGCGCAGGTCATCGGCACCGAGGGCGCAGTTGAAGCCCACCGACAACGGTCGCGCGTGACGCACGGAGTAGTAGAACGCCTCGGCGGTCTGGCCCGAAAGCGTGCGACCGGAGCGGTCGGTGATGGTGCCGGAGATCATCACCGGCAAGCGGGCGCCACGCTGGTGGAACAGCTCGCTCAGCGCGAACAGCGCGGCTTTCGCGTTCAACGTATCGAAGATCGTCTCGACCATGAGCACGTCGGCGCCACCATCGATCAGGCCGTTGGCGGATTCGGCGTAGTTCTCTGCCAGCTCCTCGAACGTGACGTTGCGGAAGCCGGGATCGTTGACGTCCGGCGACAGCGAGGCGGTGCGGCTGGTGGGGCCGAGCACCCCGATCACGAAGCGTGGGCGATCCGGTGTCTTCGCGCTCATCGCATCGCAGGCGGCGCGCGCCAGACGGGCACCTGCCAGGTTCAGCTCGTAGGCGAGGTGCTGCAGCTTGTAATCGGCCTGGCTGATGCGGGTGGAGTTGAAAGTGTTGGTTTCGATCAGGTCGGCGCCGGCTTCGAGGTAGGCATCGTGCACGCCGCGGATGATCTGCGGCATGGTCAGCGTGAGCAGGTCGTTGTTGCCCTTGAGGTCGCAGCCGCCCGGATGGGCATGGTTGTCATGAACCTGCGCATGGCCATCGTGGCCCTGCTCGAAGCGTTCGCCGCGGAAACCTTGTTCATCCAGTTCGTGCGCCTGCAGCATGGTGCCCATGCCGCCATCGAGAATCAGGATGCGCTGGCGCAGCGCCTGCTCCAGCAGGGCGACGCGATCGGGATGGAGCCAGGGCAGGGTACTCATCGGACTTCCTTTGGTAAGCGGTGCAGCGATGTTCAAGCGGGCTTGCGCGCAAGCAGGCTGATGACTTCGAAATGCGGCGCCTTGCGCTCGCGGCTGAGCCGGTTGCAGCTCATCACGTTGAGTCCGGCGGCACGCGCGTAGCTGTCAAGCTGCTCGGCGCTGAAGCCGAGATTGCGATGATCGAACGGTTCGACCGCGGCACGATGGTCGTGCTGGCCCAACGTGACGGCGAGCAGACGGCCGCCGGGGCGCAGCAGTCGCGCGGCTTCGGCCACGGCCCGGGCGGGATGCTCGGCATAGGTCAGCGCGTGCAGCATCAGCACCAGGTCGAAGCGTTGCTCGCCCAGGTCCAGCGCATGCATGTCGCCTCGACGTACCTGCACGTTGGCGAACGGCTTGAGCCGCTTGGCCGCGGCCTCGACCACACGCTCGCCGGAATCGACGCAGACGATCGCATGCGCGTGCGGCGCCAGCAGCTCGGCGGTGATGCCGTCGCCGGAAGCGATATCCAGCACGTCGCCGGTACCCAGCAGTTGCAGCAGTGAACGCGCCAGTGTTTCCCAGGTGCGGCCCGGCGAATAATGCCGCTCCATGTCGCCGGCCACGGTATCGGCCCAGCCTTCCTCGCGGGCACGGTTGGCCAGTACGCCGGGCAGGCGCGCGGTGTCTTCGCGCAGCAAGGCGTCGTCAATGCTCTCGCGCAGCGAAGCCAGAAGATTGTGCTGCGCCTCGTCGCCTTCATTGTTGGCGCGATAGTAGGCGGACACGCCGGCGCGGCGATCGCGCACCAGCCCGGCTTCCTTCAATTTCGCCAGATGGGTGGACACCCGCGGTTGCGCCAGATGCAGCACCGCGGCCAGCTCGGCCACGGTGAGTTCCTCGTGTTCCAGCAGGGCCAGCAGGCGCACGCGGGTGGGATCGGCCAGCAGCCGGAGCACGCTGGAGGCAGTCGCCAGGTCCATCGGGCATCCTTGTATCGCGATAAAGAGATAACAAGTCTGGCCTTGGTTCGCCGGGTCGTCAAGCGATGCGCAGGCCTTGATTTTCGCGGGAGGCCAGCCCGGGGGCGACGCTTTCCGCTGGCGGTGGGAAGACGCATCGCACACGAGAGCGGGCCCTCCGCGGTGTGGCGCGCATGCGGGGAGGCACGACGCCATCGGCGCCGGCCGCTAGAATAGGCGGCTGGCTGTCGCTTTCACCAGTTTGCGTCTTGATCAGCCGCCTGCACGCGGCGCCCGGGAGTAGTCCATGGATTTCCGTTTCACTGAAGACCAGTTGTCCATCCAGTCGATCGCCCGCGACTTTGCGCAGAAGCGCATCGTGCCGGTGGCGGCGGAACTGGACGCCAAGGGCGAGTTTCCGCTGGAGAACATCCGCGAGATGGGGCAGCTCGGCCTGATGGGCATCGAGGTGCCGGAAGCCTACGGCGGTGCCGGCATGGATCCGGTCGCCTACGTGCTGGCGATGATCGAGATCGCCGCGGCCGATGCCGCCACCTCGACCATCATGTCGGTCAACAATTCGCTGTTCTGCAACGGCATCCTCAAGCACGGCAACGAGGAGCAGAAGCAGAAGTATGTGCGCGCGATCGCCACCGGCGAGGCCATCGGCGCGTACGCGCTGACCGAGCCGCAGTCGGGCTCGGACGCCTCGGCCATGCACACCCGCGCCGCGAAGAACGCCAACGGCGACTGGGTGATCAATGGCAAGAAGAGCTGGATCACCTCCGGCCCCGTGGCGCGCTACATCGTGCTGTTCGCCATCTCCACGCCGGGTATTGGTGCGAAGGGCGTATCGGCTTTCATCGTCGACACCCAGCTGCCTGGCTTCCATGCCGGCAAGAGCGAGCCGAAGCTCGGTATCCGCGCATCGGCCACCTGCGAGATCGAGTTCACCGACTACGTGCTGCCGAAGGAGAACCTGCTCGGCGAGGAGGGCAAGGGTTTCTCCATCGCGATGGGCGTGCTCGACGCGGGGCGCATCGGCATCGCCTCGCAGGCCGTGGGCATCGCACGCGCCGCGTACGAGGCGACCTTGCAGTGGTCGCGCGACCGCAAGGCGTTCGGCGCACCGATCGGCACGTTTCAGATGACCCAGTCGAAGATCGCCGACATGAAATGCAAGCTGGATGCGGCGACCCTGCTGACCCTGCGCGCGGCGTGGTTGAAGGGCGAAACCGAGAAACACGGCGGCCGCTTCGGTACCGAGGCGGCGGTGGCCAAACTCACCGCGTCGGAGGCGGCGATGTGGATCAGCCACCAGGCGGTACAGATCCACGGCGGCATGGGCTACTCAAAGGAAATGCCGCTGGAGCGCTACTTCCGCGATGCCAAGATCACCGAGATCTATGAAGGCACCAGCGAGATCCAGCGGCTGGTGATCGCGCGGGCGGAGACCGGGCTGCGCTGAGCCGGAACTCTCTCCTTGGAGTACCCCGGAAGCTTCTTGACGTACATCAGCGCGACCGGGCCCAGCACCACGACAGACAGCAGCCGGATAGCGGGTCACCTGCCGCAAACTTCGTCCGCGTGGATCGGCGATTCCGATGACCTGCAGCCCCGCAGTGACTGCGGGACTGAAGGTGCCCGAGCGGATCACGCGCCACGGCGCGGATCCGAATCGAACGAGCGCATGTCATTGCCGGCCGACGGGGCCGCTGGCGTATCGCCGTCCAGCTTGTCGCCGAGCAAGCGGCGCACCACCACGTAGAACACCGGGATCAGCAGCACGCCGAGGAAGGTGGCGAACAGCATGCCGCCGATGACGCCGGTGCCGATCGCATGGCGCGCGTTTGCGCCTGCGCCGCTGGAGAAGAACAACGGGGATACGCCCAGGATGAACGCCAGCGAGGTCATCAGGATCGGCCGCAGCCGCAGCCGGGCCGCAGTGACCACCGCGTCCCGCAGGGTCTTGCCTTCCTGCTGCTGTTCCACTGCGAACTCGACGATCAGGATCGCGTTCTTGGCCGCCAGGCCGATCACCGTGATCAGGCCGATCTTGAAGTAGATGTCGTCGGGCAGGCCGCGCAGCAGGGTGAACACCACCGCGCCGAGCAGGCCCAGCGGCACCACCAGCAAGACAGCGACGGGGATCGACCAGCTTTCGTACAACGCCGCCAGCGCCAGGAACACGATCACGATCGACAGCACCATCAGCAACGTGGCCGCGTTGCCGGACAGGATTTCCTGATACGACTGGCCGGTCCAGTCGAAGCCGAAGCCCTTGGGCAGATCGTTGTTGACGATCTTCTCCATCTCGCCCATCGCTTCGCCCGAGGCGTGCCCCGGTGCCGGCGAGCCGACGATCTCGACCGCCGAATAACCGTTGTAGCGGGTCAGCGAGGGAGACGAGACGTTCCAGCGCGTGTGTACCACGTTCGACAGCGGGATCATCTGCGGCGTACTGCTGCCGGTCGGCGTCGGCCCCGGCGTGAAGATGTGCTGCAGCGCTTCCGGGCCCATGCGGTAGGGTGCATCGGCCTGCATGATGACGCGCTTGACGCGGCCGCCGTAGGTGAAGTCGTTGACGTACACCGGCGCCAGCATAAGGCCGATCGCGTTGTAGATGTCGCCCACCGACAGGCCCATCGACTGCGCCTGCACGCGGTCCACATCCAGATGCAACTGCGGTGAATCTTCCAGCGAGTTCGGACGCACGCCGGTCAGCAGCTTGTTCTGGCTGGCCTTGCCGAGCAGGGTGTTACGCGCCTGGGTGAGCGCATCGCGGCCAGCGCCGCCACGATCCTGCAGGTACATGTCGAAGCCGCCGAACTGGCCCAGGCCCTGCACCGTGGGAATGTTGGCGACGAAGATGCGCGCGTCGTGGATCTGCTGCATCTCGCCATTGGCGCGCTGGATGAACTGCGCGGCAGTCACGTCGCGCTTGGCCCAGTCCTTGAGCTTGATGAAGGCCATGCCGGCGTTCTCGCCGGAACCAATGAAACTGAAGCCGGTGACCTGCAGCACGCCTTCCACCGCGCTGTCCTTGCCCAGCACATCGCGCATCTGTTTCATCACCGCGCTGGTGCGCTGCTTGGTGGCGCCCGGCGGCAGCTGGATCACCGACAGCGCGTAACCCTGATCCTCCTCGGGCAGGAAGCTGCCGGGCAGGCGCGTGTACAGGAAGCCGCCGAGTACCGCGATCAGCACGAAGGCCAGCATCCACCGCGGCGCATGCCGCACGGCGCCGCCGACGTGGCCGGTGTAGGTATGAGTGGTCCAGGTGAACAGTTCGTTGAACTTGCGGTAGACGATGTTCTTCCTGTTTTCATGCTCCGGCTTCAGGAAGCTGGCGCACAGTGCCGGAGTGAAGGACAGCGCGAGAAACGCGGAGAAGCCCATCGACACCGCGATGGTCAGCGCGAACTGCTTGTAGATCACGCCGGTGGCGCCGGGCTGCAGCGACGACGGCACGAACACCGCCGCCAGCACCACCGTGATCGCCACCACCGCGCCGGTAATCTGGCCCATCGCCTTGCGCGTGGCATCCTTCGGGGACAGGTTTTCCTCGGTCATGATGCGTTCGACGTTCTCGATCACCACGATCGCGTCGTCCACCACGATGCCGATCGCCAGCACCATGCCGAACAGGGTCAGCTGGTTGATCGTGAAGCCGAGCACCAGCATGCCCAGGAAGGTGCCCAGCAGCGCGACCGGAATCACCAAGGTAGGGATGATGGTGGCGCGGATGTTCTGCAGGAACAGCAGCATCACCAGGAACACCAGGATGATCGCCTCGACCAGCGTGTGCACCACTTCGTTGATCGAGATGGTCACGAAGGTCGTGCTGTCATAGGGGCTGAACCAGCTCACGCCCTGTGGAAAGCTCGGCGCGAGCTCGTCCATCTTGGCGCGCACCGCGGTGGCCACGTCCAGCGCATTGGCGCCGGGCAGCAACTGGATCGCGAACGCGCCGATCGGCTTGCCGTCCCACTGGGTGTCGAAGCCGTAACCGTTCGGGCCGAAGCTGATCCGCGCCACGTCCCCCAGGGTGACGGTGGTGCCGTCGGGGTTGGCGCGCAGGATGATGCCGCCGAACTGCGCGGGGGTGGTGAAGCGTCCTTCGGTGGACACCGTGGCGCTGAAGCCATGGCCCGGCAAGGCCGGGTCGGCGCCAACCGAGCCGGCGGCGAACTGCACGTTCTGAGCCTTGATGGCCGCCAGCACCTGGCTGGCCGACAGACCGTAGCCCTGCAGCTTGTCCGGGTTCAGCCAGATCCGCATCGCGTATTCGGAACCGAACTGCTGGGTACTGCCGACGCCGGGCACGCGCGAAATCTGGTCCAGCACCTGCGAGCCGACGATGTCGTTGAGACGGTCGCGGTCGATGCCCGGATTATCCGATTTCAGCGCCACCACCATCAGGAAGCCCGCGTTGGCCTTGGCCACCACCACGCCCTGCTGGGTCACCTCGGAAGGCAGTCGCGGCGTAGCCAGCGCCACCTTGTTCTGCACCTGCACCTGGGCGATGTCCGGGTCGGTGCCGGTTTCGAAGGTCAGCGTGATGTTGGCGCGGCCGTTGGAACTGGACGACGAATTGAAGTACAGCAGATGGTCGATGCCGGTGAGCTGCTGTTCGATGACCTGGGTAACGGTTTTCTCGGTGGTGTCGGCACTGGCGCCGGGATAGCTGGCGGACACCGTCACCGATGGCGGCGCGATCGTGGGATACGACTCCACGCCCAGGTTGAGGATGGCCAGCACGCCGCCCAGCGAAATCAGGATGGCGACCACCCAGGCGAAGATCGGGCGGTCGATGAAGAAACTCGGCATGGTCTGCGCTCCGTTACTTGCCGCTCGGGGCGGAGCCCGGGGCGTTCGCCGAAGATGATCCGGCGGCGGGCGCGGCATGCCATGGGCTGGCCTTTGCCGGCGCACCGTCCTTCACGTTCTGGATGCCCGACACCACCACCTGGTCACCGGCCTGCAGGCCATCGGTCACCACCCAGTTGCCGGCGTTCATGTCGGTCGTGGTGACGTCCTTGCGCTTGACCTTGCCATCGCCGCCGACGGTCATCACATAGGCGCCTACCGTGTCGCGCTGCACCGCTGCCTGTGGAACCAGAAACACCTTGTGCTGCTGGCCGAGGCTGGCCTTCAGCGTCACGTACATGCCGGGCAGCAGGGTGTGCTTCGGGTTCGGAATCGTGGCGCGCAGGTTGACCGAACCGGTGGCCGGATTGACTGTGGTATCGGAGAAGTCCAGCACGCCAGGTTCGCCGTATGCGCTGCCATCGGGCAGGGTGACCTGCACGCTGGCCTTGTTGGTATCGGCCAGGGTGACGTTGCCGCTGCTCTGTGCGCTGCGCATCTGTTCCAGTGCGGCCACGCTCATGGTGAAGTTCACATACAGCGGATCGATCTGGTCGACGGTGGTTAGCAAGGTGGCCTCGCCGTTGCCGACCAGCGCGCCTTCGGTGACCTGCTGCTGGCCGGCGCGGCCGTCGATCGGCGAGGTCACATTGGCGTAGCCCAGGTTGATGCGGGCGGTCTGCACGTTGGCCTTGGCTGCCTGCACCGCGGCGGCCGAACTGCGCTCGGCAGCCAGCGCATTGTCCAGGTCGGACCTGGACACGTAACCCTTCGGAGCCAGTTCGCTCACGCGCCGCGCGGTGACCTTGTCGTTGGTGTAGGTCGCCTGCGCCTGCCCCAGCGCAGCCGTACTCGCGGCCAGCACCGCTTTCAGCGGGGCCGGATCGATCTGGAACAGCAGCTGGCCCTTCCTGACGTTGGTGCCTTCGTCGTAAGTGCGCTTGAGCAGCACGCCCGGCACGCGGGCACGCACGTCGGCACTGCGATAGGGCGACAGTCGGCCGACCAGATCGCGGGTCAAGGGCGAGTTTTGCGGCTGCACCTTGATCACGCCCACCTCCGGCGGCGGCATCTGGGGCGGCCCCTGTTCCTTGCCTTTGCTGCAGGCGGCCAGCGCCAGCAGGCTCAGGCACAAGAAGGGCGTGCTCAGTAACGAGGACTTCATGAAGAGCTCCAGAACTTGCTTGATCGGGGAATGGGGCTTGATCGGGAAACGGGGCGACAGGCCGCGACACAGCGCTCCGGAAACCAGATACTGCATCGCGGCCTTCGTGTCTCGTGTCATAAGTTGACCCGCGGTCAGCGGATCCGGCCGCCGGCACCCTAGTTGGGCTGCAGCGTGCGCCCGCCGCCGTCGGCCGCAGACTATACCGGGCAGTTTATATTTTAAGGCTGGCGGGAATCCAGCCATTGACAGGCTTTGCCGCGATGTGGACAGCGCCGAGGCGCTGCTGCGGCATCGAGTTTCGCGGCGACCCGTGGGCCATCACGCGCCAGGTCCGCCAGTTCTGGACGAACCCCCACCGTGCTACCTTGAAGCCAATGTCAGTCCGCGAGTCCGCGTGCACGCTTGGTAAAGGCGACGTGCTGATCCCTGGCCTTCGGCTCTGTCAATCGGAACGGGCATGCACTTCGACCTTTTTACGTTGGGCGTCATCGGCGCGGCCGTTGGCATCGCCATCTCGATCAGCTTCACCTTGCTCGGCCTGGTACTGCGCGGCCTGCCGGCGCTGCGCATCTGGGCCAGCGCGTTCTGGGTGCTGACCGCTGCCGCGCTCGCGCAGGGGTTGAACGAGAACGGCAGCCTGCTTTCCGAAGTCGTGGGCAGCGGCATGATCGCGCTGGCCAATGCGCTGATGCTGATGGGCATCGCCATTCACCTGCGCTACCCGCTGCGCTGGCGCTGGCCGATGGCGGTAGTAGGCCTGTTCCTTGCCAACCAGGTCAGCGTGTACCTGTCGCCGCCATCGCAGACCGTATCGGCATTGATGTTCGGCGCCTACAGCGTGGTGTGGGACGTGTGGATGATATGGGTGCTGCTGTGGCGCTCGCCGCGGGACATGCGCAACACCTGCGGTTTCACCGCGCTGATCTTTGCCATCGACGCGCTCTTCTACCTGCTGCGTTCGGTCGTCGTCCTGTTTCCGGAAAGATTCGCGAGTACGGCACTCGATGACCTGCTCACCACGTGGAATTACCTCTTCGGCATCCTGTCATCGTTCCTGCTGAGCACCGGGTTCACCCTGATGCTGGCCGAGCGGTTGACCCTGGACCTGGGCCGGCTCGCGCACACCGACGGCCTCACCGGCCTGCTCAATCGCGGCGCGTTGATCGCTGCGGGCCTGCGCCTGGTCGATGCGTGCCGTGCGCGCGGCCAGGCGTGCTGCGTGCTGATGTTCGACCTGGACAATTTCAAGGCGATCAATGACAGCTGGGGCCACGCCGCGGGCGACGCGGTGCTCAACCATTTCGTCGAGGTGATCCGCGGCACCGGGCTTGCGCAGGGCACCTTGTTCGCCCGCTATGGCGGCGAGGAATTCATACTGGTACTGCCCGCGATCGACCCCGCGCAGGCGGGCGCCATGGCCGAACGCATGCGTGCCGCCGTGGCGATGCAACCGGCGGTGTTCCATGGTCGTCCCATCGACATCACCACCAGCGTCGGTGGCGCCGCGGCGGTCGACGCGAACTTCGAGCAGTTGGTCAGCGCCGCCGATGTCGCGCTGTATCGGGCCAAGCGCCAGGGCCGCAATCAGGTGGCGTGGAATCCGGGCGGAACCGTAGCCTCTGTGGTCGCCTGACTGAAACTTCGCGCCTGGCCGGGTTCTCGCGTATGTTTGCGCATTCCGATAGCCAAAGGCGCGCACCATGACCGCATCGCTGGAGCAGCACCCCGAACATCTCAGGCGCAGCCTGTCGAACCGGCACCTGCAGCTGATCGCCATCGGCGGCGCGATCGGCACCGGCCTGTTCATGGGCTCGGGCAAGACGATCAGCCTGGCCGGGCCGTCGATCCTGCTGGTTTACCTGATCATCGGCGTGATGCTGTTCTTCGTGATGCGGGCGATGGGCGAGCTGCTGCTGTCCAACCTCGAGTACAAATCCTTCATCGACTTCTCCACCGACCTGCTCGGACCGTGGGCCGGCTTCTTCTGCGGCTGGACCTACTGGTTCTGCTGGATCATCACCGCGATCGCCGACGTGATCGCGATCGCCGCGTATGCGCAGTTCTGGTTTCCGGGGCTGGCGCCGTGGATTCCGGCGGTGTTGTGCGTGCTGTTGCTGCTGAGCCTGAACCTGGTGACGGTGAAGCTGTTCGGCGAGATGGAGTTCTGGTTCGCGCTGATCAAGATCATCGCGATCTGCGCGTTGATCGTGACCGGCTTCGCGCTGGTCGCGTGGGGCTTCCGCTCGCCGTCGGGGCACGTGGCTTCGTTCGCCAACCTGTGGAATGACGGCGGCGTGTTCCCGAAGGGGATGAGCGGCTTCTTCGCCGGCTTCCAGATCGCGGTGTTCGCCTTCGTCGGCATCGAGCTGGTCGGCACCACCGCCGCCGAGACGGCCGACCCGAAACGCAACCTGCCCAAGGCGATCAACTCGATCCCGGTACGCATCATCATCTTCTACGTGCTGGCCCTGGTCGCGATCATGGTGGTGACGCCGTGGCGCCTGGTGGAGCCGGGCAAGAGCCCGTTCGTGGAGTTGTTCGTGCTGGCCGGCATCCCGGCCGCGGCCAGTCTGATCAACTTCGTGGTGCTGACCTCGGCCACGTCCTCCGCCAACAGCGGCATCTTCTCCACCAGCCGCATGCTTTACGGTTTGGCCGAGGAGGAGCACGCGCCGAAGGTGTTCGCGCGGTTGTCGCGCGCGGCGGTACCGTCGCTTGGGCTGCTGTTCTCCTGCTTCTGCCTGCTGCTGGGCGCGGCGTTGATCTACCTGATCCCCGACCTGATCACCGCGTTCACCCTGATCACCACGTTGTCCGCGGTGCTGTTCATGTTCGTGTGGTCGCTGATCCTGTTCGCCTACATCGCCTACCGGCGCAAGCGCCCGCAGCTGCACGAGGAATCGATCTACAAGATGCCCGGCGGCGTGGCGATGTGCTACGCCTGCCTGGCGTTCTTCGTGTTCGTGCTGATGCTGCTGAGCCTGCAGCCGGATACCCGCTCGGCGCTGATCGCCAGCCCGGCGTGGTTCGTGCTGCTGGGCATCGGCTACCTGTGGAAGGGACGCCAGGCGCGTCGTACAGCGGTCCGGCCAGCCGGGTGATCTGCCGTCGAAGCATTCGATCAGTCGCGGTCGGGCGCGCCGAGCGGGAAATAGGCGCGGTACGGCCGCGCCTCATCGACGGCACGCGCGAATGACGGGCGCGCCAGCAGGCGCTGCCGGTACGCCGTGAGGTGGGCGTGCTCCGGCGGGATCGGGTGCGCCCAGTCGGCGTAGAACAACGCGGGCGCGGCGGCGCAATCGGCGAGGCTGAAGTCGCCGCCGGCGGCCCAACGACGCGCGGCCATCCTCTGCTCAAGCCAGGCGTAGGCGGTGTCGAGCATCCTGCGCGCCTCGGCCACGCCGAAGCCATCGCGGACGGCTTCCGGGCGCAGGCGGTCGAATACGAGCTTTTGCAGCGGCGTATGGATGTAGTTGTCGAAGAAGCGATCCAGCACCCGCGCCTCGAGCGCAGCCTCGGCGTCGACGGGGATCAGTCGGGCCGCGCCGGGATAGTGCAGATCGAGGTATTCGATGATGATGCTCGACTCGACCACCGAGCGAGCGCCGTCCCGCAGCAGGGGCATGCGTTTCAGCGGCCATAGCCGCGCGAATTCTTCGGTGGTGTCGGCGTCGTCCGGAGCGACCATGCGCCACCCGAACGGGGTGCCGCTTTCATAGAGCGCGATGAGAACCTTCTGGCAGTAGGAAGAGAACGGGTGGGCGTACAGCTCGATGGTCATCGCAGGATTGCCTGTTGGAGGAAGTCTGTTCGGGCGACGAATGGCCGCTCGGGAAATCGACATTCCCCATGCTCGACGGCCCATCGACATCAACCTGGGTATCGCAACCACGACATGCCGTGCTGCCAGCGAGCTGAGAGAGGCTTTCCATGACGTGGCTGCCGATGGGAATTCCCGCTGCGATGCTTCCGGTGGCCATGCCGGCGACGGGGTCGGGCCCCGAACGGGCGCATCGACGCGCGCCATCTCAGGCTGATGGCTGCCGGGAGATGTGCTCGACAACCTGCCGAACGCTGCGCTGGGGCCGAAGAGCGGCGGTGGAGATCCGCAGTGGATATTGACGGCCGATGCCCATACCTTCGAATGGGACAGGTTTGTTGTTGAACCGATGTGTACTACCGGAGGTTTCCATGGCAACGGGTTGGGCAGGCGACGGCGCAGTGCAGGACCAGATCGACGCCACGGTCAACGATGCCGTGCAGCGGGCGCGCCAGCAGCTGCGCAAGGGCCCCGGCCTGAAGCGCTGCGAGGAATGCGATGCGGCGATTCCGGCAGCGCGGCGCAAGGCCGTGCCGGGCGTGCGCCTGTGCGTGGCCTGTCAGGAGGTCCATGACGAGGAAGGCCGCGGCGCCGGTCTCTACAACCGCCGTGGCAGCAAGGACAGTCAGCTGCGTTGAGCGCGTTGGGCCCGAAGCACGCCACCCTTGTCGGCGAGCCTCCTGGAGGGAGTTTCAAGCTCGCCTGTTTCGAGCGGTGAGCTGATGCCTATGAGGCTGCGGTCAGCCGCGTGGCAATGCGCACCTCGCCAGTCAGCACCTTGTGGATGGGACACATATTGGCGATCTGCAGCAGGCGATCGCGCTGCTCGCCGGTCAATGCCCCATGCAGGGCGATTGCACGCGTGATGTCGTTGCCAGCCGCGGGTGTGCCATCGGGATTGAACTGAAGCTCCACGTCTACGCCGGTCAGCGGCCACTGCTTGCGTGCCGCGTACATCTGCAGCGTGATCGCTGTGCACGCGCCGAGCGCCGAAAGCAGCAGCCGGTGCGGTGACGGGCCGGTGTCGCCGCCGCCCGCATCGGACGGCTCGTCCGCCAGCCAGCGGTGCCCGAGATCGTCGGTGAAGGTGACGGCGAACGGGATGGCGCCGGTGGTGGCACGAACGGTGGGAAGAGTCATGGATGCAATCTCCGGTGGCATGCTCGTCTCCGATCATCGCCTCAATCATGGGGGCGTGCCAAACGGAGCGAACCCAGATCGCGACGTAACTTCACTTGTCGAGGCGATTGGCTGCCTGGCGCGTCGCGTCGTCCGGTCCGGTTGCCGCGCGGGCCCCGGTCACGCGGGGCCGCCTGCAGGCACAATGGGTGGAATCGACGGGCCACGCAGGGGGCGGACGATTCAGGCGCAGCCACCTGGGGCGGTGGATTTGTCTGCAGGCGGCAAGTTCGCGCTGGCATCCTTGCATGGCGGGCTGGTGTCCCGCGGTCGCCTCTCGCACAATGTCGCGGTGAAGCGGCTCGCGCAGATGTCCACCGTCGCTGGGCGACACCGGTCCCCCACGCGCTTCGTGGCACAGACAGGCTCCATCGTGGGAACATGCCAGCCGACTCAACCATGATTCGCCGTGGAGACACAGGCCATTCCGATCCCATCGAACCAACCTGAGCTGGCGCCCGGCATCAACTATTTCTTTGCCGTCCTGCCGGATGATCGGGCCAGATCCGAAATCGCTGGCGTGTGCGAGCGCTTTCGCAAATCGCATCGGGTAAGCGGCTCGCCGCTCGCTGTCGAGAGCCTGCACCTGTCGCTGTGTCCGATGGGCAATCCGGAACGATTGCGACAACCGCTGGAAAGCGCGCTGCGGGCGGCGGCGGCCGGCGTCGTTGCCGAAAGCTTCGACGCCACGCTGGATTCGGCGATGCGCTTCAGCGCCAGGGACGGGCAGTTTCCCTTCGTGCTGTGCACCGACGCTGCCACCACC
Source organism: Rhodanobacter umsongensis (assembly GCF_042654965.1). Classification (NCBI taxonomy): domain Bacteria; kingdom Pseudomonadati; phylum Pseudomonadota; class Gammaproteobacteria; order Lysobacterales; family Rhodanobacteraceae; genus Rhodanobacter; species Rhodanobacter umsongensis. Next base: position 494,436 of record NZ_JBHSMK010000009.1, on the reverse strand, counting down.
GCGGCCGCGCTGAGCCTGCGCAAGGCGATCGCTGCAGAGCAACTTCGCGTGGGGCTCCAGGTGAGCGGCGTTTCCAGTTTCCTGGCGCACGTCACCCTGTTGCACGGCCACGCGGTCGATGCCGTCGAGGAATCGATTGCGCCTGTTCAATGGCATGTGCACGACTTCGTGCTGATCCGCAGCTTCTTCGGGCAGTCTCGCTACGAGGTGATCGGCCGCTGGCCGCTGGTGGCTCGGGCCGAGCCCGAGGTGCATGATCTTCTGGAGGAAATGGCCAACATGGCGGAGCTGCCCGATCCCGCTGCCGAGGATTGAGTGGCGGGAGCCACCCGGTCCTCCTTCCCAGCGGGGCCAAGCCCGTGACGCGGGCCTCAGCCGCTCGCCGATTCCACGAACGTGACCAGGTTGCCGTCCGGGTCGCTGACCGGAGCGAAACGCACGAAGTGCGTCGCCGTCTGCGGCATCACGTCAATATGGCGCCCCTGCAGATTCGCCAGAACCTCGTCGAGGTCGTCGACCAGGATGCCCACCGATGCACCGCCGGCGCGGTTGCGCCGGTCAGGTAGATCACTTCTCGGCAACACCTGGATCCGCGTGCATCTCGCGATCTGCCATTCGACGCAGGAGGGCCCCGGGCTGTGATCGGGCGCCCGCCCGAACAGGCGCGCGTACCAGGCGCGCGCCGTTGCGAAATCGGTCACGGCGACGGTGGCGAGTACCAGGGGTGCAATCATGACGGATCTCCGCGGCGATGCCCCAACTTAACTGGCGGCGGATGGCAGGCATGTGAAGGGCAGGAAGGCTTGCCGCGCGGCTGTTGCTCGCGCCGTTCCGAGCAGGGTCCCAGCCCAGTGCGGACGGCGGCCCTTGATGGCCGCCGCCCGTGCCCGACTGCTTGAACGGGAATCAGGCAATCGTCAGCGTGACGTCGATGTTGTTGCGCGTTGCATTGGAATACGGGCACACGATGTGCGCCTTCTGCACCAGCGCTTCGGCGTCGGCGCGGGGCAGGCCCGGGATCGCGATGGTCAGCTCGACCTCGATGCCGAAGCCGGTGGGGATCTGGCCGATGCCGACCTGGCCGGTAACCTGCGTATCGGCCGGCAGCTGAAGTTTCTGCTGGGCCGCCACGAACTTCATCGCGCCGAGAAAGCAGGCCGAATAGCCGGCGGCAAACAATTGCTCCGGATTGGTGCCGTTACCACCGGCGCCGCCGAGTTCCTTTGGCGTGGTCAGGCTGATGTCCAGCACATTGTCGGATGAAATGGCGCGACCATCACGACCGCCGGTCGCGGTGGCCTTGGAGCGGTACAGAACTTCTTCGATGGACATGGGTGTCTCCTGCGGGGTGGGTGGGTTGTCGAGATATATAGGCAACTATTAAATAGCACACTATGTTTATGGGTGAAGAAAATGGACCGGTCAGACGCTGCCGGACAACTTGCCGCGCAGGTCCTGCAGCTCGCTTTTCAGGTGCTTCAGCTCGCTGGGCGTGCATCGTGTGGCGCAGAACACCGATTCCTGCACTTTGCCGGCCCTTGCCTGCAATGCCTTGCCGCGCGCAGTCAGCGTGATGACTACGTGCCGCTCGTCCTCGCGCGAGCGGAGACGGGCCACCAGCCCGGCGGACTCCAGGCGCTTGAGCAACGGCGTAAGCGTGGCCGAATCCAGAAACAGCCGCGCGCCGATCTCCGACACGCTCTGGCTCTCGTCCTGCCACAACACCATCATCACCAGGTACTGCGGATAGGTGAGGCCCAACGGCTTGAGCAGCTTGCGATACACCTTGTTCATCGCCAGTCCTGCCGAGTACAGCGCAAAGCACAACTGTGCATCCAGCCTGGGTGCGGATGCCGTGGCAGTGGTCGACGACGGGCGGGAAGTGCTCATGGCTGCGCACGATACATAGCACGCTATATTGTTGCAAGCTATTTGTATCCGGACGTGTGGCAACCGTGGTGAAGCCCGTCCAGGCCGCCACGATCAGCATGGCCGCAGGCAGCCGACAAGGCCGCTGTCGCTGCACTGCCGGGTGCGGCGATCGGCACCGGGTCGGCTCGATCAGTGCGCGCCGCTGGCCATCCTCGCCTCGTACCCGGCAAGCTTGCCGTGCAGGAACGTGGCGGCATCGATGGTGCGCCCATCGTGAAACCGGATCGTGTACTGGATCCCGGATACGGACGAGCCGGTGCCGCAGCACGTGATGAAGTCCTCGGCCGTCTTCACGCGGCTGCCGGCGAAACGCAGTTTGAGACGCATGTGGTCGGCGGCGCGTTTGGCATCGTACTCGGTGCCGTTGCGGATGAAGGTCGCTCCCTGCAGCGTTGCCACTGACTCGATCAGGTAGGCGATCTTCTGCCGCTCGACATCTTGCTGGGCGGACGCCGGCAGTGCCAGCAAGGCAAGAAATATCAGTGCCGCGATCATCCTGTGCATGGATTCACTCTGCTGCCGGTGGCGGGTGCCGCCAGCGTTGGGTTGCGTGGGTCGGGTGCGCCGATCAGAGCATGTCCTCGAGCGCGCGTGGCGAGTCCGCTGCGATGGCCGATGCCGTGAGTGGCTGCCGCAGGCGGTTACGGTCACGGTGTGGCGGCCAAACGACGACACGCGACACAGCTCCCATCCGATCAGTCCAGCGGCGCCATGAGCACCAGCTTCTCCACGGGATAGCCGCGTTGTCGGGCTCGCTCCCTGATGCTTTCGAACAGCCCGCGATACATGTCGGGACGGCGCGCGAGTATCCAAAGGTATTTTCGGCTCGGGCTGCCAACCACGGCCCACTGGTAGTCGGACGCGACCTCGATCACCCAGTACTCGGCCCACGCGCGTGGCAACCAGCCCAGCCAGGCGGGTGCGAAACGCACCTTCAACACGGCGGGTTGGCCGTTGACGACTCTCGCCACGCCATCGACGGTCTGCATGCCGCTGTCGGTCTGGCAGGTATTGTGGACATGGATCGTTCCGTCCGGCATCGGCGTATAGCGGGCGGTGACGGCCCCCAGGCATTCGCGCTGAAAGAACATCGGCAGATGGGCAATCTCATGCCACTGCCCTGCATAGCGATCGAGGTCTAGCGTGCGGACCGGCTGATTGGGTAGCGTCGAGGGGTTGATGGGTGTGGAAGTGGAAGCAGCCATCACGAGGGTCATGAGCAACACGTGGAGCATGCGCGGTTCCTTGGGCGGTGGACCGGAGCAGGTGAGCCGAACGGTATCGCGGCACAGTGCCGGGGGCAATGAGCGAGCAGCGACCGGGCAGCCGAGCAACACGCCACCAACATCGCCATCACGCACTGCCGACTCGCGCGACGCTATACATGGTGAGCCTGCAATGCCGCAGGCTTCAATCCCGGAGATGATGCGTGGACAAGAATCGCGTTGAGGGTACCAAGCACGAGGTCAAGGGTGCGCTGAAGGAAGGCGTCGGCAAGGTCACCGGCAATCGCCTGAAAGAGGCGGCCGGCAACCTGGAGAAGAACGCTGGCAAGCTGCAGAAGGAAGTCGGCAAGGCCGCCGACGAGCAACGCGACGCGGACAAGCGTCGCCACTGATCGACCCAGCCCGGATCAACCGGAAAAGATGGCGCAGCGAGGGCGGCGCCATCGCTGTTTTACAGGTCGGCGTTTTCCAGCCCACACGCCGCGAGATCAATCGCGATAGAGCTTCTGGCAACATTCGCAGAAGAAACTGCGGCGGTTGGTCGTGCCGAGGTAAGCACGGGTGAGTGGAATGTCATGGCGCGGGCAGCGGCTGCGGTTGTGCACCAGCCAGTGCTTGCGCAGCACGAAGGCCCGTTTCCACTCGAGAAACTCGAACGCGTATACGCGCGCCTGCCTGACCAGCTCGCCGAGCTTGCGCGGGGGCAGGGCGCCGATGGTGGACAGCGGATGCACGCGGATCCGGTAGAGCACCTCGTTCTTCATGATGTTGCCCACGCCGGCGAACAGGTTCTGGTCAAGCAGGGCGTCACAGGCCAGCGTATCCGGCATCTTGCGCAGCCGCGCGCGGGCAAGCGCGGGATCCCACTGATCCGACATGACGTCACTGCGCCAGTCATACAGCTCGTCAAGCTCGCCCTCCAGCAGGCGCACCGAGCAACTGTAGAAATTGAGCTCGCCATTGTCGAAGCCGAGGCTGAGCCGCGGCACGGTGTCCTTGCGCTCATCGATGCGATAGCTGCCGAACATCAGCAGGTGCACGCGGATGGCAAAGCCGGGCAATTCGAGCAGCGTCTGTTTTCCGAAGCTGCGGATCGAGCTCACGCGCTGGCCGGGCAGGCGTTGCATGTCGATCTTCGCATTGCCATCGGCGCGCAGGATGGTGCGACCGGCGAAGCGCGCCGCATCGTTGCACAGGATGACGATGGAGGGTCCTTCGGGCATGGCATGTCTCCGGTTGCGGCATCACAGCGTGCGGACGGTCGCGCCCACCTGAAGTGAATGCTCGTCAATCCTGCCGTGCGCTGCGCAGGCCATCCTGCACGGTCAACGCATTGCCCGTCGCATGCCCGAGTGCGGTGTTGTCGAAAATGCACCAGCGCTGAGTCGTCTGTTGACTGGGGCGCTGCAGCCAGCGCTGGATCCGTTCCAGTACGGCGTCGGGGTAGGCGTCGTAGTACATCCGGGGCGAGCCGTGCAAACGCAGATACTGCAACGCATGATCGCCGGCCGGTACGGCAGCGCGCGGGAAGCGAGCAGGGTCGGCGGCCACGCGGGCGATGCCAAGTTCGCGCAATGCGCGGCTCGTGGCATGGCGAAACCAGCTGGCATGACGCGGCTCGCACGCCACAGGACCGGCATGCAGACGCCGCAGCAATTCCAGGAACGGCAACGCGATCGACGGCTCCCAGGCCAGGCTGGGCGGCAACTGCAGCAGCAGGCAGCCGAGTCTGTCTTCCAGTGAGCCGACCTCGTGCAGAAAGGTTTCCAGCAAAGCCCGGCAGTCCTTCAGCTTGGCCAGATGGCTTATCGTGCGCGGCATCTTGACCGCGAAACGGAACGACTCCGGTACCGACGCGGCCCAGCGGCGGTAGGTTGCCGGGCGATGCGGACGATGGAACGACGAGTTGATTTCGACGCCATTGAACACAGTGGCATAGCGTTCCAGCCGACTGCCGCCCGCACCGAACGCCGCGGCATGTGCCGAGGGAATCGACCACCCGGCGCAGCCCACATACACCCGTGGCACGGTGCGGTCGCCTGCTCCGCCGGTATCGAATCTCTTGCGTGGAGAGGCGGTGGCAGCAGGGGACATCGTTCGACTCCGGCATTCGGTCGGAACAGGGTGTCCATGTCGATGTCGGTCGGTTGTGAACCGCGCGGCGCGCAGGGGTCGCGACGGCGGTGGCAGCGAGGCCCGACTGGGCATACCATCGGCGCTCCCCGCAGCCCATCCAAGGAGATCGCGTGCCGCCGATCATTTCCGTGAACCAGCTCTGCAAGACCTACGCGTCCGGATTCCATGCGCTCAAGCAGATCGACCTGGAGATCCGCCAAGGCGAGATCTTTGCATTGCTGGGCCCCAACGGCGCCGGCAAGACCACGCTGATCAGCATCATCTGCGGCATCGTCAATCCCAGCGAAGGCACGGTGCTGGCCGATGGCCACGACGTGGTGCGCGACTATCGCGCTGCGCGCGCCAAGATCGGCCTGGTGCCGCAGGAATTGACCACCGACGCGTTCGAGACGGTATGGAACACGGTCAGCTTCAGCCGCGGCCTGTTCGGCAAGAGCGCGAACCCGGCGCACATCGAGAAGGTGCTGAAGGATCTGTCGCTGTGGAGCAAGAAGGACAGCAAGCTGATGACCCTGTCCGGTGGCATGAAGCGGCGCGTGATGATCGCCAAGGCGTTGTCGCACGAGCCGCGGATCCTGTTCCTGGACGAGCCGACCGCCGGCGTCGACGTGGAGCTGCGGCGGGACATGTGGGCGATGGTGCGTTCGCTGCGGGCGACCGGCGTCACCATCATCCTGACCACCCACTACATCGACGAGGCCGAGGAAATGGCCGACCGCATCGGAGTGATCAACAAGGGCGAGCTCATCCTGGTCGAGAACAAGGCCGAGCTGATGAACAAGCTCGGCCGCAAACAATTGACCCTGCAACTGCAGAGTCCGCTGGAAAGCGTGCCGGCCGCGCTGGCCGGCTATCCGCTGGAGTTGTCCGGCGACGGCCAGCAGCTGATCTACACATTCGACGCCCAGAGCGAACACACCGGCATCGATGTGCTGCTTCGCCGGCTCGGCGAAGCAGGCATCGACTTCAAGGACCTCAAGACCAGCCAGAGTTCGCTGGAGGACATTTTCGTGAACCTGGTGAGGGAGAGCGCATGAACATCTACGCCATCCGCGCGATCTACCTGTTCGAAATGGCGCGTACCTGGCGCACGCTGCTGCAGAGCATCGTCTCGCCGGTGATTTCCACTTCGCTCTACTTCGTGGTGTTCGGCGCGGCGATCGGGTCGCATATGAACGGAATCGATGGCATCAGCTACGGCGCCTTCATCGTGCCGGGACTGATCATGTTGTCGCTGCTCACGCAGAGCATCTCCAACGCCTCGTTCGGCATCTATTTTCCGAAGTTCGTGGGCACCATCTACGAAATCCTGTCGGCGCCGGTTTCGCCGTTCGAGATCGTTGCCGGTTATGTGGGCGCGGCGGCGAGCAAGTCGATCATCCTCGGCCTGATCATCCTGGTCACCGCACGGCTGTTTGTGCCGTTTCACATCGAACATCCGCTGTGGATGCTGGCGTTTCTGCTGCTCACCGCGCTGACCTTCAGCCTGTTCGGTTTCATCATCGGCATCTGGGCGGACAATTTCGAGAAGCTGCAGCTGGTGCCCTTGCTGATCGTGACGCCACTGACCTTTCTTGGCGGCAGCTTCTACTCGATCAACATGCTGCCGCCGTTCTGGCAGAAGGTGACCCTGTTCAATCCTGTGGTGTACCTGATCAGCGGGTTCCGCTGGAGCTTCTACGGCGTGTCCGACGTCAGCCTGGGCCTGAGCGTGGGGATGACCCTGGTGTTCCTCGCTGCCTGTCTCGCGCTGGTGTGGTGGATATTCCGCAGCGGTTATCGACTGAAGGCGTGACCCTGCCGTCGGGGAAGGGCCACCGCGCCGGGTGCTGCTCGCGTGGCGAGGGGAACGCCGGATCTGTTTCGTCAGAAGGCTGGGGAACGAGGCGGGTCCAGACGCCTGAGCGTCGTCATTGCCGCGAATGCGGGCTGACGAAAAGCGTAGTCGTCGCGACGAACCCGGGGGCGATGAACGAATGGCTCCAGGCCCAGTCCAATAGCTCGATGAATTGGCGGAACGGGAAAAGATCATGCGTGGACAATCCTCGGTAGCAGGCTGGATCGGAGCGGTGGTGGTGGTGCTGGGCGTCGTCATCGCCGGCGTATATCTGGCTCGCAGGGCGGGGCAGGCCGGAGGGCCGCCGGCGCAGGCACCGGCGGCTTCCTCCTCGGTGGCCTCCGGCGTGTCTTCCCCGACGATTCAGCACCCGATCACCCAGGCCGCTGTCGAACCCGCCAGGGTCTCGACGGTGGCGTTGCCGACGCTGGCTGACAGCGACGCCAGTGTCGCTGCAGCGCTCGCGGCCTTGGTCAAGGACAGCGATCTGCCGTCGCTGCTGGTGCGCCAGCAGGTCATCGCACGCATCGTGGCGACCATCGACGCCTTGCCGCGGCGCGGCCTGGCCAATTTCATGTCGCCGCTGCTTGCCCCCAGGGGCGCCTTGGTGGTGGACCAGGCGGGGGACACGACCGTGATCGGCGCACAGAACGGCGCGCGCTATGCACCGTACATGCGCATGCTGGATGCGGCCGATCCGCCGGCGCTGGTGGCCTGGTACGTGCACGCCTATCCGCTGTTCCAGCAGGCCTACCAGGAGCTGGGCTATCCGAAAGGCTATTTCAACGACCGCCTGATCGTGGTCATCGACAACCTGCTGGCGGCGCCGGAATCGGATAGGTCGTCCGCGTTGATCCTGTCGAAGGGCTACTACGTCTACGCCGATCCCGCTCTCGAATCGCTGTCCGCCGGACAGAAACTGCTGTTGCGCGCCGGCCCGGCCAACGAGGCGCGGATCAAGGCGAAGTTGCGGGCGATCCGCGGCGCCCTGACCGGCCAGGCATTGCCACGCGTGCCGGCTGCGGCCAGCAGTGCCGACTGAGAAGGCCGGGGAAAGCCCCGTCGGCGCCGGGTGTGCGGGATGCCCTTCGACAACCTGGGGCCTGCCGGACCTGATGCGGACGTCAGCGGTAGGCCTTGCCGTCCTTGTGCGAGTAGTCGGCGGCCTCCGGCCCCAGGTGCAGGTCGATATCGGAATAGTTGCAAGTGTCATCCGCGCAACGGGTGCCGATGTCGAGATAGACGGCCGTGACTTCACCGCGATTGATCATGTGATGGCCGTCGGGCACGTTCTTGGGGAAGGCCGCGCAATCGCCGGCGCGCAGCGGCTGCTCGCCGGCATCGGTCAGCAGGGTCAGCTCGCCGGAGAGGACATACACAAACTCCTCCTCGCGAGTGTGCCAGTGGCGCTGGCTCGACCATGAGCCCGCTGGCAAGTGCATGAGGTTTACGCCGACATCGGTCAGGCCGCCAGCGCGACCCAGCGCCTGCCGGATGCGGGCACTCACAGGCTGCCCATAAGGGGCGGGATAGTCCGAGCCCTGGCGCTCGGGCACGTTGGCGATATCGATTTTCGGCATGGCTTGCTCCAGCAGGAAGGTGGCCTTCATTGTGCCTCCGTGGCGGATCGCCATGCTGCATGCCCGATGATCGGTTTCTGAACATGCGTCGCGCTACAGTGGCGCATCGTCACTGAGTTGCAGAGGCAGCGTATGCGCTGGCTACGGTTGACCTTGCTGGCGGTTGTTTTTGCGCTGCCGATGTCGCGGGCGGGCGCAGCCGGGCCTGTTGTCCCCGGGCACACGGCCATGGTGGCGCGGCTGGCGCTTGATGGCCCGATCGGCCCGGCCGCCGCCGAGTATTTCGATGACGCCTCCCAGCGCGCGGTGGCCGATGGCGCGGTAGCGATCGTGTTGCGGCTGGATACGCCCGGTGGCCTCGACGAGTCGATGCGGCAGATCATCGCCAGCATGCTGGCGTGCAAGCTGCCGGTGCTGGTGTATGTCGCGCCCGGTGGCGCACGCGCGGCCTCGGCTGGCACCTATATCCTGTATGCGGGGCAGATCGCGGCGATGGCCCCGGCCACGCATCTGGGCGCGGCGACGCCGATCCAGCTGGGTGGTACCACGCCAATGCCGGACGCTGCCGACAAGCCGGCCGCGGCCACCTCTTCGATGGAAGGCAGGCCGGCCGAAGGCGACGATGCCGAGTCGCACAAGACGCTCAATGATTCGATCGCCTACATCCGCTCGCTGGCGCAGCTGCGGGGGCGCAACGCGCCGTGGGCCGAACAGGCAGTGCGCGGCGCGGCCACGCTGACCGCCAGCGAAGCGGCACAGCAGCACGTGATCGATTTCGTGGCGACGGACGTTGCCGATCTGCTGGCCAGGGCCGACGGTCGGCGTGTGCAGGTGAACGGCCGCACCGTGACGCTGCAGCTCAAGGGCGCGACCGTGCGCGACTACGTGCCGGGTGCACGCACGCATTTCCTGGCCGTCATCACCAATCCCACCATCGCCTACCTGTTGTTGCTAGGCGGCATCTTCGGACTGCTGCTGGAAGCGCTGCATCCCGGCGCGATGTTGCCGGGTATCGTGGGCGGCATCTGTCTGCTGGTCGGCCTATACGCGTTGCAGCTGCTGCCGGTGAACTACGCCGGGCTGGCGTTGATGGCACTGGGTGTGGCCCTGCTGGTGGCCGAAGCGGTCAATCCCGGCGTGGGTGCGCTCGGTGCCGGCGGGCTGGTTTCGTTCGTGATCGGCTCGGTGATGCTGATGAACACCGGCGTGCCGGGTTACGGCGTCGACCTCGGCGTCATCGGCGGCCTCGCCACCGGCGCGGCCGCCTTGCTGGGCTTGATCGTCTGGCTGGTACTCCGGTCGCGGCGCGCCCATCAGGTCAATGGCGACGTCGCCATGCTCATGGAGTCCGGCGAGCTGCTGGAGCCGGTGGGCGCCGGCGGCGAAGCCTGGGCGATGGTGCGCGGCGAACGCTGGCGTGTACGCTGCGAGAGTGCGTTGCCGGCCGGCGCGCGGGTGCGCGTGGTGCGGCGGCAGGGGCTGCTGCTGTGGATTGAGCCGGTGTGATGGGGGCTTCGGCCAAACGCCCTCCGCCGGTCCTCGAGAGCGCAGCGCCAGAGGTTGGACAGTGGCTTCGATGTCGGGTTCACGGGAGATGATCATGTTCGGATTTGTCGGAATACTGGTAGTCCTTGGCGTGTTGCTGCTGTTTTCCGCGGTCAAGATCCTGCCGGAGTACCAACGCGGCGTGGTGTTGACGCTGGGCCGCTACACCGGCACCAAGGGCCCGGGGCTGGTGCTGCTGATACCCGCGGTGCAGCGGATGATCCGGGTGGACTTGCGGGTGACCGTGATGGACGTGCCGCCGCAGGATGTGATCTCGCGCGACAACGTGTCGGTCCGCGTGAACGCGGTGGTTTACTTCCGGGTCGTGGAGCCGGACAAATCCGTGCTGCAGGTGGAGAACTTCCTGCAGGCCACCAGTCAGCTGGCACAGACCCGGCTGCGTTCGGTGCTCGGCCAGCACGAGCTGGACGAGATCCTGTCGCAGCGCGATTCGATCAACCACACCTTGCAGACGATCCTGGATGAGGCCACCGACCCGTGGGGCATCAAGGTCGCCAACGTCGAGATCAAGGATGTCGACCTCAACGAGACCATGGTGCGCGCGATCGCCCGCCAGGCCGAGGCCGAGCGCGAACGCCGCGCCAAGGTGATCCACGCCGAGGGCGAAATGCAGGCCGCCGAGAAGTTGCGCGATGCTGCCGCGATGCTGTCGCAGCAACCGCAGGCATTGCAGCTGCGCTACCTGCAGACGCTGGCCGACATGTCCAACAACGGCAAATCCTCGACCATCGTGTTCCCGCTGCCGCTGGACCTGATCCGGCCGTTGATGGAGGCGTTTCCGTCCAAGCGGGATTCGGGTACAACAGACTGATTTATCCGCAGGAGCGATCGCGATGGATGCAGCACGTTCACCCGGAAGCCTGGTCTGTGTGGGCCTCGGCATGACCCTGGGCTCCCACCTCGGCCCGCTGGCGCGCAGCCATATCGAACAGGCGGACGTGGTGTTCGCCGCGCTTTCCGACGGCGTGGTGGAGCTGTGGTTGAACCGGATGCACAAGGACGTGCGCAGCCTGCAGCCGTATTACCGCGAGGGCAGCTCGCGCATGAACACCTATTGGCAGATGGTCGAAGCGATGCTCACCGAGATACGCGCGGGCAAGCGGGTATGCGGCGTGTTCTACGGGCATCCCGGCGTGTTTGCCTGGGTGCCGCACAAGGCGATCGAAATCGCCCGCGACGAGGGCTACCGCGCGCACATGGAGCCGGGCGTTTCCGCCGAGGATTGCCTGTACGCCGATCTCGGCATCGACCCGGGCGCTTATGGCTGCCAGCATTTCGAGGCCAGCCAGTTGCTGTTCTACCAGCGCCGCATTGATCCAACTGCCTATTTGATCCTGTGGCAGGTCGGTGTGGTCGGGGATCAGTCGATGACCCGCTTCTCCACCAACGCGGCGTATCGCCAGGTGCTGGTCGACGTGCTGGCGCACGATTACCCGCTGCGGCACGAAGTGATCGTCTACCGCGCCGCCACGTTGCCGATCGAGCGGCCGCGTATCGACCGGATTGCGCTCGGTGCCTTGCCGCAGGCGAAAATCGGCATGGCCGAAACGGTGGTGCTGCCGCCGGCGCGCCCCCTGCAGGCCAACCCCGATATTCTGGCGCGGCTCGATGCGCTGGATCGGGCTGTGGACCTGAAGGCCCACCCCATGCACTAGCCGCGTGGGCAGGGGGCGCGCTAAGCTGCCGAAGGTGGTCCGTTAGGGGAAGCGCGACACGTCGCAGTCGCCATCCGCGGATTCGCGTCTGTGCAGAAATATCGCCGTGGGGGATGACGCAGGTGCATAACTGGTCCGCAAGCGCCCAGTCACACTGAGCCGCTGCGCGTGTCTATACATCACTTTCTTGGGGAGAGACATGTCAGACATTATCGATTTCATGGAAAGGATGGGCGGCGACGCACACCTTTCACAGGCATCCACCGACGAGTTGGCTGCGGCTTTGGCTGACAGCGGGATCACTTCAGAGCAAGGTGCGGCGTTGCTTGCCCGCGACACGCAACGGTTAGGAGAACTGCTGGGGACGAAACCTATTTGCGTTCTGATTTCCCCACCCGGTCCCGGACCAGGCGAGGCACGGCCTCTGGCGCCAGCCGAAATGCCCCCCGCGCCTCAGCCGGAGGATGCGGAGGAAGCCGAAGGTGACTGAAACAGCTGCCGAACGCCGACAACAGGGTGAACAAGCAACCTGGTCCATGGTGATTTAGTCAATGTATTCGCCACGAATATGGTTTTGGGTGCTGCTGCCGATGGCGATTGGCATAGGCGGTATCCCTAGCTATGTGATCGGCGCGAACATGTCTGTGAGCGGCGGCAGTTATTCGGAGTTACTCGATCGCGCCCAATTTCGTGTGTGCGCTACATCGCTCTCTGAGGAGTGTGTGCGGCTGTTGGGTCGGCTGAGTGGCGTCGCTAACCAACTTACGCATGAACAACAGACCCGGCTGCATTACTTGCAGGCATGGCGTGCTGCTCTCGACGGCAATTACCATCGATCAGACATGCTGATCGATGGTATTTTGAATAATTCACGTGATCCGAATTTGCGCTTCAAAACGATGATGCTTTCGGTCAACTCGCTATCGGACCAATCAAAGTTTGAAGAAGCGTTTACCCAGCTGCGACAACTTGTCGCGCTGCTGGAGAATGGAACTGATATCGCCCGGGATGTGCGCGAACAGGGCTATGGAGTTGCTTCCCGACTGTATGCAGACGCCGGTCAATTCGATCTGGCGACTTATTACGCTGAGCAAATCTTCAGGCTGAATTTGGCAAAGACTGGCTATGTTTGCGTGGACGACCATGCCCGTATTGCGGCGTTGTACGGAGATAACAAGTGGGAGAATATCGATGCGTTGATCGCCCAGGGTGTCGACGTTTGCACCAAGGAACGCAACAGCATGTTCGCCAACGGCATTCGCTATGTGGCGGCCAACCTCGATTTGCAGCGCGGACATCCTGAGCGCGCTATTGCGCTGCTAAGCCGACACCATGATGAGGTGCAACGTGACGGTTATCCGCTGCAGTTGGCACAGTTTGAGAGTTTGCTGGCCCAGTCCTACCAACAGACGGGAGATCTGGATGCTGCTCGCCACTGGGCGTTAGCCGCCGTTGGGCATGGCTCCAGCAATCAATACGCTAAATCCGCGAGCGACGCCTTCCGAATCCTTTATCTGTTGGCAAAACAAAAAGGTGATTCGGTTTCTGCGCTGAACTTCCACGAAAAATACATGGCCTCCGACAAGGGCTATCTGGACGAAATCAGTGCGAAGGCGCTGGCGTTCCAGACGGTGCAGCAGCAGGTCATGGCGAAAAAGCTCCAGTTGGATGCGCTGAACAAGCAGAACCAGATACTGCAATTGCAGCAGTCGCTCGACAAGAGCGACTCGGAAATGAGCCGGCTGTACATCATTCTGTTGTTGACGGTGCTGGCCTTCATCGCCTTCTGGACTTACCGGATCAAGCGCTCGCAATTGCGGTTCATGAAGCTGGCCCGCCGCGACGGCCTTACCGGCATCTTCAATCGGCAGCACTTTGTCAGTTCGGCCGAAATGCAGTTGCAGTACTGCAAGAAATCGGCGCGGCAAGCCTGCCTGGTGCTGATCGATCTGGACCACTTCAAGGTCGTCAACGACACGCACGGGCATGCGGTGGGCGACCGCGTACTGAAACGGGCGGTGGCGGCATGCCAGGAGCATCTGCGCTCCACCGACATTTTCGGGCGCCTGGGCGGCGAGGAATTCGGCATCGTGCTGCCCGAGTGCACGCTCGAGCAGGCGCTCAGCCGGGCCGAACAGATCCGCGTGGCGATCGCCACGGCGGCGAGCGGCGAAGATGCCCCCGGCATACCGATTTCCGCCAGCTTCGGCGTGGCCACGATTGCCCGTTCGGGTTACGAGCTGCGCAAGCTGCTGATCGATGCGGACGATGGGCTGTATCGGGCCAAGCGTGAAGGCCGCAACCGGATCAGCGTGTGCGACGACACGCAACCGCGCGAGCGAGTCGGCGGCGCGGCGACCGAGCGGGCATGAGTACAGTTCAAAGCTGAACTCGCCACCCTTATTATTGAGCGGCTGCCGACATCGCGTTACGCCCGCAAGCGCTCGCAAGTTCTTTCAAGTTGCGATGCGCATTACCCATTCCGCCATTGAATCGCTCCTGCGGCCTGCGCCGGAAATGACGGTGCGGGTGGCGCCGCAGCGTGAGTGGATGACGGCGTGTGGCCGTCCGTTGGCGGGCTGTCGGGCGAGTGATCCCCCATGCCGAGCGGCACAGGTTCGACGCCATCGATCGAGCGCACAATCGGCGACACCCTAAGCCCCACTGCGGAGATACGTCATGCGCCAGACTGTGCTTGCTGTGTTGTTGGCCCTTGTGCTTCCTACGGTTGCCTTGGCCCAGGCCCCGAATTCGCATGGCGGCGCGCTCGCTGCCGCGGTGCAGAAGGGCGTTGACGATCCGGCCCGCGCGGCCGACAAGTCGGCCGATGCCCGCCGCAAGGTGGGCCCGGTGATGACTTTTGCCGAGGTCAAGCCGGGTCAGAACATACTCGAACTGATCCCCGGCGGCGGCTATTTCACCCGTGTGTTCAGCGCGATCGTGGGCCCGCAAGGCCATGTCTACACGGTGTGGCCGAACGAGTACGCGAAGGAGGCCGAATCGGATGTGACCGCGATGCGCAAGCTCGCGGCGCAGCCGCATTACGCCAACATCAGCCTGCTTGCCCAGCCGGCGAACCAGCTGAGTGCGCCGGTGCCGGTGGATCTGGTGTTCACCTCGCAGAACTATCACGACTATCCCGACAAGTTCATGGGCAAGGTCGATCCCGCGGTGCTCAACAAGCAGGTGTTCGATGCGCTCAAGCCCGGGGGCCTGTGGGTGATCATCGACCACGTGGCGCCGGCGGGCTCCGGCATGGCCGACACCGACACGCTGCACCGGATTGATCCGGCCATCGTGAGAAAGCAGGCGGAGGCGGCCGGTTTCGTGTTCGACGGCGAGAGCAACGTGCTGCGCAACCCGCGCGATCCGCACACCATCATGGTGTTCGACAAGTCGATACGCGGCCACACCGACCAGTTCATCTACCGCTTCCGCAAGCCGGCAAAATAGGATGCCCCAGCTCAAGCCAGCCGCGCCCCTTGGCCTGCGGCGGGCTTGAGCTGCAGCGGCGATTCGGGGCACCATCAGGCATCGCGGCGGGGTTTCCGCCGAATGTGCGATATCCACAGGAGCCCCGTGAATCCCAATCATCCCGCGTCGCCAAGGCACGATCCGGCGGATGATCCGCCACCGCGGCACCCGTCCGAGCCAGGCGCCGCCGATTGCTGTGGCGAAGGCTGCGTGCGTTGCGTGTACGACCTCTACCAGGACGCGCTCGAACGCTACCAGGCCGAGCTGGCTGCCTGGCGAGCGCGTCAGCCCTGAGTTGCCGGTTTCCAGGAGGCGCCATGTGGAGTGCCGTCACCCGTGAAGTCAGCCCCGCCCTCGGCAAGTGTGAGTTGTCGTACGTCCCGCGCGAAGCGATCGACGTGGCCCGCGCCCGGACGCAGCATCGCGACTACCAGCGCACACTGGAAACGCTGGGGTGCCGCCTGCTGACCCTGCCGGCGGAAGCGGGCTTGCCCGATTCGGTCTTCGTCGAGGACGTGGCGATCGTGCTGGACGAGGTCGCGGTGCTGACCCGTCCTGGCGCATCGTCCCGTCGTGCCGAAGTGGCCAGCGTGGCCGAGGTACTGCGTCGTTATCGGCCGGTACTGGCGATCGATGCACCGGGCACGCTCGACGGCGGCGACGTGCTGCGCGTGGGTCGCACGCTTTATGTCGGCGAATCGGCGCGCAGCAATGCAGAGGGCATCGCACAGTTGCGCGAGCTGCTGGACGGCCATGGCTATGACGTACTGGCCGTGCCGACCCGCGGCTGCTTGCACCTGAAGTCCGCCGTGACCCAGCTCGCCGACGACACCCTGTTGCTGCAGCCGGCGTGGGTCGATCGTCAGCGGTTCGCTGGCTTCCGCGTGATCGAGGTCGACCCCGCCGAACCGCATGCCGCCAACGTGTTGCGCATCGGCGATGTACTGGTGATGCCGGCCAACTTTCCGCGCACGCGGCAGCGGCTTGTCGACGCCGGGCTGGACGTGACCGCCGTCGACGTTTCCGAGTTGCAGAAGGCCGAGGGTGCGGTGACCTGCTGCAGCCTGGTGTTTCGCGTGGAGGCTTGAGCCGATGGGTATCCGCTATCGCCTCGGCCACATCGGGGACGCGCCGGCCATCGGCGCGCTGGCGCGCCGCGTGACCCGGCGCTGGATCCTGCCGCAGCAACCCGCCAGCGCGGCCGGCCCGCTGCTTTACGGCATGAGCGCGAAGGCGATCCGGCAGAAGATGCAGGAGGGCCAGCGCTTTCATCTCGCCTGGCAGGATGGCGTGCGCCTGGTTGGAGTGGCGGCGATGCGCGACGACTGCCACCTGTTCCAGTTTTTCGTGAGTACGCGCCTGCATGGCCGCGGCATCGCGCGCCAGCTGTGGCAGCGCACGATGCGCGATGCGATACGCCGCGCCGGCACGCGGCATTTCACGTTGAAGGCCTCCGCCATGGCGCTGCCGGTCTACCTGCACTTCGGTTTCGTGCCAAGTGGGCCGTTGCTGGTCAGCGACACCGGCCTGGCCACCCAGCCGATGCATCTCGATCTGGCATGAATCGAACGCGCCGTCGTCCTGCATGAACGGCTCGGCGCGCGCCTGCGGCCGGGACAGCCGTGGTTTCAGTCCGGTCGGGCGGGTTGCTTGGCGGCGCCCGCCCCCGGTGGCCAGCGTGAGGACCTAGCCGGTCGCGGTGATGTCGTGGCAGAAGGCAGTGGACCCTGCGAAGGGCCTGCAGCGGCTTTGGATCGCGGATATCACGGGGAGCGGGCTACACTGCGTCAATCACTGATCCGCCTTCCAGGAAAGCCCGTGACCGATGCCATGTACGCCAGCTCCATCCCCGTCTTCAGGCAGATGCTTGGCGGCCTCGCCGCGATCCTGGCCAAGGCCGAGGCGCATGCGGCCGACAAGCACATCGAGCCGGCGGCCTTGATCCAGGCGCGTCTGTTTCCAGACATGTTTCCGCTGGCGAGGCAGGTCCAGATCGCCTGCGATTTCGCGCGGGGCGTGTCGGCACGGCTGGCAGGCGCCGAGGTACCGAAGTTCAACGACGACGAGCAGACCTTTGCGCAACTGCGCGAGCTGATAGCACGCACCATCGGCTTCATCGAGGGTTTGGCCGCGGAACAGTTCGAGGGCAGCTCGCGGCGCGACATCGTGATCCGGCAAGGTACGCCGAAGGAGCGGCGCTTCAGTGGCCAGGCCTATCTGCTCAGTTACGGATTGCCGCAGTTCTTCTTCCATGTCACCACGGCCTATGCCCTGCTGCGGCACAACGGTGTCGAGATCGGCAAGCGCGATTACATGGGCGAGTACTGAGCAGGGCCGAAGCGCATCGTGGGCGATGGCCTGGTTTGCCGCTCGCTCAGACAGGCTTCTTTTCCAGCGGAAATTGCCGTCGGAGATCCTGCTGGCAGCGCGCCAGCAAGGACGGCCCCAGGATATCCGGCCAGCTGTGACTGAGGTCGATATCCGCCGCCAGCCGATCGTGTTCGGCCAACAATTGTGCGCTCGCCAGGGTGTCGGCGACCGCGAGCGACTTGCCCAGGGGCGATCCGGCGGGGGTTGCCGAGGTCAGGCATTCAGTCATCGCATCGATCACCCGCACCGGCAACTCCCAATGCTGGCTGGCCTGCAGCGACAGCCGGGCGGCGAGTTGCGAACAGGCGCCAAGGAAGCCGGAGGAAAGCGGCGCGGCCTCGGTTTCGGCTTCGACAGGCATCAGCTGATCCAGCAGGCGCACCACCGCGCCGGTGCCGGTATGGCAAATGATTCCGGCGAGATAGGCTTCGAACGCATCGCAGCCGCTGCTGCGGCCCAACCAGGCGCAGGCGTGTGCGCAGCGTTCGGCGTGATCCCACAGGCGCTCCCCCGCAGCATGCCCCAGCGCGCCCGCGTTGGCCTGCAGGATCGGCTTCATGACGTGCTGGGTGAGCACCCGGCGCAGCCCGTCCTGACCGAGCAACACCACGGCCTGCTGCAAGCTGGTGATCGGCTGCGCCGCGCGGTAGAAGACGCTGCCAGTGACCCGCATGACCTCGCCGACCATCAGTGGATCGCGGCCCACCAGCTTGGCCAGCTCGCCGCCGGCGGCATTGTCGTTCTTCAGCGTGCGCAGCAGCTGCGGCAGCACGGTCGGCAGGCGCGGCAGGCTGCGCATGTCGAAGCGCGTGCTGAGAAGCTCCAGCCGCTTCAGCGTGGCCAGCTCGGCGGCACTGGGTTCGCTGTTTTCCGCGGGTGGCAGGCCGAGTACGAAGCGGTGAAAGCGGTCGCCGATCTCGGCCGGCGACAACACGTCTGGTGCAGGCTGTGAAAGCGGCGCCGGGGCACGCGTGATCGGCCGCGCGGCAGCGGGCGGCAAACGGCTGACCATGGCCTTGCGGCTGCGGAAAAGGCGCCGCCAGATGTTCACCACCATAGGGTCCCTTCTTGGGCGCCGATTCCGCCAGGTCAGACCTGCTACATCGGCAGCCGGCCTGAAAAATTGAGCCGCCCGCCAGATGGCGAGCGGCTCGGTTGATCTTTGTTCGGTGCCGCCGACAGCAGTGCGCAGTGGCGGCGGTATCGGTGGTTCGGGCATGGTGAAGCGATTACTTGTTCTTCTTCTTTTCCTGCTTGGCGGCCTTCTTTTCCTTCATCGTCTTGGCTGGCTTCTTCTTTTCGCTCTTCTTTGAATCGAGACCCTTGCTCATGCTGCGCTCTCCGTAAGATTAACAAGCTGCGATATGTGACGCGCAGGCAAGTCTAAGCTGTTCCACCGGCTGTTGGGCAGAGTCGGGCAGGGAAGCCGGCGACTGCCGGGTATGGCGGCTTCAGATGCGCTCGCCCGGCGCAAGGTAACGCCATTGCCCCGGCGGCAGCTTCGCCAGCGGAATGCGGCCCACGCGCAGCCGCTTCATTGCCAGCACCTTGAGGCCGACCGCCTGGCACATCGGCTCGATCTGGGTCGGCTGCAGGACCTTGAACGCGAAGCGCAGCCGCTGTTCGCTCTGCCAGCTGACCTTGATCGGCGGCATGGCGTAGTTGTTGAAGCGCAGGCCATGGTTGAGCAGGGCCAGCCCGTTCGGGATCAGCGTGCCCTCCACATCGACGACGAACTCCTGTTCGACCCGCTCGATGTCCTCGGTCAGCTTGCGCGTGACGCGCCAGTCCTGGGTGAAGATCAGCAGGCCGCTGGCATCGGTCGGCATCGGCAACGGTGTGGTCAGCCGCTGCAGGTGCCGCCTGAGCGGGCGTACGCCGGAGGGGTCCTCAGGCCATCGCGTTTCCGGCGTGACCAGCGCGCTGGCCGGATTCGGGCCAGTGCCGGCGTCGTAGCCGACCGGCTTGTGCAGCACCAGGGTGGCCGGTTCGGTGGCAATCAGTCTGGCACCGGGATCGAGCTCGACGGTTTGGGTGTCGACCATGAACTGCGGCTCTTCCACCACGACGCCGTCGACGCGCACCCAGCCGCCCTCGATGTATTGCTCGGCCTCGCGTCGCGAGCACCGGGCCAGCGCAACGACACGTTTGGCGAGGCGAACCGGTTCTGTCATCGAGGTGCCATGCAGTGAGGAGTGCCCATTGTAGGCGCCACGGGCCGGCGGCAACCGCTGGCAATCAGGGGCACCGCCCCCAGATCAGGGGCTTCCGTTATGGCGAGAGCGCGACATGATTCCGTTTTCCATCCTCGACCTGGCGCCGGTCACCGCAGGCAGCGACGCCGCACAGGCGTTCCGCAACACGCTGGATCTGGCCCGGTTGGGCGAGCGGCTTGGCTACCGGCGCTACTGGCTGGCCGAACACCACAACATGCCCGGCATCGCCAGCGCGGCGACCGCCGTGCTGATCGGCCACGTCGCCGGCGGCACCTCGACCATCCGCGTGGGTGCCGGCGGCATCATGCTGCCGAACCATGCGCCGCTGCAGGTGGCGGAGGCGTTCGGCACGCTGGCGTCGCTGTATCCGGGACGCATCGACCTGGGGCTTGGCCGTGCGCCAGGCACCGACCAGGCCACCGCGAAGGCGTTGCGCCGCTATTTCGACAGCGCCGACGCGTTTCCCCAGGACGTGCTGGAACTGCTCGCCTATTTCGAACCGGCCGTGCCCGGCCAGCAGGTGCGTGCCGTGCCCGGCGCCGGCATCGACGTGCCGGTATGGCTGCTCGGCTCCAGCCTGTTCAGCGCGAAGCTGTCGGCGCAGCTCGGCCTGCCGTTCGCATTCGCCTCGCATTTCGCGCCGGACGCGATGGACGACGCGTTGGCGCTGTATCGGCGCGACTTCCAGCCATCGGCACGGTTGCAGCAGCCGTACGCCATGCTCGGGCTCAACGTGGTCGCCGCGGACAGCGACGCCGAGGCGCGCCGTCTGTTCACCACCCAGCAGCAGAGCTTCATCAATCTGCGTCGCGGCCGGCCGGGGCTGATCCCGCCGCCGATCGACGACATCGAGTCGTACTGGACGCCGCCGGAGAAATTGATGGTGGAGCGTGCACTGGCTTGTGCGGTTATCGGTGCGGCCGACACCGTCCAGGGCGGCATCGAGGCGTTCATCGCCCGGCACAAGCCGGACGAACTGCTGATCACTGCCAACGTGTTCGAACATGCGGCGCGGCGGCATTCGTTCGAGATCGCGGCGGCGGTGCGGGATCGGTTGATGGCCGCGGGCTGACCGGTGTCTTCCGGAAAGAAACGGGGAAGGCCGCCGATCGGCCATAATGGGCGTTATTCCACGAATTGTTGAAGCTTCCCCACGCATGAAAACACCCAAGGGCCTGCAGGCACTGATCGAGGAGGGCGTGATCGATCAGGTGCTGCGACCGCTGAAGAGCGGCAAGGAAGCCTCCGTCTACGTCGTCCGCTCGGGCGAGGACATCCGTTGCGCCAAGGTCTACAAGGACATGGCGCAACGCAGTTTCCAGGCGCGCGTGCAATACCAGGAAGGCCGCAAGGTGCGCGGCAGCCGGCAGATGCGGGCGATGGGCAAGGCGACCAAGTTCGGCCGCAAGGAGGCCGAGGCCGCCTGGAAGAATGCCGAGGTCGACGCGCTGTACCAGCTCACCGCCGCCGGCGTGCGGGTGCCGAAGCCGTATGGCTATTTCAACGGCGTGCTGGTGATGGAGCTGGTCACCGACGCGGACGGCTATTCCGCGCCGCGACTCGGCGAGGTGGAACTGTCGGCGGACACCGCCCGCGAATACCACCGTTTCCTGATGCAGCAGGTGGCACGGATGCTGTGCGTGGGACTGATCCACGGCGACCTGTCCGAGTACAACGTGCTGGTGGGGCCGGAAGGCCCGGTGATC
This sequence comes from Rhodanobacter umsongensis, assembly GCF_042654965.1. Taxonomy (NCBI): domain Bacteria; kingdom Pseudomonadati; phylum Pseudomonadota; class Gammaproteobacteria; order Lysobacterales; family Rhodanobacteraceae; genus Rhodanobacter; species Rhodanobacter umsongensis. The sequence continues at coordinate 472,738 of NZ_JBHSMK010000009.1, read as the reverse complement.
ATCGACCTGCCGCAGGCGGTCAGCGCGTCGGGCAACAACGCGGCGCGCGCGATGCTGCGGCGTGATGTGGGCAACATCACCATCAGCCTGTCGCGCTTTGCGCCAGAGCTGCTGGACACGTATTACGGCGAGGAGATGTGGGCGCTGTACGAACTCGGCGAGCTGCATCCGGACAGCGAGCTCACCGGCCACTTCGAGTTCGACGAAACCATTGCCGACGTCGACAGCGTGATGCAGTCGATCATCGACGCGCGGGAAGAGGCGATCATCCGCCAGCAGGGCCGCGAAGCGGCTGCACAGGAAGACTGATCGCCGCCGCCGGTCGGGCCACTCAGTTGCCGACTTTCAGCAACTCCACTTCGAACACCAGCGACGCATTCGGCGGGATGTCGTCGCCGGCACCGCGGGCGCCGTAGCCGAGCGCCGCCGGAATCAGCAGGATGCGCTTGCCGCCTTCGCGCATGCCGGCCACGCCCTGGTCCCAGCCGGCGATCACGCTGCCCTGGCCGAGCATGAAGGAGAACGGCTCGCCGTGGTCGCGCGAGCTGTCGAACTTCGCACCGTGCTTGTCCTTGGCGCTGTCGTCGTACAGCCAGCCGGTGTAGTGCACGGTGACCTGCATGCCATCTTTGGCCTCGGTGCCGGTGCCGACTTTCTGGTCGATCGTGGTGAGCTTGTCCACGTTACCGGTGGCTTGCGCAGGTGGCGCGGCCGTCGTGCAGGCGGCGAAGGTGAATACGGCGAGCAGGGGCAGCAACCAGCGCATGGGATGACTCCGGAAATGTGGATGGACGCGGGGTGGATGAAAGCGGAATGTTGATTATCGGGTAATCCATGGCTCAGCTCGCCATCTCGGTTGCGACCATGCGCTTGACCGGATCGACGGCCACCGCCTCGGTGTCGTTCATCACTTGCAGCTGGCCATCCTGGATCAGGCACTGCAGTCGCATGCCACGCTGCAGCAGCGTGACGAGTCGCGCCACCGTCGCTGCGGGGATGTCGAGCACGGTGAGGTTTCGGTTGCGGCTCAGCGCCGCGCCGACCTTGTTCCACCAGATCTCCGCCGCGTTGCCGCCGTAGCTGATCACCACCACCTGGCGCGAGCGGCCGCAGGCCTTGCGGATGCGCGTTTCGTCCGGCTGGCCCACTTCGACCCACAGCTCGATCTCGTCGGTGTACGCCTTGCGCCACAGTGCCGGCTCGTCCTCGTCGCTGATGCCCTTGCCGAACTCCAGCCGCTCGTCCGCATACAGCGCAAACGCGAGCAGGCGCACCATCAGGCGTTCCTCGGTTTCCGACGGATGCCGCGCCAGGGTCAGTGCATGGGTGGCGTAATAATGCCGGTCCATGTCGCTGATCTGCAGTTCGACCTTGTAGATGGTGGAGTTGAGCGCCATGGGCATGCCTTGAGACAACAACCCCCCATTGTACGCCCAGTGAGTTCCGAAGCAGACGGTGTCGCCCATTAAACTGCCACCCATGAGCCCGCCCGCGACAGCTTTCGTCCGCGATCCCCACGCCAGCACCGTGCATCTGCCCCCCGCTGCCTGGGCGACCGTGCTCGATGGCCTGTGCGCGCAGTTCGGCACGGTCAGTCGCGTGCAGTGGCTGGATCGCATGGCGCGTGGACGGGTTCTGGACGGGCGAGGCTGCGCGATCACGCCAGACACGCCGTACCGGGCGGGCTTGCGCGTCCACTATTACCGCGAGGTCGTGGACGAGGTGGCGATCCCGTTCACCGAAACCGTGCTGCACGTGGACGAACATCTGGTGGTGGCGGACAAGCCGCACTTCCTGCCGGTGACGCCGGCCGGTGGGTTTGTCGAGCAGACTTTGCTGCGACGGCTGATTCGCCGACTGGACAACCCCGATCTGGTGCCGCTGCACCGGATCGACCGGCTCACCGCGGGACTGGTGCTGTTCTCGACGAACCGGAGCAGCCGGGCCGCGTATCAGGCGCTGTTCCGCGAGCGCCGGATCGACAAGCGTTACGAGGCGCTGGCGCCGGCGTTGCCGGCATTCGGGTTTCCGCTGCGGCGGCGCTCGCGCTTGGTCGCGGGCGAACCGTTCTTCCGCATGCACGAGGTGGACGGCGAACCGAACAGCGAGACGCGGGTCGACGTGATCGAGCGCGGCGAGAAGAGCTGGCGCTATGCGCTGTTTCCGGTTACTGGCAAAAAGCATCAACTGCGTGTGCACATGGCGGCGCTGGGTGCGCCGATCGTGGGTGACGCGCTGTATCCGGCGTTGGCGGAAAAGGCCGACGACGATTGCCAGCATCCGTTGAAGCTGCTGGCGCACCGCCTGGCGTTCGTCGATCCGCTGTCCGGCGAGCTACGGCGTTTCGAGAGCCGGCTGACGTTGTGATGCCTGGTGTGCCATGGCGCCGACGCGCTTGGGGTAACCATCGGCAGCCATTCCACGCTATCTTCCACCGCAGCATCCGTCCGGGGGAGAAACAAACGTGAGTGCACAGCCCATGTCCAGCGCGACGCCGCGCAACGAACTGACCATGCGTGGCGTGATCATCGGCGTCGTGATCACCGTGGTGTTTACTGCGGCCAACGTGTTCTTCGGCCTCAAGGCCGGCCTGACTTTCGCCACCTCGATACCGGCGGCGGTGATCTCGATGGCGATCCTGCGCTACTTCAAGGGCGCCACAATCCAGGAGAACAACATCGTGCAGACGGTCGCATCGGCGGCCGGCACGTTGTCGTCGATCATCTTCGTGCTGCCGGGCCTGATCCTGATCGGCTGGTGGACCGGCTTCAATTACTGGACGTCGTTCGCGATCTGCGCGCTGGGCGGCATCCTCGGCGTGATGTACTCGATCCCGCTGCGCCGCGCCCTGGTCACCAACTCCGACCTGCCGTATCCCGAAGGCGTGGCCTGTGCCGAAGTGCTGAAGGTCGGTGCCGGCGGCGGCGAGGGCGTCAGCGCGGCTGCTGCCGCCGAGTCCAATCGCGCCGGCCTGCTCGCGGTGCTGTGGGGTTCGATCGTCTCGGCGATGTTCGCGGTGGTGGTGGCAACGCGGGTGTTCGCGGGCGACGTGGTGCACTACTTCCGCGTGCGCGGCGACACCGGTGGCGTGACCGGCTTCGACTTCTTTCTCTCCTTCGCGCTGTTCGGCATCGGTCACCTGGTCGGTTTGTGGGTCGGCATCGCGATGCTGGTGGGTGCGGCAATCGGCTGGGGCTGGGGCGTCCCGCATTTTTCCGCGCTGGTGCCGGCGGTCGATTCGATCAAGGACCTGGCCAATGCCACCTGGAGCCACAAGGTCCGCTTCGTCGGCGCCGGCACCATCGGCGTGGCTGCCGTCTGGACCCTGGCCAAGCTGGTCAAGCCGGTGATCACCGGCCTGACTACCGCGATGGCGGCTTCGCGCGTGCGCGGTGCCGGCAACGCCGCCTCGCTGCCGCGTACCGAGCATGACATCCCGATCGGGCAGGTCGGCCTGATCTCGCTGGTATGCATGCTGCCGATCGGCTGGCTGATCGCCAACTTCGCGACGACCTCAGGCCATGGGCTGGGCGATCACGTGGTTGCCCTGGTGGTGGCCGGGCTGATCTTCGTGGTGTTGATGAGTTTCTTCGTGTCCGCCGTGTGCGGCTACATGGCCGGCCTGATCGGTTCCTCGAACAGTCCGTTGTCGGGCATCGGCATCATCGTGGTGATCAGCGCGGCGTTGCTGCTGGTGTTCGGCATCCGCTCGACGCTGCCGGCCGGCAGCGAGAACGCGCTGGTGGCGTTCGCCCTGTTCATCACCTCGATCGTGTTTGCCGCCGCGGCGATCGCGAACAACAACCTGCAGGACCTGAAAACCGGGCAGCTGGTCGATGCGACGCCGTCGAAACAGCAGTGGGCGCTGGTGATCGGCGTGATTGCCGGCGCGGCGATCATTCCGCCGATCCTCGACCTGCTCAATCACGCTTACGGTTTCGTCGGCGCACCAGGCCCGCAGCGTGCCAATGCGTTGCCCGCGCCGCAGGCCGGGTTGATCTCGGCGCTGGCGCAGGGCGTGATCAAGAACAACATCGACTGGAGCCTGATCGAGATCGGCGCGGCGATCGGCGTGGTGATGATCATCATCGACGAAGTGCTGCGCCGCACGACGAAGTCGGCGCACTTGTCGCCACTGGCGGTAGGCCTGGGCATCTACCTGCCGACACAGAGCACGCTGATGGTGGTGGTCGGCGCGGTGGCCGGCTGGTGGTTCGACCGCCGGGCCGACCGCACGGCGAAGAATCCCGAAGCGACCAAGCAGCTCGGTGTGCTGCTCGCTTCGGGCATGATCGTCGGCGAGGGGCTGCTCGGCGTGGTGATCGCCGCTTTCGTCGCGTTCTCCGGCAAGGACTATCCGCTCGACCTGGTCGGCGACGCCTTCGCGCACGGCCCCGCGTTGTTCATCGGCGGCGCCGCGTTCATCGTGGTGATGCTCTTGCTGTATCGCTGGGTGGGCCGGCTGGGGCAGTCGTCAGCCACGCTGTGAGCTGCCGGGCAGAGCACGGCATGCCTTCTCGGGTGCCGTGTATCGCGGTTTTCCGGCACGCGATCCTGCGATGGCGCAATACTGCGGCCGTGCCCGGGCATCGTGCCCGGCCATCTCCACAGCGAAGTGATTCCGGCCATCTGGATGCCCGGACGCGCGAACTGATCTCGCTGGCGGTGGAGGCAGCTGAATGCGCCGATACACGCCATCAGCCGGCGTGAGGGCGGCGGCCACGTACAATGCCCCTCCGTTTCACTGTTGAAGAATGACGTGACTGCTGCCGGATTCTCCGCGGCCGCGCCGGATGCGGCGCTGGCGGCCCTGTTCGTACCCCTGGAGTCGTCGGAACTGCGCCTGCCGGCCGACGGCCGCGTATTGTTTCTGCGTGCGCGCGCCGGCGTGCGGCTGCGTGAAATGGCGCAGCCCGGCTGGTTGTGTGAGCAGGGTTTCATGCCGTTCGCCGACGAGCTGGCCCGCAACGGCTTGCGCGTGGGTGAGCCGGCGGCAGATGAAGTCTTCCCGCTGGTGCTGGTGCTGCCGCCGCGCCAGCGCGACGAGGCACGTGCGTTGTTTGCCCGTGCCCTGGTGCACACGGCACCGGGCGGCACCGTGCTGGCGGCGATGCCTAATGCCGAGGGCGCGAAGTCGGGCGAGGCGGATCTGGCGAGATTGGCCGGGGCCGTGCAGCATCAGTCCAAGCACAAGTGCCGGGTGTTCTGGAGCACACCTGACGCCGCCGGCATCGATCGGGCCTTGCTGGCCGAGTGGCTGTCGCTGGATGCGCCGCGCGCGATCGTCGACGGTTACGTCAGCCGTCCCGGCCTGTTTGCGTGGAATCGTATCGATCGCGCCTCGGCGCTGCTGGCCGCGCATCTGCCGGATGATCTGCATGGCCGCGTGGCGGACCTCGGCGCCGGTTGCGGCTATCTCGCCAGCCAGGTGATCGCGCGTTGCCCCAACGTCAGCACGATCGACCTGTACGAGGCCGAGGCGCGTGCGCTGGAGCCGGCGCGGATCAATCTGGCCAGGGCGCAGCGCGAGTGCGGCCGCGAACTGGCGGTGGCAGTGCACTGGCACGATGTCACGCGCGGCCTGTCGCGGCGTTACGACGCCATCGTCAGCAATCCGCCGTTTCACCAGGGTCGTGCCGATCTGCCGGAGCTGGGCCGGGCGTTCATCGTCACCGCGGCCGAGGCGCTGCAGCCAAACGGCCGTCTATTCATCGTGGCGAACCGCCACCTGCCGTATGAGGCGATACTGGCGGCGCGTTTTCGCGACGTAAGAACGCTGGTGACGCAAGAGGGATTCAAGGTGATCGAGGCGGTTGGAGTGAAGCCATGAAACTGGTCAAGCTGATTGCGAACCTGGGCTACGGCAGCCGCAAGGATGTGACGCAATTGTTCCGCGCAGGGCGCATCACCGACGCAGATGGCGAGGTGCTGTACGCCGACGACGTGGTGGCTTACGAGACCATCCGCGTCGACGACGAGCCGCTCGATCCGCCGCCGGGCCTGGTGCTGATGATGAACAAGCCGCTAGGCGTCACCTGTTCGCGCAAGGATCCTGGCCGGGTCGTCTACGATCTGCTGCCGCCGCGCTACAGCGTGCGTTCTCCGGTGTTGTCCAGCGTGGGCCGGCTCGACCGCGATACCAGCGGCCTGCTGCTGTTCACCGACGACGGTGCCCTGCTGCACCGGATCATCTCGCCGAAGGCGCAGGTGGCCAAGGTCTACGAGGCCACGCTGGCGCAGGATCTGCGCGGCGACGAAGGCCCGTTGTTCGCCAGCGGCACGCTGATGCTGGAAACGGAGCAGGAACCGCTGGCGCCGGCCATGCTCGAAGTACTGGGGCCGCGGCATGCCCGGCTCACCGTTACCGAAGGCCGTTATCACCAGGTGCGCCGGATGTTCGCCGCCGCCGGCAACCACGTCGAGACGCTGCAGCGCATTTCGGTCGGCGGACTCACGCTGGGCGAACTGCCGCCGGGCGAATGGCGTGCGCTCGACGCCGACGAGGTCGCCTTGATCTTCAACGGCGCCGCCTGACCTGGCGCGACGCAGCTACAGCATGTGCACCGCAGTGGGAATCGTCGCGCCGAACCATTTGTGGCGTTCTTCGCGGCAGCTCGGGCTGCCCATTGCGTACTTGCGGCAGATGGTGGGGCGATCGTCGTAGATGGTGCAGCCGAAGGTGTTCGGATCGACCGCAACGCACCAGCCATCCTCGCCTTTGGCCAGGGTTTCCATGCCATGGGTGTCGCGATCGACCAGCCACGCAGGCACATGGTCTTCCGGCATCAGTACCACGGTGAGGCGGCAGCACACCGCTTCGCAAGTCGTGCATTGCACGCCGGGGTCGATGCTTTCGGCGTAGGGATCGGGGAGATTGTTCACTCGTCAGCATGACAGGGTCAGGTCTGGCACACATGAACCGTCTGCCGTGAAGACGACGTGCCTAGCCGTCGTCGTCGCGCCACAGCGCCTTCCAGCCATCGGTGCCGAGGCGTTGCAGCGTGTCGATGTTGCGCCGGTAGATGCTGTCGGTATCGCTCATTGCCTCCATGGCGCGTTCGATGCTCGATTCACGCAGCAGATGCAACGTGGGATAGGGGGATCGGTTGCTGTAGTTCTCGATCGCATCTGCTGGGCTGTCGGCGAACTGGTAATCGGGATGGAAGCTGGCCACCTGCCATTCGCCTTCCAGGCCCAGCGTCTGTACCGCCGCATCGGCGACGTCGAGAAAGTCGTTGTAGTCGAGAAAGTCGGTGAGCACGAACGGGTGGATCAGCAAGCCGGTTTCGCATTCGTCCGGCGGGAGTGCGTTCAGCGACTGCAGCTCGCCGCACAGCTCGTCGAGCAGCGCATCGGTGTCGCGCGCATGGCTCACCCGCAGGCGCAGCTTGCCCTGCACGTGCGGCGCGCGAGCGAACGGGCAGAGATTGAGCCCGATCACCGCACGCTCCAGCCAGCGAGTGGTGGCGGCGATGTACGGTGCGTCCTCGGGCAGTGCATCGGCGTTGAGGTCGCCTGGCGCGTCGTTCATGTCGGTTTCCCGTTGGCTGGCAGCGCCGACTATAGCGCCGCGCGGGTGTGCTCCCGCATGGGCCGCCGCGTGCCCGGTGTAGCATCGGTCTGTTCGATCATCGTGGGTCGCCGTGTTCAATCTTCGTTTCGACAATGCATTCGTGCGCGACCTGGCCGGCGATCCGGAGCAGGGCCCGCGGCTGCGCCAGGTCGAGGCGGCGCTGTATTCGCGCGTCGATCCGACCCCGGTGGCCGCGCCGCGGCTGCTGGCGCATTCGACCGAGATGGCAACGACGCTGGGGTTCAGCGAGGCGGATGTGGCTACGCCCGGGTTTGCCCGACTGTTCGGCGGCAATGTCCTGCTCGACGGCATGCAGCCGTATGCGGCGAATTACGGCGGGCATCAGTTCGGCCAATGGGCCGGACAACTTGGCGACGGCCGCGCGATCTCGCTGGGCGAAGTGATCAATGCCATCGGTGAGCGCTGGGAGTTGCAGTTGAAGGGTGCGGGTCTGACGCCGTACTCGCGCGGGGCAGACGGCCGCGCCGTGCTGCGTTCGTCCGTGCGCGAATTCCTGTGCAGCGAAGCGATGCATCACCTCGGCGTACCGACCACGCGGGCACTGAGCCTGGTCGGGACCGGCGAGCCGGTGCTGCGCGACATGTTCTACGACGGTCACGCGGCGCCGGAGCCGGGAGCGATCGTCTGTCGTGTGGCGCCGTCGTTCATCCGTTTCGGCAATTTTGAATTGCCTGCCTCGCGCGGCGACACCGCCTTGCTGCGGCAGCTGGCCGACTTCACCATTCGCCGCGACTATCCCGAACTGCAGGGTGAGGGCGAAGCGCTGTACGCGCAGTGGTTCGCCAAGGTGTGCGAACGCACCGCCACGCTGATCGCGCACTGGATGCGGGTGGGTTTCGTGCATGGCGTGATGAACACCGACAACATGTCTATCCTCGGCCTCACCATCGACTACGGCCCATACGGCTGGATCGACAATTACGACGCGGACTGGACGCCGAACACCACCGACGCGCAGCGCCGCCGCTATCGTTTTGGCCAACAGCCGAACGTGGCGTGGTGGAACCTCAGCCGGCTCGCCGGCGCGCTGGCCCCGCTGTTCGATGGCGTGGAGTCGCTGCAGGCCGGGCTGGATCGCTATGCCGCCACATACGCCGCTGCAGATCGTCACAACATCGCCGCCAAGCTCGGCCTGGCCGAATGCCGCGATGGCGACGTGGCGCTGATGCAATCGCTGCATGACATCATGCAGCGTGCCGAGATCGACATGACGCTGTGGTTTCGCGCACTGGCGGACGTCGACCCACACGCACCGACGCTGGCACCGATGCACGACGCGTTCTACGACGAGGCCAAGCGGCGCGAGGCGGCGCCCGCGCTGAACGACTGGCTGGCCCGCTATGTCGCTCGGCTTGCCGATGATCCGCTATCGCCGCAGCAACGTCGCTCGCGCATGCACCTGGCCAACCCCCGCTACGTGCTGCGCAATTACCTGGCCCAACAGGCGATCGATCGCGCGGAGCAGGGCGACCCCGGCGGCATTGCCGAACTGCTCGACGTGATGCGCCATCCGTACGACGATCAGCCCGGCCGCGAGGTGTTCGCGCAGAAGCGCCCGGACTGGGCGCGGCACAGGGCGGGTTGCTCGATGCTGTCGTGCAGTTCCTGAGCCAGAAAGCACAAGGCCAGCGGCGCCGGCCCGTGTACTTGAGAGGGGTGCCATCGAGGTGATTCGAACGTCCGGCCTGACTCTTGGCAGCGTAGAGCTGTACAGGACAAGTCCGGTGACAGCGCCGCTTGCAGACATCATCACCGGTAGTTGGGACAAGTTCGGTCCCGAAAAGCCCGCGAAGGCCAGGCGATCGATGGTGACCCCGGCCCGATTCGAACGGGCGACCTACGCCTTAGGAGGGCGTCGCTCTATCCAGCTGAGCTACGGGGCCAACAGGCCTTGAAGGATACCGGGGACATGGCGAAAGCGAAACCGAAGAGCAGCTTGCCAGGCGTGTATCTGCGCAAAGACGGCCGCCCGCAGTGGGAGGCTGGAATCCGTTGGGCGGATGGCGAGGGCGCGCCGGCGACCGCAGGACCGCACGCGAACCGAGCCATCAGGAGGTGGGCCTTGAGTCCGAGACTCGGTGCGACGCGCGACGCGCATCTGGACGGGATGCGCGATGACCGATGGGTGCCTGGCAGGCAGCAAGGACCGCTGATGCACCCTGGCCATCACGGTGACTGGCGCGACCTTGGCGCCGCATGAAACGCAGCGGCGGGTGGCCGGCGACAAGACGGGTACGCACTCCCCGGGACCGTCGGGGAGGATCAATCGCGCCTATTGACTGCGGCGAAATGGCGCCCCCTTTTCGTCGACTTCCTGGTCGGGGTTGCGGCGCAGCCATAGACTGCCGCCATGGGCTGGCTCGCCCTTCAGGAACCCGGCCAGCGTCTCGGCATGGCACTCGCGGGCGATCGCGCTGCCATAGACGATGCTGTAGTGCGGATTGAACGCGAGGAACGCCTGCAGCATGTATTGCTCGTTCCAGGAGAAGCCCAGCTCCACCACCCATCGCTGCGGGTAGTCGAGCGGCAGGAATATGTCGTGGAAATGGACGTACACACCCGGAGCGAGCACGGGGAGGATTTCAAGGATCAGGCGATTGACGTCGCTGCCGGTCTTGGCCACGTGCGAGGAGTCGATGAACAACACGTCGCCCTCCCTCAGCGTGGCGAAGATGGATTCGTCCACGGCTTGGGCACGCTCCTCGATCAACGCGATCGACCCCGCGGCATGGGCGCGGCGCAAGAAGGGGCGGGGGAACGGCTCCAGGCAAGTGATCGCCGCCGAGCCGCCCAGGAAACGCCGGTTGACGTCCATCATGAGCAGCGTGGAATAGCCCGACCCCACCTCAACGATCCGGCGTGGCCGGATCATCTGCAGCATGCAGAACGCCACGCGTGGATCCTGCCGCTCGAACTGCCCGTTGAAGTCATAGAAGTGGTCCAGCGCGTCATCGTCCGGCCCGCTGGTGGGGTAGTCGAAGGCACCGACCATGCTGGGAAACACGTCGCGTAGCAGCCGCTCATGCTCGGAATGATTGAGGTCTATCCCGCGTAGGTTCCTGGTCGGCGACCAGATCCGGCTGGCGTCCTTGGCTACCTCGTCGGCGTCCACGATGGGCGAGTAGAAGTGGCCATTCGGGAAGGCGGGCTGCGTCATGCAAGGGCATCCATCGCTGGGAAAGTGATGAGTATGCGATAGACCGCCAAGCGCCGCGAAGCTTGCGCCTGATCCACGCCCCCTTTGAAGGTCCTCTCGACGAGGCGTTTCTCGAGGTGCACGCCAGGTGTCCATTTGTTTCGCAGACCAGATGGCCGCCTGCGATGAACCGGCCCGGTGCCTACGCCCCGAGCCACCCGTCCGGCGCCAGGCTGGTGGCCAGCATGACCTCGTTGATGTCCTGGTGCTCGGTCCAGGACGACGCGGTGCGATGGGCCGGATGCAACCAGTACGCATGGATCGCCTGCCGCAGGGGCAGGTAGGCGTGCAGGGCGTCCAGGCGTCGGCGGGTCTGGCCGCTCGCTGGGGCGGCGATCAGTCGCTCGAGCGCGGCCAGGCCGATCGCCAACCCCAGCTCGCGGAAGCCCAGGCGCGCATCGGCCGGTGCATCGAGCGAGCGCTGGCAATGTGGCAGGCCCGCCAGCGCACTGGCGAGCAGTTGATCGAGCAGGGCGCGGTCGCCGTCGGCGCCGGCAGTCGACAGGCGGTCGAGCAGCAGCGCATCGACCAGCAGGCCGCCCAGTCCCAGCGGGTCGGTGGTGGCCAGCGGGCTGCCCTGCACCATCGCGGTGTAGTCGGCGATCGCTTCGTCCAGGGTGGGTCCGGACGTCTCGCCCAAGGCCTGTGCCGTGGCGCGCAGCGCGCGCGCGGTGAGCAGACCGTCGAGCGGATCGTGCTGGCCCATCGAAGCGACCAGGGGGCGGGCGAGGTCCGTACTCATCTTCCAGTACATGCGCCTGCCGCCGCCGTTGGTGAAGGCCCGGTGCGCGGTATCGGCCAGCTCGCGGGCCCAGCGGTTGAAGTGCGCCGCATGGCGCTCTCGCGCGCAGCGGTCGAGGGCATGCATCCAACGGGTCAGGTAGTGGAAGTACTGGCCGTCGCGCTCCCACTCCAGGCGCTCGTCGAACGGCTCGTCGGGGCAGCGTTCGGGCAGCTTCTTGCCGATGCGCAGCCCGGCGCGGACCGGGTGGTCGTCCTCCGCGTCGCCGTGCGGTCCGCGCAGCCAGCCGGTGCGGATATCGTCGGCGCGGAAATGCGCCAGCACCTCGTGCACCTGCGCGACCGTGCGTTCGGCAAGGGCTGTGTAGCGCGCGCCGTCGCCGGCTGCGGCCAGCCCCAGGAAGTTGCAGGTTGCGAACGCGTCGGTCCACAGGTAGCGCACCGCGGGTCCCGGGCCCTCGACGCCCGTGCGCCGGGCGAAGGCATCCATCAAGGCGGCCGCCAAGGTGAAGTCGGAGGTGGACATGGCGCCGGCCTGCCCGGACGTGCCCGAAAGCGGCGGCACCCACGGATTCGAGGCTGTCGACATCGGCGGCGGGCCAGGAGGGACGGGCGGCATCAACTCTGCACCATGCCGGCCGGGTCCTGCGTGCTCCGCTGTGCTGTCGCCACCAGCGCGTCGAGCGTGCCCGGGTAGTGCTCGCTGTCCATGGCCTTGGCGTCGAACGCGAACGTGGCCTGTGGCGCTTTGCCGAGTCGCTTCTGCATGTCGGCGAAAGTGTTCTGCGCGCCGCTGCCGTCCATCGTGCAGAAGAAGGAGACCTGCCGCAGGCGCGCCCCATAGTCCCGCAGGAAGCGGCGTATGGGTGACGCGGCGCCCCCAGCCCACACCGGTGTGCCCAGCAGGACCGACGCGTAGTCCTCCAGCGCGACCGTGACGGGGCCGATCGGGGGAAGGGTGCCCAGCATGCGGTCGAGCATGGCGCGCCAGACAGAGATGCGACCCCGGCCGCGTGTCTCTTCGATCACCAGTTCGTCTGCTCCAAGCCGCGACGCCAGCGCATGGCCGACGCGTGCGGTCTTTCCCGTGCGGCTGTAGTAGGCGACAAGCGTGGGGCTGGCAGGTTTCATGGCGTCACCTCGGCGGACGGGAGCGCGCATGGCCGGCGTTCGTCCGTGTGCGCCATGCTCCGGCGGGTGCGTCGCGGCATCTTGATGCAGGTCAATGGATAGGCGGATGAAAGGAAGGACACCGGGGCCGGAGCGCAGTTGCTTCAAGCAGGCGACTCGGTCCCTTCCTTTGCCGCGCGGGACGCCGAGCTCGCGGCGGGGTCTCCTGGCCAGGCGTGAAAAGGGACCTGACGGGGCGGGATTCAGCTATTCGCAGCCCGTCGACAGGCCCGAAGCGCATGGGTCGACGCGAATGCCCGAAAAGGCGGCGTGGGCTTAACGCGCCATGCCCGCCTTACTTCCCGCAAGCTCCGCCAACGCCTGTTCCGTGACGGTGCGGCGCAGTTGCTTCAGCGCGGGCGATGCCGGATCACTGCCGCCATGCAGGCAGACGTCGACGCGAGGCAAGGGTGGAAGTCCGTGACGGCCGTCCAGGCGGGCCAACGGGGGCGGGATGCCCGCGCTCGTGCGCAAGGTAATGCCAAGGCCGGCGGCGACACCTGCCCAAAGGCTCTGCAGGCTGGTCGTGACGAAGGCCGGCCGCCAGGCCATGCCGGCCTTGTCCAGTGCCTCGGTGCCGGCCTGACGAAAGAAGCACGGCGGGTGGTAGAGCGCCAGATCGATGGCCTGGCCTGATCGCAACCGGTCGCCCGCGTCCTTGCGGCCTACCCATGTCATCGGCAGTGTCGCGAGCAGTTCGGCATCGGCTCGCCGGGCATGGCCCATCGCCAGCACCAGGTCCAGCTCGCCGCGATCCAGCCGCTCCAGCAGCGTGCCGTTGCGTTCGACCGCCACGTCCACCTGCACCGCCGGATAGGCCTTCTTGAATTGCCCCAGCGCCGCCGGCAGCCAGGATTCGGCGAAATCCCCCGGCAAGCCGAACCGCACGATGCCCCCGACCGATGGGCCGTGCACCGCGTGCACCGCCTCGTCGTTGAGCGCAAGGATGCGCAGCGCATACGCATGCACCCGGTCGCCCGCTTCGGTCAACGCAACCCGGCGTCCCTGCTTGCGGAACAACGGCTGTCCCAGTTGCGCCTCCAGCTTGCGCATCTGCTGGCTGACTGCCGATTGCGAGCGGCCCACTCGCTCCGCGGCGCGGGCCAGGCTGCCCAGGCGAAGGATCGCGGCCAGGGTCCGCAAGGCATCCATGTCCAGGTTGGGTAATTGCATACTGAAGAATTTCTGATGGATAGATGGCGAATTATTCTATTTTACGAAACTGTTACAAGTCCTAGGATGCATGACGCCCGCCCCCCGAAGGCTGGCTGCTCCCGATCTGCCTACCCCAAGGAAAACAACGCATGCGCATGCATCCTGCACGAGTTCGTCTTGTCGCCACGGCGTGGCTGGTGGTTGGCCTTGCCGCGGCTACCGGCGCCCTGGCCGATGGCGTCACCGCCGCCTTCCCGCTGGCTGGCACATGGACCCTGGAGGCTGCGGACGCGCTGCATCCGGACGGCTCGCGTACCCGGGATTACGGTGAAGCACCCAAGGGTCTGCTGATGATCGACCGGCGCGGGCATTACTCGCTGCAGATATTCCGCGCCGACCGCCCACGCTTCGCCGCCGGCGCCAAGGCCGCTGGCAGCCCCGACGAATACCGGGGCGCGGTTATGGGGGCGAGCACGCACTTTGGCACGATCGACCTCGACGCCAGGCGGCACCTGCTCGTCTTCCACATCGATGGCGCCTCCTTTCCCAACTGGGAGGGCCAGCAACAGAGCCGCAGCTTCGAACTGCATGGTGACGTGCTGAGTTATCGGGTGCCGCCACGCCAGGATGGCAACGTGCCCATCTCGGTATGGCGGCGCAGCGAGGGGGCAGGTGTCGGCGACGACGCCTGACGGCGGGCCGGCGGCCCGGATGACGGCGCGGCGGCCCTGAAATGGGCGGCGCGGCTCGTTGAGCCTGGGGCCGGGGCGGCCAAGGTCCAAGTGTCCTGGCTAGCTTCTCGCAGGTGATCCGCCTTGACCGCCGCTATTGCACGGTGAAATACACCGCCTGCGGCGTGCCTGCGCGTCCGCTCGCGTCGGTGCCCTGCACGAACACGACGTGGCGGCCCGGGGCCAGTCCGGTCGTCGACAGGCGCAGGGCGGCCGGCTCGGCGGTTTCGTCGAAGCGGCCGTCGCCGGGCACCATCGCGTGGCGGGTGGCATTGGCTGCCCACGGCGTCTGGTCGAGGAACGCCGTGGCCGATCGGATCGCCTGCACGGCCTCGGTGCCATTGCGCGTGCTGAAGCGCGCGTCGTCGAGCGTCGCGTTGACCGTCACCGGCGTGCCCGCGGCGACACGCGTCGGCGACACGCTCAGCTTGGTCGTCGTCGGCCCGGACGGATACAGGTACGGCGCCCAGAGGTTGCGCGCGGCAAAGCGCAAGGCCTGCAGGTTCTTCGGGAGGGTCGAGCTTTCGAAGGTCGAGCAGCTCTCGAAGAACGCGACCCCCAGTTCAATGGTGTAGCTCGGCACGCCGAGCAGGCCGTACATCGTGTCCGTGTCGGTTCCGTCGGCGGCGTACATCCGCGACCACTGCTCGGGCATGTAGCCGTTGTACCAGGCCAGTCGCCGGCCCAGCGTCCGCAGGGCGGTGGCGTTGGGTGACGCCGCGGTGGAGTAGGACCAGGGCCACAGGACCACCCTGCTGTAGCTGTGCAGGTCGAGGAAGATGCCGCGATAGCTGCTCGGTGCGGCACTGCCCGCCGTGTCGCCGCGGCGATCGGGCAGCACGCCACCGCGATACACGCCGGTGCTGTCCGGCGCACCGGCGACGTAACGCAGAAGATCCTGCGATTCGGTTTCCGACAAGCTCCAAGGGCCGCGATACGTACCCGCACAGGCGTTGCCGCTGGAGCCGCCCGGCGTCTCGTTCCACCGGAACGAGAAATTGCGGTTGAGGTCGATGCCGTAGCTCGTCGCGCTGCAGTGGCCGTTGGTATCGTCGACGTTCTTGCGCCACGACAGTCCGCTCTCGGCCTTGACCCGGCCGTCGGGATTGGCCTGGAGGATGAGGTGGAAGCGGAAGTTGTCCAGCAGCCAGGTCGCTTCGGGATCGGTACCGTAACCGTTCACCAGGCCTTCGGCGAAGCGCGTCAGCAGCTCTGCCGGCGTGTATTCGCGCGCATGGATCGATGCGAACACCACCATCGCCGGCTTGCTGCTGAAGCCGGTCGCCCGGTTGCTCAGTTCCAGTGCGCGCATGCGGTGGCCGGTGCCGGGCGCTTCGTTTTCCAGCCAGCTCGGACCGATGTCCACGACCCGCGCCAGCGACGGGTGGGACCGCGCCAGCTGGTCCATCGTCGCGTAGGTTTCGGTGACCGTGCGGTAGCACGGGTAGCCGGAGATGGTCGAGGGGCGGACGCTCGTCCTTCCGTGGCTCCAGTAAGCGTCGGCCAGGCGCATGCGCCGCGTCGCCGGCCCGTCGATCGTCGCGTCGAAGCCGTGCAGGCGCAGCTCACGGAGTTCATCCTGGGTCGCCTCCACCCCGATCGTGTGCGTCTTCTCGTCGATGGCCACGTGCTGGAAGCGCGATGCGACCGTCTGCAGTTGCGCGCGACTGGCGTAATGCATCGTCACGAAAACCAGCGGATCGTCGATCGGGGTCGCTGCTTTCACGCCCGCCGCGGCCAGGGTACCCACCACCAGAAGTGCAAGCGCCTTGTACACGACGGACTCCTGCCTGCAGCCTTGGGCGAGCTGAAATCCTGCAACCCATCCCGGCAATGCCACGTGAAGTCGCCACGCGCGCCCGCCGGGTCAGCCGGTTCAACCCTGGTGAGGCGGACCAGCCGGCTTGATCTGGCGGCAGCATGCCGGTACCCGGCGCAGGGCGCGCGCATAAGGTGCGATGTTGCTCCGGATCACCGCCCACTCCTTGGGGGTCAGCGGCAGCTGCGGATAGGTGCGGTGGTAATAATCCGCCAGATCCGTACCGTTGTACGGCCAGTCGGACCCCGATAGGAAGTGACGCGGACCCACTCGGCGAATCAAGGCGGCCAGCGCGATTTTTTCGGCGTCCGGCGTTTTTCCGGTCCATACACCGGAAAGATCGAACCAGACCTGGCGGAAGGCCTCAGGGTTCGTCTCGATGGCATCGGCAAAGGCGCCAAGAGCCGACAGCGTGGCCTTGTCGACGCCGCCCCATCCGCCGGCATGCGCGATCTGCACGGGTGTGCCGGCTGCCGCTGGCAGTACATCCTTGATGAAGCGGCGCACGTCCGTGGCGCCGTAATCAGCGCGCTGCGTCCGCAGATGGATCAGGATCGCCCAATGATTCCTGGCTGCGGCCGCGAACACCTGGCCCAGCGCGGCAACATCCTTGTCGCGGCGCAAGTCCACGCCTGAACTGGTCAGATGCAACTTCAACCCGGCGACGGCGGCATTGCCCCTCCAGCGAGCGATTTCGGGAAGCGCCGTCGGCCGGAGCGGGTCGACGGCGATGAATGCGCGAAAGCGCGCTGGATGGCGACGAACAAGATCGACAGTCCAGTCGTTCGCCGCGTGCATCAGGCTCGCGGCGTCCGCACGCGGCGGATCGATCATCGGGCTCTCGGCAAGATATCCCGTGGACAACACGAGCGCCCGTTTGATGCCCGCCTTGTCCATCGCCGTCAGCAGGTCGGCCGGAGTGTGGGGCGTGGTAAGGGCCGGATCGCACTTTCCGAAGCGGCTTACGCTCTTGCAGAAGTCCGGCAAGAAGGCCTGGATCGCCGGTGCATTGAGATGGACGTGGTGATCCACAAGCACCGGCACAAGCCTTGGCGATGGCGGCTGGGCTCCCGCCGCGGCGAACGCTGCCGCGCACGATGCAAGACCGAAGGCCGGCAGAAAACCTTTCCGTATCCAACGCATGGGGACCCTTTTCGGCAGGTAGGCGAACGCGATGAACGGTCACCTTCCGTGACGCGCTGGCAGAGCGTAACAAAAGCCGCGCCTCGCGGATGGCGGACGGACAGGCGATGGCCGAGCCCGAAAGGCGTGATGCGGTTGAGCGGATGGAGGAGGAAGGAACTCCACGAGGAGTCAAGTCAGGAGGCGCGGAAACCGTAGCGGTGGAAGTCGCATTCCCTCGTGCCGGGTCTCCGCTCTTGACCGCTGGCGTTCAGAACGGGTGCTGCCGGTAAAATTGCTCGAGCTGCCGATAGACGTCCGGCAAGCCATCGCGCAAGGTTGCCGGTGCCTCGAAGAATTGCTCGCTGGCAACGGCAAAGAACTCGGCCGGGCTTTCAAGGGCATACGGGTCCATCGGCAAGTCGGCACCGTTGCGTTGCTCATCCTTGAGGCGATCCCACGCGTTCGAGAAGACCCGCGACCACACGCGGCGATCCATGCGCCGGTGCAACGGCGGGAAGCCGTTGGCGTCGCCGTTGAGCATGTCGAGCTTGTGTGCCATTTCGTGGATGACCACGTTGTGCCCCGGCCTCCCGCCGCCATGCAGCACCTCCGCCCACGACAGGATCACCGGCCCACGCCCCCAGGCCTCCCCGGCCATCACCGTGTGAGTCTGGTGAACCACGCCTGCGGCATCGGTCTGGGTGCGGCGCGGAATGAACGCGTCCGGATACACGATGATGCTGTGCCAACCGTCGTACCAGTCGAGGCCCAGCTTCAGGATGGGTATGCAGGCATGCGCCGCGAGCAAGACGCGATCGGCGTCGTCCAGATGCAACCCCTGGGTCGGCTCCAGCGACTTGATCTCCAGGAACAGCGTGGCCAGCACGCGCAGCGTGGCCTGGTCGGAAGCGCCCAGCCGACGCGCGGCGGGACAGCGCTGCAACGCGTCCAGCCAGAGCGATTCGGCGATCGGGTGCCGGGCAACGGTGCGCCGGATGCGCCAGTTTCTGATTTTGTCGAGCATGGCCACCTGCTGGAGGGAATCGCAAGGTCAGGAGCATCGGGGCCAATGTGCACTTTCTCAAGAAAGAAGACGGCACCGACCGGCAGGTCATGCACGCCGCTATCGGACCTCGCTTGCAGATGCCTGGTCGGACGAGCCTGTGGACGGCTGCCTGCAGCGGCAAAGGTGTTGGGGCGGATGACCCCGAACAAGGCGCGAAGCAGTCCCTGGGAAAGCGAAGCCGACTTCGTTCCGACGAAGTGGTGCTAAGTTGCACGCACCTTTTGCTATGGCTGCAGGAGTCCCGAATGTCCGTTGTCTCTTTCGCCGGGTTGCCGGCTGGTACGCGTCGTACGGCGGCGCGTCTTGTTCTGGCCGCATCGCTGGCGTTGGCCGCAGGTGCCGCGGGTGCGCAGGAGGCGCCGGGCGCCGAGGTGCCGCCGCCGCAGGACACGCCCTATCCCGGCACGATCGCGATTCATGTCGATGCCAGCGACATCCTGCAGGGCATTTTCCGCACCCACGAAACGATCCCGGTGAAGGCGGGCGCGTTGACACTGCTGTATCCGCAGTGGATTCCCGGCAGCCATTCGCCCACCGGTCCGATCGCCATGCTCGCCGGCCTCAGGCTGACCGCCAACGGCAAGCCGCTGATGTGGAAGCGCGACAAGTACGACGTGTACGCGTTCCATCTCGACGTGCCGGCGGGCGTGTCCACGATCGCTGCGGACTTCCAGTACCTGTCGCCCCGCAGCGGTGGGTTCGAGGTCACCGACCGCATGATGGACATGGCATGGAGCAATGTGGCGCTGTATCCGGCCGGCTATTTTTCGCGCGGCATCACCTTCGCGCCCAGCGTGACGCTGGCGCATGGCTGGCAGTTCGGCACCGCGCTGGAGACGAGCTCGCAGTCGGGGGACACCATCACTTTCAAGCCGGTGACCTTCAACAACTTGGTCGATTCGCCGATCTACGCCGGCCAGCACTTCAAGCGCGTGGATCTCGATCCGGGCGGCGAGGCACCGGTGCACCTGGACATCGTCGCCGACGCGCCGAAGTACCTGCAGATGACGCCCGCGCAGTTGGCGTCGCATCGCGCGCTGGTGACGCAAGCGGTGAAGCTGTTCGGCTCGCACCACTACGACCACTACGATTTCCTGTTCTCCCTGTCCGACGTGTTGGCCGGCAATGGCACCGAGCACCACCAGTCCAGCGAGGACGGCATGGAGGCCGATTACTTCACCGCCTGGAAAGACGCCGCGCCCGGGCGCGACCTGCTGGCACACGAATACGTGCATTCGTGGAACGGCAAGTTCCGCCGACCGGCCGACCTGCGGACCCCCAACTTCAACGTGCCGATGGGCGATTCGCTGCTGTGGGTGTACGAGGGGCAGACGCAGTACTGGGGTTACGTATTGACCGCACGTTCCGGCTTGTGGACGTCCGAACAGTTTCGCGACGCGCTGGCGATGGTGGCGGCCAACTACGACCGCAACCGCGAAGGTTTCCAGTGGCGCACGATCGAGGACACCACCAACGACGCGACGGCCGCGCGCCGCGCGGGCCTGCCGTATCGCAGCTGGCAGATGAGCGAGGAGTACTACAGCGCCGGACAGATGATGTGGCTGGAAGTGGACGCCAAGCTGCGCGCGCTGACGCATGACCGCAGGTCGCTGGACGATTTCGCGCGCGCGTTCTTCGGCGTCGACAACGGCAGCTACGTGACGAAAACCTATACCTTCGACGACGTGGTGGCTGCGTTGAGCGGCGTGGCGAAGTACGACTGGGCGGGTTTCCTGCACGCGCATGTCGATGCACGCAAGCCGCCGTTGCTGGACGGCATCGAGGGCAGCGGCTGGAAGCTGGTCTACACCGACAAGGAAAGCGACTACGAAAAACAGTACAACAGCCGGCCGCAATCGCCGCGTCACATGTACAACTTCGCCTGGTCGATCGGCCTGACGGTGGCCGGGCAGGGGCAGATCAACGACGTGCGCTGGGAGGGTCCGGCGTTCAAGGCCGGAGTGAGCACGGGCGCCACCATCGTCGCGGTAGACGGCCAGGACTATTCCGGCGAGGTGCTGAAACAGGCGATCACGGCGGCCAGGAGCAGCAAGGCGCCGATCACACTCCTGCTGAAGTACCAGGGCAGCTACCGCACGGTGCCGGTGGATTACCACGACGGCTTGCAGTACCCGCATCTGGTGCGCGTCGAGGGCAGGCCCGATTACCTGAGCGAGATCATTGCTGCGCGCAAGTAAGGGCGCTCGGGCCGGGAGGTTCGGATATCAGGCGGCACGCCTGGCGGCCGATGAGCAGCTAGGCGCCCCTTCCTGACACGTTCTGCTACTTCCCGCGCGCCAGCTTCTCTTCCACCGCGCTGAACGCCGAGTGCCCACCAAGCCGTTGATCCGGCATGCCGGTGGCGAACCAGACGACGCCGTTGCCATGCTCGCGATCCACCCACAGCCCTGCCTGAAGGCCGTAGGCGGAGCCGGAATGCCCGATGCGTTCGACGCCGTCGCCGAACGGATCGTCGCGACAGCCCGTGGCCGGTGTGGCCAGGGTTTGCACGGCCATGCCGTACCGGCAGAAGAAACCCCTGCCGCGGTCGTCGGTGTCTTCCTCGTAGGTCAGGCCGTTGCCGTCGCGGTATTGCCAGAGCGGATGGGTCAGCGCCTGCACGGAAGCGGGCGTCAGCAGTTGCACCCCGTCGACCCGGCCGCTGTCCAGCAGCAGGCGCCCGATGCGCGCGAGGCCATTGGCCGAGATGCGCAGACCGCCCTGCGGCGAGAACAGCGCGCCGTTCTCACCTGCGCGCCATTGCGCGAGGTCGCAGCTGCCGTCATGGGCGGGAACCACCGGGCAGCCCGGTTTGCGGCCGTGGTTGTCATCTTTCACCGGCCTGCCATCGGCCTCGTACAGCACCACCGCGCGGGCAGCGGTTGCTTCGCTGCAGGTGTCCCAGTTGAAGCATCCGTCGATGTGCAGCGGCTTCAACACCATGCGTTGCATCAACCGGTCGAAGCGCTCGCCGGTGGCCCGTTCCATCACCTGGGCCACCAGGGGGTAGTTGAGGTTGGCGTAGCGAAAGTAGGTTGCCGGCGCGTGTTGCGTGTCCCAGGCGCGTGGATCCATGAGGATCTGGCGCAGCTGTCCGCCCAGCGGCGTCTGCCAGTAGCCGGCTGCATCGGCAAGGCTGGAACGATGCGACATCAGCAGGCGCAGCGTGATGGGTGTATCGGGAAAGGCCGGGTTGCGCAGCGGCCAGCCCAGTTGCCGGGAGACGTCAGCATCCAGGTCGAGTTTCCCGGCTTCCACCAGACGCATTGCGCCGATGGCGGTGACCAGCTTGGAGATCGAGGCGATGCGTACCGGATCGTCCGCGGTGACCTCGCGTCCGGCAGCCTTGTCGGCGAAGCCGTGGACCTGGATGGACGTGACGGCGTCGCGGTCGAAGCCGACGCGGACCGTGGCGACCGGACTGCCCGCCCATGCCGTGCCGGCGAAAAGAAGCAGGCCGAGCAGACAACCGCTTCCGCCTTCGCGCATCCAGCGAGGGCTCATGGCTCTTGCCTTCGACATGGGGGCCCGCCGGGCATGTTTGGTGAGGGGCGACCCGGCCCGCGGGAGCGGCGGACCGGGCTTTCGTGCGTGGGTCAGCCGCCGCGGGTCGGGCCCGCCACCACCGGCAGCAAGACGGCGCTGTGCCCATCGGGCCCATGCTCGATCGTCACCGTGGCCTTGCGGTAGTCGGATGGTTTGGCGAAGAGAATGTTGGGTACGTAGGTCTGCGGGTTGCGGTCGTAGAGCGGGAACAGACTGGACTGGATCTGCACCATGATCCGGTGGCCGGGCTTGAACGCGTAGTTCACCGTGGGCAGGCGGAACTTGTATTCCTGCACCTCGTTCGCCGGGATCGCCGAGGGATCGGCAAAACTCTGGCGATAGCGGCCACGGAAGATGTCGAGCGAGACCGGCAGCTCGTAGCCGCCCATTTCCGGATCGGCCGGATCGCTGCCGGGGTAGACGTCGATCAGCTTGACCACGAAATCGCCGTCAGTGCCGGTGGTGCGGGCGAAGAGGTCGGCGATCGGTGCGCCCTGGACGCGCACGGTCTTGTTCAGCACCGGCGTGGTGTAGCTGAGGACGTCGGGCCGGGTTTCGGCGAAGCGCTGGTCCTGCACCAGCCAGGTGCGCCAGCGGTCGTTCTTCTGCGGAATCGGGCGCGGCAGGTAAGGCACCGGCTTGGCCGGGTCGGCGACGTAGCTGTCGCTGCCGTCGGTCGGCTGCTCGAAGCCGAGGCCCATGTCGGCCTGCAAGAAGAGCGGGGTGAGCTGCTGTTCGCTGGCCACCTTCCAGTTCGTGAAGTTGTCCCAGCGCTGCTCGACAGGGTTGTAGATCATCGCCTCAGGCAGCGGCGTGGGTAGCGGCGTGCCGCGCAGGTAGTGGTTGAACCAGGGGATCATCACGTTCTGGCGGAACTGCGCGGTGGTGTTGCCCGGCCACTTCAGCGGGCCCATGGCCCAGCCGTCGCGGTTGATCTGGCTGTGCCACCACGGGCCCATCACCAGATGGTTGTTGGCGCCGTGCCCGGCCTGCTTGAGCGCTTCCCACGCATGCACGGCGCCGTAGATGTCCTCCTGGTCCCACAGGCCTTGCAGCCACATCGTGGGCACGCTGGAGGGATGCGCGACGAGCAGCGGGTCGAGCGCCTGCAGCTGCCAGAAGGCGTCGTAGGCGGGGTGCGCGGCGAAGCGGTTCCACCAGGGCAGCTGCTTGAAGCCGTTGGCCTCGGCATAGGCACCGGCGGAACCGGCTTCGAGGAAGTTGGTGTAGTCGTCCTGGTTCTCTCGCGGGATGTTTTCGCCTTCTCCCGTCTTGCTCATCTGGCCGCTGAAGTAGTCGAGGTTGACCTGGCGCAGCGCGCCGTAGTGGTACCAGTCGTCACCCATCCAGCCGTCGATCATCGGGCTTTCCGGCGCGGCGACCTTCAGCGCGGGATGCGGGTGGAGCAGGGCCATGGCGACCGTCCAGCCGTCGTAGGAGGAGCCGATCATGCCGATGTTGCCGTTCGATTCCCGGATGTTCTTCACCAGCCAGTCCATCGTGTCCCAGGCATCGGTGGTGTCGTCGGTCTTGGTCGGGTTGAGCGGCCCCATCGGCGGGCGCGTCATGATGTACTTGCCCTCCGACTTGTATTTGCCGCGGATGTCCTGCCAGACCAGGATCGTGCTGCCATCGGCCCAGTCCTTGTCGCCCGACCACACCGCATCGGCCATGTGCGGGCTGTTGCCGGGCGCCATGCCGCTGGCGTTGTACGGCGTGCGCTCGAGTAGCATCGGCAGGTCGTGCGCGCCCTTCGGAATCAGGATCACGGTGTGCAGCTTCACGCCGTCGCGCATCGGGATCATTACGTCGCGCTTCACGTAGTCGAAGTTGCCTTGCGGCTGCTTCCAGTCGGTGGGGATGTCGGTCCCGGTCTGGATCATGTCGGGCGTGACCTTCGCCGAATGCTGGTCCGTCGGGGGCCTCGCGAACGCGGCGGCTGACAAGAGGCAGGCAAGCGAGACGAGTGCCGAGCCCAGGGTGATTCTCTTCATGTCCAGCGGGTCCTCGTGATGGTGGTCGCGTACGCAATCTACCGCGCTTGCACCCCGCGACTATGAGAGCGGCCACAAGGATTTTGCAATCCGGATGCGGGGAAAGGTGTTCGAAAAGGGGCAGGTCCTTGTCAGGAGCCTGGAGCGGCTTGCCTGGCCCGCCACGCGGCCTGACGCTGCCGGATCGCGTCGTCGGGATTGTCTCGATGATCGGCCTGCGCCAGTGTTCGCCGCCATCGGCCACGACGGGGACAGGCACCGCAGGAATGGCTATGGCCCGCCTTGATCTTTTTCCAGGCAGCGTGGCAACGCAGCCTGGCGTCCCAGCAGGAAGCGTCGTACGGCAGGATCGCTGGCGAGGCCGATCGCGATATCGAACGCGGCGCGAGCCTCGGGGTAGGCATGGATGCTGGCCAGCAACGCCGCGCGCGCTGCCCAGTAGGGCTGGTATTCGACGAGCCGACCGTCGGCGGCGAGCGCATCCACGATATCGAGCGCAACGTGTGGACCTTGCAGCTCCGCGATGGCGAGCGCGCGGTTGAGGGCGACCACCGGCGAACCGGAGAGCGCCAGCAACGCGTCGTAGATCTGCACCTCGGGCGTCCAGTCGATGCGCCCGCTGCGGCGACGTTCGACGTGCGCGGATTGCAGGGCCGCTTCAAGCTGATAACGGCCGATGCGGCCCAGCTTGCTCGCGCGCAACAGGAGCGCTTCGGCCTCGTCGATCATTGCTGCATCCCACAGCACGACGTCCTGCTCGGCCAGCGGCACGTAGCCGCCATCCGCATCGCGGCGCGCACGCCGCCGTGCCTCCGCATGCAGCATGCAGGCCAGCAGGCCCAGCGCTTCCGGTTCCTGCGGCAGCAACCCGGCCACCAGGCCGGCGAGGAACAGCGCTTCGGCCTTGAGATCGCGCCGGATCACGTCGGTGCCGCCCGGATCGCTCCAGCCTTCCGCAAAGGCGGCGTAGATCGCATCCAGCACGCCGTCAAGCCGTCCGGCCAGCTCGTCGCGCGAGGGGATGGCGAAGCGGATGCCAGCCTCGCGGATTTTATGTTTCGCCCGTCCCAGCCGTTTGCCCATGGCATCCGGCGATACGAGGAACGCTGAGCCGATGGTCTTGGCATCCAGCCCCAGCACGGTCTGCAACATCAACGGTGCGCGGACGCCGACATCGATGGCCGGATGCGCGCAGGCGAACAGCAGCGCCAGGCGTTGATCCGGAACCGCCGCGTCATCCATCGCCGTCGATGCGGCCTCGTCGAGCTCCGCCAGGATCTGCAACTGCGCAGCCACTGCTTCGCCGCTGCGGCGGCGCCGGATGCCATCGATCCCCTTGCGCCGCGCCACGGTCAGCAACCACGCCTCCGGATTCGCCGGACAGCCGTTGACTGGCCAGTCCGCCAGCGCCGCGGCAAACGCTTCGGACAACGCATCCTCGGCCGCCGCCACGTCACGCATGGCGGTGGCCAGAAAGGCGACCAGCTTGCCGTAGCTGCGCCGCGCGACGGCATCCGCGGTGCTGCGTGCCTGCGTCGCGCCGTGCAAACCTACATGCTCCAGACGGGCCGCACTTCAATCGTGCCATGGCTCGCGCCGGGGCAGCGTGCCGCCCACGCCAGCGCCGCATCCAGGTCAGGCGTATCGATCAGGTAGTAGCCGGCCAACTGCTCCTTGGAGTCCACATAGGGGCCATCCAGCACCTGCGATTTGCCGTCCGCCACATGCACCGTGGTTGCGGTCGCGCTGTTCTGCAGGCGGTTCGAGCCGACCAGCGCACCCGCCGTCTTCAGCGCCTGCGTATAGGCCCCATAGGCCGCAACGCCCTGTTCCTGTTCGGCTGGCGTCATCTGCGACCAGCCGGTTTCGTTCGAATACAGCATCAACAGGTATTGCATCGGATTCTCCGCAATGGGTGATCGGCGGGCCGTGTGCGCCGCCATTCCCATGACGCGCGGAGTCCGGCGATTTGGACAGGGCCGATGTTATCGAAAAGGGAAGGGGGCTTTGCGGCTGGCGCACGGGCGGCGGGACCGGCGCGAAGGCCATCGGCCGGAAAGGTCGCGCGAATGGCAGGCTGTCCCATCACATCCTGCCATTCGCAAAAGAGGCAGGGACATTTGCCTGGCCATGGCCCGCCTGCACGGGCCGTACGAGGACCGTCGCCGCACGATCGTTGCCCCGGCGTCTGGATGGGGTCGCGCAAGCGCTCGGGAGGGTGTGGCGCCAGCCGGGAGCTTCCTGGATGGAGGCTGCCGGAGGAACAACGGGCGGTCGTTCACGGCGCCATGGCGGAAACCTGATCTGGTAGTTCGCCGGCGCCGTGGTCATCCACGCCGAACGAGTTCGAGTTCGGTGTTGCGGCAACCGGCCAGACGTTCCTTCCGGAGCGAACCTGCGCGCCGGCAGCGCGCAGTGCCTTGCCGTTGGCGCATCAGTGCCACATCCGCTTGCCGCCCGCGGCCGCGGGGTTCATCTCGACGCTGAGGGTGAAAGTGCGCTGTTCGTCCGGCCGCATGGCGCCGACGCCCACCAGCTTGCGTGCGATCTCCTCGCCGCGTTCGTCGCGGATGGTCAGCACCATCGAGTATTCCCACGCGCCGCCGTCGACCGGGTTGCGGAAGCTGCCTTCCACACGCAGCGGCACGGACGCCGGGGTGGCGGTTGCGCTGGCCGCATCGGTGAAGTGCAGCTTGTGGCGGCAGGCGGGGCACACGACCGCACTTTCCAGGATGGTCTCCCGGCAGTGCGGACAGGTGCGCGTCGCTCCGGCCGTGCCTGGCTGCGGGTTGCTCACGGAGCGGTGCCGCCGCGTCCGTGGGTCTGGTGCGCGATGTTGCCGTCCTTCGCATCGTCCCAGCCGAATTCGGCCTGGCCGCGCATGCGCGAGCCCGCTGCCACGCTGAGCGATCCGGCCTTCAGGTCGCCGGTCAGCGCGCCGCTTTGCTGCAGATCCACGTGCGCCGCGGATTCGATGTTGCCGATCAGTTCGCCTGCGATGGTGACCTTCTCGGCGCGCACGCTGCCGGTCACCCGGGCGCCCGGTTCGATGGTGAGGTCGCCGCGCACGTTCACGTCACCCTTGAAGTTGCCGGCGATGCGCACATGGCCCTCACCCTCGATCTTGCCCTCGATGGTGATATCGGGCGCGATCAGCGATTCGGTCTTGGGTTTGGCCGGGGCGGGCGTGGGGCGAAATGCGGGTTGCACCGGCGTTTCCACCCTGGGTTTGGTTTCCGGCGTGTCGATGCGCGACAGGTCCGGCGCTTCGGGAGTTTCGTTGGTGGAGGTCTTGGCGGATTCTTTCCACAGGGCCATGGCGGGACTCCAGTTCGTTCAGACGGAGGGTCAGCCTATCCGCCAAACGGCCCGCAAAACGGGGTCGGCTTCACTTGGCCATGGAATTGCGGGATCGGGTTCAGCTCCTGTTGGCCATTCGCAATCCGCGCGAGCACTCGGCGCCGTCTCGACGATCGTGCGAATGAGCGGCAGCCTCGCCGCAGCTGGCGACTCGGGATCGCGTTGCGCCTGTCGGCGCGGCTTGGCGCAAAAAGCGCGCGGCCGCACCGAAACCGGCGAATCCTGGCAAGGATCAGCTTGGTGCGGGCGCTCGACGCGTGGGTGCATCGAATGCCGAGCGGCGTGCAACAGCGGCAAGCGCGACAAGTGGAATGGCCAGGGCGCGTTTCGATCTCGCTAAACTCGCGTGCCCGGTTCTTCGGTTTTGCCCAAGGGAGCGTCGTTACGATGAACATGCTTGATCGACCGGTCTGGGCCAGCCTGAGTACCGCGCACGCGGGTCTGTCCCTGGGCGATGACATGGCGCGGCGCTACCAGCCGGACATCAACCGCTTTGCGTCGGCGCGCGACGATAGCGATGCTGCGTTGCAGGCCCTGGCTCGTCTCGTGCCGCCGTTCGACCCGGTGTTCGTTCTGCAGGTTCCGGAGATCCATGTTCCTGCCGAGCTGGTCCCCCTCAAGGTGGCCAAGGGCGTACAGATGGTCGCCCATTCCGCGGTTGCGCCACCCGATGGCAGGCCCGAAGGCGTTGTTGCGCTGGGCGATCTGGACGCGGAGGAGATGCTGGCCCTGGCAACGCTTGCCGAACCCGGTCCCTTCCTGCGGCAGACCCATCGCATGGGCAGCTTCGTCGGCATCCGCATCGACGGCCGGCTCGTCGCCATGGCCGGCGAACGGTTTCGTTTTCCGGGCTACACCGAGCTCAGCGGCGTATGCACGCACCCCGATTTCCGCGGCCATGGATTCGCCAGACGCCTGTCCAGACATGTCGCCGCGGCCATTGCAGCGCGCGGCGAAACCGCTTTCCTGCACGCGTGGAAGAACAACCTTGCCGCGATATCGCTCTATGAGGCCCTGGGTTTCCGGTGGCGATGCGACGTGAACGTCACGGTTCTCAAGCGCCGATCGGGTGAGGACCTGCGCTGAAAAGCGCATGGCGCGTGTCGCCGGTTCCTGCCGGCGGATCGTTCCACCCCATGGGAGCGCCTTCTACTTCTTCAGCGCCTTCACCGCGTCCAGCGTCTCCTGCACATGCTTCTTCGGGCTCAGGCTTGAATAGACGTGGGTGATCCTGCCCGACGGGGCGATGACGTAGGAGGTCCGGTCCGACCAGCCTGGCTTCAGCAGCAGCAACGCGTCGTACTGCCTGGCGATCTTCGCGCCGTCATCGGCGGCAACCGGGAACTTGCCGCCGCAGTGCTCGGTTTCCTTCGAGAAATCCGCCAGCTCCGAGATGTTCCCGGCGGTGACGCCGATCACGGTGGCGTGCTGTGCCTTGAACTGGTCGATGGCCTCGGAGAACAGGTGCGCCTCGATGTTGCAACCCGACGTGTGCGCGGCGGGGAAGAAGTAGACCACCACGGGGCCTTTCTTCAGGGCGTCGGCGAGCTTGAACGTGAACGGTTGGCCGGCGAGATAGGCGGGCGCGGAAAAATCGGGTGCCTGGCTGCCTTCCTTCAATGCCGCGAATGCCGGCGATGCGAGGACGGCGGTACCGACGAGGGAGAGGGCTGCGAATTTCAACAGGGCGTTCATGGCGTGATTCCTGCGGGGAGTGACGGGGGTATCAGCAGCTTTATACGCCAGAAATCCCGGGGCGGATGCGCCAGCGCAGAACTTGGCGGGTCCACTGGCCATGGCGGTACGGCGGAACATCGCGAGGGCAGGATGCGGCTTCGCATGATGCCGTCGCGGTTCGCCCTCGGCCGTTTGCGTTCGCGCATCGGGAATCGCGCGCGAATGCGATCCTGCGGTGCGCCTCCGCCTTCCCGGCGGCCTTCAGCCTTTCCTGAGGTGGCCGATAACCCATCAACCGCCCCGGCTGCCGGAACTCCATGCGACACGCGTCTGTCCGCTCTGCCGAACTTGTTCGAGGCCGTTTCCCGCATGTCGGCCGCGACGGTGTTGGTGTCTGCCCAAGGGGGCCCTCGTGCACATGAATCACCACAAACCGCTCACGCAAAGGCCGGCCAATCGCGTTGACTGGAGCGATCCGCACCTGGAATCGCTGCTGCGCAAGACCGAAAGCTGGAAGCTCGACAACCGTGGCGTGTATCCCGAGCAGGAGGTCGAGATCCATATCGGCTGGGGCGCCGCCGTCGGCAAACCCGCCCTTCTGGTCTTGGAGCGTGACCAGGCCATGGTGCTGGCGACCGCCTTTCCGCTGCCGCAGGGCGAACACGTCCGCGTGGATACCCGACTGGGCGAGGGTATCCGCACGGTGTGGGGAGTAGTGGTCGAAGGGCGTCAAGGTCACCGCGCCGAAGATCGGGCCAATGGCATCCACGTGCACTGGCTGCACGTGCGTTGAGCCGGTTTGGTCCCCTCGTGGCGATGACATGGTCGCGCGCTTCACGGGGCGCGCACTGCCGCGCAGGGAGCGGTTGACTTGATGCGTCCATTACCTGACCATAGTCAGATAATGGACGCAGAGCATCTGCAACAGGTTCGCCGCTTCAACCGTGCGGTCACGGGACGGATCGGTGTGCTCAGTGACGACTACCTGGGCAGCGGCCGGGCGCTTGGCGAGGCGCGGCTGATCTTCGAGATCGGTCGGGGAGGCGCCGATATCCGCGACCTGCGTGTACGCCTGTCGCTGGATTCAGGATATCTCAGCCGGCTGTTGCGCTCGCTGGAGAAGCAGGGCCTGGCGACGTCGCAGCGTGCCGCGGGCGACGCACGCGTGCGGCAGGTCAGGCTGACTGCGAAAGGGCGAAAGGAGTGGGCCGCGCTCGATCGGCGTTCGCAGGATGTGGCCGTCTCGTTGCTGACGCCACTGGGCGAGCGGCAGCGGGAGCGGCTGCTTGCCGCGATGGGGGAAGTGGAACGGCTGCTGCGCGCGTCCTCGGTAGTGATCGAGCCTGCCGATCCCGGCAGTGCCGATGCCAGGTTGTGCATCGAGGGGTATTTCAGCGAATTGCAGGAGCGCTTCGAGGCGGGGTTCGATCCCACCCGCAGCATATCGGCCGATCCCGCGGAGCTCGTGCCACCAGCCGGACTGTTGCTGCTCGCGCGTCTGGACGGACAGCCGGTGGGTTGCGCTGCACTCAAGATCAGCGGACGCCGGTTCGGCGAGATCAAGCGCATGTGGGTGGCGCCGTCGGCGCGTGGGCTGGGCATCGCACAACGCCTTCTCGATGCGCTCGAAAAACACGCCGCGGATGCCGGCCTTTCGGTGCTGCGACTGGATACCAACCGCACGCTCGGCGAAGCTCGGGCACTATATGCCCGGAATGGCTACGTGGAGATCGCCCCGTACAACGCCAACCCATATGCCGACCATTGGTACGAGAAGCGCGGGCTGCGGCCGCGGAAATAGCATCAGGAGAACCCCCGCCCAGGTGGCCGCCGTAAAGCGCGGCCGCCTCGCGCGGGCACCCATTCAAGTGACGTGGCGGGCGCGGGTTCACCGGCTCGGTTGCGACGTCGGCCCGGTCTCAGCGGCGCGTGGCCAATACTCCATCCAGCGCCAGCTCTGCCCTGAAGCCGGCTTTCTCCAGCCGCCTCGCCACTTCGCGGGGAACATCCCTGCCGCTGGTGAGCTTGTTCGGGCTGCCGGTGTAATGGAACAGGCGGCCGCCGCGGCGTAGCACGCGCGCCAGCTGGTCGTAGAACGCCTGCGAATACAGTTCGCCGGCAATGCCGAAGCGCGGCGGGTCGTGCAGCAGCGCATCCATCGAAGCATCGGCGATATGGGCGATCGCCTGGGAAACATCGGCTTGGGCGAGCTGCAGGCGACCGCCGCTGACGGAGGTGTCGGGGTCCGGTGACCACGGATTGAGCGTGCGCAGCCACAGCACATCGGCGTTCTTCTCGAACGAGTGGATGCGCGCCACGCCCGCTTCCAGGCAGCAGGCCGCGAAGTAACCCAGGCCGCCGCAGGTGTCGAGCACCCGCTTGCCACGCGGTTCGATCAGCGACACCTTGCGGCGCGCATCCTCGAACGGCGACTCCTTCGACGTGGGCAGCATCTTGATGCCATCGATCTCGAAGGTGGGCGCGCCCCACTCGGTGGGTACCAGCTTGATCAGCGAACCGGCATAACGCGACACCGGCGCGAACTCGTCGCCATCCCAGTAGTGGATCGTGCGGTCCTTCAGCTTGTGCGCGTACGGATAGCGCTGGCCCCGCCACTGCCATGTCTCCGTTTCCAGCAAGGCACTGCCGTTCGAGATGCCCAAGTCGAGCGAGCCGGTCCATGCGTCCGCACCGGCATCGCGTGCGGCCAGCAGTGCTTCGGCAGTGGGGCGCGTGAGCAGGGGGCCGGCATAGTGCGACACGATGGACGATCTCCGGAAGCTCGCCGCAATGCGACGGAGGCGCGGCATCGTAGCGCACCGGCACGGCTGTTGCGGGCAACGCGGCATTTGTCCCATGTGGCGAAGAATGACCTCCGAGGTTATTGCGCAGATGGCGGTGTCCGGCAAGCATGAGCGCCCTTCATCCGTTCATCTGTCGATCCCCCGGGGAGTAAAGCCGCTGTGCGATCCGTCGTCATGTTGTGTGCATTGTTGATCTTCGGTCTGGGCCAGCCCGCGGCGGCCGCGACGAGGCCGCCCGGCGCGGGGTACTCGATCGACCATGTCCTGTTGTGGGGGCGCGGTATCGACCAGGTGAGCGCGGTCATGGCGGTGAAGCTCGGCTTCCAGGTCCGGCCTGGCCGCAACCCCGGTGGCGTGGCCAATCGCTACGTGCGGATGTCCGATGGCAGCTATCTCGAACTGCTGGGCATCACCCGGCCGGATGCCGCGATGGATCCGGGCATGCAGGCGGATCAGGCGAGCCTGCATGGCGGGCCGGGATCGCGTACGTTCGGGCTGCGTTCCACGGAACTCGACGCCACGCGCACGCTGATGCAGCAGCGCGGCCTCCAGCCGACGCCCGTGTTCGCCGCGTCGCTCGACGATCCGGACGGCGACGGCCCGTCCGCGCCGCCACGCTGGCGGCTGTTCGCGTTCGATCGCCAGCCGCTTTCGAGCAATCTGTTCTTCATCGACTACGCCAGGCTCGGCGAGACCGCCGTGCGAGTCGCGGATGATCGTGCCGCCCGCGAGCACCCCAACACGGCGCGCGAGCTGTCCGCGGTGTGGCTGCTATCGTCCGACGCCGACGCGGCCCGCGGGCAGTTCGAGCGCATGGGTTTCACCGGCGCGACGCCGGTTCGCATGGCGCGGATAGCAGCCCGCGGCTGGGCGGTGCCGGTAGGGCGCAAGCGGGTTCTCGTGCTGCAGCCGGACGGCCCGGGAATCGCTGCGGACGCCCTGCGCAAGGGTGGGCCGCAGGTGCTGGGAGCAAGCATCGGGGTGGCGGATCTGGCTCGCGCAAAACGGCAGGTCGAGCGCGGCTACGAAAGAGCGTTGCCTGCTTATCGCGGTGTGCTTGGCGATTCCTTCCTGGCCCCGACGCAGGACGACCTTGCGCTGCTGATCGAGTTTCATGCCATGTCCCGGTAATCGACGCGCATGCTCCGCCGGGAGACCTTCCCGAGCCACGTCGAGGCGACCGACGATCTGGCCCGGACACGACCCGCGAAGTGCCGGCGGACCCTGCCGCGTGCAACGCGCAGTTTGACCGCTGGTTCCCACCTGCCGGTTCCAGCCGGCATGGCCGGGCCGCAAACTGTCCGGCACTGTTCTACAGCTTGCTGTGCTCCACCTGCCGCTCGCGTTGCATCAAGGTCCATTCGGCATGTTCGGTCAGGGCCGCGTCGCCCAGCGAAAGCAGGATCTCGCGCTGCTGGACCGGATCGTCGGTGCGATCCAGCGCAGCGCGGGCGCCGGCGAAGATGCGCCGCATGAAGCGGTACTGGCGGATCAGCTCCTTGTCCGCCTTGCGGTAGGAGTAGGCCTCGCGCACGGCAGCGATGATCGACAGCACGGCCATGATCATCACCAGTGAGACCTTGGCATCCTGTGACAACGCGAGCGCGAACACAGCCAGGAAAACGCTGATCGCCACGCCGCCCCACAAGCTGATCCTGCCGATCGTTTCGGTCATGTGGTGCACGCCGGTGCGCTCGACGATCTTGCGTTCGTAGTAATGCAGTTGCCCGCACGTTCCCGGTTCGCCCACCCATTCGGCGATGACGTCGGCCAGCGCAGCCGAGGTGGCCTGCTGCGGCTGGATCGACGGATGCAGGCTCGCAGCGCGCATGACGTTGCGGATCCAGCCCAGTTCGATGTTCTGCTTCTGCAGGAAATTGTCGTGCGCGAATTCGTGATCGGCATGGGCCGAGATGCCCGCGCGCCGCCAGTACGACTGGATGCGCAGGCCCTCGGCCAGCGCGCGGTAGTCCAGGTACTTGCGGTGCCAGCCGCGATGTTGCGCAAGCAGGGCCACGGCACCGCCGCCGGCGAACAGCAGCAGGAACAGATAGATCAGAAAATCCCGGGCGGGCAGGTGCGCATAGAAGGTAAACGCGATACCCATCAGCGCGGCCAGCGTGTAAGTCAGCCGCATCGCCAGCAGCACGCGTTTCTGGAAATGCAGGGCCAGCCAGTCGGCCGCATGGAAAGTGCGGTCGATGGTCGCCGTGGCGTCCGAGCGGACGCCCGGCGAGGTGGCTTCGATGGCAGCCGCGTAGCGTTCGCAATCGGCGTTGAACTCCGCCATCCGCGCAAACATCAGGCGGAACTCCGCCGGCAGTTCGTCGCTGATGGCGGGCATGTCGGCGTTGCGCCAGCCTGCCTGCAGCGGCAGCAGGCCCGCGGCCGGCGCGCCATCGGGCCGCGCGCGCGAGCAGACGATGTGGTACAGCAGGCTTTCGTCGCCACCGCCAAGCACGTGGCGCGTGCCGCGACGGCGATCGATCACGCCGGGCAGCGTGCCGGTGAGGTGGTAGTCCACGATCTGCGCGGTGCCGCCGAGGTGATCGGATACCTTGCCATCCCAGATCGCCAGCAGGATGTGGCAATGGCTGGCGATGTATACGCCGGCCTTGGCGTACTGCCGATCGCGCGGCGTGCCTTGCGATGCGACCGCATGGTTTGCTGGATCCCCCAGGTTCGACAGCAGCACGATCTCGGCCTGGCTGCAGAGCAGGTCGAAGTTGGCGCGCACCGCGGCGTCCGTAAAGTCATCCACATACAGCTCCCGCGGGAGCGGCAGCGGTGCAATCAGGCGTGCGCCGTGATCGAGCGCTTCCTGCGCGACCAGCTGGTCGCCGCCCTCGGCCAGCGCCGAAAGCACCACCAGCGGCAGGTCGGGCAGATCGCGGCGCAGCCGGGCAAAAAAATCCCGCACGCGTTGCCGGATCGGTTCGATCTCGCACGCAGGGATGTTTCGATGGCTGGTAACACCGACAACCAGGGGCGTCATAGCGGCTTCCGGACGAAGGGGTGCCACGATGGGCAATGCAGCACCACGTGACCGCATGACCGGCCACACGCCTGCCGCGTGCCGTTCCGTGCCACCGGCCCGACCTGCCGCCGGGCTGGTGGCATGACGCGGGCGTGCCTAGCTGGGCTTGATCCGCGGTGCGGTCGTGGTACCGGGCGCGGGCGCCCGCGGCTCGAAATCCGGCTCTGGCTGCCGCCTCGGGTCGTTGCTCTGTTCTTCCTCGGTGTCCGGGGCGTCCCGGTTATCATCGCCGGTCATTGACATGATGATCTCCTGTCGTGGTGGTGGAAGTTGCGGTTCGCCGCGTCCGTACGTGTGCATGTCCGGGTACGCGGTGTGCTCGTCTGACTCCTTGACCTCCAACGCATGCAGCGTTGTCCAGGTGTTCTTGTCTGACGCTGTTCGCCATGAGTTGGCCTAGGGACGCGGATTGCCGCCCGATGCGGCCAGCAGCTCCTGCTGGAAGGCGACATTGACCGGGTAGTCGATCCGTTCGCGTTGCAATAGCTGCAGCAGCGCCGCATCGCGATACCCGCTGCTCCACAGTTGCCGGATCAGCGGTTGTGCCTCGGTCGCCCTGCCGAGCGCCAGCAGCGCGTCGACCTGCAGCGCCAGCAGGCGCGGGTCGCCACGCCCGCTTTTCACCGTCAGCATCGCGCGCAGTGCGTTCTCGCGCCGTGACTTCGCCGCTGGCGCGTCCTCCACCGCGGCGAGCGACAACCGCGCACTCGTCGTGGCCAGCAGGGTCGCGCGATCGTCCGGCTGCTGCGCGAGCAGCGGGTCCAGCACGTGCAGTGCCGCACTGGCCTGCGTGCGCGAGGCGTCTGTCAGCCCTGCGGCACGCGACTGTGCAGCCAACTCGAGCCGCGCCTCGGCAGCCTCGCGCCGCCAGCCAGCGTTGGCGGGATCCTGTTTGGTCAGCGCGGCGAAGGTCGTCAGCGCCCGCGCCGCAAGCGCGCTTGCGGTGGGCAGGTCGCCGCTCAGCCGCCGCAACCGGCCCAGTTGGGTGGCGTACAACGCCGCGTGTTCCTGGAAATCGGTGTTGCTGGGATCGACCGCCTTCAGCTGCGTGGCGATGTCGACGGCTTGCTGCAGGTCTTCCATACCGGTTTCCAGGTCTCCGGCCAGCGCCCGCGTGCGCCCCAGGATGGCGCGCACGGTCAGCATGTTGTCGCGTTGGCTGACGTCCTTGGGATCACGCGCGGCCAGCGCGGCCTCGATAGCGTCGTCGGCGGCGTAGTGCGCCACCGCGGCGGCCAGTTCGCCGCGCAACAGCGCCAGTCTGCCCAGGTTGTTGTAGGCCGAGCCCAGCGTGGCCGCCCATTCCACATGGCGCGGTTGCGCGGCGACCAGTTGCTTCATCAGCGGCAGCATGCCCTGGTACTGGGCCAGGGCTGCATCCAGTTGGCCGCGCGCTTCCAGCACGTGGCCGATGTTGTTGTCGATCGTGGCCAGCTGGAACTTGAGCTGTACCTCGTCCGGCGTCAGTCGGCGGGCGCGCTGCAGCAGGGTCTGCGCGTCAGCGAAGCTCCGCTGCGCGGCGTCCAGTTGCCCTTCGCGCCAGTGCGTCATGCCGATGAACGCCAGGACTTCGGCGCAGGCGAGCTGTCGCCGGACGTTCGCGGGCGCGGCATCGGCAAGCGGTGCCGCCAGCTTCAGGGCGGCCTGGTAAGAGGTCATCGCGGCCGACAGGTGGCCTTGGTCCAGCCGCACGCTGCCGATCCTTTCGAGGGCCTTGATGCGTTGTGCGAGCGTTTCGTCGGTGACGT
The DNA here is from genome assembly GCF_042654965.1 of Rhodanobacter umsongensis. NCBI lineage: Bacteria > Pseudomonadati > Pseudomonadota > Gammaproteobacteria > Lysobacterales > Rhodanobacteraceae > Rhodanobacter > Rhodanobacter umsongensis. The sequence goes on along the minus strand of NZ_JBHSMK010000009.1, from coordinate 435,975 downwards.
CGGCAGTAGGCATCGACTGGAAATAGCTCATGGCGTGGTCGTCGACGGCTTCCATGATGTCCAGCCGCGATACCTGCGCCAGCTTGTCGTTGAGATCGCCAAGCATGAAGTCGACCAGGTCTTCGGCCTGCTTCTGCCGGCGTTCGGCGGCGTGGCTGGCAGCCACCGCGGCATTGCGCGCGATCACGGCGGCGATCGCCAGCACCGTCGTCAGCGTCATCACCGCCAGCGCGACCGTGGCCAGCGCCGCCATGCGCCGGATGCGCCGCTGCAACTCGCGCCGTTTCAAGGCGTCGAAGCCGACATCCAGCATGCCGGCGATCAGCTTCAGCTTCGCGTCCGTCTTGCCATCCTTGCCGGGCCGCACATCGGCCGCGATCGGCTCGGTGCGCGCATCGGCCAGCGCACCGTCTTCCGCGAGCGGATGACGCAATGCCGGCGCGAAACACTCCTCGGCTTCGCGCCCTGGCAGGTCGCTGGCGCCAGGCTCGCCGTCGACGATCAGGCAGAAGATGCGCTCGCTGCGGCCGAGCCGCTTGAACGCCAGCACCTCCTGGTCGACCCAGTGCGAAGTGGCCGAACGCGGCGAGCAGATCACCAGCAGGCATGCCGACAGCGCCAGCGCCTCGTTGACCTTGCGGCCTAGGTCGGTAGCGCTGGCCAGCTCGTCGCGGTCGCGAAAGACCGGCGCGAGCCGGGCAGGGGTGATGCCTGCGGCAGTGGTCTGGCCGACCAGCCGCCGGGGGACCACATAGGCTTCCAGCGACTTGTGCAACCACGTCGCCCAGGCCTTGTCCCGGTGGCTGTAGCTGATGAAGGCGCGGTAGCGGAATACCGGCGTGGCGGAGGCTTGCGTCATCACGCACTGGACTCGTGCAAGAGCCATGCAGTCCCTTGCAGGGAAGCCCGTCGCTGCATTGACGAAGCGGCAGACTCCCGCCCCCCGTCGGCTGCCTGCCGGCAGAAGATAGCACCGGGAGCGTGATGGCCGTCATTTTGAGTCCGCCATGGCGGGGTCATGCGCGCGCGGAATGTTGCCGGGTTGCCGCGAACATGCGCAAATGCATGGCCCGGCATGGCGTCACTACTGACATGAAGTTGTCAGCAGCTCCCCTCCACGCTTCCATCTTCTTCCCTGATCAGGTACGTCCATGGCTTCATCGAGCCTCACCCTTTACGTCAGCCGCGCCGCTTTCGGCTTGCCCGATGCCAGCCCGTTCGTCATCAAGACCGAGGTGCAGCTGCAGATGGCTGGCGTGGCCTACGAGCGCGCCTCGGCAATTCCGCCGCAGGCACCGAATGGCAAGCTGCCTTACGTCAACGACCATGATGAGGTGGTGAGCGATTCCACCTTCATCCGTGCGCATGTCGAGCGCAAGTACGCCGTGGATCTGGACGCGGGCCTGGATGCATGCCAGCGCGCGCAGGCCTGGATGATCGAGCGGTTGCTGGAAGACCACCTGTACTTCGCGATGGTGTGGTTCCGCTGGATCGACCCGGACAACTTCGCCAAGGGGCCGGCGCATCTTGCCGATGGCGCGCCCGAGGCCGATCGCGCACAACTGCGCAAGGACATGCAGGCGCGCAAGGTGGCTGAATTGCATGCGCAGGGCCTGGGGCGGCATTCGCCCGCGCAGATCGCCGCGCTCGGCGAGCGCTCCATTGATGCGCTGGCGCAACTGCTGGGCGACCAGCCGTACTTCATGGGCGCGTCGCCCACCGGCGTGGATGCCACCGCATTCGGCATGCTCGCCTGCGTCATCACGCCGTTCTTCGATACGCCGCTGCGCCGCGCGGTGCAGGCGCATTCCAACCTGGTCGCTTACGTGGCCCGCATGATGCAGCGCCATTACCCGCGGCATGCCTGGGACTGATGGCCGATCACGTGGGCGACAGGCGGGGCCGCTCCGGCAAGGCTGGAATCGGCCCCTTTGCGTGCCGCACCGATCGGGCGACATGCGACTGCCGACTGCCGGCGCGTCGCCCGGTCCGGCCCGCGCAACTGCGCAGGCGCGGCAGGCCGCCGGGGGCGAGGCGACTTTCGCACGCCATTCGCCAGTTCCGGCAGGCAGGGCGATGAAGGCGCTGCAGACAGGCCTGCCCGCTCTGCTCGTGCGCGCCAATGCGCAGCCGCCGACCCGTCGTTGATCAGGCGCACGGGACCGCGCATGTCGAAGTTCGGCGGGGCGAGGGTCCGGCTGCCAGGGCCAGGGGGACGAGGAGTTTCAGACGGATCATTCCCCTCATTCCCTTCATGCGCTTCGGCACAAGCTTGCTTTAGATGCGTTGGTCGACGAATGCCTCCGGATGGGCGTGTGTCGACGCTGCGCCAGTCGATCCATCGCGGCTCCGACAACGACAGGTGCCCGCCAGCCAGGCCCGGCTGGCCGCCCGATAGGGCGTTGTACGATGCGGCTCGAAAAACCTCGGCGGAACACACGATGTCGCAGCAAGCACCCCTTCCCGGCTTTGCGCCGGTGGCGGCCACGGACCGGCTGTTTCTGGCGCTCTTTCCGGATCGGGAGATCGCGGCGCAGATAGCCACGCTTGCCGCTGCCCAGTGCGCGCATCACGGCTTGCGCGGCAGGCCGCTGGCCACCGAGCGCTTCCACGTCACGCTGTTCCATCTCGGCGACTCGGCCGGGCTGCGCCAGGATGTGGTGGATGCCGCATCGAGGGCGGCCTCGCGGGTGCAGGCGGCATCATTCGAGCTGGTTTTCGACAGGGTCGCCAGCTTTGCGGGGCGACGGGACAAGTTGCCGTTCGTGCTCAAGGCTGACGGCGGCAATGCGGCGCTGCGTGCGTTCCATGCAGAGCTGGCCGGGCGGCTTCGCGAGGTCGGCCTGGCGCATTTTGCGCGTGAGAGTTTCGAGCCCCATGTCACGCTGGCGTACGACGCGCGCACGATCTCGCCCGAGGCGGTGTCGCCGGTGCGCTGGCGGGCGCGCGAGTTTGTATTGATCCACAGCTTGCTGGGGCAGTCGCGCCATGTTCCGCTGGCGCGCTGGGCGCTCGCGTGATCGGGTTGGCACGTCGGGCGGGGGGCTTGGCGCGCCGGTCGCGAGGCCGCCATCCGTCAGGCTTTGCGTCGGCGCGCGCGATGCACGACCGGCATCAAGGCCAGCACGGTGATGGTCGCAATGCCCGCGCCAGCAAGAAAAGTAGCCCGTGAACCGAAGGCGTCCCACAGCGTGCCGGCCACGGCGCTCGCCGCCAGCAGCGCCAGCCCGCTGACCAGGTTGAACACGCCGAACGCGGTGCCGCGCAGGTTCGCTGGCGCCGCGTCCGCCACCAGGGTGGCGAGCAGGCCCTGGGTCATGCCCATGTGCAAGCCCCACAACACCACGCCAAGCGCCAGGCCGCCCAGGCCGCCGACGAGCGCGAGCACCATATCCGACACCGCCAGCACGGCCACGCCAAGCGCGAGCAGCGTGCCGCGATCGAAGCGGTCGGCCAGCACGCCGACGGGATAGGACGAGAACGCATACACCACATTGAGTACCACCAGCACCAGCGGAATCAGCGCCAGGGCCAACCCCAGTTCCTGCGCGCGCAGGACCAGGAACGCCTCGCTGAAACGCGCCAGCGTGAACACGGCGGCAATCGACACCACGCCCCAGTACAACGGCGGCAGGCGCACCAGCTCGACGCGCGACAGCGGTGCGTGCACGCGCTTTTCCCGTGCCTGCGCGGGCCTGTCGTGCACGACGAACAGCACCAGCGCGAGGGCGGCGAAAGCCGGTGGCAGCGCGGCCCAGAACACCCATCGAATATTGTCGGCGGTCAGCCACATCAGGCCGATCGCCAGCGCCGGCCCGATGAACGCGCCGGCGGTGTCGAGCGATTGACGCAGGCCGAACGAGGCTCCCCGCAGCTCGCTCGGTGCGAGATCGGCGATCAGCGCATCGCGTGGCGCACCGCGAATGCCCTTGCCGATGCGATCGACGAAGCGCGCGGTGATGACCCACCCCACGGTGCCGGCGAGGGGGAACACGGGCTTGGTGAAGGCCGCCATGCCGTAACCGATCGCCACCAGCAGCTTGCGTCGTCCCAGCCAATCGGACAACACGCCGGAGAACACCTTGGTGATCGCCGCGGTGGATTCGGCGACACCCTCGATGAGCCCGACGGTCAGCGCCGAGGTGCCGAGCACGGTGACCAGGTACACCGGCAGCAGCGCATGGATCATCTCCGAGGAGGTATCCATCAGCATGGAAACAAATCCCAGCGCCCAGATGCCCCGTGGTATCCGCCGCAGCGTCGAGCGCCTTCCCGCAACGTCGTTGGCGGATTCGTCTGCGGCAAGGCTCATCGAGACTCTCCATCGCATGGTCCGGAGCTAGAAACTCCGCTTCGAGGCGGAGTTTCCGCCAAGGCGGCTGCCGGCGCACCCGCCGGGCCGTGCGAGGTTCTCCGTGCCGATCAACCCCGACGCCTGCCACTGCCGGGCCGGTTGACGAACTCCGTGCTTCCGAACGGCCTATCCTCCGCAACCGCCGCAACAGATGGATGGCAACTCCACTACCTGGTGCGGCTCTACCTGGCAGCCGGCCTGCTGCATCAGGCCAAGCAGGTCCGTCATGGGGAGGTAGGTGGCGATTCTCAAGATGAAACCATCCCGCGCCATGGCCACTACCACCGCCGGATCCGAGTCATACAGGATGTCCTCGATGGCACCCAGGTCCGGCTTTGTCCCGGACATGTCAATGTGATATTCCATCGCCCGCTCCTCAAGATGTCGCACCAGACTGGCGTCCATGCCCATCATCGCCTCGACCCTGCGTCCGCCACCTTGACCCCGGTCATCGCCGAGCCAGATGCGCAAACAGGCGGTGCCGGACGTGGCGGGTTGCTGGAGCGCTGCATTCGCTGGCCGGTCATCGCGGCGTGTCCCGGTGAAGTGGGGCGGGATGATCAGTGGATCGGGCAGCGGGCCGGAATGTGCGCGGGGAATCGGGGTGTCCCCGTCGCGAAGGCAGGACGGCTCGCCGCAGCTACCCGGACGGCGGCGTGGACGTCGAGAACATCCGCTCGACGATCGGCACCAGCGCGATGGTGAAGCGTTTGGCCTCCGGCGCGGAAAGGTGCGACCACTCCGGCTGCTGGTAATTCTGCAGCTGCGGGTAGTCCGTGAAGTGGATGCCCGGTGCGTGCGTGCGTTGCAGCAGCACATCCCAGGTCCGCGCACGGGGCAGCACCTTTTCCTCCATGGCGTGGAACGGGCCGATGCTCGGCATGCGCACGAACACCACGCTGACGCCACGCGCGCGCAGCGTGGCCACCGCTGCGGCCGCCCGCGCGATCTGCGTGTCGATGACCCGCTGCAGCCCCGCGGGCGTAGCCATTTCCGGCGGCGGCGGCGCGGTGATCATCTGCATCCAGATGCCGCGGGCCAGCGCCCGGTAGCTGGCATCGGTTTCCAATTTTGGCCACATCTGCGTGTTGCGGTCCGCCCCGGAATTGGCCAGCTTGCGTACCGCTGGTCTCGGGTGAGTGCCCGGGCGCACCGGCCACGGCTGACGTTTCAGCACCGTGTCCAGCGCAAAGTCCGGGTCGTCGAAAGCCAGGAACGGCTCGAGCAAATGTGCCGACAGCCAGTGACCCACCCGCTGCGACGGACTCTGTTTGCGCGTATAGGCCAGCACATCGCCGCGGAAGGCCTGGCCGGAAAAGAACAGGCTTGGCGCGACACCGATCAGCAGGCGCCCGGTGAAATGCGGGTCGGCGGCCAGGTCTTCCAGGATCGGCACGGGCGAGGTGCCTTCCAGCGCAAGCTGGATCGGACGTTGGCCGGTGATCTGCTGCCACTGCGGCAGCTGCACGTCGAACAACACGCGCGACGAGCCGATCAGCACGGTCTGGTTGCCTTCGCCGTGATCGATGCGCAAGCGCTGCTGCGCCCACGCGCCATTGCTGTTGCGATAGCTCGGGGCAACGCCGAATGCACGCCAGTGCCATTCCCATGCGCCCAGCGCCAGCAGCGCGAGCACTGCCGCGCCAAGCCAGATCGTTCGCCACGGCTGCGCGGGGATATCGCGTTCCGGCACCGGCTGCGCCACGCCCGGGCGATCGGAGGCAGTGAGACGAACCCGGCCCGGACGCACGCCCGCGTCGCGAGCGACGATGTCAGAACTGGAAATAGATGAAGGCATTGCCTGCCCCCTGTGCGATCACGATGGTGAAAAGCATCACGCCCAGCGCCGCCGACAACGACAAGGCCGGCGCACGTTGCAGCATCGACTCCAGCGTGCGTTCGCGCATCAGCCAGTGCGCGGTCACCAGCCCGCCCACGATCAGCGCCGTCATCACCAGATGCATCGTGGGCAGGATCGGCCCGGCCGCCGCATTGGCGCCGGCCATGCCACGCAGCACGCTCCATGCCTTGGCGAAACTGTGCGCGCGAAAAAACACCCAGGTCACGTTGATCAGTGCATAGGTGAGCAATCCGAACGCCAGCAGCATGCCGGGACCCGGGCGGTAACCGGCAAAGCGCGCACGCAGCATCCGTTCGCTCGACAGGTACACGCCGTGCAGGCCGCCCCAGACCACGAAGGTCCAGCTGGCGCCGTGCCAGAGGCCGCCGAGCAGCATGGTGGTCATCAAGGCGAGATAGGTGCGCGCGGCGCCGTGGCGGTTGCCGCCGAGGGGAATGTAGAGATAGTCGCGCAACCACGACGACAGCGTGATGTGCCAGCGGCGCCAGAAATCGGAGAAGCCGATGGCCGCGTAGGGAAAGCGGAAATTGTCCGGCATCGCAAAGCCCAGGCACATCGCCGCGCCAATGGCGGTCGTCGAGTAGCCCGCGAAGTCGCAGAAGATCTGCCCACTGAAGGCGAGCGTGCCAAACCACGCATCCAGCGCGCCGGGGATCTTGTCGCTGTCATAGATCATCTCCGCAGCCTGGGCCAGAAAGCTGTCGGCCAGCACGATCTTCTGGAACAGCCCCAGCGTCATCAGCGCCAGGCCAAAGCGCAGCTGGCTGGCGCTGGCGCGATGCGGCTGCTCGAACTGCGGCACCAGCTCGGTCGGGCGCATGATCGGGCCGGCCACCAGGTGCGGAAAGAAGGTGACGAACAGCGCATAGTCGAGAAACCGGCGCGCCGGCAGGGCCCGGCGCAGATAGACGTCCAGCGTGTAGGACAGCGTGGCAAAGGTGTAGAACGAGATGCCCACCGGCAGCACGATGTCCCAGGCCGGCGGCACGTAGTGCACGCCGAAGCCCGCCATCAGCGCGCTGAAATTGTCCAGCAGGAAATGGCCGTACTTGAAATAGCCGAGCATGCCCAGATTGGCCACTACCGACAGCAGCATCCACGCCCGCCGCACCAGCGGCCTGCGGGCGTGGACCAGCTGCTGTGCGGCGAACCAGTCGACCACGGTGGAGATCCACAGCAGGATCACGAACGGTGGGTTCCACGCCGCGTAGAACAGATAGCTGGCGATCAGCAGGTTGACTTTCTTGGTGGTCCAACGGAACGGCATCGCGTGCAGCACCAGCACCACGGCGAAGAACGCCATGAAGGTGAGGGAATTGAAAACCATCGAAGGAATCCCCGGGGTGCGCCCGTGAGAGGGCGCGCGACTTCTAGCACTTTAATAAAAGATATGCAACGTCAAAGTGGCCGATAAAGCGTGGTTTGGATCACAATTTAATCATGCGGACGCACGATACCGGCGTCGGGCCATGCTCGGGCGCCGGCGAGGTCGCCTCGAATGTCGGCATCGCGCGCTGATCGCGTTCGCGCCTGCGGCGCATTCGATGTCGTGCGAACTGCCTTGGGCCAGCGCGCCGAGCGGCCCACCTCGTTGCCGCGAAATACCTCAGCTTCGACGCCTGCCGGACAGCACAACGTGCAGGCTCCATTCGACGACATCAGCGTTCGCTGAACCATGCGCACAAGCATGGTGCAACGCCGTGCGGCTCGGGTGGATTCGCCATGGCGCGCGGCGTATCCTTTGAAGGCTTTTTACCTACCATTCTCAATCCTTGTCTCCACTGACCAGTAGATGCCATGAATGCGACCCATGCGGCGAACGAAACTTCCCTTCCGTCTGTAGTGTTGGCAGAGCTGAAAAAGGGCGGTTTCTCGCCTCATCGCCTGAGTGAGGCGCAGGCTTTCTGCAACGCGTTCTTTGCGCGCATCGATGGCAGCGACGTGACCTTGCACACACCGGTGCAATGGGCAGCACTGGTAGGCGGCCTGCTGGAATTCATGCAGCAGCGCCAGCCCGGTTGCGCGTCGATCCGCATCCTCAATGCCGTGGGCCTGCATGCCGGCCGCAGCCTGTTGCAGATCGTCACCGACGACATGCCGTTCCTGGTCGACACGGTCAGCATGATCGTGTCGGCCAAGCTGCAGATCCACGCCGTGATCCATCCGGTACTGAAGGTGAGCCGCGATGACTCGGGCAAATTGCTTGGCCTGGGCGACGAGGCGGGCAGCGCAGAATCCATCATGCATTTCGAGATCGACCGGGTGGCCGATGATGCGGAGCAGGCGCAGTTGATAGCCCAGATCGATGCGGCGCTCGACGACGTGCGTGCGGCGGTGAGCGATTGGGCGGCGATCCGCAACAAGGCGCTGGCGATCGCCAACGAATTGCCCGGGCGCACGTTGCCGATGGACGCCGCCTCGGTACGCGAAGCCAGCGAATTCCTGCGCTGGATCGCCGACGACAACTTCACCTTCCTGGGCTATCGCGAGTACGAAGTGGCCGAGGCCGATGGCGACCGCGTGCTGCGCGCGGTGGATTCGTCGGGTCTGGGCATCCTGCGCAACAACGAGCGCACGATGGCGCCGCGCTCCTTGCGCACGCTGGCTGCCAGCGTCCTGCCGCAGTCCGGCGCCACCGACGCGATCATCCTGACCAAGACCAACGCGCGGTCGCACGTGCACCGCGCCGGTTACATGGATTACATCGGCGTGCTTCAGTTCGGCGCCAACGGGCAGGCCGTGGCCGAGCAGCGCTTCCTCGGTCTGTTCTCGTCCAACGCCTATATGGCGCGTCCGCAGGACGTGCCGCTGGTACGGCACAAGGTGGAGGCCGTGCTGGCGCGCTCGGGGCTGAAGCGCGATTCGTATTCCGGCAAGTCGCTGCGCCACATCCTGGAAACGCTGCAGCGCGAGGAGCTGCTGCAAAGCAGTGAGGATGAACTGTTTGCCACCGCGATGGGCATCCTCGAACTGCGCCAGCGTGCGCGCACGCGGCTGTTCGTGCGGCGCGATCGCTACGGCCGCTTCTTCACCTGCATGGTGTTCGTGCCGCGCGACCGCTTCAACACGTCCGTGCGCGAGCGCATCGAGACCCTGCTGGGTACGGCGCTGCATGCCGAGCAGAGTGATTCCTCGGTGCTGATGGGCGAGGCCGCGCTGGCGCGGCTGACCATCGTGGTACGCCCGAAACTCGGCGACCAGCCCAGCTATGACCTGGCGGCACTGGAGCAGGGTGTGGCCAGCATCGTGCGCAACTGGCACGACGAGGTGCGCGATGCGCTGGTGCAGTTGCGCGGCGACCATGAAGGCGTGGTGCTGGCCAACCGTTACGCCAAGTCCTTGCCGGCCGGCTACGTCGAGGACGTCAGCCCGGCGGTAGCCGCCGAAGATGTCTATCAGCTGTCTTTGCTGGAAGGCGACAACGCGCTGCGCATGTCGTTCTACCATCCGCCGAAGGCGCCCGAAACATTGCGCTTCAAGGTCTACCGGTCCGGTGGCGACATCGCGCTGTCCGAGGTCTTGCCGCAACTGGAAAACCTCGGCCTGCGCGTGCTGACCGAACACGTCTACGACATTCCCGGTGAAGCGCGCCGGTCGATCCAGGACTTCGAAGTGCAGCCGGTGGGCAAGCTCACCTTCACCGTCGAGCAGGTCGGCGCGCTGTTCGAGGATGCTTTCGAGCAGATCTGGCGCGGCCATGCCGAGAACGACGGCTTCAACCGGCTGGTGCTGGCAGCCAAGCTCGGCTGGCGCCAGGTGGCGATGTTGCGCGGCTACTGCAAGTACCTGCTGCAGGCCGGCGCGACGTTCTCGCAGGCGTACATGGAGGAAACCCTCAGCCGCTATCCGGCCATCGCCGGACTGCTGGTGGAGTTGTTCCTGGCGAAGTTCGACCCTCGCCGGGAGGCACTTTCCGCCGATGAGCTGAAAGCCGCCGGCGCTACCCTGGCCACCGAGATGCAGGCACTGATTCCGGCCAACGTGCAGAGCGCGCATCCGTCGTTGATCGGGGGCCTCAGCGCGGCGCTGTCCACAACGCGCGACGAACAGATCCGCACCGTGGAGCACACCATCGGCGTGCTGCTGGAGAACGTCGCCAGCCTCGATGAAGACCGCATCCTGCGCAGCTTCGTGGCGCTGATCCGCGCCACCTTGCGCACCAGCTTCTTCCAGCGGTGGGACGGCGAGCATCGCGGTTACATCAGCTACAAGCTCGATTCGCACATGGTGCCCGAGCTGCCCAAGCCGGTGCCGTATCGCGAGATATGGGTGTGCGCACCGCGCGTCGAAGGCATCCACCTGCGCTTCGGTGCGGTGGCGCGCGGCGGCCTGCGCTGGTCCGACCGGCGCGAGGATTTCCGTACCGAGGTACTGGGTCTGGTCAAGGCGCAGATGGTGAAGAACACGGTCATCGTGCCGGTGGGCTCCAAGGGCGGATTCTTCGTCAAGAAGGCGCCGGTCGGTGGCGATCGCGACGCGCAGCTGGCCGAGGGCATCGCCTGCTATCGCCTGTTCATCAACGGCCTGCTCGACATCACCGACAACCTGGTCGATGGCAGGGTGGTCAATCCCCATGACGTGGTGCGCCACGACGCGGACGACCCGTACCTGGTGGTTGCCGCCGACAAGGGCACGGCCACGTTCTCCGACATCGCCAACGCAATTTCGATCGAACACGACTACTGGCTCGGCGATGCGTTCGCCTCCGGCGGCTCGCATGGCTACGACCACAAGGGCATGGGCATCACGGCCAAGGGCGCGTGGGAATCGGTCAAGCGGCATTTCCGTTCGCTCAACCGCGATTGCCAGAGCCAGGACTTCACCTGCGTCGGCATCGGCGACATGTCCGGCGACGTGTTCGGCAACGGCATGCTGCTGTCCGAGCACATCCGCCTGCTGGCCGCGTTCGACCATCGCCACGTGTTCCTCGATCCGAATCCGGATGCGGCGCGCACGTTCGCCGAGCGCAAGCGCCTGTTCAGCGTGCCGCGCTCGAGCTGGGACGATTACGACAAGTCGCTGATCTCGGCCGGCGGCGGCGTGTATCCGCGCAGCGCCAAGTCGATCCCGATCTCGCCGGAAGTGCGTGCCGTGCTCGGCCTGAAGCCCGACGTCGAACAGCTGGCGCCGAGCGACCTGCTCAGTGCGATCCTCAAGGCGCCGGTCGACCTGCTATGGAACGGCGGCATCGGCACTTATGTGAAGTCCTCCGCCGAAACGCATGCTGACGTGGGCGACCGCGCCAACAACGCGCTGCGCGTCAATGGCGCCGACCTGCGCTGCAAGATCGTGGGCGAGGGCGGCAACCTGGGCTTCACCCAGAAGGGCCGCATCGAGGCAGCGCAGAAGGGCGTGCTGCTGAACACCGACTTCATCGACAACTCCGCCGGCGTGGACACCTCCGACCACGAGGTGAATATCAAGATCCTGCTGAACGATGCCGTGCAGCGCGGCGAGCTGAGCTTCGACGCGCGCAACACGCAGCTCGCCGCGATGACCGACGAGGTGGGCCAACTGGTGCTGTGGGACAACTACCGGCAGAACCAGGCGATCACCCTGATGGAGCACCAGTCGGTGAGCCGCATCGGTTCGATGGCGCATTTCATCCGCACGCTGGAGGCCGAGGGCACGCTGGATCGCCAGGTCGAGAACCTGCCGTCCGAGGCCGAGCTGATCGAACGCAAGACGCGTGGGCTCGGGCTTACCCGGCCGGAGCTGGCTGTGCTGTTGTCGTACGACAAGATCCGCCTGTTCCAGCAGATGCTCGACTCGGACGTGCCGGAAGATCCGTACCTGTCCAAAGAGCTGGTGCGCTACTTCCCGGTGCCGCTGCACGAGAAGTACGCCGAGCACATGCAGCGCCATCGCCTCAAGCGCGAAATCATCGCCACCGCGGTGACCAATTCGACGATCAACCGCATGGGCGCCACCTTCATGATGCGCATGCAGGAAGATACCGGCCAGCGCCCGGCGGCGATCGCCAAGGCATATACCGCGGCGCGCGAGATCCTCGAGGCGCGCGAGCTGTGGGCGCATATCGAGGCGCTCGACAGCAAGGTCGCCGAGGATACCCAGATCGATGCGATCAAGCAGATCTGGTCGCTGCTGCGGCACATGACGCGCTGGTTGCTCAACCGCCCGGGCGGATCGCTGGACATTGCCGCCAACGTGGAGCGTTACCAGGCCGGTGTGTCGGCGCTGCGCAAGGCCTTGCCGGACGTGCTGACGCCCACCGGCAAGGGCGATTTCTCGTGCAGCCAGGAAAAATGGGAAGGTCTCGGCATGCCTGCCGAACTGGCGTTGCGGCTGGCCCGCATGCCCGAACTGCGCGCGGCGCTGGACATGGTCGAGGTGGCGCAGCAGGGCGGTCAGCCGATCGAGAAGGTCGCCGGCGTGTTCTACGAACTGGGTGAGGCGCTGGATCTGGAATGGCTGCGAGATCAGATCGAGGCGCTGCCGGTGGAGGGTCACTGGCATGCGCAGGCGCGTGGCTCGCTGCTGGACGAACTCAACCATCAGCATCGTGCGCTGGCGCTGCAGGTTCTGGCGTTGTCCGGCGATCGCAAGGACATCTCGCCGGTGCAGGCGTGGTTGCAGCGCGACGATGCCGCGCTGCAGTACACCCGCAGCATGCTGGCGGAAATCCTCACCCAGAACGCGGATTACCCGATTGCCTCGGTGGCCGTGCGCCGTCTGGCCCAGCTGGCGCAGGTGCCGGTGAGCTGAGTTCTTCGGGCTCGGTACGTTGAACCATGAGGGCGCCGGACCAGACATGGTCTTGCGCCCTCATGCTGTGTAATCTCGGCTGACTTAAGCCACGGATTCCCGCGCATGCGTTTCGCCTTCGTCGCCAGCGACACCAGCATCGCCCAGCAGGCGCGACGCAAGCTGGTGGATCGTTATGGCGACGTGCCGCCCGAACAGGCCGAGTTGATCGTGGCGCTGGGCGGCGATGGCTTCATGCTGCGCACCCTGCATGCGCGTCGGGCGCTGGAGGTGCCGGTGTATGGCATGAAGCTGGGCCAGGTCGGTTTCCTGATGAACAAGCACAAGCTCGACGGCTTGCCGGAGCGGATCGCGCGCGCGCACACCGCGTCGCTGTTTCCGCTGCAGATGCAGGTCACCGATGCGGCGGGCACCGAGCATACGGCGCTGGCATTCAACGAAGTCTCGCTGCTGCGGCAGAGCAACCAGGCCGCACATCTGGAGGTGCAGCTCAACGACACGGTGAAACTGGCTGCGCTGGTCTGCGACGGCATCATGGTCGCCACTCCGGCGGGTTCCACCGCGTACAACCTGTCCGCGCACGGCCCGATCCTGCCGCTGGACGCGAACGTGCTGGCGCTGACCCCGATCAGCCCGTTCCGGCCGCGTCGCTGGCGCGGCGCGATTCTGCCGCATCGCACCGAAGTCATTCTGCGCGTGCTCGATCCCGGCAAGCGGCCGGTCAGCGCCACCGCCGACTTTCACGAAGTACGCGACGTGCGCACGGTGGCGATCCACCAATCCGGCGGGCAGGGCGTGCGGTTGTTGTTCGATCCGGAACACAATCTGGAACAGCGCATCCTGGATGAGCAGTTCGCGGCCGAATGATCGATGCCTCACCGCATGGCCAGTGCTTCTGCCGATCACCTTTCTTCACCGCTGAACTCGAACACCCCGCCATGACCTCCCCATCGACTTCCGCGCATGATCCCGCCGCCATCAACGACAACCGCCTGGTCGTCGCGATCTCCTCCCGCGCACTGTTCGACCTGGGCGACAGCCACGCGCTGTTCGAGCGCGATGGTCTCGATGCCTACCGCGCCTTCCAGATCGACCACGAAAACGAGATCCTGCAACCCGGCGTGGCCTTCCCGCTGGTGCAGAAACTGCTCGGCCTCAACAAGCTGGCAGGCGACGTGCCGCCGGTCGAGGTGATCCTGCTGTCGCGCAACTCCGGCGACACCGGCCTGCGCATCTTCAACGCGATCCAGCACTACGGCCTGCAGATCAGCCGCGCCGCATTCACCAGCGGCGCGCCGACCTCCGACTACATCGCCCCGTTCAAGGCCGACCTGTTCCTTTCCGCCAACGCCGAAGATGTCGGCCGCGCGCTGGCCGCTGGCGTTGCCGCCGCCACGATCCTGCCCAGCACCGCACCACCGCGAGCCAGCGAGCAACTGCGCATCGCGTTCGATGGCGACGCGGTGCTGTTCGGCGACGAAGGCGAACGCGTGTCGCGCGAAGAGGGCCTGGAAGCGTTCCATCGAAACGAATCCGAACACGCCGCCGAGCCATTGTCGGTTGGCCCGTTCCGCGGCTTCCTCACCGCCTTGCATCGACTGCAAACCGCGTTCCCCGCCGAAGATTCGCCGATCCGAACCGCCCTGGTCACCGCCCGCTCCGCACCCGCGCACAAGCGCGTGATCCTGACCCTGCGCAAGTGGGGCGTACGCATCGACGAGGCGCTTTTCCTCGGCGGCCGCGACAAGGGCCCGTTCCTCGACGCGTTCGGCGCCGACATCTTCTTCGACGACTCGCCGGCCAACGTGGAGTCCGCGCGCAAGCACGTGGCGACCGGGCATGTGCCCCACGGGGTGAGCAATCGTTGACCGGCTTCGCGCAGGCCGCTTCGGGGCCTGCTCAGTGGACGTAGTTGATCGCGATGGCCGGGGTGATCGTGGTTGTCGTGTGGCGGCCGGTGATCACCCGGGTGCCGAGCAGGACACCCAGGTTGGCGCCCCAGCTGTACTCGACCGCGGGCGCAAAGCCGAACGCCTCGCTGGCGCCGGAGCTTCGACGGATGCGTGCCTCGCCGTAGCCGGGCAGCGTGACGCCGTTCACGCGGGTGCCGTGATTGCGGCGATACGTGACGTCGAGCGCCAGCACCCAGCGCCGGCTCAGGCTGTATTCCCAGGCTGCGTTGACGAAGAACGAGTTGCCGGGTCTGGCGCTGCCCCGAAAGCCGTTCGCCGTGCCGTAGACGCTGGCGTCTTCGACGTGCGCCTTGCCGGAAACGGACTGCGCCACGTTCAGGCGCATGCGCAGGATGCGGCCGTTCGCGAGCCAGAAGTATGTTTGCGTGTTGAGCTGCAGCGTGGTGGTGCTGGCACCGCTGCCGAGCCCGTCGCCGGGCCGGTCGTCCAGCCGGTCGTATTTTCCGCTCGGTAGCGTTTGCTGCAGTTGCAGCGAGATCGTCGGTAGCGGGCTGCCCTCGTGGAATTCGGTGAGCCGGTATTGCGCCTGCACGCTGACGTCGCCCAGCCCGATGCCGGAACTGTCGCCCGCGCCATCCATCCGGTTGTAGCCCAGCACGGGAATCAGGCCGACCGTCAGCCGGTCGGTGAGTCCGTAGAGCATGTAGGTCAGCGACCCGAAGCCATCCGAATGCGGTGAGGACACATCGTAGAGATAGGGCTCGATCAGGAAATGGCCGCGCGGCAAGGTCGCGGCCGAATTGGCCAGCATCGGGCCGGTCCACCACGCGTCGTCCAGCGACTGGCGCACGGGCGGCGAGGGCGGCGCGGTGTCCGGGAGTGCTGCGGGATCCGCGGTGGTCTGGGCCCATGCGGCCGGCGTCAGCAAGATGCCGGCCAGCACCCAGCGCAAGGCGCAGCATCGTCGCCTCGGCGACATGATTTTTGCCAGCGTCATCTTCATAGCGTCGTTCCCCCAGGGTTCCGCCATACGATCCGTTATTCGCATCGGCATGGCTATCCGTTTCTTGCTCAGATCCGGTGCCAGCCTTCAAACCCGGTCAGCATCGCCGCGGCAATCAACACCATGCCAACACAGCGCGTCGCCATCATCCCGGCCACCGGCCGGCTTTGCAGCCATAGCCGCGCGCGGTCGGCCATCAGGGCCACGCCGCCGTAAACGCACAGCTGGTTGATCGCGATGATCAGCCACATGACCAGGGCCTGCAGCCAGATCAGGCCGTAGTCCGGGCGCAGGAACTGCGGGAAGATCGCCAGCATGAACAGGTAGGCCTTGGGGTTGAGCAGGCTGGTCAGCATCCCCTGGCGAAAGGTCGCCGCGCGCGAGCGCGACCTGGTATCCGGGCACAGGCCCAACGGGGATGCGCTGCGCATCAGCGAGATGCCGATCCAAGCGATGTACAGCGCGCCGGCGAGCAGCAGCGCGTTGAATGCGCCGGGAATCAGTTTGATCAGCACGCTGATGCCCAAGGCCGTCATCAGCACATGGCAGACCCCACCGGCGACGATGCCGGCCACGGCGGCCAGACCGCGGCTGCGGCCACCGGCCAGCGCGCTGCCCATCACGAAGGCCATGTCCAGGCCCGGCAATACCACGATGCCGAAGACGAGGACAAAGAACAGCCACAGCTGCTCGTAATGGATCACGGCGATACCCCGGTGGTTGCGCCGGGCAGCCAGCGCAGGCGCGAGCGCGGGGTCGGATCCATCACCACGCGTTCCGGGGTGCCGCGCAGCAGTCCGCTGGCGAGCAGCGACTGTTCCGCCGCTGCCAGCCGCGGCGCAAGCCGTTGTTCCAGCGTAGCCTGGTCCTTGACCACGCCAAGCCACACCAGGAACGGACCATCCGTGCGGATCGGCAGCTGCGGAAAGTTGTTCGGCACGTCCAGCGATACCAGCACCCCGGCCGGATGCACGCCCTCGCCGTGGTAGGTGGAGAACGAGGCCTGCGCCCGCTCGGCAAATGCTTCCTCGCTGCCTTTCCTTACCGCGAAGATCTGCGCCACCACGATGCCCTGCGCACCATGGTCTTCGATCACCGGATCGACGGCCGGCAGCACCGTGATGCCCTGATCCGGGTGCAGGGGGCGCAGCAGCGACACGTTGTCGCTGTCCGGCAGGATCGCGTTGACCTTGAGCCGATGCTCCTTCCACAGCGGCCCGTAATAAAACGCCGCGTTGACGATCGGGCGTGCGTTGATGTCGTGGAAGCCGCGCAGCCAGGTGAATCGGTTCGGCTGACCGCGCTCGGTGAACTGGCCGAACACCATTGCGCCGAGCTGCTCGAAGGCTTCGGGGAAGTAGGCGTCGAAGTATTTGACGAAGTGCGCCAGCTCGCCGTCCGCCGTGACATAGCGGCGGAATTCGACGACCTGGTAATCCTTGAGGTGCTGCACGCTTTCCATCATGGGGGCCTCGTTCGCTGGTGTGCCGTGTGCCGGCAGGGCTGCGCCGAACGCGATGCCTGCGACGATGCCGGGCAGCAGTCGTTTTAAATGGTTCATGGGTATCCCTGGCCTGGACGCCGGGTGGCGCAGGCACACGCTAGAACCCATACAGGGCAAATTTCGCCCTGATTTGTCGCTACCATGGCCGCCATGGCGAAACCCACCACCCGCGTGCTGGCGGTGCTCGACCTGCTGCAGAGCCACGGCCGCATGAGCGGGCCCGAACTGGCGCGCCGGGTCGGCGTCGACGTGCGCACGCTGCGGCGCTACATCGTGATGCTGGAGGACCTCGGCATTCCGCTCACCACCGAGCGCGGCCGCCACGGTGCCTACATGCTGGTTGCCGGCTTCAGGCTGCCGCCGATGATGTTCACCAACGACGAGGCGGTGGCGCTGTCGGTGGGCATGGTGGCGGCGCGCGGGCTGGGCCTGGCCGAGGCGGCGCCGGCCGTGGAAAGCGCGCAGGCGAAACTGGCGCGGGTGATGCCGGATGGCCTGAAGCGCCACGTGCGCGCGATCGCCGATACGGTCAAGGTCGACCTGTTGCCGGCCTCGAGTACGCCCGGCAGCAACGCGGCGCTGATCGCACTGACCGGCGCGGCGCAGGCGCAGCGTAGCGTGTCCATGGGTTACGACTCCGCCGCGGGCGCCCACACCGAGCGCGAGTTCGACCCATACGGCCTGGCCTGGCGGGCGGGTGCCTGGTACGCGGTCGGCATGTGCCACCTGCGCCACGGCCTGCGTTCGTTCCGGCTGGACCGGGTCGGCGAGGTGCGCCTGCTCGATCAAGCGTTTCGCCGGCCGCCCGGTTTCGACGCCCTGGATCAGCTGCAGCGGAGCATCGCCACGATACCGCACGCCCATGCGATCGAGGTGCTGCTGCACGCAGATCTGCCGACGGCGCGCAAGGCGTTCTCGCTGGCGTTCGGCCTGCTCGAACCGGTGCCTGGCGGCGTGCTGCTGCGTACCGGCGCCGACGACCTGGGCTGGTTCGCGCGCCAGCTCGCCGGCCTGTCGTTCGGCTTCGAGATCCACGCGCCGGCGGCGTTGCGCACCGAACTTGCGCGCTGTGCCACGCGCCTGCGTGGACTGGCACGTGCGCGCCGGCGCTGACGGCGGCTTTCAGGCGTGGAACGCGCGGCTGTCCGCGGGCGCCTGTTCGCGCTCGTGCATGCCGTAGTCGCGGTCGACGCCAGCCACGCGCAGCCGGTAGTCGCTGAAAATGCCGGCGCGGCCCTGGCCCTGGGCGAGGCGATGCGCTTCCGTCCGGCGCCAGCCCGCCACCGCTTCCTCGTCGCGCCAGAACGACAGCGAGAGGATCTTCCCCGGGGTCGAGAGGCTCTGAAAGCGCTCGATCGAAAGGAAGCCGTCGATGCCGTCGAGCAACGGGCGCAGGCCGGCGGCGATATCCAGATAGTCCTGGCTGCGTCCATCGGCCGGTACGAGTTCGAAGATCACCGCGATCATGGCTGCATCTCCTGCGCGGCGTGGATGAATGCGTTCACGCTCCGGTACAGGGAGTGACGGTTGCGCTCCAGGTGCATCACGTGGCTGCCGTGGTCGATGCGCATGCGCCACTTGAGCGGGCTGGCGCCGAACCTCGCCAGGAGCGCCGTGGCGCCCGCGTCGTCCGTCACCGTGTCGTAGTCGCCGTACACCACGAAGACCGGAACCGTGATGGCCGCCGGGTCGTACGGATAGCCGCCGCCGGATGCGACCGCGTCGATGTCCGCCGCGGGACCGGCGGGAATGCGCAGCTCGCCCGGCGGGTCGCCCGCCACGTGCGGCGCCGACGCGTCGAATTCGCTGGCCCAGCGTCGCGAGACGGCCGGTTCCAGCAAGGTCAGCTCCGGCGGCAGGACATGCTTGAAACGCAGTTGTTGATAGCGTGCCTCGGCGCTGATCGTCCACCACGCTTCTTGCGCGGGGCCGGCCGGCTCGCCCGGCTTCGGCACGACCGGGCCGAACAGGGTGAGCGAGGCCAGCGCGTCGGGATGTTTCGCGGCGAACGTGGCGGCCGGAAGGGTGCCCCAGGAATGCGCGACCAGATGGATGCGGCCCATCCCGCGCGCCTTGCGCAGGTAGTCGACGGCCACGGCGATTTCCCGAGCGGCTTCCGGGGCGCGGGTCACCGGCGCGGCGTCTGCGGCCGTGTGTGCCATGGTCGCGGGGCGGCTGGATGCGCCAAAGCCGACGAAGTCCAGGCCGCAGGCGAGAAACCCCTGCTGCGCCATGAAGTCCATCCAGGAATCCCCCGGCGCGAATTCGAAGCCGAACGCCAGCATGGTCGGGAAGCTGGCGCCATGCACGAACAGTACGCCTTGACCGTTCGCCTGTGCCGGAGCCACGCAGTGCAGCGCGACCTGCTGCCCGGGGTCGTGCGCGATGGGCAGGTGGACGGTGCTTGCGGACATGGCGGAGACCAGTCCGAGTGCCAGTAGTGTGGACATGCTGCTGCCTTCGTGGGCGGGCGATGCAGGCATAGTGGCTCCGGCGCGCCAGCACATGCTTCGGCGGACGGCGAAACATCGGCGCGGACCGCTGGGGCAGCAGATGCCCCGACCGTGCCGGCTTGCGCGTCAGAGCATGCGCACGCGCTTCCACCACTGCGTGACCTGCTCCTCGCGGACGAAGGTGAACAGGCCGGCACCAAGGATGATGGCGATGCCGATCGCCATCGGCCAGTCCAGCCGATCGTGGAAAACTACATAGCCGAGCAGCACCGCCCACACCATCTGGCTGTACTGGGTCGGCGCGACGTGGTTCGCCGGCGCCTTCTGGGTAGCCAGCATCAGCAGCACGGCAGCCACGGCGGCGAGCAGGCCATAGCCGAGCAGGAGCAGCCATTGCCCGGGCTGCGGCCAGCGGAAATCGGCCAGCATCAGCGCGCCGGTGATCAGCGCCGAGCCGACCATGCCGGCGCCATACAAGGTGATGCGTTTTTCGTGCGGGCCAGCGAGGCGCAACGCGATCATCGAGATCGCGCCGGCAAGGCCGCAAATGATGGCGGCCAGGTGGCCAACGCCGAGCACGCGAAAGCCCGGCCGCAATACCACCAGCACGCCGACAAAGCCCGCCACCACCGCCGACCAGCGGCGCCAGCCGACGTGCTCCTTGAGCACCAGCACCGACAGCAGGGTGACAAAGATCGGCAGCAGGAAGATCAGCGCAAAGGCCTCGGCCATCGGCAGGGCGGTGAATGCAATCACCGCGGCGATGCTGCCGACCGCGCTGGCGACGGCACGCACCAGCCACAGGCCCTGTCGCTGCGCGAACATCACCTCACGCCAGCGGTCGCCACCGCCCTTGATGAAGGGCAGCGCGGCGAGGCCCAGCGTGGCACCGAAGAAGACTGCTTCGTAGGCGGGCAGCGAACCGCGCAGCGACTTCACGAAGGCATCGCTGAACGCGTAGGCGGCAAAGGCCATGAAGCCAAGCAGTACACCTTTGAACATGGGCTTCCGGGGAATGGTGAGAGAGGGCCGGCCCCGGCAAGTCGGTTTTGCCGCGTCCCGACCGGCTCCGGGCGCCTGTGCACTGCCGGGTCCCGCGCTACAATAACGGTTTTTACGCATCCGTCTCCGGAGCTCCCATGGCTGTCAGTCTGAATCCGCTCGATCTGTACGATGTCCGTTCTTTGCTCACCGACGAGGAACGCATGGTGCAGGACACCGTCGGCCGCTTCGTCGACGAGCGGGTGCTGCCGATCATCGGCGACTGCTTCGACCAGGCGCGTTTTCCGAAGGAACTGATCCCGGAGATCGCCGCGTTAGGCCTGCTCGGCGCCACGATTCCCGAGGAGTACGGCGGCGCCGGCATGAACGGGGTCAGCTACGGCCTGATCTGCCAGGAGCTGGAGCGCGGCGATTCCGGCCTGCGCAGCTTCGCCTCGGTACAGAGCTCGCTGTGCATGTACCCGATCTACGCCTACGGCAGTGAGGAACAGAAGAGGCAGTACCTGCCTCGGATGTCGGCCGGCGAGGTAATCGGCTGCTTCGGCCTGACCGAACCGCACGGCGGCTCCGACCCGGCCAACATGAAGACCCATGCGAAGAAGGACGGCGGCGACTGGGTCATCAACGGCGCCAAGATGTGGATCACCAACGGCAACCTGGCGCACATCGCGATCGTGTGGGCACAGACCGACGACGGCATCCAGGGCTTCGTGGTGCCGACCGACACGGCCGGCTTCAAGGCGCAGGAAATCCACAAGAAGATGAGCCTGCGCGCCTCGGTCACCAGCGCGCTGTTCTTCGACAACGTGCGCGTGCCGGACAGCGCGCGGCTACCCAACGTGAAGGGTCTGAAAGGTCCGCTGGGCTGCCTGACCCAGGCGCGCTACGGCATCACCTGGGGCCCGATCGGCGCCGCCCAGGCCTGCCTGAAGGAAGTGCTCGATTACACCAAAGAGCGCATCCTGTTCGACCGCCCGCTCGCCTCCAACCAGGCAGTGCAGCTGAAGCTGGCCGACATGGCCCGCCGCATCACCACCGCGCAGTTGCTGTCGCTGCAGTTGGGCCGGCTGAAGGATGCCGGCAAGATGCAGCCGACCCAGGTCTCGCTGGCGAAGTGGAACAACTGCCGCATGGCGATCGACATCGCGCGCCAGTGCCGCGACATCCTCGGCGGCGCCGGCATCACCACCGAGCACGGCGCGATCCGCCACGCGCTGAACCTGGAATCGGTGATCACCTATGAAGGCACCGAGACCGTGCACGAGCTGGTGGTGGGCCGCGAGCTGACCGGCATCAACGCATTCTGAGCGGAGCGTGGGGGCGCATGGACTTCGATTCGCTGCGTATCGAAACCGATCGACTGATCCTGCGTCCGCCGCGGGCGGAGGATTTCGACGCCTACGCGGCCAACATGGCCGACGCCGAGGCGGCGCAGTTCATCGGTGGCCAACAATCGCGCGCCGCCGCCTGGCGCGGTTTCCTGACCCTGGCGGGTGCCTGGTCGATCCAGGGCTTTGCGATGTTCTCGGTGATCGAGAAAAGCACGGGCCAGTGGATCGGGCGGCTCGGGCCATGGCATCCGGCCGACTGGCCCGGCACCGAGGTGGGTTGGGGCCTGGCGCGCGCCGCCTGGGGCAAGGGCTACGCGCTGGAAGGCTGCGTGGCGGCGATCGACTGGACGTTCGATCAGCTGGGCTGGGACGAGATGATCCATTCGATCGATCCCGACAATCGCGCCTCGCAGGCGCTGGCGCAGCGGCTCGGTTCGACTTGCCGCGGCGCGGGCAAGTTGCCGGCGCCGTACGAGGATTCACCGACCGAGATATGGGCACAGACGCGCGAGCAATGGCGACGTCGCCGCGCACAGCCATGAATGCATCCGTCCACGTCGACACGGCAGCGGCATTGCGCGAGGTACTCGCTGCGGCGATACCGGACCTGCATCGCCTTTGCCGCGATCCGTGGACCCTGATCGGCAGCGCCGCGGCACGCCTGGCCGGCGCCGAGGTGGCGGTGGCCGACCTCGATGTGCTGACCAGCGTGCGCGATGCGGAAACCCTGGCCGGGCACTGGCGGGCACAGCGCGATGACGCCTACGTGCCGCGCGGCGAAGAGCGCTTTCGCTCGTGTTTCGCCCGCTTCCGTTTCCGCGGGTTGCCGGTGGAAGTCATGGGCGGCCTCGAACTCTGCGGCGAGCGCGGCTGGGAACCGGTGCGGGTCGACCGGATCGTCACACTGGACGCGGAAGGCCTTGCGGTCCCGGTTCCTGCGGTGGCGGAGCAGATCCGCGTGCTGGAAAGTTTCGGACGTCCCAAGGACCTGCAGCGCGCGGCGCTGTTGAAACGCTTGAGCGAGGAGCGGCAATGATCACCATTTACGGCATGCGCGCCTCCGGCAACTGCTACAAGCTGCAACTGCTGCTGGACCAGCTGGGCCGCGACTACCGCTGGGTCGACGTGGACAGTGCACATGGCGAGACGCGCACGTCGGGTTACCTGGCGAAGAACCCGAACGGCAAGGTGCCGCTGCTGGAACTGGACGACGGCCGCCGGCTGGCCGAATCCGACGCGATTCTCTGTTACCTCGCCGAAGGCACGCCGTTCCTGCCGGACGATCGCTGGCTGCGCGCGCAGACGCTGCAGTGGCTGTTCTTCGAGCAGTACAGCCACGAGCCGTGCATCGCGGTGGCGCGCTTCATCCGCGGCTGGCTGCCGCCCGACCATCCGCGCCAGGCCGAGGTTCCGGCGCTGCTGCAGAAGGGCGCGCAGGTGCTGACGGTGATGGAGCAGCACCTGGCCGGGCGCGAGTGGTTCGTGGGCGACAGCTACGGCATCGCCGACATCGCGTTGTACGCGTATACCCATTGTGCCGGTGACGGCGGTTTCGACTTGGCCGGGTTCCCGAACATCTGCATGTGGCTCGCCCGCGTGCAGGCGCAGCCCGGCCACTCCCCGATGCAGCGTTAGAACCGCTGGCGACACCTACCTTCCACTTTGCCGAAATCGAGCCCATGCCCATTCCGTTTGCCATCAGCGCCCGCCACAAGGGTTTCAACCGTGCCGAGGTCGTCGACCAGAACTTCATCGAGTTCGTGCAGCTGTGGCAGGGCGACGTGCGCGCCGCGCCGCGCGACAGCGAGGCGGTGTTGCCGGGCAGTGCGCTGGATGCGCGCGGTTTTCGCGAACTGCTGGAATCGCAGCTGATCTCCCGCCACCTCGACCTGATGGCGCGCGTGCTGCGCGTGCAGAACAAGGTGTTCTACACGATCGGCTCCAGCGGCCACGAGGGCAACGCGATGGTGGCGCGGCTGGCCCGGCATACCGATCCGGCGTTCCTGCATTACCGCTCGGGCGGCTTCATGGCCGAGCGCTTCCGCAAGATTCCGGGGATGGATCCGGTGATGGATTCGGCACTGAGCTTCGCCGCCAGCAAGGACGATCCGGCTTCCGGCGGCCGCCACAAGGTGTGGGGCAGCAAGCCGTTGTGGGTGCTGCCGCAGACTTCGACGATCGCCTCGCACCTGCCCAAGGCGCTCGGCACCGCGGTGGCGATCGAGCAGGCGCGCCGCATCGGCCACCAGCTGCCGATTCCCGACGACAGCATCGCGATCTGCTCGTTCGGCGACGCCTCCAGCAATCACGCCACCGCGCAGACCTCGTTCAACGCCGCGGCATGGACGGCGTACCAGAAGCTGCCGGCGCCGGTGCTGTTCGTGTGCGAGGACAACGGCATCGGCATCTCGGTGAAGACGCCCAGCGGCTGGATCGCGAACAACTACCAGCATCGCTCCCATCTGGATTACTTCTTCGCCGACGGCCTCGACCTGGCCGAAGGCTACGCCCAGGTGCAGCGTGCGGTGGAACACTGCCGCACGACGCGCCGGCCGACCTTCCTGCATCTCAGGACCACCCGCGTGATGGGCCACGCCGGCACCGACTTCGAGATCGAGTGGCGCTCGATCGAGGAGTTGTTCGCGGTGGAGGCGACCGATCCGCTGCTGCGTTCGGCCGGCATCGCGCTGGAGTCGGGCCTGTACGCGAAGGATGATTTGCTGAACTTGTACGAAGCCACCCGCAAGCGTTGCTTCGCCGCCGCCGAGGATGCGGATTCGCGCCATCGGCTGACTTCGCTGGAAGACGTGATGAAGCCGCTGGCGCCGTATACCCCGGCGGCGGTGAGGGCCGAGGCCACGCGTGCGGA
Organism: Rhodanobacter umsongensis; assembly: GCF_042654965.1. Lineage (NCBI taxonomy): Bacteria > Pseudomonadati > Pseudomonadota > Gammaproteobacteria > Lysobacterales > Rhodanobacteraceae > Rhodanobacter > Rhodanobacter umsongensis. Next base: position 410,959 of record NZ_JBHSMK010000009.1, on the reverse strand, counting down.
CTACGCCGATAAGCGCCTTGCCGTGTTCGGCGGCGAGGCCAAGCTGCCGGAAAACCTGCCGCCGCGGCACATGGCGATCCAGATCGGCCAGGCCCTGCACGACCTGCTGGCGAAGTATCCCGAGGCGCTGCTGTTCGGCGAGGACGTGGCGCAGAAAGGCGGCGTGTACACCGTCACCAAGGGTCTCAACAAGGTCTTCAAGGGCAGCCGCGTGTTCAACACGCTGCTGGACGAGACGATGATCCTGGGCCTGGCCCAGGGTTACGCGAACATGGGCATGCTGCCGCTGCCGGAGATCCAGTACCTGGCGTACTTCCACAACGCCTGCGACCAGATCCGCGGCGAGGCGGCGTCGCTGCAGTTCTTCTCGAACGATCAATACCGCAACCCGATGGTGATGCGCGTTGCCTCGCTGGGCTACCAGAAAGGCTTCGGTGGGCATTTCCACAACGACAACTCGATCACCGCGCTGCGCGACATTCCCGGCCTGGTGGTCGGCTGTCCCAGCCGCGGCGACGATGCCGCGATGATGCTGCGCACGCTGATGGCGCTGGCGAAAGTGGACGGCCGCGTCTGCGCGTTCCTCGAACCGATCGCGCTGTACATGACCAAGGACCTTTACGAAGCCGGCGATGGCCAGTGGCAGTTCGACTATCCGGCGCCGGACCAGGCGATGACGCTGGGCGAGGGCCGCGTGTACGGCGAGGCAGCGAATGATCTGGTGATCTTCACCTTCGGCAACGGCGTGCCGATGGCCTTGCGCGCTGCGCGCACGATCGAGAAGGAACAGGACTGGCAGGTTCGCGTCGTCGACCTGCGTTGGCTGGCTCCGCTCAACGACGCGTTCATCGCGGCGCAGGCCCGGACGGCCAAACGCATCGTGGTGCTGGACGAAGGCCGCAAGAGTGCGGGGGTGGGCGAGGGCGTGATCACTGCCATCGTCGAGGGCGGTTGCGGCGGCACACCGCTGCAGCGGGTGGTCGGCGCCAATACGTTCACTCCCCTGGCTGGTGCGGCCCTGCTGGTGTTGCCGGGTGAGGCGGACGTGGTGGCGGCGGCACGGCAACTGGCGAAGCGCTGAAGCGCCCCAAGCAGGCCAGCGCTACTCGCGCTTTTCCACGACATGCAGATGGGCGGCCGGCGGTACGTTGGACGTCACGTTGCCTTCGCGCAGGCAGACCCGGTTGCGGCCATTGAGTTTGGCTTCGTACATGGCCTGGTCGGCGCGTTCGACCAACGACTCCAGGTCGTCGCCGTCCCGCCGGATGGCCACGCCTATGCTGACACTGAGCAGCAGCGATTCATCGCTGGCGGGAATCTCCAGCCGGTGCACGCGCCGGCAAAGGCGGGTCGCCACATGCATCGCCTGCTGCGGCTCGGTGCCGTCAAGCAGGGCGACGAACTCTTCGCCACCGTAGCGACCCAGCAGGTCGGACGGCCGCAGCTCCGCGGCGAGCGCCCTGGCCACGGCCACCAGCGCACGGTCGCCGGTGTTGTGGCCCTGCCGATCATTGAGCAGCTTGAAGTGATCCAGATCCAGGAAAAGCAAGGCGATCGGATGCGGCGATCCGTTGGCCAGCAGCGCGCTGGCCCGCTCGGTCCAGGCGCGGCGATTGAGCACGCTGGTGAGCGCGTCATGGTCGGCCAGCACGCGTACGATGTCGCGGTCGTGGCGCAGGATGAGGGCGCGGTCGACCAGGCCCAGCGACAAGGCGATCGCTTCGAAAGCGCCGCCGGCGAGGCTGGCATCGTTGAGCCAGTCCAGCTCCGGCAGTGCGCCGCTGACCTGGGCGCTGGTCGCGGCGGTAAGCAGCAACAGCGGTGTCCATCCGATCAGGAAGAACCACGCCTGACGCGAGCCGCGCGCGACGGCGACGATGGCGGCAACCAGCAGCAGCATGGCACCGATCATCAGCAACGGGTTGATCAGGATCTGCGACACCTCCACCAGCAACGCGATGTGGCTGCAGCGCATCAGCACCAGCTGGATCATGCCGACGGCCAGCGCCGTTATCGGCACCCGCAACAGTGGCGCGTAATGTTGCAACTCGCAGAACCGCGTCATGAACAACGACGCGAACGCGACCGACAACGCGACGGCGGCCGGGCCGGCAATCGCGGCGACGCCGGTGAACCAGTCCCACCCCAGTGGATGGAAGATGAAGCCGGTCTGGATGGACTGGATCAACGCGTAGCAAAGAATGTAGCCGCCGTACCAGGCATAAGTGACGTCGCGCAGCATCACCGCGAAGCACAACGCCATCAGCACCATGGCCAGCATCACCGCGAAACATGCACTGGCAAAGGCCAGCCAGGACGCATCGTGCTGCAGGTAGCCGCTCAAGGATTCGATCTGGAAACGCACCGGCCCGCTGAGTGTCGGTGACGGCTCGAAGCGCAGCAGGATCGGTGCCGATGCGGGCTGTGTCGCCGGCACCCGCCATGCCAGCCGGCCATGGCCGTGAAGCGCCTCGCTGAAGTCGTCGAGCGCCAGCGGCTGGATGCCGTTCGCCGTCACTACGCTGACCGTACCCAGCGGCGGCGGATAGATCGTCAGCACGCGTTCCTGGTTGCTCCACGGCGGCTGCGGCATGATGACGACCCAGCTGCCACCCCCGCCGAGCGGGAATCGCTGCAACAGCGACGGGTCGAAGTTTCTCAGCAGCCCGGCGCGGCTGTCGTCCAGCACGACTTGCGCGGTGTCGCCCGCGCGCACCTCTCGCCATCCACCATTCAGCGGCGTGGCGGCCTGGCATACGGCCATGCCAAGCAGCCCCAGCAGGCCGAGCACAGGGCCTAGCCGTGGCCGCCTGCGGCGACCTCGTGCCGGCATTGTGATCAGCCTCTCCATTTGCATCACCCCTTTGTGTCAACCTCATGCGAGGTTGCGAATGAAATCTGCGCGCACTTCCCGGATCACCCGTACCCGGCTCGCGTGCCGGCCAGCCGTGCTGATCGCGCTTGGGTTCCACTGTCCGCCGACGCGTACGGCGCCATGGCAATAGCCGAACCTGCATCACTCGCTGGGTTCATGTCAAGCACGCAGCGTGCCAGCATGATGGCTGGAGAGGCAAGGCGCGGCCGTGCCCACCCAGGTGCAGCCGGAGCGCGCGGCAACGTCGCTGCGTCACGATCGATCTGGCCGGCAGTGGGCAATCCGGACGCTCAGGGTCACTTCGCTGCACGGGCGCCCATGGGTGACGACGCAACGACGACGGCAGCGCGGCCCGAGCGCCGGATGCCACGCCTGATCGGGTCGATCGCGTCGCATGCAGTAACGACCGTGCCAGGATGCCTGGTCGTGTCATCCGGGCCTGCGGGCGCCCAGCAGGACCAGGATTTCCTGGGCACTGCGGATGCGCTCGGTGGCGCCGGGCAAGTCGAGGATCACCTTCAGCTTGTCCTGGCCATCCAGCTTGTATACGCGGGGCAGTTGCTGGATCAGCCTGATGATCGCCATGGGATCCACTTCGGGCTTCTCGCGAAACACGATGCGCCCGCCGCTGGCGCCGAAGTCCAGCTTGCGGATGCCCAGCGGAGTCGCCATCAGTTTCAGGCTGGCCACCGCGAACAGCTGTTTGGTGCTGTCCGGAAGCAGACCGAACCTGTCGATCATCTCCACCTGCAGGTCGCGCAGGTCGTCTTCGGTACGCGCGCTGGCGATGCGTTTGTACAGGGTCAGGCGCGCATGCACGTCGCCGAGATAGTCGTCGGGGATCAGCGCGGGCAGGTGGAGTTCGACCTCGGTTTCGTGTTCGCTGCTGAGGTCGAAATCGGGGATCTTGCCGGATTTCAGCGCGCGCACAGCGCGGTCCAGCAGCTCGGTGTACAGGCCGAAACCGATCTCCTGGATCTGGCCGGATTGTTCGTCGCCGAGCAGCTCGCCGGCACCGCGGATCTCCAGGTCGTGGGTGGCGAGCGTGAAGCCGGCGCCGAGTTCTTCCAGCGAAGCGAGAGCTTCGAGGCGCTTCTGCGCGTCGGCGGTGATCGACTTGCGATCGGGCACGATGAGGTACGCGTAGGCACGATGATGGGAGCGGCCGACGCGGCCACGCAGTTGATGCAACTGCGCCAGCCCGAAACGATCGGCGCGGTCGATGATGATGGTGTTGGCGGTGGGGATGTCGATGCCGGTTTCGATGATGGTGGTGCACACCAGCACGTTGAAGCGCTGGCGATGGAAGTCCGCCATGACGCCTTCCAGCTCCCGTTCCGGCATCTGGCCGTGGGCGATGCGGATGCGCGCCTCGGGCACCAGTTCCTCCAGTTCGCGCACGGTGCGTTCGATGCTCTGCACCTCGTTGTGCAGGAAGTACACCTGGCCGCCGCGCGACAGCTCGCGCTGCAGCGCCTCGCGGATCGTGGCGGGGTCCCACGTCGATACGAAGGTGCGCACGGCTGAGCGGTGGGCCGGCGGGGTGGCGATCAGCGACAGGTCGCGCAGGCCGGCCATGGCCATGTTCAGCGTGCGCGGGATCGGCGTGGCGGTCATCGTCAGCAGGTCGACCTCGGCGCGCAGCTTCTTCAGCTGCTCCTTCTGGCGCACGCCGAAGCGCTGTTCCTCGTCGACGATGACCAGGCCGAGATTCTTGAACTTGACGTCCGGCTGCAGCAACTTGTGGGTGCCCACGATCACGTCGATCTGGCCGTCGGCCAGGCGCTTCAGCGCCTCGTTCACTTCCTTGGTGGACTTGAAGCGCGACAGTACGTCGACCCGCACCGGCCAGTCGGCGAAGCGATCGGCGAAGTTGCGGTAGTGCTGCTGCGCGAGCAGGGTGGTCGGCACCAGCACGGCAACCTGCTTGCCGGCGGTGGCGGTGGCAAACGCGGCGCGCAATGCCACCTCGGTCTTGCCGAAGCCGACATCGCCGCAGATCACCCGGTCCATCGCGCGCGGTGCAGCAAGGTCGCCAAGCACGGCCTCGATCGCGGTTTCCTGGTCGGGCGTCTCCTCGAACGGAAACGTGCTGCCGAATTCCTCCACCAGTTGACGATCGATCGGCATCGATTCCCCGCCGCGCGCCTCGCGCTGGGCGTAGATCGCCAGCAGCTCCGCGGCGACATCGCGCACCTTCTCGGCGGCCTTCCGGCGGGCGCGTTCCCACGCGTCGCCGCCAAGCGAGTGCAGCGGCGCGAGCTCTGGCGCGGTGCCGCTGTACCGGCTGACCAGGCCCAGTTGCGACACCGGCACGTAGAGCTTGTCGCCCTTGGCGTATTCGATGGTGAGGAACTCGCCATCCATGCCGCCCACGTCCATCGAAATCAGGCCCTGGTAGCGCCCCACGCCATGATCGACATGCACGATCGGTGCGCCGAGGGTGAGCTCGGTGAGATCGCGGATGATGCTTTCCGGATCGCGCGCGGTGCCGCGGCGGCGCTTGCGGTCGCGTTCGCTGCGCACGCGCTCGCCGTACAGCTCGCGCTCGGTAAGTACGGTGATCGCGGGTCGGGTGAGTGCGAAGCCCTGTTCCAGTCCGGCGATGGTGATGGCGAAACGCTGTGCATCCGCGGCGAGGAACGTGGTCCAGTCGTCCACGTTGTCGGGCTTCATGCCGCCGCCGGCGAGCGTCTCGATCAACGCCTCGCGCCGTCCGGCCGAATCTGCCGCAACCAGCACGCGACCGGGATAGCTGGCGAGGAAATGCCTGAGCGACGTGCCCGGCTCCTCGCCCTTGCGGTTGAGCGGCAGTTCCGGTGCCGGCTGCGTGCCGGTGTCCATGGCGTGCTCGTGACCGGCATCGACCACTTCCACTCGCAGCTGCTTGTTCAGTCGCTCGCGCAATTGCTCCGGCGGCAGGTACAGCTCGGCCGGTGGGAGCACCGGGCGTTCGATGTCGTGCGCACGCTGGTCGTAGCGTTCGGCCGTCTGCGTCCAGAACTGGTCGGCGGCCTCGCCAGCCCCCTCGCCGAGCACGAACAGCGCGTCATCGGCGAGGTAGTCGAACAGCGTCGCGGTCTGTTGGAAAAACAGCGGCAGGTAGTACTCGATGCCGCCCGGTGTGACGCCTTCCTTCATGTCCTGGTACAGCGGGCAGCGGCGCACATCGATGGGAAAGCGCTCACGCAGGCTGCTGCGGAAGTCCTTCGCGGCCTCCTCGGTCAACGGGAACTCGCGCGCGGGCAGCAGTTCGATCTTCTCCACCTGCTGCTGCGAGCGCTGGGTTTCCGGATCGAAGCTGCGGATCGATTCCACTTCGTCGTCGAACAACTCGATGCGGTACGGCTCGGCGGTGCCCATCGGAAAGATGTCGAGCAGCGCGCCACGCACCGCGAAGTCGCCGGGCTCGGCCACCTGGGGCACATGGCGATAGCCGGACGCCTCCAGCCGGCGCTGTTCGGCTGCGAGATCGAGCTTCTGACGTTTGGCCAGCACCAGTCCGGAGCCGGTGATGTGCGAGCGCGGCGCGATCCGCTGCATCAACGTGGCCACCGGCACCACCAGCACGCCACGCGTCACCCCGGGCAGCTGATACAGCGTGGCAATGCGTTGCGAAACGATCTCCGGGTGCGGACTGAAGGCGTCGTAGGGCAGCGTTTCCCAGTCGGGAAAATGCAGCACCGGCAGGTTGCCGGCGAAGATCTTCAGCTCCGCTTCCAGCGCCTGCGCGCGCAGGGTGTCGCGGGTTACCGCCACCAGCAGGCCATCGTGCGTGCGCGCCGCCTCGGCGATCAGCAGCGCCCGCGCGGAGCCGTGCGGGGTCGTCCAGTAGCGGCGTTGCTTCGGGGTGGTCGGGAGCGGCGGGTGCTTGATCAGGCTGGACATAGGTACGCGTGTTCAGGGCGCAGCCGTCGAGCCGCGCCGGGGAAAGCGGGCAAGTGTAACGCGATGGACCAGCCGGGCCGGGGCCGCTTCGTGCGCCCTGGCGATCAGAGCTTCAGCGTGATCAGCGCAGTGCCTGGTTCGTCGGGTACCATCCGCTGGCTGAAGCCCAGCTCGCGGCACAGATCCAGCATCGGCCGGTTCTCCTGCAGCACATAACCCCACAGCTCGGCGAGGCCCCGGCGACGGCTGTCGTCCACCAGTCGCTGCATCAGCAACGCGCCCAGGCCCAGGCGGCTCCAGTCGCGTTCCACCAGTACCGAGAACTCGGCACTGTCGGTGGTTTCGTCGACGTAGATCCGGCCCACGCCCCGCATCTCGGCCGGCTGCACCGAATCGTCCATGAGTACATAGGCCGTTTCGACCACCGGGTCGATGCAACACAACCGCTGGGCCATCGGCGCCGGCAGCTCGGACATCGCATGGAGGAAGCGGCGACGAATATCCTCCGGCGACAAGCGGGTAAAGCAACGCTGCATCGCCGCCACGTCGCCGGGCTCGATCGTGCGCAACATCAGCTCGCGAGCGTCCTGCGTACGCACCCGTTCACCACCCGCCGAGGGCGCCACGCGCGGACGAGCGAAACGCTCGCTGCTGCGTGGCGGCATCTGGGCGAATCGGGAGGGGGAGGAGAAGTCGATGGCGGGAATCATGGCAGTTCCATACTTTTGCGTATTGTGTGCAACGCAACATGAATTTGCAATGATGATGGGGACGGTCCAACCCAACTAGGCACCGTCCTGGCGCGAACCATGTTGCGGTGCGGTAAGCCCGTCGAGCCACAGACAGTCGCGAAGCCACGCCGCACAATGCGCGCTGGATTTCCACGGAGCACGGCATGATCCCTCAACGGACCCGCGGCCTCACTGCCACCCGGTTGCACGCGCTCTGCCGGCATTGGCCCGGCGTCACGCGCGACACCAAGTGGGGCATCGACATGGTGCTCAGCGTCGGCGGCAAGATGTTCGCCGTAATGCCGTCGGACGGCAGTGAAGGCGGGCGGCTGTCGTTCAAGGTGGCCGACGACCGCTTCCTCGAACTCACCGACCAGCCCGGCATCACCCCGGCGCCGTACCTGGCGCGTGCGCACTGGATCTCGATCACCGAACCGCAGCGTTTCGCCACCACGGAACTGGAGACCTTCATCCTCGACGCCTACATGCTGATCCGGGCGAAGCTGACCAAGAAAATGCAGGCGGAACTGGGGCCGCTGCCGACAGTCAAGGCAGGAAAATGAAACAGCATCTCGGCGCATTGGCGCTGCTGGTCGCCGACTACGACGAGGCGATCGCCTGGTACACCCGCGCGCTCGGCTTCGAACTGGTCGAAGACACCGACATGGGCGCCGGCAAGCGCTGGGTACTGCTGGCGCCGCCCGGTTCCCGCGAAACCCGTCTGCTGCTGGCCAAGGCCAAGGGCGAGGAGCAGGCCTCGCGCATCGGCAACCAGACCGGTGGCCGCGTGTTCCTGCTGCTCCACACCGACGACTTCCAGCGCGACTGGCAACGCATGCGCGCCGCCGGCGTGCACTTCCGCGAAGAACCGCGCCGCGAGGCCTACGGCACGGTGGCGGTGTTCGAGGATCTGTACGGCAATGGCTGGGACTTGCTGGAACTGAAGCGCTGACGCGTTACCAGATCAGGTCGTCCGGTACCTGGAACTGCTTGTAGTACTCGTCGTCCGCGTCTTTGCCGTTGCCGGCTTCGGCGCGGCCGTGATCGAGCACGATCATCGCCGCGTCGCGGGCATGCACCTTGTCAGCCGCGATGCGCGGCAGCAGCTCGTAGCCCTGGTCGTGACGCACGATCACCAGCGTGCCGCTGGCCAGCTGCGCACGCAGCGCTTCGTTCACCAGCACATCCCTGATCTTGTCGCCGTCGGTGAAGCGGTAGGCGATCTCGCCCTCGCGCTTCACCTTGTGCGCCTCGACGATCTGCCGAATCTGCGCGTGCTGTTCGCTGATGCGTACCTGTGCATTACGCTCCGCCGCCAGCGCGCGATCGCGTTCGGCCTTCTCCGCCTGCAACCGCTGCGCCTCCACCTGCTCGGCGCTCGGCGCCGTCGGTCCCTTGCCCTTGTGCTTCTTCGCCTGCTCGCGCACGACCTGCGCGGCCTTGGTCTTGTTGACCAGGCCGGCCTTGAGCAGTTGTTCCTGCAGGGGGTTGCGCATGTCGGAGCGTCAAAGGCTGGGTCGCGGGAGGGAAAGTGTATCGCCGTGGCGGACAGTTCAGTCGACTCAGTCGACGACGAAAAGCCTGGCGCCAGTATCCGTGGACGATCGATGGGGTTCGGCATGATCGGCGACCTGATAGCTCATGCCGGGTCGGAGCGTGAATTTCCGGCCGTCCTCCAGCTCGGTATGCAGCTCGCCATCGACGCACAGCAGGATATGGCCTTTGACGCACCAGTGGTCCGCCAGGTAGCCGGGGGTGTACTCGATCATCCGAACCCGCATGTTCCCGAAGTGCCGGGTCCGCCAATAGGCCAGTCCCGTTTCACCGGGATGTTCGGTGCGCTCGATGCTCGACCAGTCGGTGGTGCTGAATGGCATGTCGGAAAGCTGCATGGGAAGTCCTGTTGCCTTGAATGGTCAATGCGGATTCGCTCAATCTGCAAAATCCGGCTCGAAGAAGCTCCAGCGCACGTCGCCAAACTCCGCCTTCATGGCAGCCTCGACGGTGTTGATCGCCTCGATCAGGTGGTGGTCGCCGGCGGTGGGCTGCATGCGCGCCTTCACCGCCACCATCACGTCGGGGCCCATCTGCAGGGTGAGCAGGTTCAGCACCTCGGCCACTTCCGGGCGGCTCTTCAGGAAGGCCATCAGCTCGTCGCGGCGGCGCGGCTCCATGCCCTGGCCGATCAGCAATGCCTTGACCTCGATCGCTACCAGCACCGCCACCACGATCAGCAGCACGCCGATCGCGATGGTGCCGGCGGCGTCGAACATCAGGTTGCCGGTGAGCATGGTGGCGCCCACGGCGATCGCGGCCAGGCACAGGCCGACAAGAGCAGCGAGGTCCTCGCCGAAGATCACCAGCAGCTCGCTGGAACGCGTCTGGCGGAACCACGTCCACAGATACTGGTCGCCGCGGGCCTTGTTCACTTCCTGCAGGCAGCCGCGCATCGAGATGCCCTCGACCACGATGCCGAACACCAGCACGCCGAGCGCCAGCCACGGCCACTTCAGCGGCTCGGGGCTGGTCAGCTTGTGGATGCCTTCGTAGATCGAAAACATGCCGCCCACGCTGAACAGCAGGATGGCGACGAGGAACGACCAGAAATACAGCGCGCGGCCCCAGCCCAGCGGGAACTCGTCCGACGGCGGGCGCCTGGCCTGGCGGATGCCGAGCAGCAGCAGGCCTTGGTTGCCGCAGTCGGCGAGCGAATGCACCGCCTCGGCCATCATCGCGCCGGAACCGGTGACGAAGGCGGCGAACAGCTTGGCCACGAAGATGGCGAAGTTGGCGCCCAGCGCGAGCAGGATGGCCTTGATCGGGTTGGCGGCGTGGCCGGACATGTTCGGTTCCTTCGACAATGGCCGTGAAGTGTAAGCCACCGCAAGAAAATCCGGCCAGCACCCTTTCGCGGCATGGCAAGATGCCCGCATGAGCTACCGGGAATCCTCGCCATCGCCGTGTCTGCAAGAGTGGATTGCCGCTTATTGGGGCATCGACAGCGCGGTCGACAGCATGCTGGCCGCACAGCGGATTCTCCCGGATGGCTGCGCCGACCTGATCTGCGATTTTTCCGGCACATCGCCACGGATGCGCTGGGTCGGCACGATGACTCGCGCCATCGTGGTTGAGGCCGGCAGCCGCCAGGATCTGTTCGGCATCCGCTTCGTGCCCGGCGGATTGTTTCCGCTGCTGGGCGCGCCGCTATCGCTGCTGACCGACGACAGTGCCGAGTTTTCCGCGCTGCCAGCACAGGCGTGGCGTCCACCGCTGAACGGATGGTGCGACGATCGGGACTTTGCCGCCCGCTGTCGCCGCGCCGATACGAGTCTGATCGCCGCTCTGTCGTCGTTGCGGCTCGACAGCATGACCAGGTTGTTGCAGCGGTTGCAGGGGCGACCGGCACTGCCGTCGGCGACCGCCTTGGCCGACGAGACGGGTGTCGGCCTGCGCACCCTGCAACGACGTTTCATGGAGCATGTTGGTGTCAGTCCAAAGCAACACCTGCGCTGGCTGCGCTTCGAACGGGCGCGGCAGCTGCTGTTGCGAAGCGATCGGCGGTCGGTGGAAATCGCCATGGCGGTGGGCTACAGCGATCAGGCGCATTTCGTGCGTGAATTTCGCCGTTTCGCCGGCGTGACGCCCAGGCGCTGGCGCTGATGGGGTCCCTATCGGGTTGAACATCGTTTCAGGTCGACGCTGAAAAAAAGACTGCCAAATAGCGACCACCAGATCCGCACGCTGACGCGTTTGTTCAATACCGCCACGGCAAACTCGGACATGCTGGTTTCCCACTTGCCCAAGGAGTCCCGTCATGGCGTTACCCGTTTGCCGCAAGATCACACCCGTGTTGTACATCGAAACCATCGCGCCCAGCCTCGCGTTCTGGCGCGACCGGCTGGGCTTCGCGATCACCGCCGAGGTGCCGGGCGAGGGAGGGCCGGCGTTCGTGATCCTGGTTGGCAACGGCATCGAGTTGATGTTGCAGACCACCGCCTCGCTGGCCGCCGATCCGCATGCGGCGGGGATGTCGTGGCGGGGCGACCGCAGTTGCCTGTTCGTCGAGGTGGATGACATCGACGCGCTGGCCACGGCGCTGGACGGTTGCGAGATCGTGGCGTCGCGGCACGAAACATTTTATGGCTCGACCGAGATTGGGTATCACGAACCTGGCGGCCACTTCGTCACGTTCGCGCAGTTCGAGCGCTGAGTTCCGGGCCGGAGCGAGACCGCAAGGCGTCAGTGGATACCGACGCCCACGCCCAGGCCGAAGCGGACGTTGTTGCGGCCCTTGTTCAGTTCCTCGGTCGTCCAGACGTGCGACTGTGCCGTGGTGACCAGCGGGAACACGTAGTCGGCCTGGCCGACCTTGCCGGCGCGGCTGCCGTCGAGCTTGCCGCTGACCGTCATCAGGGCGCCGGTCGGATAATCGAGTGGTTCGGCGTAGCCGGGCAGCACTGCGACGAAGCGGCCGCTGCCGCTGTCGTTCGCCTTCGGCCGCTGCGAGGAATCCAGCGGATAGGCGAGCAGCTCGACTTCGCTGTGATCGGCCAGATTCATCACCTGCACGATGCGGCCGCCCCAGATCACGTCGCCGCCGGCAAAGCGTTCGGGGGATTGCGCCACCTGTTGCGGCGTGGCGACAACCGCGTGGGGAGTGGGCTTGTAGATGGGTGCCGGCGCGCAGGCGGCCAGGATCAGCGGAACCAGCAGGGCAGACAGGCAGAGCAGGGAGCGGGCGGCGTTGCGCATGGCGGACTCCGGTGGCGACGTGATGGGAAAACTCGGGTCGATGCTCGTTACGCTACAGCAAGCCGCGTCAGTGCGGCGTGTGCCGGCAGCCTCAGCGTCGACGCAGGGGCGGTGTGGCGGGGCGCAGCAGTCGCGATGGTGGCAGCGGACCCGGTGCAGCGGGCTCGGCACCTTCCTGCCGCAACCAGTCCAGCTTCCATTCGGCCGGGCGATCCTGCGACAACAAGCTGGCCAGCGCGCGCAGCGGTTCGCGCAGCACATCGTCGAGGTTCCAGGGGGCATTGAGGATCACCACGCCTGAACCATTGAGGCGCAAGGGCGAATCGTCCGGATGCACCAGCAGTTCGATGCGCAGCACGCGTTTCGCATCGCTGCGCTGCAGGCCGCGCAGGAACGGCTGCACCTGGCTGCGCAGCTTGATCGGATACCACACGGCGTACACGCCGGCGGGCCAGCGCTGCAGCGCTTCCTTCAGCGCCTTTTCGATCAGCTTGTATTCGGCGTCCTGCGCCTCGTAGGGCGGGTCGATCAGCACCAGTCCGCGCTTTTCCTTCGGCGGCAACAGCGCTTTCAGCGCCTCGTAGCCGTCGCGTTGGTGCACATGCACCTGCGGATTGCCGCGGAACAGGTCGCGCAACTTGGAGGCTTCCTCCGTGTGCAGCTCGCACAGCTGCGCGCTATCGTCGGGGCGCAGCAGGCGGGCCACCTGCAGCGGCGAACCGGGGTAGTGCTTCAAGCCTTGCTCGTTGCCCTCGGCACCCAGGATGCTGGCGCGCCAGCGTTGCAGCAGCGGCGGTACTTTTTCGGCCGGATGGAGGCGGCCGATGCCGTCCTTGTGCTCGCCGGTCTTTTTCGCCTCGAAGCCGTCCAGTGCATAGCTGCCGCTGCCGGCGTGGGTGTCGATGTAGCAGAACGGCGTCGGCTTGGCCTGCATCGCCTCGACCAGAGCGAGCAGCACGGTGTGTTTCAGGACATCGGCGAAATTGCCGGCGTGATAAGCGTGGCGATAATTCATGGCGTTCACGGCGGGCGGGGTAGCCAAGTATAGATGCCTCGGCAGCGGGCTCCCGGCCATGCCGTGCACGGCCACATAAACCTTTCCTGCACATCGGTCGGCGCAGGCTGCGCCTGTTGCGCGCTGCAACCGGTCGGGCAACGGCCCGACCGCCCATCAAGCGGAGCATCATCATGAAGTTCTCGCCGACAATCATCGTTGCAACGGCCGCATTCGGCCTTTGCATGGCTGTCACCACCGTCTACGCCCAGGATGCCGGAAGCATGAGCCCGGCACCGGCGTCGAGCAGCATGGGGCACATGGACCACGGCCCGATGCACAAGATGCACCACGACCGGAACGACAGCATGCACAAGATGCCCGCCTCGGTGACCTCGGTCGACGCCACCACCGGCTTGGTCGGCGTGGATGCCGGCGGCATGGCGCTGACCGTGCATTTTCCGCCGAAGTCGGTGGCCAACCTCAAGGTCGGCGACAAGATTACGCTGCATATGGGTTACACGAAGTAACCAGCCTGCTTCGATGTCTGGTCTGCCGGCGCGATCGGCAACGGCCAACCGCGCCGGGTTGGCGTGGACGCTGGTCCAGAGTTGAGCGGTGCTCCCGCAGCCCCTAAGCTGCACCGGTGAATCGAGCCTCGCGCCATGTGATGCAGCCGCTGTTCCTCCGGGTGATGGCGGCGCTGGCGTGGCTCATCCTGGTGGCAACCCCCGTGCATGGCTCCCCGCGAGCCGCCATGGGTGTCATGCCGCGTTGCGATCACGCGGTTTTCGCCGCGCACGCCATTGTCCATGACGATCACCCTGCCGCTGCGGCCGGTGCCGATGTCTGCTGTGACAAACACGATGCCGGTGGCCGGGTGCCGCACGAGGCGTGCCCATGCACCTCGCCATGCGCCAGCGCCTTGCCGGCGGCATCCATCACCGGGCTGATTCGCGTGGCCCCCGAAGCGCCGCTGGCCGCACCACGCCGCATTGATGCGCCGCGTGGTGTGCATGCCCCTCTGTTGCGACCTCCAGCGGCCTGACTTTCCGGTGTGTCGATACGTCTGGCCCCGATCGCGCCCCCGTGCGGCGGGCGGGCCGGGCAACCGTGACCGGCGTTGGCATGCAACGCCGCCTGGAGAGACCCATGAAAGCATTTTCCGCTCAAGCCACCGACTTCTCGCGGCGGCGTTTCATCCAGGGCGTTGCCTGGGGTGGCGCAGCCGTCGGCCTCGGCCTGTTGCGCCCATCGAACGCGTGGGCTTTGACCAGCCCCGGCCAACCCGTCGCACCCGGTGGCACCGATTTCGCCCTGGATATCATCGAGGCGCCGGTCAATGTCACCGGCACGGGCCGGCTGGCCACCACGATCGACGGCGGCATCCCCGGGCCGCTGCTGCGCTGGAAGGAAGGCACCACGGTGACGCTGCGCGTGACCAACCGGTTGCGCGTGCCGACCTCGATCCATTGGCACGGCATCATCCTGCCGGCCGGGATGGATGGCGTGCCCGGCATCAGTTTCGATGGCATCGCGCCCGGCGAGGCATTTGTCTACCGGTTCCAGGTGCGCCAGTCAGGCACGTACTGGTATCACTCGCACTCGGGTTACCAGGAGCAGACCGGCGTGTACGGTCCGCTGGTGATCGAGCCGGCCGGCCCGGATCGCCACCCTACCGATCGGGATTACGTCGTGATGCTCAACGACTGGACCGACGAAGATCCCGAACGGATCTACGCCAGGCTCAAGAAGCAGAGCGATTATTACAACTTCGCCCAGCCGACGGTGCCGGACTTTTTTCGCGACCTGCGCGAAAAAGGCCTCGGTCAGGCCATGGCCAAGCGCAGGATGTGGAACGAGATGCGCATGAGCCCGACCGATTTCGGCGACGTGTCCGCTCGTACCTATACCTACCTGATGAACGGTGCGGCACCGGCGGGCAACTGGACCGGCATCTTCAAACCCGGAGAGAAAATCCGGCTGCGATTCATCAATGGCTCCGCGCAGACGATTTTCGACGTGCGCATTCCGGGTTTGAAGATGACGGTGATCTCGGCTGACGGCCAGGACGTCGAGCCCGTGTCGGTCGACGAATTCCGCATCTCGGTGGCCGAAACCTATGACGTGGTCGTTGAGCCGCAGGACGAGCGCGCCTATACGCTGTTCGCCCAGTCGATCGACCGCTCGGGCTATGCCCGCGGCACCCTGGCGCCCCGCGCGGGCATGCAGGCGGAGGTGCCCAAGACCGACCCCGTGCAGTGGCTTGCCACGCAGGACATGATGGGCGCGATGGCGATGGGCGGGTCGGTCCACGGGGCCGCGCAGGCCAAGTCGGGCACGAGCGGGATGCAGGACATGCCCGGCATGGGTCATGGTGCGATGCCTGGCCGGGCCCCCGCTGCGCCGGTGGCGCACCACGCCAGAACCGAATACGGGCCGGGCGTCGACATGCACGTCGACATGCCGCGCACCAACCTCGACGATCCAGGCATCGGCCTGCGCGACAACGGCCGGCGAGTGCTGACCTACGCCGACTTGCACACCACGGGCGGCCCGATCGATGCGCGCGAACCCGGCCGCGAGATCGAGTTGCACCTGACCGGCAACATGGAGCGCTTCATCTGGTCGTTCGACGGCGTGAAGTTCTCCGACGCCAAGCCAGTGCATTTCAATACCGGCGAGCGTCTGCGCATCGTGCTGGTCAACGACACCATGATGAACCACCCGATCCACCTGCATGGCATGTGGAGCGAGCTGGAGAATCCGGACGGCCGGTTCCAGGTGCGCAAGCACACCATCAACGTGCAGCCGGCGCAGCGCATCACCTACGCCGTGTCGGCTGACAATCCCGGCCGCTGGGCCTATCACTGCCATCTGATGTATCACATGGAGGCGGGCATGTTCCGCGAGGTGGTGGTGTCATGAAGGCGCATCGCCATGACGCCTCGTTCGCTCCGCCGCGTTCCGCGTGGCTGATCGCACTGCTGCTGGCATTGCCGCTGACGGCATCGGCCCAAGGCGTACCTGCCTCGTCGAGCAGCACGGCGCCGATGGACATGAATGCCATGCCGGGCATGGCAGCACCGGCCCGGGTCGGCATGGCCACAAGGCGGGCAGCGAAAGCGCCGGGCGCGGAGGCGAAGAAGCACGCGCCTGCCGGATCGACCTCACCGCCCCATGAAATGAAGCGCATGAGCGACATGGATCATGATTCGATGCCTGGCATGGACCACGCCGCCATGCCAGGCATGAACCATGACGCCGGGCGAAACATGGGTTCGATGCCAGGCATGACCATGGCGCCGATGCAGGTTGGCGGTGCGCCGGCCGATGCACGCAGTGACGACTACTCCGACGGCGTCGCGGGTAGCTCCGTGCACGGGTTGCACATGCACGGCAGTGCGCCGTTAGGCATGCTGCTGATTGACCAGCTCGAAGCGTTCCACGGCCGCGATGCCAACGGCCAGAGCTGGGAAGGCGAAGGTTGGTACGGCAACGACGAGAACAAGTTGTGGGTCCGAAGCGAAGGCGTCCGCAGCAGCCGCGGCAGGCTCGAAGACGGTGACCTCGAAGCATTCTGGAACCACAACGTGGCCGCGTTCTGGAGCACCCAACTGGGCTTGCGCCACGATGTCGGATTCGGGCCGTCGCGCCAGTGGGCCGCGCTCGGCATCCAGGGCCTGGCGCCGTACTGGTTCGACATCGAGGCGACTGCGTACGTCGGTCCCTCCGGGCGTGCCGCGGCACGCCTGCGTGCCGGTTACGAGATGCTGTTCACCCAGCGGCTTATCCTGCGGCCGGAGCTGGAGGTCAATCTGCATGGCAAGTCCGACCCGGCGCGCGGTGTCGGCAGCGGCCTCGCGGATGCGAAGCTGGGGTTGCGTCTGCGTTATGAGATCCGGCGGGAATTCGCGCCGTACATCGGCGTAGTCTGGACGCGCCGCTTCGCCGCCACGGCAGACTTCGTCCGCGATGGGCGCCGGGCCGTCTTCGACCAACAATGGGTGGCCGGCGTCCGCATCTGGTTTTGAGGAAAGGTCATGAAACGATTCATCGTCACCCTCGTGATTCTCTGCGTCACCGTCATCGCCGTTGTCGGCGCTTTCGTCGAGTCCGGCGTCTACAACATCGGCGCCGACGACCACCACAGCAGGCCCGTCTACGCACTGATGCAGACCCTGCGTGAGCGCTCGATCGCGCATCACGCGCGGGACATCAAGGTCCCGAACCTCGACGATCAGCAGTTGATCCTCAAAGGTGCCGGTCAGTACGCGGCGATGTGCACCGGCTGCCACCTCAAGCCGGGCATGGCCGATTCCGAGATCCGCCCGGGTCTTTACCCGCAGCCGCCGAATCTGTCGCGGCTGCAGATCGAGCCGCGCGAGGCATTCTGGGTCATCAAACACGGCATCAAGATGAGCGCGATGCCGGCGTGGGGTGCCAGCCATGACGACGCCACGATCTGGAGCATGGTGGCGTTCCTGCAGAAGTTGCCCGGCCTGACGCCGGCGCAGTACGAGGACATCGTCGCCAGGGCGCCACCGGACGAAGACATGGACATGCACGATGACAAGCACGGCGAGGAGCACCCCGCGCACAACGCCGACCCGGAAAAAGCACAGCCATGATCGCGCTGCCGCCGGGATTGCCCTCGAAGCCGGGCCGTGCGATGGCCCTGTCGAGTACGGCACCGTGAATCGGCCACCGCTATCGCCGGAGTCGTGCGCCGCCGAGTGTGCCTCCGTCGCGTCGATCGAGGCGTTCAACAGCGCATGCTTCTGCATGGCGGTCGACCCCCGGGCGCTGCATGCATCCCTTGACGCCGTGCTTGCCGAGCACGGGCTGCCGGCGCTGGCCGAATCGCACCCGCATCTGTTCTCGGCGCTGCCTGTCTACGTGTCGCGTCGGCAGATCCGCCAGATGGCCGAAGTGGTCGCCGCTGTCGAGCAGGCGACCGCGTTGCCGGTCTACCAATCGGCCGTGCTGGCATGGGCACCGGAAATCGCCCGGTTCGATCCGGGCTCGCCGGGTGGGTTGCTGGGACTGGACTTCCATCTGGGCACGGACGGTCCGCGGCTGATCGAGATCAACACCAATCCGGGCGGCGTATTGCTCAGCGCGCTGCTCGCGCAGGCGCAACGCGTGTGCCTGCCCAGGACGACCCAGCCGCCTACCGACGCAGCGCAGGTGGAAGACGCGGTGCAACGATGCATGCTGACCGAGTGGCGGTTGCAACGTGGCTCCGCGCCGATGGGCTTCGTCGCCATCGTCGACGAGTCGCCGAAACAACAATATCTCTACGCGGAATTCGTGCTGTTCCGCGAGCTTTTTCGCCGGCATGGATACCACGCCGAGGTTTGCGCGCCCGAAGCACTGCGGTTCGAACGCGGTCACCTGTGGCTGGGCGACAGCCGGGTCGACCTGGTCTACAACCGGCTGACCGACTTCGCATTGCAGCAGCCGGCGCACGCCGTCGTGCGCGCGGCTTATCTGGCGGGCGCCGTGGCCGTCAGCCCGCATCCGCGCGCGCATGCGCTGTACGCGGACAAACGCAATCTGAGCTTGCTCGGCAACCGCGATTTCCTGGAATCGGCTGGGGCAAGCCCGACTTCGACAGCGATCTTGAGCGCGGCCGTCCCGGAGACTCGCCTGCTTGCGGCGCAGAACCGCGACAGCATGTGGGCCGAGCGGCGCCACTATTTCTTCAAGCCGGCCGCGGGTTTCGGCAGCAAGGCCTCCTACCGCGGCGACAAGCTTACGCGGCGGGTGTGGGACGAGATCGCCGGCGCGAACTATGTGGCGCAGAGGCTCGTCGCACCCAGCGAACGCCTTGCCGCAGCCAATGCGGCCGCCTTCAAGGTCGATATCCGCTGCTATGCCTACCGTGGCGAGGTATTGCTCTACGCCGCGCGCATCTATCAGGGCCAGACCACCAACTTCCGGACTCCCGGTGGCGGGTTTGCTCCGGTGTTGACGGGCAGGGACGATTGAGCGTGCCGGGCCGGCCGCCGACCCGGCCGCGCTTTTGCGGTCAATCCACCATGCTGTGGCTTTCGGCGGTGCCGAGCAGTTCGGGTTGCTTCGTGCCGCGCTGCCCCTGGTTCAGCAGCGGATGCACGAATACTGCTGCAAGGATCACCACCACGCCGGCGTAGAACCAGCGGTCCAGCTGGTGCTGTTCGCCCAGCAGCAGGATCGCCAGCACGATCGCATAGACCGGTTCCAGGTTGGTCACCATCTGCGTGCCGAACGCGCTCAGGTGGCGCAACGCCACCAGCGCCAGCGCAAACGGCAGCAGGGTGCAGCCGAACGACAGCGCCAGCAGCAGCAATGCGTCATGCAGGTTCGGCAGGACGAAAGCCGGGCCGGTGTGCGGCAGCAGCGGTGCCAGCGCGGTGAGGAAGATCGTGCCGGTACCCAGCTCGATGCAGGTCACCGTAAGCGGATCGCCGTGTTCGACCAGGCGCTTGTTGAGCGAGCCGAACAGCGCCACGAACAGGGCCGACAGCACGCCCACCGCAATGCCGGGACGCATGTCATGCGGTACGCCGCCGACCACCATCATCACGCCCGGCACCACCGCCGCGCCGATCAGGAGTTCGCGCGTATCGAACCTGCGCCGGGCTATCCACGGCTCGATGAAAGCCAGGAACACCGGCCCCAGCGCAATGCAGGTTGCACCGACAGAGGCGTTGGACAACTTGATCGCCGCATAGAAGCTCAGCCAGTGCAGCGACACCAGCACGCCGATGCCGGCGTACGCCAGCAGCAGCCGCGGCGGCATTGCGCGCAACCCGCGCCAGACCTTCGGCATCAAAAGCAGGGCAGCTACCACCAGCAGCATGCGCCACCACACCAGCGGCAGCGCCGGCAGCGTGATCAACTTGCCGAGGATTGCGGTGAAGCCCCACAACAACACGCAGAAGTGAATCTGCAGACGGGCCTGGTTGACGGGTTGCATGGGGATTCGCGCGAAAAGGATGGCGGCATTCTAGCGCCGGCATCCGTTGCCCAGAGCGTGCCGCATCGCTACTTCTTTCGTGGCGGGGCCGAGCGGTTGGGTGGAGGCGTGTTGCCGGGGCTATTGCGCAACTGTTGCAGCACATCGCGGCAGGTGTTGTCGCCATCCTTGTCATGGCTGGGCGCGATCAGCGCGAGCAGCGCGACCGGCGCGGCCACCGTAGCGAGCGCGACCGCGCCGGCGCCACGGGCCAGCAACGGGCCTTTCTGCACGCCTACGTCCGGGTTCTTCAGCGTGCCCCTGACGTACAGCGGCGAGCGCAGCGAGAACACGCGGAAGCCCTTGGTATGCGGCTGTACGTCCAGGTCGAGCTTCTCGGTGGCTAGGTTGATCGTGCCGTTCACGTTGATCACGGCATCGCCGGTGTCGAACACGAACAGCTGCATGTCGAACACCCCGTCGTTGGCGGTCATGGCGGTGGCGGCGCAGTTGATCTTCACCGTCTTGTCGCCGAACAGCTTGCCGATGATGATGTTGCCCACGTTGAGTCCGGCGGTTTCCAGCAGGGTCTTGCTGATCGCGCCGTCGTTCATCAGCAGCTTCAGGTTTCCGTCGGCGCTGCCCAGCAGCGCGGCGATCGAGTTGCCGCGGGCATCGAGCTCCACGTCGCCATTGATCTCGCCGAAGCTGGTGCGCATGGACGCAAACGTGGGAAACAGCTGCTTGAGCTTCAGATGCCGCGCATCGAGCTTCAGCAGGCCATGCATGGGAGCCCGGCTGCCATCGAGGGTGAGGTGACTGCTCACCGAGCCGCCGGCGAGGCCGAAGCGCAGCGGGTCGAGATAAAGCGCGCCGTCGGTCATGACCAGATGGGTGCTGAGCGAATCGATAGGCAGCGCTTCGCCGTGCACGATGCGGGCGCCGCGGAAATTCACGTCGGCATCCATGGCCTGCCAGCGATCGGTGCGAAACGGTTCGACCGGCAGCAGCTTGTCGGCAGGTTGCGCAGTGCCGTCGCCGCGCTGCTGCCTGGCGGCGCCGGAGTCGGCGCCGACCAGCGGCGCCAGGTCGGCGAACTGCAGCAGGTTCGAATGCAGGTCGCCGGTCAGTTTGGGTCGCTTGCCGCCGGTGACGAACAACAGGCTGCCGGCCAGGTCGCTGCCGCCCACGCGACCGCTGAAGTCCCGATAGTCGAAGCGGCTTCCATGGCGGTCGAGGGTGGCTATCAGATGGCCCTCGGTGGCGTAAGGCGGCGTGTCGGGCAGGGTGATCCCGGTGATCGGATACAGCTTGGCCATGCTGGAGCCGGAGAACCACAGCCGCACGTCGAGCGCACCCAGGTGCAGAGGATCGGTCAGCGTGCCGACCATCGCGATGTGGCTGTCGCCGATGTGCACGTCGGCCTGCAACGGGAGGGGCTCGCTGGTTTGCTGCAGCGCCAGGACGGCGCCCGTCTTGCCGTGGCCATCGAGCGGGCTGCCCTGGTAGCTGCCCTGGGCGTGCCAGCCGAACTGGTAGGACGTCGTCGCGGTGGCATGGCCGATCTGTTCGCCGCGGTCGTTTCCGCCGGTGCGCCCGGCGATGATCTTCTTCGCGGCGGCGCCGGCAGTTCTGGCGGCTTGCTCGCGCGCATCGGCAGACTGCTGCGCCACGATCTGGTCGTATGGAATCGCGGCCTGCAACGGTTCCACCACGATTTTGAGTTTCACGCGCTTGACGGCATCGTCCAGCGTGATGAAGCCGCGATCGAAACCGATCGTGCCCAGGTCCAACGTCCAGGCGGAAGGCTCCAGCCCCTGCGGTCGCGTGAACGTCCACGTGGCACGCGACGCCTTGTCGCGCTCCAGGTCGACGGTGGGATGCACCAACTGCAGCGACGGCACGTCGATGCGGTGAACCAGCAGCGCCAGCGGCGACAGCCGAAAGTGCAACGCGTCCAGCCGTGCAAACTGCGGTTGCGCCGCCCAGGCAGGATTGCCGATGCTGATCGCGTTGGCGGTGAACTGCGGCCATGGCAGCAGCGACGCCAGCCAGCCGCCGCTGCGGTCGCGCTTCCAGGCCAAGGTGAGATCGCCGTTGATCGCAAAGGGCCGTCCCATGGCCTGGCTCACCTTGTCGTTGATGAAAGGCCGCAAGCGGTTCCAGTCAAACGTGGCGATCACGATCAGCAACGCCACGATCAGCACCACCGCGCTACCGGCGATCCAGCTCACTATCTTCCGACTGCGTTTCATCCTGCTGCTCCGCCAACGCTTCGAGGCACCGCCCGCGTGGCGGGTGCCGGCCTACTCATAGCCGGTGGCATGACAAGGTTATGTCTTGATGCACGGCCACTTCAGGTGGCGTACACGCCGGTGGCCGTGCCGTCGCGCGCGCCTGGCCTGCGCCGATCGAGCCGCGGGCGGGCATGGCTTGCAGCACTGAGCCGACCGGCCTGATCCGATTGCTGCGCACGTCAGGCGGCGACCCGCACGCCAGGGCACCGGCTGATGCGATACACCGCCGCGGGCGGCAGGTTGAGCAAGGCGCTGCCGACGCGTTGTGCCTGCAGGTTCAACTGCGCCAGCAGCGCGGGCGGCAGCGGGCAGCGCGGGCCATAGGTGAACTGGTAGAACATGCCGTCGCTGCGCAACTGGCGTTCGAACACGCCTCGCACGGTGGCGGCGACCTGCGGCGCCGGCATCGACAACAAGGGCAGCCCGCTGACCACCGCGCAGGCACGCTCCTCGC
This sequence comes from Rhodanobacter umsongensis, assembly GCF_042654965.1. Lineage (NCBI taxonomy): Bacteria > Pseudomonadati > Pseudomonadota > Gammaproteobacteria > Lysobacterales > Rhodanobacteraceae > Rhodanobacter > Rhodanobacter umsongensis. The sequence continues at coordinate 388,025 of NZ_JBHSMK010000009.1, read as the reverse complement.
CGAACAGCGATTCGGTGTTTCCCAACTGCGCCGCGTCCATGCGCAGGATCGTAGCCTTCGGATAACGCCGGGCGAGCGCGTCGGCGAACTGGGGGTCGGCCTCGATCAAGGCCAGCCGGTGTGGTGGTACGCCACGCGCCAGCAACGCACGGGTCAATGCGCCGGTGCCCGGTCCCAGTTCGATCACCGGACCACCCATCTGGCTGACCTGGGCGGTCATCAGCCGCGCCAGCGCCGCCCCCGACGGCACTACGGCGCCGATGCTGCGGGGATCGCGCAGCCAGGCACGCAGAAACGCCAGGGTATCGTTCAACGCCATGACATGGCTTCCGCGGTCGGCAGGCAAGGTTGCACGGTAACCGACGCGGCTGAACCGGACGCTGACTGCGGGGCATGGACGGCCATCAATGTTTTGCAGCGGCGGGTTCGCGCTCGCGCACGGGGACGTCGATGCTGCACAGGTCGACCTTGCCGGCAGGCAAGGCGTAGAACGCGTTGCGGCCATGGCGTTTGGCGTCGATCAGCGCCGCGAAGGTGGGACTGTCGGTGCGCAGCACTTCAAGCGCAGGCCGGTTCTTGGGCGGGACGTCGGCGGCGAGCCGCACCGATTCGATGGCGATGCGCTGCGCCGGTTTCGTGTAAAAGCCCATCGGCTCGGCGCCGCGCGGCAGGCCCGACAGCAGCGACATGCCTTCGAGGACGCGGCCGGCGACCGCAAGGTTGCGATCCAGCCGGCGCGGTGCCTGGCCGATCACGGCGTACAGCGAACTGCCGCTGCCGCTTTGCGGATCGACATCGCGCGCCACACCCACCGCGCCATAGCAATGCGTCAGCCACTCCTGCCCGCTGGCAGGATCGCGCGCTGCCGGGAAACCTTCGGAAAAGCCGACTTCGGGTGCGTACACGTCGCCGTCGGGCAATGCAGTCCATGGCAGCTTTGGAGCGATCGAGCGGGTGTATTCCGGCGGCAGCGTCTTGCGGGCCTTGCCGAGCGATCGGATCTTGCTCTTGTCGCCGGTTTCGTCGTCGTTGGGGTCGCCCCACTGGGTGACGAAATTGTCCTGCACCCGGATGATCGCCAGACCGTCGAAGTAGTGCCCGCGCACCAGGGTGCGGATATTGGCCGCGTGCAGCGGCGTGAAATCCGGCGCCAGTTCGATCACCACGCGGCCCTGCGGCAACTGCATGTAGATCAGGTTCTGCGGATCGGGCGTGCGCCACTCGGCCGGTGCGGACTTGGCGAGGATTTCCTTCGCTGTGGGCGTGGCCTTGGCCTGTTCGGCGGCCAGGGCGGGAAACGCCAGCAGAGTGCTGGTCAGCGTAAGCATGGCAACGAGAGTGCGACGGAGCATGGTGTTTCCCCAGGGCAACGACATGGCAGGACAGGCAACTTAGCAGGACCGGCGCGGCATGGCACCCAACTGGAGGCATGCGCGGCTATCCGTGGCCGTGGCCGTGGGGCTGGCGGGTGCGTGGCGGGTTTGCGCATGAAGGGCGAGGCGAGCCCGTGCGCGGCGGGATGGCTGCGGCCGCAGCTGGTCATCTCGAAAACCGGGAGAATCGGATCTGGAAACAGTCCGCAGAAGGAAAGGTGACGCGCCGTGACCCCCAATGATCGAAAAATCGAAAGCGGACATCCAGCGCGCGTGGGTCCACGCCGCGTCCTGACCCCGGCGATGAAATGGCGGCCCGTTCTTGATGGCCCCTGCCTTGGCACTAGTGTGGCCAGCGCGCCGGCTTCGACGTCAAGCGGCCGCAAACTGTTCCCGATAACTCGCCGGCTGCACACGCAAGCGCCGCAGAAATACTCGCCTCATCCGTTCCTCATCACCAAATCCGCATTGATAGGCAATCTGCTTGATGGGGATATGGTTTTCTTCGAGACATCGACAAGCCGCTTCCAGACGAAGATCTTCGATCAGCTTGGCTGGGGTTCGCCCGTAACAGTCGACAAACCTGCGGGCAAACGTGCGTGGTGTCATCGCCATTTGCTCGGCGACGCGCTCAATGCTGAGATCCTCATCAAGGTGTTCAATGATCCAGCTATTTAGAGCTTCTAGTCGGGACTGAATGTTGCGTGCCCCAACACTCACCTGAGCTGCCAAGGTGCGGCTGAATTGTGCCTGGCCGCCGGGGCGATGCAGAAAGACAACGAGGTCCTTGGCAACAGCAAGGCTGAGGCGCCGATCATGATCGGTCTCCACCAGCGTCAGTGCTAGATCGATGCCAGCCGAGATACCTGCTGATGTCCAGATGTTTCCGTCATTAACGTAAATAGGATCGAGCTGCACTTGCACGGCTGGAAACTGCAAGCGCAGGTCATTGACGGATGCCCAGTGCGTAACGGCGCGACGTCCATCCAGAAGATGGGCCGCGGCCAAAATAAAGGCGCCCGTGCAAACGCTGCATATCCGCCGTACGACGGAGGATGCGCTGGCGATCCAGGCGATGAGCACATCATCTCCCATGGCTTCGGCCACCGTTACGCCGCCTCCGACAATGATCGTGTCCAGTTGGTGAAGATCGACCGACACAATCGATTGAGTCTGCATCGACACCCCGGAGGACGTCCTCACCAAGCCACCTTTCGTAGACAGATAAACGACATCGTAAAGTGCAGTGGCTTTACTCGATAGCCGATTGGCGCTGCCGAATACCTCAGCAGGCCCGGCGATGTTCAGCGCAAGCACATCGTCAAACAACACGAACGCAATGGTCTTTGGAGCAAGCATTGGTTTGGCAGGAAAGGAGGTCTGATTAGCTTTGCGCCTCAAGATGGAAGCCGTCAAGATCCATGCCGGTGCTGATTTCGGCTGTCCGAAAAACTGCTGCAGATCGTTGGCATGAGTGCAACAAAGACTCCTAGAGGATGATGCCTGTGAACTACCTATCTAGCGTTGTGGTTATGGCTGCGCTGGCCGTGACGATACCCGCACTGGCCGGCAGCACGCCGACGCTTCGTCCGGAACTTGAGCCTTTGGGCATAGCTGCGGGTACATGGCATTACCACGGTCAGGACAAGGCGGTAGCCGATCAGAAGGCGAGCCAATGGACGTGGCTTCAGGAGTGCGGATGGTCGGCGAACCGGGCCTTCATGACGTGTAGTTTCACCATGAACTCGCCTGACGGGGTCGTTAAGACGCAGTCGGTAAGCACCTACAACTATAAAGACAAAAGCTATTGGCACTACGAAATGTTTGATTCCGATGCCAGTGGTTCCGATCCATTTATTTCACGCATGACCATTGCGAACAATACGTGGATCAACTATGGCAAGTCGAACAAAAAGACCTATCGCGTCGTCTACCATTACACGTCGTCGACGCAGGTTAGCGTGCTCATAGAGCTAACCTCCGACAATGTACATTGGGTTACCGTGGCTCAGGGCGAAGGTGTCAAGACGTCTTGATTCACGAAGCATCCCGGCGGGTATGAGGTTGGCGATCGATCATGCTTTCGCTCTATCACTCTCCTGACTCACGCTCCTCCCGTTTCATATGGTTGCTGGAGGAGCTTGGCGTGGACTATCGACTTGTCTACTGCAGCATTCCCCGTCGTAGCGGCAACGGAGCACCCGATCCTTCCAACCCGCATCCGGACAAACGCGTTCCAGCTTTGGTGCACGATGGCGCATTGATAACCGAGTCGGCAGCTATAGCACTGTACCTTACGGACCTTTATCCGGAGCGGAGGCTTGGTCCGTCTCGCGGCGAGCCAAACAGAGGTGTATACCTTTCATGGCTTGCCTACTACGCGGGCGAAATTGAGCCCGCGTTCGCAGCCAAACTTTCCGGGCAAACGGACAGCGATCCCCTTGCTGCCAAGGCTTATGATCGCGTTATTGCGCGCGTGTCTTCAGCACTTAAGGCAGACGCATTTCTTCTTAATGACAGCTTCAGCGCTGCCGATGTACTTGTGTCAAGTATCTTCGAGTGGTTTCGGGACGCCGTCCCACCGTATGCTGAGCTTGATGACTGGCTTGAAAGACTTGCAGCTCGGCCAGCTGCGAGGCGAGCATTGGCAAAGGATGCTCGCCCCTCAGGCGGCTGAGCGTGTGGGAGCATCGGCAGTATGGTCTGGGGCAGAGTCCCGCATCCTGCTTCTCGTCAGCGCATCACATGAATTCCGGTGCTACGGACTTCCCGGCGCTTTTGCTGATTGCACGTACGTCGCGATAGTAGGATCAGTGGCTTAGCTAGTCGTGTTTTTGCGCGACGGCCTCATTTTGGCAAGCAAAGTGTGCGCGACATTGGCGGCGTACCAATGGCAGGGGCGGCCCATTGAGACGGACGCAACCCCATTGCTCGGGTTCACATCAAGAGGTAGGGGACCTTGAGCTAGGGTGAGCAGCTGTCGCTAGCGTTCATATTCCGCTTCACGACGAAGAGGCCACCTGTGGCGATGAGCTGACCTCAGCCCTTCGCAGCTTGCCAAGCCTGCAAGTTCTCGGGACTACAAGGGCAGATGTCGGCCATCTTGAGACAGTCGTCGCGCTTAACCAGACGGCACAAAGGTGCCATTCGAATCGGCCGCGCTCTCGATGGTCACGTCGGTCTTCTCAATCGTTGCGAATAGGTCGGTCCAGACCCGGAGCTAACCAAGCTTTTCTGATCTGCGACGGCACTCGGAACGATTGGCTGCCGGTTCACGCGCTCAGAAGTTGGCCCACGCTCAGGACACGTACAGGGCTGGGCACTTGGCTGCGTTCTGGGGGAAGCTCCTCCACCTTGAGCCAAGCGGCTGAGGCGGAGGAGCCGGCGCCTACTGCGGCGGCGAGTAGTTTGGCGGATCGCTGTCGCCCTTTTCGGCATTGGTCAGGTCGTGCTGCAGTGCCCCGCGTTCTTCTGGGTCGGTCGCCTTGGCGAGCAGCGCTTTTAGAATGGCGACATAGGCGGTTTGCTGGGCCTTCGCCGCGGGGACCGCGATGTCCGGTTTCACGCCCACGTGTTCCCAGTTCGTGTGGGTCACCGGGTTGATCGCGCGACCGTTCGGGATGAAGGCCGCGAAGCCGTGCGCGAGTTCGACCGGATCGCCGGGATTCGCGCCGCCGCCAGTGGTTTCGCCGACCAGGGTGGCGCGTTTCTGGGTCTGGAAGTCGTAAGCGCATTCTTCGCCGCCGGAGAAGGTGCGGGCGGACGTCAACACATAGACCGGCTTGGCGTAGTGCACGCTGACGCTGGGACTCGTCCAGTACTGGTGCGTGATGTTGTCGTGGCGAAAGTAGAGGTCGTTGAGGTGGCGCTCGTCACCTTCGGCGAAGAAGTGGCTGAGCAAGAAGGCCACGCTGGTCGGCTCGCCGCCACCGTTCCGGCGCAGGTCGAGGATCAGCGCATCGGTTCCCGAGAGCAGCACCATGGCTGATGCGTAGGCGGCGGAAACGATTTCCGTCGGACCGAACCGGCGGATTTCCAGATAGCCGACATTGCCCGGCAGTCGCTCGACGCGTTGGATTCCAAAACCGGAACTGGTTACATCCTGACGCACCTGTTCGATCTCGGCCTTGGCCGCAACTGCATCGTGCGATGCGGGGGCATGGAAGTCCGGGTCGAAGCCGACCCTGAAATGGCCATCCTTACCCAGTTCCTTCAGGTCATGCGTCAACGCTTCGGCGAAGGCGTTCGCGGTCGTGATTGCGGCGTAGTCGCCTTTGGCCAATTTGGCGGCGAGCGCTGCGGACAGTCGGGTCGCCACGTCAGGAAATACGTAATTGGCCTGCAACTGTTTCGTCAGGGCTTCGATGACCTGCTTGCGCTCGGTGTTGTCGATGGTCGGATTGGGCTGATGATCCTGTGCTAGGAGCGTGCCTGCGGAGCTAAGCCCCAGCAGCAGGGACAGGGTGAGGAACCGGATCTTGTTCACGAGTACTCCTTGGATTGACTACTAATAAATTAGTAGTTATGGACAAAAAAACACGGGCGACTAGTGAGCGGCGGGACCGACTTCCAGTGAGGAAACCAGCCACCCCCCTGCATGGCGTTCGCCGGAAACATGGATGTGAGCGTGGCCCTTGGGACCGGTGAGGACAAAGGAAAGGTTGGCATCGCCTTCCGCGTTGTTGGTGTCCGAGAGGTTCAGTGATCCATCCACCGCATCGGATGCGACGCCGACCGGACTGCCGAGGGTGGCGACCACTCGAGGATCTATCGCCACTGTACGCAGCAGGTCCTTGAACGCGTTCGAATCCGTGATCGATGGCGGCGGAGGCGGCAGGGCCATGGGCGGCGGCGGCGGAGGCGGCAGAGCCATGGTCGGTGGCGGCGGTGGCGCAGGCACGTCTGGCGGTGGCGGCGGGGCGCTCAAGGTCGTCACGTCACTCAGCCATGCACGCACGTTGCCATCGATGGGGCGGCTCTGCTGGTCTTCCTTGTAGACCTCGATGATGTGGCCCTGGCGATCCATGCTGATCCGGTAGTAGCGCTGCTTGTCCAGGCCATCGGCGGTGATCTCGCGGAAGTCGCCGGGAGCGAGCGCACCGTCGGTCGACGACTCGATTCTCAGATTCGGCAGCTTGTGCTTTGACACACCAATGCCGGTGGCGAGCAGGCCGCCGGTGCAGAGCAATACGATCAGGCCGGCAGGCACTCGCCAGGGCAGGCGCGAGGGTGGTCCGGACAACAGACGGGAGATGCGTTGCATGAGTGAGCCTCCATGGGCCGCAAGTACGAGATGCGGGAAAGAGAGACGTTGGCGCTCCAGTGTCGCGAGCGCCTCGGCCAAGGCAATGGCGTTCCCGCATGCATCCACTGCCAGGTCATCACAAGCGTGTTCGCGCTCGGCCCGAATGCGCCGACTCAACCACCACGCCGCCGGATGGAAGAACAACAATGATTCGGCCATGCACTGAAGTCCGTTCCACAGCCAATCCGCACGCCGGATATGCGCGAGTTCATGGGCCAGCAGCGCCTCGATCTGATCCGGCCCCAGCCGCGTCAGCATCGACACCGGCAGCCAGATCACCGGACGGAAGAAGCGGACCGTAAACGGCGAAAGCACATTGCCCGACAGACGAACCGCCACCGCACGTGCAATTCCGAGGGCCTGCTGCAGGACGAGAACACGGCGCTGCCAGACCGCCGGCAGTTCATCGAATGCCTGCCGGTCGAGCGCTCCGATCTGCCGCAAGCCGCCGAGCTGACGTACGAGCATCAGCGCCGCACCCAGCAGCCACAGCAGCGACACCCAGCCGGCAACACCATTGGATTCCTGCACGAACACGCCGGTCGTTGTGACCAGATGCGGCCTGGACAGGACTGGAACGAGTCCGATTCCCTGCGTCGTCGCCGGTTCCTCCAGGAACACCGCCATGCTGATCAACGGTGCGATCACCATGGCAAGCAGGAAGACCATCCCCACGACATGCCGAAGTGCTGCACTACGTCGTGGTAGCACGGAAAACGCTGCTGCCGCGAGCAGTGCGAACAACGCGCCCTGCCACAGCGAATTCAGCAGCGCGTTCGCGCAGGCCGGCGCAAGCGCGTATTGGGCGTTCCAGAGCGCGTCCATCGACCTTATTTCCGCTTTGCCTTGGCTTTGGCAATCAGCTTGGCGATCGCATCGAGGTCTTCGCTGCTGGCGGTGTCGTCGTCGAGCGCGCGCTGCACGAGCTTCAAGGCGGAACCGCCAAAAGCGCGCCGCGTGAGGTCTTTCAGCAGCGACGACTGCACCACCGGCTCCGGGTGTGCGGGGACGAAACGGTGGCTGCGTTCGGATTCGTCCCGACGCACCAGTCCCTTCTCGGTCATGATCGTCAGCATCTTCAGCACGGTCGTATAGGCGGTGTCCTTGCTGCGCAGAAGTTCGTCGTGAACCTCGTGCACGGTGGTCGGCGCAGCACGGCTCCAGAGCACGCGCAGGATCGCCAATTCGCCTTCGGTAGGATTGGGGCCAGACATCGACGGACACTCCATGGAAGTTTCTACTGCAACAGTAGTACTACTTGATTAGTATTATGTCAATCGACAGCGGTCCCTCAAGGAAAATTCGACGAGTTTGCAGCGGCTTTGGCAGGAACGGGCATAGAGCCCAGGCTATGGACCATCGACGAGGACAGAGACTTTGAAGACGGACCTTGGTTCAGTGCCTAGAGATTGTTTCGGGCACCGCTCTCTGTAGGTCTTCCCGCGGGGCAATGCCCGCTTTGGGTGGCGACTGCGGCCGTTCCAACTGAGCTACCTGCTGGCAAGGCCAGTTGATCGCCGAAGGCAAACGCTCCTCAGACCAGCATAGCCATTTCAGCAAAACCTAATGCCAGCGTCCGTTGCGTATGCTGACACCAATGTTTGTACAACGTGAACATACATTGGTGTCATGCCCACCAGTCACCTGCGCGCGCAGGCATGACTTCAGGCCCATGCACTAGTGTCAAGTTCGCACTATGGTTCACTCAACGCCAAGTGGCATTGCAGGTGAGCGCCGTGGACGACAGCAGCAGTCAGCTGAAGAAGTTCCAGAAGGAGCTTTCCAGCGGCACCGTATCGCTGGTGCTGCTGGCCGTGCTGGGGCAGTCGCGCCAGCCGATGTACGGCTACCAGATCGCCAAGCGGCTGGAAGAGGTGGGCGAGGGCGTGCTGGCCGGCAAGCAGAGCGCGCTGTATCCGGTGCTGCGCAACCTGGAGGGCGCCGGCCTGCTCGCCAGCGAGGTCGAGCCTTCCGTCAGCGGGCCGCCGCGCCGCTATTACCGCATCACCAAACCGGGGCGCGAGGTATTGCGCGAATGGGTCGCCGCATGGAACGCCACCCGCGATTCCGTCGATAACGTCTTGCAAGGAGGGGTGTAATGAACGCGCCACGCACCATCGTCGAATATCTTGAGCAACTGCGTGCCGCGTTGCGCGGTGCCGACCCGGCCCTCATCCAGGACGCGCTGTACGACGCCGAGGAACACCTGCGCGCCGAACTGGCCGAACAGCCCGGCCGCGGCGAGGCGCAGATGCTGGAACAGGTCGTCGGCAGCTACGGTGCGCCGGACGAAGTGGCCGAGATCTACCGCGACCAGGAGATCAGGATCCAGCGCGCGCTGCGTCCGCCGCCGCCGCCGAAGCGCCGCTCGCTGGCCGGGCGTTTCTTCGGCGTTGCCGCCGATCCGCGCACCTATGGCGCGCTGTTCTACATGCTGTTGTCGCTGGCCACCGGCATCTTCTACTTCACCTGGGCGGTGACCGGGTTGTCGCTGTCGGTGGGGCTGTCGGTGCTGATCATCGGCCTGCCGTTCATCGTGCTGTTCTTCGGCAGCGTGCGCGTGCTGTCGCTGGTGGAAGGACGCATCGTGGAGGCGATGCTCGGCATGCGCATGCCGCGCCGGCCGGTGTACCCGACCCAGGACATGGGCCTGATGAAGCGCATCGGCAGCATGTTCACCGACGTGCATACCTGGACCACTCTTTGCTACATGTGGCTGATGCTGCCGCTGGGCATCGTGTACTTCACGCTGGCCGTCACTTTGCTCAGCGTGTCGGTGGCCTTCATCGGCGCGCCGCTGGCGATGCTGTTCCAGAGCGACTGGCTGCCCGGGCTGTACGTGGGCCACCGGGTCGTCGTGGACTGGGGTTTCGGTTCACATGAACCGGGCTGGGGCGACGCGATCGCGATGTGCGTGATCGGCATCGCGCTGCTGTTCGCCACCCTGCACCTGGCGCGCGGGCTGGGCCGCCTGCACGGGCATGTCGCCAAGCACATGCTGGTGCCGCGCGCGGCGGACTGAGGGTCGCCCGGTTACCATGCATCCTTTGCCGGATCGACTGCCGATGCCCAAGACCTACGACCGCGCCTATTTCGACAAGTGGTACCGCAACCCGCGGCATGCGGTGGGGTCGCCGGCGGAGCTCAAGCGCAAGGTGGCGATGGTGGTGGCGCAGGCCGAGTATTACCTCGGCCGGCCGGTGCGCAACGTGCTCGACGTGGGCTGCGGCGAGGCGACCTGGCGCGCACCGCTGCGCGCGTTGCGGCCGGACATCGCGTATCGCGGACTGGATGCCAGCGAGTACGCGGCGGCGCGCTACGGCCGCAGCCGCAATATCGGCCTGGCGCGCTTCGGCCAGCTCGAACAGCTACGCTTCGACACCCGCTTCGACCTGATCGTATGCACCGACGTGCTGCATTACCTGAAGCCGGCGGAGATCCGCGCCGGTCTGCAGGGCATCGGCGAGATGCTCGAAGGGGTGGCGTTCCTGGAGGTGTTCACCAGCCGCGACGACGTGGCCGGCGACCACCACGGTTTCGTGTCGCGTGCGCCGGCCTGGTACCTGCGCGAATTCGGCAAGGTCGGACTGCTGCCGTGCGGTTCGCATTGCTACCTCGGGCCGCGGCTGGAACGCCACATCGCGGCGCTGGAGCGGGCGCAGCTGCCGGCCTGACCGGGTTCAGCCGGCCACGGTCTTGTGCTTGTAGCGGCACAGGTCGCGGATCACGCAGTGCGGACAGTCCGGCTTGCGTGCCTTGCACACGTAGCGGCCGTGCAGGATCAGCCAGTGGTGGGCGTCGTGCTTGAACTCGGCCGGGATCACCTTCTCCAGCTTGTCCTCGACCGCGCGCACGTCCTTGCCGGGCGCCAGCCCGGTGCGGTTGGCGACGCGGAAGATGTGCGTATCGACCGCAATGGTCGGCTCACCGAAGGCGGTGTTGAGCACCACGTTGGCAGTCTTGCGGCCGACACCGGGCAGCGTTTCCAGCGCCTCCCGACTGTGCGGCACTTCACCGTCGTGCCGCTCGATCAAGAGCCGGCACAGCGCGATCACGTTCTTCGCCTTCGCGTTGTACAGGCCGATCGTGCTGATGTAGCGCTTCAGGCCTTCCTCGCCCAGCTTGAGGATCGCCTGCGGCGTATTCGCTGCGGCATAGAGCTTCCTGGTCGCCTTGTTGACACCGACATCGGTGGCTTGCGCCGACAACACCACCGCGACCAGCAGCTCGAACGGCGTGCTGTAGACGAGCTCGGTGGTCGGGTGCGGATTCAGTTCGCGCAGGCGCGAGAACAGCTCCGCCACGTCGGCACGCTTCATGGCTTCGGCTCCTGCTGCTTCGCCTTGGCGCGGGCCAGCGCTTCCAGCACCGGGTTGCGTTGTACTGAGCCGTCGCCGACGGCTGCCTTGCGCGCCGCCAGCTCCACCTCGCGTGCGATACGAAGGCGATCGAGTCGTGCCTCGCGGCGCTGGAAATGCGCGCGCGCGGCATCGGCATGAGCCATGTCGATCTGCACTTCCGGCATCGGCAGCAGCACGATGCAGTCGACCGGGCAGGCCGGCACGCACAGTTCGCAGCCGGTGCAGTCGTCGGCAATCACCGTGTGCATCAATTTTGCCGCGCCCACGATCGCATCGACCGGGCAGGCCTGGATGCATTTGGTGCAGCCGATGCAATCGGCTTCCACGATGCGCGCCAGCGTGCGCGGCTTCTCGAAGCCGTGCTCGGGATTCAGCGGCAGCACCGGTTGCTGCAACAGTGCGGCGAGCTTCCCGATCCCCGCCGCACCGCCGGGCGGGCACTGGTTGATGGCGGCTTCGCCACGCGCGATCGCCTCGGCATACGGCCGGCAGCCGTGATAGCCGCACTGCTCGCATTGTGTCTGCGGCAACAGTGCGTCGATACGGTCGGCCAGGGTCATGGCGATATCAACGAACGGTGGCGCCCGGCTTCGCACCCTGGTCGGCGTCGAGCAGGAACAGGTCGCTGCCGCCGTCGCCGGCCGACAGGATCATGCCTTCGGACAGGCCGAAGCGCATCTTGCGCGGGGCGAGGTTGGCGATGAACACCACGTTGCGGCCGACCAGCTTTTCCGGTTCGCCGTAGGCGGCGCGGATGCCGGAGAAGATCTGTCGGATGCCCAGCGGGCCGGCATCCAGTTCGAAGCGCAGCAGTTTGTCGGAGCCGTCGACGAATTCGCAGGCATTGACCTTGCCGATGCGCAGGTCGAGCCGGGCGAAGTCGTCGATCGCGATCGTCGCTGGCGCTGCAACGGTTTCGTTGCTGGCGGTGACATTTTCGCTCATGGGTTTGCCGGGTTCCTTCGGTTTCTTGTGCTTGATCGGTGCGGCAACGGGCTCGGCGGGAGCGCCAAGTGAATCCTTCGAGGCCTCGACCATCGCCTCGATGCGCTTGGGATCGATACGGCCGAGCAAGGGCTCGAACAGGTTGATGGCGTGGCTGCGCAAGGTGGCCCGGGCATCGTCGAAGTCGGCGATCGGCGCGGCCAGAAACTGCTCGGCGGCGGCCACGGTGGCCGGCAGTATCGGCTTGAGCATGCCGGCCAGCAGGCGGAACGCGGTCAGCGCGAGCGAGCAAACCTGATGCAGCTCATCGCGCAGCTTTTCGTCCTTGGCCATCGCCCACGGCGCCTTCGCCGCGATGTGGCCGTTGACGATGTCCGCCATCAGCACGAAGCGGCGGGTGACCTCGGCGAAGTCGCCGTTGTCGTACAGCGCGTCGACGCCATCGTAGTGTTCCAGCAGGCTGTTCCACAGTGCGGTTTCCTGTGGGCCGAACTGCGGCGCCAGGCGGCCGCCGAAGAACTTGTGCACGAAGCCGGCGGTGCGGCTGGCGATGTTCACCCACTTGCCGACCAGATGCGAGTTGACGCGCTCCTCGAAGGCCTTGAGGTCGAGATCCACGTCGACCGGCGCGTCGCTGAGCATGGTGGCGAAGTAATAGCGCAGGAATTCGGGATGGAGGCCGACATCGAGATAGGTTCGGGCCTGGATGAAGGTGCCGCGCGACTTCGACATCTTGGCGCCGTTCACGGTCAGGTAGCCGTTCACGTGCAGCGCGGTGGGGGTGCGCAAGCCGGCGCCGTGCAGCATCGCCGGCCAGAACAGACCGTGGAAGTTGATGATGTCCTTGCCGATGAAGTGATGCATCTCGGCGCCGCTGTCCTCGGCGAGGAAGTCGTCGAACTTCAGGTGGGTCCTGTCGCAGAGGGCCTTGAAGCTGGCCAGGTAACCGACCGGCGCGTCCAGCCATACGTAGAGGAACTTGCCCGGCGCGTCAGGGATCGGAAAGCCGAAGTAGGGCGCATCGCGCGAGATGTCCCAGTCCTTCAGGCCGGCGTCCAGCCATTCTTTCAGCTTGGCTACCACCCCACTGTTCGCCACCGGCTTGCCATGCGTGAACCTGCCGGCGAACCACTCGCGCAGCAACGCTTCGAACTTGCCCAGTTCGAAGAAGTAGTGCTCCGAATCGCGCAGCACCGGCGTGGCGCCCGACATCACCGAGTACGGATTGACCAGGTCGGTCGGCGCGTAGGTGGCGCCGCAGTGCTCGCAGTTGTCGCCGTACTGGTCTGGCGTGCCGCAGTTCGGGCAGACGCCCTTGATGTAGCGATCCGGCAGAAACATCTGCTTCTCGGGATCGAACAGCTGCTGGATGCTGCGCCGGGCGATGTAGCCGGCATCGCGCAGGCGCGTATAGATCCGCGTCGACAGCTCGCGGTTCTCTTCCGAATGGGTGGTGTGGTAGTGGTCGAATGCCACACCAAACGCGGCGAAGTCCGCCTCGTGGCCGCCGCGGATGCCGGCGATGAACACTTCGGGCGTCACGCCAGCCTTCTCCGCCGCCAGCATGATCGGCGTGCCATGCGCGTCATCGGCGCAGACGTACACCACCTGGTTGTCGCTCATCCGCTGCGCGCGCACCCAGATATCGGCCTGGATGTAGCCCAGCAGATGCCCCATGTGCAGCGGGCCATTGGCGTAGGGCAGGGCGTTGGTGACGAGGAGGCGGCGACTCATGGCGGGCAATCATTCGGGACGACTGCGCATTATGGCATGGCCGTCCAAATCGCCGCCGCGTCGATGCGCGGCGGTACGCAAGAAAAAGGCGCGCCATGGTCGGCGCGCCTTTTTCGCAACAGGGTGGCGTCGCTGCGATCAGTCCTGGCGTTCCCACACCTGGCTGCGCCCGAGCAGGGCGAAGCCGATGTAGCCGTGCACATCGAGCTTCCGGCCGCCTTCCTTGAGCGTGAGTTTCACCTTGTAGGTCTTGCCGTTCTTGGGGTCGATGATCTTGCCGCCATCCCATACGTCGTCGTCCTTCGTTACCCCCCACATGATGTTCATGCCTTCGATGGGCTGGTCCTTGCGTTCACCGTCGCATTTGGTGCATTTCGGAACCACGCCGTCACGGGCGATGTCTTCCGGCGAGCGGTTCAGCAGTTTCACGATGGTCGCTTTGTACTCGCCGTTGCTCTCGGTGATCTGCACAATCGATTTCGGCTGGTGGGTGGCGTCGTCGATGGTCTTCCAGGTGCCGGCGGGCGTGTCATTGGCCGCCAGTGCGGTGCCGGCGGCCAGCAACAGGCCGGCAGCGAGGGTGAGGCGAAAAACGTGCTTCATGGTGTTCCTCCCGTACGAAAGCGTATGGAGGCAGACTGGCGAGGATGCCTGGACGCGTCAAGCTGCATTGCGCAAACGAGCGCGGCGCAGTGGCGGCGCCATCCGACGCTGATCCAGGTCAGCGGATCGGCCATGTGGGACTGGCATAATGGCCACCCCCGCAACCACCCGAGCCGACATGACCCAGGCGAATGAAGCGCTGGTCCGCCAGATCCTTGGCGAACTGATCGACACCCACACCGGCGCAGCACTGGCCGAGTCCGTGCGCGCGGTGGGCGTGGACGGGGCGAAGGTCTCGCTGGACCTGCAGTTGGGATATCCCGCCGCCGGCGCGCTCGACAGCATGACGGCGCGCGTGCGGCAGGCGCTGGAGGCCGATCCGGCGATCGAGTCGGCCGCAGTCTCGATCACCAGCCGCGTCCACGTGCACAAGGTGCAGGGCACGCTGGGGCCTCTGCCGAACGTGAAGAACATCATCGTGGTGGCCTCGGGCAAGGGCGGCGTGGGCAAGTCGACGGTGTCGGCCAACCTGGCGCTGGCATTGCAGGCCGAGGGCGCGAAGGTCGGTGTGATGGATGCGGACATCTACGGCCCGAGCCAGCCGACCATGCTGGGTGTGCACGGCAAACCGGCCTCGCCGGACGGCAAAAGCATCACCCCGATGCAGGCGCACGGCATGCCGGTGATGTCGATCGGCTTTCTTGTCGAGGAAGACACGCCGATGATCTGGCGCGGGCCGATGGTGACCCAGGCGATGATGCAGCTGCTCACCGACACACGCTGGGAACAGCTCGATTACCTGATCGTGGACCTGCCGCCAGGCACCGGCGACATCCAGCTGACGCTGTCGCAGAAGGTGCCGGTGGCCGGCGCGGTGATCGTCACCACGCCGCAGGACATCGCCCTGCTCGATGCGCGCAAGGCGCTCAAGATGTTCGAAAAGGTCGAGGTGCCGGTGCTCGGCGTGGTGGAGAACATGGCCACCCACATCTGCTCGAACTGCGGCCGCGAGGAACACATCTTCGGCGAGGGCGGCGGCGAGCGGATGTCGGCGCAGTACGGCGTGCCGTACCTGGGTTCGCTGCCGCTGGACATCCGCATCCGCGAGCAGGCCGACAGCGGCAATCCCACGGTGGCGGCGATGCCGGATTCCGATCTGGCGGCGCGCTATCGCGAGATCGCCCGCAACGCCGCCGGCCGGCTGTCGCGGCAGCCCCGCAACAAGTCGCTGGGGCTGGGCAAGATCGTGGTGCAAGGGGCGCCGGCCGCATGACGGCAGCGGCCCGGCGCGTACTCTGCCTGTCCGGCAGCCTGCGCCGGATATCGTCGAATACCGCGGCGCTGGTGGCCGCGCAGCGGTTGGCCCCGTCGACACTGGAACTGGTGGTGTATGACGGACTGGGCGCGCTGCCGCTGTTCAATCCGGATGATGACAACGATCCGTTGGCGCCGCCCGTGCTTGCCCTGCGCGACGCCGTCGGTCGCGCCGATGCCTTGCTGATCGCCTGCCCCGAGTACGCCCACGGCGTGCCGGGTGCCTTCAAGAACCTGCTGGACTGGCTGGTCGGCAGCCTGGAATTTCCGGGCAAGCCGATCCTGCTGCTCAACACCGCGGCGCGCGGTTCGTATCATGCGCAAGAGGCGCTGGCTGAGATCCTCGCCACGATGTCCGCCCAGTTGCTGACGTCGCAACCGCTGCCCGTGGGCTTGCCCGGCGCGGGTTGCACGGCAGAACAGGTGCTGGCGAGTTCGGAGCGCTGTGCGGAATTGCGCGCAGCGCTGGCTTGCCTGACGACCGAGCTGGCTTGATTCGCGCGCATCACGCCCACGCCTTGCGCGCCGCCAGCGTAACCCACAAGCTGGCTACCAGCACCACGATCAAGGGCCACGGCAGTATCGCCGCGCCGGCCCCCTTCAACACCGCGCCGCCCAGTGCCCCCCGCCGGCGATGGCCAGGTTCCAGCCCACCACAACCAGCGACTGCCCTAGGTCGATCTGCTCGCCCGCGCGGCGCGCCACCGCGGTCTGCATCAGGGCCGACACGCCGCCGAAGCCCAACCCCCACAGCGCCACCGCGGCTACCAGCATCGCCTGCGATCGCGGCAGCAGCGCCATTGCCACCACGGCCAGCAGGAACAGCGCCATGCCGGCGGCCACCAGGGCGCGCATCCAGCGGTCGATCAAGGCACCGGTCAGCACCATGCTGACCACTGAGGTGGCGCCGAACAGCAGCAACAGGCGATCGAGCGCGGCCTGCGAACCGGATAGCGCGGTGAACGGCGCGATATAGGTGTACAGGGTGTTCTGCGCCAGCACGGCCAGCAGCATCACCGCATAAACCGCCAGCAGCCCCGGCCGTTTCAGCATGTCACGCAAGCGGCCGCTCTGCTGCTGCGGAATGCCGGGCACCCGCGGCAGCATGAGGCGCGCGCCGGGCACCAGCGCCAGGCTGAGCAGCGACATCAGCCCGAACACCCAACGCCAGCCGATGTGCTGCGCCAGCCAGGTGCCGGCCGGAATGCCGATGGTCATCGCCAGCGGAATACCCACCATCACGATGGAAATGGCGCGGCCCTGCTGCTGCGGCGCCACCATGCGGCTGGCGTAGCCGGCCACCAGCGCCCACAACAGGCCGGCGGCTACGCCATCGACGAAGCGCGCGGCCAGCATCAACGCGTACGAGTCGCTCCACACCATCACGCTGTTGGCCAGCGCGAAACCGAGCATGCTCGCCATCAGCAGCGGTCGCCGTGGCAGGTGGCTGGTGAGCTTGACCATCGGAATGGCGGTGAGCAGCGAGCCCAGCGCGTAGATTGTGGTGAGCTGGCCTACCAGCGATGCGCTGATGTCGAGGTCGCGGCTTATCGAGGGCAGCAGTCCGGCGGCGATGCATTCGGTGAGCACGGTGATGAAGGTGGCGCAGGCCAGTGCCAGCAGGCCGAGCATCGGCAGGCGTTCGCGGGTGGATTCGCCGGCAGCGCGGGGCAGGGCGTCTTCGACAGCGTTCATGGTCGCCGCTCCCGGCTGGGTGCCGTGAGGTGGGCGAAGCTCGAGTTTAGGGACACGGTGTGCTCCGTTCGTTGAGGGGGAGCCACAAGGTAGATAACGCGCATACGCGGAAAAAGACGGCTAGAGTTCTTGGCTTTCCGGATTTGGAGTTCCGTAATCCATGAGAGCAGTGGACAGCCTGAGCAGTCTGCAAACCTTCGTGCAGGTAGCGGACAACCTGAGTTTTGCTGCGGCCGCCCGAATGCAGGGCGTCTCCGCCTCGGCGGTGGGCAAGGCCATCGCGCGGCTGGAGCAGCAACTGGATGTGCGCCTGTTCCATCGCAGTACGCGCAGCGTGGCGCTCACCGCCGAGGGGCAGTTGTTCCTGACGCGCTGCCGCCGTGCGCTGGATGAGCTGGAGCAGGCCGAAGGCGAGCTGTGCAGCCGCTCCACCGAGCCGCGCGGCAACTTGCGCGTGGCCTTGCCGCTGGCGAGCGGCCTCGTGCTGTCGGTGCTGTCCGATTTTGCGCAGGCCTATCCGCAAATCCGTCTGGATCTGGATTTCGACGACCGCCTGGTCAACGTGGTGGAGGAAGGCTTCGACGTGGTGCTGCGGGTGGGCGAACCTGCCGATTCGCGCCTCAGTGCACGGCGCGTGGGCGGCTTTCGCCGACGACTGGTGGCCGCACCCGCCTATCTGGTGCGCAAGGGCGTGCCGCGTGTGCCGGCCGACCTGGTTCACCACGACTGCCTGCACTACCGCTACCCCACCAGCGGCAGGATGGAGGCTTGGCCGTTGCCGCCGGAGACGGAGATCCCGATCAGCATGGTGTGCAACGACATGGATGCCCGCGTGTGTTTCGCCATACGCGGGTGCGGCATCACCTATCTGCCCGAGCACATGGTGAGCGACGAGTTGGCCGCGGGCGAACTGGTGCCGGTGCTGGAGGAGTACACCAACGTGCGCGGCAGCTTTCATCTGTTGTGGCCGTCGGGGCGGCACATGCTGCCGAAGCTGCGCGCGTTCGTGGATTTCGTGGGGGAACGGTTGCTGGCGGAAACCGGCACTGCGAAGGTCGCGGCGTCCCGGTCTCGCGTGTCTCGCGCCGGCGCCAGGCGCACATGAGCGCCTCGGTGCAGCGCAGCGACTGGCGGCCCCCGGGCCGATCCGCTATTTTGCCGCATTCTCCTCCCGCGCCAAAGCTGGGCGGATCACGCAAGCTATGGGAGTCCGAGTGAGCATCAAACCCGACAAGTGGATCCGGCGCATGGCCGAGCAGCACGGCATGATCGAGCCGTTCGAACCCGGCCAAGTCAAGTTGCGCGATGGCCAGAAGCTGGTCTCCTACGGCACCTCGAGCTATGGCTACGACGTGCGTTGCGCCCGGGAATTCAAGATATTCACCAATATCAACTCGACCATCGTCGACCCGAAGGCGTTCGACCCGACCAGTTTCGTCGACGTCGAGGCGGATGTATGCATCATCCCGCCGAACTCGTTTGCGCTGGCGCGCACCGTCGAGTTCTTCCGCATCCCGCGCAAGGTGCTGACCATCTGCCTGGGCAAGAGCACGTACGCACGCTGCGGCATCATCGTCAACGTGACGCCGCTTGAGCCCGAATGGGAAGGCCACGTGACGCTGGAGTTCTCCAACACCACGCCGTTGCCTGCAAAAATCTACGCTAACGAAGGGGTGGCGCAGATGCTGTTTCTGGAGTCGGACGAGGAGTGCGAGACCAGCTACAAGGACCGCGGCGGCAAGTATCAGGGCCAGCAGGGCGTCACCTTGCCGCGCACCTGAATCCGCGAGCTGAACGGCGTGTGCCGGTGGCTCCGCCACACCGGCGCGCCGGCGTTACACTCCAGCCGATACCACCGAACGATTTGCAAGGAGACCCCGCATGATCCGTATTTCCCCATGGCTGACGCGCGCCACCGCTGCGCTCATGCTGGGCAGCCTGCTCGTACTCGCCGGCTGCCATCGCGGCAGCACCAAGGACGAAGCCAGCGCGGCATCGATGAAAGGGCAGTTCGATGCCACCATCAAGGCCTACAAGAGCGGCCAGTTCCTGGTCGATGGTGCCGTGCTTTCGGCGCTGGACACCGGCAGCCATTTCGCCTATCTGAAGGACCAGGGCCAGCTGCCCAAGACCGTATTGCTCGAACGCAGCGACGACTCGAAGATCCGCAAGCAGCATCTTGAATACATGGCGCGCATGCAGCTCGACTACGGCTTCACCGTGTACTACGACGACGATGGCACGCTGAAGAAGATCAACCCGGTGGCGATGAAGGCTCGCACGCTCGAGGATTATCACGCACCGGCAGCGATGCCTGACCAGCTGAAGGGCAAGGACGCCGCTGGCAGCAGCATGGAAGATCAGCAACAGCGGCAACAGCAGCAATATTGATTCCCGGCCCGCTTCGCCGGCGAAAACGCCCACGTCTCGCGACGTGGGCGTTTTTCGTTTCAGCCGGCGTTCGGACGGCCGGCGGCAAGCGCGTTGCGCAGCGGATCGATCCGTGCTTCCCGCGCAGTCGCGTCATATGGCACGGCCTTGCCATGCCCCCAGACCGGGCCTGGCCATGCGGCATCGCCCTCATTGCGGGCGACCACGTGGATGTGCAGCTGCCGCACGATGATGCCGAGCGCTGCAATGTTGAGTTTCTCGCAGGGAGCGACCCGGCGTAGCGCCGCGGCTGCGAGATTGACCTCGCGCCAGAGGGCGAGCTGACCTGCGTCGTCCAGGTCGGCGATCTCGACCAGGCCGGTCTGGCGCGGCACCAGGACCAGCCACGCGTAGCGGGCATCGTTCATCAGACGTACGTCGCATAGGGACAGCGATGCGACCGGACAGGTATCCGCAGCCAGCCGCGGATCCAGGACGAAACCGGCAATGCTCATGCGCCGGCCACGTGCCGGTCGAGGAACGCCAGCGTGCGCTGCATGGCGAGCTTGGCGCTGGACTCGTCGTAGCTCGGGCCGACATCGCGGTTGAACCCATGGCCGGCGGGATAGGTGAAGGTTTCCATCTGCGGCAGCAGTTCGCGATGCTTCGCGACCATCTCCGGCGGGATGCTGGTGTCGTACTCGCCAAAGTGGAACATCACCGGCGCCCTCGGCTGTTCATGCAGGAACGGCAGGTTGCGCGCGCCGTAGTAGCTCACCGAGGGCAGGCCCAGTCGCAACGCGGCTAGCAGCGCCACCGTGCCGCCCCAGCAATAACCGACGGTGCCGATCCTGCCGGACGACGAAATCGCTTCGGCCGCGCTGGCGACGTCCTCCAGCGCGCGCTCCAGCCCCAGTTCGTTGACCAGCTGCTTGCCCCGGGCGGAGCCGGCCCGGTCGTAGCCCAGTTCCACGCCGCTTTCCAGGTGATCGAAGAACGCCGGCGCGATCGCGGTGTAGCCATGCTCGGCAAAGCGGTCCGCGACGCTGCGGATGTGCGCGTTGACGCCGTAGATTTCCTGGATCACCACGATACCGCCCCTGGGCCTGCCCTGCGGTTGCGCCAGATAGGCACCGATGCACTGGGTGCGTGTGGTAGGGAGATTGATCTGCTGGCCCATGATGGTTTCCCGTGCTGGAAGAGGCGCAGCTTAGCGGCCCGGCCGGATTGCCGACGCTGACGTATAATCGCCTGTTTCCCCGCACGTTTCGACGGTAATCCCAACCCATGTCCCAGGCCGCACACAAGATCGGTTTCGTCAGCCTCGGCTGCCCCAAGGCGCTGGTCGATTCCGAGCGCATCCTCACCCAGTTGAAGGTCGAGGGTTACGAAATCGTGCCCAGCTACGGCGAGGCCGACGCCGTGGTGGTGAACACCTGCGGGTTCATCGACGCAGCGGTGCAGGAGTCGCTGGATTCGATCGGCACCGCGCTGAACGAGAACGGCAAGGTCATCGTCACCGGCTGCCTGGGCAAGCGCGAGGGACTGATCCGCGAGGCGTATCCCGACGTGCTGTCCATCAGCGGGCCGCAGGACTACGTCAGCGTGATGAATGCAGTGCATACCGCGCTGCCGCCGCAGCGCAACCGCTTCCTCGACATCGTGCCGGACACCGGCGTCAAGCTGACCCCGAAGCACTATGCGTATCTGAAGATTTCCGAAGGCTGCAACCACCGCTGCAGCTTCTGCATCATTCCGTCGATGCGCGGCAACCTGGTCTCGCGCCCGGTCGACGAGGTATTGCTGGAAGCCGAGCGACTGGTGAAGGGCGGCGTGAAGGAACTGCTGGTGATCTCGCAGGACACCAGCGCGTACGGAGTGGACCTGAAGTATGCCGAGCGCGAATGGCGCGGCAAGTCATACCGCACGCGCATGACCGAGCTGTGCGAAGGCCTGTCGGAACTCGGCGTGTGGACGCGGCTGCACTACGTGTATCCGTATCCGCACGTGGACGAGGTGATGCCGCTGATGGCGGAAGGGAAGATCCTGCCGTACCTGGACATCCCGTTCCAGCACGCCAGCCCTCGCATCCTCAAGTTGATGAAGCGGCCGGGCAACATCGACAAGACGCTGGAGCGCATCCAGAACTGGCGCAAGGCCGTACCCGACCTCACCATCCGCAGCACCTTCATCGTCGGCTTTCCCGGCGAGACCGACGCCGAGTTCGAGGAACTGCTCGGTTTCCTGCGTGAAGCGAAGCTCGATCGCGTCGGTGCCTTCGCCTATTCGCCGGTCGACGGCGCCAGGGCCAACGAGCTGCCTGATCCGGTCTCCGAGGAATTGAAGGAAGATCGCCTCGAACAGTTCATGGCGGTGCAGGCGGAAATCTCCGCCGCCAGGTTGCAGCAGAAGATCGGCCGCACCATTACCGTGCTGGTCGACGAGGCCGGCGCCGACGGTGCCGTGGCGCGCTCCGCGGCGGACGCGCCCGAGATCGACGGCACGGTGCTGATCGCGGACGGCCAGCAGCTGAAGCCCGGCCAGTTCGTTGAGGTCGTGGTGGAGCGCGCCAGCGAGCACGATCTGTACGCGCGTCTCGCTGGCTGATCGCAATGCGCTACCACGCGCCGCTGCGCGAGGCAGTCGATCCGGCGGTGTTCGGGCGGCAGCCGCTGGCGGCGTGGCACGACTATGCCGGCTTGCTGCAGGGCGCGGAATGGCCGTCCATCGAGGCACTCAACAACCGCATTTCCGGCGACGTGACGCAGCGCTTCGTGGCGCAGACTCCCGACCTGCTGGCCGATGGCCTGCACTACGAGCAGCGCATTGCCGAGCGTGGCGAAATCGCCACGCGTGCGGGCAACTGGCACGACCTGCTCAATGCGCTGGTGTGGCTGCGCCATCCGGCGCTGAAGCTGGCGCTGAACCAGCGCCAGATGGCCGAGATCGCCCGCGTGGGGTCGAAGCAGCGCTCGCGCGCGCAGTACGCGATGACCCATTTCGACGAGGGCGGCGTCATCGTCGAAGTGCGCGATCCGGCCTTGCTGGCGTTGTGGGACGCGCACGACTGGCATGGCCTGTTCTGGCGCCGCCGGCAGGCGTGGCTGGATGGTTCGATCCGGCTGGAGCTGTTCGGGCACGCGCTGCTGGAGCTCGCACTGAATCCGGACAAATTGCTGGTGGGCAAGGCCCTGGTATTTGCGTCACGCCGTGCTGCCGGGACGGCGCAGATGTCTGTCCTTTGTGCCGAGGCGATAGCGTCGGGGCGCCTGCTGCACGATCCGCTGGAACTGCGCCCGCTACCGCTGTCCGGGCTGCCGGGCTGGCGCGCCGACAATGAGGACGAGTCGTTCCATCGCAGCACCATCTGCTACCAGCCGCGGCGCGCAGGCCGCGAGTATCCTCCGGCGATCCTGCTGCCACATGCCTGACAGGATGACGGCCCGCGAGGTGTCATGGCGGTATTGCAGCGATCCGTTCCCGGCAAGCCTGTCGAAGATGCCCTCCGACACACGGCAGCCAGCCATGGACGTGATCCGATCCAGCGGCCGGGTCAATTCGTGCCGTCCTCGCCGTAATGCACTGCCAGCATGGAAAACTCGGCGGGCCCTCCCGGCAGCTCGGCAAGAAACTCGTCGCCGACGCGCTTCTTCAGCACCGCCCGCGCCAGCGGCGAGTCGATGCTGATCCAGCCGAGCCTGGCGTCGGTTTCGTCGGGGCCGACGATGCGGTAATGAAGGATCTCGCCGGTGTCCGCGTTCTCCAGTTCGATGCGGGCGCCAAAGAAAACCATGCCGAGATCGCCCGGTACGCCCTCGGCCACCTTGAGCGAGGGAATCCGTTTGCTGAGATAGCGTGCACGGCGATCGATTTCGCCCAGTTGCTTCTTGCGGTAGATGTACTCGGCATTTTCCGAGCGGTCGCCTTCGGCGGCCGCCGCCGCGAGCGCCTTCACCACTTCCGGCCGCAGCACGTGCCACAGGTGATCGAGTTCATGCTTGAGGCGCTCGAAACCTTCGCGGGTGATGATCGCGGTGGAGCCGGGCGAGGGTGGACGCCAGCGGCTCATGCGGGGCTGCCCAGCAGTCGTCGTTGTGCGTCGATCTCCGCGCGAAGCGGATGCTCGGGCCAGGCGGCCACGAGGCGATCGAGCAGGGCTGTCGCCTCGGCGCGCTGGTCGACATGTTCGGCGAGCTTACGGGCGGCCAGCAGGCCATAGTGCGCAGCCTGTGGGTCGCGTGGCCATTGCGCCACGAAGCAGCCGCACAGGTGCAGCGCGAGCCGGCTCATGCCCAGCCGCGCAGCCAGGTCGGCCAGTTCGCCACAGGTTCGTGGGTCGTCCGGAATGAATCCGTCATCGATGCCCCGGCATTCCTGCAGCAGGCCCAGCGCGCGGCGCGATTCGCCTTGGGCGATCAGTGCGGCGATCCAGATCTGGCCGTGTACCAGCAGGCCGTCGCGCAGGTTCTGCCGCTGGAGCAACCGGCGATAGGCCAGGTGCAGCGAAGCCGGCGCAATCCGGTCCTGCATCCGGGCGACCAGCAGCGCGGTGGCCGCGGCGGGATCGGCTGGGGCCAGTGCCTCGACTTCGGCGAGCAAGGTTTCATCGGCATCCTGGCCGCCGGCTCTGGCCAGCTTCGGCGCCTCCGGCTCCAGCCCGAAGCGTTCATGGCGCTGGTGGATCATCGCGCCCATCAGGTGGAAGGCCAGCACGATCAGGTAGGTGTAGGCGAAGGCAAACAGCGGCAACGCGAGCAGCCGCGGCAGCAGTGCGGTGCTGACCGAGGCCAGCACGATCAGCACCCCCAGCAGCAGGTTGATCGCCACGGGAATGAGATAGGCCGCGCCGAAGCTGCCGATGACGCGGGTCCAGTTGAACGGGTTGAGTGCCAGCGCCAGGTTGCCGTCGAACGCCAGCGACATGTCGATCGCGGGCAGCGCCAGTGCAGAGACGATCAGCACCGGCCACAGCAGGCGCGGAAAGAACACGATGGCGATCAGGCACAGCGCGGCGACCAGCAGATGGATCGCGGTCAACCCCCAGCCACTGGCATCGTTGCCATCGCTGCCGACGTCGGGTGGATCGGCGTAGCCATGGGCGGTATGCAGCAGGCAGTCGGCGGCGTAGCGCCAGGTGGCGGCCCACACCAGCGCACTGGCCAGTGCCCCGATGTACGACGGCAACAGGCCGACGTAATGCAGCAAGGCGATGACCACGCAGGTGGGCAGAGCCGCGCCACGCAGCGGATAGCCGAAGCCTGTTCTCAGGCGGTCGCCGAACGGCGTGTCGGCGGCGACGGTTTCAACGCGGGGCATGTCGTCGCGCGCTCAGCGCTTGCCGCCGAAGATGCCGCCCAGCACGCCGCGCAGGATCTGCCGGCCGAGCTGGCTGCCGGCAGTGCGCACCATCTGTTTGCCCATCGTCTCGATCATGCCCTGGCGCCGCTTGGTGCCGAACAGCGCGTCGTGCACGGCGCCACTCCAGCCGGCATCGGCATCCCTGGCGGGAGCGCCGGCGGCCACGGTGGCTGCATCGGCGGCCTTGTCGCTGGCGCGTTTGGCCAGCATCTCGGCGGCTGATTCGCGATTGACGGTGGTGTCGTATTTGCCGCCGACCGGCGAACGCTGGCGGATGGTGGCGCGCTCGGCGTCGGTGATCGCGCCGATGCGGCAGCATGGTGTGGTCACCAGCACCTGTTCCACCGGCGTCGGCACGCCGCCGTTGGCCAGGGTGGAAGCCAGCGCCTCGCCGACGGCGAGCCTGGTGATCGCCTCGACGACGTCGAGCTTCGGGTTGGCCACGAAGGTTTCCGCCGCCGCCCTGATCGCTTTCTGGTCGCGCGGGGTGAACGCGCGCAACGCGTGTTGGATGCGGTTGCCGAGCTGGCCCAGGATCACGCCGGGCACGTCGTCCGGATTCTGCGAACAGAAGTACACGCCGACGCCCTTGGAGCGGATCAGCCGCACCACCTGTTCCACCCGCTGCAGCAGCGCCGGCGAGGCGTCGTCGAACAGCAGGTGTGCCTCGTCGAAGAAGAACACCATCTTCGGCTGGTCGAGATCGCCCACTTCGGGCAACTGCTCGAACAGCTCGGACAGCAGCCACAGCAGGAAGGTGGAGTACAGCCGCGGCTTCATGATCAACTGGTCCGCGGCGAGCACGTTGATGATGCCGCGCCCGCTCATGTCCTGGCGCATCAGGTCGGCCAGCTCCAGCGCCGGTTCGCCGAAGAACTGCTCGGCGCCGTCGCCTTCGAGTTTCAGGACCGCGCGCTGGATCGCCGCGATGCTGGTTGTACTGATCAGACCGTACTGGGTCGAGATGGCTTTGGCATTGTCGGCGGCATACGTGAGCAGGGCGCGCAGGTCGGTCAGGTCGAGCAGCAGCCAGCCCTGGTCGTCGGCCGCCTTGAAGATCACCTCCAGCACGCCTTCCTGGGTGTCGTTCAATTCCAGCACGCGGCCGAGCAGGGTCGGGCCCATCTCGCTGATGGTGGCGCGCACCGGATGGCCCAGCTTGCCATAGATGTCCCAGAACACCACCGGATTGGCCTGAGGCTTCCAGTCGGTGAGCTTGAGCATGGCCAGGCGGGCCTTGAGCTTGTCGCCCGGCTCGCCTGCGGCCATCGCAAGGCCAGCCAGGTCGCCCTTGGCGTCAGCCAGGAAGCAAGGCACGCCAAGTCGCGAAAAGCCTTCGGCCAGCACCATCAGCGAAACGGATTTCCCGGTGCCGGTGGCGCCCGCGATCATGCCGTGGCGATTGCCGTAGTGCGTGTCGAGATTGACGCTGGCATGGTCGTTGCGGCCGATCAGGATGTCAGTCATGGCGTTCCGTCCGTTGGTGATCGGGCGATTGTAGCCAACCCGGCGCGGCTGTCCGCGATGCGCGCGCGTTGAGTCGGGGAGCCACGACCGCTATGGTGGTCGTTTTTCCGCGGGTGAAGTTTCCGATGTCGTTGTGTTCCGTTGTTCGTTCCATGCGCCCGTTGGCGCTTGCCGTGGCGTTCGGTCTGCTGGGCGCCTGCGCCAGCACAGGCAGCAGCAAGACTCCGGCGCCGGTGGACGCGCTTTACGGACAGCTCGACGAGGCCAGCAAGGGCTACGAAACGGCTTTGCAGCAGTCGCGCGAGGGCAACCTGGATGCTTCGCAACTGACGCTGACCCGATCGCTGGACCAGCTGAAGGCCGCCGCGGCCCGCTGCGGCAATACCCCGGGCTGCGATACGCAGCGGTTCTTCTCGGTCTTCGACCGGCTGCTTCGATTGAAGGACGGCGATTTCAGCGGCGACCAGGATCTCAACAGTGACGTGGATCCGGCCCAGCGCTCCCTGCCGACAGGCAAGGCCGGTGCCGCCGCGTTGCCGCAGGCGCAGCGCAGCGTGACCCTGCTGCACGGGCAGAAGCTGTCGGAGTTGATCGCGATGAACGGCCCGGTCAAGGCAGCACTGGAAATGTGGCTGACTCAATGGCGTCCGCAGTTGATGGACGCCTGGGTCAACTACCAGTTCATGCGCTACCAGATGTGGCCGCAGTACGAGAGAGCCGACCTGCCCGAGGCGTTGCTGTTCGGCATGGTGGCCAAGGAGTCCGGCGGCAAGGTGCATGCCGTGTCCCGCTCGGGTGCCGCCGGGCCGCTGCAGTTCATGTATGCCACCGGCATGCGTTTCGGCCTGGGCACCGACAATGGTTTCGACACGCGCTTCGACCCGTCGGCATCGGCCCGCGCCAATGCCGAATACCTCAACGAACAGCTGCGCAAGTTCAACAACAATCTCGAACTCACCATCGGTGCCTACAACACCGGCGAAGGACGCATGGGCCGGCTCGTCGGCGACAACAGCGCGTTGAGTTTCTACGATCCACGCATCTACAACGCGCTGCCGCAGGAAACCCGCGACTACGTGCCTTCGGTGCTGGCAGCAGCCTGGTTGTTCCTGCATCCGCAAAGCTACAACCTGCGTTTTCCCAAGGTCGACGGTGCGCCGGGCTCGATCATCCTGAAGCGGCCGGCGTCGCTGTCCGAACTGACGGTATGCCTGGGTTCGGCCGGTGGCGTGAGCGATGGCTGGTTCCGCACCTTGCGCAATCTCAATCCGAAGCTCGACCCGCAAGTGACCCAGCCGACGGGCACGCGGATGGCATTGCCGAAGAGTCTCGAGAGCGCCTACGCGTCGCGTTGCGTCGATGGTCCCTGGCCGATCCTGGCAGGTGACCTGCATCACGCGGTCATCCCCGTGGTGACGACGCCGATGGCGGCTCCGGCGGCGCCGAGCGAAAGTCGCTACAAGGTGCGCGGCGGCGATTCGCTGGTCAGCATAGTGCGCAAGCTGCATTGCTCAAGCGTGCAGGAAGTGGCCGAGATGAATGGCCTCAAGCACCATCGCATCCGCGCCGGGCAGGTATTGAAACTGCCGGCGTGCCATTGAGCGGCGTGGTTTCGATGCGGGAATGAAACGATCCGGCCGGAGCCGGAGCGGCGCGCGCGGTCGTCGGCGCGCGGTATCCGGGGCGAAGGCCCGCTGACCGGACCAGCAACGAACCTCCAGCTCAGGCGGCAGCGGTTTCGTTCATCCAGCTGTCGACGGAGCTGCCGGCATGGTGAACTTCCTTCAACTCACGCAGCAGCTGCATCAGCTGGCGATGCTGCGGCTGCAGGCTTGCGTGCGGCGAATTCTTGGTCTCGTGGTAGGCCACCGCGAGCCACAGCGCGATACCGCGCAAAACGACCTCGGGGTTGTTGGAACAGGCGCGTTCATAACCGACGTGGGTGCCGTGGCCCCAGGGCAGGTAGCGCGCTTCGGGAGGGGTGCCGTACAGATGGGGGAAGTCGCTGCGCGAAGCCTGGCCGATTTCGCGCAGGGTCAGCGTACTCAGGCGTTCCCGACTGCGCTTGGGCAGGGCCTGGATGCCGCGTTCGATGTCGCGGAATTGGCGACCGAGCTGGCGCGCCCGCATCATCGCGAAAAACGGAGTGAGTAGTTGCATGGAGATCCCTCGACGCTGGAATTCGGCAGCACGCGAGACGTACGGCGTGATGGCGAGCGTAACGAAGCGATCCGGGCAATTGCGCCTAGAACGTCACAAAATGACGCATGACGTCAGTTTTCCCGTGACTGACGTGGTGTGGTTGTGGCTTCAGCCGCCGTGCCCGAGCCGCTGCCCCACCCTCACGGCCTGCTGCGGCTGAAGCGCATCCAGGGTCGAACCCTTGGGCAGTAACAAGATCACGGTGGAGCCCATGTTGAAGCGTGCCATCTCGGCGAAGCGTTCCAAGGTGATGTTCTGGCCGACGAACGACTTGCGCCTGATCGACGAGGCGTACGGAGGGATCACCAGACCGTCCCACACCGTGGCCACCGATGAAACCAGGATCGCGCCGACCATCACCACCACGAACGGGCCGTGCTCGCCATCGAAGTGGCAGACCAGCCGCTCGTTGCGCGCGAACAGCCGCGGGATCGCCGCCACCGCGAACGGCGCCACGCTGAAAATGCGGCCGGGCACATGCACGGTTTCCTTCAGCGTGCCTTTCAGCGGCATGTGCACACGGTGGTAATCGCGCGGTGACAGGTAGACGGTGACGAAGCAGCCATCGCGGTAAGGCGCGGCCGCGGCCTGGTCGCCACCGAGCAGTTCGGCGGCGGTGTACTCCTGCCCCTTGGCCTGGAAGATGCGGCCGTCGACGATCGCGCCGGACTGACTGATGCGCCCGTCGGCAGGCGAGAGCAGGGCGGCCGGGTCGGTATCGGCGCGGCGTGCATCGGGGCGCAGCTTGCGCGTGAAGAACGCATTGAAATGCTGATAGGCGAGCGCATCGGGCTGCGCGGCCTCGGCCATGTCCACGTTGTAATTGCGCACGATGGTGGAGATCAGCCAGTTCTTCCATGGCGCGAATGTCCACCGGGTAGCCCGGTAGACGACCCGCGACAGGAGCCGATGCGGCAAGATGTACTGCAGGAATACGTTGAAAGTCATCCGCCCAGTATAAGGGGTGCCGTACGCCGCAGGCCTTATAATCGCCGGCCATTCCGTTGCACTCTGGATCGCCGTGACCGCCGAACTTGCCACCATCATCGACTTCATCCGTTATGGCGCCAGTCGCTTCTCGGCGGCGGGGCTCACCTTTGGCCACAGCCACGACAACCCGATCGACGAAGCCACGCACCTGATCCTCGCCAGCCTGCACCTGCCGCCCGATATTCCGCCGGCATATGGCGCCGGCCGACTCACCGCGGCCGAGCGCGAGCAAGTGCTGGGGTTGATCGAACGCCGCGTCAGCGAGCGTTTGCCAGTGGCCTATCTGGTCGGCGAGACCTGGTTCGCCGGACTGAAATTCAAGAGCGACCGCCGCGCGCTGGTACCTCGCTCGCCGATCGCCGAGCTGATCGAGTCGGGCTTCGCGCCGTGGCTGGACGAGCGCCACATCGAGCGCGCGCTGGACCTGTGCACGGGTTCAGGCTGCATCGGCATCGCGATGGCGGAGTACAACCCGGAGTGGCAGGTGGACATCGTCGACATCAGCGACGAGGCACTGTCGCTGGCGCGCGAGAACATCGTGTTCCAGCATGTCGAGGGCCGCGTCGAGGCGATCCGGTCGGATCTGTTCGCCGGCGTGGCCGGGCGCAAGTACGACCTGATCGTCTCCAACCCGCCGTACGTCACCGAGGACGAATACGCAGCGTTGCCGGGCGAGTATGCGCACGAACCGAAACTGGGCCTCACTTCCGGCGCCGACGGCCTGGATCTGTGCCTGCGCATGCTGGACGAGGCCGCCGACCATCTCACCGACGATGGCCTTCTGATCGTGGAAGTCGGGGAGAGCGAGCACGCGCTGGCCGCGCTGCTGCCGCAGGTGCCCTTCATCTGGATCGAGTTCAAGGTGGGACAGATGGGTGTGTTCGCACTGGAGCGGCGCGATCTGGTCGAACACGCCGCATCCATCCGGGCGGCGGCCCTGGCGCGCCGCGCCGGCTGAGGCACCCGTAGCATGGACATGAATACCCTGCGCCTGCGACTGGATGCGCTGCGACCGACCGACGCCGAGATGTTGTTCGATTATCGCAGCGACCCGGTCGTTGCCCGTTTCCAGGGCTGGCGCCCGGCCAGCGTGGCCGAAGCCGCGAATTTCATCGGGCGCCAGGCCGGCGCCTCCCTGGACAAGCCGGGTGGCTGGTTTCAGCGCGCAATCCGCCTGCGCGAGGATGGCGCACTGATCGGCGATGTCGGTATACACCTGCCCGCGGAAGCAGAGGGCTCGGTCGAATTCGGCATCAGCCTGGCGCCTGCCCATCAAGGCAGGGGCTACGCCTGCGAGGCTGTGGGCGCGGTGTTCGAACTGGTGTTCGGCGAGCTCGGCCGGCATCGCATCCATGCCTCGGTCGATCCGCGCAACCTCGCCAGCATGGCCATGCTGCGCGCGCTGGGCATGCGGCAGGAGGCCCATCACCGCGAAAGCCTGTGGCTGCACGGCGAATGGGTCGACGACGTGGTGTTCGCGCTGCTGGCCAGCGAGTGGCGTGCCGCGTCAGCGGCCCGCTGACGCGAGGATGCGTCGTCGCGCTAAGCTGTAGCGGTTTCCTTCGGACGTCCAAACCCCGTGTCCAGCAATTCCTTCGGCAAACTGTTCACCGTCACCACCTTCGGCGAAAGCCACGGGCCGGCGATCGGCTGCGTGATCGACGGCTGTCCGCCGGGACTGGCGATCGGCGCCGAGGAATTCCGCAGCGATCTCGATCGCCGCGCCACCGGCCGCAGCCGCTACACCTCGCAGCGGCATGAGGCCGACGAGGTGGAGATTCTCTCCGGCGTATACGAAGGCAGGACCACCGGCACGCCGATCGCGCTGCTGATCCGCAACACCGACCAGCGCAGCAAGGACTACGGCGACATCGCGTCGAGCTTCCGCCCCGGCCACGCCGACTACACCTACTGGCAGAAGTACGGCATCCGCGACCCGCGCGGTGGCGGACGTTCGTCGGCGCGCGAGACCACCATGCGCGTGGCTGCGGCAGTCATCGCCAAGAAGTGGCTGGCCGAGCGTCACGGCGTGCGGGTGCGTGGCTACCTGGCGCAGATCGGCGAGGTCGTGCCGGATGCGTTCGACTGGGACGCGGTGGGACAGAACCCGTTCTTCTGGCCCGATGCGGGCCAGGTACCGGCACTGGAGACTTACATCAACGCGCTGCGCAAGTCCGGCGACTCGGTCGGCGCGCGCGTCAGCGTGGTCGC
Source organism: Rhodanobacter umsongensis (assembly GCF_042654965.1). NCBI lineage: Bacteria > Pseudomonadati > Pseudomonadota > Gammaproteobacteria > Lysobacterales > Rhodanobacteraceae > Rhodanobacter > Rhodanobacter umsongensis. The sequence continues at coordinate 356,097 of NZ_JBHSMK010000009.1, read as the reverse complement.
CGACGGCGTGCCGCCGGGCTGGGGCGAACCGATCTACGGCAAGCTCGACGGCGACCTGGCCAGCGCGCTGATGTCGATCAACGCGGTCAAGGGCGTGGAGATCGGCGACGGTTTCGCCGCCGTCGTCCAGCACGGCAGCGAGCATCGCGATGAAATGAGCATGGACGGCTTTGCGTCCAATCACGCCGGCGGCATTCTTGGCGGCATCAGCAGCGGCCAGCCGGTGACCGCCTCGATCGTGCTCAAGCCCACCTCGAGCATCCTGATTCCCGGCCACAGCGTGAACCTGGCCGGCGAACCGACCGAGGTGGTGACCAAGGGCCGTCACGACCCCTGCGTCGGCATCCGCGCCACCCCGATCGCCGAGGCGATGATGGCGCTGGTGCTGATCGATCACGCGCTGCGCCATCGCGCACAGTGCGGCGACGTGGGCGTCGTGACGCCGCGCATTCCATGACCGGGTGCTGCCAGCGAAACCCTGCCGATGAATGACAAACCGCGCGTCTGGATTTCCCGGCCCACCTTTCCCGGCATCGTTGCCCGGCTCGAACCTCACTTCGAGGTGACGGCCGAGCCGGACGAAGTGTCGTTCAGCCGTGGCGAACTTACGGCCAGGCTGGCCGGGCAGGATGCCGCGATCGTCGGTTTGAAGGAGCGCATCGGCGCGGCGGAAATCGCCGGCGCGACACGGCTGCGCATCGTCGCCAACCTCAGCGTCGGCTACGACAACCTCGATCTGGATGCGCTGAGCGCTGCGGGCATCGCCGTCTCCAATACCGCCGACGTGCTCAACGAGAGCGTCGCCGACTACGCATGGGCGCTGATGCTGGGCGTGGCGCGGCGAATGGGCGCGGCCGAACGCTGGCTGCGTGCGGGACACTGGCATGCCACCGAGTTCAAGGCGTGGCTGGGCATGGACGTGCGTGGTCGCACGCTGGGCATTCTCGGCATGGGGCGCATCGGCCAGGCCATCGCGCGCCGTGCGGTCGGCTTCGGCATGCCGGTGCTGTACCACAACCGCTCGCCGCTGCCTGCGGCAACCGAACGCGCCTGCAACGCGCGCTACGTCGACAAGCAGCAGCTGTTGCGCGAGTCCGATTTCCTGATCCTGGTGCTGCCATTGACCACCCAGACCCGGCACGCGATCGGTGCGCCCGAGCTGGCGCTCATGAAGCCGACCGCCATTTTGCTGAACGTGGCCCGCGGCGGCATCGTGGACGACGCCGCGCTGGCCGTGGCGCTGCGCGAGCGGCGCCTGGCCGGTGCCGGGCTGGATGTGTTCGAGGGCGAACCGACGGTGCATCCGGGCCTGCTCGCACTGGACAACGTCGTGCTGAGCCCGCATATCGCCAGTGCCACGACCGAAACGCGCCGCGCCATGACCTCGGTGGCGGTCGACAATGTCCTGGCCATGTTCGGCCACGGCCCGCATGCCGGGCGCCCCCCCAATATCCTCAACCCGAACGTGCTGTGAGCGGCACGATCCCCCATCCCTGAGCAAATCACCCCATGAGTCAGAAGAGCAGTTACAAAGTCGCCATGGTCGGCGCCACCGGCGCCGTCGGGGAGGCGTTGCTGGCCATCCTCGCCGAGCGAGATTTCCCGGTCAGCGAGCTGGTGCCGCTGGCCAGCGAGCGCTCGGCCGGAGGGAAGGTCACGTTCGCCGGCCAGGAGGTCGCGGTGCAGTTGCTGGACACCTATGACTTCGAGGGCGTCGACATCGCGTTCTTCTCGGCCGGCGGCTCGGTCAGCCGCGAGCACGCGCCGCGTGCAGCGGCGGCCGGTGCGGTGGTGATCGACAACACCTCGGAGTTCCGTTACCAGGACGACATTCCGCTGGTGATCAGCGAGGTCAATCCGCACGCGATCGCGCAATACACCAACCGCGGCATCATCGCGAATCCCAACTGCTCGACCATGCAGATGCTGGTGGCGCTGGCGCCGATCCATCGGGCGGTGCAGATCGAGCGGATCAATGTGGCCACTTACCAGTCGGTATCCGGTGCTGGCCGCACCGGCATGGAGGAACTCGGCAGGCAGACCGCGGCACTGCTGAACTTCCAAAGCGTGGAGCCGGGCAAGAAATTTCCCGCGCAGATCGCGTTCAATGTGATTCCGCAGATCGATGACTTCCAGCCGAACGGCTACACGAAAGAAGAGATGAAGCTGGTGTGGGAAACCCGCAAGATCCTCGAGGACGAGTCGATCCAGGTCAATCCGACCGCGGTGCGCGTGCCGGTGTTCTATGGCCACTCCGAGGCCGTGCACATCGAAACCAGCGACAAGATCACCGCCGAACAGGCCCGCGAACTGCTGCGGCAGGCTCCGGGCGTGGTGCTGGTGGACGAGCGCAAGGCGGGCGGCTATCCGACCCCGGTGGGCGAGGCGGCCGGCACCGATGCGGTGTACGTCGGGCGCATTCGCGAGGACATCTCCCACGAACGCGGACTCGACCTGTGGATCGTGTCGGACAACATCCGCAAGGGCGCGGCGTTGAATGCCGTGCAGATCGCCGAACTGTTGATCGAGGACTATCTCTGACGATGCGCTGTCTGCAACTCATCGGTTTGGCTGGCTTTATCGTGGCCTCGGCGGTCTGGGCTCGCCCTGGCCCGTCGGAGCCGGAGCGCGTCGTGTCGGCGGCACCATTGCCGTCCGCGCTCCATCAAAGCGTCGCCAGGCACCGGGCCGAGGTACGACGGCTGGAGCGGGATCTGGCCAGGCAGGAGTCGGACAGCAAGCAGGCCAGCAGGCGCTTGCAGCAGCAGGATCAGGCCATCGCCGAACTTCAGAAACAGCTGCACGAGCTGCAGGTTGCGGCACCGGCTGACCGGCATTGAAACCGCTGTTGCGGTGAGAACACACCGCAGCAATGCATTGCAAGTATTCGCCGCAGCTATTGTTGATTGGCCTGCATATAACTAAAGTGGCACTTCGTTTGCCGCTGTAGCCGCCACGGCGGCGACATCACAAGAGTTGCGCCAGGATCGTTCGGGGGAACACGCATGAATCGTTCGTTGAAGTTGTCGATGCTGATGGCACTGGCACTGGGTACCAGCCAGGCCATCGCATTGGATCTTGGCCAGATCCAGGTCAAGTCGGCGCTGGGGCAGCCCCTGCTGGCGGAAATTCCCGTGCATCCGGCCAACCCGGCGGAACTGCAGAATCTCACCGTCCGGCTGGCCTCCAGCGAGGAATTTGCCCGCGCCGGCATCGTCGGCGGACGCACGGTCATTCCCCTGCATTTCAGCGTGGCCAACGCCGCTGGCGGAAGGGTCATTCGCATCACCAGCAGTGAGCCGGTGGACGATCCCTATCTCGACCTGCTGCTCGAAGTGAACAGCAACGCCGGCAGGAGCGTGCGCGAGTTCGCCATCCTGCTTGACCCGGCCAGCGCAGCGGCCGTCGCCGCCGCGCCGGCGCAGCGGCCGGCGGCGCCAGTGCGGCCAGCACCATCGCAGCCGGCAACGCCGCGCGTCGCCGCGGCTCCCAGGGCTGCGCCGATCAGCAACGGCCAGTACGGTCCGGTTGCGCGGGGCCAGACCCTGTCATCGATCGCCCGCAGCGCCGCACCGGCCGGGGTGGACGCCCGGCAGATGATGCTGGCGTTGAAGCAGGCCAACCCGGACGCGTTCTACCGCGACAACATCAACGCGCTGAAGAGCGGTGCGATTCTCCGTGTGCCGACCTCCGCCGAAGCGCAGGCCATGACCATCGCCGCGGCGATGGCCGAAGTGCGCCGGCAGAACAGCGACTGGCGCGCCGGAACTCCCGGCACGCCCGCGGTCGTGGCCGATACGGCAACTCGAGCATCCGCTTCCAGTGCGCCCAGCGGCACGGCCAGCGGCGCTGGTGATCGGCTAGCCCTGGTGCAGGCGAAGGACAGCAAGAACGCAGGCGGTCCGGGCAGTAGCGCCGCCAGCAAGGATGACAAGGCCGCCGCCGGCCTCCGCCAGGATCTGCTGCGCAACCAGGAAAGCCTGGCCAGCCTGCAGCAGCAGAGTACCGAGCTGAAGACCCGCCTGAAGGATATGGCGGACATCAACAGCAAGAACGAACACCTGCTGTCGCTGAAGGACAGCGAGATCGCCGACCTGCAGGCCAAGCTGGCTGCGGCGCGCAAATCCGCCGGCCTTCCGGCGGTCACGCCGGCAGCTGCGCCGGCCCCGTCCTCGGCCGCCAGCGCGCAGAAGCCCGCTGCAGCGGAAACCCGCATGGAAACCGCCACGGCCAGCACCGTGGCCATGGCGAATCCGACGCCTGCCGGCGCAACTTCCAGCGTCGTCGCCACTACCACTCCTGCGGCAGCCTCCAGCATCGCTTCCGCGGCCAGCACGTCGGCGCCGGGCGCCGCTGCAGTGGCCCCGGCGCGGGCCAAACCTGTTGCCAAGCCGGTCACCGGGGCCGCGGCGGCCGCGGCAGACGAACAGCCCTGGTACATGCAGACGTGGGCCTGGGGCGCGGGTGCCGCAGCGATCGCGCTGCTGGTGTTGCTGGCGCTGCTCGGCCGTCGCCGCAAGCCGGCTGCCGGGTCGTCGAAGAGCGCTTCCTCGCTGGCCGATCGCTTTGGCTCGGCGCCGTCGGCGGGGAAGGATCTGATCGACGGCGAGGATGTCGATCAGGAGGAGCTGCTGGACCAGCTGGCCGAGCATCCGGACGACATCGGGCTGCATCTGGAGCTGGTCACGCTGTACTACTCGCGGCGCGATGTTGAGCACTTCGAGGCGGCTGCCGAAGCGATGCATGCCCACATCACCGACCCGCAGCAGGACGAGTGGCAGGACGTGATGCACATGGGCGAGGATCTGGTGCCCGGCCATCCGCTGTTCGATCACCACGCCGAGCCGCCGGTGCACGATGAGGCCGAAGCCCATCGCGAATTCGACATCGACGACTATGCGGACGAGCGTGATGCGCCCACCGCGGTGTCGGCGATGCCGCCGCTGCCGCCGGGTGCGCCCAAGAAGGTCAGCGAGTACAACTTCAATTTCGACCTCACCAAGCCGACGGGCGCCGAGCCGCCGCATCTGCCACCGGCGGCGGACGATGCCACCGTCGTGGCACCGCTGGCCGCAGCGGCGGAGGCCAAGGCGCCACCTGCCACCGAAACAAGCTGGCATTTCGACGATGCGGAAAGCATGCACCCGGCTGACGGGCACGATGTCGAAGAATTCAACGATGATCCGATCGACACCAAGCTCGACCTTGCCCGCGCCTATCTCGACATGGGCGATGCCGACGGCGCGCGCGCCATGCTGGGCGAGGTGATGAAGGAAGGCAGCCAGATGCAGCGGGACACCGCCAAGCGCCTGCTGGACAATCTGCACTGATCGGCGTGACTCAGCCTGCAACGAAGTCGGGCCGGCCTTGCCGGCCCGACTTCGTTGCAGGCTGCTAATCTTCGTCATCTTTCATCGAGCTTTTGCACCACTTCATGCGTATCGCCCTGGGCATCGAATACGACGGCACCGATTTCTTCGGCTGGCAGCGGCTGACGCAGGGCCCCAGCGTGCAGGCCAAGCTGGAGCAGGCGTTGTCACGGGTCGCCGCGCATCCGGTCGAGGTCAGCTGTGCCGGGCGCACGGACGCCGGGGTGCATGGCCGCTGCCAGGTCGTGCACTTCGACACGGAGGCGCGCCGCGACATGCGCGGCTGGATTCTCGGCGCCTGTTCCAACTTGCCTGCCAGCGTGGCGGTACTGTGGGCGCGTCCGGTACTGGAGAGCTTCCACGCGCGCTATGCGGCGCGCAGTCGGCGCTATCGTTACCGCATCCTCAACCGCCCCGTGCGCGCGGCACTGGACGCACGCTACGTGACCTGGGAGCGCCTGCCGCTGGATGCCGAGCGCATGCATACGGCTGCGCAGGCGTTGCTTGGCGAGCACGACTTCAGCGCGTTCCGTGCGTTGTCGTGCCAGGCTGCGCACCCGCGCCGCACGATTCTCGCGGTGAGCGTGCGGCGCGAGGGCGAACAGGTCTTCGTCGACGTCGAGGCAAATGCTTTCCTGCATCACATGGTGCGCAATATCGTCGGCTCCCTGCTGATGATCGGCCGTCACGAACAATCCGTCGAATGGATGGCCGAGTTGCTGGCCGGTTGCGATCGCCAGGTGGCTGGCCCGACGGCAGCGGCTTCGGGCCTGACCTTCGTCGGGCCGCGCTACGAGGCGCACTGGGGTCTGCCGCAGGACGTCTGCCTGCCCGGGGCCGACCCATGACCCGCATCAAATGCTGCGGCATGACCCGCGTGGAGGACGCACTGCTCGCTGCGCACCTCGGCGCCGACGCCATCGGGCTGGTGTTCACCGCGCGCAGCAAACGTCAGGTGACGATTGAGCGGGCGCGGGAGATCGTCGCGGCGCTGCCGCCGCTTGTCAGCACGGTCGCGTTGTTCATGGACGACGAGGCCAGTCTGGTGCGGCAGGTTCTTGAGGAAGTGCGGCCGGACCTGCTGCAGTTCCACGGCAGCGAGAAAGACGCCTGGTGCGTGCAGTTTGGCCGTCCATTCATGAAAGCCATCGCGATGGGCGAGGGTGCCGCCGCGTTGCCGCGACTGCGCGATTATCCGCATGCCGCTGGTCTGCTGCTCGATGGCCATGGTTACGGCGAAGCGGGCGGCAGCGGAAAGGCCTTCGACTGGTCGCTGCTGCCTGCGGGGCTGGCACAGCCGGTCATGCTGGCCGGTGGCCTGAGTCCGGAAAACGTCGCCGACGCGGTGCGCGCGATACGCCCATGGGCGGTGGACGTGGCCAGCGGGGTCGAGTCGGCACCCGGCATCAAGGATCCGGACAAGCTCGCAGCTTTCATCCATGCCGTGCGGGCGACGGACGCGGCATGACGAGTACGCCGTCCGCGATCGAGGAGTACGACGATGCGAGCCAGCCCATCGGGCTTGCCGACATCGTCGGTCGCGATCGGCCACTGGTGATCCGCGGCCTGTGCCGGGACTGGCCGCTGGTGAAACTCGCCGCCCAGTCGGATACCGCGTTTGCCCGCGGGCTGGCCGCGCTCGACAACGGCACCGAGGTTGACGCGCTGCTGATGTCGCCCGGGGAAGACGGCGTCATCGGCTACAACGCCGGTTTCGACGGGTTCAATTACGAGCACCACCGCGTCTCGATCACCCAAGGCCTGAAACGGCTGGCGCAGTACAGCCGCCAGGATAATCCGCCTGGGCTGGCGATGCAGAGTGCACCGGTTTCCGCGTGCCTGCCCGGACTGCTGGACAACCACGTCATCCCGTTTCTCGATCCCGTCATCCAGCCGCGCATATGGATCGGGAACAAGGTGACCACCCCTGCCCACTTCGACGAATACCGCAATGTTGCCTGCGTGGTTTGCGGCGTGAGGCGCTTTACGCTTTTTGCGCCCGACCAGGCCCCCAACCTGTATGTGGGGCCACTGGATTTCGCGCCGACCGGCGCCGCCATCAGCATCGCCCGGCTCGACCGCCCCGACGACCAACGGTTCCCGCGACTGAAGCTGGCGCTGGCCCAGGCGCAGGTGGCCGAGTTGCAGCCGGGCGACGCGATCTACATTCCACCGATGTGGTGGCATCACGTCGAGTCGCTTCAACGGATCAATGCGCTGGTGAACTACTGGTGGAAGCCCATGCCGGCCGCCGGTTATGCGCCGGAAACCGCGATGGGATGCCTGCTGCATTGCATCCTCACGTTCAGGTCGCTGCCGCCGGCGGAGCGCGCCGCCTGGAAAGGACTGCTGGATCACTATGTCTTTGACGGGGCGGATCCCGCCGCGCACATTCCTGCCGGGCGTCGCGGCATGCTCGGCACGCTCACTCCCGAAATGGTCGCGAAACTGCGGGAGACCATTCGGCGCTATCTGTGAGGGTGCGCGCCGGCGATGTCGTTGCGTGAGTGGCCCTGTAGGCTCGGATCATGATTTCCCCGACGCCGGGATGCCGCTAAGATGGCTGCTTGCCGCAGTGCGGCATACGTTTTTTGCAGGAGCGCAACCCCGCCGTGCCTGCCTTCCGGATCGAACGAGAGCATGAGCAAGATCGTGGATTTCAACGACTACCCCGATGCACAGGGCCGCTTCGGCAACTACGGCGGCAGCTACGTTGCCGAGACCCTGATGGCACCACTGGCCGAACTGACCGAAGCGTACCTCCGCCTCCGCGATGATCCGCAATTCATCGCCGAACTCGATCGCGACCTGAAGCATTACGTCGGCCGGCCCAGCCCGATCTATCACGCCGAGCGGCTGTCGAAGCACGTCGGCGGCGCACGCATCCTGTTCAAGCGCGAGGACCTGAACCACACCGGCGCGCACAAGATCAACAATACGGTCGGCCAGGCGCTGGTCGCCAAACGCATGGGCAAGCCGCGCATCATCGCCGAGACCGGCGCCGGACAGCATGGCGTGGCCAGTGCCACGGTGGCTGCGCGACTGGGCCTGAGGTGCGTGGTCTATATGGGCGCGGTGGACATCGAGCGGCAGAAGATCAACGTCTACCGCATGAAGCTGCTCGGCGCCGAGGTGGTGCCGGTCACCTCCGGCTCGAAGACGCTGAAGGATGCGCTGAACGAGGCGATGCGCGACTGGGTCACCAACGTCGCCGACACCTTCTACATCATCGGCACGGTGGCCGGCCCGCACCCGTATCCGCTGATGGTGCGCGACTTCAACGCCATCGTGGGGCGCGAGGCGCGCGCGCAGATGCTGGAGGAATATGGCCGCCTGCCCGACGTGCTGACCGCGTGTGTTGGCGGCGGCTCCAACGCGATCGGCCTGTTCCATGCGTTCCTCAATGACGCCGATGTGCGCATCGTCGGCGCCGAGGCGGCGGGCGAGGGCATCGCGACGGGGCATCACGCCGCCTCGCTGGCCGCCGGCCGGCCCGGCGTGCTGCACGGCAACCGCACCTACGTGCTGTGCGACGACAATGGCCAGATCACCGAAACGCATTCCATCTCCGCCGGCCTCGACTATCCGGGTGTCGGCCCCGAGCACGCGTTCCTCAAGGATGCCGGGCGCGCCGAATATGTGGGCGTGACGGACGACGAGGCGATGGAGGCCTTTCATTTGCTGGCGCGCACCGAGGGCATCCTGGCCGCGCTGGAATCCAGCCATGCCGTAGCGCAGGCGATCAAGCTGGCGCGCGGCATGCCGAAGGACGGCATCGTGTTGTGCAACCTCTCCGGTCGCGGCGACAAGGACGTGCACACGATTGCCGCGCGCGAAGGGGTCGAGGTATGAGCCGGATCGACCGTCGCTTCGCCGACCTGAAAGCGGCCGGCCGCACCGGACTGATTCCGTTCGTCACGGCTGGCGATCCGTCACCGCAGCACATGGTGGCGCTGATGCACGCGCTGGTCGATGCCGGCGCCGACCTGATCGAGCTGGGCGTGCCGTTTTCCGATCCGATGGCCGACGGCCCTGTGATCCAGCACGCCAGCGAGCGGGCGATCGCGAAAGGCGTGGGGCTCAATGAAGTGCTCGGCTGGGTTGCCGCGTTTCGCCAGCGCGATGCGGATACACCGATCGTGTTGATGGGTTACCTGAATCCGGTCGAGACCCACGGCTATGCGCGCTTTGCGCGGGAAGCCGTGCACGCCGGCGTCGACGGCGTCCTGCTGGTCGATTGCCCGCTGGAGGAAGCCGCGGTCCTGCAGCCGCTGCGCGAGGCGGGCTTGCAGCAGATCCTGCTCGCCGCGCCGACTACCGCACCTGCACGTCTGGCGCAGCTGTGCGGGGCGGCCGAAGGTTTCCTGTACTATGTTTCGTTTGCCGGCATCACCGGCGCGGCACACTTGAGCACCGGCGACATCGCTGCACGAGTGGCTGATATCCGGGGTCGCGCCAAGGCGCCGGTGGCGGTGGGCTTTGGCATCCGCGATGCGGCGAGTGCGAAGGCGATTGCCGGTTTCGCCGATGCGGTGGTCATCGGCAGCGCGCTGGTGGAGCGCTTGGCCGGGGCAACGGAAGCCGAGGACATGATCGTGCGGGTACGCGGGTTTCTCGCGCCGATCCGCGCCGCGCTCGACGCGCATTGAGAACACGTGCTGCCTGAAGGTGGCGTACTCACGAACAGTCAGGATGATGCGATGAATTGGCTGCAGAAAATCATGAATCCGCGCACCCGCCCGCAAAATCCGAACGGCGGCAAGGGCTCGGTACCCGAGGGTGTGTGGGAGAAGTGCGGCGGTTGCGGCACCGTGCTGTACAAGCCGGAGCTCGAGCGCAACCTGATGGTCTGTCCGAAGTGCGGTCATCATCACTACATCAGCGCGCGCGTGCGGCTCGACGCGCTGCTCGACGAGGGCTCCGCGCAGGAGCTGTGGGCCAGCCTGGAGCCCACCGACCCATTGAAATTCCGTGATACGAAGAAGTACCGCGACCGCATCACCGCAACCCAGAAGAAGCTTGGCGAGAAGGACGCGATGGTCGCCATGAGCGGCAAGCTCAAGGGCCGCCCGCTGATGGCGGTGGCGTTCGAGTTCGCCTACATGGGTGGCTCGATGGGCTCGGTGGTCGGCGAGAAGTTCGCGCGTGCCGCCGAGCGCGCGCTGGCCGACAGGAGCGCCCTGGTGTGCTTCTCCGCCACCGGCGGCGCGCGCATGCAGGAGGCATTGTTCTCGTTGATGCAGATGGCCAAGACCTCGGCCGCGCTGGCGCGCCTGCGCGATGCCGGCGTGCCGTACATCAGCGTGCTGACCAACCCGACTACCGGTGGCGTATCCGCCAGCCTGGCGATGCTGGGCGATATCAATATCGGCGAGCCGAAGGCGCTGATCGGCTTTGCCGGCCCCCGGGTGATCGAGCAGACCGTGCGCGAGACCCTGCCTGAAGGCTTCCAGCGTTCGGAGTTCCTGGTCGACCACGGGGCGATCGACCTGATCGTCGATCGCCGCGAGATGCGCGACAAACTGGCCGACCTGTTGGGCATCCTGATGAAGACGTCGCGCGCTGCCTGATCTGGGCTTTGCAGCGAAACGATGCCGCCGTGAGGCGGCATCGTTGTTTTCATCGGAGAGTTTTCCACAGCAGTTGTGGAAGCGTTCCGGTAAAGCCTGTGGACAAGCCCCGTTTGCGGCTTGCCCATCAGGTACTTGCTACGCGCTGGTCATGGATTGCGCACGACGATTTCGTCCGTGCGCGAACCTGATCGTCGTCGACACCTTGGACTTTTCCACAGTCGTTGTGGAGTACGGCCGGTAAGGCCTGTGGACAAGTGGGCTATCTGACTGACCGCAAAGGGGCTTGTGACGGCGTGCGCAGACGCTGCCCAAGGCTGTCCCGGAGTCGGCAACTCAAATCGGCGACGAGGCGAGCCACAGCGACGCCGTACCAAGGCCGCTGCCGATGGCGATCGCTGCCGCTACGTCACTGGGATAGTGCAACCCCAGGATCACCCGCGAGGCGGCGACCAGGGTGGTGAAGGGCAGCAGCAGCGGAGCGAGCGATGGATACCACGCCAGCGCCACGATGCTGAAGCTTACTGCCTGCAGGGTATGACCCGAGGGGAAACTGAATTCATCCAGTGGCGGCACGTGGGCGGTCACGCCGGGGCAGACGCGATAGGGGCGCGGGCGGCGCGTCCAGCGCTTGAGCAGACGATAGAGCAGCAGCGCGGCGAGTCCGGTGGCGGCCATGTGCACGGCAGCGAGCAGCCCGCGGTGGCCGCCGAGCAACGCCATGACCGTCATCAGCGCGTACCAGAACATGCCATCGCCGAGTCGGCTGATGACACCGAAAAACAGGCCGACCAGTCGACGGGTTCCCCAGCGATTGGCCAGCACGCAGACACGGCCGTCCAGGGCGAACCGTGGTCCGGGCGAAAGCTCAGGCGTGGACGGCGAGGCTTGCGTGCTCATGCAGGTTTTCCTGGGCCATCTCGCGCAGCAGGGTTTCGAAATCGCGGATGACCGCGTCCGGCGAAAGTCCTGCCATCTGGACATGGGCTGCTCGGCCCATGTGCCGGATCAGACCCGGGTTGCTGGCCAGGCGAGCCGCCGCGTCGATGAATGCCTCCGCGTTGCCCGATTCGATGCAGTAGCCGTTGACGCCGTCCACGAGATGTTCGCGTGCGGCGCCTTCGGCATACGCCACCACCGGCAGGCCAGCGGCCATGGCTTCGATGATTACGTTGCCAAAGGTCTCGCTGAGGCTGGGGAACAGGAACAAGTCGGCGCTGGCGTAGTGACGTGCCAGCATCGCGCCGCGTTGCACGCCAGCAAAGATGAAATCCGGATGCGCCGCTTCCAGCGCCGCGCGTGCGGGACCGTCGCCCACCCAGACATAGCGCGCCCGGGGAACACGTTGCTGGATGGCACGGAACGCCTGGACCGTCAGTTCGAGATTCTTTTCGGGCGCCAGGCGCCCCACGTAAAGCACTACCGGCGTGGCGGCATCGACACCCCAGGCGGCGCGCATATCGTCATCGCGATGGCGCGGATGGAAGAGCTGCGTATCAACCGCGCGACGCAACAGCTGCGCATTGGATATGCCCATGTCATGCAACTCCCGTGCAAATGTTTCGGTCGGCACCAGGGTCGCCGCTGCGCGCTGATGAAAGCGGCGCAGATAGCCGCGCACCAACGGCGCAAGCAGGCCCATGCCGTAGTGATCGGCGTAATGGTCGAAGCGGGTATGAAAGCCGCTGACAAGCGGGATACCCAGTCGCCTGGCAGCACGCATCGCGGACCAGCCCAACGGACCTTCGGTGGCGACGTAGATGGCCTCGGGGCGCTGCCGCGACCAATGCCGATGCAGCGCGCGAACAGCCGGCAGGCCGAAGCGCAAGCCGGGGTAGCGGGGCAGGGCGGCACCGCGCATGTGCAGCACGTCGACGCCCGGTTCATCGTGATGGGGTTCGGCTTGCCGTGGCCGAATCAGATCCACGCTATGGCCGCGGCTGGCCAGGCCGGCGGCCAGGCTGTGCACAGTCAGTGCGACGCCATTGATTTCCGGGGGATAGGTTTCGGTGACGATGCCGATGCGCATGAGCTTACCCGTGCTGGCTTGGCCCAGCTTGGTCCGAAGGGGTTGCGGCGGCATGGCGGGTGTGTGACGTTGCAGTGACGTCGGGAAGTTCGATGGGTGGTCCTCGGACCGTGCGCGCGCCTACACTGGCGGGACCTTGTCCCAGTGGAGACTGTTGATGAAGCCCATCCTGCTCGCTCTTGCACTGACCGCATTCGCCGGCACCGCGATCGCCACCGACGCCTCTACCCTGCCGGCCACCAAGGCCGCCCCTGGCGCCGAGGTCTACATCGTTTCACCCAGTGACGGCGCCACCGTGGGGCAGCACGTGGTCGTGCGCTTCGGCCTCAAGGGCATGGGTGTGGCGCCTGCTGGCGTGGTCAAGGAAAACACAGGCCACCATCACCTGCTGGTTGACGTGAAGCAGCTGCCACTGGCCGGCCAGCCGATCGCCAAGGACGACAACCACATCCACTTCGGCGGTGGTCAGACCGAGACCACGCTCACGCTCAAGCCTGGCATGCACACCTTGCAACTGGAGCTGGGTGACGCCAATCACGTCCCGTTCGACCCGGCGGTGGTGTCGAAGAAGATCACCATCCACGTGAAGTGAGAATCGCGTAAGGAAGTCAGTGGCCGAGATAGACCGATACGCCAAGATTGCCCTGCCACTCGGCAGCGGTTCCGCCCAGGCGATGATCGAAACCCGCATCGAACTGCACGCGCGGGTTGACCATCCAGGTCAGCCCGGCGCCTGCAACGGTGCCGCTGGCCTGGCCCGTCGAATGCAGCAAGGCGGCTTCTGTGTAGAGGGTCAGGGTTCGGGTCAGCGTGAAGTTGTCGCTGAATGCCATCGTGGTGCTGTCCTGGCCGCCGCGGCGCACTTCCTCTAAATAGGCGCCCAGTGAGTTGCGCTGGTTCGCCTGCAGATTGAACTGCGCGCCGAGCAGATACTGCCGCTGGTCGCTGCGGAAATCCTTCGCACCATCGGTGAATTCGACACTGCCCAGCAAGCCCCAGCTGAAGGCCTTGCCCGCCGAGGGCAGGGCGAGTTTCAGGCCCAGCCGGGTATCGCCGTGGCCGCGGCTGCGGAAGTGGATGCCATCGGCGCTTTGTCGAAGATCATTCCATGGCGAACTGCCCAGTTGCAGCTCCACCGGGCCGCCGATGCCGAGACGCAGCAGGCTGTCGGCGCTGTACTGCGAGCTGACCGCACCCCCTCCGCTGTCGCGGCTCCAGTCCGGCAGCCCCAGTTCGATCGTCATCTCACCAGCAGCCAGTGCGAGCGGCGTGAAGCCATAGCCGGGGCGGTCGTAGCCGGGGTTGTCCGCCAGTGCCGGCAGGGCGACGCCGAACCAGGCCCACAGCAGCGCGACAAGCGAGCGGGATACGCGGCGCGCCGGTTTCGCCATGGCTCGGTTGCTGTATCGGCTAAAATCCATGACTTGCCCCCGCATCTTTTGAAGATCCCATGACCGTCCGCACCCGCTTCGCTCCCAGCCCCACCGGTTTCCTGCATATCGGCGGCGCCCGCACCGCACTCTACTGCTGGCTGGAATCGCGCCGTCGCGGCGGCGAATTCATCCTGCGCATCGAGGATACCGATCGCGAGCGCTCGACCGATGCCGCAGTGCAGGCGATTCTCGATGCCATGCACTGGCTCGGTCTGGATGCCGATGAAGGTCCGTTCTACCAGACCCGGCGGCTGGATCGTTACAAGCAGGTAGCCGATGAACTGGTTGCTGCCGGCAAGGCGTACTACGCCTACGAAAGCAAGGCCGAGATCGAGGCCATGCGCGAGGCCGCGATGGCGAAGGGCGAGAAGCCGCGCTACAACGGTTACTACCGCGACCGCAACGAGCCCTTTCGTGAAGATCCCAATCGCGTGATCCGATTCCGCAATCCGAGCGAAGGCTCGGTGGTGTTCGACGACAAGGTCAAGGGCCGCATCGAATGGGCGAACAACGAGCTGGACGATCTGGTGATCTTCCGTTCCGACGGCTGGCCGACCTACAACTTCGCCGTGGTGGTCGACGATATCGACATGGGCATCACTGAAGTTATCCGCGGCGACGACCATGTCAACAACACGCCGCGGCAGATCAACATCTATCACGCGCTGGGGGCCAAGGTGCCGGAGTTCGCGCACCTGCCGATGATCCTCGACAAGGAAGGCAAGAAGCTGTCCAAGCGCACCAGTGCGGTCAGCGTGATGGAGTATCGCGACGACGGCTACCTGCCGCATGCGCTGCTCAACTATCTGGTGCGGCTTGGCTGGTCGCATGGCGACCAGGAGATATTCTCTCGCGAAGAGATGATCGCGCTGTTCGACATCGCCGACGTCAACAAGGCCGCTTCGCGCTTCGATACGGAAAAGCTGGCGTGGCTCAATCAGCATTACCTGAAGACCGACGAACCGCAGTCGCTGGCGCCGGAGTTCGCCTGGCATCTGGCGCGTGCGGGCGTGGACACGTCGCATGGTCCGGCACCGGCCGATGTCATCGTGGCGTTGCGCGATCGCGTGCATACGTTCAAGGAAATGGTCGAGAAGGCCATGATCTGGTATGCGCCGATTGCCGAATGGGATGACAAGGCGGTCGCCAAGCATCTGAAGAACGACAGCGCGGTGGCCGTGCTCGAGGCGGCGAAGCCGCTGCTGGCCGGGTGCGAGTGGCGGCCGGAGCCGATCCATCGGGTGATCGAGCAGGTGGCTGCCACGCTCGCACTGGGCATGGGCAAGATCGCCCAGCCGCTGCGGGTGGCGATGACCGGCACGCAGGTCTCGCCGTCGATCGATCACACGATCTATCTGGCTGGCCGCGTCGAAGCGCTCAAGCGCATCGATGACGCGATCGTCATGGCACTCGGTTGATTCTCACCATGTCGCTGACGGACTGACGTCGGCATGGACGAATGGCTGGCCGGGGCTACCCAGGGCATCGACCTCGATGCGCCGGGGGCGTTCTGGCACGTCTTCTTCAACTTGTTGAATACGGTGCCGTGGGCAGCCATGTTCTGGTGGAACCTGTTGTTCGTGGCGGTCGGCGCGTTGCTGGGCCGTTGGCGAGGCCGGTTGCCGGAAGGCATCATGTGGGCAGCGGTGCTGGGTCCGATCGGCTGGATCGTGATCCTGTTGAAGCCCCGCCAGCTGCCACGCTCGAAGCCGCCGCCGTTGCCCCGTTGAGCCCCGCCGGCTCGCCAGAAGGCAGCGGTGTATGATCAAAGAGAGGTATGTCCCTTGAGCCACGACGCCACCGACAATCTGCATACGCACCCCAAGCACCACCACGATGCCAGGGGCTTTGTGCGTGCGGTGGAACATGCCAGCGAAGAGCGCGGCCTGCGGCTGACCCCGCTGCGCAAGGAAGTGTTGGAGCTCATCGCGGCCGCGCACAAACCGGTCAAGGCGTATGACCTCCTTGACCAGCTGCGCGAGAAGCACGGCAACGCTGCACCGCCTACGGTCTATCGCGCGCTCGATTTCCTCCTGGAAAACGGTTTCATCCACAAGCTGGAATCGATCAATGCATTCGTCTCCTGCCATCACCCGGCGGAGGCGCATCAGGTTCCATTCCTGATCTGCGATACCTGCTCAAGTGCGCAGGAAGTCTGCGATGAGCGGGTGGCCGAGCTGATCGAGGCGCAGGCCCGGGTGCTGGGCTTCCGGCCGCAGGCACAGACGCTGGAAGTGCACGGCACCTGCAAGCATTGCAGCAAGGCCTGAACAGCGCGTTTTCCCGGTGTGGCTTCGTCGAGTGTTATAAAGTAACATGATCGCCAACGGCATAAAGTCGCCACCTCTGGCGCCGCCGGGGCAGACTGATGGATTCCGAGCAGGCGAGCAAATCCCGCGCGTGGCGAGTGGCCGATCGCATCGGTGCGACAGCCTCGTTCCTGTGCGCGGTCCATTGCGCGCTGCTGCCCTTCGTGCTCGTGCTGTTGCCGGTCGTGGGGCTGGAGTTTCTGGCCGACCAACGCTTCGAACGTGGCTTCGTGTTGTTCGCCTGCGCGTTGGCGCTGGTGGCGCTGATCCGCGGCTTCCGCCGCCATCAGCGTCCGTTGCCGTTGCTGCTTGCGGTCCCGGGGCTGGTCTTGCTGTTGCTCGGCGTCACTTTTGCCGAAGGCTATTCGGTGATGCTGCATAGCGTGCTGGTGACCTGCGGCGGCCTGTTGCTGGCCAGCGCGCATTTCGTCAATCTGCGCCGGGACAGCAGCCACGGCGACGACCACGTGCACGGCGCGCAATGCGCGCATTGAAGGTTGCACGCATGCGGCACGTCCGGGTATCGGGTGATTGTGTAACGGCAAGCACCGTTCCTAGCATGTGCGGATGAGCATGCCAGCCACCGACCAGCACAACCATTCGCATTCACACGACCATGGCCATTCCGGCGATGCTCGCAGTCGCAAGCTGCTGTTCGCGTTTGTCCTGACTACCGCGATGATGGCTGTCGAAGTCGTCGGTGGCATGTGGTCCGGCTCGCTGGCCTTGCTGGCCGATGCCGGTCACATGATGGTCGATGCGCTGGCCCTGCTGCTGGCGGTAGTGGGTGCATGGATGGCTACCAAGCCGGCGGATGCGCGACGCAGTTACGGCTACGGGCGCATGGAAGTGCTGGTCGGCTTCGTCAATGCGCTGAGCCAGTTCTTGCTGGTCGGCTGGATCATCTATGAGGCGATCAGCCGGTTGCTGCATCCGACGCACATCCTGTCCGGAATGATGCTGCTGGTGGCGGTCGTGGGCTTGCTGGTGAACCTGCTGGTGTTGTGCACGCTGCACGGACATGCGCATGACGATGTCAACCTGGCCGGGGCGAGCCTGCATGTGCTGGGTGATCTGCTGGGTTCGCTGGCCGCGGTGCTGGCGGCGCTGGCGATCCGCTGGCTAGGCTGGCTGTGGGCCGATCCGCTGCTCTCGCTGCTGGTGTCGCTGCTGATCCTCAACAGCGCCTGGCGCCTGCTGCGCTTGTCCGCGCACATCCTGCTCGAAGGCGTGCCCGACGGCATGGACAGCGCTCAGGTGCAGGCGTCGTTGCGTGGCGCCGATCCCTCGATCCGCGACATCCACCATCTGCATGTCTGGCAGCTGGCGTCGGGTTCGCGCATGGCCACCCTGCATGCCGAACTGTACGAGGCCGCCGATAGCGCACAAGCCTTGCAGGCGATCAAGCAGATGCTGCTGGAGCGCTTCCACATCCAGCACGCGACGGTGCAGATCGACCCCGGCAAGTGCCTGGACCGGACGCAGAACTGCTCCGACCACGGTCACCCCTGACTATGGCGGGTCTGGCCAACCTGCTATGATGTCCGATCATTCATCCTACGATTCAAGGAGTTCCCATGGGTAAGGGCGATCGCAAGACCCGTCGCGGCAAGACCTACCGCGGCAGCTATGGCAATACCCGTGCGCACACCGTGTCGCCGGCGGTCGTGGGCGCCAAGCCGACCGTGACCAAGCCGGTCGCTGCAAAGAAGGCTGCGCCGAAAAAGAAATCGGCCTGAGCTTCCAGCTCGGACCGGTTCCACAAGACCCCCGCCTCGGCGGGGGTTTTTGTTGGTGGGCGCGCTCGGGCAGATGCCGGCGGCGAAGCCGCGCAACGGCGGCATCACCGGTGAGGCCGCGAGGTGAAATGCCGCTGCGTCGTGGCGGGTTTGTATCCATGCAGAACCCTGTGTATGATGCGATCCATTGTATTAATGCATTAACACATCATGAAACGTCGATCGCTGGATCCAGAGACACCTGACGAGTCCGCCGAGCTCAGTCTGTGCGAGGCATTGTTGTCCCTGAAGGACGCCAGCGAGATGGCCGCGTTCCTGCGCGACCTGTGCACGCCGGCGGAAATGGAGGTGCTGGTGGATCGCTGGCGGGTGGTGCCGTATCTGCTTGATGGCGTGTCCTACCGGGAGATCCACGAGCGCACCGCGGTGAGCATCACCACAATCGGTCGGGTGGCGCGCTATCTCAATCAGGGCAACGGCGGCTATCTTGCGGCCGCGGCACATGCCTCGCGCCGTCGCCTTCCCGGCAAGAAGGCAAGGGCATGAAGGCCCGCGATCGACTGCGCATCGCGATGCAGAAATCCGGCCGACTCACCGAGCCGGCACTCGACCTTCTCAATCGTTGCGGGCTGAGTTTCCGCCAAAGCCGCGACAAGCTGTTCTGCTTCGGCGACGGCGAGCCGGTCGACCTGCTGCTGGTGCGCGACGACGACATTCCGAGCCTGATCGCGCAGGGGGTGTGCGACCTCGGCATCGTCGGGCGCAACGTACTGAGCGAGTTCCAGCTCACCGCTGGACGCGAGGCCGAGCCACTGGCCGAACTGCGACCGCTCGGTTTCGGCCGTTGCCGGCTGTCGATCGCGGTGCCGCAGGAACTGGATTATCACGAACCGCAGCAGTTGGAGGGCCGGCGCATTGCCACGTCCTATCCGGGCCTGCTCGGCGAATGGTTGCGCGCGCATGGCGTGAATGCCGGCGTGGTGACCCTGACCGGTTCGGTCGAGATTGCGCCGAAGCTGGGTACCGCCGACGCGATCTGCGACCTGGTGCAGAGCGGTGGGACCCTGGTGGCGAACCAGTTGCGCGAAGCCGATGTGCTGCTTGAAAGCGAGGCCGTGCTGGCCGGCCCCCTGACCCTGCCGGTGGACGAGCGCGGCGACATGCTGGAGCTGCTGCTGAAGCGGCTGGACGGGGTGATCCAGGTGCGCGAATCGCGCCTGCTGCTGTTGCAGACCTCGCGGCACACGCTGGAAGCGGTCACCCGCCTGCTGCCGGGCGGCCCGCAGCCGACCCTGCTGGCGGTGGCCGGCCAGCCGGATCAGCTGATGTTGCAGGCGTTGTGCGCCGGCGAGGTGAGCTGGCGGCAACTGGAAGAGATCAAGAAGGCCGGTGCGCGCGAGATGTTCGTGCTGCCGGTGGAGAAAATGCTGGCATGAAACGCCTGGACTGGAACGCACTGGACGAAGCGGCACGCCGCGATGCGCTGGCGCGGCCCGCGCAGTCGCGCGCGGATGAATTGCGCCGCGGTGTCGAGCGGATCATCGCCGCCGTGCGCGAGCACGGCGACACGGCACTGCGCGAACTCAGCGCGAAATACGACCGCTGCACACTGGACGCGATCGAAGTGGACGAGGCCGAGTTCGCGGCGGCCGAGGCTTTTCTCGATCCGGCCCTGAAGGCGGCGATCCGCGAAGCGGCCGCACGCATCGAACTGTTCCATCGTGCGGCGGCACCGCAACCGGTGGCGGTGGATACCGCGCCCGGCGTGCGGGTGGAGCGCATGCTGCGCCCGATCAGCCGGGTCGGCCTGTACGTGCCGGCCGGCAGCGCGCCGCTGCCGTCGACCGCCCTGATGCTGGGCGTGCCGGCGCATATCGCCGGTTGCCGCGAGGTGGTGTTGTGCTCGCCGGCGCGCGTGGATGGGCGCTGCGACGAGGCGGTGCTGTATGCCGCGCGCCTTACCGGCGTGCACAAGGTGTTCAAGCTGGGCGGCGCGCAGGCGATCGCCGCGATGGCCTACGGTACCGCCAGCGTGCCGAAGTGCGACAAGCTGTTCGGTCCCGGCAATGCCTGGGTCACCGAGGCGAAGTTGCAGGTGTCGTCCGATCCGGACGGCGCCGCGATCGACATGCCGGCCGGTCCGTCGGAAGTGCTGGTGATCGCCGACGCCGGCGCGAACCCCGTGTTCGTCGCCGCCGACCTGCTGTCGCAGGCCGAGCACGGGCCGGATTCGCAGGTGATCCTGCTGAGCCCGTCCACCGAGTTGCTGGATCAGGCGGCCGCCGAGGTCGAACGCCAGTGCGCCGAATTGCCGCGCGGCGCGATCGCCCGCCAGGTGTTGGCGCAGAGCCGGCTGATTGCGGTCGACTCGCTGGCGCAGGCGGTTGAAGTAAGCAATCGCTATGCGCCCGAGCACCTGATCCTGCAGGTGGCCGCGCCGCGCGCCTTGCTCGACGGCATCGAGAGCGCCGGCTCGATCTTCCTCGGCCAGTGGACGCCCGAATCGGTGGGCGACTACTGCAGCGGCAGCAACCATGTGCTGCCGACCTACGGCTACGCACGCAGCTACAGCGGGGTGTCGGTGGCCAGCTACCAGAAGCAGATCAGCGTGCAGGAAGTCAGCGAAGAAGGCTTGCGCAATATCGGTCCGTGCACGGCGACGCTGGCGGCGGCCGAACAACTGGAGGCGCACCGCCGCGCGGTGACCTTGCGATTGGCAACATTGGAGGCAAGGTCATGAGCGTGCTCGATCTGGCGCGGCCGGAAATCCGCGCGATGCAGCCGTATTCCTCGGCGCGGATGGAGGCCAGTGGTGGCGAGGTGTTCCTCAACGCGAACGAGTCGGCGTGGGCCCCGGTGGGCGACGACGGCCTCGGCTGCAATCGCTATCCCGAGCCGCAGCCCGCGGCGCTGGTCGATGCGCTGGCTGCACTCTATGGCGTGCGGCGCGAACAGTTGCTGGTCGGCCGCGGCAGCGACGAGGCGATCGACCTGCTGGTGCGCGCGTTCTGCCGCGCCGGCCGCGATGCGATCCTGATCCAGCCGCCGACGTTCGGCATGTACGAGGTGTGCGCGCGGGTGCAGGACGCTGGCGTCGTCGAGGTGCCGCTGGCGAATGATTTCACACTGGATGTAGATGCCGTGCTGACAGCACTGACTCCGGCGGTGAAACTGGTCTTCGTCTGCACGCCGAACAATCCCACCGGCCAGCCGATGCCACGCGCCGCGGTCGAGCGGCTGGCGCAGGCACTGAGCGGTCGCGCCTTGCTGGTGGTGGACGAGGCCTATGTGGAGTTCTGCGACGCGGGCAGTGTGGCGGACCTGATCGATCGCTACGACAACCTTGCCGTGCTGCGCACCTTGTCCAAGGCCTGGGCGCTGGCCGGCGTGCGCATCGGCAGCTTGCTGGCGAACGCCGAGGTGATCGCGCTGCTGCGCCGGATCATGGCGCCGTACCCGTTGCCGCTGCCGTGCGTGGATGCGGCGCTGCTGGCGCTGTCCGGCTGGGGCCGGGCGAACGCGCGCGAGCGCATCGGCATCGTGCGCGGGCAGCGCGCGCGGATGCAGATGGCGCTGCGCCAGTTACCCGGGGTGCGCGAAGTGTTGCCGTCGCAGGCGAACTTCCTTGCCGTGCGCTTCGACGATGCCGGCGCCGCTTACCAGCGCCTGCTCGCGGCCGGTATCGTGGTGCGCGACGTGCGTCGGTATCCAAACCTTGGCGATGCGCTGCGCATCACCATCGGTACGCCGGAGGAAAATGATCGGGTGCTGGCCATATTGAACACTCCGGCCATGGATGGCCGGGGCGTTGCCGGGGAATCGGCATGAACAGGCGCAAGATACTTTTTGTCGATCGCGACGGCTGCCTGATCGAGGAGCCGGCCGACGAGCAGATCGACAGCTACGAGAAGCTGGCCCTGCTGCCGGGCGTGATCGCCGCGCTGCAGCGCTTCGTCGCGGCCGGCTACGAACTGGTGATGGTGACGAACCAGGACGGCTTGGGCACCGACAGTTTCCCCGAACCGCATTTCACCGGGCCGCACGAACTGCTGCTGCGCATCCTAGCCTCGCAAGGCATCTGCTTCCGCGAGGTGCTGATCGACCGCAGCTTCCCGCACGAAGGCCTCGACACGCGCAAGCCCGGCATCGGCCTGCTGCGGCACTACCTCGCCGACGATGGTTGGAGCCGCGCGGCGTCGGCGATGGTGGGCGATCGCGAGACGGACCTGGAGTTAGCCGCGAATCTCGGCGTGCGCGGTATTCGCGTGGGCTCGCGCGGACTCGACTGGGAGGTGCTGGCGCACCAACTGCTGGACGCGCCGCGCACGGCCACAGCGATGCGCAACACGAAGGAAACCCGCATCACGGTCAGCGTCGACCTGGATCGGGCGGCCGAGCCGAAGGTGCATACCGGGTTGGGTTTCTTCGACCACATGCTGGAGCAGATCGGCAAGCACGGCGGCTTCGCGCTGGAGCTGCAATGCGACGGTGACATCCACATCGACGAGCACCACACCATCGAGGACTGCGCGCTGGCGCTGGGTGGCGCCTTGAGGCAGGCACTCGGCGACAAGCGTGGCATCGGCCGCTACGGCTTCACCCTGCCGATGGACGAAGCGCAGGCCAGCGCAGCGCTGGACCTGTCCGGCCGGCCGTACTTCGTGTTCGAGGGCTGTTTCCCGCGCGAGCGCGTGGGCGAGGTGCCGACCGAACTGGTGCCGCATTTCTTCCGTTCGCTGTGCGAGAGCCTGGGCGCAAACCTGCATCTCAGCGTGCGCGGCGACAACGCACACCACATGGTCGAGGCCTGCTTCAAGGTGGTGGCACGCACGTTGCGCCAGGCGATTCGCCGTGAGGGCAGCGAACTGCCCAGCACCAAGGGTGCGCTTTAATGAACGTCGTCCTGGTCGACGCCGGCGGCACCAATATCGGCTCGGTGCGTTATGCGCTGCAGCGGCTGGGTGTGGATGCCGAGCTGACCGCGGACGCGGCGACGATCCGCGCCGCCGACAAGGTGGTCCTGCCCGGCGTGGGCGCGGCTGCTCCCGGCATGGCACGGCTGCGCGAGCTGGGTCTGGTCGAACTGCTGCGTTCGCTGAGCCAGCCGGTGCTCGGTGTCTGCCTGGGCATGCAGCTGTTGTGCGCGCATTCGGAGGAGGGCGATACCGAATGCCTCGGGCTGATTCCGTTGCCGGTGCGCCGTTTCGCCGAAGCCCCCGGCTTGCGCGTGCCGCACATGGGCTGGAACCGCTTGAGCGCGAAGCAGGCGCATCCCCTGCTGGCCGGGCTGGGCGACGATGAGCAGGCGTACTTCGTGCACAGTTATGCGGTGCCGGCGAGTGACTGGACCCTCGTCACCAGCGATTACGGTGGGGCGTTTTCCGCCGTGATCGCGCGCGACAACTACTACGGCATGCAATTCCATCCCGAGCGTTCCGCTGCCGTCGGCGCGAAGCTTCTCAGGAATTTCCTCGAACTATGAACTTCGACGTGATCCCCGCAATCGACCTGCGCGGCGGCCAGGTGGTGCGCCTGAAGCAGGGCGACTACGCGCAGCAGACCACGTATGCGGCCGATCCGCGCGAACTGGCGCAGCGTTATGCCGATGCCGGTGCGCGCTGGCTGCACCTCGTCGACCTGGATGGCGCACGCTCGGGCCAGCTCGATAATCTCGCGGTGATCAGGGCGATTGCCGCGGACGGCATGCAGGTCCAGGCCGGTGGTGGCGTGCGCGACGAGGCAGACTTGCAGCGCCTGTTCGATGCCGGCGTGCAGCGCGCGGTGCTGGGCAGCGTGGCGATCCGCGATCCCGGACTCGTCGCCGGCTGGCTGGACACATACGGTGCCGAACGATTGACCCTCGCGCTCGACACGCGCCGCATCGACGGCCGCTGGACCTTGCCCAGCGCCGGCTGGACCGAAACCGAGGCGCGTACGCTGGACGAGCTGGCGCCGTGGTACGCCGCGCGTGGTGCCCGTCATCTGCTGTGCACCGACATCGACCGCGACGGCATGCTGGCCGGCTTCAACCTCGGTCTCTATCGCCACCTCGCCGACAGCGTGCCGCAACTGGCGGTGCAGGCTTCCGGCGGCGTGCGTTCGCTGGACGATATCCGTGCGGCGTGCGAAGCCGGCGCACGCGGCGTGATTCTCGGTCGCGCGCTGCTGGAAGGCCGCTTCACGGTCGAGGAGGCGCTGGCATGCTGAGCCGTCGGATCATTCCCTGCCTGGACGTGCGCGACGGCAAGGTGGTCAAGGGTGTGCGTTTCCGCGATCACGTGGTGATGGGCGAGATCGTCGACCTCGCGCTGCGCTACCGTGACGAAGGCGCCGACGAGCTGGTGTTCTACGACATCACCGCCAGCCCCGAGGGGCGCAGCGTGGATCGTGGCTGGGTCGAGAAGGTTGCCCGGGTGATCGACATTCCGTTCTGCGTGGCCGGCGGCATCCGCTCGGCCGAGGAGGCGCGCGCGGTGCTGCATGCGGGCGCGGACAAGATCTCGGTGAACTCGCCGGCGCTGGAACGGCCCGGGTTGATCGACGAACTGGCCGCCGCGTTCGGCGTGCAGTGCGTGGTGGTCGGCATCGACTCGCTGCGCGATGCCGACGGCGAATGGCGCGTGCGCCAGTACACCGGCGACCCTGCGAAGGCGCAGGCCCTGCCGCGCCGCACGGTGGACTGGATGGTCGAGGCGCAACGGCGCGGCGCCGGCGAGATCGTGCTGAACTGCATGGGCAGCGACGGCGTGCGCGGCGGCTACGACCTGGAGCAGCTGGCGGCGGCGCGCGCAGTTTGCCATGTGCCGCTGGTCGCCTCCGGCGGCGCCGGTGAGCCGCGGCATTTCCGCGATGCCTTCGTCGAGGCCGACATGGACGGCGCACTGGCGGCCAGCGTGTTCCATTCGGGCGCCATCGCGATACCGCAACTCAAGCAATTTCTGCGCGGCCAGGGTGTGGCCGTTCGTCTCTAAGCACCTGGAGCCTGCCATGGCCACCGAATCCGTCACCGATGTCAGCCGCCTCGACTGGACCAAGGGCGATGGCCTGCTGCCGGCGATCGTGCAGCACTGGCAGAGCGGCGAGGTACTCATGCTCGGCTACATGAATGCTGAGGCGCTGGCGCAGACGCAGGCCAGCGGCAAGGTCACGTTCCACAGCCGCAGCAAGCAGCGGCTGTGGACCAAGGGTGAGAGCTCGGGCCACGTGCTGGCGCTGAAGTCGATCCGCATCGACTGCGACGCCGACACGTTGCTGGTCCAGGCCGAGCCGCATGGCCCGACCTGTCACCTCGGCACGTCCAGCTGCTTCGGCGAAGCCGTGCGGCCACCGCTGGGCTTCCTCGCCGAACTCGACGCGCTGGTCGCGCAGCGCCATGCCGAGCGGCCGGCAGGCAGCTACACCACGAGGCTGTTCGAAGGCGGCATGCGCCGGATCGCGCAGAAAGTCGGCGAAGAAGGCGTCGAGACGGCGTTGGCCGCCGTGGTGCAGGACGATACCGAGCTTCTCGGCGAGGCGGCGGACCTGGTGTTCCATCTCGCCGTGGCGCTGCGCGCGCGCGGGCTCGGCTTGGCCGATGTCGCCCGCGTGCTGGCCGACCGGCATGCGGGGCGTGGCTGAGTCGATCTATCGAGGCGTGGCGGTGGGCGCATTGCCAGCGGGTGTCGCCGGTTTGAATGGCAGCGTCGGCCCAGGTGTGATCCCCTTGCGCCACAGGGCGAGTTGCTTCGCAATGCCGCTGCCGATGTCGATCTGCGGTTCCGACGGCGTCAACTTGTCCTGCCGCTCCCACTGGCGGATCTGGCCGCTGGCCTGCTTGAATGCCTCGACGAAATTGTCGGTGTGGTTCAGCGCGTCGACCAACCAGGCCTTGCCGAAGTAGGTGACGTCCGAATCGCTGCCGCAGCCGAACGAGCTGCGGTCGCCGCGGGCGGCGGTGAGCACCAGGGTGCCGGGGCCGCGCAGCGGCGGCACGAAGCCGCCCGAATAGCAGGCGTTGACCACGACCACCTTCCATTTGAACGGATGCCTGGACAGGATGCTGGCCAGGTCGCTGGCGCCGAGCTGGTCCAGCGGCAGCGGGTCCATGTCGACCAGCAGGCTGTGGTCCTCGCCGCCATGGCTGGTGATGTACAGCAGCAGGATGTCCTGGTCCCGGTGCATCGTCCTGCCCAGGCCTTCGAGCGCGGTTTCCAGGTTGCTCCAGCTGGCCAGCGGCCGGCTGGTCAGGCTGGCCGGATTGTTTCCCAGCACCAGGCTATGGGTAGTGGCGCCGAAGCGTTGCGCGAACAGTTGCGCGGCGTACTCGGCTTCATTGCGGAACACGTCCTCGCCGCCATCGCCGGCGAAGGCGAGCAGGTACAGGTTCGGTTTGCCGGGCACGCGGGGACCGAGTTGCGCCAGCGCGTCGCGCATCATCCGCGGCTGCGCGTACAACACCTGTTCCGGGGTTGGAGCCTGGCTTGGCCAGCTTTCGACAGCGGCCTCGCTGTCCAGGGCCGCGTCCGGGTCCATGCTGGCGGGTGCGGGTGCGGGATGGCCAACGCGCGATGGCATCGCCGGCGGACCGGGCCACCATGTCGCCAGCAGCACTCCGGCGGCGAACGCGAGAAGGATGGTCAGGACGCTGCGCATGGGGGCCCGTGCGGCGGGCTCAGGGCGTGATCGCGTCGAAATCGCGATATACCGGGTGGCGCGGCGACCCGGGCAGGGCCTGGGGCTCGCGCACCAGCCAGCCGGTATGGAAGCCGGCCGCCTGCGCGGCGTCGAGTTCCTCCACGATATCGGACAGGAACAGGATGTGCGCAGGCTGCTCACCGATGGCCTCGGCGATGAGACGATAGGATTCGGCCTCGCGTTTCGGCCCGGTTTCGGTATCGAAGTAGCCGGCGAACAGCGGGGTCAGGTCGCCGGCTTCGCTGTAGCGGAAGAACAGCTGCTGCGCAGGTACCGAACCGGAAGAGTACACATACAGACGCAGTCCATCGGCACGCCAATCGCGCAAGCGGGCGGCGACCTCGGGGTAGATGTGGGCGCGGTAATCGCTGGCGGCATAGCCGTCCTTCCAGATCATGCCCTGAAGCGCCTTCAGCGCGGTGGACTTGCGGTCCTGGTCGATCCACTGCAGCAGCAATTCGATGAAGTCCTGGCGACTGGCTTCGACCAGTCCTGCTTCACGGGCCGTCTCGTGCAGCCAATGCTGCACATCCGGCTGCTCACCATGGGTTTCGATGAAGGCCGGCAACCGTTTGCGTGCATAGGGAAACAGCACGTCGCGCACGAAGCTGATCGAACTGGTGGTGCCTTCGATGTCGGTGACGATGGCGCGGATTTCGATCATGGCCGTTCGACCCGGCATGGCTGCATCCGCGGAAACCTTCCTGCGATATCGTCACCGGTGAACTGTGCGACCCAGCCTTCCTTGTTGGTGAACAGCCGGATTGTTATGAAATAGGGCGACTCGCTCATGTCGAACCAGTGGCGGGTGCCATCCGGTACGCCGATCAGGTCACCCTGTTCGCACAAGATGTCGTAGACCTTGCCGTCGATGTGCAGGGTGAACTGGCCGGCGCCGGCGACGAAGAAGCGCACCTCGTCCTCGCTGTGGGTGTGTTCGCCGAGGAACTTCTGCCGCAACGCGGCGCGTTCGGGATGGTCCGGGGCGAGGCTGATCACGTCGACGGCCTGATAGCCCTCCTCGTCCATCAGCCGGTCGATGTCGCGGCGATACGCCGCGATCACCTCATCCTGGCTGGCGCCCGGCGCAATCGGCTGGTTCGCCTCCCACCGTTCAAAGCGGACGCCGACCTTGGCCAGTGCATCGGCAATCGCGGCGTGTTCGTGGTGCTCCGTCAGGGGCGATTGCGGTTTTGTCTCGTCGAAGATGCGCAGGCGACTCATGATGCCCTCGACTTTCTCAGGTCCAGCTCGCAGCCGAGCAGAAATTCCAGCGCCTCCAGATGGCGCTGGGCTTCGGCCATGTCGCGGCCCCAGGTGTAGATGCCATGGCCGTCGATCAGATAGGCATGCAGCGGCTTGCCGGCGTCCAGCCACGCATCCACCTGGGCAACCAGGTCGGGCATGTGCTGGGTATTCGGGAAGACCGGGATATCCAGCGTGCTCTCGTGCGTGAGGTAGCCCGTGATCGCCTTCTGCAACTCCCAGCCTTGCAGACGGATGACGCCGTCGCCGGCGAACAATCGCGAAACCACGCTCTGCGTGCGTGAATGGGTGTGCAGTACCGCGCCCATCTGCGGCCACCGCCGGTAGATCTGCGTGTGCAGCGCAGTCTCGGCACTGGGGCGTGCGTCGGTGCCGACGGCATGGCCGTCCAGGTCGATCAGCATGATGTCTTCGCGGCCCAGCCGGCCCTTATGCCGGCCGGAAACTGTAATCGCTGCGTGGTCCGCATCGATCCGCATCGAGAAGTTGCTGCTGGTGGCCGGCGTCCAGCCGAGCGCTGCCAGTTCACGCGCGGTCTCCGCGATGGTGTCGGCGCATGCCTCGAACAAGCTGGCCGGGATCGTGCCTGGCAGGGTTTGGCTCATGGTATTTGGACGTCCAAATGAACTTCAACTATAGCACGCGCCGGCCGTGCTCCCGGCTGAAATGAGAGCCATTCGCGCCAGTCAGGAAAAAGTTGCAATGGCAGGCGTAACATTGGCGCGAGTCCAGTGCAGGGTGCGCTGGATAGATACGACGGAGGCTTGCCCATGTCGAACGAAAAAGATATCGAATCGCGTCGCCGATTCCTCAAAGTGGCCGCCGGTACTACCGTGGCCGCCGTAGTCATTGGCGGACTGCCGCGCTTTGCACGCGCCGCCGATCTGCCGGCGCTGACCGAAACTGACCCGACTGCGAAGGCGCTGGGCTACGTCGAGGACGCCAGCAAGACGTCTGATGCCAAGCACAAAGCCGGCGACAATTGCGCCAATTGCCAGTTCTACAGCGGCGGCGCCACCGGTCGTGGGCCGTGTCAGTTGTTCCCGGGCAAATCAGTGAATGCGAAAGGCTGGTGCGTATCGCATACGCCGAAGAAAGCCTGACGGGCGTCCACGGTTCGCCTGATTCAAAGGGGCCGGCACATCGCCGGCCTTTTTTTGCGCGCGCCGGCTGCGCTTGGACGAGGAGCCCAGGCTTGCTCGCAGAGAAGAGAAAGGGGGAAGGCTGCGCGCGTGGCAGACAAAAGTGCGGCCCGGCGTGTCAGGCTGAGGAGCTTACCCACCTGACGCGTCGAGCCGCGATCCGGGGCCCACTGCCAAGTGATCAACCCGCGGACTGAGGATGATACTCCCGCGATTGAGGAATGGGCGAACCTCGCGCTGATTTGTATGGGCCTGGCTCACAAAATAAGCGAAATCAAGCAGTTGCCGTCCGTTTCGTAAAATTTATGTGAGATCAACTGTATTGGCGAGTTGACGGCAGATCCGGTGAATAACCGGAAATTGGCGGTAATTCGGCGAATATTCGCCGAACCCACCATCGGATGGCCACGCTCACTCAGGAAGCGGGATGGCGCAGGTAGCTGTGTCGGCGGCCGTAGAGAAAATAGATGGCGAAGCCGAGTAGCGTCCAGACCCCGAGGATCGCCCAGTTGAACCAGTCCAGGCTGAAAAGCAGCGCGAAACAACTGCCGACTCCCGCCAGGCAGGTAAACCAGACCCAGGGCACGCGGAATGTACGCGGTAGATCCGGCATGGTGTGGCGCAGGATCAACACGCCGGCGCAGACCGCCGAAAATGCGATCAACGTGCCCATCGAGGTGAGGTTGGCGAGCAGGTCGAGCGGAAATATCGCGGCCAGCAGGGCAATCACCGTGCCGGTGATCAGCGTGTTGATGTGTGGTGTGCGATACCGCGGATGCACCTTGCCGAAGACCTTCGGCAGCATGCCGTCACGCGCCATGATCATGAAGATTCGGGGTTGCGCGATGATCATCACCAGGATGACCGAGGACAACCCGATCATGGCGCCGATCTCCACGATCAACCGCAGCCAGTCCAGCTCCGGGTGCGCTGCGACAGCCGTGACCACCGGCTCGGAGGTATCCAGCACGGTGTACGGGACCAGACCCGTCAACACGGCGGCCATCGCCAGGTAGAGCACGGTGCAGATCACCAGCGAGAACAGGATGCCGAAGGGCAGGTCGCGCTGCGGATTCTTGCATTCCTGCGCCGCGGTCGAGGTGGCTTCAAAGCCGATGTAGGCGAAGAACACCATGGCCGCGCCACGCATGATGCCGGACCAGCCGTATTTGCCGTCACCCTGCGCTTCAGGGATGAACGGATGCCAGTTTTCCGGATTCACATAGCGGTAGCCGGCGATAACCACGATCACGATCAGGCCCACCTTGACCAGCACCATCAAGGCATTCAGCCCCGACGATTCGCGTATGCCGATATAGCAGAGCCAGGTCAGCGCCATCACGATCGCCACGGCAGGCAAGTTGAACAGGTGCCCGGTCGCGACCAGATGGCCGCCGGTGAATGCCAGCGGCGCCTCGGTGAGCGCGACGGGCAGGTGTATGCCCATGTGATCGAGCAGACTGGTGAAATAGCCGGTCCAGCTGGCAGCAACCGCGGAGGCGGAGATGCCGTACTCGGCCACCATGTTCCAGCCGATGAACCATGCGGCCAGTTCGCCCAGCGAGGCGTAGGCGTACGAGTACGAACTGCCGGAAATGGGGATGAGCGTGGCGAACTCGGCGTAGCACAGCGCGCTGAAGCCGCTGCAGATCGCGGCAATGACAAATGAGATCAATACTGCCGGGCCCGCGTGTTCGGCGGCGGCTGTGCCCGTGACCACAAAAATGCCGGTGCCGATGACGGCGCCGATGCCCAGAGCGGTAATCCCCCATGGGCCCAGGGTGCGTCGCAATGCCGGGCCGTGGGCACTATCGTCGTTGCTGAAGTTGGTCTTGCGGGCGAGCAACTGCTTGAGCATGGGCTATCGTCTTTGGAAGCGGGGTATCGAGCGCCGCCAGGGCGTCACAAACGCGGCGGCCGGCGTTGTGCGCCGGCCGTCGTTTGTCAGGGAGAGTTCTGGCGAAGTTTGCTGTGTTGGTAGCCGTAGAAGCCGTAGATCAGGAAGCCGATGGCGGTCCAGCTGATCAGCAATGGCCAGCGCACCGCGAATGCCTGCCAGAACAGGATCAGGCAGGCTGCTGCACCCAGCGGACAGATGATCCATGGCAGCGGCACCCGGAATGCACGCGGCAGCTCCGGCCGGGTGCGGCGCAGCACCAGCACGCCGATGCACACCGTGGCGAAGGCCAGCAGGGTGCCCATCGAAACCAGATCGCCCAGCACGTCTACCGGAAAAAGGCCTGCCAACGTGGCGGCGATCACGCCCACAATGATGGTGCCGACGTACGGCGTGCGATGTTTTGGATGCAGGCGGCCCAGCGCCTGGGGCATCAAGCCGTCACGCGACATGGCGTAGAAGATGCGCGGCTGTCCCATCAGCATGACCAGCACTACCGAGCTGAGGCCCGCCAGTGCGGCAAACACCACCAGAATCTTCAGCGAACCCAGCACATAGCTCGCGGTGCCGCCGGCAGCGACATTGCCCAGTACATAGTTGAGTGCGGTGGCAACCGGCTCGGGGGTGTTGAGCATGCGGAACGGCGCAACACCGGTCAGCGTGGCGGCCATGGCGATGTACAACAGGGTGCAGACGAACAGCGAGCCAAGAATGCCGATCGGCATGTCGCGCTGTGGATTCTTTGCTTCACCAGCAGCGGTGGAAACCGCGTCGAAACCGATGTACGCGAAGAACACCAGCGTGGCGCCGCGGATGACGCCGCTCCAGCCGAACTTCGAGCCGCCTTCGTTGGCCGGCACGAACGGGTGCCACAGATCCGTGTTGATGTAGTTGAACATCACTACCAGGAAAAGCAGGATCACGATCACCTTGATCGCCACGATGATCGCGTTGACCGTCGCCGACTGGGTGATGCCGCGATAGCACAGCCAGCTGATCGCAGCCACGATCGCGATCGCCGGCAAGTTGATGAAGGTGCCGGTGGTGATCAGGTGGCCCGCTTCGTTGAAGGTGAACGGAGCGGAGGAGAGCGCGGCCGGCAGCGTGAAGTTCATGCCGGTCAACGAGCTGATCATGCGCAGCATTTCATTGAAGTAGCCCGACCAGCCCACAGCGACGGTTGAAGCCGCGAACAGGTATTCCAGGACCAGGTTCCAGCCGACGAACCAGGCGACCACTTCGCCCAGGGTCGCATAGGAATAGGAGTACGCGCTGCCGGAGACCGGCAGCATCGCGGCAAACTCGGCGTAGCACAGGCCTGCCAGTGCGCAGGCGAAACCCGCCATCAGGAAGCTGATCACCAGCGCAGGGCCTGCAAACTGTGCAGCCGCGGTGCCGGTCAGGACGAAGATGCCGGCGCCGATCACCGCGCCGATGCCGAGCATCACCAGGTGGCGTGCGGTCAGTACGCGTTTCAGCGTGACCTCGCCAGTGGAGCTGCCTTCGACAGGTTCGCCGGCGTCCACGCGGGGCATCGCCTCGATGGTGTGAGTGGCAAACAGACCTTTTATCATCTAGCTCCCCTTCGGTGATGTTGCCCCGTTTCCGCTCTGCGTCGGTGCTCAAGACGGGCGGGGCAATGGCGCGCCAACATAGCCCAGCATTACGGGTTGTACAAGTTTCATTCAGCCGCGGCAGAGCCGTCGCGGCTTGCTTCCACACCATGCCAACGGATATCCATGCAGCAACCCAGCAACCCCATGTTCGCGGCACTTCAGCGTTACCGTGACCAATGGCAGGGTGAGGCGGCGACCATCATCCAGTTCGAAGCATTTCTGCATACGCACGCGAATGCATTCGAACGGAGCAATACGGCAGCCCATTTCACCGGTTCATGCTGGCTGGTCAACGGCGACGGCGCGAAGGTGCTGCTGATGAACCACCGCAAGCTGGACAAGTGGCTGCAGCCGGGCGGACACGCCGACGGCGATAGTGATCTGGCGCGCGTCGCGCTGCGCGAGGCGCAGGAAGAAACCGGCGTGTCGGATCTTCACGTGGAAGGCGGGATCTTCGATCTCGACCGGCATCGCATCCCCGCGCGCGCGCATGAGCCGGAGCATTGGCATTACGACGTTCGTCATGTGGTCCGCGCACGCGGCGATGATCGTTTCGCGATCAACGGGGAATCACATGCACTGGCGTGGCGGTCCGTCGTCGAGGTGGCGAGCGACAGCAGCCTCGACGCCTCACTGCGGCGGATGGCGCAGAAATGGCTGGCGCGGGATGGCGCCCATGTTTAGCCGTACTTCGCGGGCGCCGGATTCAGATGGCCGCATGCACCGCAGGTGCGCGCCTCGCGCGAGCCGTAGAAGCGCTCGAACACGGGAGGAAAGTCGCGTTCGATGCTGTCCAGCGTGAAGTATTCCTCATACAGCTTGTGGTTGCAGCGTTCGCAGAACCACAGCAGGCCATCCCGTTCCCCTTCGACGCGGCGGCGCTCGATCACCAGCCCGATGGAGCCGGCGGCACGGTTCGGGGAATGCGGTACGCGTGGCGGCAGGTAGAAGATTTCGCCGGCGCGCAGCGGGATGTCGCGGGCCACACCATCGTCTTGCACTTTCAGCGTGATCTCGCCCTCGAGTTGATAGAAAAACTCGGGGCCTTCGTCATAGTGATAGTCGGTGCGCGCGTTCGGGCCGCCCACGATCATGATGATGAAGTCGCCGTCGACGATGCACTTGTTGCCCACCGGCGGCTTCAGCAGGTGACGGTGCTCGTCGATCCAGCGCTCGAGGTTGATGGGCGGCAGCAAGGCCATGGCGGTGGTTCCTGGAGAAGTAACGGCACCTTAGCGCCGCCGCGGTCGCAAAAAAAGCCGCGGCGGCTCAGACCTCAAGCGTCGCCAGGTCGCCCTTTTCCTCCAGCCAGGCCTTGCGGTCGCCGGCGCGTTTCTTGGCCAGCAGCATGTCCATCAGCTTGGCGGTGCCGTCGTCGTCGCCGACGGTCAGCTGCACCAGCCGGCGCGTGTCCGGGTGGATCGTCGACTCGCGCAACTGCGGCGGGTTCATCTCGCCCAGGCCCTTGAAGCGGGTGGTGCTGACCGCGCCTTTCATCTTCTCGC
Organism: Rhodanobacter umsongensis; assembly: GCF_042654965.1. NCBI lineage: Bacteria > Pseudomonadati > Pseudomonadota > Gammaproteobacteria > Lysobacterales > Rhodanobacteraceae > Rhodanobacter > Rhodanobacter umsongensis. Next base: position 321,549 of record NZ_JBHSMK010000009.1, on the reverse strand, counting down.
GCTCGATCCGCTGCAACATCGCCAGCTTCTCGCTCTCGTCGAGGCAGTAGAACACCTGCTTGCCGACATCGACCCGGAACAGCGGCGGCATCGCCACGAACACATGGCCCTCGCCGACCAGCTTCGGGAAATGGCGCAGGAACAGCGCCGCCAGCAAGGTGGCGATGTGCAGGCCGTCGGAGTCGGCATCGGCGAGGATGATCACCTTGCCATAGCGCAGGCTGGACAGGTCGTCCTTGCCGGGGTCACAGCCGATTGCCACGGCCAGATTGTGCACTTCCTCCGAGGCCAGCACCGAGGTCGATTCCACTTCCCAGGTGTTGAGGATCTTGCCGCGCAGCGGCAGGATCGCCTGGAACTCCTTGTCGCGCGCCTGCTTGGCGCTGCCGCCGGCAGAGTCGCCCTCGACCAGGAACAGTTCCGTGCGGGTGAGGTCGGTGGCGGTGCAGTCGGCCAGCTTGCCGGGCAGTTGCGGGCCCTGGGTGATCTTCTTGCGGACGATCTGCTTGGCCGCCTTCAGCCGCGCGCTGGCGCGTTCGATCGCCAGTTGGGCAATGCGCTCGCCCATCTCCACGTGCTGGTTCAACCACAGGCTGAAAGCGTCGTGGATGACGTTCTCGACCATGCCGGCGGTCTGCCGCGAGGACAGCCGCTCCTTGGTCTGGCCGGCGAACTGCGGATCCTGCAGCCGGGTCGACAGCACGAACGACAGCCGCTCCCATACGTCTTCCGGCGCCAGCTTCACGCCGCGCGGCAGCAGGTTGCGGATGTCGCAGAATTCGCGGATCGCGGTGGTCAGGCCGGTGCGCAGGCCGTTGACGTGGGTACCGCCCTGCGCGGTGGGGATCAGGTTGACGTAGCTCTCCTGCACCAGCTCGCCTTCCGGCAGCCAGGCCAGCGCCACTTCCAGGCCTTCGACGTCGCGTGCCATGCGGTGCACGAACAGCTCGTTCGGCAACGCCTCGATGCCGTCGAGTTCGCCGCGCAGGTAGTCGCGCAGGCCGTCCTCGTAGTGCCATTCGATGACCTCGCCCGAGGCCACATCGGTGAGCTTGACGTTGAGGCCGGCGCACAGCACCGCCTTGGCGCGCAGCAGGTGCTTGAGCTTGCCCAGCGAGATCTTCGGCGAGTCGAAATACTTCGCCTCCGGCCAGAAGCGCAAGGTGGTGCCGCTGCGCTTCTTCGGCACCGTGCCGATGACCTCCAGCGGACTGATCTTGTCGCCGTGGGCGAACACCATCCGATATTCGGAACCGTCGCGGCGGATCGTCACCTCGACCCGGTCGGACAGCGCGTTGACCACCGACACGCCGACGCCGTGCAAACCGCCGGAGAAGTTGTAGTTCTTGCCGCTGAATTTGCCGCCGGCGTGCAGCCGGGTCATGATCAGCTCGACGCCGGAGACGCCTTCCTCCGGGTGGATGTCCACCGGCATGCCGCGGCCATCGTCGCTCACTTCCACCGAGCCGTCGTCGTGCAGTACCACCTCGATGGTCTTCGCATGGCCGGCCAGCGCCTCGTCCACCGAGTTGTCCACCACCTCCTGCACCAGATGGTTCGGGCGGGTGGTGTCGGTATACATGCCGGGGCGGCGCTTGACCGGATCCAGGCCGGAGAGGACTTCGATGTCGGCGGCGTTGTAGCGACTGCTCATGCGTGTGTTTCGATCCGGTAAAGACGGCAAAGCATGGGGCGCGCGGGCGGGCAGGGTCAAGCCGGCCAGGGTCGATCAGCGATAACCTTGCGCCTGCAGCGAGAACAAGTGGGCGTAGTGGCCGGCCAGCGCCATCAGCTGTTCGTGGCTGCCGTGTTCCACGATGCGGCCGTCCTGGATCACGATGATCTGGTCGGCCATGCGCACGGTGGAGAAGCGGTGCGAGATCAGGATCGCGATGCGGTTGCCGGCCAGTTCGCGGAAGTGCTCGAAGATGGTCGCCTCGGCGGCGGCGTCCATCGCCGCGGTGGGTTCGTCCAGCACCAGGATGTCCGCGCGCGAACGCATGAACGCGCGCGCCAGTGCGATCTTCTGCCACTGCCCGCCGGACAGCTCGCGGCCGTCGCGGAACCACTTGCCGAGCTGGGTCTCGAAGCCGGCCGGCAGGCTGTCGATGAACTCGCTGGCCATGCCCTTGTCGCTGGCCTCGCGCCAGCGGGCTTCGTCCTCGAAGTGGCTGACGTCGCCGGCGCCCACGTTCTCGCCCACGCGCATCTGGTAGCGCGCGAAGTCCTGGAAGATCACGCCGATGCGCTGCAACAGGGTGCTTTCGTCCCAGTCGCGCAGGTCGGTGCCGTCGAGCAGGATGCGGCCGCTGTCGGGTGAGTACAGCCGGGTCAGCAGCTTGATCAGGGTGGTCTTGCCCGAACCGTTCTGGCCGACCAGGGCCAGCGATTCGCCGGGGCGGATGTGCAGGTTGATGTCGTGCAGCGTCGGTTCGCTGGCGCCGGGGTAGGTGAAACCGACATGCTCGAAGCGGATGCCGTCATCGGGCCTTGCGCCGCGTTGCGCGATACCCAGCGAAGGCGGCACCGGGGTTTCCAGGTATTCGTACAGGGTGGACAGGTACAGGTTGTCCTCGTACATGCCGCCGATCGCCGACAGCATCGCCGACACCGCTGCCTGGCCCTGGCGGAACAGCATCAGGTACATCGTCATCTGGCCCAGCGTGATGCGCGCGACCACGGTGCTGGCGGCGATCCACGCATAGGCGCCGTACAGCGTGAGCGTGCCGAGCAGGCCCAGCCCGAAGCCCCAGCTCTCGCGGCGCACGGTGAGGTCGCGGTCGTCGCTGTAGAGCTTGTCGAAGATGTCGCGGTAGCGGCCCAGCAGCAGCGGGCCGAGGCCGAACAGTTTCACTTCCTTGGCGTGGTCCTCGCGCGCCAGCACGGTTTCCAGGTACAGCTGCATGCGCGTTTCCGGCGAGCGCCAGCGGAACAGCCGGAACGCGTCGCCGGAAAACTTCGTCTCGGCGAAGAACGACGGCAGTCCGGCCAGCAACAGCACGGCCACCGCCCACGGCGAGAACTGGAACAGCAGGCTGCCGTAGCTGAGCAGCGAGATCGCGTTCTGGCCCAGCCCGAATGTGCGCGTCACCAGCGACAGCGGCCGGCTCGACGCCTCGCGGCGGGCGCGGGTGAGCTTGTCGTAGAACTCCGAATCCTCGAAGTGCGCCAGCTGCAGGGTCAGCGCCTTCTCCAGGATCATCACGTTGACGCGCTGCCCCAGTTGCGCGCGCAGCAGCGACTGGCACATCGACAGCCCGCGCTGCGCACCGGCCAACGCCGCCACCAGCACGCCTTCCAGCGCCACCCACTCGAATACCGGCCGCAACGAGGCATGGCCGCTGGCAGTCCATGACCGGCTGGCGTTCACCACCGCGTCGACGATGTGCGCGCCGACGTAGGCCACGCCAGCCGGCAGCAGGCCGGCGGTGAGCGTCAGCAAGCCCAGCGCGATCGTCAGCGCGCGGCTGGTGCTCCACACCAGTTCCAGCGCCCGACCGCTGTAACGGAACACACCCAGGAAACTGCGGGTGAGTTCGGTCGATTCGACAGGCTCGGCGGAGCGGTGGGGCGGCACGTGGGAAGAGTCTTCAGGTCATCGCGCAGCAGCGCGGAAGTCATGACATGGGGGCCGTGCCGCTTCACGCAAGACGGGCGCGTTGCCCGGGGCGAGTCAATGCAGTTCTACGTCGACGACCTGCTGCGCCGACTGGTACAGCGCCGGGAACAGTTGTTGCAGATGCGCCACCTTGGGCGCGTCGTTGATGACGATGTAGGGACTGTATGGATGCTCGCTGAAGTAGTGCTGGTGGTAAGCCTCGGCCGGATAGAACGCCTTCAGCGGAACCACCTGGGTCACGATTGGCGCCGGAAAGGCTTTCGCCGCGGTCAGCTGCGCGATATAGGAAGCCGCGATCGTCTTCTGCTCGTCGTTGCCGTAGAAGATCGCCGAGCGGTACTGGGTGCCACTGTCCGGCCCCTGCCGGTCGAGCTCGGTCGGATCCAGCGCGACCGAGAAAAACACCTGCAGCAAGGTGCCGTAGCTGACCTGTTTCGGATCGAACTGGACGCGTACCGACTCGGCGTGGCCTGTCGTGCCGCTGCTCACCTGATCGTAGCTGGCCGTGCCGGCGCTTCCGCCGGAATAGCCGGCCACCACCTTGTGCACGCCCCTGACGTGTTCGAACACTGCCTCGATGCCCCAGAAGCAGCCGCCGGCAAACACCGCCGTAGCTTCGCCATGCAGCGGCTTCACGGCATCCACGGCGGGGGCGGGCAGCTTCACACCGTCGCTCGCGGCCGCTGCCGGCGTGCATGCGGTCAGCCCTGCCAGCATCAGGGCAGCGGTGAGAGGAAGTGCGTGGAACAAGGTGCGACGGAGCATGGCGGGCCTCGCTGACGGTGGCGCGTTGTCGGGCTTGTGTCTTTACGTGGGAGCGGCCATGGCGGATGCAAGCGTGCCCGCTACGGCCGTCCCCACCCGATATTTCGCCGCCAGGCCGGCAACGGTTACCTGCGCGGGGTGCCGCGGCCGGCTAAGATGATCGGCCCGATCTCGCAGACGTGACGATGCACGACGCAATCGACCTGCCGGCGTATCTGCGGCGCATCGACCACCAGGGCGCAGTCAGCCCCGACATGCCGACGCTGCAGGCCATCGTCGCCGCCCATGTGGCGGCGATTCCGTTCGAGAACCTCAATCCATGGCTCGGTTTGCCGGTGAGCCTGGAACTGGCCGCGATCGAGCGCAAACTGGTGCGCGGGGGGGCGCGGCGGCTATTGCTTCGAGCAGAACCTGTTGCTCGAAGCTGCGTTGCGGGCGATCGGTTTCGAAGTGTCGGGTCTGATCGCGCGCGTGCTGTGGACGCAGCCGGAGAATGCGGTCACGCCACAGACCCATATGCTGCTTCGCGTCGAGTTGGCTGGCGGGAGCTGGCTGGTCGACGTCGGTTTTGGCGGGCAGACCCTGGTTGGCGTACTGCGGCTGCAGGCGGATATCGAGCAGGCAACCCTGCTGGAACCGTTCCGCCTGGTGCAGCTGGATGGCGATTGGTGCATGCAGTCGCGGGTGCGTGGACAGTGGCTGTCGCTGTATCGCTTCGGCCTGCGCCCGGTGCCGCTGGTCGATTACGTCGTGGCCAATCACTATGTGTCGACGCACCCCAACTCGAACTTCGTCAACCATTTGAATGTGGCGCGCACGACATCGACTGGCCGTCTGAGCTTGCGCGATCGCGAGTTTGCCGTACGGCGCATCGGCCTTGAACCCGAGCGTCACACGCTGGGCGGCGTTGCCGAGATCCGCGAGGTGCTGGAGAACGAATTCCTGATCCGATTGCCGGCGCACCCGCAGCTCGATCGGCGGCTGGACAGTCTGCCGGGCGACCGGCTCGGCTAGGCCTGCGCTTCCGGATCCGCCAATACGCGGATCTCCGCGTCGTCGATGGCCACCACCTGGCCCGCATGGATCTTGCAGGTCTTGCGCAATTCGGTAACGCCGTCGACCTTCACGGCGCCGGTGGCCACGATGGCCTTGCCGGCGCCGCCGCTGTCACACAGGCCCGTCAGCTTGAGCAGCATGTTGAGTTCGACGTACGTGCCTTCCAGTTCGAAATCGATGGTCTGCATGGGAGTCCTGGGAAGATGGGCCGGCTAGGGTGACACGCTTTTCAAGTAGGCAGGAGGCTGTCGTCGAACGCATGGTCGGGCATGGCGAGGAAGGCGAACCAGGGCCGGTCGTTGTCGCTGGCGAAAGTGGCCGCGTCATCCAGCACGCCCAGCAGGATAGTGAAGTCCGCTTCGGTAGCCTGGCGCAGCGCATCGGCATGCTCGAACAGCAACACGTGGCCCCAGCCAGGCATCCAGCCGAGATCGCGCAGGCAGTCGGCCAGCGCGTCCCAGTTGTGGCCGAACGTGGCCGGCAATTGCAGCGACGCCGCGAGGCGCCGCAACAATTCGTCCTTGTCGCGGCAACCGGCCAGGTCGGTGCGGCACACGTGCAATTCGTCGCGGGCGGCGGTCCGGGCAAGACGGTCGAGATCGTCGACGCCCACGAAGTACACCCCGCCTTGCGACGGCTGGGTCAGGTCGAGTTCGAAAGCGCGCTTGCTCATCGGTTCAGTACGAAACGGCGAAAGCTGCGGTAATGATCGCCGGTGTAGTAGTAGACCACCGGCGGGCTGCCCCCGGTGATGATGCGCCGCGGCCCCCGCGCGTGCGCGCCCGGTGTTTCCACGGTGTACTCGTGGTAGTAGCCGCGCGGCTGCTGCGGCAGCAGCCCCTCGTAGTTGCCGAATGTCACGCCGTCCTGGCGATACCCGAAGGGACCGCCGCGGGCGATCCTGTCCAGCGTGGCCCCGGCCTCGTTCGGAAGAAACGAAGGCAATGGCGCCGCGGCGATCGCGCTGGCGGGACGGCTGGCGGCTGGCGCGGCAGGTGGCCGCTGCTGCCACAGCACCAGGGCAAAGACCAGCGCCGCCAGCAGGATCAGGGAATTCAATCGACGCATGAGAAGGGCTGGCTTGAGTGGTTGGAGTCGAACTTGGCGCGGCCCGCGCGCAGGATTGAACCGTCGCGCCGGAGGCTGCCCTGGCGGAGATCAGCGAGCGGCAGCGTCGATGCGCTGCTGCAACGCCATGGCCGCCGCCGGGTTGCGATGCTTGGCGCTGCTGATGAAAAACACGAATACGTCGCGCGGGTTGCCCGCCAGGCGCACCGCCGCTGCGTGCGGCAGTTCGCCGATGTCTTCGCCTGCGGCCCACTGGCAGGCATGGGCCGCCCACTGATCCAGTGCGGATGGCGTGTAGCCGGTGGGGACGTCGGCGGCGCTGCGCATCAATCGCGCGTACACGAAATCGCCGGTGAGGTCGGCGATGGAGGGATAGTCAGGCGAATCGGTGAATACGGTCGGCACGCGATGCGCGCGGGCCAGCGCCACGTAGGCCTCGCAGGCGAAACCTGGATGGCGCACTTCCAGCACATGCCGCAGTGGCCGGCCGTCGAGCTCCCGCGGCAACAGTTCCAGAAAGGCGGCCAGATCATCTGCGTCGAACTGCCGCGATGGCGGCAATTGCCACAGCAGCGGGCCCAGCCGATCGCCCATTTCCGCCAGTCCACCCTGCACAAAGCTGTTGATGCCCTTGCCGGTTTCGGCCAGGCGCCTGCCTTCGGTGACGTAACGCGGCGCTTTCAGCGAGAACACGAAGCCCTCCGGCGTTTCGGCCGCCCATTTGGCATAGGTGGCCGGCTTCTGCGCGCCGTAGTAGGTGCCGTTGATCTCGATGGCGCGCAACTGCCGGCTGGCAAATTCCAGCTCGCGCCGCTGCACCCAGCCGGCCGGATAGAAGTTGTTGCGCCAGGGCGCATAGGTCCAGCCACCGATGCCGACGCGAATGCGGGACGGGGACTCTGGGGTGGCGAGCCGGTCGCCGGCTGGGGCGTGGACGGGCATGGCGTGATCCGTGGGGAAGCGACCGGTTGATCTTGCCACGTCGGCGTCGTCGCGCCGAGCAAGGGCAGGCCTCAAGACGCGCGCCGCCCGCACGGGTTGACCCGGCAACGGGAGCCAGGGGTACGCGTCGACCGGTTGATCGTGGCTTGGAGCGCATGACTTCCTGCGCTGGCCTTGGGCCCGGTTTGCCGGGATAGTTGGCGAATTGCCACCAGCGGAGCCTTCGATGTCCCAGCGTTTCCCTTTCCCGCGTCTGGCGGGTTGCTGCGCGCTGTTCGTTTTCGCCACGGCGGCATGGGCACAGCTGCCCACTGCCCTTGCCGCGCCCACGGTGTCGACCCGCGACATCGTGCAACCGGTCTTGCCGCCGCAGCTGCAGGACTTCGGCGCCTATTATGTCGACAGTGCGCGCAAGACCTTCGACGTTCCGGGCATCGCCGTGGCGATCGTCAAGGACGGCCAGGTGGTGCTGGAGCAGGGCTTCGGCCTGCGCGAGATCGGCAAGCCGGACCCGGTGGACGCGCGCACGCTGTTCGCGATCGCCTCCAACACCAAGGCGTTCACCGCCGCCGCACTGCAGCAGCTGGCGGATGCCGGCAAGGTGAAGATGGACGACCGCGTGATCGACCACCTGCCGTGGTTCCGCATGTCCGACCCGTACGTCACCCACGAGATGCGCATCCGCGACCTGCTGGCGCATCGCAGTGGTCTGTCGTTGGGTGCAGGTGATCTGCTGTACTGGCCGCCCACGTCGTACAGCACGAAGCAAGTGGTCGAGCGGCTGGCCCGTGTGCCAATCAGGAACGGCTTCCGCAGCGGCTACGCCTACGACAACATCCTGTTCGCGGTGGCTACCCTGGTGATCGAGCAGGCTTCCGGCCAGAGCTACGCCGACTACGTGCGCGAGCACCTGTTCAAGCCGGTCGGCATGGACGAGTCGCTGGTCGACATGACCTACCTGAAACCGGGCATGAACGTGGCCACCGGCCACGCCAAGGCCGACTTCAAGGACCTCAAGCCGGTGCCGCCGATGGCCTGGCTCAACGACCCCGGCGCCGGCGGCATCTACTCCAGCGTGCACGATCTGGCGAAGTGGATGAACGTGCAGCTGGCCGGCGGCGTGTTGCCGACGATGGGTGCCGACGGCAAGCTGGCGCGGCTGTTCTCCGAGGACAGCCAGCGCGAGATGTGGAGCGTGCTGACCCCGATCAAGGTCGGCAAGCCACCGATTCCGGAACTGGCGCCGCTGGTGCCGAACTTCTCCGGCTACGGCGAAAGCTGGTTCCTGTCCGACTATCTCGGCAGGAAGCTGGTCTGGCACACCGGCGGCTGGCCCGGCATGGTCTCGCGGGTGACCCTGGTGCCGGAGCTGAAGCTCGGCGTGGTGGTGCTGACCAATGCCGAATCCGGCGCCGCGTTCAACGCGGTGACCTACCGCGTCCTGGATGCGTACCTGAATCCCAAGCACAAGACTGACTGGGTCGCCGCGTACGACAAGGCGGTGAAGAAAGCCGAGGCCAAGGCCGACGACAGCCTGGCCAAGCACGATGCGGCGCGCGACAAGCGCAGCAAGCCTTCGCTGGCGCTGGCGAAGTACGCCGGCACCTACCGCGACCCGTGGTATGGCGACGTCATCGTCAGCCATGAGGGCGGCAAACTGCGCCTGCGTTTCTCGAAGACCGCGCAGCTGGTCGGCACGATGACGCCGTGGCAGCACGACACTTTCACCGTGCGCTGGGACGACCGCACGCTCAACGCCGACGCCTTCATCACCTTCAGTCTGGACGTGGACGGCCATGTCAGCGAGGTGCGCATGCAGCCGATCTCGCCGCTGACCGACTTCAGCTTCGACTTCCAGGACCTGCGCATGGTGCCGGTCGCGGACAAGCCGGATACCGACAAGCATTGAACCGGCCGGGGCCGATCGCGGCCCCGCCTTTCCACCGCCGTGATACTGGGGAATCGATATGCGTGACATGCATCGTGCAGTAGCGATCTTGCTGGCCTGCGGCCTGTTCGCCGGCGTGGCACTGGCGCGCACCGACGCGCCGGTGGCGCACAGCCAGTTCCATGTCCAACTGGGCAGTACGCTGACCCAGCCGGCGTCGGGCCGGTTGCTGCTGTTCGCCACCGACGCCAAGGCGGCCATCGCCGCGGCGAAGGACGGCAAGGTCGAAGAGGTGGATGCCAATCCGTTCGGCGCCACCCAGGCCTCGGTGGCCGCGCGCGAAGTGAGCCGGCTGGTGCCGGGGCAGGGCGTGGACATCGATGCCGATGCGCTGGCGTACCCGGCCGGCTGGTCGCAACTGCCGCCCGGCGACTACTTCGTGCAGGCCGTGCTCGACAGCAACCACGACTACAGCTACGGCGGGCGCGGTGCGGGCGATCTGGTCAGCGAGGTGGTGAAGGTGCATCTGCCAGCCGCGACGCCGCCCAGCCTGAGCCTGGACCGCGTGTTGCCCGCCCACGAGCCGTGGGATCTGCCCATGCGCTACTTCAGCGACACCACCCGCAAGCATCTCGACGAGGCCCGCCGCGCAGCCCAGCCGCTCGATTTCGTCAGCCCGGCGCTGAGCGCGTTCTGGGGACGCCCCATCCACATGCGCGGCTGGGTGCTGTTGCCGCCGGGCTATGACCGCGGCGCGAAGCAGACCTGGCCGGTGGTGTATTCCACCCACGGCTACGGCGGCAGCGCGGCATCGCTCGCCGGCAGCGCCGCGATGGTCTATGGCGCGATGGCCGAGCATCAGATGCCGCCGATGATCTGGGTGTTCCTGGACCAGTCCAGTGCCACCGGCACGCACGAATTCGCCGACTCGGTGAACAACGGCCCGTGGGGCCGGGCGCTGACCACCGAGCTGATCCCGCAGCTGGAGTCGCGTTATCGCATGGATGCGCGACCGTCGGGCCGCTTCCTCACCGGCCATTCCTCCGGCGGCTGGGCCACGCTGTGGCTGCAGACGCGCTATCCGCAGGTCTTCGGCGGCACCTGGTCGACCTCGCCCGACCCCAGCGACTTCCACGATTTCACCGGGGTGGACCTGTACGCGCCGAACGCGAACGTCTATCGCCGGGCGGACGGTTCCGCCTACCCGCTGGTGCGCGACAAGGGCAAGGTGCAGGCCAGCTTCGAGGCGTTCGCGAAGCTAGAGCGCGTGCTGGGCGAGTACGGCGGCCAGATGGCCTCGTTCGAGTGGGTGTTCTCGCCGCGCGGCGCGGATGGCCGGCCGATGCCGATGTTCGATCGCGATACCGGCGCAGTCGATCCGGCCGTGGTGGCCTACTGGCGCGACCACTACGACATCGCCCATCTCGTGCAGGTGAACTGGCCGGGGCTGAAGGCCGACCTGGACGGCAAGGTCCATGTGGTCGTGGGCACCGCCGACACGTTCTACCTCGACGGCGCCGCGCACAAGTTCAAGGCCGTGCTGGACGGCCTGGGCGCGAAGTCGGACTTCCGCTTCCTGCCAGGCAAGACGCACTTCGACCTCTACGCGCAGGGCAAGGATCGTCAGGGGCTGCTCAAGCAGATGGCGTGGGAGATGTATGCGGTGGCGCGGCCGGATTCGAAGCTGAAGCGGCGGGCCGCGGCGGCGCCGTAATCCGGCAACTGCGCAAGATCCGGACCGCGGGGCGGCGAGCGCGCATGCAGACTGCCTCACGCCTGCCACGGAGACTTGCCATGAAAAGCCGCACCCGCAACGACTACCTGCGCCGCATCGATCGTGTCGTCGCCCCGCTGCAGCAGGCGGTGCGAACGGCTGGCCTTCAGCGCTGAAGCCTCTGCCGACGACGGTACCGTGCCGCTCACCTTGGTGGGTGGTGGCCTGTGAGCCCGCCTGCGCCACGTGGGGCGCACGGATCTCTACCTGCCGGTGACGGCGTTGCCGTAGCTCGCCGGCGTCATCCGGGCTGCCACGGGTCGTAGCTGCCGAAGTACCACAGGTGGCCTTCCGGGTCGTGGCAGCTGTAGCCGGCGCCGCCGTAGTCCTTCTCGGCGTAGTCGTCGACGATCACCGCGCCGGCGGCCTTGGCCCGCTGGTAGTGCGACTTGCAGTCGCCGACGGTCACGCAGGCGCATTGCGTTTCGCGGCCGCCGATCTCGTCGGGCTGGGCGATGTGCCGGCCGAACTCGTTGTCGCGCACTTCGCCGAGCATGACCATGCCGTTGCCATAGGTCAGCTGGGCATGTTCCACGCCGCCTTGCTCGTTCTGGTAGACGGCGTGCTTCGCGAAGCCGAACGCCTTGCACAGCCAGTCGATCGCGGCGTGCGCGTCGCGGTAGCGCAGACAGGGAATGATGGTGCTGCCGGACTGGTTTGCTGCGGCCATGGCGATGACTCCGATGCAGAGGGAGGAGACAGGCTAATGTCGCGGCGCGTGGCCGTCTTGTAGATTTTCGCACCCGCTTGCCGGCGGGTCGATCCGCGGCCGGTTCAGTCCAGTGGCAGATGGTTCGGATACGGGCCACGGTGTGCCATGAAAGCCGAGGGCGAAAGGCCGGCGAAGCGGCGGAACTCGTGGCTCAGATGGGCCTGGTCGGAGAACCCGCAGTCGGCTGCGACGGCGCTCCAGTCCACGGTGGCATGCGCGTGGGCGTGCTGCACCACCGCGCGGAAACGCACCAGCCGTGCGTAGTGTTTCGGAGTCATTCCCACCTGCCGGCGAAACAGCTGCAAGAGTCGCCGCTGGGACAGGCCGGTGGCGCTGGCTATCGAAGGAATGCTGGCCAGCTGCGGCACCCGGTCGAGCATGCCCACGGCATGGTGGACCGCAGCATGCACCGTCGTCATGCGTGCGCGCCGGTGCAGCCATGCTTCCAGCAGCGCCAGCCTTTGTGCCGGTGCCGGCGTGTCCAGCAGACGCTGGCGCAGTCGATCGGTGCCCGTGCCGAACAGGTCATGCAGGTCCGTATCCCGCTCGGCCAGCCTGGTCACGTCTTCGCCGGTGAAGGCATGCACGCCGCCCTGGCGGAACACCGCGCCCATCACCCGCACCTGTTCGGCGGTGTCGATGATCTGGCTGCGCGATGACGGACCGCCCAGCACGCAGGCTGACGAGCGGGTGCATTCGCGCCCCTCGTCGTCGGCGTACACGCGGGTCTCGTCTTCGTGCAGGTTGATGATCAGCACGGCACCCGGCTGCGGCAGCACCCGCTCGAAGCGATGCGCCGCGACGGGCATGTCCCAGTCCCAGATCCGCTCGATCAGGCCATCGAGTGGTGCGGCTGGCGTGCTGCAATGAAAGCCCATCGACTTGCTCCTGACGACACGCCTGGAGTGTAGGGTCAGCAGCTCACGGGATGGCAAGTGCCGTTGGCGCGGGCATGGGTCAATCGTGATCGTCGTGGTTGTCGCCCAGCGGCGGCAGCCTGCGCAACACCATGCTCTGCGGGCTGGTCATCGGCAGCTTGGCCACGCGCAGGCGTTCGATCAGCTCGAACAGCAGGTCGCTTTTCACGGCGCCGACTTCGCGCGGGCTGTTGACGTAGGCGATGCAGTTGAACGACATCGCGCCGCCGTTGAGACTTTCCAGTTGCACGTACGGCGCCGGGATGGACAGCGTGCCCTGATGGGCGCGCAGCACTTCCAGAATCAGCTCACGCACCTTGCCTGCGTCGGTATCCAGCGGCATGGGCAGCTTGATCTGCACACGGCCTTGCGCATTGGCCAGGGTCACGTTGCGGACATTCTGGGTAATCAGCTGCGAGTTCGGCACGATCACGGTGGAGCGATCGCCCATCTGGATCTCGGTGGCGCGCACGTTGATGCGGCGGATGTCACCTTCGACGTCGCTGCTGAGGCTGACCCAGTCGCCGACCTTCACTGGCCGCTCGACCAGCAGGATCAGCCCGGAGATGAAGTTCTGCACGATCGCCTGCAGGCCGAAGCCGATGCCCACCGAGAGGGCGCTGACGATCCAGGCGATGCTCTTCAGATCCACGTGCAGCGCCGCCAGCGTCAGCACGAACACCAGCATGCCGCCGAGGTAACCGAGCAAGGTGACGATGGAATCCTGCATGCCTGCTTCCATCGTGGACTTCGGCAGCAGTTGTTCGCGCAGCCAGCGCTTGAGCGTGCGCAGCGCGAACAGGCTGGCTACCAGCACCAGCAGGGCGGTGAAGATGGTGCCCGGCTCGATCGCCAGATCGCCGAGCCTCAGGCTGCTCAAGGTTTGCCCGGCGCTGGCCAGCAGATCTTTCGGGCCGGCGCCGAACGGCGTCAGCACGGTCGCCAGCGCCAGCAGGATCAGGATCACCCGGCTTGCTCCGGCAAGCAGGATGGCCGTCTGTTCCAGCGTATGCGGGGCCAGCTGGAAGGTCGCTTGCAGACGCTGGCCGCCGCGCCCGCGGGGCGACAGCACGGCGTCGATCAGATCGGTCAGCAGCTGGATCAGCAGATACACGGACGCCACGATCACGCCGATCCACAGCATCTGCACGGCGACGAAGAACGCCAGCGCGATGTAGCCGGTGACGACGCCCAGCCAGCTGACCACCACGCCCAGCATCGCCGCGGCGGTCAGCAAGCCGACCCATATCGGCCGCTGTTCCGGCTCGACGCCGGTGATCGCCAGTTCCTTGCGCGCCTTGCGCAAGCGCAGCAGGGCCGCGCAGATCAGCCCGCTGACCACCAGCGCCATCAGCGCGCGCGTGGCGACCGTGGCGGGCAGGCTGGTGCCGATCGTGCGGCTGGTGCGCTCGAACAGCCCGAACAGCAGTGCCGATGCACCCAGCAGCCAGGGAAACGGGCGCAGCCGCTGCGCCGCCAGATCGGGCAGCGCGGGCAGCCGCCACGAGGGTCGCCGCACCGACAGCAGCGCGCGCCCCAGCCCGGTCACGTACGCGGCAAACAACACCAGCCGCACGGCCGATGCCGCCAGTGCATCGAGGTCGGGCTCGAGAATGTCGTTCCAGTTCAGGCCGACGTATACCAGTTGGGCGGCCAGTCCCGTGGTGAACAACGCGGTCAGCGCCACCGCGGTGGCCATCGCGCTACGGCGCAGATGACCGTCCGGCAAGCGCCGCGTGGCCAGCGGCAACAACAGCCTTTCCAGCAGCCAGCGGCCACCGACCAGCAGCAGCACGGCCGCGAACAGGCACCACAGCAACGGCTGCCGGTTCGGCGGCTGCCAGGCCACGATCGCGACGTCTGCATAGCGCGAGCCGAGCCGCTTCAGTCGCACCAGGTCGTCCGGAAGAGTGCGCGCCGGGTCCACCCAGAATGTGCGGCTGAACGGGGTGGCCGTACGCGAAGCCATCTTTGCCTGGAACTGGTCGTTGCGCATGCCGGTCAGTTGCGCGGCCAGCTGCAGCGCGTTCTGGCCAAGCAACTGGGCCTGCTTGATCTGCGCGTCCAGGTTGGCCTGCGCCCTGTCGAGCTGCCGGCGCTGGGCGGCCACCTCGGGCGCCTCGGCGGCGGCGCCCTTGGCGGGCGGAGGCCCCAGGACGGTGAGCTGCGCCTGCAACGCCGTCATCTGCGGCGCCAGACTGCCGGCCAGGTCGCGCGCCTGGTCCTGCACACTCAGCGCAGTGCTGCGCAGGTCGGCCAATGGCACGTCGATGTTCTTGCCCCTCAGCGCCGCCTTCACCGTATCGAGCTGGCTGCCCAGCTGATCCAGCTTCTGGGCGGGCGTGGCTGCGGGCGCGGAAGCGGCCGGTGAAGGGTCGCCACTCTGGGCGGACGACACGGAGCTGGCGAGGGTCAACAGCAGGAACAGCAGGCAACGCAGCAGGATAGGCATCCGGACATGATCGGAGCGCGGCCGCGGGCGGTCAATCGTGCGGCCGAAAATGGCTGGCTGGATGGAAGCCGACGTTCAGGCTGAGCCGTGCCGCCGGCATGGCGTCATCCCGTATTGCCGGTGCTTCCCGCACAATGGCGGCCCTGCGAGGGCTCGGAACACCCATGATCTTCCGCTGGTTCGAATCACTCATCGACGCGTTCAAGGAACCGGTCGACGACAAGCCGCCATCATCGGTATGGCGCTTCTACGCGTTCTACCTGCGCCAGGTGTGGCCGGTGTTCGCGGCGGCGATCGTACTGGGTTTCGCGGTGGCCATCGTCGAGGTGTCGCTGTTCGGCTTCATCGGCCGCATCGTCGACCTCGCCAAGGGTGTGCCGGCGGCGGACTTTTTCCGGCGACACGGCCGTGAATTGTTGTGGATGGGCTTTGTTGCCCTGATCGTGCGGCCGCTGGCGATCGGCACGCACGACTTGCTGGTGAACCAGGCGATCGTGCCAAGCCTGACCAACCGCATCCGCTGGCAGAACCATCGCTACGTGATCCGCCAGAGCCTGGGCTTCTTCCAGAACGACTACGCCGGGCGCATCGCCAACCGGATCATGCAGACCGGCAGTGCGCTGCGCGAATCGGCGGTGCAGATGGTGGATGCGATCTGGTACGTGGCCATCTATACCGGCAGCGCAGTGGTGCTGTTCGCGCAGGCGGACGCCTGGCTGGCAGCGCCGCTGGTGGCCTGGGTGTTCGCGTATGTCGGCCTGCTGGCGTTCTTCGTCCCGCGCCTCAAGCAGCGCTCGTGGCTGGCCTCCGAGGCGCGCTCGAAGCTGATGGGCCGCATCGTCGACGGCTACAGCAACGTGCTGACGCTGAAGCTGTTCGCGCATACGCGGCGCGAGGAAGCCTACGTGGCCGAGGCGATGGCCGAGCAGACCGACAAGCTGCGCCGGATGACCCGCGTCACCACCGCGCTGGATACCAGCATCACCGCGCTCAACGGCTTGCTGATCGTGGGCACGTCGGCGCTGGCGCTGTGGCTGTGGAGCGATGGCCGGATAACGGTGGGCGCGATTGCGCTGTCGACCGGGCTGGTGATCCGCATCAACAACATGTCCGGCTGGATCATGTGGGTGGTCAACGGCATCTTCGAGGACGTCGGCACCGTGCAGGACGGCATCACCACGATCTCGCAACCGCGCGCGGTGCAGGATCATGAGGGTGCGATGCCGCTGGAAGTAACCAGCGGCACGGTACGTTTCGAGCACATCCACTTCCACTACGGCAAGCAGGGCGGGGTGATCGCGGGGCTTGACCTGGACGTGCGCGCGGGCGAGAAGATCGGCGTGGTCGGCCCGTCCGGCGCGGGCAAATCCACCCTCGTCAATGTGCTGCTGCGGCTGTACGACCTCGAAGCCGGGCGCATCCTGATCGACGGCCAGGACATTGCCAGGGTTACCCAGGAGAGCCTGCGTTCTCAGATCGGGGTGGTGACCCAGGACACCTCGCTGCTGCATCGATCGATCCGCGACAATGTCCTGTATGGACGTCCGGACGCCAGCGAGGCGCAAGTCTTCGCCGCCGTGCGCAAGGCGCGCGCCGAGGAGTTCATTCCGCAGCTGATCGATGGCGAAGGCCGCGTCGGCTACGAAGCCCTGGTCGGCGAGCGCGGCGTGAAACTCTCCGGTGGCCAGCGCCAGCGCATCGCGATCGCCCGCGTGCTGCTGAAGGATGCGCCCATCCTGGTGCTCGACGAGGCCACCTCGGCACTCGACTCCGAAGCAGAAGCCGCGATCCAGGACAGCCTCGACATCCTGATGCAGGGCAAGACGGTGATCGCGATCGCGCATCGCCTGTCCACCATCGCCCGGATGGATCGGCTGGTGGTGCTGGACAAGGGCCGCATCGTGGAAAGCGGCACGCACGCCAGGCTGATCGCGCATGGCGGCCTGTACGCGCGACTGTGGCGACGGCAAACGGGCGGATTCGTGGCAGCGGAAGACGCGGTGGAGTGAGCTCCGCGCCGCCAGACAATCATCGTGAAAAATCCCAGGACAACCGCATGATCCCTTCAGTCGTGATTCGCCCGGTGCAAAGGGCTGACTTTCCTTCGTGGAAGCTGCTCTGGGGCGGCTACAACGCCTTCTACGGTCGAAGCGGGCCGACCGCGTTGCCGGATGAGATCATCCGGACGACCTGGTCGCGCTTCTTCGACGTCTACGAGCCGATGCATGCGCTCGTGGCCGAGCACGACGGCAGCCTGCTCGGGCTGGCGCACTTTCTCTATCACCGCAGCACCATCCAGCTCGGCCCGAACTGCTACATGCAGGATCTGTTTACGGTGGAGGCAGCCAGAGGCCTGGGGATCGGCCGTGCTCTCATCAACAAGGTTTACGAACAAGCTGCGCAGGCCGGCTGCGGGCGCGTCTACTGGCAGACCCATGAGACCAACACGGCAGCCATGCAGCTATACGACAAGCTGGCCGAGAAATCGGGGTTCCTCGTGTACCGGAAGCTGCTGTAGGCACGGGGTCGGCAGCGGGCGTTGCGCAAACGGCGGTGCGTGCGTCTCAGAAGCACATCCTGAGCTTGCCGATGCCCTCCCGGATCTCGCGCACACTGGCACCGCTGTAGCCGAGGAGCAGGCCGCTCCTGCCAGGCGGGTTCGCATAGCAAAGGGACAACGGCCTGGCCGAAACGCCGTGATGGGCGGCTTTTCTCGACACCGCCACGTCGTCCATGTCGGGCGGCAGCAACGCCGCCAGCTGCATGCCGGCTTCCGCACCGACGACCTCGAGCTTGTCCGCCATGTATTCGTGGATCGCTTCCAGCAGGGCCGATCGCCGTTCGAGGTAGAGCATGCGCATGCGGCGGATGTGCCGCGCAAAATGTCCCTCGCGGATGAAGTCGGTCATGACGGCCTGGTACAGGGTGGAGGAAAACGTATCGACCGCGTTGCGTGCATCGAAGAAGGCCGGCACCAGATCCTTCGGCACCACCACGTAGCCGAGGCGCAGCGCCGGAAACACGACCTTGCTGAAGGTGCCGACATAGATGACCCTGTCATCGGCGTCCAGCCCCTGCAGCGAAGCGATAGGGCGGCCGCCGAAACGGAACTCGCTGTCGTAATCGTCCTCGATGATCCAGGCCCCGCTGCGCATCGCCCAGTTCAGCAGTTGCATGCGCCGCGCCGCGCTCATGGCCGTGCCCAATGGAAACTGGTGTGAGGGTGTGACGTAGACGGCGCGGGCGCTGCGGCCGCGGCGAATGCCTTCGGCCACGTCGAGGCCTTCCTGGTCGACGGGGACTGGAATGATCCTGGCACCCACGCTCATCAGCGCCTGGCGCGCACCGGGGTAGCCGGGCTCCTCCACCCACACGCGCTCTCCGGGGTTCAGCAGCACATGCGCGCATATCTGCAAGCCCTGTTGCGAGCCGGTGGTCATCAGGATCTGCGACGCATCGCAGCGCACGGCGCGAACGGTGCTCAGATACTCCGCAATCGCCTCGCGCAATGGCATGTGCCCCATCGGGTCGCCATAGACCATCATGTCGACGGATGGTTTTCGTGCATGCCGGTTGACCAGCTTCGACCACGTAGCCGTTGGAAAATGCTCAAGCGCAGGCAAGCCGATTCGAAAAGCGCCCTGGCTGTCCAGCCATGACTGCGCCGGCTCGCGCAGCAACAGCGATCGCCGCGATATCCTGCGCGCAGCCCTGTCCCCGGGGACCTGCAGCGGCGCGTGTCGCGACTTCGGGTGTGCCGATTGCAGCGCCTCCTCGGGAATCGATCGGGCCACGCATGTGCCGGCACCGATGAAAGTCTCCAGATAGCCCTCGGCGTACAGCTGTTCATACGCGCCCAGAACCGGTATGCGCGAAATCTTCAGCTCACTGGCAAGGCTCCTGCTCGATGGCACGCGCTGGCCCGGCCGCAGCTGGCCGTCCACGATCTCCCGTCGGAACCAGTCGGACAGTTGGCGGTGCATCGGGACCGCGCTGTCGGCATCGAGCGCGATCGGCGGCAGGAAACTGGCGGAGATGCGTTGCATGCGGGTTCCTTGCGCAAAAGTGGCTATAGCGTAACTCGGCAAAGTGGATATTCCAGTAGACCACTGTGCCGTCTAACTTTCTCGCGCATCGCATATGATGCGCAGGAAGAATGAACGATGTGGCCGGTTCCGAAGGTGGTCCCGCTTCGACGGGCGATCAGCGCCCTGCTGGCGTGCATGGCGGGAGGTTTTCCGGGTCCCGTTCCGGCATGCGCCCAAGCCGTCGCGCCGGCTCCGGCAAGTACCCCCGCGCCATCCGCCGGCAACCCATCGCTGGACGATGCCTGGTGGACGGGTCCTCTGCTGGCGAACTCGGCGGGAACGCTGCCGCCGGGACATGCCCTGGTCGAACCCTATCTGTACGACAATGCCAGCGCGCATTCGCAGGGCTACGGCTCGCGCACGTACGTGCTCTACGGACTCGCCAACCGCCTCACGGTCGGGGTGATCCCGGTGTTGGGCTACAACACGGTGAGCGGCGGCGCGTCCAGTTCACGCGTGGGGCTGGGCGATTTCACCTTGCTCGCCCAATACCAGCTCACGCAGTTTCACGAAGGCAGCCGGGTGCCGACGGTCTCCATCGAAGTGCAGGAAACCTTCCCCACCGGGAAGTACGAGCGGCTCGGCGACCGACCGGCAGATGGGCTGGGCAGCGGCGCCCATGTGACCACGTTGCAGGTCAATACCCAGACCTACTTCCGGTTGGCGAACGGGCGCCTCTTGCGCATGCGCTTCGATGTGTCACAGGCGTTTTCCAGCCACGCGAATGTCGCCGACGTCAGCGTCTACGGAACCACTCCGGGATTTCGCGGAACGGCCAGGCCCGGAAGTTCCTTCGCCGCCGACCTGGCCTGGGAGTACAGCCTGACGCGCAACTGGGTGTTGGCGCTCGATCTGACCTACAGCCACAGCCGTACAACTTCGGTGATCGGCTACGTGCAGGGGGCGGACTCCAGCAGCGCGCCCGCACCAACGGAAACCCGCCTGGACTCAGGTTCCAGCACCGCGTTCGGATTTGCTCCGGCGGTGGAGTACAGCTGGAACGCCAACGTCGGTGCGATCTTCGGCGTTCGCGTGATCACCGGGCGCAACACGGTAACCACGGTCACCCCGGTCGTGGCGCTCAACATGGTCTATTGAGGGAACTGCGATGAATGCATTCAGAACCGTTCGTGTCGGCCTCCTGGCCTCGATCCTGCTCGTTGGCGCGTTTTCGCTGGAAGGATTCACCAGCCAGCCAGTCGCTGCGTCGGCGGCTAGTCGCGGCTCTGCGGATCGGGACGGGCAACACGATTTCGATTTCGAGATCGGCACCTGGAAAACCCACGTTTCGCGTCTCCAGCACCCACTGACCGGCTCCAAGACCTGGCTCGAGTACGAAGGCACCAGCGTCGTCCGCAAGATATGGGATGGCCGCGCCAACCTGATCGAGCTCGAAGTCGATGGTCGGGCAGGCCACATCGAGCTGCTGTCCCTGCGCCTGTACGACCCCGCGTCCCGCCAGTGGAGCCTCAATACCGCCAGCAGCAGGGGCGGCGGAATGGGCGTGCCGACGGTCGGCGGCTTCAAGAACGGACGCGGCGAGTTCTACGACAAGGAAACGCTGGGAGGGCGCGACATCCTGGTCCGATTTGTCATCGTGAAGGTCACGGCTGACGTGTACCGGTTCGAGCAGGCGTTCTCCGCGGATGGAGGCAAGACCTGGGAGATGAACTGGATTGCGACGGACACGCGAATCAAGGGTGGCGCCGGGCATGCAGGCTGAATTGCGCGCGTAGGCCGCAACGGCTCTCCGGTCGATTTTCCGGAGGGCGGTTCTCGCGGCCGCCGAGCAGGTACCTTGACGCGATCACTTCAGGCGTGTCAGGTGGGCCCTGAATGCGACTGCCCATGTGCGGCCGCCATCGCGGGAGTAGGAAATCTCATAGCGATCGGAGTTGGTACGGATGTCGGACCAGACTCCGCGTACCAGTACCGTGCGACCCTTATAGACAGTCGTGCCGAACAGCTCGCCGCGGCCGTCCTTGAAGCCTCCGATGGTCGGTGCCTCGATCTCTCCCGACGCGCTGTCAATGTAGGTCTGGCTCCATTGCCCGGCCTTCGAGTTGTAGACGAACAGGGACGCGCCTTCCCAATGTCCACTCGGGCCGTCGGCCTCGATTTCCTCAAGCCACGCGCGGCCACCCCAAACCGGCTGCACTGTCTTGGTGCCGTCCATGGTGACCGTGTGAGTCCCGCCATCGAACGGGTCGAGCACCTGCGTGACATGGGTATGCCAACGCCCGCGAACGAAGTCGAAATCATGGGAGCCGTCCCCAGGCGATGCGGCCCGCGCACCCAGGGACGAGCATGCAAGTGCGCCGGCAACCATGACTCCGCGTAACAGCAGTCTCCACATCATTGCGCGCCTCGTTATGGCCAACAAACCCAGGGCAGGACTTTAGGGGGAAACACGCAGCGCCAGCAGGGCCAATCGAAGGAATTCGGGGTGGTCCACTTCGCCGGGCGCGACGGCGGGAGGCCTCGACGACGAGGGAGCACAAGCCACGCAGGACGGCCCCGTCTAGATAGTGCAGCCAGCCATCCTCAGTGCTGGCTTCGCCGTCGAAGTGGCCCGCCTGATTTCCCGAAAGTGGCGTCTATGACACCGGACGCCATTGAAATAATGGATCCACGATCGATCCCTTCATGGCAATTCAGCCTGGTTACTCAATATTTCGGTGAACCCTATGATCAAGCGTGCAGGAACATGGACAACTTCGGTTCTATCGGCAGCGATCCTCTTCGCGGCGGCCGGGCCGATAAAGGCGGCCCCACGGGATGGCCAGCATGACTTCGACTTCAACTTCGGCACGTGGAAGACCCACGTGTCGCGGCTTGTGCATCCGCTGACGGGTTCGACAACCTGGACCGCATACGATGGTGTGTCCGTCGTCCGCAAGGTATGGAACGGTCGCGCCAGCCTGTTCGAACTCGAGGTGGAGGGTCCGGCCGGGCATATCGAAGGCGCCGGGCTTCGCCTGTACAACCCGCAGTCGCATCAGTGGAATCTCAACTGGGCAAACAGCAGCGTCGGCATGCTGGATGGCGCCCCCATGATTGGGGAATTCAAGGACGGGCGCGGAGAGTTCTATGGTCCGGACACCTTCGACGGACGACGTATCCTGGTGCGAAACGGCTTCTCCAACATCACGCCGGACTCGTCCCGTTTCGAGCAGGCGTTCTCCGTCGACGGAGGCAGGACGTGGGAGACAAACTGGGTCATGACCTTCACCCGCTAGAGCCGGGCAGGCGGGTGTGGAGGCGCCATCGTTGTCGGCGACGGGCCGCCCGCTGCATGGCAATTTCTTCGTGAGGGGCTGTCGCGCCGCTGTCCTCGGCACCCATCGGCACCTGCAGCGACTAGAGCACGCGACGCAACGCCTTCAGGCCCTGCTCGATCTCCTGGAGGTCAGCAGCTCCGTAGCCGAAGATCAGGCCTTCCGATGTTGGCGCGCCGGAAAAATAGCGCTCGAATGAATGCAAGTGCACGTTCATGCCCAGCAATCTGTCGGTGACGCGTTCGAGGCGCCGGGACTGCGTCGAGAACGCCGCGACATGCATTCCGTAGTGCGACTGCATCGGTGACAGTTCTTCCGGGAAATCCGACCGGAGTATCTCCCCTAGGAGATCTCGTCGCTTTCCATAAACGCCACGGAGCTTTCGCACATGCCGCGCCAGATGCCCATCCGCGATGAACCGGGCTACCGCCATTTGCGTCAACGTCGGGCAATGCCAATCCAGACAGTTCTTCGCCGTAATCAACGCCCGCATGGCCCACTGGGGCGCCACCACGAATCCCAGTCGCAATGCGGGGAGCATGCACTTGGAGAAGGTGCCGACGTAGAACACGTCATCCGCGGTGGCCGTGGATCGTAGCGCCTGCAATGGCGTGCCGTCGTAGCGGAACTCTCCGTCGTAATCGTCCTCAACGATGACGGCCCCATGCTTGCGGGCAAAGCCGAGCAGCGCCGCCCGCCGCTGCGCTGACATGGACACGCCGAAAGGAAACTGGTGCGAAGGACATACGCAGACAACCTGCACGGGGGTCGGCAGGGCGTCGACCACCAGCCCTTGCGCATCGACCGGTACGGCGACGACCTTGGCTCCGGCGGCGAGAAAGGCAGCACGCATCGGTGGGTAGCCGGGGTCTTCAACGGCAACCGTCGTAACCCCGGGGGTTACCAGTACACGGGCGAGAATATCGAAACCCTGCTGCGCGCCGGCGGTAACCAGCACATCGTCGGGCTCGCACACGACAGCGCGCGAGATGCCGATGTGCGTCGCGATAGCCGTCCGCAGGGGGAAATGTCCCTGATTGCCCTGCGGGCTCTTGAAGGCGGGAGGCTTCAACTCCATGCGCCGGAGCTGCCTGGCACTGACCCGACGAAATATTTCGAAAGGGAACAGTCGGGGATCGACCAACGCGGGCCTGAAATCCAGGAACGCGCCCGCCCCTGGCGCCTTCGCATGCCGCCCGTCGTGCCAGAAGTCGAGCGTGCGGGCGAGCTCCGGTCGCGACCACAGCGAATTCAGGCGTGGATCGGGCGTGTACGGCGCCGGAAAGCGTTCACGCGCCGGACGACGTTGCTTCGGCGCCACATATGTTCCCGACCCTTGGCGGGGCCGTACCAACCCCTCGACTGCCAGCCTTGCATAAGCCCGGGCAGCCGTGTTTCTCGATACACCGAAAAAGACAGCGGACTGGCGCTCCCCCGGAAGCCTCGACCCGGGAACCAACCGGCCGTCAAGGATGGCGTCGCGCAACTGCGCGCAGACGGATTCCGCAGATCGGCGGCTTCCCCTGGGCGGGGCGTCAAAAGCAATTTCGAACAGGCCACTCGTGCCCGGCACATCACTTGCCACGACTTTGTCCCTCCGAATCGGTTCGGCAGCGCGAGGACATGAAGAACCCATCCGGCGTTCCACGCATAACTCGGAGCGCAAGGCTTGCCCTCGCAGCCGAGGGCATAACCTTACGGTAGAACGGCGACCAGCACCCGTTTCATCTCCACCTGCACGTGAGCCTGCGCTTTGAAGCCGGCCGCAGCAGCTGCAGCCGGGCACCCGGACGGACAGCGGAAGCGGCTAGCGCCATGGCCGGAACGCTTTCTCAGGCACGGCTCGGGCGTCATCTGGCGATTCCACGGAGACTTCCCCTCTACGCCACGCGCTTGACGCCCTCGTCCTGGACTTTCCAGGCCAGCCTGCCGTTGGCGCGCAGCGACCGCAGCAAGCCTCAGAGCACACGCCTGCGGCACGCGGAAAGTGCAAGCGCCACAAGGTCACCTGTCCTACTTGCTCTGTCTGCTCTGCATCAGCGCCGTCATGTGCAGCATGAGGAACAGCGGCACCTGAAATGCCGGGATCAGCAGCAACGGCAGGGTTGCCATGGGCGCGGTGCTGATTGCTCCCGGAACCCCGCCGGCCAGTACGGCACTCACGGCGCCCATGCAGACGGCTATGAGCAGGTCCAGCATGCCGAGGACATTCCAACGGACGAACGCGGCGCTCGCGGCGAACCCAGTCTGACGTACAAGCCCGAGAACCATCCACGGCGCGGCAAAGCCGATTGCCATGTCTCCGAGCCCAGCTGTCAGGGCGAACCCGGCAGGGAGCACGTGGTTGGCGTACAGGGCGAGGAAACCGAAACCCTCCCACCGCCATGCCTGCATTCCCGTGATGAGGCGCAGATCGAGCGCAAGAATCAATTCGCGGAACGATTGCGAGAGTCGCGCGCATGCAAGGAACAGCAGCAGCGGAGCAGTGACACTTATCGCAATGGCAATGGGTGGCTTCCCTGGCAGGCCGACGAAAGCCCCGGTTGCGCCGAGCGACACAACCAGCAAGAACCAAACGGATAGAACGAGGACGACGCTTGCACGAACGCTGCGGATCCGCGCGGACGACGAGTCGGCCGGGCGCTGGAAGGCGGTGGTTTCCATGGCTTCTCCAAGTTACTTGCATTTTGCAAGTGTGAGCCCAACGTAGCATCATGACTTGTAATCTGCAAGTAACCTCTTCAGGTCCACGGAGTCCGACAGATGAGCACCCACAAGACCTTTCTGCGCTCCCCCTGTGCGGTGGCCAACTCGCTCGACGTCGTTGGCGACAAGTGGTCGCTGCTCGTGGTGCGCGACCTGCTGCACGGCAAGCACACTTACGGGGAGCTCGCGGATTCACCGGAAGGCATTCCAACGAACATCCTCGCTGATCGCCTCAAGCGCCTCGAAAGTGCCGGCATCATTGACAGGGCGCCCTATCAGGAACGTCCCATCCGGTATTCCTATTCGCTTACGCGCAAAGGAAAGGATCTGGGCGGGGTGCTGCTCGCATTCGTCCAATGGGGCAAACAGCACATCCCGGGTACGGTGGTACTGAGCACTGGCCAGGCGAGTCATGGAGCGGCTGCGTCGGCGAAGTCTTCACGCCGCCGATCCAGTTAAAAGAGGCAATACTCGGGGCCTGTCTGTCCGCCGGCCGGAACTTGGCCGTGGATCATCGATTCGACCAATGGCCTCGCGCTCGAATCTCGCCACCGGGCATTGCGTGGTCCATACCTTCTGCATGGAAGAGGCAGTCGGTACCGCCGCGGATTGATGAGCAGCAAACCTCCGCTTCTGTTCGATCTCCGCTGGCCGCGCAGATCCTCGCGGCGATTCCCGCCAGTTCTGCTTCGATCGGCAGGCGCCGATCGAGCGAGCGGTTCAATGGCCGGGTCCGGTTTTGCACATTCCCCGGGAGGCGTGCGCGCCGTCGTGGCTGGAGGCCGATGAGACGATGGCGGGCAGGGAGACGCGGGCCAGAGAAGCCGCCAAGCGGCGGCAAACCATCTCAAACGAGCAGCTCCGGGTGCGGATTGCGTCCGAACGGTGCCGCGCCTCCCAGGCGCAGCGCAGCCGCGGCATAGGCCCACAATGCCTCGGGCGGCGCGGCATGTTCGGGTGGCGAACCATCGGCATGTTGCCGTCCGGTCGTGCCCGTCTTGACGTATTTTCCGATCACCGTGGCGGTGCCGCCCGGCGCATGATCCGCGCCCGGTAGCGTCCGGCTGAATTCGCCGACCAGCAGTGTCACCACGTTGCGTTCTGGCAACGCCATGACGCGGTCGAGGAATGTGATCAGCGAAGGCGTGATGGGCGCCATGATGTCGCGCGCCAGGGTTCCCATGTCGTCGTGATGGGTATCGAACTGCCGGTCGGGCCGCCCGGTGTACGCAGGCTGCGCGAAGATCACGCCGACGCCTGCGAGGATCAGCGATTCGATACTGGCGAAGGTGGCTCGCTGGCTGTCGATGGCGGTGCTCCCGGCGGGCACGCCATAAGCGCCACGGATGCTCTCAAATGCCGCGGCCGGGAAATGCCGGTGCACGTCTTCGAACCGCATGACCCGTTCGAAGACGGTGCCGCGTTCCGCCCGAGGCGCCGCCGCGACTCCGACGGGCAGGCCGAGACTGTTGACGATGGCACAACGGGCCGCTCCGCCGGGCATGGCCGCGGCCATCTGCAGCAGCAGGCTGCGCGAGTTCTTTTCCAGCATCGCCGCCCGTGCCTCCGCATGCGGGTAGCGACCATGCCGGAAGCCGATCGAAGCCATGTGCGCCAATGCCGATGCCGGCAAGGCGCCGAGCGATCCGGCATCGACGCAAAGGCCGTTCGCCAGTACGCGGACATTGTCGGTGGTTACGCCGTAAGCTCCCCGGGAGAGGAACGAGTCCGCACTGTTGAACAGCCCCGCAGGGCCGCCATTGAGCCAGAGCACGACCAGCGTCGGCCGCTCTCTTCCGGCATGGGCCTGGGCTCGCAGGCCCAACCCGCCCAGCGCGAATGCGCCTGCCAGGGTGGCACCTGCCTTGAGCACTGTGCGCCGCGTGATGATCGGGTCGTTCATGGCTTTTTCTCTACTCGCGCCGGGGGCTCGGCACCGATGGCATGGAGCCCGTTGTCGTGGGCTGACCGTTCGCCCAGAATCAGCCTACGGTGTCCGTATAGCGAAAGGAGGCCATCCAGTGTCGCGTTCCAGACAGCAGGTGGGCCCGAAGCAGGCGTGGCCGGTGACGGCACTCGCCAAGGATTATCCGAAGGGGTGCCAGATACCGAGGCATCGCCATCGGCGCGGGCAGATCATTCATGCAGCGTCGGGCGTCATGCAGGTGACGACGCGCGAGGGAATCTGGATCGTGCCGCCGCAGCGCTCGTTGTGGGTGCCCGCAGGGATGACGCACGAGATCCGCATGGAAGGCCACGTGGCCATACGAACGCTGTACCTCGACCGTGGCAGCAGCATGTCGCTCGGTGCCCATTGCAGGGTTCTGACGGTAACCGGCCTGCTTCGCGAGCTCATGCTGGCGATGGTCCAGGCACACCGGTCCAGAGACAGGGAACGCATGCTGATGATGACGCCGTTGCTGCTGCATGAACTGCAGGGCGCCGAAGAGATGGCCATCCGTATTCCGTCGCCGTCCGATCCGCGCCTGAGGAAAGCGTGCCAGCGCATGCTGGTCGACCCGTCGCGGACGGATACGCTCGACCAGCTTGCGCAGTTTGTCGGCGCCAGCGGCCGAACGCTGGCGCGGTTGTTCGAAAGCGAGTTGAAGATGACCTTCGTGCGTTGGCGGCAACACGTGCGACTGGCCGGGGCGCTGAGCCGGATGAGTGCCGGCCACCCCATCAAGAAAGTCGCGCGCGATGCCGGTTACGCAAGCTGCAGCGCATTCAGCGCGATGTTCCACCGAATCCTCGGCGTCACGCCCACTGGCTACATGAAGCAGATGGACATTTGACTCACCGATCCCGCAGATCTTGCACCTTCAGTCCATGCGCGGCGCAATGCCGCTCGTACTCCGCCAGCTGGGTGCTGGCTGACGCGCGGGCCGTCACGATGCCGTCGGGGCCGAGGAATTCCACCGTGCCCATCACGATCACCATGGCGACCATCGGTTCGTCGCCGACAATTTTCCACCAGTCGACGTTGCCGGGCGGTTCGTAGACATAGTCGCCCGGGCCGATCAGTTCGCCGGTGCACAGCTTGCGCGTGCCTGTGAGGTTGTAGGCATGGATCTCGCCGCTGTGGCGATGCAGAGGCATCACCACTCCAGGCTCCATGCGCAGCAATTCGACGAAGCCGCGGTCGTCGGCGAAGAAGCGCAGCGGCCGCGATGACTTGCCCGGTGTCGCGGAGGGTATCCACTGCTCGCCGGCGGCGCTGCTGAATCGTGCCGGCAGGTAGTCGTGCATGCGATGGGATGGATGGGGCATGCCGAGGAACTCCTTCGATACGCGAATGGGGGCCTGGGTTCGTCTCTGCCGACGATCAGCCGGCCATTGCCGACAGGTAGCGTTCGAACGACGCGTCGACCGCCGCGCGGGCGCCGCCGATGATGTTGCGGCCCCAGGTGTATCCGAACACGTCTTCGAAGGCGCAGCCCTGCAGCCGCGCCCGCATGCCGCGCACGGCGTCGGCCTTCATCGGCATGTAGTTGGGGTAGCTGTGCATGAAGGAGACGTGGCGCCGGTCACTCACCACCTGGGGCGCGTCACCGGAGAACAGCGCACCGCCGGCGCGCGGGCCGTCCTTCCAGTGCAATACCGTGCTGCCGGGGAAATGGCCGCCGCTGCGGATCAGCGTCACGCCATCGGACAACCGGTGGGTGTCGCCGCGCCAGAACCGGATGTTCGGCGATGGCCGGCGCACCCATTCCTTGTCCGCTTCGTGGAGCAGGACCGGGATGTTTCCCAGCGCCTCGCTCCACTCCACCATCGACGAGTAGAAGTGCGGGTGCGAGATGGCGATGATGTCCACGCCGCCGCGCGCCTTGAGCACGCCGACCGCATCGTCGGAGACCAGGCTCAGGCATTCCCACAGTATGTTGCCCGCGTCCGTGGGCAGGTAAAGCGCCCGCTGGTTGATCGCAAAATCCGGCGCAAGCCCGATGCCAAGCAGGCCCGCATCCTCTTCGAACCGCAGCGTATAGCCGGACTTGAGTGCGTCATGCGTCGTCCATGTCTGTCCTTTCGGCCCGACATACTGGCGATCGTCTTCGCAAACCGGGCAGTGCATGGGTGCTGTGGGGGCATGCGCGTACTGGGTACCGCAGGTCTCGCAGATGGGCAGGGTCATGCCGGGCCTCTTCGGGTCGAGCTTTTTGCATCGGGGTGGACATCGATCTCGTTTCGAGGCGCATTCTGGAAGTAATCTGGCGCCTTGATTGATCCACTTCATGGATATTTGATGGAACCAGTTTTTCCTTTTCCCGTCGTGCTTCCGCCGCGCAGCCTGGGCATGCTCACCCAGGCGCTGCACCAGCAACTGCGCGCCGCGATCCTCGACGGGCGACTGCCCGCAGACTCGGCATTGCCCGCCACGCGACGGGTCGCCGAGGCGCTCGGCGTGGCTCGCAACACCGTGGTCACCGCCTACGATCTGCTGATTGCCGAGGGCTATCTGATCCCGCACAAGGGTGCGAAACCGGTGGTCGCCAGCCTCGTCCGTCGACGTGCGACGAAACCGTCGAAGGCCAGGGTCGACATCGAGGAATCGCGGTTCGCACCGGTCTGGCGCGGGCCATTTGTGCAAGCGTCGGCGGCGCGGGCGCTGCCGGTGCGCAGCTTCCGGCTGGGCATTCCAGACCACCGCCATTTCCCGCACGACGTCTGGCGCCGGCTGATGTCCCGTGCATTGCGCAGGAGTTCGCGCGAACCCTTTGCCTATGCGCCGTCCGAGGGCATCCCGGCGTTGCGTGAGGCGATCGCCCGGCACATCGCTTTTGCCCGCGCGGTCGCCTGCGCAGCCGACGACGTGATCGTGACCTCCGGTGCGCAGCAGGCGTTCGACCTGATCGCCCGGCTGCTGGTCACGCCGGGGCAGACGCGGGTGGCGGTGGAGGAACCCGGCTATCCGCCCGTGCGTGCCGCGTTTGCAGCCGCCGGCGCGCGACTGGTGCCGACGCCGGTGGACGACGAAGGCCTGTGCGTCGATCGACTGCCCGCGGACGTGCGCGTCATCAGCGTCACGCCATCGCATCAGTCGCCCACTGGCGTCGCGATGTCGCTGCGCCGGCGCACCGCGTTGCTGGAGTTCGCGCGGCGCCACCACGCGGTGATCGTCGAGGACGACTACGACGGTGAATTCCGCTTCGGCGGACGCCCGCTCGATGCGCTGCAAACCCTGGACTGCGACGCCCTGGTGTTCTACATCGGCACGTTTTCCAAAAGCATGTTCCCCTCGCTGCGCAAGGGCTTCGTCGTCGCGCCGGAGTGGGCCCGCAGCGGGCTGGTCACCGTCAAGCACTGCGCCGACTCCCACTGCGACACCATCACCCAGTCCGTCCTCGCCACCTTCATCCGCGACGGTCACCTGGCCCGCCACGTGCGCCACATGCGACCGATCTATGCCGAACGCCGCGAAGCACTGCTCGACGGCCTGCACCGCGGACTCGGCGAATGGCTGCAACCCATCTCTTCCGAAGCCGGCCTGCACCTCGCCGCACGCATCCGCGACCACCGGCTGGCAGCGAAAATCATGCCGACGATATTGCGCTGCGCCCCCGGCGCGGAAGCGACAGCGGACTATGCGATGACGCGCGATATCGAACCGGCAGTGACGTTCGGCTACGGCGTGATCGATGCGGGCGACATTGCGGCGGCGCTGAAGGACATGCGTCGCGCGCTTGGAAAAGGCGCCGGCCGGTAGACGCCTCGCTGGGCGCTGCTCCAGTTGCTGTCCAGAGTCCGCCTCGGCGCGCCCTACGGAGGCGGCACGGCCGGCCTGCTCAGCAAGCCAAGGGAAAGTGAGGATCGGCAGGCAGCTACAACTGCGATTCCATCGGCCGCACCAGCAGCTCGCCGAGTTTTTGCCGCCATGGCCGTCGCTGCCACATGGTCAAGGTGTAAGGCCTGGAGTGCTGCAGGTCGGCGTCCATCATGGCGGTCATCTGCCGGCCGAATTCGCGGGAGTAGATGTTGAGGCTGGCCTCGTCGTTGAGATCGAACGAACGCATGTCGAAATTGGTGGAGCCGACCGAAACCAGTTCGCCGTCCAGGATCAGCATCTTGTTGTGCATCATCGTGGGCGTGTACTCGTGGATCTCGACGCCGGCGGCGAGCAGGCGGCCCCAGCGGCGTTTGGAGGCCAGCCGTACCAGGCTGGAATCGATGTACCGGCCGGGGACGAGCAGGCGGATGCGGACGCCGCGTTCGCGGGCGGCGACCAGGGCGTCGACCATCAGACGGTCGGGGATGAAATAGGCGGCCTGCAGATCGATCGAGCGCATGGTGGCGGCAACGGCAAGCAAGTACATCAGGCGCATGCTTGCGTTGCCGCCGGCGGGAGAACTGACGAACAGATGCATGCCCTTGTCGCCGGCAGGCTTCAGGACGGGGTAGTACAGGGCGCTGTGCAACACGCGGCCGGTGGTCTTGATCCAGTTGTCCATGAAACCGGATTGCAGCTGACCAACGACCGGGCCTTCCACGCGGAAATGTATATCGCGCCAATGGTCGGGATCCTGCGCGTGGCCTTGCCACTGGTCGGCGATGCCGACGCCGCCGGTGAAGCCGATACGCCCGTCCACGATCAGCAGCTTGCGGTGGGTGCGGTTGTTGAGCCGTGCAATGCTGTACCAGCGCAACGGGTGATAGCGCTCCACCTCGACGCCAGCGTCGGTGAGTTCGTCGATCAGGCGCGCATCCATCTTCGCGCTGCCGGCCCAGTCGAGCATCACGTGTATGGCCACGCCCGCCTGACGGCGTTCCTTCAGCGCATCGGCAAAGGTCTTGCCGATCTCGCCGGACCAGTAGATGTAGGTCTCGAACGTGATGCTGCGGCTGGCGCCACGAATGGCCTCCAGCATCGCGGGGAAGATCTCGGCGCCGTTCTGCAGCACGGTGATCTCGTTGCCGGCGAGCACGGCCGGTCCAAGGATCGCATCCATCTCCAGCCGGAACTGCGGATCATCGATCGCATGACAGTGGCTTACCGGGTGGCGCACGGATTTTTCCGGGCGATGGAAGTTCATCGAGACGATCACCAGGAACGCCGTGATCGCGATGGTGGCGAGTAGCGCGATCCACATGCGTGCGGTTCCTTCGATGGGCGGTGGGTACCCGGGGAATGATCGTGACCCGGCAGTCGCGGCGGGGTGAACCGCCGGTTCGCGGAGAAACGCTTGACTCTGGACCTGGATCATGGGTCTAGACTTAAGCCATGAATACGCATGCCAACCCCCTCACTATCGGTACCGTCGCCAAGCGCGCCGGTGTGGCGATCGACACGATCCGTTACTACGAGCGCGAGGGCCTGCTGCCCGAACCGGAGCGGCGCGCGTCGGGCTATCGCAGCTATGGCGAGGGGGCGATCGCGCGGTTGCGCTTCATCCGGCGGGCCAAGGATCTGGGCTTTACGCTGGACGAAATCCGCGAGTTGCTGGCATTGTCCGCCGATCGCCAGCACGGGGTGAAGGCGGTGAAGCGGCGCGCGCAGCAGCGGCTGGTGGCGATCGAGCAGCGCATTGCCGAACTGCAGCGCGTGCGCGACGGGCTGGCACAGCTGGTGGCGTCGTGTCCCGGGCATGGCAAGCCGGAGGAATGTCCGATCCTGCGCGCCCTGGGCGATGACCGGGTGAAGTCATGAACGGGCAGGGCTCGTGCTGCGGCGGCAGCGGCAAGCCAGCCGATGGCAAGGTGATCGATCCGGTCTGCGGCATGACGGTGGATCCGCAGACCGCGAAGCATCACGCCGAGCACGATGGCCACGCGTATCACTTCTGCTCCGCGCGCTGCCGGGAGAAATTCGTGGCGGATCCGCCGGCTTGTCTGGAGGAGCGCCAGGCGCCGACGGCGCCACGCGGCACGATCTATACCTGCCCCATGCACCCGCAGATCCAGCAGGTCGGTCCCGGCCATTGCCCGCTCTGCGGCATGGCGCTGGAGCCGATGATGCCTACGCTGGACGCGGATGACGGCGGCGAGCTGGCGTCGATGACCAGGCGTTTCCGGGCGCTGCTGGCGTTGACCGTGCCGGTGTTCTTCCTGGCGATGGGGCCGCACCTTTTCGGCTGGCATATGTCCGCGCCGTGGGATGGCGTGGCGGCGTGGATCGAGGCGACGCTGGCCGGCATCGTGGTGCTGTGGGGTGGTGCGCCGTTCTTTGCGCGCGGCTGGCGTTCGCTGAAGCCGTGGAGTCCGAACATGTACACGCTGATCGCGCTGGGCACCGGCGTGGCGTGGTTGTACAGCGCGGTGGCGTTCCTGCTGCCGGGAATTTTCCCGGCCGGTTTCCGCGACATGCATGGCCGGGTCGCGGTGTATTTCGAATCGGCGGCGGTGATCGTCACCCTGGTCACGCTGGGTGACTTCCTGGAACTGCGCGCACGCCGGCGCACCGGCGCGGCGCTGAAGGCGTTGCTGGGACTGGCGCCGAAAACCGCGCGACGGATCGCCGCCGACGGCAGCGAGCGCGATGTGCCGCTGGATGACGTGCATGCCGGCAACGTGTTGCGCGTGCGCCCCGGCGAGAAGGTGCCGGTCGATGGCGTGGTACTGGAAGGCGAAAGCCATGTCGACGAGTCGATGCTCACCGGAGAGCCGATGCCGGTGGCCAAGGCAAAGGACGATCCGCTCACCGGCGGCACGGTAAACCAGGACGGCGGGCTGACCATGCGGGCGCAGAGGGTCGGCGGCGAGACGATGCTGGCGCAGATCGTGGCGCTGGTGGCGCAGGCCCAGCGCAGCCGGGCACCGCTGCAGCGCGTGGCCGATCGGGTGGCGGCGTGGTTCGTGCCTGCGGTGGTGGGCGTCGCACTGCTGGCGTTCGCGGCGTGGGCCATCCTGGGACCCGAGCCGCGGTTCACCCACGCGCTGATCGCCGCGGTGTCGGTGTTGATCATCGCCTGTCCGTGCGCCCTGGGCCTGGCCACGCCGATCTCGATCATGGTGGCCAGCGGCCGCGGTGCGCAGCACGGGGTGCTGTTCAAGGATGCCGGCGCGATCGAAGGCCTGCGCGATATCGACACCCTGGTGGTGGACAAGACC
Organism: Rhodanobacter umsongensis; assembly: GCF_042654965.1. Classification (NCBI taxonomy): domain Bacteria; kingdom Pseudomonadati; phylum Pseudomonadota; class Gammaproteobacteria; order Lysobacterales; family Rhodanobacteraceae; genus Rhodanobacter; species Rhodanobacter umsongensis. The sequence goes on along the minus strand of NZ_JBHSMK010000009.1, from coordinate 287,242 downwards.
GGCACGCTGACGATGGGCAAACCGGCCTTGACCGAGCTGGTGAGTCTGAGCGGACAGCCGCGCAACCGGCTGCTGGCGCTGGCCGCCGCGCTGGAGCGGCCGAGCGAGCATCCGCTGGCGCGGGCGATCGTGAAGGTGGCGGATGGCGAAGCCGCGCCAGCGCTGGGCGTATCGGGTTTTCGTTCGCTGACCGGTCGCGGTGTGAGCGCCAGCGTGGATCGGGCCAACCTGGAGGATGAATCGCAGAGCGGCAGCGTCGCCTTGGGCAACGCAAGGCTGATGGCCGAGTTGCAGGTAGCAATCAGCGACGATGCCAACGGCCGCGCCGAGCGGTTGCGCGGACAGGGTGCCACGGTGATGTTCCTGTCCATCGACGGCGCGCTCGCTGCCTTGCTGGCGGTGGCCGATCGGATCAAGCCGGATACGCCGGCCGCGATCGCGGCGCTGCACGCAGCCGGCCTGCGCATCGTGATGCTCACCGGCGACAACGCCACCACCGCGCAGGCAGTGGCGGGCGAACTGGGCATCGACGAAGTGCATGCGGACGTGTCGCCGGCCGACAAGGCGGCGGTGGTGAACCGTCTCAAGGCCGAGGGCCGCCGCGTGGCGATGGCTGGCGACGGCATCAACGACGCGCCCGCGCTGGCTGCGGCCGACATCGGCATCGCGATGGGCAGCGGCACCGACGTGGCGATGGAGAGCGCGCAAGTGACCCTGGTCAAGGGCGAACTGGGCGCCATCGTGCGCGCGCGCAGGCTGTCGCAGGCGACCGTGCGCAACATCCGCCAGAACCTGTTCTTCGCCTTCATCTACAACGCGGTCGGCGTGCCGCTGGCGGCGGGTGTGCTGTATCCGTGGTTTGCCATCACGCTGTCGCCGATGGTCGCCGCACTGGCGATGAGCCTGAGCTCGGTGTCGGTGGTGAGCAATGCGCTGCGTTTGCGCCGGGTGCCACTGTAAGGCAGGTTGGCGCACTCTCCCGGAAAATGCAGCGTGATCGGACCACCGCAAGTCGGCGACAATAGGTGCCTGAAGCGAGTGGCACTTACGGAAGCGCGCATTCCCGCCCGCGGGCAGGACAGGGCGCTTTTCGGAAGGACCATTCGGCTCCAGCCAGTACACCAAGAAGCCAGTCCATGCCACGCAGCCTCACCGAATGGTTGACCTATCAGGAACGCGTCAACGTCCACAGCATCGAGCTGGGGCTCGATCGCGTGCGCCAGGTATGGCAGCGGATGGGCGCGCCGGCGCCTGCGCCGAGGGTGATCACGGTCGGCGGCACCAACGGCAAGGGCTCCACCGTGGCCCTGATCGAAGCCATGCTGGCGGCGGCGGGTTTGCGCGTGGGCGCGTTCACCTCGCCGCATCTGCTGGATTACAACGAACGCATACGCCTCGCCGGCGCGAACGCGGATGACGCGGCGTTGATCGCCTCGTTCGAGCGCATCGAGGCGGCACGTGCCGATACGCCGCTGACTTATTTCGAGTTCGGCACGCTGGCCGCGCTGGATCTTTTCGGGCGTGCCGGCGTCGACGTGGCCGTGCTGGAAGTGGGGCTGGGCGGGCGGCTGGACGCGGTCAACATCATCGATGCGGACGTGGCGATCGTGACCACGGTGGACCTGGATCACATGGACTGGCTCGGTCCGGATCGCGACAGCATCGGCCGCGAGAAGGCCGGCATCGCGCGAGCGGGGCAGCCGGCGATCCTGGGCGAGATGAATCCGCCGAAGGGATTGCTCGACGCGCTGGCGGCGTGCGGCGCGCAGGTCGAGCGGGCGGGGCGCGATTTTCACGTTGAACGCCACGACGACGGCTGGCGCTGGCGACACCGCGATGGCAGCGTGCTGGAACTGCCCGAGCCCGCGCTGGCCGCGCCGGTGCAGTTTGCCAATGCGGCGGCGGCGATTGCCGGCTTGCACGCGCTGCAGCTGGAAGGGCTGTCGTTCGCATCGAAGGCGGCGGTTGCCGCGATCAGCACAGGTTTGCACCAGGTGCGGGTGCCGGCGCGGCTGCAGTCGCTGGGCGGCGATCCTAGGCTGATCGTCGACGTGGGCCACAACCCGCAGGCCGCGCGTGCGCTGGCCGAATGGCTGGATGTGCAGCCGGGCCGGCGCGTGCATGCGGTTTACGGCGCGCTCTCCGACAAGGACGTGGCTGGCGTGATCGGCGCGCTCGGGTCGCGCATCGCGCACTGGCACCTGGCCGGGCTGGAGCGCGCCAGCCCGCGCGGGCTGGCGGTAACAGCGCTGGCAGCGATTTTCCGGCAGACCTTGCCGCAGGCGCCATTCGACGCGCACGACGATGTAACTGCAGCGCTGGCCGCGGCCCGCATGACGGCCCAGCCGGGCGAATGCATTCTGGCCTTCGGCTCGTTCTTTGTGGCTGCCGCGGTCGTCGCGGAACGCTCCGCCTGACCATCCGGGATGCCTTGATTCACTGGTTTCCCGGGCCCCCTGCCGTCCTCGCCAGCCCATCCGGTCCAGGGCAGGCTCAGGCCGAAGTAATGGCGCAGGCCCTTCCGGGCCGAATGCGAATCATGGCCTCCGACGCAGGCAGGTATAATCACGGCGATGCACACCGCGTTTGCAGCCTTGGAGCGAAGACTTGAATACACGCCTGCTGGGTGCCGCCGTCCTGATTGCCCTGGCGGTCCTGTTCGTGCCGATGTTCTTTTCCAGTACGCCGCCGGCTGCCGGTGGTGACCAGGCGGTAAGCCTGGCGATACCGCCAGCGCCCGATCGCGACCTGCAGACCCGCACGATGAGCCTGAACCCGGATGCCCCGGCGGGCACCTCGAGTGCCGGCGCGCCGCCGCCCCAGGCCGTGACGCCGGCTTCGGGCGATCAGCTGGCCACGGTGAATATCGGTTCAAACCGGCCGCGCGACGTGGAAACCGATCCCCAAGCCGGCAAGGCCCCGCCACCCACGACGGTGACCACCGGTTCGGGCACTTCGCCCGGCCAGCCGGTGATCGCGCAGCGATCGGCCGTGGACCCCGCCGCGACCAAACCGGCGCCGACGACAGCCGCTCCCATGAAGCCGGCGCCGGTGGCCGCGCTGCCGGCGGCCACGCCAACAACCGCAGCACCCGCCGCGGGCCATGGCAGCTACACGCTCAACCTGAGCGCCTACGCCAGCGCGGCGGGCGCGGCGAGCCTCGAACGCCGCGTGCGCGCACTCGGCTATCCGGTCGCTGGCCACACCATCACCCAGGCTGGCAAGCCGCGCACGCTGGTCATCGCAGGGCCGTTCGAGACACGGGCGGCGGCGGAAGCGGCCCGATTGAAGATCACCCAATCGATTCCCGGCGCGCCGGCACGGCTGGAACAGGACGCCAGCCACGGCGGCGCGCCGATAGCCGACCAGCCGGCCGCCTCGACTGGCGGCGCCGCCGGCAGCAAGGCCGGCGGCTGGGCGGTACAGCTGGCGGCGATGAGCAGCCAGGCCGACGCCAACGCCTTGCGCGACAAACTGCGTGCCAACGGCTTCGACGGCTTCGTCGATTCGGTGCAGGCCGGCGGCAAGAAGCTCTGGCGCGTACGCGCCGGGCCGCAGACGCAGCGCAGCGACGCGCAGCGTGTGCATGATCAGGTCAAGGCCAGGCTGGGCATCGACGGCAACGTCGTTTCGGTGCCCTGACCCCATGCCGCATACAGACCCTGCAGTCGGCCCGGGCATCACGAAACTGGTGACAGGATGAACGAAACCGATTGGGTCATCCTGGCGATCCTGGGCCTGTCGATCCTGGTCGGGTTGTGGCGCGGGCTGGTAGCCGAGCTGCTGTCGCTGGTGATCTGGGTCGCTGCCTTCTGGGTGGCCGCGTCGTTCGGATCGGCGGTGGCGGCGCAACTGGAGCACGTCATTTCGCTGCCGATCGCGCGGATCGTGCTGGGTTACGCGCTGTGTTTCATCGCCGTGCTGATTGTCGGCGCGCTGGTGCGCTTCGCCATGCGGCGGCTCATCTCGGGCACCGGCCTGTCCGGCATCGACCGCCTGTTCGGCATGCTGTTCGGTTTCGTGCGTGGTGTGTTGCTGGTCACGCTGCTGGTGTTTCTGGTTGGCCTCACCCTGTTCACCCGCGAGTCGTGGTGGCAGCAGTCCGCGCTGCTTCCCCAGTTTCAAGGCCTGGCGGCATGGCTGGGCCAGAACATACCTGCCAGCGTGCGCGACCATCTACACCCCGGCGAGGTGCTCGACCGGATCCATCCCGCGGAGGTGCTCGATCGTCTGCCCGGCTTGTCCGGCAGGCTGTCGGCCCCCATGTCGGGCGCTTCTTCGGCACCCGGCGCAGCACGCACGATCCCGGCGCCGGCCACAGCCGCCAGCGCCGCCAGCCATCCCCGGCATCCCTAGTACACGACCATCGAAGCAGGCAGCAAACCATGTGCGGAATCATCGGCATCGTCGGTACTACCGAAGTGGCATCGTCGCTCTACGACGGGCTGACCGTGCTGCAGCATCGTGGCCAGGATGCGGCCGGCATCGCCACGGTGGACGGCTCGCGGCTGCGCCTGCACAAGGGCAACGGGCTGGTGCGCGACGTGTTCAGCCAATCGGCGATGAGCGGTTTGCGCGGGCGCATCGGCATCGGCCACTGCCGTTACCCCACGGCCGGTTCGGAAGGCTCCGCCGAGGCGCAGCCGCTGTACGTGAATTCGCCCTACGGCATCGCCATCGCGCATAACGGCAATCTGGTCAACACCGAAACGCTGCGCCGCGAGATGTTCGAGGACGACCGCCGCCACATCAACACCGATTCCGACTCCGAGGTGCTGTTGAACGTGCTGGCGCACGAGCTGCAGATCCAGGACCGCATGGAACTCACCCCCGATCACCTGTTCAAGGCAGTCGCCGGCATGCATGCGCGCGCCAGCGGCGGCTATGCGTGCGTGGCGCTGGTGCTGGGTTACGGGCTGCTCGCATTCCGCGACCCGCACGGCATCCGCCCGCTGGTGCTGGGCGAGCGCGTCACCGCTGAAGGCCGCGAGTACGCCGTGGCGTCGGAGTCGGTGGCGTTCGACGTGCTCGGCTTCACGCGCGTGCGCGACATCATGCCGGGCGAGGCGGTGATCATCACCGACGACGGCCAGCTGTTCAGCCGCCGCTGCGCCGAGGGCGCGCTGCATACGCCATGCATCTTCGAGTACGTCTACCTGGCGCGGCCCGATTCGATGATCGAGGACGTCTCGGTATACAAGGCGCGCCTGCGCATGGGCGAGAAGCTGGCCGAAAAGATCATGCGCGAGCGGCCCGACCATGGCATCGACGCGGTCATTCCGATTCCCGACACCGCGCGCACCGCGGCCAGCGCGCTGGCCGGGGCGCTCGGCGTGCCGTTCCGCGAGGGCTTCGTCAAGAACCGCTACATCGGCCGCACCTTCATCATGCCGGGGCAGGGGGAGCGCGTGAAGTCGGTGCGCCGCAAGCTCAACGCGATCGACCTGGAATTCCGCAAGAAGAACGTGCTGCTGGTGGACGATTCGATCGTGCGTGGCACCACGTCCAGGCAGATCATCCAGATGGCGCGCGACGCCGGCGCAAAGAATGTCTACTTCGCCTCCGCCGCGCCGCCGGTGCGCTACCCGAACGTCTACGGCATCGACATGCCATCCACTTCCGAGCTGATCGCCGCCGGTCACACCGAGCAGGAAGTGGAAAAAATGCTCGGCGCCGACTGGCTGATCTATCAGGACCTCAAGGATCTGATCCGCGCGGTGCAGGACGGCAACGAGAACCTCAAGCAGTTCGACACGTCGTGTTTCTCCGGCGAGTACGTCACCGGCCTGGATGAGAGCTATCTGGAACAGGTGCAGATGCTGCGTTCGGACGATGCCAAGGCGGCGCGCCGCGTCTGATGGCTGGCGCCGCGCCGAGTTCCGGGCGATCCGGAGCACCTGTGACCGATCTGCACGCCGCGGCCAGGCGTTGCCTGGACGCCACCGATCCGGCCGAAAAATTGCGGCTGACCCACGCGACCTGGCAGGGCCTCCTGGCTGGCGAGCTGCGCGCCTGCGCGGCATCGCCGCCACCCGAACCGATCGGCGCGCCGGGCCGGCCGGCGAAGCCGCGACTGGTCAATGCACGCCAGGTGCCGCAACGCGGCCTCGGCAGTGCGGAGGGCCGTGCCGCGCTGGTGCACGCGGTGGCGCATATCGAGTTCAACGCCATCAACCTGGCGTGGGATGCGGTCTATCGCTACCGCGACAAGCCCGCGGCGTATTACCGCGATTGGGCCAGTTGCGCCCACGACGAGGCACGCCACTTCGCGATGTTGTCAGCCCGTCTGGCCGAGCTCGGCCACGGCTACGGCGACTTCGACGCGCACGATGGCCTGTGGGCGATGGCCGAGAAAACCGCGCATCACGACACCGCCCGCATGGCGCTGGTGCCGCGCGTGCTGGAAGCGCGCGGACTGGATGTCACGCCGGGCATGATCGAGCGCCTGCGCCACCTCGGCGACAGCGGCACGGTGGCGATCCTCGAAGTGATCCTGCGCGAGGAAGTCGCCCACGTGGCAGCGGGCACCCGCTGGTACCGGCACTGCTGCGAGCGCGATGGCCTTGAGCCGGTCGAAACATTCTTCGCGCTGTTGCGCGATTACATGGGCGTCAGCCTGCGCGGCCCCTTCAACCGGCCAGCGCGGCTGCAGGCGGGTTTCCTCGAGGAAGAACTCGAACGCCTGACGGCGATGGCGTTGCTGGCCTGAGCCGCAACGATCCGACCCGGCGTCGGAGCATTCAGGCGAGCCGGACGTCGCTGGCCGGACGCGGTTCGCGGTAGCTGGCGCCCGGATAGAAACCGCTTGCCATGATCGCCGCCAGGGCTGGCGACAGGAACCACTCCGCCAGGGCTCGACGGTTCAAGGCATCTCTTCGCCGGGTTCGGCCAAGGCGGCGAGTGCGGTCGCCACCTTGCACAGGTCTGCGACGAGTTCGGCATAGGCCTCGCGTCGGCGGTCCTCGCGCGGCATGCGCAGGATGGCGGAGGGATGCCAGGTGGCGACACCGCGCGCCCGTGCTCCCATTTCGCGCCATTGGCCACGCTCCGTGCCGATGCGAAACGCATTGCCGAACAACGTCTTCGCCGCCATTGCGCCCAGCCCGACCACCAACCGTGGCTGCACGCGCGACAGCTCCGCCGCCAGCCATTGCCGGCACGCCGCCTGCTCGGCGGCGCTCGCGCTCTTGTGCAGCTTGGCGGTACCGCGAATCTCGTACTTGAAGTGCTTGACGGTGTTGGTGAGGTAAAGCTCGTCGCGATCAAGTCCCGCTTCGGCCATCGCGCGATCGAGCAATTGGCCAGCCGGGCCGACGAACGGTTCGCCGGTCCGATCTTCTTGCGCTCCCGGCTGTTCGCCGATCAGCATCGCCACCGCGTGCGCCGGGCCTCGACCGAAGACGGTGTGCGTAGCGCCGCGCCAGAGCGGGCAGGCACGACACCCGGCAGCCTTGCGACGCAACGTCGCAAGGCTGCCGGCGGGGATCGCGTCGACGGGTTTGGCCAGTGCAATCACCGCCATCGACGATGGGCCGACGTCAACGGAACATGCCAAGCAACCACAGCACGATGACGATCAGCACGATGAGTCCCAGCCCACCCACCGGACGATAGCCCCACGAACGGCTATAGCCCCACGTCGGCAGCGCGCCGATCAGCAGAAGAACGAGGACGATGATGACCAGCAGTGAAAGCGACATATGGCTACTCCCGTGCGCGTGAGATATCCGGTTGCCGCGACCATCGTCGCGACGCCCGCACCATCGCAAGTGATGGGTGCATGAGCCGTCAATCTGTGTCCGGCGAGCTCGCGTGACGCCTGTGTGCACGACGATGACATGGCGATGCGAGACAAGGGCCGGCATGGCCCCGCCCTTTCAGCCGGCGCAAGTGGAAACTCTCGCGGCGATGATGCTTTGCCGACGCATCAATCGAGCGAAGCGCTAAGCGCAGCGGCGATGGCCGCATCGCCATTGAGCAGGTCTTCCCAGTTCAAGGTGACGCCGCGGCGGTGTCCCTTCTCGGCGAGCTTCAATCCGGAGGGGTCGATGGTCAGCGTGTAGCGACGGTCGGCAATCTGCAGTTCGCGCCGCAAGGGCCTGTCGAGTGGGGTCATGTCTGCATGCTCCGAAACACGCCGGTGCGGCGATAGGTGGAGACAAGCTAACCCGTCGATGTGAAGCCAGGGTCGGCGGGTCCACTCACGGTTACGTCGCAGAAAAGTCACATCGGGTCGGCGCCGGCCGCGGCATGCTCGGAACTCGCCACGCGAGAACCGCCATGAGCTTCGACTTGCTGCCTCTGCCAGCCGCCGGCCTGGCCAGTTCCCAGATGCCGCCACTGGGCGATCCCGAACATTCGCCGCCTGGCCCGGCGCGGCCGGGCTCTCCCGACCCGATCCGGCCTGAGCCGCCGGGGCCGCCTCCGAATCTGCCGCCGCTGGACCCGCCGCCCGACCCGGGCCGATCGGTGCCGAGGGCGCTGCGTTCCTACCGCCACGGCCGTGGTTATCGCTGCCGATGAACTTGTCGACCGAAGCGCCCACGGACGAAGGCAGGCGCCGCTGGCCGCCCGACGGCTATCTGTTGCTGGACCGCCGCGGTGATGAGCGTCCGCGGCTGGCATGTCGCTGCACGGTGGCATGCCCGCCCCACTGCAAAGGCGACTGCGGGTGCGAGGCCTGCGCGCTGGGCTGGCTGGTCTACCAGGATCAACAGGCGCTGTGGGATGAGGAGGGCAACCTCGTCAACGTGACCGAACTGGGACCGGCCTGGCAGCGCGTGGCGGACCCGCGCCAGTTGCGGCTGCGTTTTCGTGACGAATGATCCCCCTGCCGGAGTGCTGCCATGCGCGTCGATCGAAGAACCCCAACCCCCGGTTTCCAGTCATCCGTTCCGCCGGTGCTGGATGTCGACCGCGCGCGGACGCCTGCTGCGTTCGACTACGGGCGACGCCCGGGCGAAGGCATGCCGAAGCGAACAAGGTCCAGCCGGGAAGCCAAAGGTGGTGCCGGCGAAAAGCCCCCTGAAAGGGATGGAAGCGCGGATTCGCCGGAATGAACTCGTTCACCGACCGCGACCGCGATGCCGCCGACCTCTTGCCGGACGGCCCGAACGATGTCCGCGCGCAGCGGCTTGGGCGGTGAGGACGGGCTACATCAACCACTCGGCAGCGCGGCTGCCGGCACCTCCCCGCCGCCTGAACCCATCAGCGAGCTCGGCGCCGCGCACGCCATGCGCCCGGGCGCGACGCCTTCCCGCGCCCAGGACTATGCAGACACGGGGCAGGCCGCCACCGGGCCGGGCCTGCACGAGCCGGGCGGCATGAAGCCATGAGCCGGCTTTCGGTCAGACGCCGAACGGATACGTATCCGGCACGCCCTCTCTGCGTTTTTTCACTGCAAGCGGCGTCACCGCGCGGGTGTCGTCGAACCATGCGTACGCGTCGAATTGATCGGGCAGCGAGGCGCTGGAGTAGTGGCTTTGGAGTTCGGTCTGCGGCCGGTAGATGACGCCTATGAAGCGTTCCAGCCGGGGCGGCGCCAGACGCTCGCGAAGCGCGTCATGGATGCCAGGCCGCAGGTCCAGCAAAAAACGCGGCTCGCCGGCCTGGTGCATCGGGTACTCGTAGCTGTCCTCGCGCGCGGGCCGAACCTGCATCACTTCCATCGGCCCATCCCAGTCGTGGGCCGCGGCAACCGTGCCATGGTGGGTGCCGAAGCCGATCAGGGCGGCGGCTCGCCCGAATTTTTCGCGGCAGAGCTGGCCGATGTTCAGTTCGTTGCGGGCCTGGCCCATCTCGGTGGCAGCGGCGTTGCCGACATGCGAATTGTGCGCCCAGACCACCGCGCGCGAAGCCGGGCCGTGCGCATCCAGCACGTGGTTGAGCGTCTCGAACATGTGCGTGTCGCGCAGGTTCCAGCTTTGCACCGAACTCTGGTACAGCGTGCGGTAATAGCGTTCGGCGGTGGTCACCAGGCGCGCGTTCTGCGCCGCGTCCAGAAACAGCACGCCGTCCTCGCGCGCGTAATCCAGACGCTTCCTCAGCAGATCCCGCAACTGCGCCACGACGTCCTCTTCGCACGCTCCATGACGTTGCGTCTGCGCGGTCCGGCCGTAGACCGCGGGATCCTTCTGCCATGGCGTGAGGCACGCATAACGCTCGCGCGCCACCTCGGCAGCCGTGGGATCGACCCGGTCCAGATAACCGAGCACGGCCGCGACCGAGCTGGACAGGCTGTACATGTCCAGTCCGTAGAAGCCGGCCCGCCGCTGCACGGGCTGGGCGTCGTTATGCGCGCGCAGCCACTGCGTGAATGCCTGCACGTCGGTATTGCGCCACATCCAGGTGGGGAACCGCTGAAACGGCGGTTCCGCGGGCGGCGGTGCGGGCCGCTGCCGCACGTAGCGGTCGATGCTGGCCGCGTCCGGCCAATCCGCTTCCACCGCCACGATGGTGAAACCGTGCCGCTCGATCAACCGTCGCGTGATCGCCGCGCGCGCCTGGTAGAACTCGGCGGTGCCGTGGCTGGCCTCGCCCAGCAGCACCACGCGGCGGTCGGCGTAGCGGTCGAACAGGGCGCCGAACTGGGACGAGGCCGGATCGGGCAAGGGCTCGGCCGCGCGGCGGATAGCCTCCGCCAAGCTGCCGCGGCGCGGCACTGTTTTCGGCGCGGCGGGGCGTGCTGGCTGGCTGCCGTCTTCGGCCCAGCCCTGCTTGCCGATCAGCGGCACGAACATCACCGCGCCCAGGTCCTCCTCCTCATAGCGTGTGTCGTCCAGGCGAGTCAGCTTGTACAGGCGTTGACCGCCTGCCCGGTCGCCGATCGGCATGACGAGGCGTCCGCCGATGGCGAGCTGTTGCCGCCACGCTGGCGGCACCTGCGGCCCGCTGGCCGCGGCCACGATGACATCGAACGGCGCGCCGGGCGGCCAGCCCAGCGTGCCGTCGGCCGTATGCACCTCGACCCGGCTGACGCCGAGCTGCTGCAGCCGTTGCCGGGCGCTCTCCGCCAGCGATGGCACGCGCTCGATCGAGTCGACGCGCCGCGCCATCCTGGCCAGCACGGCGGCCACGTAGCCTGAGCCGGTGCCGATCTCCAGCACACTGTCATTCGGCTGGATCTCCGCCGCCTGCAGGGTCAGCGCCACGATGTACGGTTGCGAGATGGTCTGCCCGGCTTCGATCGGCAGCGCCGTGTCATCGTAGGCCAGGGCGCGCATCGCCTCGCCCACGAACGCGTGGCGCGGCACGTGGCGCATCGCCTCCAGCACGGCCTGGTCGTGAATGCCGCGATCGACGAGCTGGCGCTGCAGCATCGCGGAGCGGGCCTGCACGTAATCGCTCATCGCCGAATCCGGTCAGTGCGGCGTGGCGACGCGCGCGGCGACGTCGGCCTTCAGCGAACGCTCGTCGGTGGCTTCCAGATCGGCTTGGGCGACAATGCCGCAGATCGCGCCGTTGGCATCCACGATCGGTACGCGCCGCACCTGCTGGCCAGCCATCAGGCGGGCGCACTCTTCCAATGATGCATCGTCGGAAAGCGTCCACGCCGGAGCCGTCATGCACGATTCCACCGGGGTGTTCCGCGGGTCGCCGCCAGCGGCGACGCAGCGCACCACGATGTCGCGGTCGGTGATCACGCCCACCACCTTGAGTCCGTCGCGGGTCACCGGGATCTCGCCGACGTCCGTCTCCAGCATCAACCGCGCGGCCTCGCTGAGCATGGCATCGGGCGAACAACAGCGTGGCCGGGGCGTCATGATCTGCTGCACCTTCATGGCTTTCTCCGTGGGCCTGGCATCAGGCAACACCACCACTCTGCCGCGGCGGGCCTGAAGGAAAGGCGATCGAACTGTCAACGGCCTCCTGCGTATCCGTTTCGATCAGCTTGCGCCGGGCGCGCCAGGTCTCCGCGGTCTGCGGCTTGATGAACAGCGAGATGATTTCCGGATGCGCCACCTTGGCCTGCTTCTCGATGCGGTCGACGCAGGCTTCGATCTGTGGGGTGGTCAGCGCGTCCTCGAACTCCGCGCTCAGCGCTGCCACCACCTGGTTAGGCCCCATCTGCACGGTCAGCACGCCGTTGGCGCAGCGCACGCCCCTGTCGGCCGCCGCGATCGACAGGATGGCGTCGCTCACTGCGGGGTGGGCGTTCTCGCCGATCAGCAAGCCCTTGGTCTCGCGTGCCAGCAAGGTCGCCGACACGGCGAGCACGCCGGCGATGCCGATCGATGCCACGCCATCGAGCATGGGCAGGTCGAACAATTGCGCACCGGCCAGGCCAACCATCGCCACCAGCAGGCCCAGCAGCGCGGCGCTGTCTTCCAGCAGCACGGTGAAGGTGGTGGGATCCTTGCTCAACCGGAACGCCTCGAAGTATCCCAGTTGGCCCTTGCGCGCGCGAAACTCGCGTAGCGCGATGTACCACGAGCCACTTTCGAACAGGAACGATACGGCCACCACCAGATAGTTCACCAGCGGATGGTCGATGGGCTCCGGCTGGCGGATGTGCATCACGCCTTCATAGAACGACACGCCTGCGCCCATCGCGAGCACCAGCAGGGCCACGATGAAACTCCAGAAGTACAGCTCGCGGCCGTGACCGAATGGATGGGTGCGATCCGCCGGCATGCGGGCGCGGCGCATGCCATGAAGAAGCAGCACCTCATTGACGGTATCGACCAGCGAATGCACGCCCTCGCTGAGCATCGCCGAACTGCCCGTGAACGCGGCCGCCACGAACTTGGCGACGGCGATCAACAGGTTGCCGGCAAGCGCGGTGTAAACGACGGTGTGCGAGCCGGATTCGGACATGGCTCAAGCCTTCGCGTGAAGACGCCGACCAGGCCGCCTGAAGCGGAAATCTGGCAGGGGTGGCGTTGGTGTCCGTCTCCGCCTGCGCGGAAATGACGAGGGCAGGGGACCGCCGGTGGCGAAGGGCATCCTCAAGGCATCAGGCCGGGAATGGCCGCGCCAGGATGTTCATGCCGCCGTTCACGTCCGGGCGACGCTGCCCGGGACGGCGAGATTCGCGCGCAGGCCGGCCACCGCGGCGACGGCCCGGCTGACGGCGTCGAGCAGTTCCTGGATACCGTAGGGCATGGAAAGCAGCTCGCTTCGGGGCGGGGCCCGGTGTGGCCGGCCTTTCACGGCGTCGAACACCAGCACGGTGGCTACGGCGGGGCAGCGTTCCAGGGCGCGCCTGTACACGTCGTCGGACAGTGAGCTGCGCATGTCGGTGATCAGCACATCGATCCTGCTGGCATCGGTCAGGAGGGCGTCGGCGGCGGCGAAGCCGTGCGCGGCCAGCACCCGGTACCCGCCGCACTGCTCCAGCACTTGCCGGGTCAGGTCGAGCACGATGATGTCCTCGTCGATCAGCAGCACGGTCATGGATTTTTTCGCGGCGTGCTCCCGCGGGAGCCTACGCCGGGTCATGAATTCAATCCGCAGGCTGGGCGGGCGTCAACCATCGATGTTTCGCCGCGCAATCCGCCGCCGCCGCCGGCCGGCAACGCCTGGTGGGGAACGATGCGCCAGTGGTCTAGGCGGTAATGCCGGGTCCTGAAGCTGGCCAGTGGTGTGCCGGGCAGCGCCCTCTGGAACAACTCGCTGACGGCATCGCCCGATAGCGAGCAGCCGTTATAGCCGGTCCCGTGCACCGCGATGCATTCGGCGCCGGGAAGCGCGGACTGCCGGATGCGCCGCGCAAGCACCGCGATCGCGGGACTCTGCAGGTAGCAAAGGATTTCCGACAGCACGATGAGGTCGAAGCCTTCGCCCCAATCGCCGCCTGGCAGGTGCGCCTGCTTGAACGTGATATTGCCACGGCATGATTCGCGCGCCGCGGTCAGTGCCCGCATGCTGGTGTCCACGGCGACCACGTCGTCGCAGATGGCTGCCAGGCGTTGGGTAAGCACACCGATCGAACAGCCAAGATCGAGCGCCCTGGCGTAGCGCGGCTGTGCGAGGCTGGCGATGGTGGCTGCGTGTTTTCTCTCTTCGTAGAGGCTGCTCCTGTATCGCCACGGGTCGGCATCGCGCTCGTAGAGTCGCTCGAAGTAGTCACGGTCAAAGGTCTTCGCCGGGCCACGAACGGCCGGCGCCACCGCTACCCGACGGGAGTTTCCCGATGCGTGCATGCGCTGCCATCTCCTGTAGGAAAACGGACGATGAATCAGGCTGTATCAAGAGCCGGTGAGTTTTGCGTGTGCACCATCTGCACGGTGACGCTCGCCCGCCGTGGAGCGACGTCCCCGCGGCTATCCGGGTTTCCCCGGCAAATGTCCGCACGGCGGTCTTCACAGGCGCCATGAGACGCTCGCTTCCCGTCGCGCGACAGCGCGCGGCGCGAACGCCGCACCAGCGTGCTGCCTGCACTTCGCGCCAGGGAAGCCCATGCCCGGCCGTGACCGCAAGGATTCCGCCGGCGAGCGGTTCGCCGTGCGCGGGGCACGCCGCGCATCACGGCAGCAGCCGGCCGCGCAGTCTCAGCGCATCGAACGGGGCCTTGGCCTTGGCGTCGTTGTCGAAATAGCAGTAGACGTCGCGCGACTTGCGCGCGGACGGCGGTTGGCGACTCGCCCGATGACTGGCATCGCGCGGCTGGCTGCCCCGCATCCACGTGCGGATCCGGCGGGCCCAGTTGTCCAGCGCGGCAGCGGAGTATCCGCTGGCGTACAGCACCTGGTCGCCATGCAGCCGCAAGTAGACGAAGCCGGCGGTCACGTCCTGCAGCTTCGGCCATTTCGTGGCAGCATCAGAGATCACCAGTCCAGCCCGGTGCCTGCGCAACAGCTTGATGAAGGCCGGATCGGCGAAGCTTTCATGACGTATTTCGATCGCGTGGCGGAGACGGCGCTTGCGATCCACCGACAGCTCGCCGACATGCTTGATATGGCCGTCATGGCTCGTGGCCATCGTCGCGGCCGTTTCGCTGTCCCTGGGCAGCCGCGCCAGGAAGGCATCAAACAGCTCCTCGTCGTATTTCAGGCTGGGAGGAAATTGCCACAGGATCGGCCCGAGCTTCTCGCGCAGTTCCAGCACGCCGGAGGCGAGGAAGTTCGCCAGCGGCTTTTCCATCTCGCGCAGCCGACGCACGTGCGTGATGAACCGGGGCGCCTTGACGGCGAATACAAAGCCACGCGGTGTGTCGTGGTACCAGGCGCGCCAGCTCTCCGGTCGCTGCAGCGAATAGAACGAGCCGTTGATCTCGATGGTGTCGAGCCGGCGCGAGGCGTAGTGCAGTTCCCGCCGCTGTGCGAGACCGGCCGGGTAGAACCTGCCTCGCCAGGGCGGGTAGCGCCAGCCGGAGATCCCGATGCGCAATCTGGCCATGAAGCGCCCCGCTGCCGAGTGGCATGCGAGGTTAGCGGGCAGGCCGTCGTTCCATGATGAAGGTCAGCCTCTGCTTCCTCGCCGTCATCCCCGCGAAGGCGTGACTGACGATGAGACCGGGTTACGGGGTCGACTTCCCGGTCTCAATGCCGCGCCAGCTTCCACGCGTGCTGCGCGATGCAGTCGTTCTCGCGTGCGGGAACCACGCGGACGGCGAGGTCGCATACCAGCGGCGCGAGCTGATTCAGGATATCGGCGCGCAGCGTCAATGCGTGTTCGCCGATGCCGCCGGTGAACACCAGCAGGTCGATGCCGCCCAGCGCCACGATCATGCCGGCGATGTGCCTGGCCACGGAGCGCGTGAACTGCGCCAGGGCCAGCGCGGCCATCGGCTGCGTCGCCGATTGCGCCAGCAGCTCGCGCGCATCGGCGCTGGTGCCCGACACGCCGCTGAGCCCCGACTGTCGTTCGAACATGTCCTCCAGCGCGGCGATGCTGTAGCGGCCCTCGCGCAGCAGATAGAGCAGGATGCCGGGATCGATGTCACCCGGGCGCGTGGCCATCATCACGCCGCCCGCGGGCGTGAGCCCCATCGAAGTATCCACCGAACAGCCGTCGCGTACGGCGGTGACGCTGCAGCCGCTGCCGAGGTGGGCGATGACTATCCGGGATGGGCAGTCGCGGCCGAGTTGCCGCACGACCGACTCGCACGAGAGCCCATGGAAACCTACCCGTTCCACGCCGCCGTTGCGCAGGGCGGCGGGCAAGGGAAGCACCCGTGACACATCCGGCATGCCGTTGTGGAATACCGTATCCAGGCAGGCGATCTGGGTCGCATCGGGGAACGTCGCCATCGCGTCGACCAGGAGCCGCAACGCCGGCGGCACGTGCAACGGCGCGAACACGCTGGCCGCATCGAGCTGACGCAGCACGCTGTCGTCCACCCGCGCGTGCTGGTGCAACGAGATGCCGCCATGCACGATGCGATGGCCGATCACGGACGGCGGCGGCAGCTCGCGCATCTCGCCCAGAAGAAAGATCGCCTGCAGTGCCGAATCGGCGCGAACCGCACGCCGTTGCAGGCGGCCCCGGGGCGAATCCAGCAGGAAGACGCGCTGGTCGCCATCGCTGGTCATGCTGCCCGACACGCGCTCGACCGGCTCCGTGCCGTCGACGGTATAGAGGCCGAACTTCAGCGACGACGAACCGGCGTTGAGCGCAAGGATGCCAATGTTCCGATCAGGCATCGGCATCGCTTGCTCCGGCGTTGGCAGGCTGCCATCGCCAGTGTCGGATGTCGGGCAGGTCGACGCCGTTCTCGCTGACGTACAGCCGATGCCGCGCGATATCCGACCAATAGCGTTGCCGTGCGGTTTCGTGCTGGCTGGCCAGCCGCGGCACGCGCAGAATCGCATCGAGGGCGAGCTGGAAGCGGTCCAGATTGTTCAGCACCATCATGTCGAACGGCGTGGTGGTGGTGCCTTCCTCGCGATAGCCGCGCACGTGCAGGTTGTCGTGGTTGTGGCGGCGGTAGGTGAGCTTGTGCAACAGGCCTGGATAGCCGTGGTAGGCGAAGATGATCGGTTTGTCGCGCGTGAACAGCCGGTCGAACTCGTCGTCGTCCATCCCGTGCGGATGCCGGTCGGGCGGTTCCAGTGCCAGCAGGTCGACCACGTTGACCACGCGCAGGCGCAGATCGGGCACGTACTCGCGCAGCAGCATCACGGCGGCCAGCGTTTCCACGGTAGGCGCGTCGCCGGCGCAGGCCATGACCAGCTCCGGGTCGTCGTCGCCGGTGCCGGCCCATTCCCAGATGCCGGCGCCCGCGGTGCAATGGATCACTGCCTCCTCGATGTCCAGCCACTGCCATTCCGGTTGCTTTCCGGCCACGATCAGGTTGATGTATTGCCGGCTGCGCAGACAGTGGTCGGTGACCGACAGCAGGCAGTTCGCGTCCGGCGGCAGGTAGATGCGCACGACCTCGGATTTCTTGTTGGCCACGTGATCGATGAAGCCGGGGTCCTGGTGCGAGAAGCCGTTGTGATCCTGGTGCCATACCAGCGAGCTGAGCAGGTAGTTGAGCGATGCGATCGGTGCGCGCCACGGCACCTGGCGGGTCACCTTCAGCCACTTCGCATGCTGGTTGAACATGGAATCGATGATGTGGATGAACGCCTCGTAGCAGTTGAACAGGCCGTGGCGACCGGTCAGAAGATAGCCTTCCAACCAACCTTCGCACTGGTGCTCGCTGAGCACCTCCATCACGCGGCCATCCGGGCTGAGGTTGGTGTCGCTGTCGAGGGTCGGGTCCAGCCAGGTCTTGGCGCTTGTTTCGTATACCGCATCGAGTCGGTTGGAGGCGGTTTCGTCCGGCCCGAACAGGCGGAAGTTGGCGTGCTGCAGGTTCAGCGCCATCACTTCGCGCAGCCACTGGCCGAGCGCGCGGGTAGCCTCCGCCTTGACGGTGCCGTGGCCGGTTTGCGGGATGGCGTAACGGCGCATGTCGGGCATCACCAGCGGCTTCAGCAGGCTGCCGCCGTTGGCGTGCGGGTTTGCCCCCATGCGGCGCTGGCCGGTGGGCGCCAGCGCGGCGAACTCCTCGCGGAAATGGCCCTCGCCGTCAAACAGTTCCTCCGGCCGATAGCTGCGCAGCCATTGTTCCAGCATCTGCAGTTGCTCGGGGCGCTCCGGGTGCGGCAACGGCACCTGGTGCGCGCGCCAGGTGCCTTCCACCGGGTTTCCGTCGAGTTCCTTCGGGCCCGTCCATCCCTTGGGCGAACGCAGCACGATCATCGGCCAGCGCGGCCGCGACGCGGCGGATGCCGGCGCCTGCCGCGCCGCGCGCTGGACGCGGCGGATGCGCCGCACCGCGCGATCGAGCGCGGCGGCGAACGCGCGATGCATGGGCTTCGGATCATCGCCGGCCACGACGATCGGGTCGTAGCCATAGCCGCGGAGCAGTTGCAGCAGTTCCTTCTCCGGGATGCGCGCCAGTACGGTGGGGTTGGCGATCTTGTAGCCGTTGAGGTGGAGGATGGGCAACACCGCGCCATCGCGCACCGGGTTGAGAAACTTGTTCGAATGCCAGCCGGTGGCGACCGGCCCGGTTTCTGCCTCGCCATCGCCGACAACGCACGCCACCACCAGGTCGGGATTGTCGAAGGCGGCGCCGTACGCGTGCGACAGCGAATAGCCGAGCTCGCCACCTTCGTGGATCGAGCCGGGCGTTTCCGGCGCCACGTGGCTGGGTATGCCATACGGCCAGGAAAACTGCCGGAACAATTGCCGCATGCCCTCGCGGTTGCGCTCGATGTGCGGATAGATCTCCGTGTACGAACCTTCCAGATACGTATGCGCCACGATGCCGGGCCCGCCGTGGCCCGGGCCGATCACGTAGATCATGTTCAGGTCGAACTCGCGGATGACCCGGTTGAGATGCACGTAGATGAAGTTCAGCCCCGCCGTGGTGCCCCAGTGGCCGAGCAGGCGCTGCTTGACGTGTGCCGCACTCAGTGGCTCTTCCAGCAGCGGGTTGTCGCGCAGGTAGATCTGTCCCACCGTGAGGTAGTTGGCCGCACGCCAGTAGGCATGCATGCGGCGGAGCTGGTCTTGCGCAAGCGGGCTCATGCGGACACTCAATCCTGTGCCGGCGGCCTGGCGGCCGCGCGGCGCTCTGACGATCGACGCAGACAAGTGCAAGGCGGATGCGACGCGGCATGGACCCGGAGGCCTGGCTTGCAGCCGCCAGCGCATCACGCTAAGCCACCACAGATCATCATTTCGTGACAGGCGAACGATGGGCGGGTGATGAAGCAGGCGTCGCTGCGGCTCGATCCGCCCGTGCATGGCCACATGAAACTTGCGGAACCTTGACGCCGCGTTGATCGGGTCTCGCCGAGGCTGGCGGCTCTTCTTCCCCCCGTCAGGATTCCTTCATGGATGCCATCAAGCTGCTTACCCAGGACCACCAAGCCGTGCGCGAACTGCTCAACCAGCTTGCCGAGTCGAGCACGCGGGCCACCAAGAAGCGGACCGAACTGCTGTCCGAGATCGCCATCCAGTTGAAAGCCCACACCACAATCGAAGAGGAAATCTTCTATCCGGCGTTCAAGGCCGCGGGCGAAAAATCCGACGACGCGACGATGTACTTCGAAGCCCTGGAGGAACATCGCGCCGCCGGCGATCTGGTGTTGCCTGACCTGCTCGGTACGCCGACCGACAGCGAGAAGTTCTCCGGCCGGGCCAAGGTGCTCAAGGAGCTGGTGACGCACCACGCGGACGAGGAAGAGAAAAGCATGTTCAAGCGTGCCAAGCAGCTGATGGACGCCGCCGAGCTGAAGGAGCTCGGCAATAAAATGGAGGCACGCAAGGCGGAGTTGCTGGAACAGTTCGAGGCCGAAGCGAGCGCCGGCACTTGAGCATCGTCAAAGCGTAATGGGTGCATGGGTCGGGGCGCCCCGCAGACGGAGCGTGCGGCGCGGGTCACGTGAGCCACGCTGCCACCCGGGAGCGTCGGCGGGCCGAATGTCCGGGGTGGGCGATCGGGGCTGGGCCCTCTGGATGGCGCCTGCTGCAGCAACACGAACCCGTGGGTATGGGGCGGTCAGCAAGTTCGCCGCCAGTCAGCGCCGACCATGATGTCATTGAGCAATGGTGTTGATTGCCCGCGTGGGCATGGGCTGCCACGCGTTTCGCATGGGCTCCGGTACTCGCCGCGCAGGCTCGCGACAAGGGTGCAACCCTCAAGCCGAACGGCATTGCAGCATTTCTTCCTTGGATTCATGGCTGCCTGTCGGCGGATTCGCCCCCGATCGGGATGCGTCCGGCCGCATGCAGCTGAGGTGATTTAGATCAATACGTCTGGCTGTCTCCTGCGTAGCTTGATAAATCGCGGAAGGAGCAGGGTATCGATTTGCTGACTATGCGTCGCCGCACGCAATCACCAAGGAGAAGCCAACCATGTATTCCTATCGTCGTTTTGCTTATGTCTCGCTTGGGGTGGCACTCATCGCCCTGGGCGGCTGCACTGGTTATGTGAAAAAGGCTGATTTCGATTCGACGGTCAGCGAGCTTCGCGCCAACGACCAGAAGCAGCAGCAGGAGATCGCCGATCTCACGCAGCAAATGCAGCAGCGCTTCGCCGCCTATGACGCCAAGATCGCCCAGATGGGCGGGCGTGTGCGCGTCGACGCCATTTCGCACTTTGCCTTCAACGACGCGACCCTCCGCGACGAGGACAAACCGCTGCTGGATGATTTCGCCAAGATCGTCTCGGCGCATTACCCGCAGGCGATGGTGACGGTGGAAGGTTTCGCCGACGCAGCAGGCGGCAGGAGCTACAACATCCGACTCGGGCATGCGCGTGCCGAGGCGGTGCGTGATTACCTGGTGAAGAGCGGCGGACTGGCTGCCGACAATGTGCGCACGGTCAGCTATGGCAAGGCGGAAAACCGCCAGGTCCTCAAGGGCAAAGGGGGCGATGGCGCCGAGCCGAATCGCCGCGTGACGTTGGTGGTCGACTTTGCCGGATCGCCGGCGGCACCGTGAACACGGGGCCGTCCATGTCAATCGCATGGCGAGGAAGCCGATGACCATGGCCCAGCCGCAAACCGACGGTTTTCTTGACCGCACCGATGCCGGACAGCAACTGGCGCAGGCGCTGTCCTCGCTGCGCGGCCAGCACCCGCTGATACTGGCCATCCCGCGCGGTGGCGTACCGATCGGCAGGATCGTCGCCGACCGTCTGGACGGCGAGTTCGATGTCGTGCTGGTGCGGAAGATCGGTGCGCCTGGCAACCCCGAGTATGCGATAGGCGCCATCGATGAGACCGGGGCGGTGCTGCGGTCCGGCCATGCAGACTTCTTCGATGTGGATGACGACTACATCAAGCGCGAGGCTGCCGAGCAACTGGCCACCATTCGGGCTCGCAGGCAGAGCTACAGCCTGGGCCATGCCGCCATCGATCCGGCCGGACGCATCGCGGTCGTCGTCGACGACGGACTGGCGACGGGGGCCACGATGCGGGCAGCGCTGTTGGCGGTGCGGGCGCGCAAGCCGGCGCGGCTGGTTTGCGCCGTTCCCGTGGCGTCGCCGCGGGGCCTGCAATCGGTGGCGGATGTGGTGGATGATCTCGTCTGCCTGTCCGCGCCGGACCATTTTCGGGCGGTCGGGCAGTTCTACGCGAACTTCCCCGCGGTCGACGACAGCGAAGTGATACGCCTGCTGGTGCGTTCCCCCTCCGAATCGCCCGCGCCCGTGCTCTCCGAGGACGTCCGGATTCCCGTTGATGGCCTGTTGCTCGACGGCCACTTGCAGGTGCCGCAGGGAGCCCATGGCCTGGTCATCTTCACGCATGGCAGCGGCAGCAATCGCCGTAGCCCGCGCAATCGCCTGGTAGCCGATGCCATGCACGCGAAAGGCCTGGCGACCTTGCTGTTCGACTTGCTTGTCGAAGATGAAGCCAGCGACCTGTCCGCACGCTTCGACATCCCCAGGCTCACGGCACGGCTTGACGCCGCCATCCGATGGGCCGCGCATCATTCGCGCACGCAGTCCTTGCCGATCGGCCTGTTCGGCGCCAGTACCGGCGCGGCGGCCGCCCTGGTGCTGGCCGCGCGCTATCCGATGGCGATCAAGGCCGTCGTGTCGCGGGGTGGCCGCCCGGATCTTGCAGGACATGGCGCGCTGGCGCAGGTGCAGGCGCCCACCTTGCTCATCGTTGGCGGTGCGGATCACGAAGTCATCGCACTGAACCGCTCCGCTCTGTTGGTCCTCCCATGCCATGCCGAACTGGTGCTGGTTCCGAACGCCACGCATCTGTTCGAGGAGGAGGGTGCCATCGAGCGGGTAGCGGCACTAGCCACAAGCTGGTTCGTGCAATGGATGCCGGATCAAAGCCGCGACGTCACCGCAGGCGTGCCCTGAATCGATGAGCGGAAATCTTTCTTGAATCGTGCGCACGACGTTGACCTGGATCAAACGCGCCCCGCTTCGACTTCGTACGCTTGCCGCTGATCCCAGCTTGCCGGGAGTGGGGGCGGGGGTTCAACCGAGCGATATCGAATGACCTGTGTGGAGGATTTATTCATGGCAAACCTTACCCGTTGGAGCCCCTTGAAGGCCCTGTCACGGTTCGAGCAGGGCGCTCCGTTTGACGACTTCTTCCGTGGTTTCAGCCTGCGGCCGCAGTGGTCCGAACTCGAGGCGCCGGATGTGCGCATCGACGTTGCCGAAAACGATGGCGGCTATCGCGTCAAGGCGGAAATGCCCGGTGTGGACAAGAACGATATCGACGTCTCGATCAGCGGCAACCAGGTCGCCATCAGCGCCGAAGTGAAGCGTGAGAGCAAGAAGAAGGACGATGAGCGCGATATCTACACCGAGCGCTATTACGGACAGGTCTATCGCTCGTTCAGCCTTCCCGACGAGGTGGACAACGACAAGGCCACGGCCCATTACGAAGGCGGTGTGCTCACCCTGGAACTCCCCAAGAAGGGAAACGGCAGTGCCCGCAAATTGACGATCAGCTGATCGCCTCCCGCGCTGCCCGCTGCCCCGTGGTCATCCCGGCAGAGGGCAGCGTGAGCTTGCGACAGTCACGCGACAACACCGATGCCGAACCCTTCCCATACTGCGCTGGACGTCATGCGTAACGAAGCCATCCGGCTGGATGGCGACGAGCACGATTACGATACGCTGCTCGATGCCATCGGGGAGCGGGGCCTGGTGTTGCTCGGCGAAGCCACGCACGGCACCCAGGAGTTTTACCGGATGCGTGCCGAGCTGACCCTTCGCCTGGTGGTCGAGAAGGGGTTCGATGCGGTCGCCGTGGAGGCGGACTGGCCCGATGCCTATCGCCTGAACCTGTTCGTGCGCGGCGAAGGACACGATCAGGCCGCGCCATCCGCATTCGACGATTTCCAGCGTTTCCCGCGCTGGATGTGGCGCAACGAAGAGGTCCTGCGTTTCGTGGAGCGCCTTCGCGACATCAACTTGACACGGCAGGCCAACGATCGCGTCGGCTTTTACGGCCTCGACATGTACAGCATGTACCGGTCGGCCAACGCCGTCGTCGATTATCTTTCGACGGTGGACGAGGAGCAGGCGGCCATCGCCAGGAAGCAGTACGCGGCACTCGACCATGTTCGCGATCCGCAGCGCTATGGCTATGAGGCAGCGCTGGGCCTTCGTCCGGATTGTCGCGAGGCAGTACGGCAGCGCTTGCTGGATCTGTGGACGCTGGCCCCGGAGTATCCGGCCGCTGATGGCAGGAATGCCATGGATGCGTATTTTTTCGCCGAGCGCAACGCCCAAGTCGTGGCCAGCGCCGAAAGCTATTACCGCGCCATGTTCGGATCGAGGGCGGCGAGCTGGAACGTCCGCGACGAACACATGGTGCAGACCCTGTTCGCGCTGCAGGGACACCTGCGCGCGCTCGGCAGTGCCGGCAAGGTGGTGGTGTGGGCGCACAACTCGCATCTCGGTGACGCGCGCGCCACCGAGATGTCCCGTGGCGGCGAGTGGAACGTCGGCCAGCTGGTGCGCGAGAGGGCGGGCGCCGAGGCGGCCTTGCTGGTTGGTTTCACCACCTATACCGGCACGGTGACGGCGGCCTACGAGTGGGACGGCGAGGCCGAATGCCGCCAGGTCCGGGCGGCGAGAGCGGACAGTTACGAGGGCCTGTTCCATCGCAGCCGGCTGGACCGCTTCTATTTGCCCATGCAGGGAGAAGCGGCGCTCCTGTTGCGTGAGCCCCTGCTCGAGCGAGCCATCGGCGTGCTGTACCGTCCCGATACCGAGTACGAGAGCCACTATTTCATGGCATCGATCGCTGCGCAGTTCGATGCGGTGTTCCACCTCGATGAAACTGCGGCGGTCGAGCCGCTGGACACGGCGGCCTCACGGCTTGAAATGCAACCCGTGTAACGCGCCCGTGCAAGGGCGCTCAGTGGCGCATCAGTACCGGAATCATGGCTTTTTCCAGAACCTCCCTCGTGGCTCCGCCCAGGATCCATTCGCGGAGCCGGGCATGGCCGTAGCCACCCATCACCAGCAGATCGGCCTGGACATCGCCTGCGGCATGGAGCAGATCGCCGCCGATCGCTTCGCCGCGATCGGACAGCACATGAGTCTCCGCGATGACACCATGGCGTTGCAGGTAACCCGTCAGTTCAAACCCCGGCAGCCATTGATCCATGGGGGAAGCCCGATTTCCGCCCCGATTGAGTATGACCACCTTCGCACGGATCAGCATCGGCAGCGCCGCGTGCACGGCTCTCAGCGCTTCGGCCGAACCGTTCCAGGCGATCGCTATGCGATTGAGAACCGGTGGCTTGTCGTGCATCTCCGGCGGCACGATCAGGCAGGGTGCGCCGCCGCATCCCAGCACGATGTCGCCAATGGCCGACGACGAACCCCAGGCCAGGCTGGAGGTACGTCCGAGCACCAGCAGGTCGTGCCAGTTGCCGATCAGCTTCATGCTGTGCGGTACATCGCCATCGGCGACCTGCCAGAAAGCGTCGGTCACGCCCAGTTCGCGCGCGAGCGCCAGGAACGAGGCTTCGGCCGCGGAGGCGTCGCCCATGAGCTGGCGCGCCTCCTCGATCGATTCCAGCACAAGGTCCGGTGCGTCGTACACCGACATCGTGACGTCGGGCGACGGGCAGACGCAGACGCCCGTCACGCTTGCGCCGAACGCAGCCGCCAGGCGGATCGCATATTCCACATGCGGGAACCAGGCCTTGAAGCTTTCGGAGTAGACGACAATGTCTTTCATGGCGTATCCCCGGCGTTTCGTGGCGACTGCTCCGCATCGGCGTGCTCGCCGGAGAATCCGAGTGTCGACAGGCCTTCTTCCAGGAAATCGCTCGCCATCGACATGCCAAGCAGGTAGTCAGCCGTCCGTGCGTTGTGCGCCTCGGCGGCTTCCTCGCGAATCGACCGCCAGTCGGTTGCCGAATTGTTGTCGCGGCCGAGCCACGCCAACGCCACCAGATCGACTTGCTGATCCTCCGGCAAATCGTCGATGACCGTGTGAAGTTCCTGCAGCACGGTCGAGCTCCGGTATTCGTTCTCCTGCTCGCGCAGCACGTCGACATCCTCCGACTCCAGCGGGGAGGGATCCTCCGCCGGTTCGGCGAGCATGTCCCTGCTGTCGTACTCGCGAAGTTTGTCGATGATGAAGTGGACGATGTCGACCGGTATCGACAATGCCGGTTCGGGCGTGTCCATCGGTGGCTCGGCAACGGGCGGGGTCATGGGACTCTTCCGATTCAGGCGGCCAGGTCTGCCGTGACTTTCGGGTAGCCGACCGTCTGGACGAAGGTGATGAATTGCCTGTCAGCCAGGTTCAGGACCCGCGCCAACTTCTCCGAGTCGAACGCGCCGCGGAACACCGTGCCCAGGCCTTCGGATGCGCAAAACAGATAGACATTCTGTCCGATGAAGGCGGCATCGACCGAGGCGTACAGTCGCCGATCCTCGGTGACCACGTCCTGCATCCGCTCGCCGTGCGCCACGTAGACAAGCTCCACGGGAGCTTCGCTGACAAAATCCTGCAGCCCGGTCGTCGCCCGGATATCCGTGGCCAGATAAGGCAACAGCTCATGCTGCCCCGGGGCGTAGATCCACACGCCGTCGGCCATCGCCACATATACGTCGATGACCATGACATGTCGCCAGTAGGGTGCCGTGCGATCACCCGTTTCCGCCCGGTTGATGCCGAATGCCGCCCACAACAGGTCCGACAGCAATCGGACCGGCAGCGCACGGCTGTCGTATTCCCGCGTGGAATGCCGCAACCGCAGGGCATCGATCAGCGGCAGCCCGCCATGCGTCCGCACGGGTGGCAGTGCGCGCGCCTGCGAGAACGGTGATGCCGTATCCGGGGTTGCGCCGACCGCGCTGGCAGGTGTCACGCCTTTGTCGATCTTTTGCTTGAGTGCCATGGCCCTGACTCCCGGTGCTCGGCCGCGCCTCGCATCAACCCACTCGGATTCGCGGAAACGCAAGGGATGTTTACTACCCCATGCGACCGCACTTGTTGATGTGGCTCAATATCCCGCGCCGGGCAGTGGCGCCCGCGACCGGCTGCAGGCACGGTCCATAGACGGCGTGGTCCTTCCGGCTGCACGGGGTCTGCATCAGCGGCTGCCCCATTGATGAAGATCAAGTCGACCGATGTCGAAGCGGCGTAAACGAAGAACGCCACCTATTGCCGGGCCGGCCATCCATGTCCGCTCAAACCACAGGCTTCGAAACATTTCCCCGGCCGCGTCTCGAAGCGGGCCACTTGCGCCGACTCGGCATCGATACCGGGCATGAGCTTGTCGTCTACCTCAACAAGGACTCGCCGATCTGCCGCAGCGAGGGTTTCGGCGCGCATTCCCGCCTTGAGCTGCGCGTGGGCACGCAGCGGGTGCTGGCGACGCTGAATATCGTGCAGGACGGCTTGCTGGGCGCGGACGAGGCGGGGCTGTCCGAGTCGGCATGGCTCGCCTTGCAGCCTGGCCCCGACGAGCGCGTGATCATCGCCCATCCGCCCAGCGTGGATTCGCTGGCTTCGGTGCGGGCGAAGATCTATGGCAGGGAGCTGGATGGGCCCGCACTGCACGGGATCATCCAGGACATCGTCGGAAATCGGTATTCCTCCATCGAAATGGCCGCGTTCATCACCGCCGCCGGCGGCGATCGCCTCAGCCTCGGGGAAGTCGTCGCGCTGACGAAGGCCATGGTGCAGACCGGCGCGCAACTGCGCTGGCGGCAGCCGCTGGTGGTCGACAAGCACTGCATCGGCGGGCTCGCCGGCAACCGCACCACGCCCATCGTGGTGGCGATCGCGGCCGAACTGGGCCTCACGATACCCAAGACGTCCTCGCGTGCGATCACCTCGGCGGCGGGTACCGCCGACACCATGGCGATGCTGGCGCCCGTCGACCTGGACGAAGCGCAGATACGCCGCGTCGTGGAAACCTGCGGCGGCTGCATCGCCTGGGGCGGTGCCATGAACCTGGCTCCCGCCGACGAGAGGCTGATCCGCATCGAGCGCGCACTGGACATCGACAGTGCCGGCCAGCTGGTGGCGTCCGTGCTGTCGAAGAAGATCGCTGCGGGCTCCACCCATGTGGTGATCGACGTGCCGGTCGGGCCGACCGCCAAGGTGCGCGATCACGCGGAGGCGGAGTCGCTGGCCGCGTTGCTGCAGCAGGTCGCGGCCGCGTTCGGCCTGCAGCTGCGCGTGCTGCTCAGCGACGGCAGCCAGCCCGTGGGGCGGGGCATCGGCCCCGCGTTGGAAGCGCACGACGTGCTGGCGGTGCTGCGCAACGAACCTCATGCACCGCCCGACCTGCGCGCCCATGCCCTGGCTATCGCCGCCGCCGTACTGGAGCTGGCCGGCGTTGCGGGTGCCGATGCATCGCTGGCGATGGCGACCACCTGCCTGGAGACGGGCAGGGCATGGCAGCGCTTCCAATCCATCTGCGCCGCGCAGGGTGGCATGCGCACGCCGGGGAAAGCGGCCTACCAGCAAGCTGTTCCGGCCGCGCAGCCGGGACGCGTGACGGCGATCGACAACCGCCGCCTGTCCCGCGTCGCCAAGCTGGCCGGCGCGCCTGCCGCGCCGCTGGCCGGGCTGACGCTGGATGCGCATCTCGGCGAGACGGTGGCGGCCGGGCAGGCGCTTTTCACGCTCCACGCGCAAAGTCCCGGCGAGCTGGCTTACGCCATGGAATACGTCTCTCGCCATCCCTGCATCGTCTGCGTCGAGGCATCCGCATGAACACCCTTGATGGGAGCACGCTCTACGCCATGCCCGGCAACGAGGCCTTTGCCGAATTGCTGTCGCTGCACACGGGTTGTCAACGCCGACAGCTGCTGCTGCACCCCTTCCCGGACGGCGAGACGCTGGTGCAGATGGCGGCACCGGCTCCGGGTGGCGACGCCGTGATCGTGTGCACGCTGGATCGCCCGGATCCCAAGGCGCTGCCGCTGATGATGGCGGCAGCGACCGCGCGCGAACTGGGTGCCGCGCGCGTGGGTCTGGTCGCGCCTTACCTGGCCTACATGCGCCAGGACGCGCGCTTCCATCCCGGCGAAGCCATGTCCGCCAGAATTTTCGGCGACTGGCTGGGTCGCACCTTCGACTGGCTGGTCACGGTGGCCCCGCATCTGCATCGCCACGCGACGCTTGCCGAGGTGTATCCGCGCGCTTCGCAAGTCGTGCATGCGGCGGCGCAGCTGGCCGTCTGGATCGATGCCCATGTGAGACTGCCGCTGATCATCGGGCCGGATCGCGAAAGCACGCAGTGGGTGACCGCGGTGTCCAACCTTCTGTGCGCACCGGTCGTGGTGGCGCGCAAGGAGCGTCATGGCGATCGCGAGGTGGACATCTCCCTGCCGGAAATCGACAACTGGCGTGACCACACGCCGGTCCTGCTCGACGATATCGTCGCCAGCGGCGCGACCATGATCCAGACGCTGCGCTGCCTGCGCGGACGAACCTCATCGCCACCCGTCTGCGTGGTCGTGCATGGCCTGTTCGCCGGTGAAGCGCTCGAAGCCATGCGGGCCGAGGGAGCCGGGCTGATTGTCACCAGCAACAGCGTCGTCACCGGCACGTCGCAGATCGATATCAGCAAGCCGGTCGCCGAGGCGATGGTCAGCCTGTGTGCGACCGGCACCGCCGCGGCAGGCAGCGCGACACCGGCCTGAGCAGGGCCCATCGCTCCGGAAGCACACGTGAATCTGTTGCCTACTCGTAACGCAAGGCTTCGATCGGATTGAGGCGGGCGGCTTTTCGCGCCGGGTAGTAACCGAAGAAGATGCCGACCGCCGCCGAGAACACGAAGCCGCCGAGTACCGCGGCGGGAGACAACAGCGTCGGCCAGTGGGCCACGACCGAGATCAGTTCCGAAATCGTGATGCCCGCGACGATGCCGGCGCAGCCTCCGGTGACGCTGAGAAACACGGCTTCGACCAGAAACTGCAACAGCACGTGCAGGCGCCGGGCACCCACCGCCATGCGCAGGCCGATCTCCCGTGTCCGCTCGGTGACCGACACCAGCAGGATGTTCATGATGCCGATGCCTCCGACCACCAGCGAGATGGAGGCCACCGTCGCCAGCAGCAGGGCCATGACGTGGCTGCTGCTCTCCGCGGTCTGCTGGATCTGGCTCAGATTGCGCACGGCGAAATCGTTGACGTCGCCCGGATGGATGCGATGCCGGCGAACGAGTGTCGCGGTGACCTGGCCAAGCGCGTTCTGTACCAGCGCCTGGTTGGCCGCCTGGACGTAGATCTGGTTGACGTAGCCGGTGAGACGCGGCGTGATTGCATAGGGATTCGTCGGCGGCGGGAAATAGGGATCCCCCGAGCCGGCTGTCGAATTCGGCGCTGCCACGCCCAGGACTTTGCGTTCCGCCGTGATGAACGGAATCATCAGTACATCGTCCTGATCCTGGCCGAAGGAACTCTGCCCCTTGGCGGCGAGAAGGCCGACCACGCGCACCGGTACGCCCTTGACCAGGATCATGGCGCCCACGGGGTTCTCGACGTCGTCGAACAACTGGTGGCGGACGGTCGCACCGAGCAGCGCCACCATGGCCGCACCATCCTGTTCGCCCTGGGTGAATGCGTGCCCCGCGGCGATTTTCCAATTCGCCACCGAGGGGTAATCGGCGGAAACGCCCTGGAGGCTGGTGTTCCAGTTCCTGTCGCCGTATTGGACCTGGCCAACCTGGCGGATCAGATAAGCCACCGCGCCGACGGCGCCATCTTCGCGCCGGATCGCCATGGCATCGGACACGGTGAGCGTCGATGCGCTGCCAAAGCCGGCGCGTACGCCATTGGCCGTGACCGCGCCTGGCACGACCACCAGCATGTTCGTGCCCAGGTTCGCGATCTGTTTCCTCACCGCCTCGTTGGCGCCCTGGCCCACCGCCACCATCGCGATCAGAGCGGCCACGCCGATGAAGACGCCAAGCATGGTCAGTGCCGAGCGCAGCCGGTTGCGCCAGATCGCCTGCGCCGCTGCAGCGACGATCATCCGGGCAAAGCCGGTGCTCCATAACGTGCCACTGGCCGCGCTGCTCCGGGCGACGACATTGCGGGCGGGTAGCAGGCCGGCGGGTTCGTCCGCTCCCGCCACACGCCCGGTGGGCCGGTCGGAGACGATCCGACCGTCGCGCATCGTGATGACCCGATCGGTGAAGCCGGCGATGTCCGCTTCGTGCGTCACCACCACGACGGTGACGCCATGCTCGCGGTTGAGCGTCCGCAGCGTCTGCATGATCTCGTGCGAGGTGCGCGTGTCGAGGTTGCCGGTCGGCTCGTCGGCCAGCAGCAGGCCCGGCTCATTGATCAACGCCCGTGCGATCGCCACCCGTTGCTGCTGGCCACCCGACAATTGGCCGGGGCTGTTGCGTTCCCGTTCGCCCAGTCCGAGGTCATGCAGCATCTGCCGCGCGCGGGCCATGCGCTCGGCGTGCCTGGCCGCTCCCGCACCGGCATAGAACAACGGCAGGGCGACGTTTTCGACCGCGCTGGTGCGTGGCAGCAGGTTGAAACTCTGAAAGACGAAGCCGATGCGATCGCCGCGGATCTGCGCGAGCGCGGGTTCGGCGAGACCGGCGACATCGACGCCTTCGAAGAGATAGCGCCCGCCAGTCGGCTGGTCCAGGCAGCCAAGCAGGTTCATCAACGTCGACTTGCCCGAGCCGGAAGCGCCCACGATGGCGATGAACTCGCCCCGGTTGATGTTCAGGGAGATATCGTCCAGCGCGCGCACCTCGGTATCGCCTGTGCGATAGATGCGGCTGACATGCTGCACGGCGATGACGGACTCGGCCATGGTCGTGGTGGCGTTCATCAGGGGCTGAAACGCGGCGGCGAGCCGGCAGCCGCACGGGGTGGGCTGCGCTGCTCGCCGACAATGACCGCGTCGCCCGGCTTCAGGTCGCCGCCCAGCACCTCGGTGAAGCTGTCGTCGTCGAGACCGAGCATGACCTGGGTCGACACGGGATGCCCATTGACCAGCTTCCACACGCGCTGGGGCTTGCCGGCGCCGCCTTCTTCGGCAGGAGCGGGCGGCGCCAGGTTGCCGGGTACGAAGCGCAGCGCCTGGTCGGGGACGCGCAGCACATGCGTTCGCGCATCGGTGATGATGCGCACCGTCGCCGTCATGCCGGGCTTGAGCAGCAGCGCGGAGTTGTCGATGCCGAGCACCACATCGTAGGTGACGATGTTCTGCACCGTTTGCGGCGCCTGCCGCACCTGCACCACCGTGGCCGCGAACGTCCGGTCCGGAAAACTTTCCACGCTGAAGCTGGCCTTGTTGCCTTCCCTGATCGAGCTGATATCGCTTTCGCTGACATTGGCATCGACCTGCATCCGCGTCAGGTCGGTCGCGATCAGGAACAGGGTCGGCGTCTGGAAGCTCGCCGCCACGGTCTGGCCGATGGTGACGTTGCGGGAAACCACCGTGCCGTCGACGGGGGAGGTGATGTCGGTATAGCCGAGATTGATTTCGGCGGTATGCAGCGAGGCTGCGCGGGCGGCGATCGCCGCCCGATCCAGGGTGATCTGTGCACTGGCCCCGTCGAGCGCGCTGCGGGCCGCGTCAAGGGCGTCCTTCGAGATGTAACCGAGCTTCACCAGTGAGGTGTCGCGCGTGTAAGTGACGTTCGCGTAGGTCCGCGCGGCCTCGTCCTTGATCAGCTGCGCCCTGGCGTTGGCCAGCTCGGCACGGGCCGTATCCACGGCGGCTTGATATGGGCGGGGATCGATCTTCGCGCAGACCTGGCCTTTCCTCACCCGGGTGTTGAAATCGCAATGGAGCTCCCGGATGACGCCGGAGACATACGAGCCGACGATGATGGTCAGGACCGGATTGACGCCGCCCGTGGCGGTGACGGTCCTGGTCACCGAACCGGTCGTGACGGGCGCGGTGACATAACTCACGGTGGACGATGGCGAGAGCATCCGGTAGGCGAGGCCGGCAGCCAATACGAGCAAGGCACACACCGCTGCCACGAGCCAGCGCCGTCGATGTTTCGACGGCGGCGCGCTCGCCGATGGCGTCTTGGTCATCGCGCCCTGACCCGCCGGCGGGCTGGAGGAATCGTTGTCCATGGTGTTGCGTGACCTTCAGGACCTTGGACGCAACATTCCCCCTAATGCGCCTGACGTTCTTGATCTTCGTCAGCTGGCCGTCTTTCTTGTATCCGGACCGGTTGGAAATGCGCCCGCCAGACCTCGTTGCGATCAGGCAGCGGCCGGCCACCGCACCAGTTGACCAGGATCAAGTTCATCCGGGATTGGCGCGGGTAGTTTCCGGCACAGCGCAACGTGCCTGTAACGCATGATTTCGCTGAGGCCACCCAACCATTGAGGAGAATGCAGATGATTCGTCAAGGCGCCATGTTGCTGGCTCTTGCAACGCTTGGGTTCGCTGCGCTGCCTTCGCATCCCGTGCACGCGCAGGCTGCCGATCTCGGATGCACGATGAAATTCTCGTTGACCGAATGGTCCGTCATCTTCAAGCGGGCTCAAGGCAAGGGCGTGATCACCTGCGAGAACGGCGCTTCGAGAAATGTGGAAATTTCTGCCGTGGGCGCCGGCGCTACCGTCGGCAAATTCAAGATCGACAACGGCACCGGAAAGTTCACGCATGTCCACACGCTCGATGATGTACTCGGCAGCTATGTGGCTGGACAGGCACACATGGGGGTCGTCAAGTCAGGCACAGTCCAGCTGATGACCAAGGGCAAGGTTTCACTTGCACTGGCCGGTGCCGGCGAAGGCATCAACCTGGGCGTGGATCTGAGCAAATTCACGATCAAGGCGGCAAAGTAGCCATCACGTCGGACGTTTCGGTCGTGTTCTCCTGAATGAGGCTTTCTCCGTTTCCGGGACGCACCGCGTTGCGCGGACGGTGCGGACGGCTTGCCGCTGTTCCTTGGCTGCAGCGAGGGAGCATGCTCTTGCATACCGGTGCCGGCCATTTGAGCGCATGCGAGGCGCGAGCCGGACTCCTGCGGGCTGTCCTGACGCGTTGCTCATCGATCGCATGAAGCTCAGTGTGCGCGGAACGGTCAGCGCGCGGGTTGGCGAAGCGGCGCCGGCGGCGCAAGGCCGGCCAAATCCGCCGGCGGAGTGCCGTTGCCCTTGGAAGCGGACGCGACACCGGCCGCATTGTCGTCGGAGGTGCCCGTTCCCCCTGCCGCATCCTCGACGATTTTCACCAGGCGCTCGCCGGAAATGGTTTCATCATGCAGCAGCACGTCGGCGGCGCTTTCGAGCGCGGCGCGCTCCCTGGCAAGGATGGTACGTGCCTGCAGGAATGCCGTGTCGATCAGTTCGCGCACGGCCTTGTCGATGGCGGCGGCGGTCTGCTCGCCATATGTGCGTGGGGTCCACGCATCGGTTGGCGTACCAAGCAGGGTCGGCATGTTGTTGCCATAGCTGACCTGACCCAGCTCCGGCACCATGCCATACAGAAGCACCATGCTGCGCGCGATGGCGGTCGCCTTGGCAAGGTCGTCGGCGGCGCCGGTGGAGATCTCGCCAAGCGCCAGCGACTCGGCCGCCCGTCCGCCCAGCAGCACCGTCATCTTGTCGGCCAGTTCGGTGCGCGACATCAGGAAGCGGTCTTCGGTGGGGCGTTGAATGGTGTAGCCGAGTGCGGCGACGCCGCGCGGGATGATCGACACCTTCTGCACCTTGGCGCCGGGCAGGGCCAGTGCGACCAGCGCGTGGCCCAGTTCGTGGTACGCCACGGCGCGGCGCTCCGCGGCATTCAACACCCGGCTCTTTTTTTCCAGGCCCGCGATGATGCGCTCGATCGCCTCGGTCAGGTCGCGGCTCTGGACCGTGTTCGCGCCACGCCGCGTGGCCAGCAGAGCCGCTTCGTTGACCAGGTTGGCCAGGTCGGCCCCGGTAAAACCGATGGTGATCGCGGCGATATCGGCCAGTGCCACCGTCGGATCGAGCTTCACCTTGCGCGTGTGGATGGCGAGTATCGCCAGGCGGCCGGATTTATCCGGGCGATCGACCAGGATCTGGCGATCGAAGCGCCCGGCCCTGAGCAGGGCAGGGTCGAGGATTTCCGGTCGATTGGTGGCAGCCAGCAGCACCACGCCGCTGCTGACGTCGAAGCCGTCGAGTTCGGTCAGCAGTTGGTTGAGCGTCTGCTCTTTCTCGTCCTGGCCGCCGCTGATCGGTGCGGCGCCGCGCGCGCGCCCCAGCGCGTCCAGCTCGTCGATGAAAATGATGCAGGGTGCCTGGGCGCGCGCCCGCTCGAACAGGTCGCGCACGCGCGCGGCGCCGACGCCGACGAACAGCTCCACGAATTCCGAGCCGCTGATGGAAAAGAACGGAACCCCCGCTTCGCCCGCGACGGCACGCGCCAGCAAGGTCTTGCCGGTGCCGGGTGGTCCGACCAGCAGGATGCCCTTGGGGATATGTGCACCCAGCCGACCGTAATCCTGCGGATTCTTGAGGAATAGGATGACTTCCTTGAGCTCCTCCTTCGCCTCGTCCACGCCAGCCACGTCGGCGAAGCTGGTATGGATCGAACGCTCCACGAAGATCTTGGCCTTGTTGCGCCCGATCGCCAGCATGCCGTGTTCGCCGCGACCTTCCAGGACACGTTGCGACAGGAACATCCACAACATGGCGAGGCCGACAAAGGGAAAGGTCCATCTCAGGATGTTTTCGAGCGGGCCCGGCGGCGGTTCCTGATGAAAGTTCACCCTGGCGGCGGCCAGCTCCCGGGCGATGTCGGGGGCGACGCGCACCGTGCTGAAGTAGCGCGTGCGGCCGTTCCTGTCGGGTGTGCGGTAGCTTCCTTCCAGGGAAGTATCCGACACGGTGACGTCCGCGATCTCGCCCGCCTTCAGCGCACTTTCGAACTGGCTGTAGGAAATGCTCTGAACCTGATTGCGGGGGGCGACATAGTTCTCGACGGCGATGGTCGCCGCCACCATCAGCAGCGCATACCAGATCCACTTCCTGTAGGGCGATGGAGGTTTCGTTGCCATGGTCAGGGCACCGGGTACATGGGCGGTCGCGGCGATGGATGGCGATGGCAGCCAACCTTAGATGCGCAGTTGGTGCTCCTGCGTCTGCTCGTCCGCGATGGCTGCATTCATTTCGCGCAGGAGCACGCCCAGGGCCAGGTAGACATCATCCGCCGCCACCAGGCCTGTCAGCACGCCGTATGCGTTGACCAACGGCAATCGACGGATCGCCTTCGTGCGCATGATGGAGATGATCTCGAGCAGATGGTGATCCTTGCCACAGGTCAATGCGGGAGCGCTCATGATGTCGCCGACGACAAGCGAAGCTGCCGGGACGTCGGCGGCGACTACGCTCATCACAATGTCCCGGTCGGTCACGATGCCGACCGGGATGCGTTCGCCGTCGGGTTTCTCGATAACCACCAGCGCGCCTGCGTGGCGCGTGCGCATGAGTTTGGCCGCGTCCGTTACCGATGCACTTGCATGGATGCAGGCGACATCGAGAGTGCAGATATCGGATGCGCGCATGTCTGTCTGCTCCCTTGCTGATCCGTCGACGACCTGTTTGAAAGGGTGCCACGGGGTAGGTATTCAGGATCGCTCCACAAGCTCAACCGAGGCGCCCGCCGCCATGGCGGCGCCGGCTGCGGACCTGCGGATCCGATGGGTTTCATTTGGCGACTCGCAACGGGTGCGGATGTTGACGGAGATCAAATCGATCAAAGTCTCTGGCCGTCGAGCGAGCCGTGGAGCGCAAGCTGTCCGGCTCGATCGGCTTGCCGACAATGGCTTCCTTTCGGGTTTGGGCGAAGGGCGAGCGAAACATCGCTCATGCGGCGGTGGGCATCTCCGGACGCGCCTCGCCTGCGTCGGGTTCGCCGCAATGCTCGAGGATGGATGTGCGGGTTGCTGCCGCCAGCCGCAACGCTTCGCTCCAAGGGTCGGTCGCCGTGTCGGGGTATGCCGCCGCGGCGATCGTGACGGTGACAGCGCCCGGCTGCGGCAGCCGTTCGTCGCCGCGAAGGATCGTGCGCGTTCCCTTCAGGGCCACGGGCACGACGGGCATGTCCGCTTCAACGGCCGCGACAAACGCGCCCAGGCGGAAGTGCACCAGGCCCGGCATGTGCCTGAAGGTGCCTTCCGGAAAGAACAGCACATCGCGGGTGCTGGCCCGCACCTGCTGCACGGCCTGCGCATACGGGTCGGATCGGGCCACGAACATCACGCCGAGGCGGTTCAATGCCCAGCCCAGCACCGGCTGTGTGGCCAATTCCTGTTTCACAATGAACGTCACCGGCCTTGGCAGGGCGCACATCAACACCAGCGCATCGACATAGCTGGCGTGGTTGCAGACGAAGACGCAAGGGCGGCTGGGCGGCGCTTCGAGCTGGTTCACTCGGATCCGGATGCCGGTTGCCGCGGCCAGCATCCGCAGCAGCTGGCGCGACACGCTCCAACGCTTTGCATGAGACAAGGGCAACGCCATGCAAAGCAGTGTCGGGGCGGTCGCGATGCCGAGAACAAGCCATGCGTACGCGGCGTAGGCCAGCGTGCCGGCACGGCGGGCCGCGCGCAGCAGCCGATCGCGCTGGGAGCGGGCCGCGACGGCCAACAGACGCCACCGGTCGGGCGTATCCAGGCGGCCGGTTTCGAACGCGGACCGGCATGCCGAACGGCGCAATTTCCCGCTCGACGTTTTCAATATCGTACCGGGCGCCGCCAGTACGACATCGTCGGCCGGCGCCCCCGCGCACGCCTGCACCGCCGCGTTGACGGCCTGCTGCAGTGCCTGGCGTTGCGCCGGATCCGTCGCGCGGGTTTCGGCAACGACGACCAGGCGTTCGGTGCCCTGGCTGTGGGTGCCGAACGCCGCCACGCGGCCGCGTCGTACGCCCCGTACGTCGCCTACTGCCTGCTCGATGCCTTGCGGATGCAGGTGCTGGCCCGCGCGGATGATCACGTCCTTCACGCGGCCGGTGAGATACAGCTCGCCTTCCGAAAGGAAACCCAGGTCACCGGTATCCCGCCAGCCGTCGTGGAGAAGCTGTCGGGTAAGCGATGGGTTGCGGAAATAGCCGGCGGTGGCCGAAGGGCCTTGAAACTGGATGCGCCCTTGCCGGCCATCGGGCAAGGCGTGGTCGTATTCGTCGACGATGCGCAGCTCGTGCTCGGGCAAGGGCGCTCCGCAGGACACGAATCGCAGCGATGGCTCGCCGGGGTCGTCGGTGGCGACGGCATCGCCACTGCGAAGGAAACGATCTTGGCGAATGCGCAATACGCGGACGCCGCGCCCGGGCGGCGGAAAGGTGAGGCCCAGGCTGTTCTCGGCCAGGCCGTACACCGGAAGCAGCGCGCCCGGCGACAGGCCGAAGCGGGCGAAGCGGGCGATGAAGCGCTCCATGGTTTCCGGAAACACCGGCTCCGCGCCGCAGAAGCAGATGCGCAGGCAGCGGAGGTCCAGCTCCCCTAGCGTGTCTTCCTCGACCCGGTGCAGGCACAGTTCGCAGGCGAAGTTCGGTGCCGCCGACAAGGTGGCCCGGAAGCGGTGGATGGCGCGCAGCCATTGCTCGGGGTGCAGCAGGAACGCCTGCGGCGGCATCAGGATCAGCGGGATGCCGAAATACAGGCTGCCCAGCCATGCGCCGATCAGGCCCATGTCGTGGTAAAGCGGCAGCCAGCTGACGAAGGTGTCCGTTGCCGATGCGCCGACCAGACGGCCCATGATGCGGATATTGGCGAGCAGGTTGTCATGGGTGAGCATCACGCCTTTCGGGTCGGCGGTGCTGCCTGAGGTGTACTGCAACAGGGCCAGGTCGTCGCCACGGTGCGGTACCGGTTCGGGTTGCCCGTGCGCCTCCCGCAACGAGGCGACCGTCAGCAGACGTCCCACGCTGCCGGCGAGTGCGCCGATCGCATGGCGATGCTCGAAAAGGACGGGCGCGACCAGCATCAGGCGCGCACCGCAGTTGCGCAGGATGCCGGTCTGGCGCCGCCAGTATTCGCCCAGTTCGCTGGGTCGCAGTGGCGGATACAACGGCACCGGCACGCCACCGGCCAGCATGACCCCGAAGAAGGCGATCAGCAGGTCGGGATGGGTCGGAAACATCAAGGCCACCGGGTCGCCGGCGCGCAAGCCGGCTTGCTGCAACCCGCAGGCCGTTTCGTTCGCTGCCGCGTATAGCTCGGCGTAGCTCAGCTCGACACCGTCGCCGTCGCCGTCGCCGCCGGCAAAATGCACATGCATCCGGTCCGGGTGTCGCCGGGCATGCCATGCCAGTACCTCCGGCAGCGTGTTGGCGCCGTCGGGCGTTGCAAGAGGTTCCTGCCGCGCCGATGCAAGCGCGGTGTCCACGTCGATGGAAGCCGGCTGGGCGGAAGAGGCGGCAAGAGCACGCAACAGATCGGCGGGTGTCTGCGCCTCCATGGCAAGCCGTTCGGGGATCGTGACGTGCAGACGCTTCTCCAGGCGCGCGAGCAATTCCATGCGCGAGAGGCTGTCCAGGCCCAGGTCGCGGTCCAGCCGCGCGTCGATCCTCACGACAGGCGGGTGCGTTTCCTGCGGGCGCAATTCATGCAGCAGTCCGGCGATCTCTTCGGACACGATATGGCTTGGTGAAAGCGGCGCATCAATCATCGCGACCTCGATGAGGGGGTCGAGCGTCGCAGGAGCGCTCG
This sequence comes from Rhodanobacter umsongensis, assembly GCF_042654965.1. Lineage (NCBI taxonomy): Bacteria > Pseudomonadati > Pseudomonadota > Gammaproteobacteria > Lysobacterales > Rhodanobacteraceae > Rhodanobacter > Rhodanobacter umsongensis. The sequence continues at coordinate 248,215 of NZ_JBHSMK010000009.1, read as the reverse complement.
CAGGCCACGGCCCATGAATAGGGCGCCGGGCCGATCTTCGTATTGACTTGGCTCAACTGCCCGACTCAACCCAGGGCGCTACCAGGGGCTGTCCTTGATGCCCAGGCGATACGAGAGCTGGTTCAGGGCTAGATCCCCCACGAAGGTCACGGCGGCGATGGCTGCCACGTCCGTTGCGCCAAGGCCGGCACAGGTCCCGGTCAGGGCCAGTGCGCCAGCCACGAAGTCGAGTTGATCGAAGGGAATCCAGCGTGTACCCGGACGGATGTGCAACATGCGCTTGATAAGGCTCTTCAGCATGTCGCCCAGCATCGCGCCGCCGCCCAGGCCGAGGCCAAGCAGCAGCCAATGCCGATAGTCGACCAGCGACCACGGCGCGTGGATCCGGGATTGCATTCCGGTCACCAGCACTCCCGTGGCAACTCCGGCCAGAACGCCGAGCACGGTCTTGTGGCTGCCGAGAAGGCGCTCGTGGACAGGTCGATTCCAGCCGCGCCAGTAGCGGGTGAAGGGCGGCGCCATGTTGGCGCAGTAGGCGGGGAGCATGAAGTAGGCGAGTTGCAGCAGGCGGACCCATGGGTCACTCATGAAGCCGTGCTCCTGACCTGTTCACCGTGTTGTTCCGCTCCGCCGGCGAGGCATCGTCGGCGGAACGCATGAACCGCCGCTTGGCCATTTCGACCAGCAGCAGGTAAGTCACCGTCGCCGCGATCAGGAACATGAAGAAGGCAGGCGGCAGCAGCACGAAGCCCAGATCGGTCGCCAGCGGCGTCGCGGGAAGAATCACGCCGATGGCGATGGCCAGCAGCACGCTGACGATCAATGCCTTGCTTGGGCGGCTTCGCAACGGATTGCCCGCGGTGCGGATGACGAACAGCACGAGCGTCTGGGTGGCGAGCGACTCGATGAACCAGCCGGTGTGAAACGCCGCTTCGGACGCATGCAGCCAGCGGAGCAGGACGTAAAAGGTCAGGAAGTCGTAGATGGAACTGATCGGCCCGATGCCGAGCATGAAGCGCCGGATGAGCGCGACACTCCAGCGGCGCGGCCGGCGCAGTTGTGCGCTGTCCACATTGTCCGTGGGGATGGTGGTCTGCGCCATGTCGTACAGGAAATTGTTCAGAAGGATCTGGGTCGGCAGCATCGGCAGGAATGGCAGGAACAGGGCGCCCGCCGCCATGCTGAACATGTTGCCGAAGTTCGAACTCGTGCCCATGAGCAGGTATTTCATGACATTCGTGAACGCTCTTCGCCCTTCGATGACGCCGGCATGCAGTGCCTTCAGGTCGCGCTCGCGCAGCACGATATCCGCCGCCTCCCTGGCGACGTCCACGGCGCTGGCGACTGAAATGCCGACATCGGCGGCATGCAGCGATGGCGCGTCGTTGATGCCGTCCCCAAGGAAACCGACCACGCAATTGCGCGCCTTGAGCGCCAGCACGATACGGTGCTTCTGTGCCGGATTGACTCTCGCGAAGATGCTGGTCCGCTCGGCCAGGATGCCGAGTGCGGTTTCCCCAAGGCCTTCGATCTCCGCGCCGGTGACCAACCGGCTGACGTCGATGCCGACCTGCGCGCAGACATGACGCGCCACGCGCTCGTTGTCTCCGGTCAGGATCTTCACCGTGATGCCGTCCTCGGCCAACGTGCGCAGACATTCCGCTACACCGGGGATGATGGGATCGGCAAACAGCACGAACCCGGCAAGCGTCAGGTCGGCCTCGTCGCTGGTGGCATAGCGCTCCTGCGATGGAACATTGCGATAGGCCACGGCCAGCACGCGCAAACCCTGTTCGCCAAACCCTTCCTGGGTGCGCATGCAGCGTTCCATGGAGGTGGCATCGATCTTCTGTACGAGGCCATCCGCCTCATACCGCGTGCATTGGGCGATCACCGACTCCGGCGCGCCCTTGACGATCAGCAGCCGCTCGTCGTTGTGCTCGACGACCACGGATAGCCGGCGCCGCTCGAAATCGAACGGAATCTCGTCCAGCTTGCGGTAGCCGCTCACCGCAAGCGTCTGGCAGCTCAGTATCGCTGCGTCGAGCGGGCTGCGGATGCCGGTCTCGAACGAGGCATTCAGATAAGCCAGCACGTGCGATCGTTCGGACGCGCCGCCGAACGGATCGACCGACGACGCCAGCGATGTCTCGTTGCTGGTCAGCGTGCCGGTCTTGTCGCTCAGGAGCACCGTCATGCTGCCGAAGTCCTCGATGGCGGCAAGATGCTTGACGATGACCCGCTGGCGCGCCATGCGCACGGCCCCGCGTGCCAGGGTGACCGTGGTGATCATCGGCATGAACTCGGGCGTGAGGCCGACGGCCAGGGCCAGCGCGAACAACATGGTCTCCAGCGGCGGGCGATGCATGGCGATGCCGATGAGCAGCACGGCAAGCAGCAGGAACACCATCGTGTACATGATCAGCCGGGAAAAACCGCTCAGCCCGCGCTCGAACTCCGTGGGCGGCGGACGCTCGGCCAACGCCTCGGCAACATCGCCAAATGCCGTCTGGCGGCCGGTGGCAAAGACGACCGCGGTTGCCGTGCCGGCGACGACCGACGTGCCGAGAAATACCAGGTGTCGCGCATCGGCGCTTCGATCCAGGCCCTCTTGCCCATCGGCCACCGCCTTTTCCACAGGCATCGACTCGCCCGTCAGCGCAGCTTGCAGTACATGCAGGTCGCGCGCGGTCATCAGGCGAGCGTCCGCGGGTACCCGGTCCCCCGCGGCGAGCCGGATCAGGTCGCCTGGCACCAGTTCCTTGCGGGGCCGTTCCTGCCAGCGTCCATCGCGGCAGACCGTGGCCATCGGCGCAATCTCGTCGCGCAGACGATTGGCCGCACGCTGGGAGCGATAGCTCAACGCGAAATTGAGGGTGACGCTGAGGATCACCATGGCCGCGATGATCGCGGCGCCGACGATATCCCCGACGAATCCGGAGACGCCGGCGGCCAGCAGCAGGATGACCACCAGGGGATTGGTGAACAGCAAGAGCAGCGCCGCAATGGGACCGCCATGGCCGACGGCGCGTGCTTCGTTCGGCCCATAACGAGCCCGTCGATCCTGGGCTTCACGTTCCGACAAACCACCTGCGGGCACGCCGGATTGCGCGTCTGCCGGCTGGCCGGGCGAATGCCGCACGGAAGGGGTGGGCAAATTGTCATCATGCATGGTGACAACGCTAAGGAAGGCGCTGAGCCAGCATATTGATACTCGTCAATACAGGCTCTGCCCCGTTTTCGCGGACAGATGAGTCAAGGCCGTCAAGGCCTGATCCCGAACCTCGAACTTCGTTGCATCGGGGGATTGTGGAAGCGTCGTCGAGCGTGGCGACTGCTTGGTGGAGTGGGGCTTCCATTCCTGCTCGCCTGCGTCCGAAGATGCGCGAATGCTTCTTGCAGGACGGTGCAGGACAAACGAAAAGGGCCACCCTGCGAAGGTGGCCCAAGTCGTTGCTTTTCTTGGTCGGGGAGACAGGATTCGAACCTGCGACTTCTACGTCCCGAACGTAGCGCTCTACCAGGCTGAGCTACACCCCGTGGGAAGCCGCGTATCTTAATCGCCGCGTGAGGGCTTGGCAACAGGTTCGATGCGCGCGATGGGGAAAGGACGGCGGAAGGCCGATGGCGTTCTGTTAATCTTGGGGGCTGCCGTCGTGCGCGCTGCCGCGCGACGGAATATTCCCACCGTCAGTAGAGGATTCCATGGCGCTTACCCCGGCCCGCACCATGCCCGGCGTGCTCGAGCTGTTGCCGCTCGACCAGATCGCATTCCAGCGCATGCTCGACGTGATCCGCCGCAACTACGAGCGTTTCGGCTTCCTTCCGGTCGAGACGCCGGTGATCGAGTACTCCGACGTGCTGCTGACCAAGACCGGCGGCGAGACCGAGCGGCAGGTGTATTTCGTGCAGTCGACCGGCGCACTGGGCAAGAGCGACGAAGGCACGCCCGAGCTGGCGCTGCGCTTCGACCTCACGGTGCCGCTGGCGCGCTACGTGGCCGAGCACGAACGCGACCTGAGCTTCCCGTTCCGTCGTTACCAGATGCAGAAGGTGTATCGCGGCGAGCGCGCCCAGCGCGGACGTTTCCGCGAGTTCTACCAGTGCGACATCGACGTGATCGGCAAGGACGCGCTGTCGGTGCGCTACGACGCCGAGATTCCGGCGGTGATCTACAGCGTGTTCCGCGAGCTGGCGATCGGGCCGTTCACCATCCAGCTCAACAACCGCAAGCTGATGCGCGGTTACTTCGAGAGCCTGGGCATCGTCGATGCCGAACAGCAGATGCTGGTGTTGCGCGAAGTGGACAAGCTGGACAAGCGCGGAGCCGATGCGGTGCGTGCCACTCTGACCGGCGAGCCGTTCGGGCTCGCTGGCGAGGCGGTGCAGAAGATCCTCGCCTTCGTGCAGGTACGCTCGACCTCGCTGCAGGACGCGTTCGACAAACTCGACGCGCTCGGCACCGGCCCGGAAGCGATGGAGCAGGGGCGCAGCGAGCTGAAGGAAGTGCTGGGCCTGATCCACGCGTTCGGCGTGCCGCAGACGCACTACGCACTGAACCTGTCGATTGCCCGCGGCCTCGACTACTACACCGGCACGGTCTACGAGACCACGCTGAACGACCACCCGCAGATCGGCTCGATCTGCTCCGGCGGCCGTTATGAAAACCTGGCCGGGCAGTACACCAGGTCGCACTTGCCGGGTGTCGGCATTTCCATCGGACTGACCCGGCTGTATTGGCAACTGCGCGATGCCGGCCTGATCAGCACCGCGACCAGCACGGTCGACGTACTGGTGACCCAGATGGATGCGGCGCAGTTGCCGGTCTACCTGGCACTGGCCAGCGAACTGCGCGGCGCCGGCATCGCCACCGAGGTGGTGCTGGAAGGCGGCAAGCTCGGCAAGCAGTTCAGATACGCCGACCGCGCCGGCATCCGTTTCGTGATCGTGCTTGGCGAGGACGAGATCGCCAGGGGCGTGGTCACGGTGAAGGACCTGCGCCGCGAGGATCAGTTCGAGGTGGCGCGCAGCGAGCTGACCAAGACGCTGCGGGTGGAGCTGGAGCAGGCTGCCGCAATGGGGTGAGGGCGGCTGGCAGGTGGGTTGTTCTTCCGGTGTGCAAACAGGTCTGGAGCAATTTTGTGAGTGAAACGATTCTTCTCGACGGCAGCAGCCTGACGCGTGCGCAGCTGGTCGCGGTGGCGCGCCGGGGCGCCTCGGTAGCGCTGGACCAGACGCAGCTGAAGCGGGTGCAGCGCGCCGCCGATTTTCTTGCCGACAAGGTGAGTTGCGGCGAACCGACCTATGGCGTCACCACCGGTTTCGGCAGCAATGCAGACAAGCTGCTGGGCGCGCATCGCGTGCGCGACGAATTGCCGGGCGGCCATCCGCAAGCACCCGAAGGCACCTTGCTGGAAGAACTGCAGCACAACCTGATCATCACGCACGCGGTCTGTGTCGGAAAGCCGTTCGGCGAGGACGTGGTGCGGGCGATGCTGCTGATCCGCATCAACACGTTGATGCGCGGTCACTCCGGTATTCGCGTGAGCACGCTCGAAGCGCTGACCGCCATGCTCAACGCCGGTGTGGTGCCGGTGGTGCCGGAGAAGGGTTCGGTCGGCGCCAGCGGCGATCTCGCACCGTTGTCGCACCTGGCGATCGTGCTGCTCGGCGGTGGCGAAGCGTTCTATCGGGGCGAGCGGATGTCAGGTGCGGAAGCGCTGCAGCATGCCGGCCTCGCGCCGATCCGGCTGTCGTTCAAGGAAGGGCTGGCGCTCAACAACGGCACTGCGCAGATGCTGGCGACCGGTGTACTGGCGCTGGACATGCTGGAGCGGTTGCTGGATACCGCCGACCTGGCTGCGGCGATGACGCTGGACGCATTCGCGGGCCGCAGCGGCGCGCTGCGGCCGGAGGTGCATGCGCTGCGTCCGCATCCCGGCCAGGTCGAAACCGCGGCGCGCGTGCGCGAGCTGTTGGCGGGTTCCACCCTGGTCGACATTCCGTATCACCTCGTGCCGCGATTCAAGTCGTGGAACGCCGAGGCGTGGAGCGAACCGGACGACCAGGCACTCAGTTTCGACATCGGCTGGGACTGGGTGCCGGCGAACCAGCGCCACGGCCGCGAGGCGTTCTACCGCCGCTTCCTGCCGTTCAAGGGCGGCAAGAAGCACCAGCCGCAGGATGCCTACAGCCTGCGCTGCATGCCGCAGGTACATGGCGCCGTGCGCGATGCGTGGGCGCAGGCGTGCCGGGTGTTCGACATCGAGCTGAACTCGGTCACCGACAATCCGCTGATCTTCCCGGACAACGACGACGCGCAGTTCATCGAGGAGCAGGTGATCTCCGCCGGCCATTTCCACGGCATGCCGCTGGCGCTGGCGATGAGTTACGTGAAGGCGGCGATCCCGGTGCTGGCGTCGATCTCCGAGCGCCGCCTCAACAAGCTGGTCGACTCGGCCACCAATGACGGGCTGCCCGCCTTTCTCACAGGCAACGAGGACGGCACCGATTCGGGCTTCATGATCGTGCAGTACACCGCCGCCGCGCTGGTCAACGACCTCGTCACGCGCGCGCATCCGGCCAGCGTGTATTCGGTGCCGACCAGCGCGAACGCCGAGGACCATGTGTCGATGGGGGCCAACGAGGCGCGCCACGTGCTGGAGATGACCGAGGATCTTTCGCATGTGCTGGCGCTGGAGTTGTACACCGCGGCGCAGGCGCTGGACTATCGTCAGGCGATGCTGAACGCGGCGAGCCGGCTGGCCCGCCGCGGCGGCTGGCGGGCGCTGGCGGCGAAGATCGGCAACGCGCCGCGCGAGGATCAGCCCCACTACGGGCAGTTCGTGGCGGAGGTGCAGCAGCTGGCCGCCGCGCTGGTCAATGCCGGCAGCTTCCATGCCGGCGACAGCGTCCGCGAAGCCCACGCGGTCCTGCGCCAGCACATTGATTTCATGCATCGCGACCGCGCGATGGACGCGGACGTACGCGCGGTCTGCGCCCTGGTGCAGCGGGACGCGTTCCGCTCCGCCGCGTGATCACCATCCACCCTGACGGAACAAGTTCATGAGCCTGATCCAGACCCCCGTTTCCTGCGGTGAGCTGATCGACAAGATCACCATCCTGGAGATCAAGTCCCGGCGCATTGCCGATGCCGCCAAACTGGCCAACGTGCGCAACGAGCTGGACCTGCTCAACGCCACCTGGGGCAACAGCACCGCCTCGCAGACAGACATCGCCGACGAGCGCGCGCGCCTGCTGGCGGTGAACGAATTGCTGTGGGATATCGAGGACAACATCCGCCTGAAGGAACGGGCGCAGGCGTTCGACCAGGAGTTCATCGAGCTTGCTCGCGCGGTGTACTTCCGCAACGACGAGCGCGCCGCGTTGAAGCGCGAGATCAATCTCAAGCTCGGCTCGCAGCTGGTCGAGGAAAAGTCATACCAGGATTACCGGGTCGTCTGACGCCCGCCCGCGGGAGCTTGCTGGCGGGTGGTGCTTCTGCCCGGGTACCGGGAGACCGGGTGCCCGGAGAAAACGCATCGCCGGAGCAGGCTCCTAGAACAACCGCATGTCTTGCGCGGCCGCTTCGTAGCGCTCGATCGTTTCGTCGACGCCGATCAGGTCCATCACGCCGGGCTTCTCGATCTTGCTGCCCCACGGAATCTCGCTGGCCGGCTTGCCGAGAAACCTGCGCGCCGCCTCGTCGTACTTGTTCACGCACCAGCGACGGTCGGAGTACGGCCCGGAGCGCTCCGGGTTGCTTGCCGCGTGCAGGCCCAGCACCTTGGTGCCGACCGCGTTGGCCATGTGCATCGGTCCGGAGTCGGGAGTCAGCAGCAACTGCGCGCGGCTGAGCACAGCCAGCAACCTCTTCAAGGTGTCCTTGCCGGTGAGGTCGAGCGGCTTGCGCTGGCAGTGCGCCAGCACCGCGTCGGCCATGGCGCGTTCGCCCGACGATGGGCCGCCGACCAATGCCACCCGCCAGCCGCGGGCCGCGGCGTGATTCATCACCGCGGCGTAGCGCTCCGGCCGCCAGTTGCGCAACGCGTGGCTGGAGGTGGGGCTGACCAGCAGGGTGGGCACATCGCCTGGCAGTTGTTCCGCTGCCCAGGCGCAGGCTTCTTCGGGGATCGGTATGTCCCAGCGCACCTGCGTCTGCCTTGTCCCCAGCGGTTCGCTGAAGCTGCCTATCGCATCCAGCACATGCTCGCCGCTGCGCGCGGGAATGCGCTCGTTGATGACCAGGCCATGCAGGTCTTTCGAGCGTGCATGGTCGTAGCCGACACGTCGATCGGCCTTGATGCCCAGGCTCAGGAGATTGGAACGCATCGCGACCTGCATCTGCAGCAGCGCATCGAAACGCCGGCCGCGCAGCGCCGCGTGCACCGCGCGCATGCCGGCCCAACCTGCGGTCTTGTCGAACGTGACGAACTCGACCCCAGGCAGGTCGTCGACCAGCCGGCGTTCGAGCTTTCCAATGATCCAGGTCAGCGACGCATGCGGCCATGCCCGCTGCAACGTGCGCACGAGCGGTACCACATGAGTGACGTCGCCAATGGCGGAAGTGCGCAGCAGGCAGATCGAGGCAGCAGCGGTCATCGGGTTCGGGGTCATGGGGCCTGGGTTAGAATCGGGGACAGTCACCGGGCATGATGATGCAGGAACGAACCCACAAGGATGCCGAAGGCGCGATTCTGTTCGACGCCGAGTTGTCGGCACAAGTCGGGCACGAATGGTTTGCGCCGGCGTACTGGCGCGAGCGGAATGCGCTGCGCACGCAGGCCGGCGGCCGCGGCGGCGTGGCGATCATCGTCACGCCCATCGGCGAATGCGTGTTGCGGCACTACCACAGGGGCGGCCTGATCGCGAAGCTGATGGGCGATCGATACCTGTGGACCGGCGCGGACCGGACCCGTCCCTTTGCCGAGTTTCGCCTGCTGGCCGAGATCACCCGGCTGGGTCTGCCGGCACCGGCCGTGGTGGCGGCACGCTATCGCCGGCATGGTCTGTTCTACAGCGCCGAACTGATCACGCGCCGTATCGCCAACGCATCGACGCTGGCCGAATGCCTGGCAGGTGGACGACTGGATGGCGAACTGGCCGAAGAAGCCGGGGCGCTGGTCGCGCGTTTTCACCGCGCCGGCATCTGGCATGCGGATCTGAACGCGCACAACGTATTGGTGGCGTCGGGCGAGCTGTACCTGATCGACTTCGATCGCGGCCGCCTGCGGCCGCCAGCGCCCGCGTGGCAGCAAGCCAATCTGCAACGTCTGCGCCGTTCGCTGCTCAAGCTCGGTGCTGCCCACCCCGATGCGGCCGCGTTCGAGAAAACCATCTGGCAACCTCTGCTCTATCGCTATCAGCGGACCTTGAACGCATGAACTGGCATCTGCATTTCCTGGGCGTGGGCGCTGCACATGCGGTGGAGCTGGGCTCCTCCGCGGTGGTGCTGGAACGCGATGACGAGCCGGTGCTGCTGATCGATTGCGGCGCCGATACGCTGGATCGCTACATGGCGGCCTACGGCGCGCCGCCGCGTGCGTTGTTCATCACGCACACGCACATGGACCATGTGGCCGGGCTGGAGCGGTTGTTCATCAGGCTGTGGTTCGATCCGGTCCTGCGTGGCCAGACGAAGGTATTCGTCCACGCCGCCCTCGTCCCATGGTTGCAGGCGAGGGTGGCCGACTACCCTGGCGCGCTGGCCGAAGGCGGCGTCAACTACTGGGAGGCGTTCCGGTTGCTGCCGTTCACGCGCGGTTTCTGGCTGGACGGACTCTGGTTCGACGTGTTCGCGACGCGCCACCATGTTCCAGGCACGTCCTATGGGCTGGCCTTGGAAGGCAGCTTCGTCTACACGGGTGACACCCGTCCGATTCCGGAAGTGCTGGCGCACCGCACCGGCGGCGACGAGGTGATTGCGCACGACTGCAGTCTGGTCGGCAATCCGTCCCACACCGGCGTCGAGGATCTCGAGCGCGAGTATCCCGATACGTTGCGCCGGCAGTTGCTGCTCTATCACTACGGCAGTGCCGCGGATGCTGCCGTGCTGGCTTCGCGCGGCTACCGTGTCGCCGGTCGAGGTGAGCGCGCGGCCTTGCCAGTCCCGGCGAAGCCTCGGGCCGATGCAGGCTGAACCCGCGCGTGCTCGCTTGCCTGCGAGGGTGCCCTGCCGCTATTCTTGTCGACTCTTCGAAAGGCTGTCTGGCCGACGAAGAGGGTTGCATTGCGGAGAGGTGTCCGAGTGGTTGAAGGAGCACGCCTGGAAAGTGTGTATACGGTAAAACGTATCGCGGGTTCGAATCCCGCTCTCTCCGCCAGTTTCTGAGCAAGTGCGACAGCTTCAGCTGGCGCAACAGCAAAACCAGCAAGCAATGACTGCTTGACGTCCATGGTGGCCCCGTCGGTCCCCCCGCGACGATAGTTCGCAAACTCCGCCAGGTCCGGAAGGAAGCAACGGTAGCGAATGATTCGGGTGCCGGGGTGTGGCTGGCGGGGCCGCCGCCATTTCGGGTGGCCGATTCCCCCTCTCCGTTTACTGACTTACCCCCGCCGACTTGGCACAATCATCCTTCGCCCCAAGGTAGTCAGGCATGTCTTATCAGGTACTCGCCCGCAAGTGGCGTCCGCGCAAGTTCGCCGAGCTGGTCGGGCAGGAACACGTGGTGCGCGCGCTCACCAATGCGCTCGAGACCGGGCGCATGCACCACGCCTACCTGTTCACCGGCACCCGTGGCGTCGGCAAGACCACCATCGCGCGCATCTTCGCCAAGTCGCTGAACTGCGAACGCGGCCAATCGGCCGATCCTTGCGGCGAGTGCTCGGTGTGCACGGCGGTGGACGAAGGGCGCTTCGTCGATCTGCTGGAGATCGACGCGGCCAGCAACACCGGCGTGGACGATGTGCGCGAAGTGATCGAGAACGCGCAGTACGCGCCGTCGCGGGGGCGCTTCAAGGTGTACCTGGTCGACGAGGTGCACATGTTGTCGAAGAACGCGTTCAACGCGCTGCTGAAGACGCTGGAAGAACCGCCGCCGCACGTGAAGTTCCTGCTGGCCACCACCGATCCGCAGAAGCTGCCGGTGACGGTGCTGTCGCGCTGCCTGAAGTTCAATCTGAAGCGCCTGCTGCCGGACCAGATTTCCGGTCAGATGCGGCACATCCTCGCTGCGGAAAACATCGCCTACGAAGACGGCGCCATCGGTGAACTCGCCCGCGCTGCCGATGGTTCGTTGCGCGACGGGCTGTCGCTGCTCGATCAGGCAATTGCCTACGGTGGCGGCGCGCTGCACGCCGACGACGTGCGCACCATGCTGGGCAGCGTAGCGCGCGGACAGGTGCTGGGCGTGCTCGACGCACTCGCCGCCGGCGATGGCGAACGGCTGCTGGCCGAATGCACGCAGATCGCCTCGTACTCGCCGGACTTCGGTGGCGTACTGGATGACATCGCCAGCGTGTTGCACCGGCTGCAGTTGATCCAGCTGATTCCCGGCTATCGGCCGGAGGAAGACAGCGACCATGACAACGCGCTGACCGCACTGGCCGAAGGAATGACGGCCGAAGACGTGCAGCTCTATTACCAGATCGCCACTTCGGGCCGGCGCGATCTGGCGCTGGCACCGGATGCGCGCACCGGCTTCGAAATGGCGCTGCTGCGCATGCTGGCGTTCCGTCCGGGTGATGCCGCAGCGGACGCGCGGGGCGGTGTTCCTGCCGCGGGGGTTCAGACGCCGGCCGTGCCATCGCGTTCCGCCACGGCAGCCGCGGGTCGATCCGCCGTGGTGCCGGAGCGGAAACCGGGCTCCCCGTCCCCTCCCAAGGCGGACGCCCCAACCCCAGCGCCCGCCATCGTTGCCCCTGTGGCGCAGGGTGTCAACGGCCTGCCGGACTGGGAGGCGCTGATCGAGCGTGCCGGCCTGCGTGGTCCATTCGGCCTGCTAGCGCAGAATGCCGTTTTGCGCGAGCGCGACGGCCAGACCCTGGTGCTCGCGCTGCAGCCGGCGCACATGAGTCTGGCGGTCGAGCCGATGGTGAGCCAGATGGAGGAGCGCATCGGCCATGCCCTGGGCGAACGCATCCGCCTGCGCTTCATCAACGGCAGCCTCGGCGCGGTCACGCAGACCCCGGCGGCGCGGGCGGCGCAGGCTCGTGACGCGGCCCAGGCCGGCGCCGAGCAGTCGATCGAGAGCGATCCGCTGGTGCAGTCCCTGAAGCGCGAGTTCGGCGCGCGGGTCGTGCCCCAATCCATCAAACCCTTTGACAACGAATCCGGAGCCGCGTGATGAGAGGACAGATTGGTCAGCTGATGCAGCAGGCACAGCGCATGCAGGAGGACATGAAGCGTGCGCAGGAAGAGATCGCCAAACTCGAAGTCACCGGCAGTGCCGGCGGCGGCCTCGTCAGCGTGGTGATGACCGGCGCGCACGAAGTGCGTCGCGTGCAGATCGACCGGCAGACGTTTGCCGACGACCCGGAGATGGCCGAGGACCTGGTCGCCGCTGCGGTCAACGATGCGGTGAACAAGGTGGCGGAAGTCAGCAAGGGCAAGCTCGGTGGCGTTACCGCCGGGATGAATCTGCCGGCTGGTTTCAAGATGCCGTTTTGAGACCGGGATGACCGGACATTCGTCTGTTGAAAGCCGGGAGGCGGGATTCGCGATGCGGGAGATCAAGAGCATGTCGTGCCCGAGGCCGGTTTCACGAATCCCGCTTTCCGTCTTCCGAAACCCGGGTGTTCGATGAGCGGCTCGCCGTTGCTCGCCGAACTCATCGAAGCGCTGCGCTGCCTGCCTGGCGTGGGCGGCAAGAGTGCACAGCGGATGGCCTTCCATTTGCTGGAGCGCGAGCGGGAGCGCGGACTGAAGCTGGCTGCCGTGATGGAGCAGGCGATGCGGCGCATCGGCCATTGCAGCCGATGCCGCAATTTCAGCGAAGAACCGTTGTGCTCGCTGTGCTCCAGTTCCAGCCGCGAACGCCAGGTGCTGTGCGTGGTGGAATCGCCGACCGACCTGGCGGCCATCGAGCAGGCCACCGGCTACCGCGGCCAGTATTTCGTGCTGATGGGGCGCTTGTCGCCGCTGGATGGTCTGGGGCCGGAGGAACTGGGGCTGGCGCAGTTGACCCAGCGCCTGGGCGAAGGCGAGATCGAGGAGCTGATCATCGCCACCAACCCCACCGTGGAAGGCGAGGCGACGGCGCACTATCTGGCGCAGCTGGCGCGTGCCGGTGGGGTGCGGCCGACCCGATTGGCTCACGGCGTGCCGTTGGGCGGCGAGCTTGAATACGTCGATCGCGGCACCCTGGCGCATGCGTTCGGCAGCCGCCAGTTGCTTGATTGATCCATCACGGGAGTGGCCATGAATGACACCATCTTCGGCAAGATAATCCGCCGCGAAATCCCTGCCGATATCGTCTACGAGAACGCCGACGTGCTGGCGTTCCGCGATCTCAATCCGCAGGCGCCCGTGCATGTGCTGTTCGTTCCGAAGCGGCCCTTGGCGACGCTCAACGATGCGGCCCCGGGCGATGCCGCGCTGCTCGGCAAGCTGCTGCTGGGGGCTGCCGAGTACGCGAAGCGGGAGGGGTTTGCCGAGCAGGGTTATCGTACGGTGATCAACTGCAACGAGGATGGCGGCCAGACCGTGTTTCACCTCCATGTGCATCTGCTGGCGGGACGCCGCCTGCACTGGCCGCCGGGCTGAGCGGAACAACCTCACCTGCGCAGAATGAAAAACGCCGGCGACGATGCCGGCGTTTTCATGGGAACTACTTCTTCGGTGCCGGCGGTGGCGGCGGCGGGCGCACGATGATCACCCTGCGCGGGCCACCCCAGTAGCCGGGGCCACCCCAGTAGCCGGGGCCACCCCAGTACGGCCCGAATCCCGGGCCCCAGAACGGATCGTAGAAGCCCGGCGGGTAGTCCACGATGATGGGGCGTTTTGGCCACAGGTAGACGACATCGGCTTCCACGCGGGGATAGGCGTAGTCGTAGTCGCCGACCTTCTGCGACACCGTGCCGTGCAGGGTGCCGGTGACGGTCAGCTCGCGACCGCGGACGAAAACTTCCGGATCGTAGAAGCCGTCGCGGCAGGCCACGAAGCGACCCTGGTTCTCGCCGGTATTGCCAAGCTTCGGACGTGCCTGGCTGTCCAGCGGTCGTGAGAGCAGATAGAAGCACGTTTGCTGGGGACCAGGCTCGGTCTTGATGATTTCGCCACCCCAGCGCACGCGCGTGCCGCCCGCGCCGCCTTGCTGGGCGCTGGTTGTCGAGACGTTGCTGTAGTTGCCTTCCAGCGGCTTGGGAATCGTCGCGCAGCCGGCCAGCAAGGCGAGTGCGGCAGCGAGCGTGAGTGGGCGGTGCAGGGACATGGGATATCTCCATCATGGGCGACGGCAACGCCGTCACGTCGGCTCTTATTTGACCACGTTGACGACCCGGAAATCCCGCACGGCACGCTGAAAGGCGTACCGGAGTTCAGGCGGCGGTTCGGCGTGGGCGTAACGCAGCTCCAGGTAGCTGTTCATCAATTTCACCAACTCGTCGCGTTGCCCCGGCAAGGCTCGCGCGGCGCGACGCATATAGTGCTGCGGACCTTCTGCCGGCCGTCGCGCAATGCCCTTGCGGGCCAGTTTCCGTTCCAGGTCGCGCAACGCCTCGCGCAAGGGATCGCGCGGCTGTCGCCGCAACAAGGCCCACGCCAACCCGATCGCGATGAACAGCACGCTGGTGATCGCCAGCAGCATGCCCAATATCGCCGTGTCGGCCTCGCCTATGCCGAACGGCGTCAGCAGCCCGCGCTGACGTAGCGCATCAAAGCCGATAACGCCTTTGTCCCACCAGCGGTTGACGATGTCCCAGCGATTGCGCAAGCCCTGCAACCAGTCGTTGCGGTACCAGGCCAGCTGATCTCCCGCCGCCGCAGCGGCGCCCAGCGACACGCGCTCGGGGCGGACCGCGCCGGTGGGGTCAATGCGCACCCATCCGCGGCCAGCCAGCCACACTTCGCTCCACGCATGCGCATCGGAATAGCGCACCAGCAGATAGTTGCCGTATTTGTTCCAGTAGCCGCCCTGGTAGCCGGTGACCACCCGTGCCGGGATGCCGGCTGCGCGCATCAGCACGGTGAAGGCCGAGGAATAGTGTTCACAGAAGCCTTCGTGGGTAGCGAACAGGAAATCGTCCACCGCGTCCCGGCCCAGCGGCGCCGGCGCCAGCGTGTAACGGAAACCACCGTCATGAAACAGGTTGAGCGCGGCTCGGACGATGGCGGCACGGTCGTCGCCATAACGCTCGCGCCATTGCGCCGCCAGCGCGAGCGTGCGTGGATTGAAACCGGCAGGCAGGCGCAGGCCCAGTCGCAGCGAACGCTCGTCCAGTGTCGGCTGCAGCCGGTATCGCCATGCCGAGCGCAGTTGATAGCTGAGCTGATCGCTCACCGGCTTGTCGGCCATTACCTCGCGATCAGGCTGCAGGCGGGCCTGCGCGGGCGCCTGCAGCGGCACATCCAGGGTGGGCAGCACGCGTTGTTGCGTAGGTTGCAGACTGATCTGGTACTGGATCGACGCGTCGACCTCGATCGGCACTGGCGCGCGCGCCCCCCCTTGGCCGGGGTCGATGTAGCGCCAGCTGCGGCCGTCGTAGTTCCACATCACATAGGCGCGGAAGTAACGCAGGTCCGCCGGTGGCGGTAGGCCCTCAAAGCTGACCCGCATGGCCGGATGGTCGTCGGTGAGCAGGTCGGTGAAATTGCCCGGCGACATGCTTTCGCTCAGACCGGTGCGCGCCTGAGCCTGCGAGGGGGCTCCCCATAGCGGAGAGTCCAGTCGGGGTACCAGCAAGAACGACAGCAAGGCCAGCGGCAGAGCCGCGGTCGACAGCGCCAGCGCGGGCAGCAGGGTGCGCGGCAGGCTGGCTGGCCGCTGCCCCGGTTCCAGCGCGCGCAAGGTGGCCAGCGCTGGCAGCAAGCCCAAGGCCACGACGGTGGTGGACACCAGTCCCTGATCGAACAACAGGGCCGTCATCAGCGCGAAACAGGCGAAGCTGATGCCGACGCGAACGTCGCGAGCGGTTTCGGTTTCCAGCAGTTTCAGGACCAGCAGGCCGACCGCCAGCGCCGCGCCGGGCTCGCGTCCGAAAATCCCGCCGTATTGGGCGATCACCGCCAGCGTCAGCAAGGCCAGCAGCGGCAGCTTGAGCCAGCGCGGTACGCGGCCGGAACGCTGGCGTCGCTGCCACCAGCGCCAGCCGAGTATCGAGGCTAGCGCGACGTCGAGCCACCACGGCAGGTGCATGGCGTGCAACCCGAGCACGAACGCCATGGTCAGGCTCAGCAGATCGAAAGCCCGGGCGTCGATCGACGGCTGCGCTGCCTTCTTTCCGGGCGGCTGCGGGCTCATGGCAGTTGTGCCAGCGCGTTCATGCAGCGCGCGTAGTGGAGGGGGCCGCTGCCGCCGGCGATCTCATGGCCGGGCAGCCACAGGCTGTAGCTGCAGCGCTGGGCCTGCGCTTCGTCCAGCCAGCGCGCGAGCCGGGCGATGCGGGCTTCGCTGTCCAGGCCGCCCAGTTGACGCCAGTCCAGCTGCCATTGCGGACGGCTTTGCGGCTGCTCGAAATCCTTCACCAGCAAGTGATCCTGGCGGGCGCTGGCTTTCCACGCGATATGCCGCTGTGGATCGCCGGCGCGGTAGTCCCGCAGTGCCGCCAGTTCATCGCCGCGATGCAGCCGCATGTGGCGCGCATCATCGGCGGGCGCAACGGGCGAGGGGCCCGAAAGTTCCGGCCGCGGCCACACCAGCACCGAATGATCGGGATGCAGCCAGCTCCACGCGCGGAACAAACCCAATGGCCAGCTGCTCCATACGCGCAGGCGCGGCAAAGCCAGCCAACCGCGCCGCGAGGTCGGCAGCGTCAGCTTGATCTGGGTGGTGGCGCGGGCTTCGGTCGCAAAGGCGACGCTGCTGTCTCCCAGATCGAGCCGGATGGCATTGCGCAGGCGGCTGGAATCAAATGCCAGGGTGAGTTCGACAGGCTGGCCGGCAACGGCGTGTCCCGCCCGAATGCGGCTCAGGCGCAACCCGTCGAGACTGCGAAATGCCACCAGCATGCTCGCCGTGCTGGACGCGCCGAGCAGGCAGGTCAGCAGCAGGGCAGCGTTGTTCGCATAGTTCAGCGCACCTACCAGCATGACCGTCAGCAACACCGAAAAGCCGATGCCGAAACCGCTCGGCACGATATAGATGCGCCGCCGATGCAGTTCGATCGGAAGACTTTCGCGGCGACGGTAACGGGTAAGCGCAGGCAGTTGGCGCTCGGCCCAACGCTGGACATGCTGAAGCAGCTCGCGCATCAATCCACCGCCACCTCGGCGAGCAGCTGTCGCGCCAGGGTGTCGCCATTGGCGCCGCGTGCGGCCAGCAGACGGTGCGCCGCCAGCGGTACGAACAAGGCCTGGATGTCCTCAGGCAGCACATGCCTGCGACCGCTGAGCAACGCCCACGCGCGCGCGGCTCCGAGCAGGGCGAGCCCGGCGCGCGGCGACAGCCCTACGCGGATGTCCGCATGGTGACGGCTGGCGGCGAGCAGGGCCTGCAGATAGTCGAGCAGCGCGGGGCTCGCCGTGACCGTCTGCGCCTGGCGGTTCAGTGCGGTCAGCGAGACCCCGTCGAGCTGCGGCGTGAGTTGCGCCAGCAGATCCCGGCGGTCGCTGCCGGTGAGCAGGGCGCGCTCGGCGTCTGCGTCGGGATAGTCCAGCGACAGCCGCAGCATGAAGCGGTCGAGCTGCGAATCAGGCAGCGGGAAGGTGCCGTTGAGGTCGAGCGGGTTCTGCGTCGCCACGACAAAAAAGGGCTGCACCAGCGCATGGGTCTGGCCGTCCACGGTGACCTGATCTTCGGCCATCGCCTCCAGCAGCGCGCTCTGTGTTTTGGGGCTGGCACGATTGATTTCGTCCGCCAGCAGCAGGCCAGTGAAGATCGGGCCCGGATGGAAACGGAACTGGCCGGTCTCGCGCTCGTACACGCTGACCCCGATGATGTCCGACGGCAGCAGGTCACTGGTGAACTGCACGCGCTGGAACTCCAGCGCGAAGGTGGACGCCAGTGCGTGCGCCAGCGTGGTCTTGCCCACGCCGGGCACGTCCTCCAGCAGCAGATGACCACCCGCGATCAGGCAGGTGAACGCCAGCTTCACCTGCCGCGGCTTGCCCAGCAGGACGCGATTGACCTGTGCCATCGCGGCATCAAGGCGTTGCTGCAGGGAACCATCGTGGGGGTGGGACATGGGGCGGATTCTTCGCAAGATGGACAAGACGCGCACTGGTTCGCCCGCGTCGAGCCAGTGTAACTGGCACTGTGCGCCTTGAACGCTTACGGCAACACGATGCCCGCATCGCGCAGCATTCGCGCCAGCGCAATCAGCGGCAACCCGATCAGCGCACTGGGATCGCGATTGTCGATCGACTCGAACAGGCTGATGCCGAGGCCCTCGCATTTGAAGCTGCCGGCACAGTCGAGCGGCCGCTCGCGTTCGATATACCGGGCGATTTCCGGCGCGGCCAGTTCACGAAAGCGCACCCTTGTATGGTCGACATGAGCATGTTGGTGGCCGTCGCGGGTATCGAGCAGGCACAACGCCGTATGAAAATGCACCTCGCGGCCGGAGCTGGCACGGAGCTGCGCGCACGCGCGTTCGGCGGTGCCGGGTTTGTCGAGCACCTGTCCGTCCAGCTCGGCCACCTGATCGGAACCGATGATCAAGCTGTTGTGCTGCCCGCGGGCAGCCGCTGCGGCCTTGGCGATGGCCAGGCGCAGGGCGCGCTCGGCAGGAGCCTCACCGGCCCGCGGCGTTTCGTCGGTGCCCGGCGCGCATTGCTCGAAATCCGGAACCAGCCGGCGCAGCAACTCGGCGCGGTAACGCGAGGTCGAGCCCAGCACGATCCGGGGTTGCACGCTGGTCGAAATCATGTGTCCGATTCGCGCCGGATGTGTTCGCGCATGGCGCTGTTGAGGTCGCGCTGAGCCTGGTTGAGCGCCTGCAACAGGGGTTGCAGGCGGTCGCGCGTGCTGCGCATCGAGCTGGCGGCTTCGTCCAGCTCCTGCTGGCTGGCCTGCGGCGAACGATCGCGGATCCACAGCCGTTGTTGCAGCAGTGCGCGCAGACCGGCATCGATGGCGTGCTGTGCATCCTGTTCGCTGGCAGCGGGCAGGTCGGGGTTGAGCGACATCACCGCGTGCGCCTGTTGCAGGCCGGACCGGCAGGTCTTGAGGTCGGCCTCCAGCCGATCGGCCAGGTCGAGCAGGGTCCGGAGGCTGCTGCCGCGCTGGAGCTGGCGTCGGCGCAGCAGCAGGGCGGTGGCCGCGAGGGCAATCAGCAGCGCCAGCAGCACGGCGGTACCGAGCGTCAGATAGGAGTTCACGGGAGCGGCTCAGGCAGCGAAGGGAACCAGTCTGCCGTATCGGGGCCGGATCAGGCAAAATGGGCGGGCTCGGGTTGCTGCGGTGTCGTGGTAGTTGACTTCAGATGGCTTCGAACCTAACATTTCGCGATTATGTCCGTGACACTGCCAGAGTCCGTGGACGCTTGGCGCATGGTCTCGGCGCGGCGTTCGTTCGAGGGAACGCTACCCATCGCGGCCATGTCACGCCTGTGCGAGGTGCTGGCGAGCACCGATGGCGGGGTGAAGTTCGAGCTGGATTTCGGGCGCGACAGCCTTGGCATCAGCTACGTCGATGTGCGCGCGCAGGCCTCGTTGAGCGTGGTCTGCCAGCGCACGCTGGAGCCGTTTGTGTTGCCGGTCGCCGTGAGCACCCGGCTCGGCCTGATCAAACTGGAGCGCGATGAGGCCGGCTTGCCGCCCGATTGCGAGCCGCTGCTGGTGGCCGAGGATGGCCGATTGAATCCGGCGGATGTGATTGAAGACGAATTGCTGTTGGCGCTGCCGCTGGTTCCGATCAATCCGGACAGCAGCCTGCCCGACGAAGTGACAGGCCAGGAGCCGGAAGATGATTCTGTCGGCGAGGGGCGTTCCGAAAGTCCGTTCGCGGTGTTGCGCGAGCTGAAGAAGTAACCACCGGCCTGGATCGTCCGATCCGGGTCATGTCGCACCAGGTCATCCAGTTTCAATCATCAAGTTTCCGTTGGAGAATTACCATGGCAGTTGCCAAGAGCCGCCGTACCCCGTCCACCCGCGGCATGCGTCGTTCGCACGACGCACTGCAGACCGTGCAGCTGTCCACCGATCCGACCAGTGGCGAAGTGCATCTGCGCCATCACGTCACCAAGGATGGCTATTATCGCGGCAAGAAAGTGATCGAGACCAAGGGTGCGGTGTCGGTCGAGGATTGATCCGGTCCGCGGATCCCCACGGATCCCGGAAGGTGATCAAGCGAGACGGCGCGGCGACGCGCCGTTTTGCGTTCAGGGCGCCGGAATAGCGACCGCCGCCTGAGCCACTGTTTTCGCTGATGGATAGTTGAATGGCCCAGATCTATGCCCGCATCATCGCCACCGGCAGCGCACTGCCCGAGCGCATCGTCACCAATGCCGATCTGGAGAAGATCGTCGACACCAGCGACGAATGGATCCGCACCCGTACCGGTATCCGACAGCGCCATATTGCCGCCGATGGCGAGACCACCGGCGATCTGGCATTTCTCGCGGCGCAACGCGCGCTCGAAGCTGCCGGCGTCAAAGCCTCCGAACTCGATCTGATCATTCTCGGCACGACCACGCCGGACATCATTTTTCCGTCCACCGCCTGCCTGGTTCAGCATCGCCTCGGCGCGAACGGCTGCGCCGCGTTCGACGTCAACGCAGCGTGTTCGGGTTTCGTCTATGCATTGGGTATCGCCGACAAGTTCATTCGCAGCGGGCAGTCCAAGAAGGTGCTGGTGATCGGCGCCGAAACACTGACCCGCATGGTCGACTGGACCGAACGCGAGAGCTGCGTGCTGTTCGGTGATGGCGCCGGTGCCGTCGTGCTGGAAGCCAGCAACGAGCCCGGCATCTACGCGACCTGCCTGCATGCCGATGGCGGCTACAAGCACCTGCTGTACAACCCGGTCGGCGTCTCGGTCGGATTCAAGGATGAGCCCAATCACGGCGTCCGCATCAACATGTCCGGCCGCGAGGTTTTCAAGGTGGCCGTGAAGACGCTCGACTCGCTGGTCGAGGAAACCCTGCAGGCCGCCGGCATGGTCGAGTCGGACATCGACTGGTTGATCCCGCACCAGGCGAACCTGCGCATCATCGAGGCAACCGCCAAGCGGCTCAAGATGTCGATGGATCGCGTTGTGGTGACTGTCGACAAGCATGCGAATACCTCGTCCGGCTCGGTCCCGCTGGCGCTCGACTATGCGGTACGTTCGGGCAAGGTGCAGCGCGGCCAGACCCTGCTGCTCGAGGCGTTCGGCGGCGGCTTCACCTGGGCGTCGGCGCTGCTCCGCTACTGATTTTTTCAGTCGGAACCTGGAAGGGCGTCGCGTCCCTGGCTCTCTGATGTCCCGAGCGTGGGGAGTTAGACGGGCCTGCTCTTCGTTTCTTTTCGATCCGGAAGAAAACCTAATGAACACCACCGCGTATCGCCTCGCTCAAGACCTCGCGTTCGTTTTCCCCGGCCAAGGCTCGCAGTCGGTCGGCATGCTGGCCGAACTGGCTGTCGCGCACGCCGAAGTGCAGGCGACGTTCGAGGAGGCCTCGCAGGGTGCCGGTATCGACTTGTGGGGTCTGACCGCACCAGGGCAGGAAGAAGAACTCAATCGCACCGAAAACACCCAGCCGGCGCTGCTGGCGGCGAGCGTGGCGGTGTGGCGGGTGTGGCAGAAGCTGGGCGGTGCGCAGCCGGCGCAGTTGTCCGGCCACAGCCTGGGCGAGTACAGCGCCCTGGTCTGCGCCGGAGCGCTGTCGCTGCATGACGCGGCGGCACTGGTGGCCGAGCGCGGCCGGCTGATGCAGGCGGCCGTGCCGGCTGGTGTCGGCGCGATGGCCGCGATCCTCGGTGGCGACGATGCGCAGATCGCCGCCGTGTGCGAGGAAGTGGCACAAGGGCAGGTGGTGTCCCCGGCCAACTTCAATTCGCCCGGCCAGCTGGTGATCGCCGGCGACGCCGACGCGGTGGATCGCGCGCTGAGCAGGCTCGCCGAACTGGGCGTGAAGAAGGCGATCAAGCTGGCCGTGTCGGTGCCTTCGCATTGCGCGCTGATGCGCGGGGCCGCCGACGAACTGGGTGGACGCATGGCGAGTATCAGTTGGCAGCTACCGTCCATGCCGGTAATACAGAACGCCGAGGCCCGTAGTTACGACAGCGTCGATGACATCCGCGCTGCCTTGCAGCGTCAGCTGTATTTGCCGGTGCGCTGGGCGGAATGCGTGCAGGCGCTGGCCGCTGGCGGCGCCGTGCGGGTGGCCGAGTGCGGCCCGGGCAAAGTCCTGACCGGCTTGATCAAGCGCATTGACAAGACCATCGAGGCGCGTGCGATCGGCATGCCGACCGACCTGGAAGCCGCACGTGCCGAATGGGCGTGAGCGTGCTTTCCCGATTGACGAATTACCGAGGAACAATTCATGAGCCACACATTGCAGGGTGAAATCGCGCTGGTTACCGGCGCCAGCCGCGGTATTGGTGCGGCGATTGCCGATGAGCTGGCAACGATGGGCGCCACCGTGATCGGCACGGCGACCAGCGAGAGCGGCGCGGCCGCCATCGGCGAGCGGCTGGCCGCGCACAGCGGCCATGGCCGCGTGCTGGATGTCACGGATGGGGCCGCCGTCGAAGCCCTGATCGACGGCATCGGCAAGGAGTTCGGCGCGATCTCGATCCTGGTCAACAACGCCGGCATCACCCGCGACCAGTTGCTTATGCGGATGCGTGAGGAAGACTGGAACATCATTCTCGACACCAACCTCAGCTCGGTCTATCGCACCTCCAAGGCGGTCATGCGCGGCATGATGAAGGCACGCAAGGGGCGCATCATATCGATCGCTTCAGTGATCGGCCTCACCGGCAACCCGGGCCAGGCCAACTACGCGGCGGCCAAGGCGGGCGTCATCGCCTTCTCCAAGTCGCTGGCACGCGAGATCGGCAGTCGCGGCATCACCGTCAACGTGGTGGCGCCGGGCTTCATCGACACGGACATGACCCGCTCGCTGCCGGAAGAGTCGAAACAGGCGCTGCTCGGTCAGATCGCGCTGGGGCGGCTTGGCGAGGTGTCCGATATCGCCAAGGCGGTCGGTTTCCTGGCTTCACCGGCGGCGGCATACATCACCGGCGAAACCCTGCATGTCAATGGCGGCATGTACATGCCGTAGGCGGTGCAGCGGCAGTTGTCGCCAGCGGACGCGTTTTAGGCGACAATTGCGTTTTCGCGCCGGTCCACCAGGGGCTGCGCCCGGGTATCACCGGCGGATCGTGGCGGCCTCGCGGTTTAGCCACTACAATGCGCCGGCCTTTTGCAGGCATTACGCCGGCACAGACAACTAATTACTCCTTGAGAGGTATGGGCAACATGAGCACCATCGAAGAGCGCGTAAAGAAAATCGTCATCGAGCAGTTGGGCGTGAAAGAGGATGAAGTCACGGCGAACGCTTCGTTCGTGGACGATCTGGGCGCAGATTCGCTGGACACAGTGGAACTGGTGATGGCGCTCGAGGAAGAGTTCGAGACGGAGATTCCGGACGAAGATGCCGAGAAGATCACCACCGTGCAGCAGGCCGTCGACTACATCAAGGCCCACTCCAAGGATTGACCGGGCTGGTGCGGGCCGATCGCAGGTTGATCGGCACGGCATCGACTGATCCGGCATGATTCGCCGCATACCGGACGGGCATCCAGCCACTGGCCAGTCCGTCGACGGAATGATTTCGAACGCTGCGCCTTTCCGGCGCAGTTTTCGTTTCTGCATTTTGTAACGTCCGACCCCGTATGGTGCGGTCGATGCCTGCCGTCACATCGGGATGCGCATCGATGGCCGGCATCGCGAAGCATTCGCCGATGGTTTGACGGAACCACGTAAGGAAGACAGCATGAGCAAGCGTCGAGTAGTAGTGACCGGCATGGGCATCATCTCGCCGGTCGGCAACGATATCGCCACCGCCTGGGAGCGTGTCCTCAAGGGCGTCAGCGGGATCGGTCCGGTCACCCATTTCGATACTTCCGCCTATTCCACGCGCATCGCCGGTCAGGTCAGCGGCTTCGATCCGGCCGAATGGATGCCGGTCAAGGACGTCAAGAAGATGGACCCGTTCATCCACTACGGCGTGGCAGCGGGTACCCAGGCGTTGCGGGATTCGGGACTGGAAGTGACCGAGGCAAACGCCCCGCGCATCGGCGTGGCGGTCGGCGCCGGCATCGGCGGTCTGTACACGATCGAAGCCACCACGCTGGAGCTGGCGGCGAAAGGCCCGCGCAGGGTTTCGCCGTTCTACGTGCCCAGCTCGATCATCAACATGGTTTCTGGCCAGCTGTCGATCATGTTCGGTCTGAAGGGACCGAATATCGCCTGCGTCACCGCCTGCACCACAGCCACCCACAACATCGGCCTGGCGATGCGCATGATCCAGTACGGCGATGCGGATGCGATGATCGCCGGGGGTACCGAGTTCGCCACCACCGGCACCGCGATGGCCGGCTTCTGCTCGGCCAAGGCGATGTCGACCCGCAACGACGACCCGGCCAGGGCCAGCCGTCCGTGGGACAAGGATCGCGACGGCTTCGTGCTGTCCGATGGTGCGGGCGTGCTGATGCTGGAAGAGTACGAGCATGCCAAGGCGCGCGGCGCCCGCATCTACGCCGAGCTGGCCGGCTTCGGCATGAGCGGCGATGCGTTTCACATGACCGCGCCCAGCGAGGGCGGCGAGGGCGCGGCGCGCTGCATGCAGAGCGCACTCAACGACGCCCAGCTTGCGCCTGCCGAGGTGCAGTACGTCAACGCGCATGGCACATCCACCCCGCTCGGCGACCTGGGCGAGGTGATGGCGGCGAAGAAGATCTTCGGCGATCACGCCTACAAGCTGGCAATGAGCTCGACCAAGTCGACCACCGGACACCTGCTGGGTGCGGCCGGCGGCGTCGAGGCCATCTTCACCATCCTCGCACTGCGCGATCAGGTGTTGCCACCAACGATCAACCTGGACGAGCCGAGCGAAGGCTGCGACCTGGACTTCGTGCCGCACACTGCACGCGAAGCAAAGGTCGATGTGGCGATTTCCAACTCGTTCGGCTTTGGCGGCACCAACGGCACGCTGGCATTCCGCCGCGTCTGAGTGTGACCTGCCATCGTCGTATTCTGGCCGGCCGGCGCGACTTGCTCGCGCCGGCCGCTTCCTTTCCGCAGCGCTATCCATGCCTGCTGGAAAGCATGGTGCGTGGCACCCCGCAATCGCGTTACGACATCCTGTTCGCATTTCCCGGGGAGCGCCTCACCCTGCACGCGGACGGCCGGCTTTGCGATGGTGCGGACAACGCACGCGCAGGCCGTTTCCTCGATGCGCTGGACGCAGCCTGGCAAGCCGAACGATTGCCGCCCGACGACGATGAGCTGCCGTTTCATGGCGGCTGGGTACTGCTGCTCGCCTACGAGCTGGCTGGCCAGGTCGAGCCGACCTTGAAGTTGCTTCCGCCATCCGTGCTGCCGGTTGCGCTGGCCCTGCGTTGTCCGGCGGCGGTGATCATCGACCACGTGCGTGACTGCACGATCCTGATGGCCGAAGCGGGCCATGAGGATCTGCTCGATGCGCTGGAGAGCGACCTCGCGGTCCCTCCCGCGCTACCGCCCTTGGCCGCACCGATCGCCTGGGAAGAGGATTCACCCCGGCGGTTCCTCGATGGCGTGACACGCATCCATGAGCATCTTTGCGCTGGCGATATCTTCCAGGTGAATCTGTCACGGGCATGGCGCGCGCGTTACGCCGAGCCACCCGTGCCGGCATCGCTGTACGCGGGGTTGCGCCTGGCCAACCCGGCCCCATTCGCCGGGCTGCTGCAGCAGCCGGACTGGGCCGTGCTCAGCTCATCGCCGGAGCGACTGATCGAAGTGCGCGGTGGCGTCGCCCAGACGCGACCCATCGCTGGCACGCGGCCGCGCCTGCCGGGCGACGACGAACCGGCGCGGATCCGCGAGCTGAGCGCGCATCCGAAGGAGCGCGCCGAGCATGTGATGCTGATCGACCTGGAGCGCAACGACCTCGGGCGCGTCTGCGTGCCGGGTACGGTTCAGGTCGATGAGCTGATGGCGGTGGAGAGTTACGCCCATGTTCACCACATTGTCTCCAATGTAAGGGGCCGCCTGCGTGTCGGGGTGACGCCCGGCGAAGTGATCGCCGCCACCTTTCCCGGCGGCACCATTACCGGTTGTCCCAAGGTGCGCTGCATGGAGATCATTGCGGCGCTGGAGGAAGCGCCACGGGGTGCCTATACCGGCGCGCTGGGTTATCTCGATCGCAACGGCGAGCTCGATTTGAACATCCTGATCCGCACCCTGACATTGGCCGGCAACGAGGTGAGCCTGCGCGCCGGTGCCGGCATCGTGGCCGATTCGGTGGCCACGAGCGAACTGGAGGAAACCCGCGCCAAGGCTCGTGGCCTGCTGCGCGCGCTGGGTGTGCCGGACTGATGTACGCGCGCATGCTGATCGATGGTGTGGCGGCGGACCACGTCTCGGCGCAGGATCGTGGCTTCGCCTACGGCGATGGCTTGTTCGAAAGCATCCGTCTGGTCGGTACGGCGGCACCGTTGTGGTCGCGCCACATGCAGCGGCTCACGGAAAGCTGCAAACGATTGTGGATACCGGTGCCTGATACGGATCAACTGGGGCGTGAGGTGCTGGCGGTCACACGCGACATGCCGCAGGCGGTGGTGCGCGTCACCGTCACCCGCGGCATCGGCGAGCGCGGTTACGCGTTGCCTGCGGCATCGCAACCGACGCGCGTCGTGGCTGCATTTCCACCGCCGCAGGCATCGGGCGACATCTACGCGCACGGCGTGCGCATGCGCGTATGCGATATTCGACTGGCCGAACAGCCGCTGCTTGCCGGCATGAAACACCTGAACCGGCTGGAGCAGGTGCTGGCCCGGGCCGAGTGGAACGATCCGGCGATCGCCGAGGGCGTACTGTGCGATAGCCATGGCCGGGTGATTTCGGCGACCATGGCCAATCTGTTTGCGGTCGTCGGCGGCGCGCTGCTGACGCCGGCGCTGGATCGTTGCGGTGTGGCAGGCGTGGCCCGCGCCGAAGTGCTGGCGGCATGTCCATGGACGCGGGTCGGTGAGCTGACGCTGGACGCGCTGCGGGACGCGAGCGAGGTTTTTCTCAGTTCGAGCGTGCGCGGCATCCTGCCGGTACGTTCACTGGATGAGCGGAATTATGTGGTGGGCGGGATCACCCACGAGTTGCAGCAGCATTGGCGCAATCTGGGATTTTCGATGGAGCAGGGCGGATGAGTGACAAACCGATGCGTCGGCGCGGGGGGGCACGTGCGCTGCTGCTGGTGGCATTGCTGGCGCTGGCCGCTGCGCTGGTCTATGGCTGGAACGACTTCAACCGCTTCAGTGGCGCACCACTGAATGTGACAGCACAGGGCGACAGCATCGACGTCAGCCGCGGCAGCAGTTTCAGGAGCATCGTCGGCGAACTGCACAGGCGCCATCTCACCGACGCCAACAGCTTGTACTGGCGGCTGCTGGCCGAGCAGATGCACGTGGCCGGCAAGCTGCACGCCGGCGAGTACGCGCTGAAAGTCGGCCTCACGCCGCGCCAGCTGCTCGCCGACATGGCCGCCGGCAAGGTGCTGCAGCGCAACTTCACCATCGTCGATGGGTGGACTTTCAGCGAGCTGCGCCAGGCCCTGGCCCGGGCGGAGAAGTTGAACCACGACAGCGCCGGCCTCGACGACGCGGCGATCATGCAGAAACTCGGTGCGCCCGGCGAGGCACCGGAAGGGCGTTTTCTACCCGAGACCTACGCCTACGTGAAAGGTGACAGTGATCTGGACATTCTCAAGCGCGCCCATGCCGCAATGGTCAGGACGCTCGCCGCGCTGTGGCCGACGCGCGCGGCGGATCTCCCGCTGGCCACGCCGTACGAGGCGCTGATCCTGGCCTCGATCGTGGAGAAGGAGACCGGTCGAGCGGATGAACGCGCACAGATCGCCGGCGTATTCATCCGGCGCCTGCAGAACCACATGTTGCTGCAGACCGATCCCAGCGTGATCTACGGCATGGGTGCGAGCTATGCCGGCAACATCCGCAAGGGCGATCTGACCGCCAACACACCGTACAACACCTATACCCGTCCGGGCCTGCCGCCGACACCGATCGCGCTGCCGGGCAAGCCGGCGCTGGAAGCGGCACTGCATCCGGCTGGCGGCAACGCGCTGTACTTCGTCGCACGAGGCGATGGCGGCCACGTGTTTGCCGCCGACCTGGCCGAACACAATCGCAATGTCGACTGCTACCAGCGGAAACACTGCCAATGAGCGCGGTGCGCGGAAAATTCATCAGCCTCGAAGGCGGCGAAGGCGCCGGCAAGAGCACCTTGCTGGCCGGCCTGCGCGACTGCATCCAGCAGCGCGGCATCGCGCTGGTGCAGACGCGCGAGCCCGGCGGCACTGCGGCGGGCGAAGCCGTGCGTGCCATCGTGCTTGATCCGGCCCAGCGTGGGCTGGCAGCCGAGACCGAATTGCTGCTCATGTTCGCCTCGCGCGCGCAACTGGTGCGCGAGGTGATCGAGCCGGCGCTGCGCGCCGGGCAATGGGTGTTATGCGATCGCTACGCCGACGCCAGCTATGCCTACCAGGGCGGCGGCCGTGGCCAACCCATGGAGCGCATCGCCGAACTGGAGCGCTGGGCTTGTGCCGGCGTGGTGCCCGACTTGACGCTGCTGCTCGACCTGCCGGTGGCGACCGGGCGCGCGCGCGCGGCGGGCCGCGGCGACGCCGACCGGATCGAGGCCGAAGCCGATGCATTCTTCGAGCGCGCGCGCGCGGTGTATCGCGAACGCGCCGTCGCCGAACCGGATCGTTTCCGGGTCATCGACGCCAGCCAGTCGCCGGCCGCGGTACTGCAGGCAGCTACGCTGGCGGTAGATGTATTGATCGGAGAATCGCCAGCATGACCTTAGTCCCGTGGCATGCCGAACACTGGGCGCGGCTGCAGGCGCGCCGCCAACGCGATGCGTTGCCGCACGCGTTGCTGCTGGTTGGAGCGGTGGGTTTGGGCAAGCGCGCATTCGCTCGACGCTTCGTGCTGGGCCTGTTGTGCAGCGAGCCTGTGGATGGCGATTCCTGCGGCCACTGCCGCAGCTGCCTGCTGTTTGCCGCAGGCACGCATCCCGATGTGATCTCCCTGACTTTTGGCGTGCGCAAGGACGGCGTGCAGCGCAGCGAGATCGTGGTCGATCAGATTCGCGAACTGTCGGCTCGATTGGCCATGAGCAGCCAGTTCGGCGGTTGGCAGGTGGCGACGATAGACCCGGCCGACGCGATGAATGCGGCCGCCGCCAACGCCTTGCTGAAAACGCTGGAGGAACCCGCCGCGCAAACGATGTTGATCCTGCTGGCCGATGCGCCCTGGCGCCTGCCGCAAACCATCCGCAGCCGCTGCCAGCGGATCGAGTTTCATTTGCCAGCCACCGCCGATGCACTGGCATGGCTGCAGGCCGGGCACGAGCCCGATCCGGCCGCCGCACTCGCCGCCGCCGGCGGCAACCCCGGCTTGGCCCAGGCATGGGCGCAGGCCGGCGCGCTCGACCGGCGGCTGGAAGTTCGCAAGGACCTGGCTGCGCTGGCGGCCGGTCGGGGCCAGCCGCTGGAAGTGGTCAAGCGATGGCTGGACAACGAGCCGGCGCAGCGACTGTGGTTCGCCGCCCAGGCGGTCGCCGACGAGGTCAAGGCCCGCTCGGCCCAGGGCGTCGGGCCGCTGGCCAGTGCCATGGATGTCGAGGCGCTCGGAGGCTGGTACAACGCCGTCAATCGCACCCGCGAAAGCTTGCGTGGGCCATTGCGCGGTGACCTTCTGCTGATCGAGTTGCTTGCGCAGTGGCACTGAACGGCAGCGCCGCGGGCTCGCCGGCGACGAGGCCCGGCGCGATGCCGGCGATTTCCGGGCAGACCCGTCTGTTGGTCGTGGCGCCGCACCCCGACGATGAAACCATTGCCACCGGCATGCTGATCCAGCAGGTTCGGGCGGCCGGTGGCGAGGTGGGGATCTTGCTGCTGACCTCGGGCGACAACAATCCCTGGCCACAACGCTGGCTGGAGCGGCGCGTCTGGATCGGTGCCGCCGACCGGCAGCGCTGGGGCCGCCGCCGTCACGGGGAGGTGCTGCAGGCGCTGCAGTGCCTCGGATTACCCATCGAGGCCCTGCAGTTTCTTGGTTGGCCCGACATGGGTGTTACCGATGTTCTGTTGCACTCGGGCGAGGCGGCGGTGGCGACCTTGGCGGGAGCGATCGATCGGTTTCGCCCGACCCTGGTCGCGCTGCCTGCGCTGGGGGATCGCCATCCCGATCACGGCTCGGCGCACGTGATCGTGCGGCTGGCCCTGGCCAGGCAGGCGAAGCCGCCACAGCAGCTGACTTACCTGGTGCACGGCCAGGCGCCGGCCAGCGGCGTCATCGAGATTTCGGGGACCCCCGAGCAGGCGGGCAGCAAGCATGCGGCCCTGGCGGCGCACCGCAGCCAGATGGCGTTGAGTGGCGCCCGCATGCGTCGCCTGGCGGCTCGACCCGAGCGTTATGTCGCCGACGCGGTCCCGTCGGAAGCAACGCCGGTGCTGCCGTGGAAGCCGCCGGCGTGGATGGAGCCATGGCTGCGGTTGAGTGTGGTCAGCGCGGCCGGAACGCTGAGCTGGCGCTGGCGCGAGGCTCCCCTCAAGCGCCACAGCGACGGTACGTGCCAACTGACTCTGCCGGTTGCGGCCGGCCCCCGTTTCGTCCGGCTGGCGTCGAGCCTGCCGGCGCTGTGGATATTCGACCATTGGGGCTGGTGCGAACTCTGAGCCGGCTCCCTGACGCTGCGCTATTGCATAGACCGGTTGACAGAGCTAGCTTCTGGCAGGGGGGATGATGCAGGCGCTGGCCCTCGGTGGCGCCATTCTTGGGACATCATCGAAACCGGTTGCGATCCAGTCCCGTGTTATCGAAGCAAGCTGCCGATGCCGCCTCGGCTGGTCAACTGAATGCAAAACCCGGATCTGAAACCGTTCGATATGCCTGCCGGGCTGGCGCCCACGTCCAGCGAGCATTTCTACGCCGCACTTTTCGACATAGGCCAGTTGCTGGTCCGCTCGCTCGATCCACCCGCGCTCTATGCGGGAGTGATCGAGGTTCTGGAACGCCGCATCGGGGCGCTGCAGGTGATGATCGGCGAGGTTGATCACGGCACCGGCTGGTTTCGGCGGATCGCTCCGGCCCATGTCGCCGCAGGCATGGAGGACATTTTTCCGGATGAGGTGCCGTTCTCGGTCGCCCGTCAGCCGTTCTGGGAGGGCATGCTGCAGCTTGAAAGCGACATCCGGCATGCGTCGGGCTTCGAGATGTGCCACCAAGCTTATGTGCGCCACGGCATCGCTTCGGCTGTTGCCGTACCGGTAATGGTGTTTGGCGAAGTGCGCGCAGGGCTGGTGATACGGTCGGCGCACGTCAGCTTCTTTTCGCCGCGGGTGATCGAGCTGCTGCAGCAGGCCGCGGCGAGCATGGGCCTGGGGCTGGAGGCACATGAGCAGCGCCGGCTGCTGCTGCAATCCGTGCGTGATGAAGCCTGCCAGCGACGCGCATTGCGCTTGCTCAGCGAGACGGTCAAGGTCGTCGCGCACAGCCCGGACGAACCCTCCTTGCTGAGCGGTGCCTGCCGCGTTGCGCGGCGCATCGGCGGCTATCAGTCCGCATGGCTCGCCCTGCTCGACAGCAGCGAAGGGCGGATGCTGCGGCTGGCCGCGCACGATGGGCCGACAGGCGGTTTCGGCGCCTGGCTCGGGCTCGATCTGTCCGATGCCGCAAATGCCGACCACCCGGCCGTCATGGCGATGGCGGCCGGGCTGCCCCAGCTCAGTCATCCATCGCCGGCGGCCCGGCCCGACTGGCCCATGGCCGATGATCTGCCATTGCCGCTCGCCTTGGTGGCGCTGCCGTTGGTGGTGGAAGGTACCGTGGTGGGTGTCTTTGTCATGGCGGCATCCGACGCGGATGCATTTGCGCCAACCGAGCTGCAGGTTTTTTCGGAGATGGCGATCGAGGTGGGGCTGGGAATCCAGATGCAGCGGGCAAAGGCCGCGCGTCTCGCCGCCGAGCAGGACCTGCGGATCAATCTGCAGCACTTTCGCACGGTCCTGTCGAATCAGTACGCGGGCATCCTGGTGATGTCCGAAGACGGCCGCGTCAGCTTCGTCAACGAGGCTTTCTGCCGCCTCTATGGCTTGGCCGAGACTCCGGCCGAACTGGAGAACATGGCCTCGGCGGCGATCTTCGAACGCGTGAAGGACGCCCTGCATGATCCGCAACGCGAATGGCAGCGGGTGCAGGACATCCTGGCCAGGAACGAGCCGGTCAAGGGCGATGAAGTTTCGCTCAGGGATGGCCGCACCTTCCTGCGCGATTTCACGCCGATCACCGTCGATGGCGCTTCGCAGGGCCGGCTGTGGCATCAGCGCGACATCACCGAACAGAAGATGCATGAGGCGAGGGTCGAGCGGCTGGCCTTCTACGACGTGGTCACCGGCTTGCCGAATCGGCGCCTGTTGTTCCAGTTGCTGGAGGAGTCGCGGACGCAGGTGATGCAACAGCGCTCCCTGATGGCCGTTGGCGTGCTCGACCTCGATCGCTTCAAGAGCGTCAACGACACGATCGGCCATGGTGGCGGCGACAGCGTGCTGCTGGAGGCCTCCACGCGAATTCTCGGCATGCTGCGCGAAGAGGACGTGCTGGCCCGCTTCGGCGGCGACGAGTTCGCCCTGGTGATCTCCGGCCTCGACAGCCGCGAACAGCTCGACGTCATCAGCCGCTGCATCCTGCAGGCTTTGCGGGCGCCGTTCCATGTAGTGGGCGAACAGCTGTACCTGTCCGCCAGCATCGGCTGGACCTTGTTCCCGCTGGACGAGTCCGATACGGAAGGCCTGATCCGGCATGCCGACCTGGCGATGTATGCGGCGAAGGAAGAGGGCAAGGACCGTGGCGCCCTGTACGAGCCGGCCATGGAACTGGAGCAGTTGCGCCTGCAGGCCATGCGCGAGCGGATCGCGCAGGCGTTGCAGCAGTCGCATCTGCAACTGCTGTTCCAGCCAATCGTGTACATCGACGGGTTGCCCGGCCTGCACGGCGTGGCCGGCATGGAGGCGCTGCTGCGCCTGGATGACACGGGCACCGGGCTGACCGAGCCGTCCGGTTTCATGCACGTGCTGGACGACCCCCAGCTGGCCCGGCCGATCGGCCGCTACGTGTTGAACGAGGCATTGAGGCGATGCCAGGGCTGGATGCGCGAAGGCGTTTCCATACCGGTCTCGATCAACATCAGCACGCGCCACCTGTTGCATCCGGCCTTCTTCACCGATATCGAGGCCGTGCTGGAAATGTATCCTGACGTGATGGACGTGGGCTTCGGCATCGAGGTGACCGAAACCGGCCCATCGATGGACCATGCCCGCGCCAAGGAGGTCATCGAGGAATGCCGTCGGCGCGGCATCCGGGTCGGGTTGGACGACTTCGGCACCGGCAGCGCCTCGCTCAGCCACATCCAGCAACTGGACATCGAGCACATCAAGCTCGATCAGAGTTTCGTGCGCGACATTCTCAGCGACGAACGCAACATGGCGATCGCGGCAGGCGTCATCACCACAGCGCGCATGCTGGCCAAGACGGTAATCGCCGAGGGCGTGGAGACCTCGGCGCAGGGCGACTTGCTGGCTTCGCTGGGATGCCACCAGTTGCAGGGGTTCTCGATCTCGCGGCCGATGCCTGCCGACGCGGTGCCGGGCTGGGTCGCCGGATGGGTTCCTCCCTCGTCGTGGGGGACGCTCGTCAACGAGCGGCAGTCGTTGTTGTCCGGGCAACCCGACGGCCGATAAGCGGTCGCGCAGTGGTGCGAGTGCGATGCAGCCATTAAGATCAGCCGAGGATCGGGCGCTTCGCGCGCTCGACAGGAGCCAGCATGAAACCCACGGTTGCCCGCCAGGGCATCATTTCACTGAAAATCAAGGACGCGGCCTCGCTGTACAACGCGTACATGCCGTTCCTGAAACACGGCGGACTGTTCGCGGCGACCGCGCAGCCGTACTCGCTCGGTGACGAAGTGGTGTTGCTGGTGACCCTCGCCGAAGAGACCGAGCGGTTGTCCGTGGTCGGCAAGGTGGTCTGGATCAGCCCGGTCGGCGCACAAGGCAATCGCACGGCCGGCATCGGCATTCATTTCAACGAATCAGGTGACGCCGAGGCTGCCCGCAGCCGGATCGAGAACATCCTCGCCGGCACACTGACCTCGGAGCGGGCCACCCAGACCATGTGAGTCCGCCGCGACGATGGTGACGGCGCTATTGCGCATCGCATCGGACGTCAAGGCTTGTTGTACCCATAGGCACTGATACAATGCCGCGGTTCGCGAGCTCGTTTCGCGAAATCTCGGGCGCTTGCGGTTTCCAACCGTCGAGCGTGGGCGAAACGCCCATGGCCTTGCGGCCTGCCGAATCGAAAGTCGCCGGACCGTGAGTTGCTGGATTCCCCGCGGTCACTGATGCGCCCCATGGCGCGGAGGTACGTTGCATCGTGCTTGCCGAATACTGGCCCGTTCTGTTGTTCATCGGCGTTGCCACCGGCCTCGGCCTGGTGTTGCTGGCAGTCGGCCTGCTGGCCGGCCCGCGTCGTCCCGAGGCGGAAAAACTTGCGCCCTACGAGTGCGGCTTCGAGGCATTCGAGGATGCCCGCATGCGCTTCGACGTGCGCTATTACCTGCTCGCCATCCTGTTCATCATCTTCGACCTGGAAATCGCTTTCCTGTTTCCGTGGGCGGTGGTGTTCCAGCAGATCGGCGTGATCGCGCTGGTCGAGATGGCGCTGTTCCTGCTGCTCCTCGTCATCGGCTTTGCCTACGTGTGGAAGAAGGGAGCACTCGAATGGGAGTGATGGATTCCGTCAGCCGGGTGATGCACAACCCGGAGCCGTTGAACCTGGTCGACGACATCCTGCTGCCGGCCGGCGACAATCCGGTGGTACAGCGCGGCTTCGCCACCACCAGCGTCGATGCGTTGATGAACTGGGCGCGTACCGGCTCGATGTGGCCGATGACGTTCGGCCTGGCCTGCTGCGCGGTGGAGATGATGCACGCCGGCATGTCGCGGCTGGACCTGGACCGCTACGGCGTGATCTTCCGGCCCAGCCCGCGCCAGTCCGACGTGATGATCGTGGCCGGCACCCTGGTCAACAAGATGGCCCCGGCGCTGCGCAAGGTTTACGACCAGATGCCCGAGCCGAAGTGGGTGATCTCGATGGGCAGTTGCGCCAACGGCGGTGGCTACTACCACTATTCCTATTCGGTGGTGCGCGGTTGCGATCGCATCGTGCCGGTGGACATCTACGTGCCGGGGTGCCCACCCACGGCCGAAGCGCTGATCCACGGCATCCTGCAGTTGCAGAAGAAAATCCGCCGCACCAGCACCATCGCGCGCTCTTGAACGGCATATTCCGAAGGCGCAGCCCATGACTGACATCCAAAAGACCTCGCTGGCCGGGCAGCTCGCTGCGCGATTCGGCGATACGCTGACCATCGCCACGCTGCGCAACGAGACCGTCGCCGAACTGGCCGCCGCCGATCTGATCGCCGTGGCCACGGCGCTGCGCGACGAGCCGGCGTTCCGCTTCAGCGAGCTGATCGACCTGTGCGGCGTCGACTACCTCGGCTACGGCCAGACCGAGTGGGATACCGAGACGGTCTCCGGCACCGGTTTCTCGCGCGGCGTGGAAGGCCAGGCACAGGGGCGTTTCGACTGGGCCGGACGCCCGCGCGGCAACGGCGAGAACCAGCCGCGCCGTTTCGCCGCGGTGATCCAGCTGCTCTCGATCGAGCACAACCGGCGCCTGCGCCTGCGCGTGTTCTGCGCCGACGACAGCCTGCCGGTGGTGCCGTCGCTGACCATGGTGTGGCCGGGCGTGAACTGGTTCGAGCGCGAGACGTTCGACCTCTACGGCATCATCTTCGACGGCCATCCCGACCTGCGCCGCATCCTCACCGACTACGGTTTCGTCGGCCATCCGTTCCGCAAGGACTTCCCGCTGATCGGCAACGTCGAGGTGCGCTACGACCCCGAGCAGAAGCGCGTGATCTATGAGCCGGTGTCGATCCAGCCGCGCGTGCTGGTGCCGCGCACCATCCGCGACGATGCCGACCTGGCGCAGGCCAAGGCCGAAGCCGCCGACCACTGGCGGGAGAATTGAGCATGCAGGAAATCCGCAACTACACGATGAACTTCGGCCCGCAGCATCCGGCCGCGCATGGCGTGCTGCGCCTGATCATGGAAATGGACGGCGAGACCATCGTCCGCGCCGATCCGCACGTGGGCCTGCTGCACCGTGGCACCGAGAAGCTGGCCGAGTCCAAGCCGTTCAACCAGTCGATCGGCTACATGGACCGGCTCGACTACGTGTCGATGATGTGCAACGAGCACGCCTACGTGCGCGCGATCGAGACCCTGCTGGGGATCGAGGCGCCGGAGCGGGCACAGTACATCCGCACCATGTTCGACGAGATCACGCGCATCCTGAACCACCTGATGTGGATCGGTTCGAACGCGCTCGACCTCGGCGCGATGGCGGTGATCCTGTATGCGTTCCGCGAGCGCGAGGAACTGATGGACGTCTACGAGGCGGTGTCGGGTGCGCGCATGCACGCCACGTACTACCGCCCGGGCGGTGTCTACCGCGACCTGCCGGCGCAGATGTCGCAGTACCGCGAGTCGCCATGGCACAAGGGCAAGGACCTGAAGCGCATCAACAGCTGGCGCGAAGGTTCGATGCTGGACTTCCTCGACGCGTTCACTGCGGACTTCCCGGCCAAGGTCGACGAGTACGAGGAACTGCTCACCAACAACCGCATCTGGAAGCAGCGCACCGTCGGCATCGGCGTGATCAGCCCCGAGCTGGCCCAGCAATGGGGCATGACCGGCGCGATGCTGCGCGGTTCCGGCGTCGAGTGGGACCTGCGCAAGAAGCAGCCATACGCGAAGTATGCCGAGATGGATTTCGACATTCCGGTGGGTGTCAACGGCGACTGCTACGACCGTTACCTGGTGCGTGTGGAAGAGATGCGCCAGTCGAACCGGATCATCCAGCAATGCGTGAAGTGGCTGCGGGCGAATCCGGGCCCGGTGATGGTGAAGAACTTCAAGGTCGCGCCGCCGTCACGGGTCGAGATGAAGGAGGACATGGAAGCCATGATCCATCACTTCAAGCTGTTCACCGAGGGCTACTGCGTGCCGGCGGGCGAAACCTACTGCGCGGTCGAGGCGCCGAAGGGCGAATTCGGCTGCTACCTGGTTTCCGACGGCGCCAACAAGCCATTCCGCGTGCATCTGCGCGCACCGGGCTTTGCCCACCTGTCGTCCATGGACACCATCGTGCGCGGCCACATGCTCGCCGACGTGGTGGCCATGATCGGTACCTATGACCTCGTGTTCGGCGAAGTCGATCGCTGAGCCCGGAGCAAACACACATGAAAGCCACCGGACATTTCGAGCAGGTCAGGAACGTCGACCCGCTCGCCGTACTCACCGAGCACACCCGCCGCCACATCGACGAATGGGTGGCCAAGTTTCCACCGGATCGCAAGCGCTCGGCGCTGATCCAGGCGCTGTTCGGCGCGCAGGAGCAGAACCATGGCTTCCTCACCGACGAACTGATCACCGCTGTCGCGAAATACCTGGACGTGCCCTCGATATGGGCGTACGAGGTGGCCAGCTTCTACTCGATGCTGGAGACCAAGCCGGTCGGCCGCAACAACGTGGCGATCTGCACCAACATCTCGTGCTGGCTCAATGGCGCCGAGGGTCTCGTACGCCACTGCGAGAAGAAGCTGGGCATCAAGCTCGGTGAAAGCACGCCGGACGGCCGCGTCTACCTGAAACGGGAAGAAGAGTGCATCGCCGCTTGCGTGTATGCGCCGGCGATGACGGTGAATGGCCATTATCACGAACATCTCACCACCGAGAAGCTCGACGCCATCCTCGACGGTCTGACCATCGACGGCCCGGCCGCGCATGGTCATGACGCAGAGGGGAGCCACTGATGGCCGTCGGACCCGCCCCGCAGGAACATCAGGTCGTCTACACCACGCTGCATTTCGACAAGCCGTGGGCGATGGACAGCTATGTGCAGATGGACGGCTACAAGGCGTGGCGAAAAATCCTCGCCGAGAAGCCCGACCCAGCCACGCTGATCGATGAGGTCAAGAGATCCAGCCTTCGCGGCCGTGGTGGCGCGGGGTTCCCGACCGGGCTGAAATGGTCGTTCATGCCCAAAGGCACGATGCAGAAGTACATCCTCTGCAATTCGGATGAATCGGAGCCAGGCACCGCGAAGGATCGCGATATTCTTCGCTACAACCCGCATGCGGTCATCGAAGGCCTGGCTATCGCGTGCTATTGCACCGGCTCCACCGTCGCCTACAACTATCTGCGTGGTGAGTTCCACCACGAGCCGTTCGAACACCTGGAAGAGGCATTGAAGGAAGCCTATGCGGCCGGCCTGCTGGGCAAGAACGTGCAGGGCAGCGGTATCGATGTGGACATCTACAACGCGCTGGGCGCCGGTGCCTACATCTGTGGCGAGGAAACCGCGCTGATGGAGTCGCTGGAGGGCAAGAAGGGCATGCCG
Organism: Rhodanobacter umsongensis; assembly: GCF_042654965.1. Taxonomy (NCBI): domain Bacteria; kingdom Pseudomonadati; phylum Pseudomonadota; class Gammaproteobacteria; order Lysobacterales; family Rhodanobacteraceae; genus Rhodanobacter; species Rhodanobacter umsongensis. The sequence continues at coordinate 209,376 of NZ_JBHSMK010000009.1, read as the reverse complement.
CGCTTCAAGCCGCCATTCCCGGCGAACTTCGGCCTGTACGGCAAGCCCACTACGATCAACAACACCGAAACTTACGCCTCGGTGCCAGCGATCCTGCGCAACGGCGCGGACTGGTTCCTCAACCTCGGCAAGCCGAACAACGGCGGTCCGAAGATCTTTTCGGTTTCTGGCCACGTCAACAAGCCGGGCAATTTCGAGATACGTCTGGGTACCCCGTTCAAGGACCTGCTGGAGATGGCTGGCGGCGTGCGCAACGGTCACCGGCTCAAGGCGGTGATCCCAGGTGGCTCCTCGATGAAGGTGCTGCCGGCTGACGTCATGCTCGACAGTACGATGGACTACGACTGCCTGCAGAAGGCTGGCTCGGGCCTCGGTTCAGGTGCGGTCATCGTGATGGATGAAACCACCTGCATGGTCAGGGTCTGCCATCGCATCGCACGCTTCTATATGGTCGAATCCTGCGGCCAGTGCACGCCGTGCCGCGAAGGCACCGGCTGGATGTACCGCGTGCTGTCGCGCATCGTCGAGGGCCATGGCACCGACGAGGATCTGCATCGCCTGAAGGCAATTGCGGGTCAGATCGAGGGACACACCATCTGCGCGTTCGGCGAGGCTGCGGCCTGGCCCGTACAGGGTTTCCTGGCGCGCTTCTGGGACGAATTCGAATACTTCGTGAAACACGGCCGCTCGATGGTCGATGAGCCCCTGGCCGAATCCAACCCGGGAGTTGCCGCATGAGTGCGCAGCCCAGCAATACCGCCGCACCCGACCTGATCAGCATCGAGGTCGACGGCAAGCCCACGCAGATCCGCAAGGGCGCGATGATCATCGAGGCGGCGGACGCGATTGGCGTAGCCATCCCACGCTTCTGCTATCACCGCAAACTGCCGATCGCCGCCAACTGCCGCATGTGTCTGGTCGACGTGGAAATGGGCGGCAAGCTCATGCCCAAGCCGCAGCCGGCCTGCGCCACGCCGGTGGCCGAGGGCATGAAGGTGATGACGCGCTCGGACAAGGCGCTGAAGTTCCAGAAAGACGTAATGGAATTCCTGCTGATCAACCATCCGCTCGACTGCCCGATCTGCGATCAGGGCGGGGAGTGCGAATTGCAGGATGTGGCGCTGGGCTACGGCCGCAGCGTATCGCGCTATACCGAGCGCAAGCGCACCGTCGCCGACGAGAATATCGGGCCGCTGGTCGCCACCGAGATGACCCGCTGCATCCAGTGCACGCGGTGCGTGCGCTTCACCAGCGAGATTGCCGGCACCTACGAACTGGGCGGCATGAATCGTGGGGAGAACCTGCAGATCGGCACCTACATCGGCAAGACGGTGGAGACCGAGCTGTCCGGCAACATCATCGATGTCTGCCCGGTCGGCGCGCTCACCAACAAGCCATTCCAGTTCAAGGCCCGTGCGTGGGAACTGATCGCCAGACCGTCGATCGGGTATCACGACGCGCTCGGCTCCAACCTGTGGCTGCATACGCGCCGGGGCGAAGTGTTGCGCACGGTGCCACGCGACAACGAAGCGATCAACGAATGCTGGCTGTCCGATCGGGATCGCTACAGCCACCAGGGTCTTTACGCGACTGACCGCATCCATGCACCGGAAGTGAAGCGCAACGGCCAGTGGCAGGTGACCACTTGGGAAGATGCACTGCAGTTTGCCGGTGAAGCGCTGAGGAAGGGGCCGGGCAGCGAGCTGGGCATCCTGGTGCATCCGGCCAGCTCGAACGAGGAGGGCGACCTGCTGATGCGTCTGGCCCGTGGTCTGGGCAGCGCACACGTCGATCATCGTCTTCGTCAACTCGACTTTGCCGACAACGCCGTGGCCGGCAATTTCGCGCTGCCGGTCACCGGGGTGGCGCAGGTGAAGGCCGCGTTGCTGGTCGGCTCCGATCTGCGGCACGAGATGCCATTGCTCAACCATCGCCTGCATCAGGCGGTGAAGCAGGGCGCGAAGGTCTATGCGGTCAATCCGGCCAGCTTCGATTTCAATTACAGCTTGGCCGGCCAGTCGATCGTTGCGCCGCACGCGCTGGTCGATGCACTGCTGGCGCTGGCCAAGGCGGCGGTAGCCGCCGGCGCAGCGGCACCGGCGACGCTGTCCGATGCGATCAACGCCGTGCCGAGCGATCAGGGCGACAGCGACGCGATCGCTGCGATGAAATCGGGTAGCTCCGTGGTGATTCTGGGCGAAGCTGCGGTCACCCATCCGCATGCCTCGTGGTTGCGCGCCATCGCGCGGTTCATCGCCGATGCCACCGGTGCCGGCTACAACGAGCTGCCGGTGGGCGCGAATGCGATCGGCCTGGGCAAGCTTGGCGTGCTGCCAGGCAACGGCGGGCTGGACGCGCAGGCGATGCTGGCGCAGCCGCGCAAGAGTTACCTCCTGTATGGCGTGGAGCCGCCGCATGACTTCGCCGATGGCGGCGCCGCGCTGAAAGCCTTGCGCGCCGCGGAGCAGGTAGTGGCGTTCAGCGCCTACGCCAGCCCTGCGCTGCGCGAAGTAGCAGGCGTGATCCTGCCGATCGCGTTGCTGCCCGAGATGGATGCCACCCTGGTCAACGTCGATGGTCTGGCGCAGGGGCTGTCCGCCGGGGCCACGGCGCCCGGCCAGGCACGTCCCGGCTGGAGGGTGCTGCGTGCGCTGGGCGGCGCTCTGCAGCTGGCCGGCTTCGAGTTCGACGACCTTGCCGGCTTGCGCGATGGGATCGGCGAACGCGCTGCGGTACCACGCAGCGGCCTGGCCACTCGCACGGCTGCCGACGGCCTGAGCCGCCTTGCCACCTGGCCGATCTATCGGGGCGACGCCGTGCTGCGCCGTGCCACCGCGCTGAATGCGCATCCGCTCAATCGTGCGCCTGCCGTCCGCCTGAATGCAGCTGAGGCACAGCGGCTTGGTCTCGTCGGTGGCGCGCAGGTGCGTATCGGCGAGGTGGCTTTGCCGCTGCTGATCGATGCGGCCGTGCCCGACGGCGCGGCGTGGATCGAGGCCGCCCAGGATCTCACTGCCACGCTGCCGCCGTACGGCGCGGCCATCACCTTGAGCAGGGCATAAGCATCATGGCGGATCAACTTATCAACCAGCTGGTATGGCCAATCGTTTACATACTGTGCATCACGGTCCCGCTGATCATCGCGGTGGCGATGTTCGTGTACTGGGAGCGCAAGGTCATCGGCTGGATGCACGTGCGCCTGGGGCCAAGCAAGATCGGTCCGTTCGGCCTGCTGCAAGCCTTTGCCGACGTGGTGAAGCTGCTGATCAAGGAAGTGATCCTGCCGACCAAGGCGAACCGCTTCCTGTACTTCACGGCGCCGTTGCTGGCGTTGATCCCCGCGCTGGCGGCGTGGGCGGTGATTCCGTTCAGCAGCAAGATGGTGCTGTCGAACGCCAACGCGGGCGTGCTGTATCTGCTGGCGATGACCTCGCTCGGGGTGTACGGCATCATCATCGCGGGCTGGGCTTCCAATTCGCGCTATGCACTGCTCGGCGCGATGCGTTCGGCGGCGCAGGTGATCTCCTACGAACTGGCGATGGGCCTGTGTCTGGTCTGCGTGCTGGTACTGGCGGGCAGCCTGAATCTCACCGACATCGTCAACGCGCAGGCCGGCGGCAAGGGTCTGTTCGACTGGTTCTGGCTGCCGCTGTTGCCGGTTTTCATCATCTATTTCATCTCCGGCGTGGCCGAAACCAATCGCGCACCGTTCGACGTGGCCGAGGGCGAGTCGGAAATCGTCGCCGGTTTCCACGTGGAATATTCCGGCTCGGCCTTCGCGATCTTCTTCCTGGCTGAGTACGCCAACATGATCCTGGTCAGCTTCCTGTCCTCGATCCTGTTCCTCGGCGGCTGGCTCAGCCCGCTGCAAGGCTGGATCCATGCCGACGCACCGGCCTGGATCAACTGGATATGGACTGGCAGCTGGGTCTGGCTGTTCATCAAGGCGTTCGTGATGAGCTTCCTGTTCTTGTGGTTCCGCGCCACGTTCCCGCGCTACCGCTATGACCAGATCATGCGGCTGGGCTGGAAGGTGCTTATCCCGATCGCCATCGTCTGGGTCATGGTTGCCGGCTGCATGAAGTTCTTCGGCTGGGTCAGTATCGGCGTGGGGGCATAACCAATGAATCGCATTACCGGTTATTTCAAGAGTCTGCTGCTGATCGAGCTGTTCCAGGGCATGGGCCTGACCATGGGCTACATGTTCAAGCCGAAGTACACCGTGCGCTATCCGATGGAGCACATCCCGAAGTCGAACCGCTTCCGCGGCCTGCACGCGCTGCGCCGCTATGCAAACGGTGAAGAACGCTGCATCGCGTGCAAGCTGTGCGAAGCGGTGTGCCCGGCGTTGGCGATCACCATCGACTCGGCGCCGCGCGAGAGCGACGGACAACGCCGTACCACGCGCTACGACATCGACCTGTTCAAGTGCATCTTCTGCGGTTTCTGCGAGGAGAGCTGCCCGGTCGATTCGATCGTCGAAACCTCGATCCACGAATACCACTTCGAACACCGTGGCGAGAATGTGGTGAACAAGCAGCAGTTGCTTGCCATCGGTGATCGTTTCGAGCAGCAGATCGCCGCCGACCGTGCACAAGACGCGGCGTATCGCTGAGGCCAACGATGAATCCCCAACTGTTCCAACTCATCTGTTTCTACGCGTTCGGCTTCGTCACGGTGGCCGCCGCGCTGTCGGTGATCATGCTGAAGAACACGGTGCATGCGGTGCTGGCGTTGGTGCTCACCTTCTTCAGCGCAGCGTGCCTGTGGATGCTGATCGATGCCGAGTTCCTGGCGCTGGCGCTGATCGTGGTCTATGTCGGCGCGGTAATGGTCCTGTTCCTGTTCGTGGTGATGATGCTCGACATCGATCAGGAAAAGATGCGCGAGGGCTTCGTGAGGTTCCTGCCCGTCGGCCTGATCGTGGCCGTGGTGATGCTGGTGGAAATGCTCGGTCTGATCGGCGTGCGCGCCATGCATGCGCAGGTCATGGGCGCCAATCCGGCCACCGCCGCCGGCATGTCCAACACGGCGTGGCTGGGTCAGGCGCTATATACGAGATTCCTGCTGCCGTTCGAGATTGCCGCGCTGATCCTTACCGTGGGCGTGGTGGCGGCCGTGGCGTTGACCTTGCGCGAGCGGCGCGACGCGCGTTACGAGTCGGCCAGCCAGCAGGTCAAGGTCGATCCGCGCGATCGCATCCGCATCGTGAAGATGGACGCCGTGCGTCCGCACGAACCGACCGATTCACAGGAGTCCACGCCATGATCACGCTGGCGCATTACATCGTGTTGGGCGCGGTGCTGTTCTGCATCGCCGTCGCCGGGCTGTTCATCAATCGCAAGAACGTGATCGTGCTGCTGATGTCGATCGAGCTGATGCTGCTCGCCGTGAACATGAACTTCGTGGCGTTCTCGCGGTTTCTCGGCGACGTGTCCGGGCAGGTGTTCGTGTTCTTCATTCTCACCGTAGCCGCGGCGGAAGCCGCCATCGGCCTGGCGATCCTCGTGCTGCTGTTCCGCAATCGCAGCACGATCAATATCGCCGACATCGACAGCATGAAGGGTTGATCCGATGCAGCTTTCGACATCCATCCTGCTGACGATCGCCCTCGCGCCACTGGCCGGCTGCCTGCTGGCCGGCTTCCTGGGCAGGTTCCTCGGCCGCGCCGGTTCGCACACCGTCACCATTCTCGGAGTGGCGATTTCCTGCGCGCTGTCGTTCCACGTGCTCTACCAGCTCACCCTGGGTGGCGCCGCGACGTACAACCAGAACATCTACACCTGGTTCCAGATCGGCCACTTCAACGCCAGCGTCGGTTTCCTGGTCGACCGCCTGACCGCGATGATGTTGGTGGTGGTGAGCTTCGTATCACTGCTGGTGCACGTCTACACCATTGGCTACATGGCTGACGACGACGGCTACAAGCGGTTCTTCAGCTACATCTCGCTGTTCACCTTCTCGATGTTCATGCTGGTCATGAGCAACAACTTCATGCAGCTGTTCTTCGGCTGGGAAGCGGTGGGCCTGGTGTCGTACCTGCTGATCGGCTTCTGGTACAAGCGGCCGACCGCGATCTTCGCGAACCTGAAGGCATTCCTGGTCAATCGCGTGGGCGACTTCGGCTTCCTGCTGGGTATCGCGGCGGTGCTGTATTTCCTCGGTACGCTGGATTATGCAACCGCGTTCGGCGCGGCGCCCTCACTGGTCGGCAAGACCCTGCAGATCACCGCAGGCACGCATTGGGATGCCGCCACGGTGATCTGCATCTGCCTGTTCATCGGCGCCATGGGCAAGTCGGCGCAGGTGCCGCTGCACGTGTGGCTGCCCGACTCGATGGAGGGCCCGACCCCGATCTCCGCGCTGATCCATGCGGCCACGATGGTCACCGCCGGCATCTTCATGGTGGCGCGCATGTCACCGCTGTTCGAGCTGTCGTCGACTGCTCTCAGCTTCGTGCTGGTGATCGGTGCGACCACGGCGCTGTTCACCGGCCTGATCGGCATCGTGCAGAACGACATCAAGCGGGTGATCGCGTACTCCACGCTGTCGCAGCTGGGTTACATGACGGTGGCACTCGGCGTGTCGATGTACAGCGGCGCGGTGTTCCATCTGATGACGCACGCGTTCTTCAAGGCGCTGCTGTTCCTCGGCGCCGGCTCGGTGATCATCGCAATGCATCACGAGCAGGACATGCGCTACATGGGCGGCCTGCGCAAGTACATGCCGATCACCTGGATCACGATGTGGATCGGCTCGCTGGCGCTGGTGGCGGTGCCGTTCACCTCGGGATTCTACTCGAAGGACGCGATCATCGAGGCGGTCGGCCTGTCGCATCGCTGGGGCGCGAATTACGCCTACTTCTGCGTGATGGCCGGCGCGCTGGTGACGGGGTTGTATACGTTCCGCCAGATGTACCTCACGTTCCACGGCAAGGAGCGCTTCACCGTGGCCGAACACCACGGCCATGGCCACGATGACCACGACGGTCACGCCCACCACGAGCCCGGTGTGCTGGCGCACCCGCCGAAGGAATCGCCATGGGTGGTGACGCTGCCGCTGGTGCTGCTGGCCATCCCGTCGCTGCTGGTCGGGTTCTTCACGGTGGATCCGGTGCTGTTCGGCAACTGGTTCGGCAGCGCCATCCACGTGGATGAGGCGAACAACGTGCTGGCCGAGCTGGGCCACGAGGTCCATGGGGCCATGGCAATGGCGCTGCACGGGTTTATCCAGTTGCCGTTCCTTCTGGTGGCAATTGCGTTCGTCAGCTGCACGTACATCTATCTGTTCAATCCGGCTTTGGCCGGCCGGATCAAATCTGCGTTGAATCCGTTGTGGACGGTGCTGGACCGCAAGTACTGGGTCGACGACGTGTACTTTGCGCTGTTTGCCCGCGGCGGCGTGATGCTGGGACGCGGCTTCTGGAAAGTGGGTGAACGCGGGGCGATCGATGGCGCCATGGTCAACGGCTCGGTGGGTGTGGTGCATCGCATCGCCGCGATGATGCGTCGCCTGCAGTCTGGTTACCTCTATCACTACGCGTTCGCGATGATTCTCGGCCTGATCCTGCTGCTTGGCGGGTATTGGTTCATTGGTACCGGGCTGGCCGGGCAATAAGGAAACGGGATCCATGTTCAATCACTTGCTAAGCCTGCTGATCTGGCTACCCGTCGTCGGTGCCATCCCGGTGTTGCTTGCCGGTGCGGCACGGCCCAACCTGGTCCGCTGGCTGTCGCTGCTGGTGGCAGCGGCGACTTTCGTCGTCAGCCTGTTTCTGCTGCTGCAGTACCACCCCGATGCAGGCGGCATGCAGCTGACCGAAAGTTACCTGTGGATTGCCTCGTGGGGCGTCCATTACGGACTGGCCGTGGACGGCATCTCGGTGGCGCTGATCGTCATGACGACCTTCGTCGGCATCCTGGTGATCGCCGGCGCATGGGAAGTCATCCAGGACAGACCGCATCAGTACATGGCCGCGATGCTGATGCTGGAAGGCTTGCTGATCGGCGTGTTCTGCGCCACCGACGCGTTGCTGTTCTATGCGCTGTTCGAGGCGATCCTGATCCCCATGTTCATCCTGATCGGCATCTGGGGTGGCCCGCGGCGCGTGTATGCGACGCTGAAGTTCTTCATCTACACGTTCTTCGGCTCGGTCTTCATGCTGATCGCGCTGCTGTACCTGTACCAGAAGGCCGGCACGTTCGATCTGGCCACGCTCGCGGCGCTGCCGCTGACGATGAAGGAGCAGACTTGGGTCTTCTTCGCGTTCCTGATCGCGTTCGCGATCAAGGTGCCCATGGTGCCGGTGCATACCTGGCTGCCGGACGCCCACGTCGAAGCACCGACTGGCGGTTCGGTGGTGCTGGCGGCCGTGATGCTGAAGGTAGGCACTTACGGGATGCTGCGCTTCATCCTGCCGATCGTGCCGGACGCGGGTGCGCACTTCGCCTGGCTGATCATCGTGCTGAGCCTCATCGCGATCGTCTATATCGGCTATGTCGCGCTGGTGCAGGAGGACATGAAGAAGCTGGTGGCGTATTCGTCGGTGGCGCACATGGGCTTTGTCACCCTGGGCATCTTCATCGCGTTCGCGCTGGTGCGCGAGCAGGGCAGCACCGACATGGCTCTGCTCGGCATGCAGGGCGCGATGATCCAAATGATTTCGCACGGCTTCGTTTCCGGCGCGATGTTCACCTGCATCGGCGTGATGTACGACCGCACGCACACGCGCCAGATCAAGGATTACGGCGGCGTCATCAACGTGATGCCGTGGTTCGGCTTCTTCTACGTGCTGTTCGCGATGGCCAATTGCGGCTTGCCTGGCACCAGCGGTTTCGTGGGCGAGTTCATGGTGATCCTGGCCAGCTTCGCGGCCAATCCGTGGATTGCGCTGTTTGCAGCGTTCACGCTGGTCATCGGCGCGGCCTACACGTTGTGGCTGGTCAAGCGCGTGCTGTGGGGCGAGATCACCAATCCGCACGTCGCTGAGATGAAGGAAATCAACGGCCGCGAAACATTCGTGCTGGCCGCCTTTGCCGCCGCCGTGCTGGCGCTGGGCATATGGCCGCAGCCGCTGGTCCATCTGATGGACAGTTCGGTAGCGCAGCTGGTGCAGCAGCTCGCCATTCACAAGATTTGATCGGGATCGAACATGCCAACCTTGAATGACATCCTGATCCTTTTGCCAGAGTTCTATCTGGTGGCGGCGGCGTGCCTGCTGTTGCTGATGGACGCCTTCATGAAGCCGTCGCAGCGACCGCTGCTGCACTGGATATCCATCGTGGTGTTGCTGGTGGCCATCTATCTGGTGATTGTCGGCCAATCGGAACAGGCGATGACCGCGTTCGGCGGCATGTTCGTGCGCGACGACGTGGCCGAGATCCTCAAGGTGTTCGCGCTGGGCACCACCGCCATGGTGTTCGTCTACGCGCGTCCCTACCTGATCGACCGCAAACTGGTCAGCGGTGAGTTCTACACCCTGATGATCTTCGCGGTGATCGGCATCATGCTGCTGGTCTCGGCCGGCAACCTGGTTACCGTGTACCTGGGGCTGGAGCTGTTGTCGCTGTCCTCCTATGCGCTGGTTGCGCTGAATCGGGATGCCAAGCTGCCACCGGAGGCGGCGATCAAGTATTTCGTGCTGGGCGCGCTGGCCTCGGGCATGCTGCTGTATGGCATGTCGATGGTCTACGGTGCCTCCGGCATGGGTGGTACGCCGACGCTTGACCTGGCTCAGCTGCACAACGTGCTGAGCTACACCACGGCGCCGACCCTGCTGCTGTTCGGCCTGATCTTCATGATCGTGGGCATCGGTTTCAAACTCGGTGCGGCGCCGTTCCACATGTGGATTCCCGACGTCTACCAGGGCGCGCCGACGCCGGTCACAACCTTTATCGCCTCGGGGTCCAAGCTGGCCGCCTTCGGCATGGCATACCGCCTGCTCGATTCGGGAATGGGCGATCTGGCGCACCACTGGCAGCTGATGCTCGCGGTGCTGGCGGTGTTGTCACTGACAATCGGCAACCTCGTCGCGATCGTGCAGACCAATCTCAAACGCATGCTGGCGTATTCGACCATCTCGCACATGGGCTATCTGCTGCTGGGGCTTGCCGCGGCAGGTCCCGAAGGGTATGCCGCGGCGATGTTCTACGCGATCTGCTATGCGTTGATGGGTGTGGCCGCGTTTGGCGTCATGCTGGCGCTGAGCCGCGCGGGGTTCGAATGCGAGGAGATCGCGGACTTCAAGGGCCTCAACCAGAGGTCGCCGTGGATGGCATTCGTGATGCTGCTGGCCATGTTTTCGCTGGCCGGCGTCCCGCCACTGTTCGGCTTCTGGGCCAAGGTGCTGGTGCTCGAAGCGGCGATCCATGCGGACATGCTGTGGCTGGCCATCGTCGGCATCGTGTTTGCCATCATCGGCCTGTATTACTACCTTTACGTGATCAAGGTGATGTACTTCGATGCGCCGGTTGAGGGCAGCACGCTGCGTGTCCAGTCGGACAAGCCGCTGCGCGTGGTGCTGTCGCTGAACGCGTTGTCGTTGCTGGTGCTGGGCGTGTACTGGGGTCCGCTGCTTTCCTGGTGCCGCCGCGCGTTCGGGCTTTGATTCCTGCCCGCGTGGCCGCCGGAACACCGAGGCTCGCGCAACTTCGGCGGGAATGTGGGTGTTTTAGGCTTGCAAGAAACCGGCCACCCCGCTAAACTCTTCGGACTCTGATGCGGGGTGGAGCAGTCTGGCAGCTCGTCGGGCTCATAACCCGAAGGTCGCAGGTTCGAATCCTGCCCCCGCTACCAGATCTTTCTTGGTGCAAGAAAGCCTCCTAGTGAGGCTTTTTTGTTGGGCGCACGGATGCGTCATGCCGGATCGCGGTCAGGCGCCGGTGGCGGACGGCTCCGGACGGAGAGGAACATCGGCGGAATAAGGAAATGGGCCGTTGGAGCCCATTTTTTGTTTCCGTCGTTCAGACACGGCGACACGCGGAACGTGAACTCATGGATACAAAGGCATTGGCACAACGCTTCACCGGGGTACTGGCCGATCTGGGCCTGGAGTGCCTTGGGGTGGAGTTCAACCCTTCGCAAGGGCAGAGTACCCTGCGCATCTACCTGGACTTGCTGGACAAGAGCGCGCCCGACGGCGAACGGCGGGAGGTTGGCATCGAGGATTGCGAGACCGCCAGTCGCGAATTGTCCGCGTTGCTCGATGTTGAGGATCCGATCCCCGGCAATTACGTGCTGGAAGTTTCCTCGCCGGGCATCGATCGGCCACTGTTCACCGCCGCGCAGTTTGCGCGGGTTTGCGGGCAGGAAGTGAAGGTGGTGCTGAAGGCGCCTCTTGACGGACGGCGTCGACTGCGCGGCATGTTGAGCTCGGTGGAAGGTGAGCGGATCACGCTCGAAGCCGAGGGCAAGACCATTGAGTTCGAGCATGCGCTGGTGGAAAGCGCACGCGTGGTACCGGATTGGGTGGCGCTCGGTTATGCGCCGCAACCCAAGCCCGGTGGCAAGGCGCCTGGAAAGAAGCGGGCTGAGTGAAAATTGAATAGTGCGGCCACGGATGGCCGCTTTTGATACTGGCGTTCAGGGATGAACGCAAAAGCTAATCGATCGGACGCCACTGGGCGCCTATGGAGTTGCTGCAATGAGCAAAGAACTTTTGCTGGTCGTCGACGCGGTCGCCAATGAAAAGGGCGTGCCGGAAGAAGTGATTTTCGAGGCCATGGAGGCTGCGCTGGCCTCGGCTGCGAAGAAGCGCTATCCCGATGAAGAGCCCGACATCCGCGTATCCATCGACCAGAACACCGGCGAATACCAGACGTTTCGCCGCTGGGAGATCATTGCGGACGATGGCGAGATGGAGTCGCCGTCCTATCAGCTGCGCCTGATGGATGCGCTGGACGAGCGCGCCGACGCCGAAGTGGGCCAGTACATCGAGCAGCAGGTCGAGAACGCCGAGTTCGGCCGTATCGCCGCGCAGGCCGCCAAACAGGTGATCGTGCAGCGCGTGCGCGAAGCCGAGCGCCAGCAGGTGGTGGACGCGTTCGCCGATCGCGTGGGAGAGCTGGTCACCGGCATCGTCAAGCGCGTCGAGCGAGGCAACATCTACCTCGACCTGGGCAGCAATGCCGAGGCGTTCATCCCCCGCGACAAGACGATTCCGCGCGAATCGGCCCGCGTCGGCGACCGCGTTCGCGGTTATCTCTACGAAGTGCGTTCCGAGGCTCGGGGCCCGCAGCTGTTCGTGTCACGCGCCGCGCCGGAATTCATGATCGAGCTGTTCAAGCTGGAAGTGCCGGAAGTCGGCCAGGGCCTGGTCGAGATCAAGGGCTGCGCCCGCGATCCGGGCGACCGCGCCAAGATCGCCGTGCTGGCGCATGACAGCCGCACCGATCCGATCGGCGCGTGCATCGGCATGCGCGGTTCGCGCGTGCAGGCGGTGTCCAACGACCTCAACGGCGAGCGCGTCGACATCATCCTGTGGCACGAGAACCAGGCGCAGTTCGTCATCAATGCGATGGCGCCGGCCGAAGTGCAGTCGATCATCATGGATGAGGAAAAGCACTCGATGGACATCGCGGTGGCCGAAGACAAACTGTCCCAGGCGATCGGTCGCGGCGGCCAGAACGTGCGCCTGGCCAGCAAGCTCACCGGCTGGCAGCTCAACGTGATGACGCAGGATCAGGTCACCGCCAAGAGCGAGTCCGAGCAGGAGGCCGCGCGCCAGCTGTTCATGGACAAGCTCGAAGTGGATCAGGAGATCGCGGTCATCCTGGTGCAGGAAGGCTTTTCCAGCGTCGAGGAAATCGCCTATGTGCCCAGCGCCGAGCTGCTGGCCGTGGAAGGTTTCGACGAAGACATCGTCGAGGAGCTGCGCGCCCGCGCCCGCGATGCGCTGCTGACCGAGGCACTGGCGGTGGAGGAGGGCGTCGACGAACATCAGCCGTCCGACGAGTTGCTGGCGCTGGAAGGCATGGATGAGCCGACGGCTTATGCACTGGCCGCGCGCGAAGTGAGTACGGTCGACGATCTGGCGGATCTTGCGGTGGATGACCTGATCGATATCGAAGGGATGAACGAGGAACGCGCTGCAGCACTGATCATGGCGGCACGTGCACCGATGATCGCGCGGCTGGAGAAAGGCGGCTAACCGCGAACGGCGGCACCCTGGACGGGTGTGCCGAGAAGGGCTTTAAGAAGCCTTTCACCATGGATGGAGGTGGCGGCATGGATAATGTCGCACTGATGATAAGCGCGGGAACGGCGGAGCAAAGAACACGATGTCGGACGTCACGATCAAACAACTCGCCCAGGTGCTGGGCATGCCAGTCGACCGGTTGCTCACGCAGCTGGGCGAGGCGGGCATGAAATTCTCCGATCAGGAGCAAGTCATCAGCAGCACCGAAAAAGTGAAGCTGCTGGGCTTCCTGCGGCGCACGCATGGCAAGAGCGAAGCCGCCGCCGAGGTCGACGACAGCGCGCCACGCCAGATCACCCTCAAGCGCCGCACGGTGGGCGAGCTGAAGGTGGCCACGCCGGGCGGGCGCGGTACTGCAGGCACGGCCAAGACGGTCAACGTCGAGGTTCGTGCCAAGCGCACCTATGTCAAGCGCAGCGTGATCGCCGAGGAAGCCAGCGCCGAACCGGAGCGCGAGGACGCCGTACGCAAGTTGCAGGAGTCGCAGCAGCAGCGCGAACAGGAAGCGCAGGATCGGCTGGATGCCGAGCAGCGCCGTCACGAGGAGGCGCAGCAGCGCGCGCTCGACGAGCAGCAGCGCAAAGACGAGAAGGCACAGCGTCAGGCCCACGTGGCCCCTGCCGCCGAGCCGATCGCCGACACCCGTGCCGAGGCTGCACCGTCGGAACCGGTCGCCGAGGCGGCCGTGTCGGACCTGGTCGACGATGGCGCCGGTTCCGTGCAACGCATGGATCAGCGCGACCTTGGCATGATCCTGCCGCGCATCCATGAGCCGCGCAAACGCGAAAAACTGGTCAAGCCCGTTGTCGTGGCGCCACCTGTGGTCGCCCCGGCGAAACCGGCCGTGCGCGCGCCGTTGACGGCGGGTGCCGCTGCGCCTGCGCCGGCCGCCGCTGGCGATGCAAGCCGCGGCAAACCGAAGCATGCGCGTGAACGCAACGAGAATGCGGGCAGTGCTGGCGGCAAGGACAGTCGCGAGGGCGCCAAGCGTTTCGCTGGCGGCCAGATGCATTTGAGCGAGGCCGATCGTGCGCGTCGCTCATCCTCCAGCAGCAAGCGCGGCAAGCCCGGTCGCAGCAGCGGTCGCGAGATGATGTCCCGTGGCGGCAACCCGCCCAGCGGTCCGCACGGGTTTTCGCGCCCTACTGCTCCGGTGGTGCGCGAGGTGGTCGTCGGGGACACCAATGTCGTTGCCGAGCTGGCGCAGAAGATGGCGGTCAAGGGTTCCGAGGTGGTCAAGGCGCTGTTCAAGATGGGCGTGATGGCGACCATCAACCAGACCATCGACCATGACACCGCCGTGCTGGTGGTGGAGGAACTCGGCCATACGCCGGTTGCCGACAGCCAGAACAACGCCGAGGAGACGCTGGCGGCACACACCCAGAACGTCGAACTGGAAGGCGAGAAGATCACGCGCCCGCCGGTGGTCACGATCATGGGCCACGTCGATCACGGCAAGACCTCGTTGCTCGACTACATCCGGCGCACGAAGGTCGCTTCCGGCGAAGCGGGTGGCATCACCCAGCACATCGGCGCGTATCACGTGGATACGTCCAAGGGTGTCATCACCTTCCTGGATACCCCCGGCCATGCCGCGTTCACCTCGATGCGCGCCCGTGGCGCGCAGTCGACCGACATCGTGATCCTGGTGGTCGCCGCGGACGATGGCGTGATGCCGCAGACCGTAGAAGCGGTGAAGCATGCGCGCGCCGCCAAGGTGCCGCTGATCGTTGCGGTCAACAAGATGGACAAGGACGGCGCCAACCCGGACAACGTGAAGCAGGGTCTGGTGCAGTACGAAGTGGTGCCGGAAGACTGGGGCGGCGACGTCCAGTTCATTCCGGTGTCGGCCAAGACCGGTGCAGGCATCGAGGATCTGCTCGATGCGATCTCGGTGCAGGCCGAGGTGATGGAATTGAAGGCCGTGGCCGATGGCCGCGCCTCTGGCGTGGTGATCGAATCCAGCCTGGATCGTGGCCGTGGACCCGTGGCGACCGTGCTGGTGCAGCAGGGCACGCTGCGCAAGGGCGACTTCATCGTCTGCGGCATCGAGTACGGCCGCATGCGTGCGCTGATCGACGAAACCGGCAAGCAGGTCACCGAAGCCGGCCCGTCGATTCCGGTGCAGGTGCTTGGCCTGTCCGGCGTGCCGGAAACCGGCGACGATTTCGTCTGCGTCGAGGACGAGCGCCTGGCCCGTGAGGTTGCCCAGGAACGTGAACTCAAGCGCCGCGAAACGCGCATGGTCAGCAAGAGCAACCGGCTCGAGGACATCATCGCCAAGATGGGCCAGGGCGTGGAGCAGCAGACGCTCAACATCCTGGTCAAGGGCGACGTGCAGGGTTCGGTCGAGGCGTTGCGCGAGTCGCTGACCCAGATCGGCAACGAGCGGGTCCGGGTCAACGTGGTCTCGTCCGGCGTTGGCGGCATCAACGAATCCGACGCCACGCTGGCAGCGGCCTCGAAGGCGCTGATCATCGGCTTCAACGTGCGCGCCGATGCATCCGCGCGCAAGGTGATCGAGACGGCGGGTCTGGACGTGCGCTACTTCTCGATCATCTATGACGTGATCGATCAGGTTACCCAGGCGGCTACCGGCCTGCTTGGCATGGAAGTACGCGAGGACATCATCGGCACCGCCGAAGTCCGTGACGTGTTCCGCAGCTCCAAGTTCGGCGCGGTGGCCGGTTGCATGGTCACCGAAGGCACGGTCAAGCGCAGCAAGCCGATCCGCGTGCTGCGCGACAACGTGGTGATCTTCGAAGGCGAGCTGGAATCGCTGCGCCGCTTCAAGGAGCTGGTCGACGAAGTGCGCAACGGCATGGAATGCGGTATTGCCGTGAAGCAGTACAACGACGTCAAGCCGGGCGACCAGATCGAGTGCTTCGAACGCACCGAAGTGGCGCGGACGTTGTAGCGCCAACAACGGGAATGGGGAACAAGAGCTGAGAAGCTCCCCCATTCCCCATTCCCCATTCCCCGTTCCCCGTTCCCTTTTCTCATCTGATTTCCAGTCCTATGCCTTCCCGCGATTTCAAACGTACAGACCGCATCGGCGCCGAGTTGCGCCGCGAGCTCGGCTTGCTGGTGCATGCGGCGGTGCGCGATCACGGGCTGCCGTCGGTCAGCGTGTCGGACGTGGAGATCACCCGGGATCTGGATTGGGCCACGGTATGGGTGACCGCGATGTTGCCTGAGCAGGGCTTGCCGGCGGTGAAGGCGCTCAATGCCATCGGCCACGAGATCCGCCATTCGCTGGCGCACAGCGGCATGCGCATGCGGCGGGTGCCGGAGTTGAAGTTCAAGTACGACGACTCGGTCGACAAGGGCGAGCGCATCGAGTCGCTGCTGCGTCAGCAGGCGCGCGATCTGACGCCGCCGGGCGGCGGCAAGCAGGACTGAACGGTCACATTGGGTATCGCCGAACCGATGAGTCGTCTGCCGCGTATCCAGCACCGTGACCTGCACGGCATCGTCTTGCTCGACAAGCCGCCGGGCCTGAGTTCCAACCAGGCGCTGCAGGCCGTGCGCAAGCTGTTGCGGGCAGCCAAGGGCGGCCATACCGGTGCGCTCGACCCGCTGGCCACCGGCTTGCTGCCGTTGTGCTTCGGCGAGGCAACCAAGCTCGCGGGCAGCCTGCTCGGCGCGCGCAAGGCGTATGTTGCCGAGTGCCAGCTTGGGATCAGCACCGATACCGCCGACAGCGAAGGTGATGTCGTGCAGCGGCGCGCGGTGCCGGAACTGGACGTGGTCACCGTCGAGGCTGCGCTGGCCCGGCTGCGCGGCCGTATCCTGCAGGTGCCGCCGATGTATTCGGCGCTGAAGCAGGATGGCGAGCGTCTGTACGCGAAAGCACGGCGTGGCGAAATGGTCGACGTGCCGCCGCGTGAAGTGGACGTGCACCGGCTCGATCTGCTGTCGCGCAACGGCGACACGCTGCAGCTGCTGGTGGAATGCGGCTCCGGCACCTATGTGCGCTCACTCGCAGTGGACCTGGGCGAGAGTCTGGGTTGCGGCGCGCACCTGACCGCGTTGCGGCGCATCTGGGTCGAGCCGTTCCGGGAGCCGCGCATGGTGACGATCGACCAGCTTCAACAGGCGGCGGAGCGGGGCGACGAATGCCTGCTGGCGTGGATGATGCCGGTGTCCGCTGCGCTGTCCGACCTGCCCGTGCTGCGGCTGGATGAAGCACAAAGCATGGCGATCTCCCGCGGCCAGCAGATCGTGCTGCCAGGCCTGCTCGAGGCAGGGCGATGCGCGGCATTTTCCAGCGACGGCGCATTGCTGGCCTTGCTGGAGCCGGACGACAACGGTCGCGCGCGCATCCTGCGCGGCTTCAACCTGCCGCCGGAGTGACGAATTTTCCGCTGCGCACTTGTTGTGACACCGCTCCCATCAGTAGAATAGGCAAGTTATTTCAACGCTTTCATTCATCTAGGCGAAGCTTGTGCTTGCGTCATCGCGATGATGCAAGCACAAGCTTCGCATCGCCTTTCCAAGGAAACGTATACCCATGTCTCTTACCGCAGAACAGACCGGCAAGATCATTGCTGATTTCGGCCGTGTGCCGAACGATACCGGCTCGACCGAAGTCCAGGTGGCGCTGCTGTCCGCCCGCATCGACCATCTCACCGGCCACTTCAAGGAGCACAAGCAGGATCACCATTCCCGCCGTGGTCTGTTGAAGCTGGTCAACCAGCGCAAGCGCCTGCTCAGCTATCTGAAAGATCGCGACCTTGCGCGCTACCAGACCCTGATTGAACGCCTCGGCCTGCGCCGCTAATCCACCGGACGAGGAGTACATCAACGTGGCAAAAGTAACCAAGTCATTCCAGTACGGTAGTCACGAAGTCACGCTGGAGACGGGCGAAATTGCCCGACAGGCGTCCGGCGCGGTGATGGCCAGCATGGGCGGCACCGTGGTGCTGGTCACCGCCGTGGCGGCCACCAAGCAGAAGGAAGGTCAGGATTTCTTCCCGCTCACCGTCGACTACGTCGAGAAGTTCTACTCCGCCGGTCGAATTCCCGGCGGCTTCTTCAAGCGCGAAGGCCGCCCGACCGAGAAGGAAACGCTCACCTCGCGCCTGATCGATCGTCCGGTGCGTCCGTTGTTCCCGGAAGACTTCAAGAACGAAGTGCAGGTCATCGCCCAGGTCGTCTCGCTGAATCCGGAAGTTGATGGCGACATCGTCGCACTGCTCGGCGCCTCGGCTGCGCTGAGCCTCGCCGGTATCCCGTTCAAGGGTCCGATCGGTGCCGCCCGCATCGGTTATGCCAACGGCAAGTACCTGCTGAACCCGTCCGCGACCGAGCTGAAGACCTCCGAGCTGGACCTGGTCGTCGCTGGCACCGCCGGTGCAGTGCTGATGGTGGAGTCGGAAGCGAAGCTGCTGTCCGAAGACGTCATGCTCGGCGCGGTGATGTTCGGCCACCAGCAGATGCAGACCGCGATCCGCGCGATTGCCGAGCTGGCCGCCGAGGCAGCCAAGCCGTCGTGGGATTGGCAGGCACCGGCACGCAACGAGTCGCTGGTTGCCGCGCTCAAGGGCGCCGTCGGCAACAAGCTGGCAGAGGCATTCCAGGTGCGCGACAAGCTGCAGCGCCGCGATGCGATTTCCGCGATCAAGGCCGACGTGCTGGCTGAGCTGAAGGCGCAGGCCGAGGCAAACGCCTGGGCGTCGGGGGAGCTGTCGAAGGAGTTCGGCGAGCTCGAGTATCACACCATGCGCGACAGCGTGCTGAAGACCAAGGTGCGCATCGACGGCCGCCAGCTGGACGACGTGCGCGCCATTACCGCCCGTGTCGGCGTGCTGCCGCGCACGCACGGCTCCGCGCTGTTCACCCGCGGCGAGACGCAGGCGCTGGTCGTCATCACGCTGGGCACCACGCGCGATGCCCAGATCATCGATGCGCCGGGGGGCGAGTCGAAGGATCCGTTCCTGTTCCATTACAACTTCCCTCCGTTCTCGGTGGGTGAGGCCGGCCGTTTCGGCGCGCCGAAGCGCCGCGAGATCGGCCACGGCCGCCTCGCCAAGCGTGGCGTGCAGGCGGTCAAGCCGACGATCGAGGAATTCCCTTACGTGGTGCGCGTGGTCTCGGAGATCACCGAATCCAACGGTTCCTCGTCGATGGCCTCGGTCTGCGGTTCCTCGCTGGCGATGATGGATGCCGGCGTGCCGCTGAAGGCTCCGGTGGCCGGTATCGCCATGGGCCTGGTCAAGGAAGGCAGCGACTTCGTCGTGCTGTCGGACATCCTTGGCGACGAGGATCATCTCGGCGACATGGATTTCAAGGTGGCCGGCAGTGCCGACGGCATTTCCGCGCTGCAGATGGACATCAAGATCGACGGCATCACCGAAGAGATCATGAAGGTGGCGCTGGAACAGGCCAAACGCGGTCGTCTGCACATCCTCGGTGAAATGAGCAAGGCGCTCACCACCGCCCGCACGGAGATGAGCGAGTACGCCCCGCGCCTGATCACCATCAAGATCCACCCGGACAAGATCCGCGAAGTGATCGGCAAGGGCGGCGCCACGATCCGCTCCATCACCGAAGAAACCGGTACCACGATCGACATCAGCGACGACGGCACCATCATCGTCGGCTCGGTCAATCGCGAGGCGGGCGAAGCGGCCAAGAAGCGCATCGAGCAGATCGTTTCCGACGTCGAGCCGGGTCGCATCTACGAGGGCAAGGTCGCCAAGCTGATGGACTTCGGCGCATTCGTCACGATCATGCCGGGCAAGGACGGTCTGGTGCACGTGTCGCAGATCTCCGACGAGCGCGTCGAGAAGGTTTCCGACAAGCTCAAGGAAGGCGACATCGTCAAGGTCAAGGTGCTCGAAGTGGACAAGCAGGGCCGCATCCGGTTGTCGATGAAGGCCGTGACCGAGGACGAGCGCGCCAGCGGCGCCACTGCTTGAGTTTCCGGTAAAGCGATTCCACAAGGCCCGGCTCATGCCGGGCCTTGTGCGTCAGGGGCATGGGCGATCTTGTGCAGCACGCTTTTGCTACGATGTTCGGAACCCTGGGCGAGGACGTACCGATGGCCGATCCGGCAAATGATTTCATCAGGGATTATCAGGCGCTGGCACAGCAGTCCTGGGACGCGTGGACACGCCAGCTGCAACAGCTGCAGCCGTCGCCTGCGGCGGCAAATCCATTCTTTGCGCCGCCGCCAGCGCCCGCTTCCGGCAACGATACACTCGAGCGTACGCTGTCCGGCCTCAAAGGATATTTTGACTGGATGCAGGCCGCAGCCACAGGCGGCGCGGCGGCCCAGCCGGCTGACTGGCGCCAGCAGTTGCAGCAGATGTTCGGCGCAGCCGGCCAGCCGTTTGCGCAGGCATTTGGTGGTATCGACAGCGCCGGCGCGGAAAGCTTTGCGCATCAATGGCAATCCTGGATGCAGGCGGCGCAGCACAGCGGTTTCGGCGATCTGCCGGGCACGCATGGGCCGGTGCCGACCTTTGGCCAGAATCGCGAGCAGCAGATGCAGCAGCAGGCGATGGCTGCCGCTGCGTTGGAATCATTGCAGGCCTCGGCACGCTATCAGTCCTTGATCCAGCGTGCCAACGCGCAGGGCATGCAACGTCTGCAGGACAAGCTGGCCGAGCATGCAGAACCCGGGCGCCAGATTGATTCGTTGAAGGCGTTGTATGACCTGTGGGTGGACGCGGCGGAGGAGTCGTATGCCGAAATCGCGTTGTCCGATGAGTTTCGCGAAGCCTATGGCGAGATGGTCAACACGCAGATGCGCGTGCGCCAGATGCAGCAGCAACAAACCGAACAGATGTGCCGGCAACTCGGCATGCCGACGCGCACCGAAGTATCGAGTCTCGGGGAACGGTTGCAGGCTTTGCGCCGCGAGTTCCGTGCCAGCCGGGGGCCGGCCACCGAAGACCGCGCCGACGAAATCATGACGTTGCGCCGCGAAGTAACCGCGTTGAAGAGGCAGCTCGCCGGCCGCCCGGCGGCGAAGCAGACTGCTCGGGAGAAGCCGTCGGCTTCGGCAGTAAAGAAGGCCATTCCGAAGACGCCGGCAAAACGGGCGGGCAAGGTGGCCAGCAAGGCGGCCAGCAAGGCCAGACCCGCGACCGTCGCCAAGTCGCGGACCATCCCGCGCAAGCGCAAGTAAGGAGACGCCGCCATGTACACGCCGTTGCGCATCGATCCAAGCAAGGCCCTGGGCGATATCGCCACCTTCCAGCGCAAACTGGCCGCCGGCATGGGTCATTTGCGTGGCATGCGTGAGCCCGAGTACGCGAATACCCCGCGCGAGCTGGTCTACAGCGAAGACAAGCTGAAGGTGTGGCACTTCATCGGTCATGGCAAGGCCACCGCGAAGACACCGCTGCTGATCGTGTACGCGCTGGTCAACACGGTATGGATGACCGACCTGCAGGCCGACCGTTCGATGGTGCGCAACTTGCTGGAGCAGGGTGAGGACGTCTACCTGATCGACTGGGGCTATCCCGACGGCGCCGACCGCTGGCTGACCCTGGATGACTACATCAACGGCTACCTGGATCGTTGCGTCGATGCAGTGCGCAAACGCCACGATCTGGATGCGATCAACCTGCTCGGTATCTGCCAGGGCGGCGCGTTCTCGCTGTGCTACGCCGCACTGCACGCGGACAAGGTGAAGAACCTGATCACCATGGTCACGCCGGTGGATTTCCACACGCCCGACAACATGCTGTCGCACTGGTGCCGCAACATGGACGTGGATCTGTTCGTCGATACCATGGGCAATATTCCTGCCGACCTGATGAACTATGTCTATCTCACCTTGAAGCCGGTACGACTGAACCAGCAGAAGTACGTCGGCATGGTTGACATTCTGGACAACCCCACCGAGCTGGAGAACTTCCTGCGAATGGAACGCTGGATCTTCGATTCGCCGGATCAGGCGGGCGAGGCGTTCCGCCAGTTCATCAAGGACTTCTACCAGGGCAACAAGCTGGTCAAGGGCACCCTCGAGATCGGCGGCCGGCCGGTGGATCTGGGCATGATCACCCAGCCGGTGCTGAACATCTTCGCCGAGCAGGATCACCTGGTGCCGCCCGATGCCTCGCGTGCGCTTGGCAAACATGTCGGCACTACCGACTACACCCAGTTGGCGTTCAAGGGTGGCCACATCGGTATCTACGTTTCCGGACGCGCGCAACGCGAAGTGCCGCCGGCAATCCACGAATGGCTGGCGGAGCGGTCCCGCTGAGTTCAACGCGATGGAGGTGGGTGGCAGTTTGCTGATCATCGACGGATGACATGCAAACTGTAGGCACCCATGGCATGGGCGATGACCAGCACCCTGTTGAAGTGCGATGCCTGCCTTCGCAGGAATGGCGATGGTGGGGAAGGGCGGGTGTGCCGGCTTCTCCTGTTTTTGTCATTCCTGCGAAGACAGGGATCGCATTTCGATACGAGGCATGGTCATGGACAGGCGGCTCGCGGCCGGACAGGCCGGCGGCCACGCTTCGGCACCGTCCGGCTGCCAGACATAGAACTCGCCGGAGCGCCGTCCCTTGGTATCGCGCGCGAACAGCAGGGATTTTCCGGTCGGCGAGAATGCCGCGCCGATTTCGCTGCCGTTGACGTTCACCGTCGGCCCGAGGCTACGGCGTTCGCTCCAGCCATTCTCCCGGCGCTCGCTCTGATACAGGCCGCCATCGGCCATCACGATCAGCCGCTGGCCGTCGGGTGAGGGTAGTGGTTCGTACTCATCGCCCGGCGTGTTGATCGCCTTGCCCAGGTTCTCCACCTGCCAGTGGCCCGAGCGATCTTCGCGGGCACGCCAGATGTCGGTCTTGCCGAAACCGCCCGGGCGACCGGAACCGAAGTACAGCCAGCCGTCCGTTGCCGGGCGCGGGAACCATTCCTGGCTTCGCGAATTGACCGGTGGCGGCAACCGTCGCGGCTCGCCCCAGCTGCCCTCATCGCCGCGATCGACCTCCCAGATGTCGAGATCCTTGTGCTTCTGGCCATCGGTCGAACGGGTGGAGATGAAATACAGGCGTTTCCCATCGGAGGTGATGAAAGGGTCGGCCTCCACGCCATCGCCCGCGAAGCTGGCATCGACAGGCGTTCCCCAGCCGTCGGCGTTGCAGTGGCTGAGCATGATTCGCCAGCCGCGGAAGCTCGGTGAGCTGCGCACGAAATAGAAGTCGCCGCGTTCCAGATCGAAGGCGCCGTGCGATTCGAACAACTCCGACGCGATGCGCGGCGGTGTCCACGGCACTGCGGTAGTCGTGGCCGGCGGCTCGGTCGCCCGCACGACGATGCTCGCGCCGAACAGGCCCAGGGCGAGCGAAAGACGCCAGCCGGTTGTGCGGTTCGGGTAGCCCTTGCCGTTCGTCATGCGCGTACTCCCATGGTTTAGTCGGGGCGACTATAAGACGGTTGCAGAGCGGCCGAACGTGCCCGGACGCATGCTACGCTTTCCTTTTCCATGCATGCCGTCCGACAGCCAATGACGATTTCGCCGACGCCGACCTGCGAACACGATTCCATCCGTGCCGTGCAGTGGCAGGACGATCATTTGCGACTGCTCGATCAGCGTCTGCTGCCGGCCGACGAACGCTGGATCGATTGCCGCGATGCGGGGCAGGTCACCCAGGCGATCCGCGATCTGGTGGTGCGTGGAGCACCGGCCATCGGCATCGCTGCAGCCTGGGGCGTGGCGATGGCTGCGCGGCAGGGTGCGGCGCTGGAACCCGTGTTGGCAATGTTGCGTACCGCCCGCCCCACGGCGGTGAACTTGATGTGGGCATTGGACCGGATGAAAAAGCGCATTGCCGCCGGTGCCGATGCCGACGCACTGGTGCGCGAGGCGCAGGCCATCCAGGACGAAGACCTGGCCGCCAACTGGCGCATGGGAGAGCTGGGCGCGTCACTGATCACTGCCGGTTCGGGTGTGTTGACCCATTGCAACACGGGCTCGCTGGCCACGGCCGGTTACGGCACGGCGCTGGGCGTGATCCGTGCGGGTGTGGCGGCGGGGCTGATCGCGCGGGTCTATGCCGGCGAAACCCGGCCATGGCAGCAGGGTGCCCGGCTGACCATGTGGGAGCTGGTGCGCGACGGTATCCCGGCCAAGTTGATCGCCGATTCCGCTGCCGCGCACCTGATGAAATCCGGTGCCGTGCAATGGGTGATCGTGGGTGCCGACCGCATCGCCGCGAACGGCGATACCGCGAACAAGATCGGCACCTACCAACTGGCGATCGTCGCGAAATACCACGGCGTGAAATTCATGGTGGTGGCACCGTCCTCGACGGTCGATATGGCGACCGGCTCCGGCGAGGAAATCGAGATCGAGCTGCGCGACGCGACCGAACTGCTGAGCACGGCCGGCAAACGCACCGTGGTCGATGGTGCGCAGGCGTGGAACCCGGTGTTCGACGTGGCCCCGGCCGAACTGATCGATGCGATCGTCACCGAGCGTGGGGTGATCGAGCGACCGAACAGCATCTCGATGCAGGCGATGTTCGGTTGGTGAAAGCGCTGTTCTCGAGCCGTTTGCAAGCGTGCCCTGAACCCATCGCGTTGCCGGATTTTGCAGCCGGCAATGCAGGCTGTCCGCGCCCATCGGCGCCACGTCGTCACCTCCACTTCCGATCAAATTTTCAGCAGCCCGCGGGATGCTTTCCACGGGTAGTGAAACACTAATGCAAGTTGTTGATTTTAAACAATTAAATACTGACGTTTTGAAGCTGTTCGTGCTATACTCAGCAAGTTGATTTCGGGTCGCTTGCGCATGCGCTGGAGGCGCGGCGCCAGCGTCCTTTTTCCGTTATCAGGGAAGCCGATTCATGGCAGAACTCGCCAAAGAAATCATTCGCGTCAACATCGAAGATGAGATGCGCCAGAGCTACCTCGATTACGCCATGAGCGTGATCGTGGGCCGCGCCTTGCCGGATGTCCGCGATGGTCTGAAACCCGTGCATCGCCGCGTGCTGTTTGCGATGAACGAACTGGGCAATGTGTACAACAAGCCATACAAGAAGTCGGCCCGCGTGGTCGGCGACGTGATCGGTAAATATCATCCGCATGGCGACCAATCGGTCTATGACGCGATCGTGCGCATGGCCCAGCCTTTCTCGCTGCGCTACCTGCTGGTCGACGGCCAGGGCAACTTCGGTTCGGTCGACGGCGATAACGCCGCCGCGATGCGATATACCGAGGTGCGCATGTCGCGCCTTACCCACGAGCTGCTGGCCGACATCGACAAGGACACCGTCGACTTCGGTTTCAACTACGACGAAAGCGAGCGCGAGCCGCTGGTCCTGCCCGCCCGGATCCCGAACCTGCTGATCAACGGCTCAACCGGTATTGCCGTGGGCATGGCCACCAATATTCCGCCGCACAACCTCAACGAGGTGATTGCGGCGACGATGGCCCTGATCGATGAACCGTCGCTTGGCATCGATGAGCTGATGCACTACATCCCTGGGCCGGATTTTCCGACCTACGGCATCATCAACGGTTCGTCCGGCATCATCGAGGCGTACCGCAGCGGCCGCGGCCGCATCCTGGTGCGCGCGAAGGCCGAGGTCGAGACCGAAGCGAACGGCCGCGAGACGATCATCGTCCATGAGCTGCCTTACCAGGTGAACAAGGCGCGCTTGATCGAGAAGATCGCCGAGCTGGTCAAGGAAAAGAAGCTCGAAGGCATCAGCGAGCTGCGCGATGAATCCGACAAGGACGGCATGCGCGTCGTCATCGAGATCCGCAAGGACGCAATGGGCGACGTGGTGCTGAACAACCTGTTCCAGCAAACCCAGATGCAGGTGACGTTCGGCATCAACATGGTCGCGCTGCTGGATGGCCAGCCGAAGTTGCTGAACCTCAAGGACATCCTCGAGGCGTTCATCCGGCACCGTCGCGAGGTGGTCACCCGTCGCACCATCTTCGAGCTGCGCAAGGCGCGTGCTCGTGCGCATATCCTTGAGGGCCTCACCGTCGCACTGGCCAACATCGACGAGATGATCGAGCTGATCAAGACTTCGTCGTCGCCGGCCGAGGCGCGCGAGCGCATGACGGCACGTCGCTGGGAAGCGGGCCTGGTGCGGGCGCTGCTTTCGGCCACCGGCGCCGAGGCGTCGCGACCGGAGGAGATGGACCCGCGCGATGGCCTGAAGGAGGACGGCTACCAGCTTTCCGAAGCGCAGGCGCTGGAGATCCTGGCGATGCGTCTGCATCGCCTGACCGGCCTGGAGCAGGAAAAGCTTTCCGACGAGTACCGGCAGATTCTGGAAACCATCCGCGGCCTGATCGAGATCCTCGAAAATCCCGAACGTCTGCTCGAGGTGATCCGCAGCGAACTCGAAGCTGTCAAGGAGGAGTTCGGCGACGCCCGCCGCACCGAGATCCAGCATTCGCAGGAGGACCTCAACGTCCTCGACCTGATCGCGCCGGAAGACATGGTGGTGACCTTGTCGCATACCGGCTACATCAAGCGCCAACCGGCCAACACGTATCGCGCGCAGAAGCGCGGGGGCAAGGGACGCTCTGCTTCGGCGTTGAAGGACGAGGATGTAGTGGAGCGGTTGTGGGTGGTCAACACGCACGACACCCTGCTCGCGTTCACCAGCACCGGCCGTGTCTACTGGCTCAAGGTTTACCAGATACCCGAGGCCGGTCCCGGTGCACGTGGCAAGCCGATCATCAACCTGCTGCCGCTGGGCGAAGGCGAGAAGGTGCAGGCGGTGTTGCCGATCCGCGAGTACAGCGAGGACAGCTTCGTGTTCTTCGCCACCAGGTTCGGTACGGTCAAGAAGACCCCGCTGACCGAGTTCGCGTTCCAGTTGCAGAAGGGCAAGCTCGCCATCAAGCTGCATGACGGCGATGCGCTGGTCAACGTCGAGATGACCGATGGCAACAGCGACATCCTGCTCTTCGCGTCCAACGGCAAGGTCAACCGTTTCGACGAGAATACCGTGCGCTCGATGGGCCGCACCGCTGCCGGCGTGCGCGGCATGAAGCTGGCCAAGGGTGCGCACGTGGTGTCCCTGATCGTTGCCGCCGAGGGCGACATCCTCACTGCGACGGAACGCGGCTATGGCAAGCGCACCCAACTGGTCGAGTTCACCAAGAAGGGGCGCGGGACCCAGGGCGTGATCGGCATCCAGTGCTCGGAACGCAATGGCGCGCTGGTCGGTGCCGTGCAGGTCACCGAAGCGCACGAGTTGATGCTGATTTCCAATCAAGGCACGCTGGTGCGTACCCGTGTGGCGGAGGTCTCGCAGCTTGGTCGCAATACCCAGGGCGTCACCCTGATCCGGCTGCCTGCCGATGAAACGCTGGTCAGCGTGATGCGGCTGGAGGCCGAAGAGGACAACGGCGAGGAGGCCGAGGTCATCCATGCCAATGCACCGTCCGGTGGCGATGGCTTCGATGAGGTCGAGCCCGCCGGCGCCGGCGAATGAGCCGGACAAAAATCTGAATCGAGGACCCCGGCGATGCCGGGGTTTTTCGTTGCTGGGCCAGTGTTGCCTAACGGGCGATGGCGTCCAGCATCGCCTCGGCGCTGGAAACGCGCAGCTCGCCGGGTGCATCGACCTGCAGCAGACGTACCACACCGTCTTCCGCGTACAGCGCGAAGCGGCGCGCGCGCAGGCCCATGCCGAAGGCACTGCCGTCAAGTTCCAGCCCCAACGCGCGGGTGAAGCTGGCGTTGCCGTCGGCCAGCATGAACAGGCCTGCGGGGACGTCCTGCGAAGCAGCCCATGCCTGCATCACATAAGCATCGTTGACCGCCAGGCACATCACGCTGATGCCCCGCCGCTGAAACTCGGTGAAGTGCTTCGCGTACCCGGGCAGATGCTTGTTGGAGCAGGTCGGGGTGAACGCGCCGGGTACGCCGAACAGCAGCACTTTTCGGCTGGCGAACAAGTCACCGGTCTGAGCCGGGCGGATCTGGCCGTCGGCGATCTGGATGGCGATGTCTGGAACCGTGTC
Organism: Rhodanobacter umsongensis; assembly: GCF_042654965.1. NCBI lineage: Bacteria > Pseudomonadati > Pseudomonadota > Gammaproteobacteria > Lysobacterales > Rhodanobacteraceae > Rhodanobacter > Rhodanobacter umsongensis. Next base: position 181,220 of record NZ_JBHSMK010000009.1, on the reverse strand, counting down.
GCCGGGCTGGATGCTCATGGCTGTCTCGGATGGGGGAAGCCCTGAATGCTAATCGCGCGGTCCGGGGTTGTCGCCTTGAATCGTCCGCCAGAGCACCTATTTTCCGAACAAGCGGCGATTGGCCGCCATCCCCAACCAGAGGAGACATACGATGAATCCGGTTCGTCATGGCATCTGGAACACCAACGGCCTGCCCGAGGAAATGCGGCAGGTGTTCGATCGGTTCCTGCAGCCGGAAGACAGCGACGCATCCAACGTCGTCACCAGTCAGTGGGCACCGCGCGTGGACATTCGGGAGGACGAGCAGCGCTTTGTGATCCTGGCCGACATTCCTGGCGTGGATCCGGCCCAGATCGAGGTGAGCATGGAGAAAGGGATCCTCACCATCAAGGGGGAGCGCGAGGCCGCCAGCGCCGAGTCGAACGGCAAGTTCACCCGCGTGGAGCGTGCACGAGGGGCCTTCCATCGCCGTTTCGCACTGCCGGACAGCGCCGATGCCGATGGCATCACCGCGAACGGCAAGTTCGGTGTGCTGGAGATCGCGATACCGAAGAAGGCCCAGGCGACGCCGCGACGCATTACCATCAACGCGAGCCACTGAGACAAGGGGCGGTTGCGAGGTGTCCCGCGGCGGAGTCGATCCGCCGCGGGTTTTTGCGTGAGTCGGGAGTGGCAGGTGGAATTCAAAGACTATTACGAAATCCTGGGCGTGAAGCCGGATGCGAGCGAGGCCGAGATCAAGGCGGCGTATCGCAAGCTGGCGCGCAAGTACCATCCGGACAAGAACAAGGAAGCCGGCGCCGAGGAGAAATTCAAGGCGATCAACGAGGCGAATGAAGTGCTCAAGGACGCCGAGAAGCGGCGTTCCTATGACCAGTTGCGCGCGGGCGGCTATCGCGGCGGCGAGCAGTTTCGGCCCCCTCCGGGTTGGCAGGGCCATGGCCAGGGTTTCGGCGATGCTGGCGACGGCGACTTCAGCGATTTCTTCGAGAGCCTGTTCGGTCGCGGCGCAGCCGCGGGAGGGCAGCGCGGCCAGCCGCGGCCGCGGCGGGGCCAGGATGTTCAGGCCTCGGTGCGGATCGATCTGCAGACCGCGTTCGACGGCGGCCGTACGCGTCTGGCGTTACGCGATCCGGCCGGTGGCGAGCGCGTGCTGGACGTGAAGATTCCGGCCGGCATCAGCCCCGGGCAGGTGATCCGGCTGTCCGGGCAGGGCCAAAGCGGCATGGGCGGCGGGCCGAAGGGTGACCTCCTGCTGGAAGTAGGCATCCACGACGATCCCCGGTTTCGGCTGGAAGGCCGCAATGTGGTGCACGTGCTCCCGATCAGCCCGTGGGAAGCGGCGCTTGGAGCCACGGTGCCGGTGCCGACGCTGGCCGGCGTGGTCGATCTGCGCCTACCGGCAGGTTCGCAATCGGGGCGCAAGCTGCGCCTGAAAGGGCGCGGCATGCCGGGAACGCATCCGGGCGATCAGCTGGTGGAGCTGTCGATCCGCGTTCCGGCGGCCGATGGCGAAGATCAGCGCGCTGCTTATGAGGCGTTGCGCGAACGCTTCAAGGACTATGACCCGCGCCGTTGAATGCGCACTCCACGAACAAGAACGGCGCCTGCAGGCGCCGTTTCTTTTGAGGTCCGGAGGGGTAGATCAGCCCGGCAGGAATTCCTGCAGCGCCTTGAGCAGCTCCTCTTCCTTGATCGGTTTGGTCACATAGGCCTTGGCGCCCTGGCGCATGCCCCACACCTTGTCGGTTTCCTGATCCTTGGTGGTCACCAGGATGATCGGGATGTGCGCCGTTTCGGCATTTTTGCTGATTGTGCGGGTGGCCTGGAAACCGTTGAGGTTGGGCATCACGACATCCATCAGGATCAGGTCAGGCAATTCCTGCTTGGCCACTTCCACGCCGGCGGCGCCGTCTTCGGCGGAAAGGGTTTCATGCCCGAGTTTTTCGACGATTCTCTTGATGCCCAGCAATTGTGACGGGGAATCGTCGACGATCAGGATGCGTGCCATTAGGTGATAGTCCCCTGCGAGTTTTGTAGATTCTAAGCCGTGGTGACCTTACTTCCAAGCGCGGCCTCGTCAAACCCGGACGCGTTTTCCTCAAACGCCGCCGCCGACAAGCACCAGCGTACGCCCGAAGGAGTCGCCCGCCAGCATCCGCGTGAATGTTCCGTGCAGGTCGTCGAGGCCGATTTCGCGTGTGGCGATGCGATCCAGGTACCGTGGCTTCCAGTCGTGAGCCAGATGTCGCCAGATGCGGTCACGCAGATCGCGGGCGGTCCCTGCCGATGCGATGCCGAGCAGACTCGTGCCGCGAATGATGAAGGGCAGCACCGTGCTGCCGAAGGCGACGCCGCCGGCATTGCCGCAGATCGCCACGTTGCCGTAAGGATGAATCAGCGGCAGCAATCCGCTCAGCATGGCACCGCCGACGTTATCCAGCGCGCCGCCGAAGCGGGCCGAATCCATCGGCTTGCCGCTGAAGGCCAGCTGGCGGCGATCGATGCATTCGCTGGCGCCGAGGCCACGCAGGAAATCGAAGTGATCGGCCTTGCCGCTGATTGCATGCACTTCGTAGCCGGCGCGGCTGAAAATATCGATGGCCAGCATGCCGACGCCACCGCTGGCGCCGGTCACCGCGATCGGCCCCAGTGCCGGCCTCTGCCGATTGTCCTGCATGCGCAACAGGGCCAGCGCGGCGGTGAATCCGGCGGTGCCGATGATCATGCTCTCGCGCAGGCTCAAGGAGGCCGGCAGCGGGATTGTCCAACGCGAGTCGAGCCGCGCGTACTCGCCATAACCGCCGTCCCGCGTCTCCGACAGGCCACTGCCGGTGCACAGCACCGCGTCACCTTCCCGGAAGGCGGGATCGGTCGAGGCGACCACGTGGCCAGCCAGGTCGATGCCGCCGTTGAGCGGATAGGTGCGCAGAATCGCGCCCCTGCCGGTGCCGGCCAAGGCATCCTTGTAGTTGACCGAGGAATACGCAACCTTGACCAGCACTTCGCCGGGCGACAGCGCAGCGGTATCCATGCGCTCGATGCCGGCGCGATGGCCAGCGTCGTCGTGATGGATGCGGAAGGCGCGAAAGGCGGTCATCTCGATGTCCTGTGGCAGTTGTTCAGGCGCTGACGCTGCTGGGATCGATCCACTTGGGAATGTAGCTGCCCTGGTAGACCTGCATCCAGTCGAACAGGGCGGTCATGTCGTCGCCGAACCAGATGTTTTCACGCTGCTCGGGGCGCACGAAGTTCTCGTCGACCATGTGTTCCATCATCGTGCGCAGGTCGCGGTAGTAGCCGCGCACGTCGAGGAAGGCGCAGGGATAGCGGTGCAGGCCCAGCTGCGCCCAGGTCAGCATCTCGAACATCTCGTCCATCGTGCCGAAGCCGCCGGGCAGGGCGACGAAGGCGTCAGACAGTTCGTACATGCGCGTCTTGCGCTGGTGCATGGTGTCCACCACCACCAGTTCGCTCAGGCCCGGGTGGGCCACTTCGAGCTCGACCAGCTGGCGCGGGATGACGCCGATGACCTTGCCGCCGCCGGCCAGTACGGCGTCGGCGACCGTTCCCATCAACCCCACCTTGCCGCCACCGTAGACCAGCGCGATGCCGCGCCGGGCCATTTCCTCGCCGAAGGCGCGTGCCTGCTCAGCGTACTCCTGATGTCTGCCGATGCTGGAGCCGCAGTAGACGCAGATGGCGGTAGGTTGGGGCATGGTGCTTGCCTGGGTTGGAGGGGTTGGGCAGGAGCCCGCTGGCGGGCTCCTGCAACAAAAGACGACGGCCCGCCCATGTCGCCACGAGCGGGCCGTTGCGCATCGGCGTGACCGATCAGTTGCCCTTGTGGATCGCGCGCTTGTCGACCGACAACGCCGCCTCGTGTACGGCTTCGGACAGCGTCGGATGCGCGTGGACGATGCGTGCGAGATCCTCGGACGAGCCCTTGAACTCCATCGCCACCACGCACTCGGCGATCAGCTCGGACACGCCGGGGCCGACCATGTGCACTCCGAGGATGCGGTCGGTTTCGGCGTGGGCAATCATCTTCACCTGGCCGATGGCTTCGTTCATCGCGACGGCGCGACCGATCGCGGCGAACGGAAAGCTGCCGGTCCTGTACGGCACGCCTTCGTCCTTCAGCTGCTTCTCGGTCTTGCCGGCCCAGGCGATTTCGGGTTCGGTATAGATCACCCACGGAATCGTGTCGTAGTTGACGTGGCCAGCCTTGCCGGCAATCCACTCGGCTACCGCCATGCCTTCCTCGAAGCCCTTGTGGGCAAGCATCGGGCCGCGTACGGCATCACCGACGGCCCAGACGCCGTCCACACCGGTATGGCAATGCTCGTCCACGATGATGCGGCCGCGCTCGTCCAGCTTCACGCCGGTATCGTCGGCCAGCAGGCCGTCGGTGTAGGCACGGCGGCCCACTGCCACGAGCAGTTTGTCGACCACCAGTTCCTTCTCGCCGTCCTTGTCGGTGTAGACCAGGTGCACGCCGTCCTTCTTCACCTCGGCCTTGCCGAGCTTGGCGCCGAGCTTGATGTCCAGGCCCTGCTTCTTGAATTCACGCTGGGCGACCTTGGCGATGTCGGCGTCGGCAGTGCCGAGGAAATCAGGCAGCGCCTCGAGGATGGTCACTTGGGCGCCGAGCCGGTTCCAGACGCTGCCCAGTTCGAGGCCGATCACGCCGGCGCCGATCACGCCCAGCGTTTTCGGCACCTTGTCGATGTCCAGTGCGCCGGCATTGTCGATGATGTTCTTGCCGTCGAACTTGGCGAACGGCAGCTCGATCGGCACGGAACCGGAAGCCAGGATCACGTTGGTGGCGGAAATGGTCTGCTTCTTTCCGTCGTTGCCGGTGATCTCGACTTCATTGCCCTTGAGGAGCTTGCCTTTGCCGAAGAAGCTGACGATCTTGTTGGTCTTGAACAATTGATCGACGCCGCCGGTGAATTGCTTGACGATCTTGTCCTTGCGGCCGATGAAGGTCGCCATGTCGACCTTGGCGTTCTCCACACTGATGCCGTGGGCCGGCAGGTTGTGCGACAGGTTGAAGAACTGCTTGGACGAATCGAGCAGTGCCTTGGACGGGATGCAGCCCACATTGAGGCAGGTGCCACCCAGCGCAGCCTTGCCATCCTTGCCGACGAACGCATCGACTACGGCACTCTTCAGCCCCAGCTGCGCGGCACGAATGGCGGCGTGATAACCGGCCGGGCCGCCGCCAATGACGATGACATCGAATTTGTCGCTCATGAAAATCTTCCTTTCGGCGAGTGGGTTCACTCGCGGATATGGCGGAGAAGGGCATCAAGGCCGGAAATACGAGGAGAGAACGACGCGCCGTTGCGACTTCAGTACTTTGGGGCTCGTTCTCGATCCGCCTTGATCGCCGGGGCGATCAAGGCGGGCGCGGTCAGAGGCCAAGAAGCATGCGCTGCGGATTCTCCAGCTGGTTCTTGATGTCGACCAGGAACAGCACGGCGTCCTTGCCGTCGATGATGCGGTGGTCGTAGGAGATCGCGATGTACATCATCGGTGCGGCGATGATCTGGCCGTTCTCGACGATGGCGCGTTCCTTGATCGTGTGCATGCCGAGGATGGCGCTCTGCGGCGGGTTGACGATCGGCGTGGACAGCAGCGAACCGAAGGTGCCGCCATTGGTGATGGTGAACGTGCCGCCCTGCAGATCGTCCAGCGACAACTTGTTCGCGCGCGCCTTGGTGGCGTAGTCGGCGATGCCCTTCTCGACGTCGGCGAAGCTCATGTCCTGCACGTCGCGCAGCACCGGGGTGACCAGGCCCTTGTCGGTGGACACCGCGATCGAGATGTCCTGGTAGCCGTGGTAGATCACGTCGTTGCCATCGACCGAGGCGTTGACGTACGGATAGCGTTTGAGCGCCTCGGCGGCGGCCTTGACGAAGAAGCTCATGAAGCCGAGCTTGACGCCATGTTCCTTCTGGAACGCGTCGCCAAGTGCCTTGCGCATCTTCACCACTTCGCTCAGGTTCACTTCGTTGAACGAGGTGAGCATGGCGATCGAGTTCTTCGACTGCATCAGGCGCTCGGCAATGCGTGCACGCATGCGCGTCATCGGCACGCGTTCTTCCGGACGCGCGCCCGGGGTCGGCTTGGCGGCCGGTGCGGCAGCGGCCGGTGCGGCAGCGCCACCCTTGCCGTAGTTGACCAGGTCTTCCTTGGTCACGCGGCCGTCGCGGCCGGTGCCGGCAACCTTGGACGGGTCGATCTTCTCCTCGGTGGCCACGCGCAGGCCGGCCGGCGAGAGATCCTCGGCGCCCTTGGCGGCAGCCTTGGGCGCGGCGGCCGGTGCAGGAGCGGCCGCCGCAGCCGCAGGTGCCGGTGCGGCGGCCGCAGGAGCCGGCGCGGCGGCAGCGGCGCCTTCCTCGATGATCGCGATGATCTGCTCGCTGTTCACCGTGTCGCCGACCTGGTGGCGGATTTCCTTCAGCACGCCATCGACAGGCGCGGGGACTTCCAGCACCACCTTGTCGGTTTCCAGATCGACCAGGTTCTCGTCGCGCTTCACCGCGTCGCCGGCTTTCTTGTGCCAGGTGGCGATGGTGGCGTCGGAGACGGACTCGGGCAGGACGGGTACTTTGAGTTCGATGGACATGCTGTTTCCTTCGGTGAGGCGCTCATCCGTGAGCGCGAAAATCAAAAGCGGTCGTCCTGACCGCACTCATCAACATCATTCCGCGGATTGATCGGTACCGACCGGTGCAGCCAGCGCCTGTTCGACCAGCGCCGCCTGTTCGGCGACATGGGTGTTGTGGTGTCCCGCCGCCGGCGCCGGCGAGCGCGCGCGGCCGGCATACGAGAGGCTGTGGCTGGTTCCCGCGCAGGCCTGAAGGTGGTGGCGGATCTGGAACCAGGCACCCTGGTTCATGGGCTCTTCCTGGCACCAGATCACTTCCTTCGCGGAAGGGTACTTGTCCAGTTCGGCAGCGACTTCGACGCGCGGGAAGGGATACAGCTGCTCGACGCGCACGATCGCCACGTCCTTCAGTCCGCGCTTCTCCGCCTCCTCCAGCAGGTCGTAATAGACCTTGCCGGAACACAGCACGACGCGCTTGACCTTCTTCGGCGGCAGCGCGCGATGTTCGCCGATCACCAGCTGGAAGCTGCCGTTGGCCAGTTCGTCCAGCGTGGACACCGCCAGCTTGTGGCGCAGCAGCGACTTCGGCGTCATCACGATCAGCGGCTTGCGCGCGGCCCGCAACATCTGCCGGCGGATCATGTGGAAATCCTGCGCCGGCGTGGTCGGCACGCACACCTGCATGTTGTCGAACGCGCACAGCTGCAGGAAGCGCTCGAGGCGCGCGGAAGAGTGCTCCGGGCCCTGGCCTTCGTAGCCGTGCGGTAACAGCAGGACCAGGCCGCACAGGCGGTTCCACTTCGCTTCGCCGGAACTGATGAACTGGTCGATCACCACCTGTGCGCCGTTGGCGAAGTCGCCGAACTGGGCTTCCCAGATGTTGAGCATGTCCGGGTCGGTGGTGGAGTGGCCGTACTCGAACGCCATCACCGCCTCTTCGCTGAGCAGCGAGTCGATCACCTCGACATCGGCGCCCGCGCGGACGGTGGCCAGCGGCAGGTAGGTATGACCGTCCTTCTGGTCATGCAGCACGGCGTGGCGATGGAAGAACGTGCCGCGCCCGGAATCCTGCCCGACCAGCCGCATGTCGTGGCCGGCGTCGATCAGCGTGGCGTAGGCAAGGTTCTCGGCGAAACCCCAATCAGCCGGCAGTTCGCCAGCGGCCATCTTGCGGCGGTCGTCGTAGATCTTCGCCACGCGTGCCTGCAGGGTGATGTCGGCGGGCAAGGTGAGGATGTTGCTGGCCAGCTCCCGCAGTTTCTGTTCAGGCACGGTCGTATCGGTGGGCGTCGACAGCTTGCCGCCGATGAAACGGGCCCAATCGACATGGCCGTCGCGGACGGGGGATGCATCCAGCTCGGTCATCGGTGCGCCGGCCTCGAGCCGGTCGCGGTACGCCTCGAACTGCTTCTGCGCGTCGCCCTCGGCCAGCAGGCCTTCCTTGACCAGCTGCTGCTGGTACAGGTCGCGGGTGGTCGGACGCTTGCGGATGATCTGGTACATCACCGGCTGCGTGGCCGCCGGCTCGTCGGCCTCGTTGTGGCCGTGGCGACGATAGCAGACCAGATCGATCACCACGTCGCGGCGGAACTGCTTGCGGAAATCGTAGGCGAGGCGGGTGACCTCGATCACCGCTTCCGGGTCGTCGCCGTTCACGTGCAACACCGGCGCGTTGACCATCTTGGCCAGGTCGGTGCAATACATGGTGGAACGCGCGTCCTGCGGATTGGACGTGGTGAAGCCGACCTGGTTGTTGATGACGATGTGCAGGCTGCCGCCGATCTTGAAGCCGCGGGCCTGCGACATGTTCAGCAGTTCCATGTTGACGCCCTGGCCGGCAAAGGCGGCGTCGCCGTGGATCAGCACGGCCATCGACTGGGTGTGCGCGGTGTCGCGGCGGCGGGTCTGGCGTGCGTGCACCGAACCGCACACCACCGGGTTGACGATTTCCAGGTGCGACGGGTTGAAGGCCAGCGCGACGTGCACGCCGCCCTTGGGTGTCTTGACGTCGGCGGAGAAGCCCATGTGGTACTTCACGTCGCCCGAGTGTGCCGGGTCGTCAGGATGCTCGAACTTGCCTTCGAACTCGTCGAACAGCGTCTTCGGCGGCTTGCCCAGGATGTTGACCAGCACGTTGAGGCGGCCGCGGTGGGCCATGCCGATCACAAGCTCCTTGATGCCGTTGTCGCCGGCTTCGCGCACGACGTCGTCGATCATCGGAATCAGGCTGTCGCCGCCTTCCAGCGAGAAGCGCTTCTGGCCGACATATTTCGTGTGCAGGTAGCGTTCCAGACCTTCGGCGGCGGTGAGGCCGTCCAGCACGCGCTGCTTGCCCGCCTTGTCCAGGCTGCTCCGGCCAGCCTGTTGTTCGAGCCGGCTGTAGATCCAGTTGCGCTGCTCGTGGTTGCTGATGTGCATGAACTCGGCGCCGACCGTGCTGGCGTAGGTCTTTTGCAAGCGTGCCAACAGTTCGCGCAGTTTCAGTCGCTGGCCGCCACCGGCGTAGTTTCCGGTGTCGAATTCGGTGTCCAGGTCGGCGTCGCCCAGGCCGTGAAAGGCGAGGCCCAGATCCGGCGCGGCCATCTTCTCGGTGAGGCCGAGCGGATCGAGGTCGGCGGCGAGATGGCCGCGCGAGCGATAGGCCGTGAGCAGGCGCAGCACGCCGGCCTGCTTGCGCGCGTGTTCGTCGCTCATCGGCACGCCGGTGGCCCCGTTGTGGCGCTGTTTCTGCGCCGCCTCGATGCGCGCAATGGCCGCAACGTGGGAAACATCGCCGGATTCGCGGCCCTTGAAGGACTCGAAATAGCTGGCCCATTCGGCAGGCACCGACGAGGTGTCGGCCAACCAGGCGTCGTACAGCGATTCGACGTAGTCGGCGTTGCCGCCTGCGAGTTGGGAAGATTCGAAGAACTCGCGGATCAGGTTTGTACTCACGTCACCACCGGCAGGGAAGGGATGCTTTGCAGCCATCCGTGTGACCAAGAAAGTCGCGGTTGTGGGCTGGTTTTCAAGCCTGACAAGCCGCTCGAACGGATGACTGGGGAGAATCCGGACAATTATAGCCTTTGGCTGCTGCAACGCGGCAACCCATGGAGCCTTCGAAACTCACCGTCAGCCCGCGTTCGGACTGGCAACCCGCTAGATGCCGAGTGCCTGCAAAACACTGGCGCGCTCGGACCGCGCCCACACTTCATCGAAATGCTGCTGCAGCGGTGCCTGGCCCGCGCGATCGTGCCGGGCCGCGCGGCCCTGCGGCCGGTCAGCTTCCGGGACGAACAGATAGCCACCGGCATCGTTGAGAAGATAGGCCGAGACATAGGCGAGGTCAGCCTCTTCGACCGGCATGCGTATCTGGATCGCGCTGGGCAGGCGTTGTGACAACGCGATCAGTCGATGATCGTTGCGCAAGGCCGCTGCGGGGTCGTGCAGCAGGATGCGGATCTGGGCGCCGCGCCCGGAGATGGCAATGCGCCGCAGCTCGGCCAGTTCGGCCGCGTTGGCATAGGTGTGGTTGTCGAGCAGGGGCAGGTAGATGGCCAGCCGATGGCGTGTATCGATCAACAGTTGCCGGCGCGCGTCGGCCGTTTCGCTGCGCGAGCCAGCCGGCAGCGTGCCGATATCGCGCGATGGTTGCGGCTCGTCGGCCATCGGCGGCAATGGCAGGCGCATGGCCTGATGCACCAACCCGGCATCCTCGAATTCCATGCCATACGCGATGAAGCCTTCGCGTTCGTAGAAGCCGATCGCACTGGCCTGCGCGTCCAGCGCCACGTCGGGCCAGCCGTGCGCACGGGCACGCGCAATCAGCTCGCGCAGCAGCGCCACGCCGACGCCATGGCCGCGCCATTCCCGCAGCACCGCCATGCGGCCGATTTTATGGGCAGGCGTGAGCCGGCCGCAGCCGATCGGGCGTCCAGCTTCATCGCGCGCCAGCACATGCCAGCAGTCGCCATCGAGTCCGTCACGTTCGCGCTGCTCGGGTACGCCCTGCTCCTGGATGAACACGATGTCGCGCAGGTCGAGCAGCGCCGCGCGCTGATCTTCGCGCGACCACTCGGCCATCTCGACGTGGAAGTTCTGCAGCTTCATCGGCGGCGTGATCTTCTCGGCACGAGGTGGCCATCATTGACCAGCGCCAGCAACAGCGCGCGTTCGGCGGCTCCCGTTTTGCCGCTGGGGCGCAGCGTGCGCTGCTCGCACAGCTGTTGGGCCAGCGCGGGCGTGGCCGGGTACGCCTGGCCGCTGACATACAGCGTGCAACGGGATCGGCTGCGGCTCCAGGCCAGCCGCGCCCAGGGGTGCCGCAACAGCGCCGCGCCGGCATCGAGTTGTTTCGCCAGCGCCGTCTCGCTCAGCGGCTTCTCCAGCGGCGCGGGCACCTGCGCGTTGCGGTAGCGGGTGATGAAGCGGCCGAACCAGTCGCGCAGCATTGCGTCGTCCAGCGCTGCGGCAAACGGCAGCGCCGCTCGCAACCGCTCGATCGCGGCGCGGTCGATCTCGCCGGCGGCCTTGGCCGGTTTCAGGTCAGGATCGGCGTAGCGCCATTCTTCCGGCAGTTGCTCGGCGATGTAGTCGGCCAGGTCGCCGGTCAGTTCGGCCTGCGATGGTGCCCGCATGCCGATCGAAAACGTCATGCACGGTCCGCCGAACGCGACGCCGTCGTGTGGCACCCCGGGCGGGAGATACAGCATGTCGCCCGGCTCCAGCAGCCATTCATGAGTGGGTTCGAAGTGGGCGAGCTGCTTCAGCTCGACGTCGGGACGGAATGCCCTGGGCGCCATCGGATCGTCGTTGATGGCCCAGTGGCGCTGACCCAGGCCCTGCAGCAGAAAGACGTCGTACTGGTCGACGTGGGCGCCGACGCCGCCGCCCGGCTCGGCATAGGAAACCATGACGTCGTCGACGCGCCAGCTCGGCAGGAAGTCGAAGTGCTGCAACAGCGCGGCGACGTCCGTGTCCCATTTGTCGACATCCTGCACCAGCAGGGTCCATTGGGTGGGTGGCGTTTTCGCAAAGTCCGCTTCGCTGAGCGGACCGGAGTTGACATGCCAGCGATCGCGCTTTTCATCGTGCACGATCAGCCGGGCCAGCACGGCCGGTTCGCAGGCCAGGCCGGCCAGGTCGTCCGGTTGCAGTGGCGGCTGGAAATCGGCGAAGGCGCGGCGGATGAGCAGCGGCCGCTTCTGCCAGTAGTCGCGCAGGAACCGCGCCGGCGACATGCCCAGCGGCTGGGCGACAGAGCCGCGGACTTCAATCGGGAAAGAGGCTGGTTGGGTCATCCGCGCATTGTAGCGGCGAGCGGCGGCGCCGATGTCAGTGCCATGCCCTCGCGACATTGTTGAGCCCAAGCACCAGCACGGCGGCAGCCGCCAGCAGCGTCGCTGCCCGCGCCGGCATGCGGCGGGCAAACAACGCGCCCAGCGGGGCAGCAACCACGCCGCCGGCGATCAGGCCCAGCACGGCGGTACCGCGCGTGCTGCCCACCTGCATCAGAAAGCTGGCGCTGGCGGCGGCGCTGATCATGCACTTGGCCAGATGCACCGTGCCGATCACCGTGCGCGGCACGGCGCCGCGAGCGACCAGGGTGGTTATGGTCAGCGCGCTCCAGCCGCCGCCGGCCACCGCGTCGGCAAAACCGGCGACCAGGCCCAGCGGGCGCGTGGCGCGCGGCACGGCGTCAACGTGGACACGCTGGTGCCGGTTCCCGGGCAGCAGCAGGAACACTCCCATGCCCAGCAGGTACGGCGTCAGTGCCAGCCTCATCCATGCTGCCGGTACATGGCTGACCATGTAGGCCCCGATCACCGCGCCGACCACGCCAGGGAGCGCCAGCTTCCAGAACAGCCGTCGCCGCACATTGCCGGCGGCCAGGTGGCTGAGGCCGGAGGCACCGCAGGTGAAGGTCTCCGCGTAGTGCACGCTGGCGCTGGCTGCCGCGGGCGGCAGGCCCAGCCACAGCAGCATCGCTGCCGACACCACGCCGTAGGCCATGCCCAGCGCGCCATCGACCAGTTGGGCGCAGGCGCCCACGGCGGCGAACGTGAGGAACTCGGAGAGCGGCGGCATGGGCGGAAGGTCTCCGTGCGCGGTGCGCGATGGGCCCAGTATCGGAGGCGGCTCTCCGGCACGGAAACAAGGGCTCGGCATAAGCTCATTCCGATACCTGCTTTCCCACAGGAACCGGCATGTCTTAGTTTGGACGTCGAGAAGCTTAAACGTCCAAATGGATAACTCGTGAACTACGCCGTCGCACCGAACCTCGCCGCCCCTGGCCTGAATGCGGAAAAACTGGCCCTGCTGGCGCAGGGCATGGAAGGACTGACGGCGGCACAGCTGTACTGGGTGGCTGCCTGGAGTGCTGGCCAGGCGGCGCAGGTGCAACGCTCCGCCCCGCCGGCCCCGTCCGCTGCCGTCCCGGCCAGGGCGGCCGCGCAGCTGACCATCGTCTATGGTAGCCAGACCGGCAACGCGAAGCGCGTCGCCGAGCAGCTGGGCAGGCGATGCGAAGCCGCCGGACTGCCGATGCGCCTGTTGCGTGCCGATGCCTATCCGCAACGCGAGCTGGCGCAGGAGCGGCACCTGGTCATCGTGATCAGTACCCAGGGCGACGGCGAGCCACCGGACGATGCCCGTGGCCTGCTCGAGTTCATCACCGGCAAGCGCGCGCCGAAGCTGCCGGCCTTGCGGTTTGCCGTGCTGGGGTTGGGCGATTCGAGTTATCCGCAATTTTGCGTGATCGGCCGCCAGCTCGATGGGCGCCTCGCGGCACTGGGCGCCAAGCGTTTCGCAGCCTTCGGTGAGGCGGACGTCGAGGTCGGTGCGGTGGCTGGGCCGTGGGTGGAACAGGCGCTTGAACGCGCGCGCGAACTGCTGGAACAGCCCGGGTTGCCCACGCGCGCAACGCGGTTGCACGCGGTGGCGGACCATAGCGGGCACTCGCGCGAGCGTCCCTTCATGGCCATCGTGCTGGCCAACCAGCGCATCGTGGCGCGCGACAGCGGACGCGATGTGCGCCACGTCGAACTGTCGCTGGAGGGTTCCGGGTTGGGCTACGAACCCGGTGACGCGCTGGGCGTGTGGCCGGTCAATCCGCCGGCACTGGTGCAGCAGTGGCTGGATGCGTTGCGGCTCGATGGCACTCAGGTCGTCACGCATCAGGACCGCGCGCTGGCTTTGCGGCAATGGCTGGCGCAGGAGCGCGAGATCACGCGACTCAATCGACCCTTCATCACGGCACTGGCTGCTGCCAGCGGCGACGGCGGCCTTGCGCGCGTACTGCAGCCGGAACACGCCGCGGAGTTCGCGGCGCTGCTGGCCTCCGATCAGCCGATCGACCTGTTGCGCCGCCATCCGGCCACCTGGCAGCCGGAAGTGCTGCTGGCGGCGTTGCGACCGCTGGCACCCCGGCTGTACTCGATCGCCTCCAGTCCGAAGGCGGTGGGCGAGGAAGTGCACATCACGGTCGCCGTGGTCGGCTACGAGGCGTATGGCAGCGCGCATTGGGGCGCCGCATCCAGCCTGCTGGCCGCGACCGGCGAGGACGGCAGGCTGCCCGTCTTCATCGAACCGAACGTGCGATTCCGGCTGCCCGCCGATGGTTCGCGCGACATCATCATGATCGGCCCGGGCACAGGTGTGGCGCCGTTCCGTGGCTTTGTGCAGGAACGGCGGGAAAGTGGCGCAAGTGGCCGCAACTGGCTGTTCTTCGGCAACCGTCATTTTGCCAGCGACTTCCTCTATCAGGTGGAGTGGCAGCAGGCACTGAAGGACGGTTCGCTGGACCGCATCGACCTGGCGTTCTCCCGGGACAACGAACAACGAACCTATGTCCAGCATCGTCTGCGCGAACAGGGTGCCGAGCTGCATGCGTGGCTGAAAGCCGGCGCATACCTCTATGTCTGCGGCGATTCCAGCCACATGGCGCGCGATGTCCAGGCGGCGCTGATCGACGTGATCGCCACGCATGGCAACCATTCTCCGGACGAGGCTAAGGCCTGGCTCGGCGAACTTCTGCAACAGGGCCGCTACGCCCGCGACGTCTACTGACATGACCACCGAACTCTCGCATCTCGAACACGTCAAGGCGGCCAGCCGCTTCTTGCGCGGCGGCATCGCCGAGGGTCTGGCCGATCCGGTCACCGGCGCGATCGGCGACGACGACACCAAGCTGCTGAAGTTCCACGGCAGCTACCAGCAGGACGACCGCGACCTGCGCGAGGAGCGCCGAAAACAGAAACTGGAGCCGGCTTACGCCTTCATGCTGCGCGCGCGCCTGCCAGGCGGCGTGGTGACGCCTGCGCAGTGGCTGGTGTTCGACCGCATCGCGCGCGACTACGCCAGCGGTTCGCTGCGCATCACCACGCGGCAGACGTTCCAGTGGCACGGCATCATCAAGCGCAGGCTCAGGCCGACCATCGCGGCTATCCACGAGGCGCTGGCGACCACCATCGCCGCCTGCGGCGACGTGGTGCGCAACGTGGTGAGCACGGCCAATCCGGTGGAATCGTCAGCGCATGCCCAGGCGCATGCCTGGGCCACCCGGCTGTCCGCCGAGTTGGCGCCGAGGACGCCGGCCTACCACGAGATCTGGCTGGACGGCGGGCAACTCGTCGGCGAGGAACCTGCTGCCGAAGAGCGGGAGCCGCTGTACGGCGCCACCTACCTGCCGCGCAAGTTCAAGATCGGCCTGGCGATCCCGCCGCTCAACGACATCGACGTGTTCGCGCAAGACCTTGGACTGATCGCCATCATCGAGCAGGGCGTGCTGCACGGGTTCGACGTCGCCATCGGCGGCGGCATGGGCGCCAGCCATGGCGATGCCAGCACCTATCCACGGCTGGCCAGCGTGATCGGCTTTGTCACGCCGGAGCAGTTGTTCGCCGTGGCTGAGGCGGTGGTCGGCGTGCAGCGCGACTGGGGCGATCGCGTCGAGCGCAAGCATGCGCGGTTGAAGTACACGCTCGACCATCGCGGCCTGGACGTGTTCAAGGCAGAGCTGGAATCCCGGCTTGGCTACGCGCTGGCGCCGGCGCGCGCGTACCGCTTCGAACACAACGGCGACCGTTACGGCTGGGTCGAGGGCCACGATGGCCACTGGCACCTCACCTTGCATATCGAGTCCGGCCGGCTGGCCGACGTGGGCGAGCGACGCTGGCTCAGCGGCCTGCGCGAACTGGCGCAGGTGCACCGCGGCGACTTCCGGCTGACCTGCAACCAGAACGTGATCGTGGCGAACATCGCCACACACGAACGTGCCCGCATCGACGCCATCGTCCGCGAGTACGGGCTGGACGTTTACGAGAAGCAGGGCGGGATCCGCCGCCACGCCATCGCCTGCGTCGCGCTGCCGACCTGCGGCTTGGCCATGGCCGAGAGCGAACGCTACCTGCCGACGCTGCTGCCCAAGCTGGAGGCGCTGCTGGAGCGCCACGGCCTGGCCGATGCGCCGATCCTGCTGCGCCTGTCCGGCTGCCCCAACGGTTGCTCGCGGCCGTACCTGGGCGAGATCGCGCTGGTGGGGCGCGGGCCAGGCCGCTACGACCTTCGCCTCGGCGCCGATTTCACCGGCCAGCGGCTGAACCAGCTTCATCGCGAGAACGTGGACGAGGCAACGATCCTCGACACGCTCGATCCACTGTTCGCACGTTACGCAGCCGAACGCGGCGAGGGCGAAGGCTTCGGCGATTTCCTGGTGCGCGCCGGCATCCTCACGCCGATCCCCTCGCGACGCATCCCGGTGGAGGTGGTCGCATGAGCGCCGCGCTGGTCGAACAGGCGCCGCACGCCCCCCAGGCGCTGGCCGAGCTGAATGTCGCGCTGGCGCGGCTCACCGCCGAACAGCGTGTGGCCTGGGCGCTGGAACGGGTGCGTGGCGAACATGTGCTGTCGTCGAGCTTCGGTGCGCAGGCGGCGGTCTCGCTGCACATGGTGACGCGGCAGCGGTCGCAGTTGCCGGTGGTGCTGATCGATACCGGTTACCTGTTTCCGGAGACTTATCGCTTCGTCGACGAATTGACCGGACGGCTCGCGCTGAACCTCAAGGTCTATCGCCCGCTCATCGGCACCCGCTGGATGGAGGCGCGTCACGGCCGGCTGTGGGAGCAGGGCGTCGAGGGGCTGGATCGCTACAACCAGCTGCGCAAGGTCGAGCCGATGCAGCGTGCCTTGCGCGAGCTCGATGCCGCTGGCTGGTTCGCCGGCTTGCGTCGGAGCCAGGCGCGCAGTCGCGCCGGGATCGACTTCGTCGAACACAGAAACGGCCGCTGGAAGTTCCACCCGCTGGCCGACTGGAGCGATCGCGACGTCGGCCACTACCTCGCGCGCCATGGCCTCCCGTATCACCCGCTGTGGCATCAGGGCTACGTATCGATCGGCGACACGCACACCAGCCATCGCTGGGAGCCGGGGATGGACGCTGAGGACGCTCGCTTTTTCGGACTCAAACGCGAGTGCGGACTGCACGGCATCGCGTAGCCCGCCAACCATCGCGCCGCGACGGCCTTCCAACAGGTCGTGAAGACAACCTGTCAATGCGATCCACGGAGGGATCGCTTGCGAATCAAGCACGCAGTGGTTGATTCGTCGTGGCCGCTTCCGGGCATGTACCGGAAGCGGCGAGTTGGAAGGGCAGGACTGCCCTTTTCCAACAACCTGCAAACCCCGACTGGAATCTAGCCACCATGAGCCACACCGCGCTCGCCCCGAGCCCCGAGCTTGCTCCCGCTGAAACCCTGATTGCCCCGCACGGCGGCGTGCTGAAGGAGTTGTACCTGCCACCTGCCGAGGCAGAAGCGTTGAAACAGCGCAGTGCCCAGCTGCCCGGCGTGGATCTCGACACGCGCCAGCTGTGCGATCTGGAGTTGTTGCTGAGCGGTGCGTTCTCGCCGCTGGAAGGCTTTCTCGGCCGGCGCGACTACGACCGCGTGGTGGAAGAACTGCGCCTGGCCGACGGCACGCTGTGGCCGATCCCGATCACCCTGGACGTCGACGAGGATTTCGCCGCGCAGCTTTCCACCGGCAGCGAGGTCGCGCTGCGCGACAGCCAGGGCGTACCGCTGGCGGTGCTGGAAGTGCACGACGTCTACTGGCCCGATCGCCTGCACGAAGCGAAGCGCGTGTTCGGCAGCAGCGACCGGCAGCATCCGGGCGTGGCCGAGCTGCTCGATCGCACCAGACCGGTGGCGCTGGGCGGTCGCGTGCGCGGCATCCAGCCACCGGCCCACTACGACTTCGGGGAGCTGCGCGATACTCCGCGAAGCCTGCGCGAGTGGTTTGCGTCGCGCGGCTGGAGCCGCATCGTGGCCTTCCAGACGCGCAACCCGATGCATCGTGCCCACCGCGAGCTGACCCTACGCGCCGCACGGCAGGTCGGTGCGAAGTTATTGATCCAGCCGTCGGTGGGGCGCACCAGGCCGGGCGACGTCGACCATTACACCCGCGTGCGCTGCATCCGCGCGCTGCTGCCGCACTATCCGGCCGACAGCGTCAAGCTGTCGCTGCTGCCACTGGCGATGCGCATGGGCGGCCCGCGCGAGGCGTTGTGGCACGCGATCATCCGCAAGAACTATGGCGCCAGCCATTTCATCGTGGGCCGCGACCACGCCGGCCCCGGCAGGGATTCGAACGGACAGCCGTTCTACGGCCCGTTCGAGGCGCAGCAGTTGCTGGAGAAGCACCAGGACGAGCTGGGCATCCGGATCGTGCCATTCCCGGCGATGGTCTACGTGGCGAACCGCGACGCCTATCTGCCGTCGACCGAAGTGGCCGCGGAAGACGAAGTGCGCGACATATCCGGCACGCAGCTGCGCCAGCACTTGCACGAAGGCAGCGAGATCCCGGCCTGGTTCAGCTTTCCGGACGTGGTGAGGATCCTGCGCGAGCGCCATCCGGTACGCGCACCACGCGGGTTCGCGCTGTTCTTCACCGGATTGTCCGGCGCCGGCAAGTCGACCATTGCGCAGGCGGTGATCGCGCAGCTGCTGGAACACACCAGCCGGCCGGTGACCGTGCTGGACGGCGACGAGGTGCGCAAGCACCTGTCGCGCGGGCTGGGCTTCTCGCGCGAGGATCGCGCCGCCAATGTCACCCGCATCGGCTACGTCGCCAGCGAGATCGTGCGTCATGGCGGCATTGCGGTATGCGCGCCCATCGCGCCGTATGCCGATGCCCGTGCGCAATCCCGCGCACTGGTCGAGGCGCACGGCGACTTCGTCGAGATCCATGTCGCCACCACGCTGGAGGTATGCGAGGCGCGCGACCGCAAGGGCCTCTATGCACAGGCGCGCGCCGGCAGGATCGCCCGGTTCACCGGCATCAGCGATCCCTACGAAGCGCCCGAACAACCGGAGCTGCGCCTCGATGGCAACGCCGCCGAGCCGGCGGCGCTGGCCCGCCAGGTGCTGCTGCTGTTGCGCAACCAGGGCCTGATCGAGGGCTGAGGCCGCGGCGCCCGTCGATGGCGGGCGCCGTTCAATGACCGACCGGTCAGGCCACGTTGGGCGGCGGAACGGTTGGCCGCTCGCGCCAATGCGGCACGGCCGGCCATTCGGGCGGCTGCGTGTCGGTGGCCAGTGCGCGCGCCACCTCGCGGCGATCCAGGTGGGGTGCGAACTGCGTGATGAACTCCAGCACGTAATCGCGCAGCACGCTTTCCCGGCGCAGCACGATCCAGGTCGTGCATGGCGGAAACAGGTGATCGGCCGGCAGCGTGTCCAGGTCGGTGTCGCTGTCGAGCATGGCCATTTCGGCCAGCACGCCGATACCCAGACCGGCGCGGACATAGGTCTTGATCAGGTCGGCGTCGCCGGCGGTCATCGCGATATGCGGACGCAGGCCGATGGCCTCAAATGCCCGGCGCAGCGACGAATCGGCCTTCAGCGAGGATTCGTAGCTGACCAGCGGCAGCGCTGCCAGCTCGTCGAGCGAGGGCGGCCGACCGCTGCTCGTCAGCGGATGGCCCTGCGGCGCAACGATCGCCCGATGCCAGCTGTAGGCCGGCAGCGCGATGCCGGTGTCGGGCGGGGCGCCGGCGCTGCTGATGACCGCGAGATCGACGCGGCCGGCCTCCAGCCGCGCCAGCACCTCCGAGTCGCTGCCCGGCTGCAGGTGCACGCTGACCTGCGGGTAGCGCAGGGTCAGCGCGGCGATGGCAGCGGGCAGGGCGAAACGGGCCTGGGTATGCGTGGTGGCGATGCGCAATTCGCCGCGCGCCTCCTTGCGCAGGTTGGCCGCGATCGAGCGGATGTTGGCGGCCTCGGCGAGGATCGTGCGGGCGCGTTCGAGTACATGCCGGCCGCCGTGGGTCACCGCGTCGAGGCTCTTGCCCTTGCGCACGAACAGCTGGAAGCCCAGCTCGTCCTCAAGCTGCCGCAGTTGCTTGCTCAGGCCAGGCTGAGTGGCGTGGACGCGCTCGGCAGCCAGCGTGATGTTGAGGCCGGAGTCGGCGATGGCAATCAGGTAGCGCAACTGGATCAGCGTCATGGCGATGGGCTCGTGGGCGGTCGGGATCGTCGGGCTGAGGCGCGAGCGGAGCACGGCTACATCGCATCGAACGAGCCAGGATCATGTCTGATGCATGCGTGTGGACGGCTGAACAGATGCCGTCATGGGGCTGGTAGGAATCGATGCATTCGATCATGATCAGACGTCTATACGTCTATTTGCAGGCAAGGTCAAGAGTTGTGCCGTTCTGGCTGTCTTCCATAACGGGGCGGCATATGCACGATGGCGCAGATCATTTGTCGAGATGGATTGTGTTGCGTAGCGTGGCTTTGTCTCCACTGATCGCGAAGCCGGACCCGCCCGAATGAAGCTCTATCCGCTGTTCGCCGATCTGTCCCGCCGCGCCGTGCTTGTCGTGGGCGGCGGGCCGGTGGCCGAGCGCAGGGTCGCCGCCCTGCTCGGCGCTCAGGCGCAGGTCACGGTGAATGCGCCCGCGCTCACGCCGCAATTGCGGCATTGGGTGGCGGCGGGGCGCATCGCCCATCGCCGCGATGCGTTCCAGGAGGGTTGGCTGGATCGGGTCTGGCTGGTGGTAGCGGCCACGTCCGATATCGAGCTGAACCGGCTGATCGCCACTTTCGCCGAGCTGCGGCGCATTTTCGTCAACGTGGTCGATGATGCGGCGCTGTCGACTTTCCACGTGCCGGCGGTGGTGGACCGATCACCGCTGATCATCGCGATCTCCAGCGGTGGCGAGGCGCCGATGTTGGCGCGGCTGCTGCGCGAAAGGCTGGAGACGCTGCTCGATCATTCGCTGGGCGCGCTGGCCACATTGGCCGGGCGCCTGCGCAAGCGCATCCGTGTGCGGTATCCGGACTTGGCGGCACGGCGGCGCTTCTACCAGAGCCTGTTCGCCGGTCCAGCCGCCGCACTGCTGCGCCAGGGCCGGCCGAATGCGGCGAGGCGGGCGGCGGAAGAGGCGCTGCTGGCGGTGCCCGCAGTGTCGGCGGGGTCGGTCGTGCTGGTGGGCGCCGGCCCCGGCGATCCGGGCCTGCTGACCCTGCGGGCCCTGCGCGCGCTCAACGAGGCCGACGTGATCCTGCACGACCGGCTGGTCAGCGCCGAGGTCCTCGACCTGGCGCGCCGCGACGCCGAGCGCATCGAGGTCGGCAAGCAAGCCGGCCATCACCACACCACCCAGGACGGCATCCACGCACTGCTGCTCCAACACGCGCAGGCCGGGCGGCGCGTCGTGCGGCTGAAAGGGGGCGACCCGTTCGTGTTCGGCCGTGGCGGCGAGGAGCTCGAGTTTCTGCGCGAGCACGGGGTTCCCTATGAAGCGGTGCCCGGTATTACCGCCGCCGTGGCCTGCGCGGCGTATGCGGGCGTGCCGCTGACCCATCGCGATCACGCGCAGTCGGTACGTTTCGCCACCGCGCATTGTCAGTCCTCGCACGACACGCCGGACTGGGCCGCACTGGCGCAGGAACGGCAGACGCTGGCGTTGTACATGGGCGTGGCGGAACTGGGTGGACTGCAGGCGCGGCTGATCGAACATGGTCGTGCGCCATCGACCCCGTTCGCGTTGATCGAGAACGGCTCGCGCCCGGACCAGCGCGTCATCACCGGCACGCTGGCCAACCTGGCCGAGCGGGCGGCTTGCCATGCAGTGCGCTCGCCAGCCCTGCTGATCTTGGGCGAAGTGGCCGCGTTGGCGACGTCGCTGGCCTGGTTCGGGCAGCCGCCGCTAGGGGCCGATGTGCGCGCCATCCGCACCCTGCCGGCGGGGCATCCGATCGCTTCCGATGTGCTGGCGGCGGTCCACCGCGCCTGACGAAAATATTCACCTGCGCGGGAGCATGATCGCGCGACGGTTTCCCTCACGCCTGCCGGAGCAGCCACATGATCCACGACAGCATCCTCGACACCATAGGCAACACGCCGATCGTCAAACTCCACCGTCTCGCGCCGAAGCACGTCGAGCTATACGTGAAGGTCGAAGCGTTCAATCCGGCCGGCTCGGTGAAGGACCGGCTTGCCCTGGCGATCATCATCGACGCCGAACAGCGCGGCGCGCTGAAGCCCGGCCAGACCGTGATCGAAGCCACCTCGGGCAACACCGGCGTCGCGCTGGCCGCGATCTGCGCTGCTCGCGGCTATCCGTTCGTGGCCGTAATGGCCGAGACCTTCTCGATCGAGCGGCGCAAGCTGATCCGCGCCTACGGCGGCAAGGTGGTGCTGACGCCAGCTGCCGCGCGCGGCACCGGCATGGTGGAGAAGGCGGTGGAACTGGCGAAGAAACACGGCTGGTTCTTCACCAATCAGTTCGAGAATCCCGCCAATCCGGCGTACCACCGGCAAACCACCGCGCCGGAGATCCTGCGCGACTTCGCCGGTCGCCGGCTGGACTACTTCGTTACCGGCTGGGGCACCGGCGGCACGCTGACCGGCGTCGGCGAAGTGCTCAAGGTGGCGCGCCCGGAAGTGCAGATCATCGCCAGCGAGCCGACCGGAGCCGCGCTGCTCTCCGGCCAGGAATGGCAGCCGCACAAGATCCAGGGCTGGACGCCGGACTTCGTGCCGGCCGTGCTCAACCGCAAGGTGGTCGACCGGATCGTGCTGATCGATGACGTGCTGGCCCGCGACACCTCGCGCGAGCTGGCGCAGCAGGAAGGCATCTTCACCGGCATCTCCTCCGGCGCCACCCTGGCCGCCGCCGTGCAGGTGGCGGCCGATGCGCCGCCCGGTTCGGTCCTGCTGGCAATGCTGCCGGATACCGGCGAGCGCTACCTGTCGACCTTTCTGTTCGAGGGTGTCAACGAGGGCTCGGACGAAGTCTGAGCGCGGTCACGACTGTTCCGCGCGTTTGCGTGCGGTTCCGGATGCGCGTTTGGGCGCACTCGCTTCCCATTCCGCGATCAGCTTCCGGCCCACGCTGGCGAGTGCCTGGATCGCCGGCAGCAGTTCGCGGCCGAGCGGCGTGAGCGCGTACTCGGCCGACGGCGGCGAGGTAGCCAGCACGCGTCGCGTCACCAGTCCGCGCGATTCCAGCTCGCGCAGCCGCGCGCTCAGCACGCGCGCGGAGATGCGCGGGATGTCGTGGCGCAGCTCGCCGAAACGGCGCGGCTCGGCGCTCAGGTACCACACCACGTTCGGCGCCCACGCGCCGCGCAGCAGCGCCAGGCTTTCTGTGAGCGGGCAGGCCGGCGGTGCGGCGACCTTGCTCTTGCGTACGGGCAGGCCCATCGGAATTCCATCGGGGAGTGCGGTAACTGGAGGGATACTACATTTTTCCGCTAACCGATGGTTAGGTGGTATCCATAGGTAACCATGATGGCTAGCATGCCGGCATCGTTGTGGTGCGCAGGCATGCGGTGCCACGGCGACGGTTCTTTCCCACGTACCCATCACGGAGAAAACGCATGAAGCTCTATTATTCGGCGGGCGCCTGCTCGTTGTCGCCGCACATCGTGGCGCTGGAAGCCGGCATCGCGCTGTCGCTGGAAAAGGTCGACGGCAAGGCCAAGCGCACCGAAGGCGGCGCGGATTTCTGGCAGATCAACCCGAAGGGCTACGTGCCGGCGCTGGCGCTGGACAACGGCGAACTGCTGACCGAGGGCCCGGCGATCGTGCAATACCTGGCCGACCTCAAGCCGGCGAGCGGCCTGGCGCCCGCCAACGGCACGCTGGCGCGCTACCGCCTGCAAGAGCTGCTGGGCTATATCAACTCCGAACTGCACAAGACTTACAGCCCGCTGTTCAAGCCGGAGACGCCCGAGCCGACCCGTGCCGAGCGCAAGGCCTACCTGCTCAAGCGCTACCAGTTGATCGAAGACGTGCTGGCGAAGCAGCCGTGGCTGCTGGGCGACCATTTCACCGCAGCGGACGCCTACCTGTTCACCGTCACCAACTGGGCGAAGCACGTCGAGCTGGACCTGTCCGGCTTCCCCGCGTTGCTGGCTTTCCAGAAGCGCGTGGCCGAGCGGCCGGCGGTGCAGAAGGCGATGCAGGCAGAGGGGCTGATCAAGGCGGCGGCCTGATCGGCCATCAGCGCGAGCACAAGTGGCCGGCATCGCGAGGCGCCGGCCATTTGCGCTTCCTCCCCCTGCGGCCTCGCGGGCCATGATGGTGTTGCGACACAACCGTCAGCAGAAGGGGAAGTCTCCATGAGCAGCATGGACAACGGCTCAGACCGTCCCTCAGAGAACCTGGCCAACCATCCGGACGTCCAGACGTGTTTCGGCCGAGCGGCACGAAACGCGAGGACAACACGATGACCAGCATCGGCCCGAAAGCTCAGGGCAGAGCATCCACTTATGCCGAGACGATAAGTTCAAGCTCGCGCAGCTTCTGCTCAAGCTCGCCGATGGTGGCCCAGGGCAGGATGGGCGAATTTTTGCGTTCGTCGGGTGGATGGCTCGGAAGCGAGTCCGACCAGCCGCCACAGCCGATGAGCGGCAGTAGCGGGCGCTTGTGCAACCAGGCAAGACAGACCTCGGAAATGGTGCCTGCGCGACCGCCGACGACAAGGCACGCATCTCCCGAGAGCGCCATGAGGAGATTGCGGGCATCTCCCATGCCGCACGGCACAACGACGGTAGCCGGCCAGTCCGGTGGTGGCATCTGATCCGGTGGCACGATGCTCAGGACCAGGCCGCCGGCGGCGATGGCGCGCTCCGCCGCGACGCGCGTCGCGGGGCTGCCGCAGCCACTGACCAGGGTGATGCCGTGCTGCGCAAGCAATGCGCCTGCCTGACCAGCGAGTTCGTAGGCGGCAGAACCGGGCTCGGCGCTGCCCAACACGCAGACCTGTGGCTTTCGAATGTAGGAGGGCGGCACCGTGGTTGCCTTTGCGGCCGAGCGCTGGAGTTGAGCGGCGTCGAAGCCGTCCGCTTGGACGAACAATCAGGCGCCCCCGTCGGGGTCAGGCGTCTGAATAGACGCTTGGGCGAGTATAGCCCTGGTCGTGATGGACGATCCGTCCAGAAGTGTCGGCAGGACTTTCGACAGGACCCACCCATGGGTTCGCAAATAGGTCTTGCCGTTGACCTGCCAGGGAAGAGCGCTATCGCCCGACGGGGCAAAGACGCGCACCAGCTTGCCGGCGCGGTACTGTTCAATAATGAAGTCGATGTTCTTCAAAGTGGCGGTCCAATGACCCGGCGAACCCGGCGGGAAGTCGTATGGCCGGCGAATGCACGGATCCTCGCCGCTGAGGCGGCCATGCACCCGACGCACAACCGCGCTCAGATATCCTTCGCCAGCGCTGCGGCCAGGCCGATGTAGTTACCGGGCGTCAGGTCGAGCAATCGCTGCTTCGCCTCGGCCGGCAGGTCGAGGCCATCGATGAACTGGCGCATCGAATCCCTGGTGATGCCATGCCCCCGGGTCAGTGCCTTGAGCTGCTCGTACGGTTCGGGCAGGCCGTAGCGGCGCATTACGGTCTGCACGGCTTCGGCCAGCACCTCCCAGCTGCCGTCGAGGTCGGCGGCGATGCGTTCGGCATTGACGTTGAGTTTGCCCAGGCCCTTCTTCAGCGATTCCAGTGCGACCAGGCTGTGGCCGAACGCGGTGCCGAGCGCGCGCAGCACGGTGGAGTCGGTGAGGTCGCGCTGCCAGCGGCTGATCGGCAGCTTCTCGGCGAAGTGGCCGAGCAGGGCGTTGGCGAGGCCGAAGTTGCCCTCGGCGTTCTCGAAGTCGATCGGGTTGACCTTGTGCGGCATGGTCGATGAGCCGACTTCGCCAGCCTTCAGCGTCTGCTTGAAATAGCCCAGCGAGATGTAGCCCCAGACGTCGCGGGCCAGGTCGATGAGGATGATGTTGGCGCGGCGCACCGCATCGCAGTATTCGGCGACGCCGTCGTGCGGTTCGATCTGGGTGGTGTAGGGGTTGTAGCCGAGCCCGAGGCTTTCCACGAAGCGCTGCGAGAACGCGCGCCAGTCCACTTCGGGATAGGTGATGACGTGGGCGTTGTAGTTGCCGACGGCGCCGTTGATCTTGCCGGAGATTTCGACCGCGGCGATCTGCTTGCGCTGGCGCTGCAGGCGCGCCACGACGTTGGCGATCTCCTTGCCCAAGGTGCTGGGCGACGCGGTCTGGCCGTGAGTGCGCGAGAGCAGCGGCAGCACGGCGTTGGCATGGGCCAGCTCACGCAGTTGGGCAATCACCGCGTCGAACTGCGGCAGCAGCACCTGTTTGCGCGCGTCGCGCAGCATCAGTGCGTAGGACAGGTTGTTGATGTCCTCGCTGGTGCAGGCGAAGTGCACGAATTCCTTGGCCTGCGCCAGGCTGGCATCGGCGCCGATCTTTTCCTTGATGAAGTACTCGACCGCCTTCACGTCGTGATTGGTGGTCGCCTCGATCGCCTTGATCCGCTCGCCGTCGACCACGCTGAAGTTCGCCGCGATGGCTTTCAGCGTATGGATCTGGGCTGCGCTGAAGGCGGGCAGTTCGGCGATCTTCGGATCGGCGGCCAGTGCCAGCAGCCATTCGATTTCCACGTGCACGCGACGGTGCATCAGGCCGTACTCGCTGAAGATCGGGCGCAGCGCTTCGACTTTGCCGGCATAGCGGCCGTCCAGTGGTGACAGGGCGGTCAGGGCATGAGAGGGCATCGGGGCATTCCAGCGGGGTGAAACAAGCATTTTACATGCGCGGGCTTTCCCTGTTTCGACCGCCTTGTCGCGCCACCGCCGGGTAGCGGCCTATAGTTGGGAATCTCCAACTGCAGGAATCCGATCATGAGTGGTTTTCGCACCGAGCACGACAGCATGGGCGAGTTGCGGGTGCCAGCCGATGCGCTGTACGGCGCGCAAACCCAGCGCGCGATCGACAATTTCCCGATCTCCGGCCTGCATCTGCCGCGCCAGTTCATCCGTGCGCTGGGGCTGGTCAAGGCCGCGGCGGCCGAGGTCAATCTGGCGATGGGGCATCTGAAGAAGAACCAGGCCGCGGCGATCCGCAAGGCAGCGCTGGCCGTAGCGGACGGCCAGTACGACGCGCACTTTCCGATCGACATCTTCCAGACCGGTTCGGGCACCAGCACCAACATGAATGCGAACGAGGTCATCGCGCATCTGGCGGTGGAAGGCGGCACCAAGGTGCATCCCAACGATCACGTCAACTACGGGCAGAGTTCGAACGACGTGATCCCCACCGCGATCCATGTCAGCGCCACGCTGGCCACCAGCGGGGAGTTGCTGCCGGCGCTGAAGCATCTGAGGAGGGCCATCGACAAGCGGGCGCGCGAGTTGAAAAACACGCCCAAGACCGGCCGTACCCACCTGATGGACGCGATGCCGATCACCTTCGGGCAGGAACTGTCCGGCTGGTCGGCGCAGATCGGTTCGGCGATCGAGCGGATCGAGGACGCGCTGAAGCGCGTGCGGCGGTTGCCGCAGGGGGGGACCGCCGTCGGCACCGGGATCAACGCCGATCCGAAGTTCGGCCCGGCGATGGCGGCACAGCTGAAGAAGATCACCGGCGTGAAGTTTGAATCGGCCGAGAATTATTTCGAGGGCATGGCGGCACAGGATGCGGCGGTGGAACTGTCCGGCCAGCTGAAGACGCTGGCGGTTGCCTTGATGAAGATCGCCAATGATTTGCGCTGGATGAACTCCGGCCCCCTCGCCGGGCTGGGCGAGATCGAACTGCCGGCGTTGCAGCCGGGTTCGTCGATCATGCCGGGCAAGGTCAATCCGGTGATTCCCGAGGCAACCGCGATGGTGGCCGCGCAGGTGATCGGCAACGACGCATCGATCACCATCGCCGGCCAGTCCGGCAACTTCCAGCTCAACGTGATGCTGCCGCTGATCGCCTACAACCTGTTGCAGTCGATCGGGATCCTGGCCAACGTCAGCATGCTGCTGGCCGACAAGGCGATTGCGGGCTTTCAGGTCAACAAGGCGCGGGTGAATCAGGCGCTGGCGATGAATCCGATCCTGGTCACCGCGTTGAATCCGGTGATCGGCTACGAGAAGGGCGCAGCCACCGCCAAGCAGGCCTACAAGCAGCACCGGCCGATCATGGACGTGGCACTGGAAACCACCGGGCTGTCGAAAGACGAGTTGAAGAAGCTGCTCGATCCGCTGGCGCTCACCAAGGGCGGCATCCACGGCTGACCCTGAAAGACGTTCTGCAGGAGCCCGCCCGCGAGCGGGCTCCTGCATCAGGGTCAGTCGGAGAACACCGCGAAGCCTTTCTTGCCGTCCTTGTCCTTCATGTTCTTGCCGCAATCATCGACGTCCTTCTGCTGCATGGTCGCGTAGGGCCTGAATTCGGGCATCGCCGCGGCCAGCTTCTGCTGGGTGGACATCAGGTCGGGCAGACGCTGGCACAACTTGGCGGCGGCGGCCTCGATCTTGTCGGTTTGCGGCCTGATGGCCGCTTCGATGTCCTTGTCGCTTTTGCCGGTGAGCGCGCCCCATACCCCTTCCTTGGCGGCGTTGAGGCCCAGGTCAGCACCTTGTGCGCCGATGTCCATGCCGGTTTCGGCGATGCCGACGATCTGTTTGCGGTAGTCCAGCAGCAGAGTTTGCTGCGCCGGCGTGGCTGCCACCTTCTTGCCGGCGATCAGCAAATCGCCCTGAGGGGTGATCTCGGCCCGGGGGCGCGAGTCCTTGTCGCCGTGGGAACTATCGTTGATGTGAACGCTGTTGACGTCGATGTTCTTGGTGGCCAACTCCCGCTTGGCCTCCTCCATCGCCTTGCGGATTTCTCCGGAAATCCCCGACGAGGTCTTTTCGCCCGCGTCTTTCAGTGACTGCGCCGTGGTGTCAGCAACCCCTGGCTCGGAGTCGGCCTGGCTGGACTGGCTGCACGCGGCCAATGGCAGCAAGAGGGCCAGTGCGAGCGTGCCGAAAGTGATGGACTTCATGGGTGTTTCCTCTCTTCGAATTCAAGCGAATTGGCGTTCATGGGATTCGCCGTGCGGACTGCCTATGGCGCGCCTCAGGCGAAGCTTGCAACGGCATCAGTTGATCAGCAACGGGCGGAGCATGGGCCATGCGTTGTCGAGCATGCGCACCTGTGCGAGCGCGCTTGGATGCACACCATCATCCAGCAGCAGAGCGGGCTTGTCCGAAATGCCGGCCATCAGGGACGGCAGCAGCGGAACGTGCTTCCGTTGCGCAACCCGGGCGTAGACCTGCCGCAGCATGTCGGCGCGATGGTCTTTGTCCAGCTTGGCGGGAATCTCGAATCCGAGCAGGGCGACTTTCGCCCCTGAGGCCTGGGCCATATCGATCAGCCGGGTCATGTTCTGCTCCAGCGTTTGCCGATTCGCGCCGAGGATGGCGTCGTTGGCCCCGAGCTCAAGGATGATCAAGTGTGGATGATGGGTGGCGATCAAGCCAGGTAACTCCTTCAATGCATCCGTCAGGGTCTTGCCGCCGCGGCTGGCATTGACGATCGCAGGCGGAGTGGTCGTGGCGTGGTCGACGCGTTGCTGCAGCAAATTGACCCAGCCCGCTTCGGGCGGGATCCGGTGCGCCGAACTCAGGCTGTCGCCAGTCAGCAGGACCGTCTTTGACAGGTCGGAGTTGCCTGCTGCCGGAAGCGACGACGCATGCGCCAGCGAGACGATCGATGCCATGGCAAGCAGGAGAGACGACAGGAAGCGCATTGGGTATTCCTTTGGGCAGCAGGGGGCCGACGAAGCCGAGGCGGCTTCAGGGCAAAGGATGGTGAAGCAGAACGGTTTGCGATGGGCCGCGGCGGGAATGGTGGCTTCCGTTGCGGTCGGACGGATGGGCCGGTCGGCCCATCCGTCGCATCGCTCAGCTGTCGTCGCGCCAGCGGCGGAACCAGACGGCACCAGCGAGCAGCCCCAGGCCGACCACCACGCCGATCCACAGGTCAGGTGAAGCCAGCAGATGATAGGTGTTGGCCAGGTCCATGAAGCCCATGCTGGGATAGCCGTCGACGTTGCTGGAGATGGCACCGCCATGGGCGTTGAACATGCTGCCGGTGCCAGGGAAGGCGCTGAACAGGCCGCGTTGCACGATGTTTTTCCAGAACCAGGTTGCGGGCAGGTCGAACAAGCCCATGATGCCGAACCAGCTGATGATCAGGCCGCTGGCCACCGGCAAGGCAACCGCCCACAGGAAGGGCTTGTTGCGTGCCCAGGCCGAGCAAAGCAGCAGCCAGCCGATCGAGGGCAGGGCCCACAGTACGTACAGCGGGATGTAGCCGATCAGGTTGAACATGACCCGGAACGGATGCGCCAGTACCAGCAACTGCCACACATTCACGCCGTGGAAGGACAGGGTTGTCGCCAGGATCAGCAACTGCAGCATGCCGACCACGATGCCGACGATCACGGCGATGACCGGTGCCAGCACAGTGGCGCTCACTACCTTGGACAACACGGTGCTGGCGTCTGAAACCGGCAGCGACTTCCAGAACAGGATGCTGCGGTCGCGACGATCGTCGTACAGCGCGCCGAGGCAGTAGAAGAACACAACAATGCCCAGTACCACGGCCAGCAGGCCCATCGCCGAGTACATCGCCAGGTCCAGCGCGAAGCCGACCTTGCTCAGGTCGCCGGCATCCATGTCGGCAATCACCCGCTGCAGGCCGCCGCTCGCTCCGAAACGGATGCCGTGACTGGCGCCCAGGACTTCCGCGGTGATGATGCCCATGATGTTCAGCAGCAGGAACACGCCACCGGTGATGACGGGAGCCCAGAAAAAGCCGCCCCGGTGTTCCCAGAATTCGCGCTTCACAAGCCAGTAGAAGGTTTTCATGCGTAGGTTCCCTTCATGGTGGCGACGAACAGGTCGCTGATGGACGGCCGGCGGGTTTCGCCCAGCTGTTCCAGCACTGCGCGGTTCGCGCCGTCAAACAGAAAAATGCTCTTGCCGAAGACCTGGCGTTCGTCCAGCGGTTTCAGCTGGCGGGCGGCGTCGGCCTTGTCGGCATTGACCATCACTTCGATGAAGCGCTCGCCGACCGCGTCCATGTCGGCATCCAGCACGATCTTGCCGTCGCGGATGAACATCAGGTCGGTGAGGATGTGCTCGACCTCTTCCACCTGATGCGTGGTCACGATGATCGTCTTGTTCTCGTCGAAGTAGTCCTCCAGCAGGTTCTGGTAGAACTGCTTGCGGTAGAGGATGTCCAGGCCCAGCGTCGGTTCGTCGAGGATGAGCAGCTTGGCGTCGATCGCCATCACCAGCGCCAGATGCAGTTGCACGATCATGCCCTTGGACATCTGCCGCACACGCTGGTTGGGCGTGAGCTTGGTGCGCGCCAGGAACGCCTCGCACTTGGAGCGATCGAAACGCGGGTGCACGTTGGCGACGAAATCGACTACTTCCCGCACGCGGATCCAGCGCGGCAGCACGGCCACATCGGCGATGAAGCACACGTCGCCCATCAGCCTGTCGCGTTGCTTGCGCGGGTCGAAACCGAGCACGTTGAGGTCGCCGGTGAAATCCGTGAGACCGAGAATCGCCTTCAGCGCCGTGGTCTTGCCGGCACCGTTGGGGCCGATCAGGCCGACGATGCGGCCGGGCGCGATCTGGAAACTGACATTGTCCAGCGCCAGCGATGACTTGTACCGTTTGCTCAGGCCGCTGGCCGTGATCACCGCGCTCATGATTGTTCTCCCTTGGTCGACTGATCTTTGTCAGTCTGGGCCTCGCGCAGCAGCGTCTTGAGATCCAGACCCAGTCGTTGCAGCCGTGCGAACAGCACCGGCCACTCTTCGCGCAGAAACCGCTCGCGTTCGGATTTCAGCAGCGCCTCGCGAGCGCCTTCGATGACGAACATGCCCAGACCCCTCCGTTTCTCAACCAGTTGTTCGTCGACCAGTTCCTGGTACGCCTTGGATACGGTCAGTGGATTGATCTGATAATCCGCTGCCACCTGGCGTACCGACGGCAGCGGGTCGCCCTCGTTCAAGGCGCCGTCCAGGATCATCGCCACCACGCGTTGCTGCAATTGGCGATAGATCGGGACACTGTCGTTCCAGGTAATGGTCATGTTTATTCCTTGCTGATGCGGCCGAACTTGTTGCCAAACGAATAGTAGGGCATGGCCAATTGCGAACCGAGCAGGCTGAACTGGCTGGTGCCGCCGGCGTTGTCCATGCGGCCCATCGCGGGAACCGCAGTGATGCCGTTGGTCCCGACGTCGGCGAGCAGCACGGCGGCGCGCATCTCTGCGGCGCTGGGACGAACCACGACAGGAGCCAGGTTGGTGACCTTGACGGTATCGGCCTTGGGTGTTTTGTTCGCCGCTGCTGGCTGGGTGTCGACGTTGTAGTCGAGGGCGCTCAGGCTGGCAAAGGTGAGCAGGACGGCGGCGAAGCTGGCGATCAGGTTGTGCGCTTTCATGACAGGCCTCCTTGGTGACCTCGTTAAGTGGTGTTGTAGTGAACTATAACACCGAGTTTCAAGTCGTCAATAGGCAAGGCGCCATGGCGCAACATGACTGATGGCCTATGCGCCTCGGCAGGCGGCTCAACCGGCGCCGGCGCCTGGACCGGCGCATGCCGGCATCACGCCATGGCCGCTCCGCGCGCAACACGGGCTGCGGCGGGCTGTTCGTGGTGCCGACATAGGTCGACCGGAGGCAGGCATGGATCCCGATGTGTCCGGCCGGGTCGGGGTGGCTGCCGATGTCGGCAAGGACAGTGCGGCGGCCCCTGGCTTTCCCGGCCACTGCCGTTCGTCACCGCACAGCGGCAAAGTCGAAGGGCCCGCGGCACAAGCTCCATCAACACAAAGGCCGGCTGCAAAGCCGGCCCCGGTGCTGTTCCACCCTGTCAGTCAATTCCTGGCGCTATACACCTGCTTGCCGCCGACCCAGGTCTGAAGCACCTTGGTGCTCCAGATCTTGCTCGCCGGGTCCTTGAAGATGTCGTGATCGATCAGGATGAAGTCGGCCCACTTCCCCGGCTCCAGCGTACCCAGCGTCTTTTCCGCATGCTCGGCGTACGCTGCGTCGAGGGTGAACGCGCGCAGCGCTTCGGCGGGCGTCATGGCCTGGTCCGGGTACCAGCCGCCAGGTGGCTGGCCGTCATGGTCCTCGCGGGTTATCGCCGAGTACAAGCCATAAAACGGGTTGGGCGACTCCACCGGAAAATCCGAGCCGCCGGCGACGACCGTGCCCTGCTTCAGGAGCCGCTGCCAGGCATAGGCACCCTTGATCCGCCGGGCACCGATGCGGTGTTCGGCCATGTTCATGTCGGAGGTGGCATGGGTCGGCTGCATCGAGGCGATCAGCTGCAGCGGCACGAAGCGCGGGATGTCTTCCAGCGAGATGATCTGCGCATGCTCGACACGGTTGCGCAGCGCGATGCCGTCGGGATGTGTCTTGTAGGCTGCCGTGTAACTGTCGAGCACCTCGCGGTTGGCGCGGTCGCCGATCGCGTGGATGGCAACCTGATAGCCCTTGCCCAGCGCCTTGCCGATATCAGAGGTCAGCTGGTCGGGCTTCAGGAACAGCAGGCCGTGGTTATGCGGGTCATCGGAGTAGGGCGCGAGCATTGCCGCGCCGCGGCTGCCTAGCGCACCGTCGGCAAACAGCTTGACCGTGCGCACGGTGAGGAAGTCGTTGCCGTAGCCGATCAGCGGACCGTCCTTGCTGATGACATCGAAATCGTCCCCGGTGCCCAGGATCATCGCGTAGATGCGCGCGGTGAGCTTGTTCGCGTCGGCGTACTGCCGGTACAGCTGGTAGTTGGCGAGGTCGATGCCCGCGTCGGCAACACCGGTGAGGCCGACGCTGGCCATCTCGGCCAGTGCGGTATCCAGCGCCGCTGCTTTCTGTTGCGCTGTCGGCGCAGGGACCTTGCTGCCGATCAGCACCGTGGCACCGTCGACGAAGACGCCGGCGGGGTTGCCATGGCGGTCGCGCTCGATACGCCCGCCGCTGGGATCTTTCGTGGCCTTGCTGACCCCGGCCAGTTTGATGGCGGCGCTGTTGGCCCAGCTGGCATGTCCGTCAACGCGGCTCAGCCATACCGGACGATCGGGAACCGCCGCGTCCAGTTCCTTCGCGGTGGGAAAGCGGCCAAGTTTCCAGATTTCCTGATTCCAGCCGCCACCGGTGATCCACTTCGCCTCGGGATGCGCCGCGGCGTACGCCTTCAACTTCGCCAGCGCCTCGTCCAGCGACTTCGTGCCGGTGAGATCGGCCTGATTGCGCGCATAGCCCAGTTCAAGCACATGGCCGTGGGCATCGATCAGGCCTGGCAGCAAGGTGGCGCCGTGGCCATCGATCACCTTGGCGTCGCCGGCGCGCTTGGCCAGGTCGGCACTGTCGCCGATGGCAACCACCTTGCCATGGGCGATCAGCATGGCCTGAAAATGCTGCAGCCTGCCGCGGCTGTCCAGCGTATAGCCGTTGACCTGGTTCACCAGCAGATCAGCTGCCCGCGTGGTCGGCGCGAGCGCCAGCAAGGCGAGCAGCGAAAGGCACAGAGAGCGGTTCATGGGCAGGCTTCCATGGAGAACGAAAGGCCAGTGTGTCCGGCCACGATTGTTTTTTCTACCCTGCAGCCTGTCCCTGTCCCGCCTGCCTCCGCAGGAACGCGACGAACGCCGGATCCTTGCCCAGCAGATCGAGTAGGGGAAGCACGACCCGCGGCCCGTTGGCGCTGTTGGTGAAGATCACGGTTGCGGTGCCCTGGGTCGGTTCGACATAGCCGAACGTGAACAGGCCATCGTCCATGCCCGTGTGCATGAGCACGGTTTCCTGGCCAAATTTGAGTACTTCCCAGCCGAGGCCGAATCCGATGTCGGTCGGGCAGTCGTTTCGCATCGCCGGGGTGCAGATCCCGCTCTTGCGGCTCACCAGTATCCGTTCGCGTTCGCCGGCGATGGCATCATTGACGCCTTCGTGCTTCATCACACTGAGCAGGAACCGGGCGTAATCGCCGATTGTCGTGTAGAGCTGATCGGAAGCGAAGAACCGCTCGGCGATGGCCGGCTCCAGCGCCTTGCCTTCCCTGTCGGTTGGCACTGCTATACGTCCGGCAAACCACGAGCGACGGGTGTACGCGGTATCGCGCATGCCGATCGGCTCGAACACGAGGGTCTGCGCCAGCTTCTCGAACGGTATCCCCAGCTTCTTTTCGGTGAAGCGCGCCATGTACTCGAAACCTTCGCCGGAATAGCCGTAAGCCTGACCGGGCGAGCGCTCGAAGGTCAGGACGCCGCCAGTCTCGCGGCGCCAGTTGGGAAACCCCGTCTGGTGGGTGAGAGCCAGCCAGGGCGTCAACTGTTTGCGGCGTTCGTCGGTGGCGATATCGGGATCGACCCAGTACCGGTACATCGGCTCATCGAGCGAAAGGCGACCACGCGATGCAAGCCGCAGTTCGACCTCGGCAGAGACCGGTTTGGTCATCGAGGCGATGTTGTACAGCGTGCGGGTCGTGGCCGGAACGCCCGGGCTTTGCGAACCGTAGGCCACCGCCAGCACGATCTTGCCGTTTTCGATATGCGCGATTGCCACGCTGGGCACGCGTTGCTCGGCCAGAAGCCGTGGAACCGCATCGTCCAGCCGGCTCTGGATGACCGCATCGTTCCGTACCGGGTCTGCGCAGTTGACAGCCATGACTCCCGTGGTGGTCATGGCAAGCAAGCCTGCCAGCGCCATCGCCATGCTCATCGTGTTCGTCCTCGCCATGATGTTTCCTGTGGGTTGAGCGTACGTGCAGCGTCATGCACGACAGTTACTCGCTGGAGCGATGGCCGTAGCTGAGGACTCGCGTGATCTGCCAGGTTGCTCCTTGATGGCGCCACACGATGACGAAATCGGCCATGCCCTCACACGCGCCGGTCTTGAGCATGCAAAAGCGGTGCACTCCCTGTTCGATGGCGCCGAAGCCCTTGATCGGGTAGACCTTCAACGAGCCGGGAACCAGCTCGCGGCGATAATGGCCGCAGACATTCTTCGCGGTGTTCGCAATCATCGCCTTGCGCGTCCACGTCACACCGCCGTTGTCGTGATAGAACTCGATGTCGGGTGCGAAATAGCTGGCGTGCTTCTGCAGTTGCCCTGGATCGCTGCAATGGTTGAAGGCGCCGAAAACGGCAGTATCCAGAGTGGATATGGTGTCGAACAACGCATCCGTGGATGGATTCGTGGCGGGTTGCTGGCTGGCGGCGAACGCGGCGCTCCCGATGGCCAGGAAAGCGGCGGCGGCCATCAATACGGTGGCTTTGCTCATGGATATCTCCGGTTTTCATGCGAGTGGTGGACGTGGGACGAGGCCGCTGCCGCCGGCGGATCGATGCCGGCGAGGCGAGATGAATCGATGCGGCGAATCTGGTTTCGGGGAATCAGCTACGCCCTCGTGGCAGGACGTGGACTGTCGCTTGACCCAGGCTGGTAAAAACCGGCCAGCACGGCCATGGCGGCGGGCGCGACGTTCCCAGCGGCAGGCTGCTGCGCAGCATGGCGTCCGGCACCGCCGCCTTGAAGGCGCAGAAGACGATGCTGGGGACCAGCACGTGCTGTGGATTCATTTGATTCTCCATGCGGGCCCAGTCCGTGCTGTCCCGTTCACGGCCTAAGAGACGAAGCGGGACGCAGCGGTTGCAATGAGCTTGTTGCGACCGCCGAACACGGCAGCGCATCTCCTTCTCGAATGGCGGCTTCGCCATCGCGGCCATTGCGAGCCATGGCCGGCATGGCTTGGCCACCGCTGATGGCTTCCACGGCATCCATGAGGCTGCTCTCCAATCCGTGGCTGCCGGCGCTGTCGGGTCGGATGAGAGTTTCGTGCGAGCTTGAAAGCGGCCTCGCAACGAGAAACTCCGAAGCCTGCGGGGCTGCCCGTTGTCCCGGCTCGTGACAGTGGATCGGCGGCCCTCGTACTATCTATCGATTGGTTGAACTTCCTGTTTCGACCTTGGAGCAACCATGACTTCGCTCGATGGTGTCCTGCACGACCTCAACGATCTCTACTTTTTCGCCGCAGTGGTCGAGCACGGCGGTTTCTCTGCGGCCGGGCGTGCGCTCGGGGTGCCGAAATCGCGGCTGAGCAAACGCGTCGCCCAACTCGAGGAACGTCTTGGCGTGCGCTTGTTGCAGCGGACCACCCGACGTTTCGTGGTGACCGAGGTCGGCGAGCGCTTCTATACGCATTGCCGCGCCGTACTGGAGGAGGCGCAGGCAGCACAGGATGCCGTGGACGAACTGCGCGCCGAGCCACGCGGTATGGTGCGCCTGAGTTGTCCCGTCTCATTGGCGCAGACGGTGCTGGCGCATCTGCTGCCGGATTTTCTGGCGCAGTACCCGAAGATGCAGGTGCGGGTACTGTCCAGCAATCGCCGGGTTGACGTCATCGGTGAAGGCTACGACCTGGCGATCCGCGTGCGCAGCAAGCTGGACACCGATGCGAACCTGGTGATGCGCAGTTTCGGTCAGTCACGCACCAAGCTGGTGGCCAGTCCCGCGCTGCTTGACGTGCAAGGGCGCCCGACCCAACCGGATGAGCTGGCCAAGCTGCCAGCGTTGTCGATGCGCGAGCACGAGGGGGCGCAGGTGTGGGAACTGATCGATACGGACGGCAAGCAGGTCAGTGTGGAAGTGCCGGCGCGGTTGATCACGGGTGATTTCGCCGTGCTGCTGGAGGCCGCCCGCCGCGGCATGGGTGTGGCGTTGCTGCCGGAATTCGTCTGCGCGCCCGCGATCACCCGCGGCGAACTGGAAGTGGTACTGCCGGAATGGAGCGTGCCCGAAGGCACCATGCACTTCGTCTATCCCAGCCGCCGCGGCATGCTGCCGGGCGTGCGCGCACTCGTCGACTTTCTGGCCGCGCGACTGCCGGCGATGACGCTGCTGAAACATGAGCAATGCAAGTCGCGTCCGCTTGACGAGTTGCCCCGGCCATGATTGGTTCGCCGTGATGCACACGGCATCGCCGATAAGCTACGCTTGAAACTTTATGGACATCCAAACGGCCGAACGACGATGATCGAAACCAAGCTGCCGAAAGTCGGCACCACCATCTTCAGCGTGATGAGCCAGCTGGCGCTGGAAAACAAGGCTGTCAACCTGGGTCAGGGCTTTCCCGATTTCGAGCCGCCGCAGGGACTGCGCGATGCACTGACCCGCGCCATGAACGAAGGTCGAAACCAGTATGCGCCGATGCACGGCACGGCGGCGTTGCGTGAGCAGATTGTCTCGAAGGTCGCGCAGTTGTACGGCCGCAGGCTCAATGTCGATACCGACATCACGGTCACGTCCGGCGCTACCGAAGCGATCTTTGCGGCGATTGCCGCTGTCGTGCGTGCGGGCGAGGAAGTGATCGTGTTCGATCCAGCCTACGATTGCTACGAGCCGGCGATCGAGCTGCAGGGCGCACGCGCCGTGCATATCCCGTTGACCGTGCCGGCGTTCGCGATCGACTGGCAGCGCGTGCGCGACGCCGTGACGCCGAAGACGCGGATGATCCTGATCAACAGCCCGCACAATCCGTCCGGCGCCGTGCTGTCGGCGGCCGACCTCGACGAGCTGGCGGCGATCGTGCGCGGCACCGGCATCGTGGTGCTGTCCGACGAGGTGTACGAGCACATCGTGTACGACGGGGCGCAACACGAGAGCGTGTTGCGCCATCCGGAACTGGCCGAGCGCAGCATCGTGGTGTCCTCATTCGGCAAGACCTATCACTGCACCGGCTGGAAGGTCGGTTATGCCGTGGCGCCGGCCGCGCTGTCGGCCGAGTTCCGCAAGGTGCACCAGTACCTCACGTTCTGCACGTTCCATCCGGCGCAGGTGGCATTCGGCGAATTCATGGCCAGCAACCCCGAGCACTATCTGGAATTGCCGGCGTTCTACCAGGCCAAGCGCGATCGTTTCCGCGCGCTGCTGGCGCCGTCGCGCTTCAGGCTTCTCGATGTGCCCGGTGGCTATTTCCAACTGGTCGATTATTCCGCGATCCGCGACGAGGACGATCTCAGTTTCAGCAAATGGCTGGTGCAGCACGGTGGCGTGGCGGCGATCCCGTTGACGCCGTTCTACGAAAGCGCGCCAGGCACGCGCCTGTTGCGGCTGTGCTTCGCCAAGAGCGATGCCACGATGGACGCGGCAGCGGAGCGGTTATGCCAGCTATGAACATGCCAGCTTCAAATATGCATGCACTGAAGGTTTCGCTGGTGCAGGGCGCCACGCGCTGGCATGACGCGCCGGCCAATCGTGACTATTACGGCGCGTTGGTGCGCCAGGCGGTCGGCGCCGACCTGATCGTGTTGCCGGAGACGTTCCTGTCCGGCTTCAGCAACGACACGCGGGTCAGCGCCGACACCATGGACGGCGAGGGCGTGGCCTGGCTGCGCGCGCTGGCGATCGAACTGCGCGCGGTGATCTGCGGTAGCCTGGCGATCCGCGAAAACGATCTCGTCTACAACCGTCTGCTCTGGGTGCAACCGGACGGCAGCTTTGCCCAGTACGACAAGCGTCATCTGTTCCGCATGGCCGGCGAGCACACCCGCTATGGCGGTGGCAACGAGCGACTGGTGGTGGAGCTGAAGGGCTGGCGGATCCTGCCGCAGGTCTGCTACGACCTGCGCTTTCCGGTATGGCTGCGCAATCGCCGGCTGGCCTCCGCCCATGGCGGCATGGATTACGACCTCGCATTGTTTGTAGCAAACTGGCCGGCGCCGCGCCGTGGTCCGTGGCGCACGTTGCTGCGCGCGCGCGCGATCGAGAACCTCAGCTATGTGGTCGGGGTGAATCGGGTCGGTGTGGACGGCAACGAGATTCCGTATGCCGGCGACAGCGCCGTTATCGATCCGGTCGGCGAACCACTGGTCGAGCTGGGTGCGCAGGAGCAGGTGGTGACGGTCGCGCTGGACCCGGCGCCGCTGCTGGCCCACCGCGAACGCTTCCCGGCGTGGATGGACGCCGACGGGTTCTCGCTCGATCCGGGCTGATTCCCTTCATCGTGGCGACGGCGCCGGCCGGGGAACAAAAGCCGCGCTGAAGGCGGCTCGCTATGCAGCGCCCTGCGGCGACCGGAGGATCGCCAGCACCGCTTCTGGCGGCCGACCGAGGGCGGCCTTGCCGTTGGCGACCACGATGGGTCGCTCGATCAGTTTCGGATGCGCCACCATCGCGGCGATCAATGCGGCGTCACCGAGCGCGGGATCATCCAGTCCGAGCGACTGATATTCCGCCTCGCCGGCGCGCACCAGCTCGCGAGCCGTCATGCCCAGCTGTTTCAGCAACACGACCAGTTCGGCCGCACTTGGCGGAGTGTCGAGATAGTTGATCACCTCGATCGTGCCGCCGTGATCTTCCAGCAACGCCAGCGTGGCGCGCGATTTGGAACAGCGGCTGTTGTGGTAGATGCGCACCATGGTGCCCACCTTGCTCAGCGATTGCCCGAGCGATTGCCGCCACGGCCCGGCGGTCGCCCTCCGGCAGCGCCGCCGTGGCCCTGGGGCCGGGCGTTGCCATGCGGGCGATTGCCACCTTGACCCTGCGGCCGACCGGCGCCCTGCGGGCGATTGCCGCCCTGGCCTTGGGGACGCGTACCGCCAAGCCCTTGCGGCCGTGCGTTGCCATGCACGGGGCCGGCCGCCGCACGGTTGCCGCCCTGGCCTTGCGGGCGCCCGCCCGGCGCAGGACGCGAGCCTGTTGCGCGATTGCCGTTGCCCGCGGTGCCACTGCCGAAACCGCTGTAGGGACTGCCGCCCGCCGTCCGGCCTTCACCACCGGGACGTGCGCCGAACGGCTTGCCGCCGGTGGGGCGGCGATTGCCTGCCGCCCCACCGGCAGTGTTGCCACGCGGCGCGCCGGGGCGATCGCTGGTGCCGTCGCGGTTCTCGCCAGCGAACCAGGTGCGCACCGACGGCAACTCCTGACCTGGTGCCACGCGCCGGCCCTTGCCGACGCGATTGGCGCCGCCGGCACCACGTTCGGGACGAACGACGTTGCCGTTGACCTCCTTGCCCTCGCGGCGCGGTGGCTTGCGCCCACGCGTAGGCTCCTCGCGGATGCGGTCGTAGGCGCGCAGTTCGCGCGCTTCGTCCTGACCGCCTGTCCAGGCAGTACCGGCGCCGCGTTCGGGACGATATTCGGTAACGCTGCGGTTGGCACGGCGCTGATGCAATACCGGGCTCAGGGTCAGCACCGGTTGCGGCGCGCCCAGGCCGGTGGTCTGGCGCAGCTGCTTGATGGCTTCCGCATCGAGCGCCTCGCATTCGCCACGACGCAGGTTGCGTGGCAACTCGATGTTGCCGTAACGGATGCGCTTGAGGCGGCTGACCAGAAAACCTTGTGAATCCCACAGTCGGCGCACTTCGCGGTTGCGGCCCTCGCGAATCACTACGCGGAACCAGCTGTGGCTGCCGCCGCGGCTGATCACGGCGATCTCGTCGAAACGGGCAGGGCCATCTTCCAGCTCCACCCCGGCCTTCAGCCGTTCGAGGATCTCGTCGGGCACTTCGCCGTGCACGCGGCACAGGTATTCGCGTTCGAGGCCGCTCTTCGGATGCATCAGGCCATTGGCCAGCTCACCGTCGGTGGTCAGCAACAGCAGGCCGGTGGTGTTGATGTCCAGCCGGCCCACGGCGACCCAGCGCGCGCCTTTCAGGCGCGGCAGCTGTTCGAACACGGTGGGGCGGCCGTCGGGGTCGTCGCGCGTGGTCAGCACGCCCTCCGGCTTGTGGTAGATCACCACCTCGGTCTCGTCGCGGCTGTCGGTGGCGACGACGAACTGCTTGCCGTCCATGACCACGCGGTCGCCGGCTTTCACGCTCATGCCGATCTCGGCGGGCGCGCCATTGAGTTCCACTTCGCCAGCCTGGATGCGCTGTTCGAGCATGCGGCGTGAGCCCAGTCCGGCGTTGGCCAGCACTTTGTGCAGGCGCTCTTCCAGTGCTGGGGTGGCGGCGTCGACGCGCGGTTCGCGCTTCAGGGATAGAACGGATTTCTGCGGCGCAGTCATGCGCGGTACTCCTCGGTATCTTGCTCGGCGGTGTCGGGTTCGACATCCGCGGCGGGGTTCGCTGCCTCATCGGCAGTGGCTATCGGGTTCCCGATGGCGGGGCTCGAATCGGAGCCGGGCTGGTGGGACTCGGGTGAAGCGGTCGACGCCTGGGCGTCGACCGCGATGTCGGCATCTGGCGCATCTGCGGCGTCCGCGGAGGCGTGTCGATCGGTATCGCTGTCGTCGGCGGGTGCCGGCTCGACCGGATTTTCGCCGTGCGTTTCCTCGGCGCGCCGTTCCTCGTCCGGATCGATCGAAAGGTCGCGCATGATGCGGGCAGGGAACGGCTCCGGTTCGAACCGGAGTTGCGGATCTTCCATGTCGCGGATTTCCGACAGGGGCGGCAACTGGTCCAGCGATTTCAGATTGAAGTAGTCGAGGAAGGCGCGGGTGGTACCGAACAAGGCCGGCTTGCCGGGTACGTCGCGGTAGCCGACCACCCGGATCCATTCGCGCTCCTCCATCGTCTTGATGATGTTGGAGGACACCACCACGCCGCGGATCTGCTCGATCTCGGGTCGGGTGATGGGCTGGCGGTAGGCGATCAGGGCCAGCGTTTCCAGCAAGGCGCGCGAATAACGACTGGGCCGCTCGGTCCACATCCGCGAAATCCACGGATGCACGTCCTGGCGGACCTGATAACGGAAGCCGGAGGCGACTTCCTTCAGCTCGATGCCGCGGCCGGTGCAATCGCCTGCCAGCGCTTCCAGCGATCTTGCGATCCGTTCGTGGTCGACGTCGTCGCCCTCGTTGAACAGGTCGCCCAGCTGATGAACAGTCATCGGCTGGCTGGAGGCAAGCAGGGCGGCCTCGATGATGGGTTTGAGTTGCTCGATCTGCATAACCTTGGGTCGGATGCCGATTCAGTGGATGTCGTTCATTCGCCGGACAATTCGATCAGTGCCGATTCGCCCGCCTGTGGGTCGTCTGCCGGGTCGTCGGCGATCTCTTCGGACTGGCTGATCTTCGCCTTGACGTAGATCGGTGCCAGCGGTTCCTCCTGCACGATCTCGACCAGCATTTCCTTGGCCAGCTCCAGCATCGCCAGAAACGTCACCACGATGCCCGGACGCCCCTCGCTGATGTCGAACAGGCTTTCGAAGCGGTGAAAGCTGCTGTCGTCAAGCCGGCTCAACAGCTCGCCCATGCGCTGCCGCACGCTGAGTGCCTCGCGCTTGATCG
Source organism: Rhodanobacter umsongensis (assembly GCF_042654965.1). Classification (NCBI taxonomy): domain Bacteria; kingdom Pseudomonadati; phylum Pseudomonadota; class Gammaproteobacteria; order Lysobacterales; family Rhodanobacteraceae; genus Rhodanobacter; species Rhodanobacter umsongensis. The sequence goes on along the minus strand of NZ_JBHSMK010000009.1, from coordinate 138,030 downwards.
CGTGATGACCGAACAATTCGGCCCGGTGCATCACGTCCTTGAGCGCCAGCAACAACTCGGTGAGTTCCAGCGGCGGCGGCAACCTGATCACGTTGCGCTCGCCCACCTCGGCATGCACCACCACGCTGTCGCGTTCGATCCGCGGCAGGGCCTCGATATCTTCGGCCGCCCGCTTGAACCGTTCATATTCCTGCAGCCGCCGCACCAGCTCGGCGCGGGGATCCTCTTCCAGCCCTTCCTCGGCTGGCGGTCGCGGCAGCAGCAGCCGCGACTTGATTTCGGCAAGGATCGCGGCCATCAGCAAGTATTCCGCCGCCAGCTCCAGCCGCATCACGTCCCGCATCAGCTCGATGTAGGTCATGTACTGACGGGTGATCTCGGCAACCGGTATGTCCAGGATGTCCAGGTTCTGCCGGCGAATCAGGTACAACAACAGGTCCAGCGGCCCCTCGAACGATTCCAGGATGACCTCGAGCGCGTCCGGCGGGATGTACAGATCCTGGGGCATCTGCAGCATCGGCTGGCCGCGCACGATGGCCAGCGGCATTTCCTGCTGTTGCGGTACCGACGCGAACGCATCCTGCGGTGCGGCGGCCGGGCTATGCGGCTCGACGGGCTCAGTGCTCATCAATGCATGTCATGGGGCCGCCTTCAGCGGCTGGCAGTGCGTTCAACATGATCGGAATCATTCTTGCATCGACACAATTTCTGGAATGTCCGTGCTCGGAACATGGCGGCGACGCGGTATTCCCGGTACTGCGATCTTTCACATCTTCAGCCGGGACGCGGCGGGCGCCTGGGTAGCGACGGGCAAGACGAAGCCACACCTCGGTGGTTCGGTCAGGCAGGTCGCGATCGGCCGTCGCACGCCAACTCCGGGTTGTCAGCCACGGCAAGGGCGCAAGTCAGAGGCGGCGAAGAGTGGCGCCACAGACTGACTACTGGTCGGTTCGAGAGCATCGGGGTGGAAGCCAGGGTCGCCGGGGTGGACGGCAAACGTATTCCATGGAGCCACGCGTGAGTCGAAGAGTAGCGGCTAGGCGGGCGCAAGTCCAGCGAGCCGAGCGCCATCGGTCGGTGGGTGCCCGGTCTGTCCGCGGGAAGGATTCCGCGGCGGCCTCACCGTGGCCATGGTGACGGGCGTCGTGGTGACTTGTGGTGTCCTGGCAAGCGCTTCCGGCGGCAAGCCCTCGGCAGTGCGGGGCGGCATGTGACCTTAATGTGACCAACAGCGGCAATGTTGCCTGCAGCGCCGATGAAGCGGCGGTTGCGGCGGCCCGGGCATCCCGGCCGTTCCACGCGCCGTTCGCGCGACAGCAATCCGATATGGCATGGTTCGGAGGAAGCCCGCCGGGGCAATGGCGGTCGGAAGGCGTGGCTCCGAACGACTGGCACGGCGATTGCTTATGCATGAACATCGCAGCAAGCCAATGCTCCGGCGTCGGACGGAATGGAATCGCTGCATGAGGCAACAGATTGAACTCAGGACGATGTTTGCAGATCGCGTTATTCCGGCGGCGGACGCCAGCGCAATGGGGACGACAGGACCGATGGTGATCGACACGAACGAACCGGATAACGGCCAGCCGGAGCAATTGCGGCCGGCGCGGATGCAGATCGAGACGACGGTGCTGATGAGCCGCCACGGCGAGTCGCATCCGACTGAACTGGTCGACATATCGGCTACAGGCGCCTTGCTGCGTCGTCCGTTGGGCTGGTCGGGCGAGACCGGGCAGGACTGGGTGCTCGACATGATCTTCGGGCACAACCTGCACATCCATCTCGAAGCCGCGATCGTCCGCATCTCCGATCACCACCTCGGCTTTTCATATAGCCGCATTCCGGAAGACAAGCAGGTTCCGCTGTGGAATCTGCTGGGCGGCTATGCCGACATTCTCGAATACTGGAAAGACGGCTGAGCGAAACACGGCTGCTGCAAATGGAACGCCCGCCTCGCGCGGGCGTTCCGGTTTTCCGGAGGCCGATTCAGGTCGGAACCTTGGTCTCGTCGCGCAGTTCGCGTCGAAGGATCTTGCCGACGTTGCTCTTCGGCAGGCTGTCGCGAAACTCGATCAGCTTGGGGCGCTTGTAGCCGGTAAGATTCTCGCGGCAGAACTGCCTGAGCGCTTCCTCGGTGAGGTTCGGATCCTTGCGTACCACGAACAGTTTCACTACCTCGCCGGAATGCTCGTCGGCCACGCCGACCGCCGCCACTTCGAGCACGCCGGGGTGTTCCATCACCGCATCCTCGACTTCGTTCGGGTAAACATTGAAGCCGGATACCAGGATCATGTCCTTCTTCCGGTCGACGATGTAGAAATAGCCGTTCTCGTCCATTCGGGCGATGTCACCGGTATGCAGCCAGCCGTCGGTACCAAGCACCTTGGCGGTCTCGTCCGGTCGCTGCCAGTAGCCCTTCATCACCTGCGGGCCATGCACCATCAGCTCGCCGACCTCGCCCAGAGGCAGCGGTTGGCCGTCCTCCGACCAGATGGCCACGTCCGTCGACGGCACCGGCAGACCGATCGAGCCGTTGTATTCCTTCAGGTCAAGCGGATTGATGCACACCGCTGGCGAGGTTTCGGTCAAGCCGTAGGCCTCGGCGAGCGTGCATCCGGTCACCTTCTTCCAGCGTTCCGCAACCGCGCGCTGCACGGCCATGCCGCCGCCGAGGGTGAGGTGCAGGCGCGAGAAATCCAGCTCGGAAAAGCCGGGCGTGTTGAGCAGGCCGTTGAACAGCGTGTTGACGCCGGTGAGTGCCGTGAATCCGGACTTCTTCAATTCTTTGACGAAGCCCGGCATGTCGCGCGGATTGGTGATCAGCCAGTTCAGGCCGCCGAGACGGGCGAACACCAGGCCGTTGGCGGTCAGCGAAAAGATGTGATAAAGCGGCAGCGCCGTGATGATCACCTCTTCACCCGGTTTGACCAGGCGGGTACCGATCCAGGCGCTGGCCTGCAGCATGTTGGCGATCATGTTGCCATGGGTCAGCATGGCGCCCTTGGCCACACCGGTGGTGCCGCCCGTGTACTGCAGGAAGGCGACATCGTCGTGGCCCAGCCCCACCGGTGGCAGCGGATGCGCCGCGCCGCGCGCCAGCGCATCGCGAAAACGCACGGCCCGCGGCAGGTTGAACGGCGGCACCATCTTCTTGACGTGCTTGAGCACGAAGTTGATCAGCGCACCCTTCGGAAAACCCAGCAAATCGCCGAGACCGGTGGTGATGACGTGCTGTACCCGAGTTTCGGCCACCACGTGCTGCAGGGTTGCGGCGAAGTTGTCCAGCACCACGATCGCCTTGGCGCCGGAATCCTCCAGCTGGTGCTTGAGCTCGCGCGCGGTGTACATCGGATTGGTGTTGACCACCACCAACCCGGCGCGCAGTGCGCCGAACAGGGCGATCGGATACTGCAGGGCGTTCGGCATCATGATGGCGATGCGGTCGCCCTTGCCAAGCTTGAGCTCGCCGGTGAGGTAGCCGGCGAACTGGCGGCTCATCTCGTCGATCTGACCGTAGCTGAGCTGGCGTCCGAAACTGGCGAACGCCGGGCGCCCGCTGAAACGTCCGAAGGCCTCGTCAAGCACGGCCGGGACCGAAGCGTATTCGTTGACGTCAATCTGTTCAGGCACGCCTGCCGGATAGTGATCCAGCCACGGACGTTCGTTGCTCATGCTTGGGTTCCCTGTGTGGTCGACAGCCATGGAATCGGCGGATGGAGCCGGGATGGCGGTACCATCCAGCGTGCGCCATGGCGCGGTTGATTGGAGCATGCGCCCGCGTATAGCGGCAAGCCGCACTGCAACGAGTTGCATTGATGACGCTATCGAACAGAATCACTTGCCTGCTGGTCGCCGTGGCGTTGTGCGCGCTGGCTTTGCCGGGTTGCCGGCGCACACCCGATGAGGCGCAGGTGCGCGCGGCGATAGCAGCAGTCGCGCAGGCGGCGGAGGCCAGTTCGGCCAGCGACCTGGCTGCACGGCTTAGCGAAGACTTCGATGGCAATGCGGGCCAGCTCGATCGCAACCAACTGGCTGGCGTGGTCCGGCTGCTCGCGCTACGCGGTGAACACATCGGTGTGGTGATGGGGCCGGTGTCGGTCGAACACCGCGGCGAACGGATGGTGGCGTCGTTCACGGTCACGCTGACCAGCGGCGGCCAGCTGCTGCCCGACCAGTTGGGCATCTACCAGGTTGAATCGGCGTGGCGCAAGGACGACGGCACATGGCGTTGCTATACGGCGAGCTGGAAACACACGATCTAGAAAAAAGGCGCCCCGGAAACGGGGCGCCTTCCTGGTTCTGCAATGACGCGCTGAAACTCAGGCAGCCTTCTTGGCGGCCAGTTGACGCAGCACATACTGCAGGATGCCGCCATGACGGAAGAACTCGCGCTCTTTCGGCGTCAGCAGCATCACGTTGACAACGAACTGCTTCTTGGCGCCGTCGGCGGCGATGGCTGTGACGGTCGCCTCCCTCGAGTTGCCGTTGTCGAGGCCGGCGATATCGAAGGTTTCCTTGCCGGTCAGGCCCAGCGTCCGAGCGTTCTGTCCATCCTTGAAACTGCATGGCAGTACGCCCATGCCCACCAGGTTGGAACGATGGATGCGCTCGAAACTCTCGGCGATGACTGCCTTCACACCCAGCAGCAGGGTGCCCTTGGCCGCCCAGTCACGCGACGAACCGGTGCCGTACTCCTTGCCGGCCAGCACCACCAGCGGCGTCTTGTCCGCCTTGTATTTCATCGCGGCATCGTAGATCGCCATCTGCTCGCCGGTCGGCACGTACTGGGTAAAGCCGCCCTCCACGCCGTCCAGCATCTGGTTCTTGATGCGGATGTTGGCGAAGGTGCCGCGCACCATCACGTCGTCGTTGCCGCGGCGCGAACCGTAGGAGTTGAAGTCGACGGGCTGCACGCCGCGCGAGATCAGGAAGCGCCCGGCCGGCGAGTCCTTCTTGATCGCGCCGGCCGGCGAGATGTGGTCGGTGGTGATGGAATCGCCGAACAGGCCCAGGCAGCGCGCGCCATGAATGTCCTCCACTGCCGTCAGCGCCATCGTCATGCCGTCGAAGTAGGGCGGGTTCTTGATGTAGGTGGAGGCTTCGTCCCACGCGTACAGGTCGCCGTCCGGCGAGTCGATCGAACTCCAGCGCTCGTCGCCCTTGAACACGTCGGCGTAGTTCTTGCGGAACATGTCCGAGGTGACCGCGCCCGCCATCAAGTCGCTGATTTCCTGGTTGGTCGGCCAGATGTCCTTCAGGAAGACGTCCTTGCCTTCGCTGTCCTTGCCCAGCGGATCGGTGCCCAGGTTGACGTCGAGCGATCCGGCCAGCGCGTAGGCCACCACCAGCGGCGGCGAGGCAAGGTAGTTCATCTTCACTTCGGCGTGCACGCGGCCCTCGAAGTTGCGGTTGCCGGAAATCACGGCGCCGACGGTGAGGTCGCCGTCGCTGATCGCCTTGCTGATCTCCTGCGGCAGCGGGCCGGAGTTGCCGATGCAGGTGGTGCAGCCGTAGCCGACCAGATAGAAGCCGAGCTTGTCCAGTTCGGTCAGCAGGCCGGTCTTTTCGAGGTAGTCGGTGACCACCTTGGAGCCCGGCGCCAGCGAGGTCTTCACCCACGGCTTGGACTTCAGGCCCCTGGCAGCGGCCTTCTTCGCCACCAGGCCGGCGGCCAGCATCACCGCCGGGTTCGAGGTGTTGGTGCACGAGGTGATCGCGGCGATGACCACGGAGCCATCGTTGACGTGGAAGTCCTGGCCATTCATCGACACGTGCTGGCCGGGTGCAGCCTCGCTCTTGTCGTGACCCACGGCGGTGCCGCCACCTTCGTTGGCGAACCGTGCTTCGGCGCCGTTGCGCCTGGAAGTGGTGCTGCCGAGATTGTCGCGGTAGTTCTGCTTGACGTCGGTGAGCAGAACGCGATCCTGCGGGCGCTTCGGACCGGCCATCGACGGCTTGACGTCGGCGAGGTCCAGCTCCAGCGTGGTGGTGAATTCGGCATGCGCGCTGTTCTCGTCATGCCACAGGCCCTGCGCCTTGGCATACGCTTCGACCAGCGCGACCTGGTCATCGCTGCGGCCGGACAGGCGCAGGTAGCGCAGCGACTCGGCATCGATCGGGAAAATGCCGCAGGTGGCGCCGTACTCCGGCGCCATGTTGCCGATGGTGGCGCGATCGGCCAGCGGCAGGTGCTGCAGGCCCGGGCCGAAGAACTCGACGAACTTGCCGACCACGCCCTGCTTGCGCAGCATCTGGGTGACGGTGAGCACCAGGTCGGTCGCGGTGGCGCCTTCCGGCAGACGGCCGGACAGCTTGAAGCCGACCACCTGCGGAATCAGCATGGAGGAGGGCTGGCCGAGCATGGCCGCCTCCGCCTCGATGCCGCCCACGCCCCAGCCCAGCACGCCCAGGCCGTTGATCATGGTGGTGTGCGAATCGGTGCCGAACACGGTGTCCGGGTACGCCCACAGCTGACCGTCGACATCGCTGCCCATGACCACGCGCGCCAGGTGCTCCAGGTTCACCTGGTGCACGATGCCGGTGCGCGGCGGCACCACCTTGAAATCGGCCAGCGCTTTCTGGCCCCAGCGCAGGAAGCTGTAGCGGGCCTGGTTGCGTTTGAACTCGATCTCGACGTTGCGCTCCAGCGCGTCGGCCGTGCCGAACACGTCGACCTGCACCGAGTGATCGATCACCAGCTCCGCCGGCGACAGCGGGTTGATCAGGGTGGGGTCGCCACCGAGGGCCTTCATCGCGTCGCGCATGGCAGCCAGATCGACCACGCACGGTACGCCGGTGAAATCCTGCAGCAATACGCGCGCCGGCATGAAGGAGATCTCGGTATCAGGCTCCTTTTCCGCACTCCAGGTGGCGACGGCCTCGATCTCCTTCGCGGTGACGTCGACGCCGTCCTCATGGCGCAACAGGTTCTCCAGCAGGATCTTCATCGAGTACGGCAGCCGCTTCAGGTCGAAGCGCTGACCCAGTTTCGTCAGGCTCGCAAAGGCGTAGCTCCTGCCGTTGACCTCGAGGGTGTCGCGTACGGCAAAGGTGTCTTTCATGGTCGTGCTCCTGGCTGAATCCTGCGGCTGGGATGACTGGGCGTCGACGGGCGGTGCCCGCCCGCCGGGCAAAGCGCAATTATCGCGCAAACACTGCACGTCCGCGAACCGGAGCGCCCTTCTGATCGCGCCACGGCGGCTCGCGAAGCGCCGCCCGGGATGCGTGTTCCGGCCGACGCGGCGAGTAGACTGCGCCAACGCCTGCGGCAGACAACGCCGCTCAGGATGAAGCCCATGCCCCTCGCAGACAAACGCCTTTGATGACATGCAGCGTTCGATGATTTCGACCACCCTGGCGGCCGTCTCGCTGCGCGACTTGGCGCTGGTGCAGGCGGTGCATCGCCATGGCAGCTTCAACAGCGCGGCCCGCGCCATGCACATCAGTCCGTCCGGCCTGTCGCACCAGGTGCAGAAGGTGGAGCAGGCGCTGGGTGCGCCGCTGTTCGAGCGCGGTGGCCGCAGCATCGTGCCGACTGCCGGCGGTCAGCGGCTGTTGCAGCAGATCGACGCGGTGCTCGCCGCGGGCGAACACCTGCAGCAGGTTGCGCGTGCCGGCGCCGTCGCCTTCGGCGGCGAATTGCGGCTCGGCGTGCCGGCATCGCTGGGACCTTACCTGCTGCCGCATCTGATCGCGCCCTTTCCGCAGCATTTCCCGGGCGCGCGGCTGGGCATCTCCGAAGGCAAGCCGCGGGGCTTGCTGCGGCGGCTGCGCGAGGGCGAGCTCGATGCGGTGCTGGCGCCGCCGGCACCGGCCGTCAGCGGCATCGCGGTGCGCCCGTTGTTCGTCGAGCCGTGGGAGCTGATGCTGCGCGCCGATCACCCGCTGGCCGGGCAGGGCAGCATCGCCCTGACCCAGCTCGATCCTGCCGACGCCACGTTGATGGCGGAAAGCCATGCCGATGGTCTCGACGGTGAAGGCAGCGAGCACGGCCACGTGCAGGACGTCAGCCTCGAAAGCCTCGCCGCCCTGGTCAGCCTGCGGGGCGGCTATGCGCTGGTACCGGCGCTGGCGCACGAGCGACTGGCGTCGATGCCGAACATCGTGCTGGCAAAACTCAAGGGACAGTCGCCCGGACGCGAGATCGCGCTGTACTGGCGCGACGCCTCGCCATGGCATGACGACCTGCAGAACTTTGCCGAACTGCTGCGCAAGCTGGCGCGGCAACGGCCGGGCCTGCGCGTCCGGGGCGTCACGGCCTGAGTTGCAGTGTTCGATGAAGGCCGAGATGCAGAAGGCCGCCTTGCGGCGGCCTTCTGCATTTCACACGGGGCGACGGATCAACCGCGCGACGCCTTCTTGCGGTCACTCTCGCTGAGGTGGCGCTTGCGCAGGCGGATCTCCTTCGGAGTGACCTCGACCAGCTCGTCGTCCTCGATGAATTCCAGCGCCTGCTCCAGCGAGAACTTGATCGCGGGAGTGAGCTGGATGGCGTCGTCCTTGCCCGAGGCGCGCATGTTGGTCAGCGGCTTGGGCTTGATCGCATTGACCGTCAGGTCGTTGTCCTTGGAATGGATGCCGACCAGCTGGCCTTCATACACTTCGTCGCCTTCGGCGGCCAGCAGCTTGCCGCGCTCCTGCAGCGGGCCGAGCGAGTAGGCTGGCGTGCTGCCGGCTGCGTTGGCGATCATCACGCCGTTCTGGCGCTTGGCGATGGCGCCCTCGGCCTTCGGACCGTAATGGTCGAACACGTGGAACAGCAGGCCTGAACCCTGGGTCAGGGTGCGGAACTCGGTCTGGAAGCCGATCAGGCCACGCGCCGGGATCTCATAGTCCAGACGCACGCGACCGCGGCCGTCCGACTCCATGTTCTTGAGCTGGCCCTTGCGCATGCCCAGGCGCTCCATCACGCCGCCCTGGTGGACTTCCTCGACGTCGACCACCAGCTGCTCGATCGGCTCCATCGGCTTGCCGTCGATCTCCTTGATGATGACTTCCGGACGCGACACCGCCAGCTCGTAGCCTTCGCGGCGCATGTTCTCGATCAGCACCGACAGGTGCAGCTCGCCACGGCCGGAGACCAGGAATTTGTCCGGATCGGAACCTTCCTCGACCTTCAGCGCCACGTTGTGCAGCGTCTCGCGCTCGAGGCGCTCGCGCAGCTGGCGGCTGGTGATGAACTTGCCGCCGCTCTTGTCCTTGTTGCCGGCGAACGGCGAATTGTTGACCTGGAAGGTCATGCTGATGGTCGGCTCGTCGACGGTCAGCGCTTCCAGCGCTTCGGGCGTGTCGAGCGCGCACACGGTGTCGGAGATGGAGAGATCCTGAATGCCCGAGATGGCGACGATATCGCCGGCTTCGGCTTCTTCCACTTCGCGCCGCTCCAGGCCCATGAAGCCGAGCACCTGCAGCACCTTGCCGGTGCGCTTCTTGCCGTGGCGGTCGACGATGGAGACCTGCTGATTGGTCTTGACCTTGCCGCGCTGGATGCGGCCGATGCCGATCAGGCCGACATAGCTGTTGTAGTCGAGCTGGCTGATGCGCATCTGGAACGGGCCGTCCGGATCGACGTCGGGCGCGCTCACGTGCTGCATGATCGCTTCGTACAGCGGCGTCATGTCGCCTTCGCGCACGGTGCTGTCGAGGCTCGCATAGCCGTGCAGGGCGGACGCGTACACCACCGGGAAGTCGAGCTGCTCGTTGGTTGCGCCGATGCGATCGAACAGGTCGAAGGTCTGGTCAAGCACCCAATCCGGGCGCGCGCCGGGGCGATCGACCTTGTTGATCACCACGATCGGCTTGAAGCCCATGTCGAAGGCCTTCTGCGTCACGAAGCGGGTCTGCGGCATCGGGCCGTCCATCGCGTCGACCAGGATCAGCACCGAGTCGACCATCGACAGCACGCGCTCCACTTCGCCGCCGAAATCCGCATGGCCCGGCGTGTCGACGATGTTGATGCGGTTGCCGTTCCACTCGATCGCGGTGTTCTTGGCCAGGATGGTGATGCCGCGTTCCTTCTCCTGGTCGTTCGAGTCCATCACGCGCTCGGCCAGCACCGTGCGTTCGGAGAACGTGCCGGACTGCTTGAGCAGGCAATCGACCAGGGTGGTCTTGCCGTGATCGACGTGGGCGACGATGGCGATGTTGCGCAGTTTTTCGATGGACATAGAAAGCACTCGGGTGGCGCTAGTAGCCACCACGTGGGTTATCAGAAGGATTAGCCCATCGATTATACGGATTTACGTGGCAGTTTGCTGCGCTGCCGCGTCAGCCGTTCATGGTGGCTGAGCCCGCGCGCTGCGCCGGCGACGCCGAAGAACGCCTCGACCTTGCTGGACACGCCGGACCGGTCGATCCGGAGATCGCCGGCGTTGCGATGCGCCGGCGCCATGGTGTCATCACGGCGGGCCCGCGCCGACCTTGCGGCACGAACAGCCGCAGCGCGGGCAGCCGGGTTGCTGCCGGTCGGGGAGCGACGCCGTTGTGGTGGCCGCCTAGACCACGCCGGTGAGGTAGTACGCAGCGATCACCACCAGCACCGCCAGCGTCTTGATCAAGGTGATCGCGAAGATGTCCTTGTACGCCTGCCGGTGGGTCAACCCGGTCACCGCCAGCAGGGTGATCACGGCCCCGTTGTGCGGCAGCGTGTCCATGCCGCCGGAGGCCATCGCGGCGACCCGGTGCAGTATCTCCATCGGGATGCCGGCGGCGTTGGCGTTGGCGATGAAGGTCTCGGCCATCGCGCCCAGCGCGATGCTCATGCCGCCGGAAGCCGAGCCGGTGATGCCGGCCAGCGCGGTGACGGTGACCGCCTCGTTGAGCAGCGGATTCGGAATCGCGTGCAGCGCATCGGCGGCCAGCCTGAAGCCGGGCAGGGCGGCGATCACCGCGCCGAAGCCGTACTCCGAGGCCGTATTCATCGAGGCCAGCAGCGCGCCGCCGACGGCCACCTTGCTGCCGTCGGCGAAGTGCCGGACCACCGGCCGCCAGGCGAACGCCAGCACGCACAGGATGCCGACCAGCAACGCGCCCTCGACCGCCCAGATCGCGGCGACCTTGGACACTTCCTGCACCACCGGCTTCGCGTTGCCGACCACGCTGGGCAGGAACGACTGGGTTTCGCCGTACGCACGCGGGATCAGGTCGGTGAACAGCTTGTTGCACACACCGACCAGCACCAGCGGCAGCAGCGCGACCAGCGGATGCGCCAGCTTGCCGCCTTCGAACGGGGCCGGCTCGTTGACCAGGTTGTCGCCATAGCCTTCGCCGGCCGCGGCGGCCTTGCGCCGGCGCCAGTCCAGGTAAGTCAGGCCGACGACCAGGATGAACGCCGCGCCGACCGTGCCCAGCCAGGGCGCCGCCCAGGTGTTGGTGCCGAAGAACGAGGTGGGGATGATGTTCTGGATCTGCGGCGTGCCCGGCAGCGAATCCATGGTGAAGGTGAACGCGCCCAGCGCGATGGTGCCAGGGATCAGCCGCTTGGGGATGTCGGACTGGCGAAAGAGTTCGGCGGCGAACGGGTACACCGCGAACACCACCACGAACAGCGACACGCCGCCGTAGGTCAGCAGCGCACACACCAGCACGATCGACAGGATCGCCCGGCTGCGCCCGACCAGGCCGATGGTCGCCGCCACGATCGACGTGGAGAAACCCGACAGTTCGATCAGCTTGCCGAACACCGCACCCAGCATGAACACCGGGAAGTACAGCTTGAGGAAGCCGACCATCTTGTCCATGAACAGGCCGGTGAACATCGGCGCCACCAGCGACGGATCGGTCAGCAGCACCGCGCCCAGCGCGGCGATCGGCGCGAACAGGATGACGCTGTAGCCGCGATAGGCTGCGAACATCAGGAAGCACAGCGCAGCCAGCACGATCAGAAACGCCATCCGTGAATCTCCGCAATGAGCCCGGCCAGCGACGATGGCCATGGCAGTGGCTGCGGAGTATCCGCAGCAGCGTCCGCCGGCGGCACTGTACGAAGGTACAAGTGCCCGTGGCCCGGCGGATGCCTAAGCTCGCTTCGTCAGCATCCATCATCGATGGCTGCGCTCGCTGCCGACCACCACGGGGAAAGGGGAAACCATGAAACGCACGTATCTGAGTCTGGCGATCGGCCTGGCCACCGGATTGCTGTACACGGCACCGTCGTACGCGCAGCAGGCCGCTGATGCCGGCAGCGAGCCGGCGCAGCCGGGTCAGGCCAAGCAGCTCGAGCAGATCACGGTCACCGCGCGCAAGCGCGAGGAAACCCTGCAGGACGTGCCGATCGCGGTCAGTGCCTTCACCGCGCAGGCGCTGGAAACGCAGAATGTGCAGAACCTGGCCGACCTGCAAGGCAAGGTGCCTTCGCTGCAGATCTACGCCGCCCGCGGTTCCAACACCACGCTCACCGCCTATATCCGCGGCGTCGGCCAGGCCGACCCGACCTGGGGCTTCGACCCGGGCGTGGGCATCTATCTGGACGACGTCTACCTGGCGCGTCCGCAGGGCGCGGTGCTGGACGTGTTCGACGTCAGCCGCATCGAGGTGCTGCGCGGCCCGCAGGGCACGCTGTACGGCAAGAACACCATCGGCGGCGCGATCAAGTACGTCTCCAACCCGCTGCCGGTGAAGACCGGGGGCTCGGTGGAAGCCACCGTGGGCACCCACGGCGAGAAAGACGTCAAGGCCAGTCTCGGCGGCGCCAGTGCGGACCAGGTGTGGCGTGGACGCATCGCCTACGCCAGCGGGCACAACGACGGTTTCGGCGAGGACATCCTCACCGGCAGCCGCAACGGCAACAAGAACACCAATGCCGCGCGCGCCACGATCGGCTTCTTCCCGTCCAGCCAGTTCAACATGCAGCTGTCGGTCGACGGCGTGCGCGACAACTCCAATCCGCGCGGCGCCAGGATGCTCACGGTGAACAAGCTCGACCCGGCCTACCAACCGCTGTCGAGCGACTTCGACACCCGCAGCGGCTTCGCCCAGCTCAACCACACCAAGCTCTACGGCAGCGCACTGACGATGAACTGGATCGCCAGCGCGAACTGGTCGCTGAAATCCGTGACCGCCGTGCGCGGCTCCTCGACCGATACCAACATCGACTTCGACACGTTGCCGGAGAAAATCGCCGACGTGAACGCGGTCTACAAGGATCATCAGTTCAGCCAGGAATTCCAGGCCAACTACGACGCCGGCGGCAGCCTGCACGGCGTGTTCGGCGCGTACTACTTCGACGGCCGCGCCGATGGCGAGATCCACAACATCTTCCTCGGCTCGCCGCCGTACTCCACGCTAGGCCTGTCGCAGTACGGCAGCACCGGCGGCCGCATGGGTACCAAGAGCTATGCGGGCTACGGCGATTTCACCTGGGACATCAATCCGAGCTGGAGCCTGGACGTGGGGCTGCGCTACACCCACGAGACCAAGACCGCGCTGATCCAGAACTTCGGCTTCTCGGACGCCACGTTCACCACGCGCACCAGCACGCTGGCCGACTTCAGCGGCTCGCACGCGACCAGCAACATCTCGCCGAAGGTCTCGCTGGACTGGAGCGTGAACGACCAGGTGAAGCTCTACGCCAGCTACTCGGAGGGTTTCCACTCCGGCGGCTACAACATCCGCGCCAACTGCGTGGCGGTGCCCAGTTCGTGCCGCCCGATCGACGACGAAAAGGTGCAGTCGTTCGAACTGGGCAGCAAGATGACCTTCCTCGACGGCGCGCTGATGATGAACACGGCGCTGTTCCACAACCTCTACACCAACATCCAGCTGTCGGTATTCAGCTCCTACACGCTGCCCAACGGCAGCCAGGGCTTCTTCGGCGATTTCACCAACGCCGGCAAGGGCCACATCGACGGCCTGGAAGAGGAGTTTGCCTGGAAGCCGGCCGAAAACTGGACCCTGCGCGGCAACGTCGCCTACCTGCACACCAAGTACACCGAGTACATGACCCGTGGCGTCAACGTCGCCGACCAGCAGAAGTTCACCAATGCGCCGAAGTGGTCCGGCGGCCTCTCGCTGGAGAACACCACGCCGCTGGCCGGCGGCGGCAGCGTCAGCGCGCGGGTGAACTACACCTACCAGTCCATGGTGTACCCGGAAACCACGCTGTCGCCGCTGATCGCCCAGCCCGCGTACGGCCTGTGGAACGCCGGCGTCATCTGGCAGATCAACCAGCCCTGGTCGCTCAGCTTGCAGGGCAGCAACCTGGCCAACAAGTCCTACCGCACCACCGGCTACAACGTCGGCGCGCTGGGCATCTACACCGGCTTCTACGGTGCCCCGCGGATGGTTACGCTGACCGCGAAGTACCGGTTCTGAGGCGGTCGTTTCTCCCCATCCCCGCGCGAGCGCCAACGTGCTCCCGCGGGGCGTTTTTTCCACTGCCGGCACGGGCCGTGGTGGATGACATCGCGGTTCCGGCCGCGTCCGCGCGGCTCCATGAGCCTGCCGGGCACCTGCCGGTCCGCCAACGGAGAAAAAGCATGCGCAAGACTTTCGGTCTGTTGGCCCTGCTGCTGGTCGCGCCGCTGGCCCGCGCGGGCGACGCGCCGCCGCTGCCCGCCTTGAAGATCGACGCTTCGCGCACCGCCATGGTCGGCCTTTCCTCCGGTGCGTACATGGCCGCACAGGCGCAGCTGGCGTACCCGGAGCTGTTCCCCAACGCGGCCATCGTGGCCGGCGGTCCGTTCGGCTGCGCCGGCGGCAAGCTGGACGTGGCGCTGGGCAGCTGCATGAAGGGCGTGCCCGCGCCCGATGTCGGTGCGCTGGTGGCCGCCGCGACCCGTCGTTCGGCATCCGGCGAGATCGGCGCGCTGAAGGATCTCGCTCACGCCCGCGTCTACCTGCTGCACGGCAGGGACGACGCGTTGGTGGCGCCGGCAGTGGTCGAGGCGGGCGCCCATTTCTACGAGCGGCTGCGCGACGCCACGCCGGGCTTGAAGGGCATGCAGGTGCATGACGATGGTCAGCGTGCGTTCGCGCACAACTTGCCGGTAGCGGCCACCGGCGACGACTGCGACAAATCGGTGGCGCCGTATCTTGGCCATTGCGGTTTCGACGCGGCGGGCGAAATTTTCTCGCGGATGTTCGGCAAGCCGAGGCGCGCGGCGACCGCAGCGCGTGGCGAGCTGCGCACGTTCGACCAGGACGCACTGCGTCCCGATGGCGCCGATGCCTTCCTGGCCAGCACCGGCTACGTCTACCTGCCACCGGCCTGCCTCGCCGGCAAGCCGTGCGGCGTGATGATCGCGCTCCACGGCTGCAAGCAGAATGCGCAGGCTGTGGGCGAGTCGTTCGTCAAGGACGCCGGCTTCAACCGCTGGGCCGACGTCTACGATGTGGCGGTGCTATATCCTCAGACCCGCGCAAGTTTCGCGCCCTTGAATCCGCAAGCATGCTGGGACTGGTGGGGATATTCCGGAGCCGACTACGACAGCCGCCACGGCGTGCAGTTGCGCTGGCTGGTGAACGCGGTGCATGCGTTGGGGTTGCCTGTTCAGCCTTGATGCCGCATCGCTGCGCCTGTTTTCCCTTCCCTGTGGGAGCGGCTTCAGTCGCGATGCTTTGGTTCGGTCGCCCTGATCTGCGAAGAGCATCGCGACTGAAGCCGCTCCCACAGGGAAGCGTGCTGAGGACGATTTCGATCTCGGTCCAAAGGGTCCACCCATGCTGAGCGTCGGCGCCATCGCCTTCGCCGCGCTGTGCTGGCTCGGCCTGCTGTTCGGCGTGGCGCTGCTCGGCGAACGCCGTCCGCATCTGTTCGAGAAGCGCTGGGCGATCGTGTACGCGCTGTCGCTGGCGATCCACTGCACATCGTGGACGTTCTACGGTACGGTGACCCAGGCCAGCCGTTCGGGCTGGTGGCTGCCGCCGACGTTTGTCGGGGCGATCCTGGTCTACCTGTTTGCGCTGAAGTTCCTCGGCCGGCTGGTGCAACTGGTGCGCGAGTACAACGCCGGCTCGCTGGCCGACCTGATCGCGGTGCGGCTGGGTCGGCATTCCGGACTGGCGGCGCTGGTCACCGCGGTCGTGGTGATCGGCATCGTGCCGTACATCGCATTGCAGCTGAAGGCGGTGGCGATGAGCTACGGCATCCTCAGCCAGGGTCAGCTGTCCGAATCCGATCCGTGGCAGGACAGCGCACTGTACGTGGCGCTGTTGATGGCGCTGTTCGCGATGCTGTTCGGCACGCGGCGCGCGTCGACCATGGCGCACAACCGCGGTCTGGTGCTGGCGATGGCGTTCGAGTCGCTGTTCAAGCTGGGCGCGATGCTGGCGCTGGGCACGATGCTGTTCACCGCGCTGCCCGCAGGCCTGCCGGTCAACGTGCCGCCGGCACCGGACAGCGGCGGCTTTCCGGCGTTGATCCTGCTCGGTGCACTGGCGATGTTCACCATGCCGCACCAGTTCTACGCAGGCATCGTGGAATGCCGAAACGACGGCAACCTGCGAACCGCGCGCTGGCTGTTCCCGCTGTACCTGTTGCTGATCTCCCTGCCGATCCTGCCGCTGGCGCGGATGGGCGATGCATGGCTGGGATCGAGTGGCGTGTCGTCGGACATGTATGTGCTGGCGCTGCCGCTGGCGCGCGGCGATCACGGGCTGGCGCTGATCGCGTTCCTCGGCGGCCTCAGTGCGGCCACCAGCATGGTGGTGATCGCGACGCTGACGCTGAGCCTGATGGTGGTCAACCACTTCATCGCGCCAGTGCGCGTGCGCGCCGGCTGGGGCCGCGACGAACACGGCGACCTGCGCGGCGAACTGCTGAACCATCGGCGCGTGGCGATCCTGGTGGTGATCCTGCTGGCTTGGGCGTACAGCCGCGCGCTGGCGCGCAACGAAGCGCTGGCCGATATCGGCGCGATCTCGTTCTCCGCGCTGGCTGGCCTGACGCCGGCGTTGCTGGCGGCGGTGTACCGCCCGCAGCTGGGTTCGCGTGCGGTGATGGCAGGGCTGGCCGTGGGCACGCTGGTGTGGATGTATGCAGTGCTGCCCGCCTTGTTGCCGACCGCGCAGGCGTGGTTGCATGGCGGCCCCTGGGGCCTGCAGTGGCTGGCACCGGACGGCCTGCTCGGGCTGGCCAACTGGAACCGGCTTGGCCGCGCGGTGGTGGCGGGTTTGCTGGTGAACGTGGCGGTGACGCTGGTCGTCGCCGGCTCACGCTATGGCCGCGCCGCGCGCGCGATCAGCGTGGGTGACGTGGGCCTGGTGGAATTGCGTGCGCTGGCCGCGCGCTTCCTGCCGCCCGAGCGCGTGGCGCACCTGTTCAACGACGCGCCGCGAACCGGGTCGTCCGGCGGCGCCCGGGTGGCCGAGGTCGAGCATGAACTGGCTGCGGTGATCGGTGCCGCCTCCGCCCGCCTGTTGCTGGAAGTGGTGCACCGGCAAGGGCGCGACCAGCTCGATACCGTGGCCGCGATCGTCGGCGAGGCGACGCAGGATCTGCGCTTCAACCAGCGCGTGCTGGAGGCGGCGCTGGAGAACATGAGCCAGGGCATCTGCGTGGTCGACGCCGAGCTGCGGCTGGTGGCATGGAACCGCTGCTACGCCGAGCTGTTCGGCTATCCGCCCGGACTGCTGCAGGTCGGGCGCGCGGTGGCGGAGCTGACGCGCTACAACATCGGCCGCGGCATGATCGGCGGCGGTGAACTCGATGAGCGCGTGGAGCGCCGCCTGAGCCACATGCGCGCCGGCACGCGACACCTGTCGGAGCGGCGTTTTCCGGGTGGCAGCGTGGTGGAGATCCGCGGCAACCCGATGCCCGGCGGCGGCTTCGTCGCCACCTTCACCGACGTCACCGCGTTCCGCCAGGCGGAAGATTCGCTCCTGCGCGCCAACGAGACGCTGGAACTGCGCGTGGGCGAACGCACCCGCGCCTTGACGGCCGCCTCCGCCGAGGCGCAGGCCGCGAACGAGGCGAAGAGCCGCTTCCTCGCCGCGGTCACGCATGACCTGATGCAGCCGCTGCACGCGGCGCAGCTGTTCGCCCACGCACTGACCGGGCGTGGCGCCGACAGCAGCACCGCCAACCATCTCAACGGCGCGCTCGCCGCCACCGAAAGCCTGCTCGCCGGACTCCTCGACATCGCGCGCCTGGAAGGCGGACGGCTGCATCCGCAGCCGCGCGACTTTCCGCTGGCGGAGGTGCTCGATCCGCTCGCCGCCGAGTTCCACGCCATCGCGCTCGACCGCGGCGCGCGCCTTGATGTGGTCGGCAGCCGCGCCTGGGTGCAGTCCGATCCGCAATTGCTGCGCCGCGTGCTGCAGAACTTTCTCTCCAACGCGCTGCGTTATGCCGAGCATGGCCGTGTGCTGCTCGGCGCGCGCCGCCACGGTGCGCAACTGCGCGTGGAAGTGTGGGACACCGGCCCCGGCATCGCGGCGGACGAGCGGCAGCTGATCTTCCAGGAGTTCCGCCGCGGCAGCGCCGCGGGCGGGCAGGGACTCGGCCTGGGCCTGTCGATCGCGCAACGCATGGCTGGATTGCTCGGCCATCCCCTGGGCCTGCGCTCGTGGCCCGGCCGCGGCAGCGTGTTCCACCTCGACCTGCCGCTGGTGCAGGCGTCTGTACGGCCCGCGCCGGCGGCGCTCGCGCAACAGCCACTGCCAGCCGGGCGCGCCCTGGTGCTCGACAACGAACCGGCCGCGCTCGCCGCGCTTGCCCACCTGCTCACCCGCTGGGGCTGGCTGGTGCACGCCGCGCGCAATGCCGAGCAGGCACTGGCGGCGCCGTGGCGGCCGGACCTGCACATCCTCGACTTCCATCTGGACGGCGGACGCACCGGGCTGGACGTGTGGGAGCTGCTGTGCGCGCGACACGCCGACGTGCCGACCGTGATGCTGACCGCCGACCGCGACGGCGAGCTGCGCCAGCGATTGCTGGATGCCGGAATCGGCGTGCTCTACAAGCCGCTGAAGCCGCTGGCGCTGCGGCAGGTACTGCAGCGGGCCGCGGCCGGCGTGGCGCGCGCGTGAGCCAACGGGCGCGCCCGTTCGTCGTCTGCGCGGCAATGGAGCATCCGCGCCAACCACGCGGGGTGTGGTGACTGGGCGGACACGGCAGCATGCTGAGGACGCGCCGGCCAGTAGCGCTCAAAGCATCCTTCGCAACGTGTTGTCGCGGACAAGAAAGTGATGCCACAACGAAGCGGCTATATGTGCGCCGATCACCCAGTAGAAAATTTCCCCGAGTGTCTCGTGGATCTCGCCGATGGATTCGTGGGCCGCATGATCCGGACCCACCAGGGCCGGAAGGCTCCAGTTCACCCACGGCAGGCTGACGAGGTCGCCCGCATAGTTGACCTGGAGGATGCCCAGGATGGGCTGGACCAGCAGGAACGCATACAGCGCCAGGTGCAGCACGCGGGCGGCAACGGTGATCAGGGCTTTCGGCGCAGGAACGATAGGCGGCACCGCGGTGGTGAGCCGGGCAAGCATGCGAGGCAGCAACAGCACCAGCACCGCAAGCCCGGCCAGATAGTGCCCTTGCATCATCAGCGAAGGCGCGGCCCCGTTGTCGTCCTCATCGTCGCCGAGATCGACAAGCAGATAGGCCGCCACGATTGCCAGCACGGTCAGCCAATGCGTCCAGCGAACAAGCGCGCTGTAGCGGGTCGCGTTCTGATTCATGGGCCATGCATCCGCAAGTCTACGGCTTGGGCCGGGGAGTGGTTGCCACACTCGGCGGCAGGATCGGCAGCGTGACCACGGGCTGGTCGCCCGTCAGTGCGCCAAGGAACGCCTGGATTTTTCCAACCTCGTCGTCGGTCAGCTTGGCGCCAAGCTGACTGCTCCCCATGATCGCGATCGCCTGCCGCAGATCCCAGACCTTGCCGGTGTGGAAATAGGGAGCGGTAAGGGCGATGTTGCGCAGTGAGGGCACCCGGAACACGTACTCGTCGCTGACGGTCTTGGTCACCGCGAAACGCCCCTTGTCGCCCGGCGGCAGAATCTCGGCGCCGGGGCGCTCGACGACTCCGAACGGGGCGTACATGCCGCCGCCCAGGTTGACGCCGTTATGGCAGGCGGCGCAGCCCTTGCTGATGAACAGCGCCAGTCCCTCTTTCCGTGGGGCATCGAGCGCTTTGTCATCGCCTGCGAGGTAGCGGTCGAACGGCGCATTGGGCGTGATCAACGTCGCCTCGAACACCGCTATGGCTTTGCGAACATTGTCGAGCGTGATCGGGTCGGGTGCACCGGGGTAGGCTTTGGCGAACGCGCTGGCATAGCCCGGGATGCCTGTGAGCTGCTCGACCACATGCGTTTCCGTGGTGCCCATTTCGACCGGGTTGACCATTGGCCCACCGGCTTGCTGTTCGAGATCCTTCGCCCGTCCATCCCAGAATTGCGCGACATCGAACACGGCGTTGTAGACGGTGGGCGCGTTGCGCCCGCCATGCTGCCAGCGATGGCCCAGTGACGTTTCCTGCAGGTCGACGCCACCCATGCCGATCATGTGGCAGGAGTTGCAGCTGATGGCATGGCTTTCCGAGAGTCGCGGCTCGAAGTAGAGCATCTTGCCAAGCGCCACCTTGGCCGGCGTCGAACCATTGCCAGGCAGCGACGGTGCCCTGGCGGGTATCGGCTTGAACAGCCCTTGCGCCTGTTTCATCAGGGCCGATTGCGACCAAGCCGCGCCTGGCCCGCAGCAGACAAGGGCAACCAAGGATGCGATCGCTTTTGAGTACATCGAGGGACCTCCTTCTCTTTGCGCGCGAGCCCTATAAAAATGGGCGTGGCATCCATGGATGTCGTGCCCGGACAGGGAGCCATCCATGGCGATTCGGCATCCCTTTCGATAACCGCTCCCGGAAGTGCGTGCTCGCCTTGGGGATGGTCACGCAGCCAGCGCTGCGCTTAGTTGATCTGGGTCAACAGCTCTGCTGGGTCCGGCCGCGGGCATGCAGGCTGCGAGCCCGACGGCGCGGCGGCGGGGGTCGAACACCGAGGGCGTCGGTGGCTCAACCTATTCTTGCCGGTTCCCCCAGCTCCAACGCCCGCAACACCATTCCCGCCTGCGTTCTGTTCCGCACCCCGAGCTTTTCGAAGATCGCGGTGACGTGGGCCTTGACGGTGCGTTCCTGGATCGCCAGCCGATCGGCGATCTGCTTGTTGAGCAGGCCTTCGGCGAGCAATGCGAGCACCCGGGATTGTTGTTCGGTGAGCCGGGCGAGGCGGCTGGCCAGGCTGGCGTCGGCCGGGTCGGCGGGCAGGGCGGCGACGGCGTCGGCGAGGCCGGGCGGCAGCCAGTTGCCGCAATCGAGCACCTGACGGATCGCCTCGCCGATCTCGGCAGGGCTGGCGCTCTTGGGGATGAAGCCGGCGGCGCCGTGATCAAGCACCCGGCGCACGATGCGCGGCTCGTCGTGGGCGGAAACCACCAGCACCGCGACGCCAGGGTGTTGGCCGCGCAGCGCAGCCAGCCCGGACAGGCCCCGGCTGCCGGGCATGTGCAGATCGAGCAGTACCAGGTCGATGTCCCGCTCGCCGACCAGCGCGGCGAGCGCGGCGGGCAGGTCCGCGGCCTCGTGCACCACGCAATCGGGCAGGCTCTCGCTGGCAGCCAGGCGCAGCGCGGCGCGAAACAAGGGATGGTCGTCGGCGATCAGCAGGCTGGGCATGCCGTGGAACTTAGCGGGCGGCGGCGGCGCCGTCGAGTTGCCGAAGCCAGCCCGGCGTCGTCCAGGTCGGACTTTCGTACGATGGCGCGTGGCGGCGTGCTTGCTATGGTGGCGGAATGAAAAAAGCCGCCGGCCTTTCAGTTCTGCTGTTCTTGCCTGCGTTGGTATCCGTCATGCTGTCGGCTTGTGCCACCAACGCAACAAGAAGAGGCTCTGCCATGCGGGAGATTGATTACGGCGACGTGCGCGTGACCGAACATCGCGGTGATGATGACCTGCTGAGCGCGGGACTGGGGCTGGCCGGCCTGGCCGGTGCGCCGCTGCCGTTCGCCAACCCGCTCGGTCCCACCGCCGAAGAACTGCGCCGGCGCGCGATCCAGTCCAACTGGAAGGGCATTGCCGATCTCGGTCCGCTGGGCGGCTACGGCACGGTGTATGGCGGTGTGCCGGATGTGCCCGGTCGCGAGTATCAGGCGTTTGCGCGTATCCCCGGGGCACGTGCGCCGCATCGTGTGCTTCTGCAATTGCCTGACCATTTCGACCGGCGCAAGCGCTGCCTTGTCGTCACGGCGTCGTCCGGGTCGCGCGGCATTTACGGTTCGATTGCGCTGGCCGGTGCATGGGGTCTGCCGCACGGCTGCGCGGTTGCCTATACCGACAAGGGCGCCGGCACCGGCTATTTCGACTTCGCCGGTCACAGCGGCGTGGCACTCGATGGCCGCCGTGCCAGGCGCGGCGAAGCTGAGCTGGAGTTCCAGCCCTTGCCTGCATCGCCGACGTCCGGCATCGCGGTGAAGCACATGCATTCGGGCGACAACCCGGAGGCCGACTGGGGGCGGCATGTGATCCAGGCCGCGCAGTTCGGGCTGGCCATGCTCGACCGCGCGTTTCCGGACGACGCGCCGTTCACCCCGCATAACACCAAGATCATCGCGACCGGCATTTCCAACGGTGGCGGTGCGGTGTTGCAGGCCGCTGGCCTGGATCGCGACGAAAAAAACGGGGGCGGCTTCTTCGCCGGCGTGGTCGCGCTGGAACCGAACGTGCACGTGGCCGGATACGGCCGCGCGATGTACGACTACGGCACCGAGGCGGCGATCTGGCTGCCATGTGCATTGAGCAGCGAGCGCTTTGCCGCCGCGCCGTTCGCGCGTGGTCCGCGCGGCGTCGTGCCGCCGGCCGGGCCGCTGCGCTGCGCCAGCCTGCGCGCGCAGGGCAAGCTGAGCGGCAATACCCTGGCCGAACAGGCGGAGCAGGGCTACCGGTATCTGCGCACCCGGGGCTGGACCGACGAGGCCATGGAGACCGCCGCCACCTCCACCGCGTTCGACCTCTGGCGGATCATCACGGCGGGCTATGCCTCGGCCTATCTGCGCCGCGGCGCTTCGGACATGCCGTGCGGCTTTCGCTATGCGGCGATCGACGCCAGGGGTGTGGCCGGCGCCTCCGACCCCGCCGCCGAGGCGGCATGGTGGGCGGATGGTTCCGGCATCCCGCCGGGCAACGGCATCGGTCTGTTCGGCGGCACCAACGTCTCCACCGACCCCACGTTGATGGGCAACGAATGTCTGCGTGCGTTGTGGACCGGCGACGATCACGAATCGCAGGCCTTGCGTGCATCCATCGCGGCCACCGTCGCCAGGCTGCCGCGCAGCGATTTGCCGCTGTGGGTGGTGCATGGGGCCAGCGATGGATTGCTGCCGACCGCGTTCAGCTCGGAGCCGTATGTGGCCTGGCTGCGCGAAGAAGGACGCGAGCCGATCTATTGGAAGGTGCCGCACGCGCAACACTTCGATGCCTTCCTGGCATTGCCTGGTTTCGGTGAACGCCACGTGCCGCTGCTGCCGTTTGGTTATGCGGCGCTGGACCGGCTATGGGCGCATCTGTACGAAGGTGCGAGGTGGCCGACCGACGTACCGACCCCGGCGGCCAGGCCTCGCGGCGCGGGCGCGCTGGAGCACGGCATGCTGGGCCTGCCGGACTTCCACTGACATGCTCTTGCGGTGGCGTGCAAGGTCAGCCTCGGGACGGCTGCGCTCCGACCTTGCTGCGCCACGCTCGGGGCGACGGTGCAGCGGCAGCGCAGCCTGAACACCGCGGCCGCTGATTCGCTTGGCCCGGTGGGTTATTCTTGACCACCCTCGCGCCCCGTGCCATGGCGCGGCACAGCTCTTGAACCCAAGGATTTTGCGATGACCATCAACGTCACCTTCACCACCAATCGCGGCCCGATCCACCTGCGCCTGCACGAAGACAAGGCGCCGGTCACGGTCGCCAATTTCGTCAACCTGGCCAAGCGCGGTTACTACGATGGGTTGTCGTTCCATCGCGTGATCGCCGATTTCATGATCCAGGGCGGCTGCCCCGAGGGCAGTGGCCGCGGCGGCCCGGGCTACAAGTTCGAGGACGAATTCAATCCGTCTCTGCGCCACGACAAGCCCGGCGTGCTGTCCATGGCCAATGCCGGTCCACGCACGAATGGCAGCCAGTTCTTCATCACCCATGGCGCCACGCCATGGCTGGACGGCAAGCACAGCGTGTTCGGCGAAGTGGCCGATGCGGCTGACATGGCCGTGGTCAACACGATCCAGCAGGGCGACACGATCGAGAAGGTCACCGTCGAAGGCGATGTCGACGCGCTGCTGGCCGCGCAATCCGATCGCGTGAAAGAGTGGAACGAGGTGCTCGACCAGCGGGGTTGAATGCTTCAGTCGGGCTCGCAAAAAACCGCCGGCTTCCGCCGGCGGTTTTTTTTGGCGGGCTGGCGGGTCGCCGAGGATCACCCCGCGAACTGCGCCCCGCGACAATCATCGGTCAGGCCGACTTGCGTCTGAGCAGTTGGTAGACCAGCAGCAACACGATCGCGCCAATCACCGAGGCGATGAAACCGGCCGATTGTCCCTCCTGATACCAGCCGAACACGTTCTGGCCGATCCATGTCGCCAGCAGCGAGCCGGCAATGCCGATAATGGCGGTGATGATGAAGCCACCTGGGTCCTTGCCCGGCATCAGCAGCTTGGCCACCAGGCCGACAACCAGTCCAATCACGAACACCCAAAGCCAATGCATGCGGATCTCCTTCGAGCGTGAGGTTGCGAAGTACGTTGCGCGGACGGGTGCATCATGCCGTGTTCGCCGCGGCGTTGCAGCGAACCGGCCGTGGAGGGGCACGAGGGTTCCGGCGGCGTGATAAAATCACCACCTTTGCTTCCTCCCCTGCGTGAGATACCCATGCCCCAGCTCGCCCAGCGTGTCGGCCGCGCCAAACCCAGCGCGATCATGGTGATTGCCGAGAAGGCGAAGCAGCTCAAGGCTGCCGGCCGCGACATCATCAGCTTCTCCATCGGCGTACCGAACTTCCTGCCCGGCGAGCATGTGTATGCCGCCGCGCGCGAGTCGCTGTCGCACGACTCCGGCCAGTACGGCAGCAACCGTGGCGCCGAAGTGTTGCTGGATGCGTTCCTCAAACACATCGAGGCGCTGGGCTTCTCCGGCTATACACGGATGAACCTGTCGATCGGCATCGGCGCCAAGCACGTGCTGTACAACCTGGCCGAGGCGCTGCTGGACGAGGGCGACGAGATCTGTTTCGCCGCACCGTACTGGACCACCTACCGCGACATCGCCGACATCGTGGGCGCGAAGGTCAACGTGATGCACTGCGGGCCGGAGCAGAACTACAAGCTCACTCCGACCCAGCTCGACGCGGCGCTGGCGCGCAAGCCGAGGGTGTTCCTGTTCAACAACCCGTCCAACCCCACCGGCATGGTCTACACCGCCGGGGAGATCGCCGCGCTGGCCGACGTGCTGGTGAAGCATCCGGATACCTGGGTGGTTACCGACGACATCTACAACTCGATGGTGTTCGACGGCATCGGCTACCACAACTTCGTGTTCGCCAGGCCTGAGTTGCGCGATCGGGTGGTTTTCGTCGACTCGGTGTCCAAGACCTATGGCATGCCGGGCTGGCGCGTGGGCCTGATCGCCGGGCCGGAGATGGTGGCCAAGGCGATCACCACGCTCAATTCCAACCACATCACCAGCCTGCCGGAAGTGATCACGGCCGCGGCGGTGGCGGCGCTCGGCGGTTCGCAGGACATTCCCAAGGCCAAGTGCGCGGAGTTTGCCGGCAAACGCGACATCGTGGTCGCCGCGCTCGGCGCGATTCCCGGCGTGGTGTGCCCGCGACCGCAGGGCGCGTTCTACGCGTTCCCGGATATCTCGGTGGCGTTCGGCAAGAGCCACCATGGCGTGCCCATCGGCAATGACGTCGAGTTCTGCGCCGCGCTGCTGGAAGCCAAGGGCGTCGCCTGCGTGCCTGGTTCGGCCTTCGGCGAGCCGCGCGCGATGCGCATTTCCTACACCTGCCCGACCGCCCAACTGGAACCGGGCCTGCAGCGTATCCAGGAGTTCTTCGCTGAACTGGCCTGACGATTGCCTGCGAAGAATCTGAACACATCACCCAAGGAGTCAACCCCATGAAAGCCCCCGTTCGAGTTGCCGTCACCGGCGCCGCCGGCCAGATCGGCTACGCCTTGCTGTTCCGCATTGCCGCCGGCGACATGCTGGGTCCGGATCAGCCGGTGATCCTGCACCTGCTGGAAATCACCCCGGCGCTGCCGTCGCTGCAGGGCGTGGTGATGGAGCTGAACGACTGCGCGTTCCCGACCCTGGCCGGCGTGGTCGCCACCGACGACGCGAACGTCGCCTTCAAGGATGTCGATTACGCCTTGCTGGTCGGCGCGCGTCCGCGCGGCCCGGGGATGGAGCGCAAGGATCTGCTGGAGGCGAACGGCGCCATCTTCGGCCCGCAGGGCAAGGCGCTGAACGGTCACGCCAAGCGCGACGTCAAGGTGCTGGTGGTCGGCAACCCGGCCAACACCAATGCGCTGATCGCCCAGCAGAACGCGCCGGATCTGGATCCGAACTGCTTCACCGCAATGGTTCGCCTCGACCACAACCGCGCGCTGTCGCAGCTGGCCGAGAAGACCGCCAGCCACACCACCGACATCAGGAAGATGACCATCTGGGGCAACCACAGCTCGACCCAGTACCCGGACATCCACCACGCCACCGTCAACGGCAAGGCGGCGATGTCGCTGATCGACCAGGCCTGGTACGAGAACGACTTCATCCCGACCGTGCAGCAGCGCGGCGCGGCGATCATCAAGGCGCGCGGCGCCTCGTCGGCGGCTTCGGCTGCCTCGGCCGCCATCGACCACATGCGCTACTGGGCGCAGGGCACCGCCGAGGGCGACTGGGTCTCGATGGGCATCCCGTCCGATGGTTCGTACGGCATCGCGCCGGGCGTGATCTACGGCTACCCGGTGACCGTGAAGGACGGCAAGTACACGATCGTGCAGGGCCTGGCGATCAACGACTTCTCGCGCGGCCGCATGGACGCCACCGACAAGGAACTGCGCGAAGAGCGCGCCGGCGTCGAGCACCTGTTCGCGAAGAAGTAAGCGAGTCCATCAGTGGTAAAGAGGGAAGGGCGGCTCCGGCCGCCCTTCCTTTTTGTAGGCCTGCTTGTCGCCCACGGCGCTTCAGTGTGTCGTCGATGCAAGACTGGCGAGCGCCTCTCGCACATAGTCGAGCAGCGAATTGTCCACCGCGCTGCCGCTGCGCAGGTCGGGCTCTTTTGCATAGGCCTCACGGATGCGCGCGTGGGTGACAGGAGAGTCGCCGGCATAGGCGCGGAACAGTTCCGTCCAGCGCTGGGCCATCTTCTGCACATTCGGATCATTCGCCGGCGTGTTTTCCTCCATGGCCTTGCGCAGATCGGCGATCAGCATCGGCCACGCGTACATCTGCTTGCCATAGTTGGCGAGCATGCGCTCCATGTCGTGCACATCCAGATAGCGCGCGAAGATCGCCAGCCGCGCCGCGACGACCGCTGCTTCCACGAAAGTCTGCAGTGCCTGTGTGATGCCGCTCTGCGCGCGGGCGGCGGGCTCGTTCTCGTTCATGGCGTGCAGGCGCATGAGGAACTCGGGGTTGTTGCCGGTGCCGCGCTCGACCATCGTCATCCAGCGCAGCGCGAGTATCTGCACGTCCGCGTCATCCGTGGTTGCACCAAGGTCCATCGCCGATTGCACGGCGCCGATCAACGCGCTCCATTCCACCTGCACATCCGGGTCAGTGTGCAGTGGCAGGACCTTCAGTTCCTCGGGGGAAAAATACTTCTCATACATCGTCATCAACTCCAGCGTGTCCAGCCAGTCGGCCAGGTCAGGGGACTGTCCGTTCGCCAGCTGTGTGCGCAGATACACCAGTCGCTCACGCAGGTTGGCAGCTTCGCTCAGTTCGCGGTCGATCTGTGCGATCTGGCGGTCGACCACGTCGGCCAATGGCTGTTGTGGTCCGGACAGGGCAGTGCCGATGCCGGTCAGCGACAGGCCAAGCTGACGCAAGGCCTGGATGCGATGCAGGCGTTCGATGTTCGCCCGATCGTAAAGTCGATAGCCGGCAGCGGAACGCACCGAGGGCTTCAGGAGGCCGATGGCGTCGTAGTGATGCAGCGTGCGGACAGTCAGTCCGCAACGCCGTGCAAGTTCGCCCACTGTCCACAACATTGGCTGCCTTCTCCTTCGGTGTGCGCCATGAACACTGGGGGCTCACGTTACGTGAGGGTCAAGTGTTCCGGAAGCAGGTATCGGTTCGGCTAAGACCATGGTCGCGCTGATGTCCCGTACGACTTGGTCTAGGCTGGAGTGGAGCGAGAACCCGGAGGCTGGCATGCGCTACGAGGCGTTCTATCAACAGTCGATCGACGAGCCGGAGCAGTTCTGGGCCGCGCAGGCGCGGCTGATCCACTGGGAGTCGCCGCCGCAGCAGATCCTGGACCAGTCGAATCCGCCGTTCCGGCGCTGGTTCGTCGGCGGCACCACCAATCTCTGCTACAACGCGGTCGATCGGCACCTGGTCGAGCGTGCCGAACAACTGGCGCTGGTGGCGATTTCCAGCGAAACGGACGTCACCCGCGAGTTCTCCTATCGCGAGCTGTATTGGGAGGTGAATGCGTTTGCTGCCGTGCTGCGGTCGCTGGATGTGGGTAAGGGCGATCGGGTGGTGATCTATCTGCCCAACGTGGCCGAAGCGGTATTCGCGATGCTGGCCTGTGCGCGGATCGGCGCGATCCATTCGGTGGTGTTCGGCGGCTTTGCCGCGCACAACCTGGCGCTGCGCATCGACGACGCGCAGCCGAAGCTATTGATTGCCGCCGATTCCGGCATGCGTGGCGGCAAGGTGATCCCGTACAAGCCGCTGGTCGACGCTGCATTGAACGAGGCCTCGGCACCGCCGTCGCAGGTACTGATCGTCGATCGCGGGCTCGATCCGCAGATGACGCGCGTGGCCGGGCGCGACCTCGACTACGCCGGGCTGCGCCGGGCGCACGAAGGCGTCGAAGTGCCGGTGGTCTGGTTGGAATCGAACGAGCCGAGCTATCTGCTATACACCTCCGGCACCACCGGCAAACCGAAAGGCGTGCAACGCGACGTGGGCGGCTACGCGGTGGCGATGGCATTGTCGATCCGTACCGTGTTCGACATCGCGCCGGGGCAGGTGATGTTTTCCACTTCGGACGTGGGTTGGGCGGTGGGGCATTCGTACAACGTCTATGGTCCGCTGATCGGTGGCGCCACTTCGCTGCTGTATGAGGGCACGCCGACGCGGCCGGATCCGGGCATCTGGTGGCAGCTGTGCGAGCGCTACGGTGTGCACACGATGTTCTCTTCGCCCACCGCGATCCGCGTGCTGAAGAAGCAGGACGCGAGCTGGCTGAAGAAATACGACCTGTCGGCACTGAAGTGGCTGTTTCTCGCCGGCGAACCGCTGGATGAGCCGACCGCGCAGTGGATCACCGACGCGCTCGGCGTGCCGGTGATCGACAACTACTGGCAGACCGAGACCGGTTGGCCGGCGATCACGCTGATGCCGGGGCTGGAGTTGAAACCAACCAAGTTCGGGTCACCCGGGTTGCCTGCGCCGGGCTACAAGATGAAGGTGATCGACGAGAACACCGGCAAGGAAGTGGCAGCCGGAGTGAAGGGCGTGCTGGTGTTCCAGCCGCCGCTGCCACCGGGTTGCCTGAGCACGGTCTGGCGCGACGACGACCGCTACGTGCACAGCTACTTCAGCCACTTCAGGGAATTGCTGTACAGCTCGCTGGACTGGGCAATCCGCGACGAGGACGGTTATACGTTCATCCTCGGTCGCACCGACGACGTGATCAACGTGGCCGGCCATCGACTGGGCACACGCGAGATCGAGGAGGTGGTAGCCAGCCATCCGTCGGTGGCCGAGGCGGCAGTGGTTGGGGTGCGTGACGAATTGAAGGGCCAGGTGCCGATCGTGTTCGCCATGCTGAAGCAGAACGCGGGAGCCGATGCGGGTGCCGTGGCGTTGGCAATGCAGCAGCGCGTGGTCGACCAGCTCGGTGGCGTGGCGAAGCCGTCGCGCGTCTACGTGGTGAATGCCTTGCCGAAGACACGTTCCGGTAAGCTGCTGCGTCGATCGCTGCAGGCGCTGGCGGAGCAGCGCGATCCGGGTGACCTGTCCACACTGGATGATCCGGTCGCACTGGACGATATCCGTCGTGCGCTGGAACGAGGGCCCGATCAGGGCAGTTGAGCGCCAACACAAACGGGACGGCGTACGCCGTCCCGTTTGTTTTCTGCTCGGGCGATCAGGCGGCTACCGCTTCTCTTTCCGTCTCCGCGACCGGAAGCGGGCGGCGAATCAGGTGGTCGAACGCGCTCAGCGCGGCGGTGGAACCGGCACCCATCGCGATCACGATCTGCTTGTACGGCACCGTGGTGGCGTCGCCGGCGGCGAATACGCCGGGGAGGGAGGTCTGGCCGCGTTCGTCGATGACGATCTCGCCGCGTGGCGACAGTTCCAGCGTTCCCTTCAGCCATTCGGTGTTCGGCAGCAGCCCGATCTGCACGAAGATGCCTTCCAGTTCGAGCGTGTGCATCTCGTCGCTGATGCGGTCCCTGTAGACGAGCGCAGTGACCCTCTGGCCGTCGCCCAGCACTTCCGTGCCCAGTGCGCTGACGACAATGTCGACGTTCGGCAGGCTGCGCAGCTTGCGCTGCAGGACGTCGTCAGCGCGCAACTTGCTGTCGAACTCGATCAGGGTGACGTGGCTGACGATGCCGGCCAGGTCGATGGCCGCCTCGACGCCGGAGTTGCCGCCACCGATCACCGCCACGCGCTTGCCCTTGAAAAGCGGGCCGTCGCAATGCGGGCAATAGGCGACACCTTTGTTGCGGTACAGGTCTTCGCCCGGTACGCCCATCTGGCGCCAGCGCGCGCCGGTGGACAGGACCACCGTCTTCGATTTAAGCGTGGCGCCGTTGGCCAGCTGCAGTTCAACCAGGCCACCGGTTCCATCGCTGGCGGGGATCAGTTTCTCGGCGCGTTGCAGGTTCATGATGTCCACGTCGTAGTTCCTGACGTGCTGTTCCAGCGCCGCGCCCAGCTTCGGGCCTTCGGTGTAGTCGACCGAGACGAAGTTCTCGATCGACATGGTGTCCAGCACCTGGCCACCGAAGCGCTCGGCTGCCAGGCCGGTTCGGATGCCCTTGCGCGCGGCGTAGATGGCCGCCGCCGCGCCGGCGGGGCCGCCGCCGACCACGAGCACGTCGAACGTGTCCTTGGCCTTGATCTTCTCGGCTTCGCGGGCGCTGGAGCCGGTGTCGATCTTCGCCAGGATCTGCTCCAGGCTCATGCGGCCCTGGTCGAACACCTCGCCGTTGAGGAACACGGTCGGCACCGACATCACCTGGCGCGCCTCGACCTCGTCCTGGTACAGCGCGCCATCGATGGCGACGTGCTGGATGTTCGGGTTCAGCACGCTCATCAGGTTCAGCGCCTGCACCACGTCCGGGCAGTTCTGGCAGGACAGCGAAAAATAGGTCTCGAAGCGATAGTGGCCATCGAGATTGCGCACCTGCTCGATCACGTCCGCGGTGGCCTTGGACGGATGTCCACCGACCTGCAGCAGGGCGAGCACGAGCGAGGTGAACTCATGGCCCATTGGAATGCCGGCAAAGCGCACGCCGATGTCGGTGCCGACGCGGTTGATCGCAAACGAAGGCTTGCGCTCGTCGTCGTCGCGGCGCACCAGACTGATCCGATCGGACAGCGAGGCGATTTCCCCAAGCAGTTCGTTCAGTTCGGCCGACTTGGCGCTGTCATCGAGGGACGCAACGATCTCGATCGGCTGCGCGACCTTCTCCAGATAGGCCTTCAACTGGACATGGAGATTGGCATCCAACATGACGGACTCCGCGGGTTTGTTCGGGGTGAGCGTGGCGAGCACCCGGGCGGACCCGGGCGTCGTTTTGTACTGGCTTTCGGTGAATCGGACCCGGATGGGCTCCGGGTCCGTGGCGCATGGCGCGCCAATACTTAGATCTTGCCGACCAGATCCAGCGACGGCGCCAAGGTCTTCTCGCCTTCCTTCCACTTGGCCGGGCACACTTCACCCGGATGGGCGGCGACATACTGCGCGGCCTTCACCTTGCGCAGTAGCTCCTTGGCGTCACGGCCGATGCCGCCGGCGGTGATCTCGACGATCTGGATCTTGCCCGCCGGATCGATCACGAAGGTGCCGCGGTCGGCAATGCCGTCTGCTTCGATCAGCACGTCGAAATTGCGCGAGAGCGCGTGGGTGGGATCGCCGATCATGGTGTAGTTGATCTTCTTCACGGCGTCGGACGTGTCGTGCCAGGCCTTGTGCGCGAAATGGGTGTCGGTGGAGACCGAATAGACCTCGACGCCCAGCTTCTGGAACTCGGCGTAGTTGTCGGCCAGGTCTTCCAGTTCGGTGGGGCACACGAAGGTGAAGTCGGCCGGGTAGAAGAACACGACGGACCACTTGCCCTTCAGGTCGGCATCACTGACTTCGATGAATTTTCCGCTCTTGAGCGCCTGTGCCTTGAACGGTTTGATTTCGGTGTTGATCAGGGACATCGTGGGTTTCCCGTGCTGGTTGAAAGTGGAAGTGAGGATATGGCGTCGGGCATGATTAATCTAATTGATTGTCAGCATTGCCTCGATTGGCGAGGGCTATGACAACACAGCGTCCGACCTTGTCAGCCTGGTCGACTGCCGACGGCTCGCCTGGCGGGCGCTGGACCCAACTTCCATCGTGATACGCACCATGTTCAGGCGAGGTCTACGCGGACGTGCGGGTCAGTGGTCTGCGCTCGCCGCGGTTCCAGCGCCGCACTGCGCTAAAATGATCGCTTTGACGGAGGCGACATGACTCATCCCGCATCTCCCGGCGCGCGTTTCCGCGCCGCCGTCGCCGAGGAACAACCGCTGCAGGTCGTCGGTGCGATCACTGCCTATGCGGCACGGATGGCCAAGCGCAGCGGCTTCAAGGCGATCTATCTGTCCGGCGGCGGCGTCGCCGCCAATTCGCTGGGCATGCCGGATCTGGGTATCAGTTCGATGGAGGATGTGCTGACCGACCTCCGCCGCATCACCGACGTCTGCGACTTGCCGCTGCTGGTCGATGTAGATACGGGCTGGGGCGGCGCGTTCAACATCGCGCGCACCGTGCGTTCGATGATCAAGGCAGGTGCTGGCGCCTTGCATATCGAGGACCAGGTTGCCGCCAAGCGGTGCGGGCATCGTCCAGGCAAGGCGATTGTGCCGAAAGACGAGATGGTCGATCGCGTCAAGGCTGCGGTGGATGCGCGCAGCGACGAGCAGTTCGTGATCATGGCGCGAACGGACTCCATGGCGGTGGAAGGCCTGGAGTCGGCGATCGAACGGGCCCAGGCCTGCGTCGAGGCCGGCGCCGACATGATCTTCCCCGAGGCGATCTACACGCTGGAGCAGTATCGCCAGTTCAAGGCGGCGGTGAAGGTGCCGATCCTCGCCAACATCACCGAGTTCGGCCAGACCCCGCTGTTCACCCGCGACGAACTGGCCAGTGCGGATGTCGACATCATCCTGTACTGCTGCGGTGCGTACCGGGCAATGAACAAGGCGGCGTTGAATTTCTACGAGACGGTGCGCCGCGATGGCACGCAGAAAGCCGCCGTGCCGACCATGCAGACGCGCGAAGAGCTGTACGACCACCTCGACTACCACGCCTACGAGCGCAAGCTGGACGAACTGTTCGCCGGCGGCAAATCAGACTGATTGACCGACATGTTCCCTTCCTGACTGCGCCAGCGTGCCGGCGCACCTTCATCGATCGAGGTTCCATCCATGAGCGAAACCATGCAAACGCTGCCCAAGGCCAAGAAGTCCGTCGCGCTGTCCGGTGTCGCGGCAGGCAACACCGCGCTGTGCACGGTCGGCCGCAGCGGCAACGACCTGCATTACCGCGGCTACGACATCCACGACCTGGCCGCGAAGGGCTGTTTCGAGGAGGTGGCCTACCTGTTGGTGCACGGCGTGCTGCCGACCTGGACCGAGCTGAACAACTACCGCGCTCGGCTGAAGCGCCTGCGCGGGCTCCCCGCTCCCGTCAAGGCCGCGCTGGAGCTTCTTCCGGCCGCCACGCATCCGATGGACGTGATGCGCACCGGTTGTTCGGTACTCGGCACCGTACTGCCGGAAAAGGACGATCACAACGTCACCGGTGCGCGCGACATCGCCGACCGCCTGATGGCCAGCTTCGGCTCGATGCTGCTGTACTGGTACCACTTCAGCCACAACGGCAAGCGCATCGAAACGCAGACCGACGACGAGTCGATCGCTGCACATTTCCTGCATCTGCTGCACGGCAGGAAGCCGAGCGACCTGCACGCCCAGGCGCTGGACAAGTCGCTGGTGCTGTATGCAGAGCACGAGTTCAACGCGTCGACCTTCGCCGCCCGCGTCATCGCCGGCACCGGATCGGACATGTATTCGGCGCTTACCGGCGCGATCGGCGCGCTGCGCGGTCCGAAGCATG
This sequence comes from Rhodanobacter umsongensis, assembly GCF_042654965.1. Taxonomy (NCBI): domain Bacteria; kingdom Pseudomonadati; phylum Pseudomonadota; class Gammaproteobacteria; order Lysobacterales; family Rhodanobacteraceae; genus Rhodanobacter; species Rhodanobacter umsongensis. Next base: position 103,494 of record NZ_JBHSMK010000009.1, on the reverse strand, counting down.
GCGGCGCGAACGAGGTGGCGATGGAAATCATCGCGCGCTATCGCAGCGCGAATGATGCGGAGGCGGATATCCGCGCTCGCGTCGAGCGCAAGGAGATCATCATCGGTTTCGGCCACCCGGTGTATACAGTGTCCGACCCGCGCAACGAGATCATCAAGGAGATTTCGCGCAAGCTGTGCGCGGAAGGCGGCAATCCGACCCTGTTCGATGTCTCCGAGCGCATCGAGAAGGTGATGGGCGAGGTCAAGAAGATGTTCCCGAACCTCGACTGGTTCTCCGCCAGCGTGTATCACATGATGGGCGTGCCCACCGCCATGTTCACGCCGCTGTTCGTGATCGCCCGCACCTCCGGCTGGAGTGCGCACGTGATCGAGCAGCGCGAAGACGGCAAGATCATCCGCCCCAGCGCGAACTACACCGGACCCGAAGATCAGGCCTACGTCCCGATCGACAAGCGCTGAGCTTGTCGCCCGCTGAAGATGAAGAGGGAGCCCCAGCGGCTCCCTTTTCATTTTTCGGGTCCCGGGTGTCGGCATCGCCGCCGCTCATGGCGGCGATGCCAGGCTTGGGCCGGGGGCGAACCGCATGTGTTTCAGCTTTCACCGTGCGCGGGCGGGATTCGATCGGCGCTGCGTTTCAAGCGATTGCGTCGACGCTGCATCAGCCCACCGCCGCCGCAGATGCCAACCACCAGCAGCGCATCCATCGCATACATGACCGGCTGATGCGCGTCGAACCAGCCGCTGACCCAGCGGTCGTGCGTGATCATCCGTCCCGCGGTGAAGGCGATGGCGCCGGCGCCGATGTACATGATGATCGGGAAGCGCTCGATCAACTTCAGGATCAGGGTCGAACCCCAGACCACCAGGGGCACGCTGACGAACAGGCCGATGATGACCAGGCCCAGGTGGCCCTTCGATGCGCCGGCGATCGCCAGTACGTTGTCCATGCCCATCAGCGCATCGGCGACGATGATCGTGCGCAGCGCGTTCCAGAACGAATCGGCGGCGCTGATGTTGGGATCGTCGTCGACATCGTGGGACAGCAGCTTCCACGCGATCGGCAGCAGGAGGACACCGCCGACCAGCATGAGTCCCGGCAGCTTGAGCAGATAGACGACTACGGCGGTGAGCGCAAAGCGAACCGCCACGGCGCCGAACGTACCCCAGAACACGGCCTTGTTCTGCAGCGCTTTCGGCAACCGGCTGGCCGCCATGGCGATGACGATGGCGTTGTCGCCAGCGAGCACCAGATCAAGCAGGATGATGGCCAGCAGGCCGGAAAAGAAGTCGGTACCAGTGAATTCCATGGGGGTTTCCGTGCGCGTCGGACAATGCAGCGAACACGAACGCGCGCGGCCCGTGTCCACCACAAAAGTCTCGTTCGCAGCACGGCTGCCGAGGTGACCGGAGCGAAACATCGCTCGTGCTGACGATCACCACACCGGGGCAGGTGAGCCTGCGCCGGGAACTACTCCCTTCTGGGATGTGTTTGAACAATTGTCGGGGCGTGCGATGTCGCGGTCAAGCAACGAAGACGTCCCAGTCAGCTAAAATGGAGGTTTCCCCTGTTGCGAGATCCGTCATGAGTGCGCACGACATCCGTTCCGCCGTCCGTCCCGATCCCGACCAGCCGCTGGTCGATATCGCCGATTACGTGGTCGATTACCAGATCGATTCGAAGGAGGCTTACGACACCGCGCGCTACATGCTGCTCGATTCGCTGGGCACCGCCATGCTGGCGATGAAGTTCCCCGAATGCGTGAAGCATCTCGGTCCGCTGGTACCCGGCGCCACGCTGCCCGGCGGTGCCCGCGTGCCCGGCACCAGCCATGAGCTCGATCCGGTGCAGGCGGCGTTCGCCATTGGTACGCAGATCCGCTGGCTGGATTTCAACGATACCTGGCTGGCGGCAGAGTGGGGCCACCCTTCGGACAACCTCGGCAGCATCCTGGCCGTAGCCGATTACCTGAGCCGCAAAGCGGAGCGCGAGGGCGGCCAGCCGCTGACCGTACGCGACGTGCTGGGCTATGCAATCAAGGCGCACGAGATCCAGGGGTGCTACGCGTTGCTCAACAGTTTCAACCGGGTGGGCCAGGACCACGTGATCCTCGTGCGGCTGGCCTCCACCGCGGTGACCACCGCGATGCTGGGCGGCGACAAGGAGCAGATCACCACTGCTGTGTCGCATAGCTGGATCGACAACGGCGCGTTGCGTACCTATCGCCACGCACCGAACACCGGCGCTCGCAAGAGCTGGGCGGCCGGCGACGCCTGCCGTCGCGCGGTGACCCACGCGATCAATGCGGTATATCGCGGTGTTGCCGGCTATCCGTCGGCGCTGTCGGCGAAGACCTGGGGTTTCTACGACGTGGCATTCAACGGCAAGCCGTTCGAGTTCGAGCGGCCGTTTGGCAGCTATGTAATGGAGAACGTCCTGTTCAAGATCAGCTACCCCGCCGAGTTTCACGCCCAGACTGCGGTGGAATGCGCGATGCAGCTGCACGACACGGTCGCCGACAGGATCGACCAGGTCGAAAGAATCGTCATCGAGACGCAGGAAGCCGGTTGCCGCATCATCGACAAGACCGGCCCGCTGGCCAACTACGCCGACCGCGATCACTGCATCCAGTACATGGTGGCGGTGCCGCTTATCTTCGGCCGTCTGGTCGCCAGCGATTACAATGACGATATCGCTTCGGATCCGCGGATCGACGCGTTGCGTGACAAGATGACGGTGATCGAAAATCCGCAGTTCACGCGGGATTATTTCGATCCTGCCAAACGCTATATCGGCAATTCGGTGCAGGTATTCTTCAAGGATGGCAGCAGCACCGAAAAGGTCTCGATCGATTATCCGATCGGACACCGCAAGCGCCGTGCCGAGGGCATTCCCGTTTTGCTGCGGAAGTTCGAAGCCGCCATGCGCGGCCATTTGCCTGCGCATAAGGTCAGGGCGATCCTGACGGCAACGGGCAACCCGGAAACCCTTGATGCCATGCCCCTGCAGCAGTTCATGGCGCTCTTCACATTGTAAAGACGGCGTGAGTGGAAGATTAAGCCCAGGGGCACGAGTACATATGGCTACGGATTCGCTCCTTCTGTCCGTGTTCCAGCCATTGACAGGCGTCAACTATTGTCGCAGTGGTGAATTTATATTGGCTCGCCGCAATATGGAAACTTTCCTGAACGAAGACTCACCGGAAGTTGGTTGCCAGGCTATTGGAATGACAACTACTTAACATTTTTGCTACACTCCCGGCCGCTTGTCGCATAAACGCCAAGCAGGGGCTTCAAGAGCTCTGAATGACGTAGTTCAGTTCTGACACGCGACTTCCGGTTGGGGTTGAACGGACGCGAAAAACCTAATAAATGAGGAGACACCTGATGAAACGTAAGGGCTTGTACTTTCTGATTGCGCTGGCCCTGGGCGGCGTAGGTGCCGTTCATGCGCAGGACACCACTGCTGCTCCCGCCGATGCCGCGTCCACCGACATGGCTACCTCGACCTATGACGGCCGCTGGTACATCGCCCCGACCGTGGGCGGTTACTACAACGATACCGACCGCAACACCAACAGCCGCCAGATTTATTACGGGCTGGGTGTTGGCCGTTTCATCGCGCCGAACGCGTCGATCGATCTGTTCATCGACCGCACCAAGCGCGATGCCGATGGTGGTGGTAACTGGTCCAACAACAGCGTCGGCGCCGCCGCACGCTTCTATGCGGGTGACTGGAACGCCTGGCGTCCGTACCTGCTGGCTGGCGTGATGGGCAGCAACCATCACAGCCGCGGTGACAGCGGCTGGTCCCCGGCGGCCGAACTGGGCGGCGGCGTCTCCAAGACGATCACCGACAGCTCCGATGTGCGTATCGAAGCCGGCTATCGTTATGACTGGGACAACAAGACCCAGCCCGCACAGAGCGGTTACGGCGACTGGTTCCTGGGCTTCAGCCTCGTCTCGCGCTTCGGCGCTCCGGCGGCGGCTCCGGCCCCTGTCGCGGCAACTCCGCCCCCGGCTGACTGCACGAAGATGGACTCCGATGGCGACAGCGTGAACGACTGCGACGACAAGTGCCCGGGCACGGCTGCAGGCACGATCGTTGGTCCCGATGGTTGCCCGCAGAAGGTCGTGATCGACCTGCGCGGCGTGAACTTCAAGTACGATCGTCCGAAGAAGGGCGAGACCGATATCGCCAAGTCGCTTGCTGAGCCGAGCGCTGACTCGATCGCGGTCCTGAACCAGGCCGTCGATACCCTGCAGCGTTATCCGCAGGTGCATGTGACGGTTGCCGGCTACACCGACTCGAAGGGTACGGACGAGTACAACCAGAGCCTGTCCGAGCGTCGCGCAAAAATCGTGTATGACTACCTGACCAGCCACGGTATCGATGCCAGCCGCCTGGAAGGCCCGATTGGCCATGGCGAGACCAACCCGATTGGCGACAACGCTACCGACTCCGGTCGTGCGCAGAATCGTCGTACGGAGCTGCAGGTTCAGCAGTAATCGAACCTCGGTAAAGCAAAAAAGAACCCGGCTTCGGCCGGGTTTTTTTTTGCGTTGGCTTCCTTGAACACCGCCGCTGTCCAGGCGACCCGGCGCAAGGGCCGGTATTCGATGCCACGATGATTCTTGTCGCATTGTGGCTCCGGCTTATACGCTAGCGGGATGTCTCGCCTCTCTTTCCGTTCCGCGCATGCCGCGGCAGCCGCAGGCTCCTTGCCCAGGCACGGGCTCGCACGCGTCTTGTCCAAGCGCGGCCTGTGCTCGCGCAGCCAGGCGGAGCAGTGGATACGCGCCGGTCGCGTCAGCGTCGACGGACGTGTCGTCCGCGATCCGTATCACCCGACGCCGATCGATCAGCGCCGGATCGTTGTCGATGGCCATGCCGTTGAATCGGTGGAGAGTGTCTATGTGATGTTCAACAAGCCACGCGGCCTGGTGGTGAGCGCGGCTGACGAGCAGGGCCGCAACACGGTCTACACCGCGCTGGCCGAGGCGGGGCTACCCTGGGTTGGCCCGGTAGGCCGGCTGGACAAGGCGAGCGAGGGTTTGCTGTTGCTCAGCAACGACACCATCTGGGCGGCGGGCATCACGGCTCCGTCCACGCATCTGGACAAGACCTATCACGTTCAGGTCGCCGGCCAGCCGGATGCATCTGCGTTGGCCGCCATGCAGGCGGGCATCAGCGATGGGGGCGAGCTGCTGAAGGCACGATGGGCGAAACTGTTGCGCGTGGGGGAAAGAAATGCCTGGCTGGAGGTCGTGCTGGACGAAGGTCGCAACCGACACATCCGCCGCCTGCTGGCGGCGCTGGGCTTCGATGTGCTGCGTCTGATCCGCGTGGCGATCGGTCCCCTGCCGTTGGGCGAGTTGGCGAAGGGTCAGTGGCGGCGGTTGAGCCCCGACGAAGTGCAGAGTCTCGATGCACGCAAGGACAAAAGCTGATTGGTGACGCTTGGCAGGGCGGTCAGCGCCAGCCCTGCAAGCTCGCTGGTCAGGCGCCGATCACGCCCAGTTCCCGGCCCACCTTTGTGAACGCGGCAATGGCGTGGTCAAGATGGCTGCGGGTATGCGCGGCGCTCATCTGCGTGCGGATGCGCGCCTGGCCCTGCGGCACCACCGGGTAGAAGAAGCCGGTGACGTAGATGCCTTCCTCCAGCAGGACGGCTGCCATGGCCTGCGCCTTCGGCGCGTCGTAGACCATCACCGGCACGATCGGGTGTACGCCCGGCTTGATGTCGAAGCCGGCGGCGGTCATCTGTTCGCGGAAATAGTGCGTGTTTTCCTTGAGCCGGTCGCGCAGATCGCCGGCGCTGGCCAGCATGTCGAACACCTTGATCCCGGCGGCGACCACGTGCGGCGGCAGCGAGTTTGAGAACAGATAGGGGCGCGAGCGCTGGCGCAGCAGTTCGATCACTTCCTTGCGGCCCGTGGTGAACCCGCCCAGCGCACCGCCCAGCGCCTTGCCCAGCGTGCCGGTGAAGATGTCGATCTTGTCCATCACGCCGTTCACCTCGGCCGAGCCGCGGCCGGTGTCGCCGAGGAAGCCGGTGCAGTGGCACTCGTCGATGTGCACCATCGCGTCGTATTTCGTGGCCAATGCGGTGATCTGGTCGAGCTTGGCGATGAAGCCGTCCATCGAGAACGCGCCATCGCTGCTGATCAGCTTGGTGCGCGCGCCGGCGGCATCGGCCGCCTGCAACTGTTTCTCCAGGTCGGCCATGTCGCTGTTGGCGTAGCGGAAGCGCCTGGCCTTGCACAGGCGGATGCCGTCGATGATCGAGGCATGGTTGAGCGCGTCGGAGATCACCGCGTCCTCCTCGCCCAGCAGCGGTTCGTACAGGCCGCCGTTGGCGTCGAAGCAGGCGGCGTAGAGGATGGTGTCCTCGGTACCGAAGAACGCGGCGATCTTCGCTTCCAGCTGCTTGTGCAGATCCTGCGTGCCGCAGATGAAACGCACGCTGGCCATGCCGAAGCCGTGGGTATCCAGCGCGTCCTTGGCGGCCTGGATCACTTCGGGATGATCGGCCAGGCCCAGGTAGTTGTTGGCGCAGAAATTCAACACCTTGCGGCCGCCTTCCAGCTCGATCTCGGCGGACTGCGGCGAGATGATGATGCGTTCGGCCTTGAACAGGCCTTGTTCGCGGATGGCGTCGAGTTCGCTGGCGTAGCGTGCCTTGGCTGAGTAGCTCATGGAGGTTCCGACGATGGGGAAAACCTCATTGTAGAGGACGCCAGCCGGGTGCCGTGTTCCGAGGCAATCAGTGCAGGCGCAGATCCGCGCGTGCTCCGCTCCTGGTCAGGATGCCCCGAGTACCTGCTTTGGGTGGCCTGCGTTCCCGAACCAGCGCTCGGCCGCGCCGATGGCTTCCTGCAAGCGGGCCGGCGTGAACGGTTTGGTGACGATGATGACTCCCTCCGGGGCTCCGTGGAGTACATCGGTCGCGGCATAGCCGGTGATGATGATGGCTGGCAACCGTGGATTGTCGACGCGCAACCGTCGAATGACCTCGACCCCCGAAACCAGCGGCATCGCATAGTCGCTCACGATCAGGTCGATCCTGGCGAGGTCCTGCTGCTGCAGCTCGACCGCCTGGGCGCCGTCGATTGCCGTGGTGACGTGGTGGCCCAAATCGGAAAGGAGGGCGGCGGTCGCCGTACGTACACCTTCGTGATCGTCGACCAGCAGAATATGCCGGGCTCGCGGGGCAGCCTCCTCGACTGACTCCGCCGGGACCACGCGGCCGGCGAGGGCACTCTTCGCCCGGGCGCGAGGGAGCCAGATCGTCATGCAGGTACCGCTGCCCAGCTCGCTTTGGATGCGCAGGGTGCCGCCTGACTGCTGCGCAAAACCATAGACCATGCTGAGCCCGAGGCCGGTGCCTTTGCCCACCGCCTTGGTGGTGAAGAACGGTTCGGCCACCCGGTCCAGCAGCTCGGCCGGAATGCCGTTCCCGGTATCGGCGACCGACACCACCACGTACTGTCCCGCCGCCAGGTCGGTGTCGTCTTCGCCCTTGACAGTCACGTTGTGGCCGCTGATGCGGATGGTGCCGCCTGCGGGCATGGCGTCGCGGGCGTTGATGGCGAGATTCATCAGGGTCAGTTCCAGCTGCGCTTCGTCGGCGTAGGGCCGCCACAGATCGTCAGGCAGTTCCCACTCCAACACCACCATGCCGCCCAGCGTGTGTGCCAGGAGCTGGTTGACCGCGCTGGAGAGCGCGTGCAGATCGATGCAGGTCGGCTCCAGGTTCTGTTTGCGCGCGAACGCCAGCAGGCGAGAGACCACCTCGCTGCCCTGCTGTGCCGCGTGCCGGGTCATGTCGAGGATCGGGCGATGCTCCGGCGCGAGCCGTGCGCGCCGCTGCAGCAACTCCAGCCCGCTGAGCACGGCGGCAAGCAGATTGTTGAAGTCATGCGCGATGCCGCCGCTGAGCTGGCCGATAGCATCCATCTTGCGCACATGCAGAAGCTGCGATTCGAGCTCTTTGCGCTCGGTGACGTCGAGCAGGGTGCCGGCGTACTCCGTCGCCCCGCCCGCATCGTCGCGCAGCAACACCGCCTGGTCGAGGAAGTGCTTGTAGGTGCCGTCGGCACATAGCCAGCGGTATTCCACCGAGTAGCCGCGACCCTCGCCCCCGCTCTCGAAAACGGCGATCGCCCGCTCGCGATCGTCCGGGTGCAGGCGGTCGCGCCACAGCGTCGGCGTGGCGAGAATCTCCTTGAAGTCGAATCCCGTGAGCAATCGAAAATTGCCGGTGATGAACTTGGGGACGCGTGGCGAGGAGTGCGGATCTTCGAGATAGAGAATGATCGGCAATGATTCGATGATGGCCGCCTGGCGCCGCTCCGAGCGACGCAACTCCTGCTCGGCAAACAACAGCTCGGCGTTGGCGCGCAGGTTGGCGTCGAGCAACTGCTGTTCCTGCCTCGCCTTGCGCTGGACCTCGCGGGTCATCTGAAACAGGTCGACGAATACTGCCGCCTTGGATCGCAGCACGATCGGTTCGACCGGCTTGAACACGTAGTCGACGGCACCCATCGAATAGCCGCGCATCAGGTGTTCGTGTTCCTTGTTGATCGCCGAAAGAAAGATGATCGGGATGCGCCTGGTCTGCTCGCGACCGCGAATGATGCGCGCGGTTTCGTAGCCGTCCATGCCAGGCATATAGACGTCCAGAAGAATGACCGCGAACTCCCCCAAGAGCAGGTGGCGCAGCGCATCTTCGCCGGTCCTGGCCAGCACCACGTCGCCAATGTCATCCAGCACGGTCTGGATGGCCAGCAGGTTGCGCTCGTCGTCATCGACGACCAGGATGCGCGCCCGCTCGGGGGTGTCGGTCGGCGCGTGATGATCGCCGTGTGCGGCATGGCTGCTGGTCGACCGCATTTCGGGGTACATGGTCAGGCGTCCCCAGTCGGCATGTGGTCCGGCGAGTGGACCACCCTGACACGCAGCAGGGCCAGCAACAGCTCGACGTCGACCGGCTTGGCGATGTAGTCCGAAGCGCCGGCGTCCAGGCATTTCTGGCGATCGCCCTTCATCGCCTTGGCGGTCACGGCAATCAGTGGCACGCCGGCGATGGCGGGTCGCGCGCGGATCTGCCGCATCGTTTCGTAGCCGTCCATCTCGGGCATCATGATGTCGATCAACGCCACATCGATGTCCGGATTCAGCTCCAGCAGGCTGATGCCATCGCGACCGGTTTCGGCATGCAGCACTTCCACACCATAACTCTCCAGCACGCCGGTCAATGAATAGATGTTGCGTATATCGTCATCGACGATGAGAACCTTCGCCCCAGCCAGTCCGGAGCCAGCGCGCGACGCTGTGCCGGGATCCCCAGGCGCCTGGGCAACGACGTCGGGCCGGCTGGCAAGCGCATCGCGGACGTGGCGTGCCAGCTCGGCGAACACGGTGGCCAGCTGGCTCGAGGTCGCGGGTTTCTCGGTAACGCCGAGCGCTCCCAGAGAGAGTGCCGAGCGGAGTTTTTCCGCGCCCGAAATCACCTGAACCGGGATGTGCATCGTTTGGGGATCATGCTTGAGCAGATCCAGCACCACCAATCCGTCGATGTCGGACAGGCCAAGATCCAGTGTGATCACGTGCGGCTGCAACTTGCGCGCCAGCGCCAGAGTGCCGGCGCCAGCGGTGGCCACCACGCCCTTGAGGCCGGCCTCCCTCGCAATGTCCAGCAGGATGGCGGCGAACGCGGGATCGTCCTCGACGATCAACGCAAAGGGCGAATCGCCCAGCGTTTCGCGGTCGTCGGTCACCTCCATGTGGTTGACCAGGGCATGGGGCAGCGTCGCGTCGCTGGTGTCGTAGCGCGCGCTGCTGGCGCCGGCCGGCAACGCCACCGAACCCACCGCTTCCAACGGCACGAACAGGGTAAACGTGGAGCCTTGGCCGAGGGTGGAACGCACCTGCAGTTCGCCGCCGAGGAGACGGGCGATCTCGCGGCTGATCGACAATCCCAGTCCGGTGCCACCGTACTTGCGGCTGGTGGTGCCATCGGCCTGCTGGAATGCTTCGAAGATCAGTTTCTGCTTGTCCTTCGGGATACCGATACCCGTGTCGGTCACCGCAATGGCGACAGCATGCCGCGCGTTGCGCAGTATCGGGTGATGCGCGTTCCAGCCGCTGCTCACCCGGCTCACCGACAGCGTCACGCTACCGCTGGCGGTGAACTTGAAGGCATTGGAAAGCAGGTTCAACACCACCTGCTGCAGACGTTTCTCGTCGGTGAGGATGGAACCGGGCAGTGCGCTGTCGAACTCCACGCTGAACTGCAGGCTCTTGTCGGCAGCCAGCTGGCGGAAGGTGCGTTCCATATGCTGCTTGAGGCTGATCAGCGGCATGTCGGCGATCTCGATCGACACCGTGCCCGACTCGATTTTCGACAAGTCGAGGATGTCGTTGATCAGGCTGAGCAGATCGGAGCCGGCCGAATGGATGGTGCGCGCGAACTCGGTCTGCTTTTCGTTGAGGTTGCCGTGCGGGTTGTCGGCAAGAAGCCGGGACAGTATCAGCAGCGAGTTCAGCGGGGTGCGCAGTTCGTGGCTCATGTTGGCCAGGAACTCGGACTTGTACTTGGAGGTGAGCGCCAGCTGTTCGGCTTTCTCCTCGACGGCGCGGCGGGCCATGTCGATCTCGAAGTTCTTCGCCTCCACCTGCTTCTTCTCGTTCTCCAGCAGCTGGGCCTTCTCCTTGAGCTCTTCGTTGGTGACGTGCAGCTCTTCCTGCTTGGTGGTGAGTTCGGTCTGGCGTGCCTGCAGCTCCTGGGTCAGCAACTGCGACTGCTTGAGCAGCCCTTCGGTGCGCATGGTCGCGGCGATCGTGTTGAGTACGATACCGACCGATTCCATCAGCTGGTCGAGGAAGCTCTGGTGGGTTTCGTTGAAGCTGTTGAACGAGGCCAGTTCGATCACCGCTTTCACGTCGTCCTCGAACAACGCCGGCAGCACGGTGACACTGGCTGGTGCGGCGTGACCGAGACCCGAGCCGATCCGGATGAATTCGCCGGGTACGTCGGACAGCAGCATGGCGCGCTTGTCCGCCGCGCACTGGCCGATCAGTCCTTCGCGCAGCTTGAACATGGGCTTGAGCGTGCCCTTGTTTTCCGCGCCGTAGCTGGCGACGAGGTCGAGTACGGTCTCGTCGTCCTCGCGGCGTGCGACGTAAAACACGCCGTACTGCGCGTTCACCAGCGGCGCCAGCTCGGACATGATCAGGTTGGACACCGTGGCCAGATCGCGCTCGCCCTGCAGCATGCGCGAAAAGCGGGCGAGGTTGGTCTTCAGCCAGTCCTGCTCCGCGTTCTTCAAGGTCTGGTCCTTGAGGTTGCGGATCATCTCGTTGATGTTGTCCTTCAGCGAGGCCATTTCGCCGGAAGCCTCCACCGCGATCGAGCGGGAGAGGTCGCCCTTGGTTACCGCGGTGGCTACATTGGCGATCGAGCGCACCTGGTTGGTGAGGTTGGCGGCAAGCTGATTCACGTTGTCGGTGAGGTCGCGCCACAGGCCTGCGGCACCGGGTACGCGGGCCTGGCCGCCGAGCTTGCCCTCGATGCCGACCTCGCGCGCCATGTTGGTGACCTGGTCGGCGAAGGTGGCGAGTGTCTCGATCATGCCGTTGAACGTGTCGGCCAGCGCCGCGATCTCGCCCTTGGCGTCCACCGCCAGCTTGCGCTTGAGGTTGCCCTCCGCCACCGCGGTCACCACGTCGGCGATGCCACGCACCTGATTGGTCAGGTTGGTCGCCATCAGGTTGACGTTGTCGGTGAGATCCTTCCAGGTGCCGCCCACCCCGGGTACCTGTGCCTGGCCGCCGAGCTTGCCTTCGGTGCCCACCTCGCGCGCCACGCGGGTCACCTCGGAGGCGAACGAGTTGAGCTGATCCACCATCACGTTGATGGTGTCCTTCAGCGCCAGGATCTCGCCCTTGACGTCCACCGTGATCTTCTTGGAGAGATCGCCGCGCGCCACCGCCGTGGTCACGTCGGCGATGTTGCGCACCTGGCCGGTGAGGTTGTCGGCCATCAGGTTGACGTTGTCGGTGAGGTCCTTCCAGGTGCCAGCCACGCCGCGCACCTGGGCCTGGCCACCGAGCTTGCCTTCGGTACCGACCTCGCGCGCCACGCGGGTCACCTCGGAGGCAAAGGAGTTGAGCTGGTCGACCATGGTGTTGATGGTGTTCTTCAGCTCAAGGATTTCGCCTTTCACATCCACCGTGATCTTCTTGGACAGGTCGCCCAGCGCCACCGCCGTGGTCACCGCGGCAATGTTGCGCACCTGGCCGGTGAGGTTGGCCGCCATCGCGTTGACGTTGTCGGTGAGGTCTTTCCACGTGCCGCCGACGCCGATGACCTGCGCCTGGCCGCCGAGTTTGCCTTCGGAGCCGACTTCGCGCGCCACCCGGGTCACCTCCGAGGCAAACGAGTTGAGCTGATCGACCATCACGTTGATGGTGTCCTTCAACTCGAGGATTTCCCCCTTGACGTCCACGGTGATCTTCTTGGAGAGATCGCCGCGCGCCACCGCCGTGGTCACCTCGGCGATGTTGCGCACCTGGCCGGTGAGGTTGCCTGCCATCAGGTTGACGTTGTCGGTCAAGTCCTTCCACGTGCCGCCGACGCCTTCCACCCGCGCCTGGCCGCCGAGCTTGCCTTCGGAGCCCACTTCGCGCGCCACGCGAGTGACCTCGGACGCGAAGCCGTTGAGCTGGTCGACCATCACGTTGATGGTGTCCTTCAACTCGAGGATTTCGCCCTTGACCTCCACCGTGATCTTCTTGGAGAGATCGCCGCGCGCCACTGCGGTGGTGACCTCGGCGATGTTGCGCACCTGACCGGTGAGGTTGGCTGCCATCAGGTTGACGTTGTCGGTGAGGTCGGCCCAGGTGCCGGCCACGCCGGGCACCTGGGCCTGTCCGCCGAGCTTGCCTTCGGTACCCACCTCGCGCGCCACGCGGGTGACTTCGGAGGCGAAGCCATTCAACTGGTCCACCATCACGTTGATGGTGTTCTTCAGTTCGAGGATTTCGCCCTTGACGTCCACCGTGATCTTTTTCGACAAGTCGCCGGAGGCCACCGCGGTAGTCACTTCGGCGATGTTGCGTACCTGGCCGGTGAGGTTGTCGGCCATCAGGTTGACGTTGTCGGTCAGATCCTTCCAGGTACCGGCCACGCCCGGCACCAGCGCCTGACCGCCGAGCTTGCCCTCGGTGCCCACCTCGCGCGCCACACGGGTGACTTCGGAGGCGAAGCCGTTCAACTGGTCCACCATGGTGTTGATCACGTCCTTGATCTGGAGGATTTCCCCCTTCACGTCGACGGTGATCTTCTGCGTCAGGTCGCCGGTGGCGATCGCGGTGGCGACCTTCGACACGTCGCGCAACTGCACGGTGAGGTTGCCGGCCATCGCGTTGACGTTGTCGGTGAGGTCGGCCCACGAACCGGCCAGGCCCGGCACTCGCGCATGGCTGCCGAGCTTGCCCTCGGTGCCCACCTCGCGGGCCACGCGGGTCACTTCCGAGGCGAACGAGTTGAGCTGGTCCACCATCACGTTGATGGTGTTCTTCAGCTCCAGGATCTCGCCTTTCACCTCGACGGTGATCTTCTTGGACAGGTCGCCGGACGCCACCGCAGTGGTCACCTCGGCGATATTGCGAACCTGCCCGGTGAGGTTGGTGGCCATCGCGTTGACGTTGTCGGTGAGATCCTTCCAGGTGCCCGCTACGCCCTTCACGGTGGCCTGGCCGCCGAGTTTGCCCTCGGTACCGACCTCGCGCGCCACGCGGGTCACCTCCGAAGCGAACGAGGCGAGCTGTTCGACCATGGTGTTCACCACCTTGCCGATGCGCAGAAACTCGCCGCGCAACGGGCGCCCGTCGATCTCCACCGTCATCGACAGCGACAGGTCGCCCTTGGCCACCGCGCCGATCACGCGGGCCACTTCGGCGGTGGGCTGCACCATGTCGTCAATCAGCTCGTTCACCGCCTGAATGGAACTCTCCCATCCGCCGGTGGCGTTGTTGACACGCCCGCGCTGGGTGATCTTGCCCTCCTTGCCGACCACCATCGAGAGGCGTTGGAACTCCTGCGCCATCTGTTCATTGAGGCCGACCACTTCATTGAACAGCTGTGCCAGTTCGGCGTCCTGTCCGGTGAGGTCATCGGGCAAGCGAACGTGGAAGTCGCCGCGGCGCAATCGCCGGAATGCGGCAATCAGCTCGCGGCGATCCAGAAGCTGCTGGGCGGTATCGTGGTTGACGGCAGATTCCGTTGTCGACATGGGGGTACTCGCGAGGTGATGCCGAAGCGCGACGGCTGGGCAAAGGTACGGTGCCAAACTCGGAACGGCAGCAGGGGCCGCCCGCCATTTCGCCACGTTCGGCATGCATGCGATGCTGGTTCTGCCCGGAGCGCGATTGCGTCCACGCTGCGCTGGGCAAGAGGACGCAAGCTGTCTCCCATCATGACCTACCGGCGAGGCGGGCTCAACGCCAGCCCGTTCCATGGGCGGCCACGGTGGTGGCGGGCCGTGAATTTCACGTGAAAATGGCGGGAGGTTGCACGCCGCCGGCCCAGTGCCGATACCGCGCCGGACACTTCAAATATATGCCGCGCTTGTTGCGGTGACCTGGGGTAACGGTCGCCTTGGCAACCGTTGACCCAGGGCCTACCATGTCCAGCCTTCGCCGCAGCGCGCTCGTCTGCCCGTGATTCACCGGACAGCTTCGCGCCGACTCCCAGGCATCAGGGGACACACTCAGCAATGCCGGTTGAAAAGGATGTATCGGAGTTCCTGCGCTCGACATTCCGATCGATCTGGTCGCTGGAACTGCTGTTCCTGCTGGCGGATGACGCCACCCGCTGCTGGTCCTGCCCGGAAATGGTCGCATCACTGCGCGCCAGCGAACTGGTGGTGAACCAGGCAGTCGACAACCTCAACGCGGGGGGGCTACTGGTGCCGGAACCGGGGGATTGTTTTCGCTACGCTCCCGCCTCGAAGGAAGTTCACTTGCTGGTGATCTCGGCGCGGTCACTTTACGCGCACTCTCCCGATGCCGTTCGTCGCATGATCATTCGCTCGCAGTCGAACCACCTGCTCAAGTTCGCCGACGCTTTCAAGTTCAGGAAGGGCTAGCGTGACCCACTATTTTGCCCCAGCGGTCTATCTGCTCTGCTTTCTGGCGGCCAGCCTGTGCGCCATCATGTTGGGGCGCAGCTTTCGTCGAACCCGGAACGCGTTGCTGTTCTGGAGCACGCTGTGCTTCTCGATGCTCGCGCTGAACAACCTCGTGCTGGTGCTGGATCTGGTGGTCTTGCCCCAGCTTGATCTGGCCATTCTGCGAGGGTTGATCTCGCTTGCCGCGATCGCGACCCTGCTGTTCGGCTTCATCTGGAACGGGGAAGGGGAGTAACCGATGGCGACGATCTACTTCCTCTCGGGTGCAGTCGCACTGGGCTACATGCTCGCGGCCATGTTTTTTCTGAGGTTCTGGAAACGCACCACCGACGCGCTCTTCCTTTCCTTCGCCGTGGCCTTCGCCTTGCTGAGCGTCGGCCAAATCGTCATTGCCTCGGCCAACATCTACGCGGAGGACAGCAGCGCGGCGTATCTCGTGCGCCTGTCGGCATTCGCCCTCATCATCCTGGCCGTATGGCGCAAGAACCGGCCATCGCGCTGAGGCGGCGTTGGCGCGGACGGCAGCGCCGCTAACTGTGCCTTGCGCATGGCGCCTGCGGCCGTGTGCGCAGCGCGCGAGCATGTCTTCGCGCGCATGGTTCTGGTCGAGCACAAGCCTGGCTGCGAGCGAGACCCGGCTACACGGAAGGGGCGTGGCCCGTCACCCGCTCCATCGCCTCGAACAGCTTCTCTGCCCCGTAGGGCTTGATCACCGCGGCAGAGTGCGCGTCCAGCGTCAGGCCATGATCCGCGTGTCCGGTGGCGTAAATCACCGGCAGGTTGGGACGGCGGATTCGCACCGCCTGCGCCAGGTCGATCCCCGAGCCATCGGGCAAACCGATATCGGTGATCAGCACGTCGACATTGTCCAGGTCGTGCTGCAGCGCGGTCTTCGCGGACGAGGCTTCGAAAACGTGATGCCCTTTGTGCGAAAGCGTATCGGCCAGCAGCATGCGGATCAGCTGTTCGTCCTCGCACAGCAGGATGCGCAGGGGAGGTAATGAGCGCATTTTCGACTCCGGGTTGTTGGACGGATTCATCGAAGTGTTTCATTCCAGCGAGTGCGGCTGGTGAGCCGGGGCGAACAGCAACTTCCCCTGCCGGGCGAGTCCGTGCCACGACGATGGAACCGGCTCGCAAATATAGACCAAGTAAGACGTCCTGCGGCCCGCTCCAGCCCAAAAGCAGCGTTGGCGCCCCGGCCAAGCCGTTTCGCGCGGCGCGGCGCCACCCAAGCCCCTGGCTTTGCCGGGGCTTGCCGCGATCGGGTTGGCGCCTGCCTGCTGCCGCACCGGAGCGCGCGGCAGACGACCTCGGCGGCGGCGAAACAGGGCTGGCTGGCCGTGCGTTCAGATCCAGGAGCAGACGACCTTGCCGCACGTGCCGGCATCCATCAGGTCGAAACCCTTCTGGAAATCGTCGATGGCGATCTGGTGGGTCAGCACCTTCTGCAACGGGAAGCCGGTGAGTACCATCTGGGTCATCTTGTACCAGGTCTCGTACATGCGCCGGCCGTAGATGCCCTGCAGGGTGAGGCCCTTGAAGATCACCTTGTCCCAGTCGATGCCGGCTCCGCGCGGCATGATGCCCAGCATCGCTACCTTGCCACCGTGGTACATGCATTCCAGCATGTCGTTGAATGCACGCGGGTTGCCGCTCATCTCCATGCCGACGTCGAAGCCCTCGATGTGCAGGTCCTTGACCACGTCGCGCAGCGGCTGCTTCGAGACGTTGACCACGCGCGTTGCACCCATGTCGGCGGCGAGCTTGAGGCGATAGTCGTTGACGTCGGTGACCACCACATTGCGCGCGCCGATGTGTTTGGCGATGCCGGCGGCGATGATGCCGATCGGACCGGCGCCGGTGATCAGCACGTCCTCGCCGATCAGGTCGAATTCCAGTGCGCAGTGCGCGGCGTTGCCGTACGGGTCGAAGAACGCGGCCAGCTCGGATGGGATCTGATCCGGGATCGGCCACAGGTTCGAGGCCGGCATCGTCATGTACTCGGCAAACGCGCCGTTGCGGTTCACGCCGATGCCGATCGTGTTCGGGCACAGGTGCTGGCGGCCGGCCCGGCAGTTGCGGCAGTGGCCGCAGACGATGTGGCCTTCGGCGGAGACGCGGTCGCCGACCTTGTAGCCGGTCACGCCCGGGCCGATCTCCGCGATGCGGCCGACGAATTCGTGGCCGATGGTGAGGCCGGGCTTGATCGTGCGCTGGCTCCACTCGTCCCACTTGTAGATGTGCAGGTCGGTGCCGCAGATCGCGGTTTTCTCGATCTTGATCAGCACCTCGTTGGGGCCGACCACCGGCAGCGGCACTTCTTCCATCCAGATGCCCTGTTCGGGCTTGCGCTTGACCAGGGCCTTCATCGTCTGCGACATGGGAATCCATCGGTAGGCCCAAACAGCCGGGCGGGGAGGCGGCAATTATAGAACCAGCCGGGCGCAGGGCTGCTCTGAGTTGCAAGGCGACGCCGCTTGCTGGCTGCCCGGCACCGTGGCCCCTACACTTTCATGATGTCTATCGATGCCCGCCCGCTCGCCATCTTCCTGATGGGCCCCACCGCCTCGGGCAAGACCGCGCTGGCGTGCGAGCTGAGCGAGCAGTTTCCGCTGGCCCTGGTCAGCGTCGACTCGGCGCTGGTCTATCGCGGGATGGACATCGGTACGGCCAAGCCAGACGCGGCAACGCTGGCCCGCCATCCGCATGCACTGATCGACATTCGCGACCCGGCGCAGCCGTATTCAGCGGCGGACTTCTGCGCCGATGCGTTGCCGGTGATGCGGCAGATCGGCGCGCAGGGCAGGGTGCCGCTGCTGGTGGGTGGAACCGGGCTGTATTTCCGCGCGCTGCACCAGGGGTTGTCCGATTTGCCGCAGGCCGACCCGGCGATCCGCGCGCGACTTTCCGCGGAGGCCGGGCAGACTGGCTGGCCGGCCATGCATCGACAGCTGGCGCAACGGGATCCACTGGCCGCAGCACGGATCGGCCCCAATGACGCGCAACGGCTGCAGCGGGCGCTGGAAGTGATCGAGCTGACCGGCCGGCCGTTGTCCGAATTGCAGCGCGGCAGCGCGGCCACGCCCTTCCCGTGGCGCGTGCTCAAGCTGGCGCTGTTGCCGACGGATCGCCGCACGCTGCACGAGCGCATCGCCAGGCGTTTCGACGCCATGCTGGCGGCGGGGTTTCTCGACGAAGTGCATGCGCTGCGCGCTCGCGGCGACCTGCATGCCGAGCTGCCGGCGATCCGGGCGGTCGGCTACCGGCAGGCGTGGGAGCATCTGGACGGCGTGACCAATGCGGCGGAATTTCGCGACCGCGCCGTTTTTGCCACTCGCCAGCTGGCCAAGCGCCAGATCACCTGGCTGCGCAGCGATTACAGCGCACGCCTGTTCGATCCGGATCAGCCCGCGCTCATCGCGCGCGCCACCGATGCCGTGCAGCTCTTTCTGGGCGCTTCACGCCGGCCGGGCGGACGCTGACCGCCGACTCGTGCCGCCATCGTGACCCAACGCACTTGCGCGGCGTAAAAATCTCCTTTCATCAAGCATTTGAAAGCAGCTAACATCCCCGTCATGTTGGGCCGGGGCGCCGTTGGCGTTTTTTCCCGGACCTGTCCGTGGCAAGGGGAGAACAAGAGATGTCCAAGGGGCAATCGTTGCAGGATCCGTTTCTGAATGCGCTTCGGCGCGAACGCGTGCCGGTCGCCATCTACCTGGTCAATGGCATCAAGCTGCAGGGCACGGTCGAGTCGTTCGACCAGTTCGTGGTGCTGCTGCGCAATCAGGTGAGCCAGATGGTCTACAAGCACGCCATCTCCACCGTGGTGCCCAGCCGCAACGTGCGTATCGGCAATGGCCACGACGGCCATGAAGGCCATGAAGGTCACGACCATCATGCCGACACATCGGCCTCTGCCGACGCGGACGCTTGATAGACGGGCCTCCAGCCCGCATGAAGTGGGTCTGTTTCCAAAGGATCACACCCACTAGTGTTTGACAGAAAAGAGAAAGGCGATCGTGCCGTCCTGGTTCTGCCGCATTCCCGCGGCGAAGGCGATACGGCCCGGCGCGCCGAAGAGTTCGCCGAACTGGTGAAGTCCGCTGGCGCCGAGGTGCGGGGCGTGGTCAGCGCTCGTGTCGAGGACCCCAACCCGCGTTTCTACATCGGCAGCGGCAAGGCCGACGAGGTGGCCGAGGCGGCGCGTGCGCTGGAAGCCGACGTGGTGTTGGTCGACCACGTGCTCACCCCGGTGCAGGAGCGCAACCTCGAAAAGCATCTGGGCATCCGCGTGGTCGACCGCGCCGGCCTGATCCTGGACATCTTCGCCCAGCGTGCGCGCTCGCACGAAGGCAAACTGGAAGTCGAACTGGCCCAGCTCAAGCACCTGGCAACCCGGCTGGTTCGCGGCTGGACCCATCTGGACGCCCAGCGCGGCGGCGCCATCGGCAACCGCGGGCCCGGCGAAACCCAGCTGGAAACCGACCGTCGCCTGATCGGCGTGCGCGTGAAGATGCTCACCAAGCGATTGGAGAAAGTGCAGACCCAGCGCGGCCAGCAGCGTCGCTCGCGCCTGCGCAACACGGTGCCGCAGGTGGCGCTGGTCGGCTACACCAACGCCGGCAAGTCCACCCTGTTCAACGCACTGACCACCGGCGACGTCTACGCGGCCAATCTGCTGTTCGCCACACTCGATCCGACCGTGCGCAAGCTGGAAGACCTCAGCTGCGGCCCGGCCGTGCTGGCCGATACCGTGGGCTTCATCCGCGAGCTGCCGCACGACCTGGTCGCCGCGTTCCGCGCCACCCTGGCCGAAGCGCGCGACGCCGACCTGCTGCTGCATGTCAGCGATGCCGCCGACGAAGAGCGCGACCGCCTGCATCGCGTGGTCGACAACGTGCTGGAGGAAATCGACGCTGGCGACGTGCCGCAGCTGCACGTGATGAACAAGATCGACCTGGCCGGCAGCGAACCACGCATCGACCGCGACGCCGCCGGCAAACCCGTGCGCGTCTGGTTGTCTGCCGCCACCGGGGTCGGTCTCGACCTGCTGCGTCAGGCGCTGGGCGAACTGCTGGGTGGCGAACGCGTGCAGTCGGCATTGCAGTTGCCGCTGACGGCGGGACGGCTGCACGCGCGGCTGAAGGCGGCTGGCGCGATCAGCGGAGAAACGGTGGATGAACACGGCTGGCAGTTGCGCATCGACGCGCCGCGCAGTGTCATCGCGCCGCTCAGCGGTGGCGACCCCGCCGAAACCCTGCTGCTGCGAGGGTTGCTGACTGTGGTGGAATGACCGCTGGTGCGCGGACGGGCCCATCCGGCTCTGCTAATATGTCCAGCGTTTGTGCGGTCCTCACCAACCCGGCCGCGCATCCCATCGAAAGCTCAGGCTGAATCTCATGTGTAACCCGGTTCAACGCGTGTTCCGGCCGCGGTTGCCGGCCTCCCGACGGCTTCAAGGAGACTGACTCGTGGCATGGAATGAACCCGGCAAGAACGGGCAACGTGATCCCTGGAACAGGAAGCGCCCCTCCGGCAAATCGTCCGTGGACGACCTGCTCAATCAGCTGAAGAACCGCATGGGGAGGCTGGGGCAGGGCCCCGGCAGCATCCTCACCGCGGTACTGGTGCTGCTGGTGGTCGGCTTGCTGTTCAGCAGCTACACCATCATCGGTGCGCGCGAGGCCGGCGTGGTATTGCGCTTCGGCCAGTACTCGCGCACGTTGCCGCCGGGCTTCCACCTGAAGCTGCCGCAGCCGATCGAGTCGGTCAACAAGGTCGAGGCCACGCGGATCCGCTCGGTCACCGACAAGGTGGCCATGCTGACCAAGGACGAGAACATCATCACCATCGACTTCACCGTGCAGTACCAGGTGGACGACTCGCGCAAGTATCTGTTCTCGCTGAACGACCCGGACGGCACCATCGGCGCCGCCGCCGAAGCTGCCGTGCGCTCGGTGATCGGCAGCAGCGACATGGACCAGATCCTGTCCGCCGCGGGCGCGAGCCTGGTCAGCCAGGCGCAGGTCGCGCTGCAGAAAACGCTGGACGGCTACGACTCCGGCCTGCGCGTCACCGAGGTCAGCTTCCAGAACGTGGCGCCGCCGAACGAGGTGAAGGACGCCTTCGACGACGTCAACAACGCCCGCGAAGACAAGCAGAGCATCGAGAACGCCGCCCTGGCCTACGCCAGCAAGGTGGTGCCGGTGGCCCGCGGCGACGCCGCGCGCATCGCCGCCGAGGCTTCCGGCTACAAGGCCGAGCGCATCGCCCGCGCACAGGGCGATTCCGCGCGCTTCGATTTGCTGCTGACCCAGTACAAGGCCGCGCCCGAAGTCACCCGCAAGCGGCTGTGGCTGGAAACGATGGAACAGGTGATGGCCAACAACCCCAAGGTGATCGACGGCTCCAACGGCCGCAACATCATCACCCTGCCGCCGCTGCAGGGTGCCCCGGCGGCGCCTGAAAGCGGCTCGGCCACGGTGGGCGCGATCGTGCCGACCACGTCGCCTGCCAACAGCAGCAGTGCCGCCGACAAGGGAGCCCAGCCATGATGAAGATCGGCTCCGCCATCATCGCGATCCTGGTGCTCCTGCTCGGCCTCAACAGCATGTTCGTGGTCGGCGAGGGGCACAGCGCCTTGCTGCTTCAGTTTGGCCGCATCGTGCACACCGACTACCAGCCGGGCCTGCATTTCAAGCTGCCGGTGATCCAGCAGGTGATGCATTTCGACAAACGCATCCTGTCGCTGGACGCGCCGCCGGAGCGCTACTTCACCTCCGAGAAGAAGAGCGTCAATGTCGACTTCTACGTGAAGTGGCGCGTTGCCGACAATGCCGCGTATTACCGCGCCACCGGCGGCGACCAGCTGCAGGCCGCGCAGCGGCTCACCCCGATCGTCAAGGACGCGCTGCGCTTCGAGTTCAACGCCCGCACCTTGCCCGACCTGATCTCCGGTGGTCGCAAGGACATCACCGAACGCGTGCGCGCGCAGACCGATGCGTCGGCGCGCAAGAACCTCGGCATCGCCGTGGTCGACGTGCGCATCAAGCGCATCGACCTGCCCAACGAGGTCAGCGAGTCGGTCTACAAGCGCATGCGCGCCGAGCGCCTGCAACTGGCCAACGAACTGCGCTTCACCGGCCAGGAATCGGCCGAGACGATCCAGGCCGACGCCGATCGCCAGGGCCAGGTGCTGCGTGCCGATGCCCAGCGTGATGCGGCCAAGATCCGTGGCGATGGCGACGCCCAGGCTGCCGCCATCTACGCGCAGGCGTATAGCCAGGATCCGGAGTTCTTCACCTTCTATCGCAGCCTCGCCGCCTATCGGAAATCGTTCGAGGACGGCAAGGGCGTGATGATCATGAAGCCGGACGACGAGTTCCTGCGCTACTTCGGCCAGCCCGCCGCAAAGCGCTGAGTCGGCGGGTTCGGCGTTATCCCGAACCATGCGTCATTCCCGCCTGCGCCGGAATGACGCGCAAGACATTTGACGACGCCCCTCAGCGGGCGTGACCAACGAAACGAGAACCTCCCGGAGTAATGCAGCATGGGCAAGTCAGTAGTCATTCTTGGTGCCCAGTGGGGCGACGAAGGCAAGGGCAAGATCGTCGACCTGCTGACCGAGCGCGTCAGCGCGGTGGCGCGCTTCCAGGGCGGCCACAACGCCGGCCACACGCTGGTGATCAAGGGCAAGAAGACCGTGCTGCACCTGATCCCCTCCGGCATCCTGCGCGACGACGCGCTGTGCCTGATCGGCAACGGCGTGGTGCTGTCGCCCGAAGCGCTGATCCAGGAAATCGCCGAGCTCGAGGCCAACGGCGTCGAGGTGCGTTCGCGCCTGAAGATCAGCCCGGCCACGCCGCTGATCATGCCGTACCACATCGCCGTCGATAAGGCGCGCGAGATCGCTGCCGGCGGCAAGGCCATCGGCACCACCGGCCGCGGCATCGGCCCGGCCTACGAAGACAAGGTCGCCCGCCGCAGCGTGCGGGTGGCCGACCTGATGTACCCGCACGAACTGCCGGCGCTGATCAAGACCGCGGTCGACTACCACAACTTCATCCTCACCCAGTGGCTGAAAGTCGAGCCGGTCGATTACGACACCGTGCTGAAGGACGCGCTGGCCTGGGGCGAGTACATCCGCCCGCTGGTCGACGACGTCGCCACCATCCTGCACGACGTGCGCGCCGAGGGCGGCAACATCCTGTACGAAGGCGCGCAGGGCGCGCTGCTCGACATCGACCACGGCACCTATCCCTACGTCACCTCCAGCAACACCACCATCGGCGGCGCGCTGGCCGGCACCGGCGTGGGCGCGCGCGACATCGACTACGTGCTGGGCATCTGCAAGGCCTATGCGACGCGCGTCGGCAGCGGCCCGTTCCCGACCGAATTGAACGACGACATGGGCGAGCGCCTGCGCAAGGTCGGCAACGAGTTCGGCGCCAGCACCGGCCGCCCGCGCCGCTGCGGCTGGATCGACCTGGTCGCGCTCAAGCGCGCCACCCAGATCAACGGCATCAACGGCCTGGCCATCACCAAGCTCGACGTGCTCGACGGCCTGGAAACCGTCAAGGTCTGCATCGCCTACGAATACCGCGGCAAGCGCCGCGAACTGGCCCCGCTCGACGCCGACGGCTGGGACGAGTGCAAGCCGGTCTACCTGGAATTCCCCGGCTGGCAGGAATCCACCGCCGGCATCCGCGACTGGAACCAGCTGCCGCCCGCCGCCCGCGCCTACCTGCGCGCGGTGGAAGAACTCTCCGGTTGCAAGCTGGCGCTGGTCGCCACCGGTGCGGATCGTGATGACACCATCGTGCTGGATGATCCGTTCGCCTGATCCTGCTGCAGGCGACGCGCGATACAAAAAGCCCCGCATGACGGGGCTTTTTGTTGTCCGCGCCGCAGTCGCGCATCTGCCCGGCGTGCGCTCCTTGCATCGGCATGGCCATGCCGGCTAGGCCGCCGAATCGATGATCTCCTTCAGCGTCTGCTCCACCGCACGCGCCGCCTCGGCGATCCGCGGGTCGTCGTGGGAGATCAGCGACAACTGCGCGGTCGGCGGCACCATGCCGATCCAGGTCTTGCCGTGATCCTCGTAGATCGAGATGCGGCAGGGCAGCGCCATGTTCAGCGACATGTCGATGCCCAGCACCTCCGCCGCCTGCCGCGGATTGCAGACCTCCAGCACCAGGCACTCGTTGGGCAGGTCGAAGCCCTTGTCGGCCAGCGTCTTGCGGAAGTCGTAGTGGTGCAACAGGCCAAAGCCGTGACCCTTTACCGATGCCTGCACGTCCTCGAACGCGCGATCGACCGATTTCAATGTCTGCTTCTTGTACAGCATGGGAGTGCTCCTGCTCCGACGTGGCCGGGTCTGGCGATGGTACGGCCGGGCGTGCATGGCGTGCGTGCACGGCAACGGGCGAGGGCAGGTCGAACCATCACCGCGTTGTGCCAATACCCCCCGCAGGGCGGGCAACAATCTCGCCCCCTGCGACGTGTCACTGACATCATGGGCGCGGTGAAACACCCAAGGGGGACAATATGACCGCACTCACCGACCGCTTCAGCCGCGCCGTCGACTACGCCCGCACTGCCCATGCCGCGCAGTTCCGCAAGGGCTCCAACATCCCGTACATCTACCACCTGCTCGGCGTGGCTAGCCTGGTGATCGAATTCGGCGGCAACGAGGACCAGGCCATCGCCGGCCTGCTGCACGACACCCTGGAGGATTGCGGTGCCGCGCACGAACACGTGATCCGCGCCCAGTTCGGCGACGCCGTCGCCGACATCGTCAAGGCCTGCACCGATGGCACCGCCGAAGGCAAGGCCAGCCACACCGACCCCGACGCCAAACGCCGCGACTGGATCGAACGCAAGCTCGCCTACCTCGCGCATCTGCGGGCGGCATCCGAGCAGACCTTGCTGGTCTCCGCCTGCGACAAGCTGCACAACGCGCGGGCCATCGTGCAGGATCTGGAAAACCCGGACGTGGGCACGCGCGTGTTCGATCGTTTCACCGGTGGGCGCGAGGGTACGCTTGGGTATTACCAGGCGTTGGCGGAAATTTTCTCGTCGCGTGGCGTGCCGGTCGCCACCGTGCTTGATGGCGCGGTGGACTGGATGCATGAGCTGGCGGGGGCGGAGTCGCGCACGACACTTGCGGGCGCATGACGCGACATTGGATCGACCCCGTCTCCGAGGCGACAGCGTATAAACTAAAGGAATCACCTGTGCCACAAGCCAGGTCACAGTAAACAGGGGCGTCGCACCGCATGGCACTTCATCCGGAATTTCCATCCTCGCCGTATGCCATACCCAAGCCGGATCAGCGCTGGTTTCCAGCGTCCGAGGATTTGCGCAAGACGGCTTACGAGAATCTGCTGCCACCGCTGGTGGCCAAGATTCGCGAGGAGGTCAGTGCATGGCGCGACGCGGGCTACCCGGGTGCGTCTGGTACGTCACAGGCGTTGTTGCGCTGGTGGTTTCAGACCCCGCATCAGGTCGAGCAGGCCGACGGCACGCTGACTACGTTCCAGTACTACTTCGCCCAGCGCGAAGCGGTGGAAACGGTCATCTGGCTGTATGACGTCAAGCAGGCGCGCGACAAGTACGACCTGATGCGTTTCGATGCCTCCGGCTCCATATCGGCCAACATGTTCCCCGAAGACTGGCCGCGCTACGTCAGCAAGATGGCCACCGGCTCGGGCAAGACCAAGGTGCTGTCGCTGCTGATCGCATGGTGTTACTTCCACAAGCTTTACGAACCCGACTCCGCACTGGCGCGCAACATGCTGCTTATCGCGCCGAACATCATCGTGCTGGATCGGCTGCGTACCGACTTCGATGGCCTGAAGATCTTCTTCAACGATCCGGTGCTGCCCGACAACGGCCACGACGGTCGCAACTGGCGCGACGATTTCCAGCTCACGCTGCACGTGCAGGACCAGGTACGCATCGTGCGTCCCACCGGCAACCTGTTCCTGACCAATATCCATCGCGTCTACCTTGGCGATGTGACCGAGCCATCGCTCGAAGACGACGACCTGCGCGACTACTTTCTCAGTCCGTTCGGCCCCAAGCCTGTCGGCAAGACCACCGACAGCAATACCGATCTCGGCGAAATCGTGCGCGAGATCGACGAGCTGGCCGTGTTCAACGACGAGGCGCACCACGTCCACGACGAACGCATGGCGTGGTTCAAATCCATCCAGGACATCCATCACCGCATGCTGCAGAAGGATGGCCGCCTGTCGCTGCAGATCGACGTCACCGCCACGCCGAAGCACAACAACGGTGCCATCTTCGTCCAGACCGTATCCGACTACCCGCTGGTCGAGGCGATCCATCAAAACGTGGTCAAGCACCCGGTGCTGCCTGACCGCGCCAGCATCGATCGCCTCGAAGAACAAAAGAGCGCTCTCTTCACCGAGCGCTATGCCGACTACCTGCAACTGGGTGTCGAGGAGTGGCGCAAGAGCTACGCCGAGCACGAGAAGCTGGGCAAGAAAGCCGTGCTGTTCGTGATGGTCGACGATACCCGCAACTGCGATGAAGTCGGCGCCCACCTGGAAAAGATCTGCCCCGAGCTTCAGGGCGGCGTGCTGGTCATCCACACCAAGAACAACGGCGAGATTTCCGAAGCCGCCTCCGGCAAGAAGAACGAAGAACTGGTCGCCCTGCGCAAGGCGTCCAACAGCATCGACGGCTGGGATAGCCCGTACAAGGCCATCGTCTCGGTGCTGATGCTCAAGGAAGGCTGGGACGTACGCAACGTCACCACCATCGTCGGCCTGCGCGCATACACTTCCAAGAGCAATATCCTGCCCGAGCAGACGCTGGGTCGAGGCCTGCGTCGCATGTACTTCGGCAGCAGTGCCAACGAATACGTGTCAGTGATGGGCACGCAGGCCTTCATGGATTTCGTCGAGACCATCAAGACCGAAGGCGTCGAGCTGGAACACGTGCCGATGGGCAAGGGTGCCGAACGCAAGGATTCACTGGTGGTGGAAGTGGATACCGGCAACCCCGCCAAGGACCTCGATGCGCTGGACATCGCCCTGCCGCGACTCACCCGCCGCTACCAGCGCGAATACCGCGATCTGGCCACGCTCGATCCGGCTGGCTTCTACAACGTGCCATTGCCGCTAAAGCCTTTCACCCCGGCAGAAACCCGCCAGATCGTGTTCAAGACCATGCTTGACGACAACGAGCATCACAGCATCGAACTGGACGCCAGCGGTCCGGTCGACTATCGCTCGGTGGTCGCCTTCTTTGCCCGCCAGCTGCTCAAGGACCTGAAGCTGGTTGGCGGCTACGACCTGCTGTACCCGCGTGTGCGCGACTTCATGCGCGATCATCTGTTCGAGGGCAGCCCGGTCGACCTGGAAAATCCCATGGTGCTGCGCAATCTGGCCGAGCCCGCCGCCGGCAAGCTGCTGTTTGACAACTTCACCAAGGCGATCAATGCGCTGACCGTGCGCGACGCCGGCAGCGTCGGCATCGAAGGTTATCTGCGCCTGCGCGACACACGCCCGTTCCGCACCGAGAACCGGCCGTACCTGGTGCCGAAGCGTTCGTTGTTCAACAAGATCGTGGGCGAGCCGAACGCCGGTGGGCTGGAGCTGGCCTTCGCCGCCTTCCTCGATGGCGCAGAGGATGTCGCCGCCTTCGCCAAGAACTACCTCGCCGTCGGCTTCAAGATCGACTACGTCAAGGCCAGCGGCGAGCTGTCCAACTACGTCCCCGATTTCATCGTCAGGACTACCGACGGGATTGTCTGGATCATCGAGACCAAGGGCCGTGCCGAGCTTGACCTGCCGCAGAAGATGCAGCGTTTGGCTGGCTGGTGTGCAGATGCCACGGCCGCCGATGCGGGCACCGTGTACCGCTTCGTCTACGTCGACCAGGCCGGCTTCGAAAAGCATCGGCCCGCGACATTCGCGGCGTTGCCGGCCAGCTTCCGCGACTACCAGCCAGGTTGAACCGCATGGACGAGAACCTTCCACTGCCCACCGGCGAGTTTCTGCTCTACCAGAGCGAAGACGGTCGCACCCGCATCGAATGTCGTTTCGAGGATCGCACGCTGTGGCTCAGTCAGGCGCAGCTCGCCGAGCTGTTCCAGGTCAGCGTGCCGACCGTCAACGAGCATCTCAAGGGCATCTATGCCGATGGCGAGTTGTCGCCTGAACGAACTCTTCGGAGTTTCCGAATGGTTCGCCGCGAGGGCAGCCGGCAGGTCACCCGCAACATCGACCACTACCAACTGGAAGCCATTCTGGCCGTTGGGTACCGGGTTCGCTCCGAGCGCGGAACCCAGTTCCGGCAATGGGCCACCGCGCGGCTGCACGAATACCTGCTCAAGGGCTTCGTCATGGACGACGAGCGGCTGAAGAATCCGCCCGGTCCGGGTGTGCCGGATTACTTCGACGAACTGCTCGAGCGCATTCGCCGCATCCGTGCCAGCGAAAAGCGCATGTACCTCAAGCTGCGCGACATCTTCGCGCTGGCGGCGGACTACCAACCGGACGCCGCGCAAACCCAGCAATTTTTCCAGATCATCCAGAACAAGCTGCACTGGGCGGCTACCGGCAAAACCGCCGCCGAGCTGATCGCCGCCCGCGCCGACCATGCGCAGCCGAACATGGGGCTGACCACCTGGAAGGGTGCCAAGGTGCGCAAGGCCGACGTTACCGTGGCCAAGAACTACCTGCACGAGAACGAGATCGCCGAACTCGACCGCATCGTGGTGATGTACCTGGACTATGCCGATGACCAGGCGCGCCGCCGCCGCATGCTGTACATGCGCGACTGGCGCGAGAAACTCGACGCCTTCCTGGCGTTCAACGAACGCGACATCCTCACCGATGCCGGGCGCGTATCCCGCGCCGTAGCCGACCGTCTGGCGCTGGATCATTACGACCAGTTCGAGACTCGCCGTCTCGCTGCCGAAGCCCAGGCCGACGAGGCGGCGTTCGAGAACGCCATCAAACAACTTCCGGCCAAGTCGCCGCGCAAACCGAAAAAGCAGAACTGAGCCCATGGCCAAGACCAACCCCGCCTACGATCTCACCGACGCCGAGAAGCGCGATCTCGTGCAGCTGATCCAGGCCGGCAAGCCGCTGCCGGAGAAGTACCGCTTCCTCCTGTTCGAGGACAAGCGCGAAGTGGAGCTGGTGTGGAACGGCAAGAACCGCGACGTATGCACTACCGTGCTGCCGTTCCAGACGCTGGAACACGTCGACGAACCACGCGCCGAAACGAAAGTGCAGCACGAGTTGTTCGACTCGCGCGGCCGCCAATCCAAAGGCTGGACCAACAAGCTGATCTGGGGCGACAACAAGCTGATCCTGTCGTCACTCAAGGCCGGTGCGTTGCGCCGGCAGATCGAGGATGCCGGCGGCCTCAAACTCATCTACATCGACCCGCCGTTCGACGTGGGCGCCGATTTCTCGATGGACATCGAGATCGGTGGCGAAACCTTTCACAAGGAGCCGAACCTGCTGGAGCAGATCGCCTATCGCGATACGTGGGGGCGCGGGGCGGATTCGTTTATCAGCATGATCTATGAGCGATTGATCCTGATGCGGGATTTGCTGGCGGAGGACGGGAGCATCTATGTGCATTGCGATTGGCGGGTGAATTCATTTATGAGATTAGCCTTGGACGAAATATTCGGGGCCGACCAATTCTTCAATCAACTGTGTTGGCGTAGAACAACAGCCCACGGAGATGCAAAGCAGGGCGCGCGCCGCTTCGACATCGTTGACGATACGGTTTTGTGCTACGGGAGAAACCGCGATCAGCGTATATGGAACACTCAATATGTTCCGTTCTCAGATGATCAAATTGAACAGCAGTACAACAAGGTCGAAGGTGACGGCAGGCGATACCGTCTTGTAACGCCTACAGCGGCCAAGCCGGGAGGAGATACGCTCTACGACTGGAAAGGAGTTAAGCCACCACAAGGGCGTTACTGGGCCTACTCGCGAGAAAAAATGGCGGAGTTCGATGCGTCCAGAAAGCTCTACTACTCAAGCTCTGGACAGCCATACATTAAGTACTATCTCGACGAGCGTCCCGGCGTAGCAGCATCCACGATCTGGTTTGACATGCTGCTCGCACCGACCGCGAAAGAGCGCGTCGACTATCCGACTCAGAAGCCCGAGAAGTTGCTGGAGCGCATCATCAGAGCAAGCAGCAACGAAGGCGATCTGGTAGCCGACTTCTTCGTTGGCTCCGGCACCGCCGCCGCTGTCGCCGAAAAGCTGGGCCGCAAATGGATCGCCACCGACCTCGGCAAGTTCGCCATTCACACCACGCGTAAACGCCTGATCGGCGTGCAGCGCGAGTTGAAGACGGCCGACAAGGACTTTCGCGCCTTCGAAGTGCTGAACCTGGGCCGCTACGAGCGGCAGGCCTATCTCAATGTCGGTGGTCGCCTCAGCGGCGCGCAGAAGGAACAGGCGCTGGCCGAGAAGGAACGCGAGTTTCGCGAGCTGATCCTGCGCGCGTACAAGGCCGAGGCATTCGCCAGTGACGCGTTCTTCGACGGCAAGCAGGGCGGGCGGCTGGTGGTGGTCGGCCCGATCAACCTGCCGGTAGGTCGCCTGTTTGTCGAAGAGGTGATCATGGAAACGCGCAAGCGCGGTGCCACCCGCGTCGACGTGCTGGCGTTCGAGTTCGAGATGGGCCTGTTTCCGGCGGTGCTGGAAGAGGCGAAAGCCAAGGGCATCGACCTCACGCCCAAGTACATCCCCGCCGACGTGTTCGACAAGCGTGCGGTGGATCGCGGCCAGGTGGTGTTCCACGACATCAGCTTCGTCGAAGCCACCCCGCGCTACGCCAAGGGCAAGACCGCCCGTGACAAGCTCACCGTGAAGATCGAACTGACCGACTTCTCCGTCTACTACAGCCAGGGCGCCGCCGAGGCAGCGATCGCTGCGCTCAAGGAAGGCAAGAGTGACGTCATCTGCGATCAGGGCCAGCTGGTCAAGGTCAGCAAGAGCAAGGAGGGCGTCGTTACGCGCGAGGTGCTCACCAAGACCTGGACGGACTGGGTCGACTACTGGGCTGTGGATTTCGACTACCAGTCGCGCAAGGAAATCATCAAGGTGCCAGTAGGTGCCGACAGTGGCGGCGTGTTGCCCGGGTCCGAGCTGCCGCAAGACGAAATACCGCTCGACTTCGAGGAGCGCTGGACCGGCGGCTATATCTTCGAGAACGAATGGCAAAGCTTCCGCACCCGCAAGAACCGCGACCTCGACCTCACCACCGCCGACCACACTTACGAACGCGCCGGCCGCTACACCGTCGCCGTGAAAGTCGTCGACATCTTCGGCAACGACACCATGACCTTGGTGCCGGTCAACGTGGGGTAGTTTCAATTGAGCACTGGGGGAATATTTTGAGCACGATTCGTAAACGCGTAGCAGATGTTCTTACTGAAGCCATCCAGCACAGTCCCAGCGGATTGCGCTGGGCGGAACTTCACCGTACTGCTGAACGAGCGTTGCCGGGGGAGAATCAAAACTCCATCCATGGGTCGATCCATTACTTCGCAAGCCATCTTCCAGCTGAGATCAGCAAGCCGGAACGAGGCTTGTACGTGTACGGGGCTGAAGCAACGACGTCGCCAGATTTATCCAGCGTTCCCGCCGTGTCGTTAAGCAGACTCAAAGAGGAAGACTTCTATCAGTCTTTTGCGGATTGGCTGAAGGATGAAGTGGAGGAAGCGACGGTTGCGATTCCCCTTGGGGGAAATTCCTTCGGTACGAAATGGGGTACACCTGACGTTATAGCGTTGTTCCAGCCCCGACGCACCGATCCGATCAAGTTCCCCGAAGAAGTTATTGCCGCCGAAATCAAAACGGATACCAGTCAACTCATCGTTGCTTTTGGACAAGCATGTGCCTACAAACTTTTCGCACATCGTGTCTATCTGGTGATTCCGCGCACGGCCCCCAAAGCTGACCTTCAGCGGCTGGACGCTTTGGCTGGTGTCGTTGGCATCGGTTTGGTGAAGTTCAATCCTGACGATGCAGCGAATCCCGAGTTCGTCGTGATGGCACGAGCTGCCAAGCATGAGCCCGACTATTTCTACACAAATCAGGCGATCACCAAATGCACTGAAGCATTAGGACTCTGATCCAGATTCAGCGAAGGTCTGAACTAAGACGATGGATGGCGATGGGCGATATTTTTCAAATCAAGCCGAGCTTTTATGGGGTAGGTATCGACCTGATCGCTTTGTGGAAGCGGATTCGGCGACAGCCACCCAGCGGCGTCGAAAAAGTTGCGCTTCGGTTTATCGAGCTGTTCGAGCAGCACGGCTTGGTCGCCACCCAGATCCCGAGGCTTCTTCCTGGCATTGAGCTGGCGCAGCTGTCCTCACCTGCGAGTTTGCTGCCGGCACTCACCAATGATGTATTGAACGCCGCATGCGCGTTGTTCGGTGTTCGCAGGGAGTGGCTTGAGGGTGTCAGCGAGCAAATCTATGAGCATCGGTATTGCTACAAAAGCCCGGCGCGATTTTTCGATGAGCTGGCTTCCATTGAAAGGCGAGCAATGGTCGCGCCGGTACGTGCGCTGACTACCGAGAAGCAACTCGACCTTCACGCTCCAACCAGTCAGCGGATAGAACTTGTCATGGTTGAGATCGCGGGATGGCTGGGTGACGAAGCGATCGAGAGCTATCGCCCGTTCTCTGACGGATGGGAATGGGGCTATCCACCGTGCAGGTTGCAGTTGAAGGCGATGATCCGGGAGTACGGGTCTCCTGTGCCGCTTTTCCAAGTCACGCAACGTGAAATGGATCTGATCTACTCGGGAGGCATCGTTCCAAAGAGCTTGATGCGCGGAGCGCTTTGTACCGATCCGTCCTTGGATGACTACTGCATTTCCTTTGAACGGAATAGGCAGGCTCGTGAAATAGATGAACTCGAAGAAGTCATTTCGCTTCAACGGCAATGGTTCCCGCGTTGAGCTACAACCGCTGACCAAGACCAGCCGGTGCGACTGCCGCTACGCAAAAAGAGCCACGCATGGCTCCCCCGAGTCTCACTCGCCACTCCCAAAGAGCCAAGTACCACTCTTTTAGTGCTGCGCATGGGACCAAAATACCCACGCTTGGCACTCGGGCGAGCCACCCTTGGCTCTTTTTCATCGGAAGGCGGCGCTTTTTCACTGGCGTTTGGGACTCAACAGCCCCAAGCGTGACTCTCTGCCATCGGCGCCTGGGTCTTCTCCGGCCAAGCGTGGGTCTTTTGGATCGGCGTCTGACTCTTTTAGGGTGGAACGACCCTCTCCAGCATCCCGATCAGGTACGGCCGCGCCGACCACCAGCATTCACGCGCCCGCAAACACGCCCCCCGCCTACGCAGCAGCGCTTTTTCGACCTACACGTGAGGCGTGGGCGAGGGATGGCGGGCACGTTACGCTGCGCCGCCGACCAAGCGGACCGGCTTTCCTGACATCACATCTAAGGAGTGGACATGAGCCAGAACCTGGTCGACATCGACCTCAACCCCGACGTGCTTGCCACCATCGACAACGCCCTCACCGCGCTGGAGACGGGCCTGGCTTCGTTGATCGCGCTGACGCCGGACCAGCGGCACGAGCTGACCAAGATGGGCGACAAGTCCGAGGCGTTCTGCCGGCAGGCTGGCCATGTCTTCGGCGACAACCCGGGTGTGTTGCCGCGCAATTTCGACCTGGCCGGTTACCAGCGCGACCTGGCCACGCTGGATGCGTTGCGCCCGCGGCTGGTGCGCATGGGCAAGCTGCATCAGCGCGGCGTGGATACCGAAATGGCGATCGGCAGCGACCTGATGACCAACGCGCTGGAGGGCTATGCGGTGTTCAAGGTTGCCGGCAAGGGGCAGGGACTGGACGACGCGCGCAAGGCGCTGGCCGCCCGTTTCGCTCGCGGGCCGCGCACGCCCACGCCGCCGAGCGATCCCGCGCCGACCGGCCAGTGACGGCCTGAGCGCAGGTTTCACCTGTCGCGAAACGGAGAGGCCCCGCTTGCGGGGCCTCTTTCGTTCATCACCGCGAACCTCATTCCATAACGGGTGTGAGCGCGCCGACGGATTTGACCAGATCGATAGCCGACTGGCAGTCGCCCTTGTTGACGTAACCCTCGCCCGAATCGGCCATCTTGCGGCCGTTCGCTGCGAAAAGAGTCCAGCGCCAATAGCCTGCAGTGTCCTTGTAGAGCTTGAAATACATGTCGCTCGCCTTGCAGATAACGCCGTATTGGCGCATGGGCAGTTCACCCTCTGCCTGTCTCACATTCAGCGACGCGCCCGGATGTGCGCCTGCGCTGATCGGCTGTCATCACGATGCGCCACTTGCCAGACGTTGACTCCCACTTCGCATCTTCAGCGTTACGGTCGGCGCGACGACGTTTCGCTGGCAGCCAGCACCGTTACGAATGATCGAATGACCGTCTCGTATTTCGCCAAGAGGAACCCCCCATGTCCGACGAACACGCCAAGACACCTGCCGATCACGTCGGCGATACGGTGGCGCAGCTCAAGGAGATGCGGCACTACTCGAAGAACAACGTGGAAACGCTGACGGCGGCCTGGCTGTTGTTCGACGGCGAGCTGTCGAAGCTGAAGCAGACGGAGAAGATCGCCGACCTGATGGATCGGCAGGGGCAGCTGCACGAGGCACTGGAAAACGCGATCGCCGATCTGGAAGAGCTGCTGGAGAAGATCAAGCCCGAGCCGCAGGCCGAGGCATAGCGGAGACGCGATGCAGGGCTGGCATCGCCAGCGCGACAGAACGGGCCCCGGCATCGGGGCCTATTTGCGTGCGGTCGGTCAGTGATGCTGACGATGGATGGCGCGCTTGTTGCGACTTTTGCGCGCGGTTGATGCCTTGGGTTTCGGTCTTCATTGCGTGCGCAACATGCCATCGCCGATGCCGAGACAGAGGCGGCGGGTGAGTCGTTGCAGCAGGGGCATCGGGGCGGCGGCGGGGCAGCTGGTGGGCGGGTCCGGCTCGGTCGGCGGTGCCGGGGAGAGCAGGCGTCGGGCGAGTCGGGGATCGGTGATGTGGCCGTGCAGGATCAGCAGATCGGTCCAGAGGGAACTCATGGGTGTATCCGGTCGATGGGGGCGGAAGCGTAGGGGTGCGTTCAGTCGCAGGTGTCGCCGGCCAGCGTGGTGGCCTGCATCGACGGACGCTGGCTGAAGCGCGCGTACCAGGCGGACAGGCGCGGGCGGCCGTCGGCGAACGGATAGACGTCGCGGAAGGCGATCCAGCTGAGCGCGGTGGCCAGGGCGATGTCGCCCACGTCGGGCAGGGTTTCCGTGGGCGGTGCGTCGCCGATCTCCCGCTCGAGGAAGTCGCAGGCGGCGGCGATCTTGTCCAGCTGGCCTTGCAGCATCGGTGGCCAGCGCGATGCCACGGGCCGCCGCTCGGCTTCCCAGCGCGCGGCGATGCCGGCATCGGCCATGCCCTGCGCCAGCGCCTGCCTGCTGAGGGCATGGAAGTGCGCGGCGGGCTCGTGCGGGATCAGCTTTGCGCCCGCATGCAGGCCGTCGAGGTATTCGCAGATCACGTTGGAGTCGAACAGCGCCGGGCCGTCGTCGACGATCAGCACCGGCACCTTGCCGAGCGGGTTGAGCGCGAACACCTCATCGTTGCGGCGGGTGGGGCTGGTCTCGTGGTGGATCACCTCGATGCGGTGCTGCAGGCCGAGCTCGTAGGCGGCGACGAGCACCTTGCGCGCGTAGGGCGAGTGCGTCTGGTACAGAAGTTTCATCGTGATGCGAGTTTCTGGGAGAGGGAAGGTGGACTGGCGCTCATGCCGCCATCAGCCGTTCGCGCATGGCCGGCGACAGGTTGCCGCCGCAGAGGATCGTCGCCACGCGGCGGCCGGCAAAACGCTCCGGGTCGTCGAGCATGGCCGCCACACCGACGGCGCCGGAGGGTTCCACCGCGACGCCGAGGTGGTGATGGATGAGGCGCATCGCCTCGAAGATCCGCGCGTCGGATACGGCGACGGCGTCGTCGCAGCACGCGCGCAGATGCGCCAGCGTGGCGGCGATCGGCACGCGCACGGCGATGCCGTCGGCGATGGTGTCGGCGTGGTCGGTCCCGATGACCCGGCCGGCGTCGATCGACAGCTTCATCGCCGGCGCGCCGGCGGCCACCACCGCGATGATCTCCGCATGCGGTGCGACGTGCCGGATCGCGGTGCCCACGCCGGCCAGCAGCGCTCCGTTGCCCAGTTGCACCACGATGACGTCGAACGCCGCCGACCCGGCGAGCTCCAGCGCGAGCGTGCCGGCGCCTTCGGCGAGCTCGGCTTCGAGCCCGTCCTCGACGAAACGCAGGCCGCTGGCTGCGGCATGGCAGCGCGCGGCGTCCTTGGCGGCGTCGAAATCGCTGCCGGCCAGCCGCACCTCCGCGCCGAGTTTCCGCATCGCGGCGACCTTTACCGGGTTGGCGGTTTCCGCGGCGAACACGGTGCAGGCATGGCCGCGCCGGATCGCCGCGCGGGCCAGGCCCTGGCCGAAATTGCCGGCGGACGCGCAGACCACGGATTCCCCCGGCTGCAGCGCCAGCGCGGCGAACAACTCGGTGCCGCGGCCCTTGAACGAGCCGATCGGGTTGGCGGTTTCGTCCTTGGCGATCAGCTGGCAGCGCAGCGCCGCGTCAAGGGCGTTGCTGGTGAGCGCCGGCGAATCCAGGAACACCGGATCGATGTGGCGCGATGCGGCAAGGATCCGGTCGAGGCGGGTCAGTGTGGGCATGGACGAGGTTTCGCGATGCGTGGAAGGCGACGACCTATGCTAGGTTTCCGCGGCGCGGCGAAGTGGCGTTGTTGGCCGGCAAAACAGGTTTTCTCCCCGTCCACGAGGTCTTTGCGCCCGATGCCTGCGGAACTCGACAAATTCGATCGCCGGATTCTCGCGATCGTGCAGCGCGACGCGCGGCGCTCCGCCGAGATGATCGGCACGGACGTCGGCTTGTCGGCGTCGGCCGTGCAGCGGCGCCTGGCGCGGCTGCGCGAGGACGGCGTGATCGTGGCGGAAGTGGCGCTGATCGAGCCGCGCAGCGTGGACCAGCGGCTTACCGTGATCGCCGACCTCGAGGTCGAGCGCGAGCGGCCCGAGTTGCTGGCCAGCCTGCGGCAGTGGATCGCTGCCGAGCCGGCGATCCAGCAGGCGTGGTACGTGACCGGCGACAGCGACTACGTGCTGGTGGTGACGGCGCGCGACGTCGGCGACTACGACGCGCTGATGCAGCGGCTGGTGAGCGCCAACGCCAACGTGAAACGCTTCCGCACGCGCGTGGCGCTGGACACGCTCAAGCGCAGCCTGGCCGTGCCGGTGGACGCGACGCCCGGCTGAGGGCCGCGCCAGGCTGCGGCGGGCGCGGAGGCAACAGTCAACGGCGAGATGCCGTCATGGCCTCGACAAAAGGCCCCGCCAAACGGGGCCTTTTGTCTGCGCAACCGATCAGTGGCGCTGCCGATGGATGGCGCGGCTGTTGCGGTTCTCGGCACGGTTGAGGCGACGGGTTTCGGCCTTGGTCAGGTGGCCGTTGTGCTTCGCCTCGTCGGCGCTTTCGCGCTGTGCGATGTTGGCGTCGCGCCTTTCGTCGCGGGCGGCCTGCTTGCCGGTGATGCTGCCGTTGGCAACGCCTTTCGCGATGCGGGCCTGCTGGTTGTCGATGCGCCGGCTGACCTCGTTGACGCGGGGGTGGCCCGGGACGGTAGCAGCGGAGGCCATTGCGCCGGCGCTGGCGAACGCGGTGCAGGCGAACAGGCTGAGCAGGCCGCGGTGAAACATCGAAGCATGATTCATGACGGTGTCCTTCAGGGTGGGATGCCGGCGTTTGTCGTGGTGCCATGCCGTGCCGGTCGAGCGGCGGCATGCCGGACAGAGAACGCAGCGGGTGGCGACGCGTTGACGGAACGCCTGGCGGTTGCAGCGGGCGTGGCAGGGCCCAGTTCGGGCACGTCACCGAGGTGGGCATGCCTGGCCATGTCGATGGGCGGCGAAAGGCGAAGTCGCGACAATCCCAGATCGAGCGGCGAGTGCTTTACGCAAATGACCTCGAAACGTGGGTCGGATGGACGGCACCGGGCATGCGGCACCGCACTCCTTGTGCGGGCATGCCCGGCGAATGCCAACTGCTACGCCAGCGTGCGCAACTTCGCCTCGCGCGCCCACTGCCGCGTCTTGGCCGCCTTGATGAAGCCGGCGCTGTCGCTGGCATCGACCACCCCGGCATCCCTCCGGATGCCGCCGGCTTTCAGCACGGCCTGTGCGCCGGCATCGGCGGCGATGGCCTTGAGATGGCCAAACGCATCGCGCACGAAATCCACCGCGGCGGCTTCCTTCGCCAGCAGTTTGCCGGCCTCGTCGGACAGCACCAGCGCCACGGCGTCGAACACCACCGATGGCGTGCCGGCGAGCTGGCCGTCGGCGGGTTGCTGCCTGCCGTCGCTCAGTCTTGCGCCGCCGACTTTCAGGCACACGAGCTTGACGCTGGCGCCGGCGGACTCGGCCGCCCGGCGCAGCGCCTTGATCGCGGCGGCGTCGGAGCCGTCGTGGATCAGGATGCCGACCGCGCGGCCTTTCAGCGTGTCCTTCATCTTGCCGATGATCTGCAGCGGCGGCGACGGTGGCTGGTCCTTCGCGGGCACCGCCTTGGGCTGGGCCGGCGGCAAGCCGGGTAGGGCCAGGCCGTCGGCGACACGGCGGGCGAGGTCCTCATCGACATTGCGCAGGTGGCCGACCATCGCCTCGCGCACGCGCAGCGTCTCGACCTTGGACAGCTCGAACACCAGCGCGGAGGCGATGTGCGCCTGCTCGAACCCGGTCTGGCTGCGATAGAACTGGCGCGCCTGGCTGTAGTGGTCGGCAAAGCTCTCGGCGCGGATGCGGCCCTTGCTGCCGTCGTCGGCTGGCTCGGCGAAGCTGCGGAAGCCGCGCTCGCTGGCGCGCACCGAGGCGGGATCCAGCGAGCTGGGCTCGTAGTTGACGCGGCCCTTGGGCTGCGCCATCTGCATGTGGCCGTCGCGCTGATGGTTGGCGAACGGGCACTTCGGCGCGTTGATCGGCAGCTGGTGGAAGTTTGGCGAACCCAGCCGCGACAGCTGCGTGTCGAGGTAGGAGAACAGCCGGCCCTGCAGCAGCGGGTCATTGGAGAAGTCGATGCCCGGCACGATGTTGGCGGGGCAGTAGGCCACCTGTTCGGTCTCGGCGAAGAAGTTGTCCGGCCAGCGGTCCAGCACCATGCGGCCGATCACGGTCAGCGGCACCAGTTCCTCCGGAATGATCTTGGTGGCGTCGAGGTGGTCGAACGGGAAGCTGTCGGCCTGGGCCTGGGTGAACAGCTGCACGGCAAGCTCCCACTCCGGGAAGTTGCCTGCCTGGATCGCCTCGAACAGGTCGCGGCGGTGGTAGTCGGGGTCGGCGCCAGCCACCTTCACCGCCTCATCCCACACGTGCGACTGCAAGCCGAGCTTCGGCCGCCAGTGGAACTTCACGAAGGTGCTGTCGCCGCTCTCGTTGATCAGGCGGAAGCTGTGGATGCCGAAGCCCTCGATCATGCGCAGCGAGCGCGGGATCGCGCGGTCGCTCATGGCCCACAGGATCATGTGGATCGCCTCGGGCGTCAGCGAGATGAAATCCCAGAACGTGTCGTGCGCGCTGGCCGCCTGCGGGAAGCCGCGATCCGGCTCCATCTTCACTGCGTGCACCAGGTCGGGGAATTTCATCGCGTCCTGGATGAAGAACACCGGGATGTTGTTGCCGACCAGGTCCCAGTTGCCTTCCTTCGTATAGAACTTCACCGCGAAGCCGCGCACGTCGCGCGGCGTGTCGATCGATCCGGCGCCGCCGGCGACGGTGGAGATGCGGGTGAACAGCGGGGTCTTCTCGCCGACTTCGGTGAGGATCTTCGCGGTGGTGTATTTCTTCAGCGATTTGGTCAACTCGAAGTAGCCGTGCGCGGCCGATCCACGCGCATGCACGATGCGCTCGGGGATGCGCTCGTGGTCGAAGTGGGTGATCTTCTCGCGCAGCACGAAGTCTTCCAGCAAAGTCGGACCGCGCGGCGTGCTGCGCAGCGAGTTCTGGTTGTCCGAGACCGGGATGCCCTGGTTGGTGGTCAGCGACGGGTGGCTCCCGCCGGCCATCTGCTGCAGTTCGTCGCCATGGCCGCGGCGATCGCCGGCGGGCCGGTCGGCGGATGGTTTGGTGGATGGTTTGGTGGGCTGGGCGGACGGTGTCTTCGTAGCCATGGGGGACGCTCCTGCTGGGGATCGTTGGCGCGGCGCGCGGCGCCGCAGTCGAACGCCGATCCTGCGGCGGGGGCCGTCAACGCGCCGTCGTTCCGCGCCCGCTCCGGCGGCCGGGTCGCGCCGAGGCGCAACAACTTTTCGACGTCGCGGAAACCTGCCGGAGCCGACCATAGGGCCACCGTTCCCGCCGCCACAGGAGCACCGCCATGGCCCGCACCGACATGCCCAAGGGCAACAGCAAAAAAGCTTCCACGCCGGCCGCCGGCCGGTCGATTCCGCCTACGACGAAGCCGGCTGCAGGCGGGCGCGCCGCCCGCGCACCGCTCAAGGCCGACGATGCCATCCGCCAGGCCGTGCAGCCAGAAGGCGGCGTGGGTGGCCGCAGCGGCACCGGCCAGCGGCAGCCGCATCACGCTGTCGACGAGGCATCAGGCAAGCAGGCCACGCAGTCGCGGGCATCCGGCGAGACCGAGCTGCCCGAGCCGTCTGCCGGGCCGGGCTATCAAAGCGGTGGCCGGGGGCTGGACCGCGAGCAGCGCGTCGTGGAGCGCAAGCAGCGCGAGAGCGGGGTGGGCAAGACGATGGACCAGGGCCCCGGTCTCGACCCGCCGCCGGGCGCGCCGCTGCACCATCGCCGCTAAGCCGGACCGCGGCCGCAGGCCGGCCGTGAGGGCATGGACTTCGGGAAGGGCTCGGCGCAGCGGGGCTCTTTCCTCCAGGGGATGCGTTGCCGACGCCGGCGCAACACAGGCGTCCGGCGGGAACATGGCATGCCGCATGCAAAGCGGCGCGGCAGTGCCCCCGGCTCGGAGGCGCGCTGCACCATGACTTTCGGCGGTGTCCGCCACCGCGCCGCGCACGTCACTATCCAGGTGCTTCGAGGGGTACTTTCCGGCTTCGCGATGCCGCCGCCAGGCGGTGCGCGTGGCGTGTTCAATTTGCAAGGGAGATGTCATGCGCCGCAATCTTGTTTCCGCCATCGCGCTGGTCCTGGCCGGCGTGTCGATGGCCCCGCTCGCGGCCACTGCCAAGGCACCGTCGGTGCGCGAGGCCACCACCCAGCTGCCGCGTGGCGTAGTGCCGTTGCACTACGACGTGGCGGTGGTGCCGCACGCCGACAAGCTCGGTTTCGATGGCAAGGTCACGATCGCGCTGAACGTGCTCAAGCCCACCAGCAGCATCACGCTCAATGCGATCGACATGACGTTCTCCGAGGCCACGCTGACGCCGACCAAGCTGAAGATCATGGTGGGCAAGCCGAAGGTGTCGGTGGACGCCAAGGCGCAGACGGCCACCTTCACCTTCGATCACCCGGTGCCGGCCGGCGAATACCGCCTGGCCATGAGCTACACCGGCAAGATCGGCACCCAGGCCAACGGCCTGTTCGCGATCGACTACGACACCCAGGCGGGCAAGAAGCGCGCGCTGTACACGCAGTTCGAGAACTCCGACGCGCGCCGCTTCATTCCGTCGTGGGACGAACCGGCGTACAAGGCCACGTTCAACCTCGAAGCGACCGTGCCGAGCGCCGACATGGCGGTGAGCAACATGCCGGTCACGTCGAAGAAGGACCTGGGCAACGGCATGAGCCGCGTGACGTTCGGCCAGTCGCCGAAGATGTCGACCTACCTGCTGTTCTTCGGCGTGGGCGAGTTCGAGCGCGCCACCACCATGGCCGACGGCACCGAGATCGGCGTGATCACGCAGCTGGGCAAGAAGTCGCAGGCCGGTTTCACCCTGAAGTCGGCCAGCGACGTGCTGCGCGAGTACAACGATTATTTCGGCGTGCCATACCCGCTGCCGAAGCTGGACAACATCGCCTCGCCGGGCAGCAGCCAGTTCTTCTCCGCGAT
Source organism: Rhodanobacter umsongensis (assembly GCF_042654965.1). NCBI lineage: Bacteria > Pseudomonadati > Pseudomonadota > Gammaproteobacteria > Lysobacterales > Rhodanobacteraceae > Rhodanobacter > Rhodanobacter umsongensis. The sequence goes on along the minus strand of NZ_JBHSMK010000009.1, from coordinate 61,168 downwards.
GGAGAACTGGGGCGCGATCTACACCTTCGAATACGCCTTGCTGCTGGATCCGAGCTTCTCGACCCAGTCGGACAAGCAGCAGGTGTTCAATACCGCCGCGCACGAAATGGCGCACCAGTGGTTCGGTGACCTGGTGACCATGCGCTGGTGGGACGACCTGTGGCTCAACGAGGGTTTTGCCTCGTGGATGGCCGCGCGCACCACCGAGAAGCTGCACCCGGAATGGCATACCCACCTCGATGCCGTCGGCACCCGCGAAGGCGCGATGTCGCGTGATGCCGTGGCCACCACCCACCCGGTGGTGCAGCATGTGGAGACGGTGGAGCAGGCCAGCCAGGCGTTCGACGCGATCACCTATGCCAAGGGCGAGGCGGTGATCAACATGCTGGAGGCCTACGTCGGCCCCGATGCCTGGCGCAACGGCGTGCGCAGCTACATCAAGGCCCACGCCTACGGCAACACCGTGTCGGACGACCTGTGGAAGGCGGTGCAGGGCGCGGCCGGCAAGCCGGTGACGCAGATCGCGCATGACTTCACGCTGCAGCCGGGCATCCCGCTGATCCGCGTGGCGTCGTCCGCGTGCAGCAACGGCAAGACCACGCTGACCCTGACCCAGGGCGAGTTCACCAAGGATCGCCCGGGCAAGACCCCGCTGAAATGGCACGTACCGGTGATCGCCAAGGCCGTCGGCGCCACCGCGGCCGCGCGCACGGTGGTGGACGGCAAGGCCACGCTGGATGTGTCTGGCTGCGGTCCGGTGCTGGTGAATGCGGGGCAAAGCGGGTACTACCGCACGCTGTACACGCCGGCCGAATTTGCGGCGATCAAGGCCGATTTCGTCAAGCTGGCGCCGATCGACCAGTTAGGCCTGATGGGCGACACCTGGGCGCTGGGCATGGCGGGCCTGCAGCCGGCATCCGGCTACCTCGACCTGGCCCAGGTGACCCCGGCCGACGCCGACCCGCAGATCTGGGGCGACATCGCCGGCGGCTTCTCGGGCCTTCACCAGTACTACCGCGGCGACAAGGCGCGGCAGGCACGCTTCGATGCCTTTGCGATCAAGCAGCTCAAGCCGGTGTTTGCCCGGGTGGGCTGGGAAGCGAAGGCGGACGAGGGCGATCCGACCACGATCCTGCGCACGCAGCTGATCAGCGTGCTGGCCGACCTTGGCGACAGCGACGTGATCAAGGAAGTGCAGCGTCGCTACGCGGCCCAGGCGACCGACCCGAAGGCCGTGCCGCCGGCCTTGCGCAAGACCATTCTCGAGGTGGTGGCACGCAAGGCGGACGCCGCGACCTGGGAAAAGCTGCATGCGATGGCCAAGGCCGAAACCACGCCGCTGATCAAGGATCGCCTGTACCTGTTGCTGTCGAGCGCCGAAGACGATGCACTGGCCCAGCGCGCACTGGACTTGGCGCTGACCGACGAGCCGGGCGCCACCAACAGCGCAGGCATGGTCCGGACTGCCGGTTATCAGCATCCTGACATGGCATGGGCGTTCGCCATGGCGCACCGTCCGCAGATCGACAAGCTGGTCGACTCCACTTCCAGCAGTCGCTACTACCCGGCGATCGGCGCCAGTTCGAACGACCCGGCGATGATCGGCAAGATCAAGGCCTATGCCGACGCGCATATCGCCAAGGGATCGCGCCGCGCGGCCGACACGGTGATCGCCAACATCAACTACCGCATGATGGTGCGCAAGGATCGCCTGCCGGCCATCGATGCCTGGCTGGCGAAGAACGGCGGCTGATCGGCAAAGCCGTCTGGATACGAAGAGAGGCCCCGCATAGCGGGGCTTCTTTTTTTTCACAACGGGCCGCTCGCGCTGCGGCCGGCCGACAGTGTACTTTCGGGCTTGGGCCGGCCGATCGATCGCCGCATCCCTGGTTGCCTTTCCATCCACCGAGCCTGCCGCGATGGTCGATAAATTGAACACCATGGAATTCGACAGTGCCGTCTACAAGACGCTGCTGGAATCGACCCGGGCGATCCCCTGGAAGATCGACTGGGCCAGCAAGCAGTTTGTCTATATCGGTCCCCAGATCGAGGCCTTGCTGGGCTGGGCGCCGTCCAGCTGGGTGACCGTGGGGGATTGGGCCAGCCGCATGCATCCCGAGGACCGCGAGTGGGTGATGAACTATTGCGTGGCGCAGTCGCTGGCAGGCGTGGACCACGAGGCCGACTATCGCGCGCTGACCAGCGACGATCGCTACGTATGGATTCGCGACGTGGTGCATGTGGTACGCAACGACGATGGCACGGTCGCTTCGCTGATCGGCTTCATGTTCGACATCAGCGAACGCAAGCAGACCGAGCAGCAACTCGTCAGCCTGCAGAAGGAGCTGGAGGAGCTTTCATTCCGCGACGGCCTCACCGGCGTTGCGAACCGCCGCCGCTTCGACGCGATCATCGAGCTGGAATGGAGCAACGCGCGGCGCAACCGCCAGCCGTTGTCGCTGATCATGCTGGATATCGACTATTTCAAGCAGTACAACGACCACTACGGCCATCTCGAGGGCGACGTGAGCCTCAAGCGCGTTGCCTGGGTGTTGAGTTCCGCCGCGACACGCGCACGCGACCTGCTGGCGCGCTTCGGTGGCGAGGAGTTCGTGCTGGTACTGCCGGAAACGGACGCCGCCGCTGCGCATTCACTGGCCGAACGGTGCCGCCGACTGGTCTGCGACGAGCACATTGCGCATGAACCCTCTCCGATTGGCCACATGCTGACGATCAGCCAGGGCGTCGGCACGGCAACCCCTGCCCACGATGACGAACTGCTTTCGTTCATCGACATGGTCGACAAGCGGTTGTATCGGGCCAAGCAGCGGGGCAGGGACTGCATCGTCAGCACAAGCTGATTCACGCCGCGGAGCGGGCCATCCGTGAGCAGGTGCCGCTCGACCGAGGCATCGTGCATGCTGCAGACGCGGCAGCTGGTGATCAAGCAGAGTCGTCGTCGCCGGGCGCCGCATCACGTTCACGCCGGAATGCCTTGTTGCGAATGTCGGTGATTGCCTCCACCGGCCCGTTCCGTGCCGAACCAGATCGCCGATCGACCGGCCCGGCGGAGGCGAAGCTGGCGATGCCGCTGGATGACCTGCGCGGATTCCAACGCGCTGCATGAAGAGGCCCCGCATGCGGGGCCTCTTCGGATCAACGGAACAGGCTGCGTGTCACGCCTCGACTTCATCCTTGTATGCATCCACCGGAATGCACGCGCACATGATGTTCTTGTCGCCGTAGATGTTGTCGACGCGTGCCACCGGCGACCAGTACTTCTGCAGCTTGAGGCTGGCCAGCGGGAACGCGGCCAGTTCGCGCGGATAGGCGTGGACCCACTCGCTGGCCGAGACCATGGTGGCGGTGTGCGGCGCGTTCTTCAGCGGGTTGTCCTCGCGGTCGAGCCTGCCGTCCTCGATCGCGCGGATCTCGTCGCGGATCTCGATCATCGCGTCGATGAAACGGTCGAGCTCGTGCAGCGATTCGCTCTCGGTCGGCTCGACCATCAGCGTGCCGGCAACCGGGAAGCTCAGCGTCGGCGCGTGGAAGCCGAAGTCGATCAGCCGCTTGGCCACGTCCTCGGCGCCGATGCCCGTGGCGTCCTTGAGCGGACGCAGGTCGAGGATGCACTCATGCGCGACCAGGCCATTGCGACCGGTGTAGAGGGTCGGATAGTGCGGCTCCAGGCGCTTGGCGACGTAGTTCGCGTTGAGCAAGGCCACCTGGGTGGCTTTGCGCAGGCCTTGCTGACCCATCATCGTGATGTACATCCAGCTGATCGGCAGGATGCTGGCGCTGCCGTAGTTGGCCGCACTGACCATGCCGACGGGGCTGTCCTCGCCCAGCTTGCCAGGCAGGAACGGCGCGAGGTGCGACTTCACCGCGCACGGCCCGACCCCCGGGCCGCCGCCGCCGTGCGGAATGCAGAAGGTCTTGTGCAGGTTCAGATGCGACACGTCCGAACCCCACTTGCCGGGCTTGGCCACGCCGACCAGCGCATTCATGTTGGCGCCATCGGTGTACACCTGGCCGCCGTGCTGGTGAACGATGTCGCAGATGGCGACGATGTCCTCCTCGAACACGCCATGGGTGGACGGGTAGGTGATCATCAGCGCGGCAAGGCGGTCGGAATATTTCTCGGCGGCGCGGCGGATGTCCTCGACGTCGACGTTGCCGTTGCCGTCGCATTTGGTCACCACCACGGTCATGCCGCACAGGTGCGCGGAAGCCGGGTTGGTGCCGTGGGCGGATTCGGGGATCAGGCAGATGTCGCGGTGACTCTCGTTGCGCGAGCGGTGATAGGCGCGGATCGCCAGCAGGCCGGCGTACTCGCCCTGCGCGCCGGAGTTCGGCTGCAGGCTGACCGCGTCGTAGCCGGTGCATTCCACCAGCATCGCCTCGAGACCGTCGATCAGTTCCTTGTAGCCGCGAGTCTGCGTGGCAGGCGCCAAGGGATGGATGTTGCCGAACTCGGGCCAGGTGATCGGGATCATCTCGGAGGTGGCGTTGAGCTTCATGGTGCAGCTGCCCAGCGGGATCATCGTGCGATCCATCGCCAGATCCTTGTCGGCCAGCGCGCGCATGTAGCGCAGCAGCTCGTGCTCGCTGTGATGCGTGTTGAACACCGGATGGGTGAGGAACTTGCTCTGGCGCAGGAGAGTGGCTGGCAGCGCATCGGCGGTGACCGCGTCCAGCTCGTCGATGTCGTCGATCTCGGCGCCGAACAGGGCAGCCAGTGCGACTACTTCGGCGCGGGTGGTGGTCTCGTCGAGGCTGATGCCGATGCAGGTGCCATGGATCTGGCGCAGGTTGATGCGCAGCGCCTCGGCGCGGGCATGCACGGCATCGGCGTCGACATCGCTGATGTGCAGCGTGTCGAAGAAGTCCGTGCCCACGGTGACGCCGGCCTGGCGCAACGCGCCGGCCAGGATCGCGCTGAAGCGATGCGTGCGCCGCGCGATGCGGGCGAGGCCTTCCGGCCCGTGGTAGACCGCATACATGCTCGCCATCACGGCCAGCAACACCTGTGCGGTACAGATGTTGGAAGTCGCCTTCTCGCGGCGGATATGCTGCTCGCGCGTCTGCAGCGTAAGGCGGTACGCGGGCTTGCCCTCGGCATCGATCGACACGCCGATCAGACGGCCGGGCATCGAGCGCTTGAACGCGTCGCGGCAGGCCATGAACGCCGCATGCGGTCCGCCGTTGCCGAACGGCACGCCGAAGCGCTGCGAGTTGCCGACCACGATGTCCGCGCCCCATTCGCCAGGCGCGGCGATCAGGGTCAGCGCGAGCAGGTCGGTGGCGACTGCGACCAGCGCGCCGCGCGCATGTGCGGCGTCGGCGAGGGCGCGGTAGTCCTTGATGGTGCCGTAGGTGTTCGGGTACTGCAGCAGCACGCCGAAGCTGTCGACCGTGCTGCCCTCGGCGTCATCGCCGACATGCAGTTCGAGGCCCAGCGCCTCGGCGCGGGTCCTGACCACTTCCAGCGTCTGCGGGTGCACGCCGTTCGACACGAAGAACACATTGGATTTCGACTTGCACGAACGCTTGGCCAGCGTCATCGCCTCGGCCGCGGCGGTGGCTTCGTCCAGCAGCGAGGCGTTGGCGATTTCCATGCCGGTGAGGTCGGCGCACAGCGTCTGGAAGTTGATCAGCGCCTCCATGCGGCCCTGCGAGATCTCCGCCTGATACGGCGTGTACGCCGTGTACCAGGCCGGGTTCTCCAGGATGTTGCGCGCGATGACGTTCGGCGTCAGGGTGCCGTAATAGCCTTGACCGATGAAGCTGCGAAACACCTCGTTCCTGTCCGCGATGGCGCGGATCTTGGCCAGCGCCTCGACTTCGGTGATCGCTTTCGGCAATGCGAGCGGAGAGGGCGACTTGATCTTGCCCGGAACGATCGCATCGGTCATTGCTTCCAGCGAATCGTGGCCGATGACGCGCAGCATCTGCGCGATCTCGGCATCGTTGGGGCCGATATGGCGCTCGATGAAGGCGTGGTGGTGCTCGAGCTCGCGCAGGGAGGGGGAGAAGTTCTGACTCATGACTTGGGCATCCGCAGACAACGTGCCGTGCCGCACGTGGGGCGCCCCTCTGTCCTTTTGCCTGAGAGTTTGGAAGCGAGACGATGACCTGCCGCTGCTTCGTGCCCCTTCGGCGCCGGATTCAACCGGTCTCTCCAGAGTGTTCGCATTTGGTGGTATGGGGGCCTGAGCGATTACGGGCGTTGCGTCTTCGGCAGCGGTTGCGCCCCGGGAAGGGTCGTCCGCTTCTCCCACCATGCGTTTACCAGGGCGATTATACAGGGCGGGCACAGCATGTTGTGTTGGCTGAAGGTGCAGGATGCCGCCGGGAACCGCCGATCGGCGCCTGCGTTATGCTTGAAGTTCCTGAACTGCTGGAACTCCCATGATCCGTATCGGTGAGATCGACCATGTGGTGCTGCGTGCGATCGACATGCGGACCATGCAGCGTTTCTATTGCGATGTGCTTGGCTGCCGCGAGGAGCGCCGGCAGGACGAGATCGGCCTGATGCAGCTGCGCGCCGGCGCGTCGCTGATCGACCTGGTCAGCATCGACGGCAAGCTTGGCCGCCACGGCGGCGCGGCGCCGGGCGGCGAAGGCCACAACATGGATCACCTGTGCCTGCGCGTGGAGGACTACGACGAAGCGGCGATCCTCGCGCATCTGCATGCGCACGACGTGCGCATCGGCGAGCTGGGCTCGCGCTACGGAGCGCGCGGCGAGGGTCCGTCGATCTATTTGTACGACCCGCAGGGCAACATGGTTGAACTGAAGGGCCCGGCAGTCAGATGAGGTGTGCAGGACGCGCGCCTTTCCGACTTTATAACAAACCCGGAAAAGACGAAGGCCGCCTTGAGGGCGGCCTTCGTTTACAATTGGTGCCCAGGAGAGGACTCGAACCTCCACGGAGTTGCCCCCGCTAGCACCTGAAGCTAGTGCGTCTACCAATTCCGCCACCTGGGCAGGTGTCACGTCGCTCGGTGAGCTGCGTGAGCCGCGTAATTTAGGCATCTGCCGGCGGCTTGTCAACACTTTTCACATCCATTCACTGCGACGTGGCATTCTCCGCGGCGCAAACATCACAAGGACATTGAGTGACCAGAAAAACGCCCCCCCATTCCGACCATTCCCAAGGCCCGCGCTCGCCGAAGAGCCCTGGCAAACGGGCGCCGCGCGCCGATGCCCCATCCGACAAGCGCACCAGGGCTGCCGCAGGCGCCGTGCGTGATCCGCATGCCGATCGCGAGGCGCAACGGTATGCGCGCCCGATCCCCAGCCGCGAGGCGATCCTGGCCCTGCTTGAAGAGCGCGCCGAACTGCTGACCGAGGCACGCATCGCCGAGGCGTTGGCGATTGACGACGAAGCCGATCTCGACGCGCTGCGCAAGCGCCTTGGCGCGATGGTCCGCGACGGCCAGCTGCTGCTGGGCCGGCGCGGCGGCTACGCGCCCACCCAGAAACTGGACCTGATCGCCGGCCGCGTGCTGGCCAACGCGGAGGGCTACGGCTTCCTGCGTCCGGACGAAGGTGGCGAGGACCTGTACCTCTCGCCGCAGCAGATGCGTGCCGTCATGCATGGCGATCGCGTGCTTGCCAGCGTGGTCGGCATCGACCGCCGCGGTCGCAAGCAGGGCGCGATCGCCGAAGTGCTGGAGCGCCGTTCGCCGCGGCTTGTCGGCCGGGTCGTGGTCGAGAATGGCGTCACCCTGGTGACGCCGGATGATCGGCGGCTGAGCCAGGACGTGGTGATCACGCCGGGCAAGGAGCAGGGCGCGCATTCGGGCCAGATCGTGGTGGTCGAGATCACCGCGCCGCCGACCATGCAGCGTGGGCCGATGGGTGAGATCCGGGCGGTGCTCGGTGAGCGGCTGCAGCCGTCGCTGGTGGTGGAGATGGCGATCGCCAGCCACGACTTGCCGCACGAGTGGCCACAGGAAGTGCTGCGTGATGCGGCGCAGGTGGAATCCGTGGTGACTGCGGCCGAGCGCGAAGGCCGCACCGATATCCGTCAACTGCCGCTGGTGACGATCGACGGTGCCGACGCGCGCGACTTCGATGACGCGGTGTATGCCGAACCGAAGCGCGGCGGTGGCTGGCGGCTGATCGTGGCGATTGCCGACGTCTCGCATTACGTGCAGGTCGGCAATGCGCTGGACCGCGAGGCCTACGAGCGCAGCACCTCGACCTACTTCCCCGGCTTCGTGGTGCCGATGTTGCCCGAGACGCTGTCCAATGGGATCTGCTCGCTGATGCCGAAGGTCGAGCGGATGTGCATGGTCTGCGACATGCTGATCGATGCCGAAGGCAACGTGACCAAGTCGAAATTCTATGACGCGGTGATGCTGTCCCATGCGCGGCTCACCTACGACAAGGTGTGGCAGGCAGTGGGCCTGAATGATGCCGATGTCCGACACGAAGTGGCCGACGTACTGCCGCAACTCGAGAACCTGCATGCGCTGTACAAGGCGATGGCGCAGCAGCGCAAGCGCCGCGGCGCGATAGACTTCGAGACGCCCGAAGTGAAGTTCCGCCTCGACCAGACCGGCGGCGTCGAGTCGATGGGCGCCACCGAGCGCAACGACGCGCACAAGCTGATCGAGGAATGCATGATCGCCGCCAACGTGCAGGCGGCCCTGTTCCTGGAGAAGAAGAAGATCCCGGGGCTGTTCCGTGCGCATGAGCCGCCGCCGTCGGAGAAGTACGAGGACCTGCAGCAGTTCCTGCGCGAATTCAAGCTGCGCATGCCGCCGCTGGAAGATGTCACGCCGGGCGACTTCTCCGAGGTTCTGCGCATGGTCAAGGACCGTCCCGAGCGCGAGCTGATCCAGAACGTGCTGCTGCGCTCGCAGAGCATGGCGGCGTACCAGCCGGACAACCGCGGCCACTTCGGTCTGTCGCTGCAGGCGTATGCGCACTTCACTTCGCCGATCCGCCGTTATCCCGACCTGCTGGTGCATCGTGCGATCCGCTTCGCGTTGACTGGCCGCAAACCGACGGATTACAGCTATAGCCTGGCAGAGATGGGGACGATGGCGATCCATTGTTCGCAGCGCGAGCGCCGCGCCGAGGAAGCCGAGCGCGATGTCGATGAGCGCTTCAAATGTGCGTGGATGGAGAAGCACATCGGCAGCGAGTTCGACGGCGTGGTCACCGGCGTCACCTCGTTCGGGTTGTTTGTGGAGCTGGACGAATCGAAGGTCTCCGGCCTGGTGCACATCAGCCAGCTTGCCAACGACTACTACCACTTCGATGCCACCCGCAAGCTGCTCAAGGGCGAACGTACCGGCGCGCAGTTCCGCCTCGGCGATCACGTGCGCATCCAGGTGCTGCGGGCGAGTCTGGAGGATCGCAAGATCGACTTCCGGCTGGTCTCGCCACGCACGCCGGCAACGCCACCCACGGGCGGTGCCAAACCGTACGACTATGCGGCCAGCGGAGAGCGTTACTCGCTGCCGAAGAAGGGAGTAGCCACCACCAAGGCACCTGGCATGTTTGGCCGCGCCGCCAAGGCCATCGGGCGTGCGTTTGGGCGCAAGGAAGCGGCAGCCGTCGTGCCGGACGAGGCTCCGCACAAGGCCTCGATGCCGGATAGGCCGCCACCGCGCGCGCAGGGTTCCACGCGCCGGCAATCCGGGGAGCAGCGTTCAGGACGCACGCAGAGCCCCGGCAAGGCAACCCGCCCGGCTGATTCCCGGCCGCGCAGGGATGATGCGGGCGGCAACAGGTCCGCCAGGCAGTCCGCGGCACCGCCCGCTGCGGCCGCCGCGAAGAAGAGCAGCCGGCGTCGATCCAAACCGAAACCGAAAGGCCAGTCATGAGCGAAAGTTGGATCGTCGGGATCAACCCGGTCGAAGGAGCGTTGAGCAACGATGCCGAGCGTGTGCGCGAGGTGCTGGTCGAGAATGGCCAGCGCAACGCACGCGTGCTCGACCTGGCCGAGCGGGCGAAGAAGCTGAAGATTCCGGTGCAGCATCGCCCGCGCGACGAGCTGGACAAGCTCGCCGGCGAAGCGCGTCACCAGGGCGTGGTGGCGCGTTTTGAAGCGGCTCCGGCCGCCCACGAAAGCGACCTGGCCGGCTTGCTCGAGCGCGATGGCGGCGACTCCCTGATTCTGGTGCTCGACGGCGTGACCGACCCGCACAACCTGGGCGCCTGCCTGCGCAGCGCGGCGGCTGCCAAGGCCACCGCGGTGATCGTGCCCAAGGATCATGCGGTCGGGCTGACTCCCGTGGTTCGCCGCGCCTCGGCTGGCGGCGCCGATCGGGTGCCGCTGATCGCGGTGACCAATCTGGCGCGCACGCTGCGCGAACTGAAGGACGCCGGCGTGTGGATCACCGGGCTGGCCGGCGATACCGATACCTCGGTCTACGGACTCGACTTCAAGGGGCCGGTGGCCATCGTGCTGGGCAGCGAAGGCGAGGGCATCCGCCGCCTTACCCGCGAGCTCTGCGATTTCGTGGCGAAGATCCCGATGCCGGGCACGATGGAAAGCCTCAATGTCTCGGTCGCCACCGGCGTGGTGCTGTTCGAGGCCCTGCGCCAGCGGAGTGCGAAAGGATGACCCCGTTGTTCTGGCACGACTGGGTCGGCTATGTCGGCGTAGTGCTGGTATTGCTGGCATTCCTGCTGCTGCAGGCACAAAAGCTGCACGGCAACGGCTTGACCTACCAGCTGATGAACATAGCGGGTGCGCTCGGCGTGATGCTGTCGCTGTTGTTCGGCAGCTTCAACCTGCCGGCGTTCGTGATGGAAGCAGCCTGGGCCGGCATCGGCATCTATGGCGTGCTGCACGGCATGCGCCTGCGCCGCGGGAAGCGCACCGTAGCCCCGCACACCGATCTGTAGAAGGCTGCCGGCGGGGAGGCATCGCGCGCCAGCGGGCTTCCACGACCTCGGCAGCTGCTGATAGGGCTCAGTCACCCAGCTTGGTCATCTCCGGGCTCGATGTGAGATCACCCTTGCTGCGCTGCTTGTTCAACGGTTCGCCCGTCACCTGGAACCACACGTTCTCGGCGATATTGGTGGCGTGATCGCCGATGCGCTCGATGTTCTTGGCCATGAACAGCAGATGCGTGCACGGCGTGATGTTGCGGGGATCTTCCATCATGTAGGTGAGCAACTGGCGGAAGTAGCCGGTGTACGCCTCGTCCAGCACCACGTCGTTCTTCCACACCTGGTAGGCGGCATCGGCATCGCGATCGCGATATGCGGCCAGCACGTCGCGAACCTCGCCGGCGGCCAGCTCGGCCAGGTGGCGCAGTCCGCCGACCGGGGCCACCGGCGCCACCATCGACAACGGAATCGAACGCTTGGCCACGTTGGCGGCGTAGTCGCCGATGCGCTCGATGTCGGAGGCGATGCGCAGCGCGGCATAGACATTGCGCAGATCGCCGGCCATCGGTGCACGCAGCGCCAGCAGCCGTACCACGTCGTGGCCGATCTCCTGCTCCAGCTGATCGATCGCGTCGTCGTTGCCGACCACGCGCTGGGCGGCGCGTTCATCGCGCCGTTCGAGCACATCGATCGATGCTTCCAGTTGCGCTACCGCCAGCTCGCCCATACGCACGATTTCGCCGGTGAGCCGGGTCAGCTCGCTGTCGTAGCTTTTGATGATGTGGTCTGTGCCGGTGTTCATGGGGTACCTCGTGGGGTGGAGCGGGAACGGGAAGCGGGGAACGTCAGGTTTATGGCAGGCGGCAGCGAGAACGGGAGGCTGAATCGGAAGCGGGGACGTCATGCCCCCGACAAACCACACGTTCCCCGTTCCTTATTCCCTGCTCCCCGCTCCGATTCACCCAAATCGCCCGGTGATGTAGTCCTCGGTCTGCTTCTTGCCCGGCTTGGTGAAGATTTTCTCGGTGACGTCGAACTCGATCAGCTCGCCTAGGTACATGAAGGCGGTGAGGTCGGAACAGCGCGCCGCCTGCTGCATGTTGTGGGTGACGATGACGATGGTGAACTGGCTTTTCAACTCTTCCACCAATTGCTCGATGCGGCCTGTGGCGATCGGGTCGAGCGCCGAGGTCGGTTCGTCCAGAAGCAGCACTTCCGGTCGCAGCGCGATCGCGCGGGCGATGCACAGGCGCTGCTGCTGGCCGCCGGAAAGGCCGAGCGCGTTGTGCTTGAGCTTGCCCTTCACTTCGTCCCACAGCGCTGCGCTGCGCAGGGCCTGCTCCACGCGGCCTTCCATGTCCGGCTTCGACAGCTTCTCGTGGTGGCGGATGCCGTAGGCGACGTTCTCGAAGATCGTCATCGGGAACGGTACCGGCTTCTGGAACACCATGCCAACCTTGCTGCGCAGGCGGTTCAGCGAATAGCCGGGGTCCAGGATGTTCTCGCCGTCCAGTTCGATCGAGCCTTTCGCCTCGAGTTTCGGGTAGATCGCATAGATGCGGTTGAAGATGCGCAACAGGGTCGACTTGCCGCAGCCGGACGGGCCGATGATCGCGGTGACCTGCTTCTCCGGGATATCCATGCTGATGCCTTTCAGCGCCTGGAACCCGTTGTAGTAGAAGTGCAGGTCGCGCACGACGAGCTTGGGGGCGACAGCCGCCGCTGCTGCCACCGGCGCCGGGTTCGTGGCGAGGGCGGAATCAGTCATGGGACACCTTGGTGCGGGAGAGGATCAGGCGGGAGGCGAGGCTGAGCAGCAGCACGAACATGGTGATCACGAAGGCGCCGGCCCAGGCCAATGCGTGCATCGCATCGCCCGGATCGTTGGCGTACTGGTAGATGATCTGCGGCAGGCTGGACATCTTCTCGATGGGGTTGAGCGCCATGTAGTTGTTGCCGAACGCGGTGAACAGCAGTGGCGCGGTCTCCCCGCTGATCCGCGCCAACGCCAGCAGCACGCCGGTGACGATACCCGAGCGCGCGGCGCGTATCAGGATCTGCAGGGTCAGCTTCCACTGCGGCACGCCGAGCGAAAGCGCTGCTTCGCGCAGGGTCGATGGCACCAGTCGCAGCATCTCGTCGGTGGTGCGCACGATCACGGGCAACGCGATCAGCGCCAGCGCCACGCCGCCGGCGAAGCCGGAGAACGTGGTATTGCCGTGGGTGAGTGCGGTGCTCGGCAGCACGATGATGGTGTACACGAACAGGCCCATCACGATCGATGGCGCCGACAGCAGGATGTCGTTGAGGAAACGGATCGATTCGCCCAGCCGGGTGCGGTTCGCATATTCGGCCAGCCAGGTTCCCGCGAGCACACCGATCGGGGTGGCGATCGCGATGCCGATGAAGTTGATGATCAGGCTGCCGACCATCGCGTTGGCCAGGCCGCCATCCTCGCCGTAGGCCGTGATTTTCGTGAACAGTTTCGGGTGCAACGCGCTGATGCCCTGGCGCAGCGTTTCCCACAGGATCCAGGCCAGAAACGCCAGGCCGATCAGGGTGGCCAGCGTGCTCAGCACCATGGCCATCGCATTGGTGAGGCGGCGGCGCAGATAGGGCGAGTTCATCAGCGGCCTTCCTTGCTGGCCAGTCGGCGCAACATCAATCGGGCGATCAACAGCACGATGAAGGTGACCACGAACAGCAGGAACGCCAGAGCCATCAGCGAGGACTTCTGCAGGCCCGACGCCTCGCTGAACTGGTTGGCGATGGTCGAGGCGATCGAGGTGCCCGGGTCGAGCAGCGAGGCTGACAGCTGCATGGCATTGCCGAGCACGAAGGTCACCGCCATCGTCTCGCCCAGCGCGCGGCCAAGGCCGAGAAAGATCCCGCCGATGACCGCCGAGCGCGTGTAAGGCAACACGATGTCCCACGACACTTCCCATGTACTGGAACCCAGTGCATAGGCGGATTCCTTGAGACGTGTAGGCACGGTCTGGAACACTTCGCGCATCACCGACGAGATGAACGGGATGATCATGATGGCCAGCACGATCCCGGCCACGAGGATGCTGGCGCCAAACGGATAGTCGCTGCCGAACAGCTTGCCGACGAACGGCACATGCGAGGCCACCCATGACAGCTTGCCGTCATCGGGCTTGTTGCCGAGATTGCTGGTCAACCACGGCTTGACATGGTTGGCGAAGAAAGGGGCGAAGATGAAAAGACCCCACATGCCGTAGATGATTGAAGGAATCCCGGCCAGCAGCTCGATGGCCGACGCCACCGGCGTGCGCAACCAGGAGGGCGCGACTTCGGAAAGGTAAATCGCGATGCCGAAGCTCACCGGGACGGCGATAAGCAAGGCAATGAACGAGGTGGCGACGGTGCCGTAGACCGGTACCAGCGCGCCGTAGACGTCGTTGCCCGGATCCCACTCGGCGCTTACCAGGAAATGCCAGCCGAAGGTGGCGAAGGCGTGGCGGCCACCCCATAGCGTGGCGCCGGCAGCCCCAAGCAGGGCAGCCAGCACGATGAGTGCGCAACCCTTCAACAACCAGCGGAACAGCCGCTCGTGACGGGCGTCGCGGCGGCTGCGCTGTTCGAGTATGTCGGTGTTGCCGGCGATCGTCATGCGTGGACTCTGTGGAACGACTTGGTGGGCCTTCACAAGACCTGCTTGCCCCGAGCGTAGCGCAGCGAAGTCGAAGGGCAACCCTTCGACTTCGCTGCCTCTGGTCTGCGTTCACGGCGAACAGGGTGGGAGCGCTCCCGTTCGGATCACGCCATCAATGTTTGAACTCGGCGGCCCAGTACGCCTCGATCTTGCTGACCAGCGCGGCCGGCAGCGGGACATAGTCCAGTGCGCTGGCCGCCTGCTGACCGTTCTCCAGCGCGTACTTGAAGAAGTCGAAGGCAACCTTGCTGTTGCCGGCGTTCTTCGGCGTCTTGTACATGATCATCCAGGTGGTGGCGGTGATCGGCCACGCCTGGGCGCCGGGTGCATTGGTCATGATCAGGTTGAAGTCCTTGGCGCTGGCCCAGTCGGCGGTGGCCGCGGCGGCGGCAAACGCATCGGCGCTCGGCTTCATGTAGTTGCCGGTGGCATTTTTCAGGTCGACCCAGGCGAGCTTGTTCTTCACCGCATACGCGTATTCGACGTAGCCGATCGAACCCTTGATCTGGCGGACGTACTGCGACACGCCTTCATTGCCCTTGCCGCCCACACCGGTCGGCCATTCCACTGCCGTACCGAACTTGACCTTGCTGGCCCATTCCGGGTTGACCTTGGAGAGGTAGTTGGTGAAGTTGAACGAGGTGCCCGAACCGTCCGAGCGATGCACCACCGTGATCTTGCCGGCGGGAAGGGTGAGGCCGGCGTTCAGCGCGGCAATCTTCGGGTCGTTCCAGTTGGTGATCTTGCCCAGGAAGATGTCAGCGAGGGTGACGCCGTCCAGCTTGACCTGATCGGCCTGCACACCAGCGAGGTTGACCACCGGCACGATGCCACCGACCACGATCGGGAACTGCCCGAGACCGTACTTCTGCAGGTCTTCGGCCTTCATCGGCGCGTCGGAGGCGCCGAAGTCGATGGTGCCTTCCTTGATCTGCGCGATGCCGGCGCCGGAGCCGACCGACTGGTAGTTGAGATGGTTGCCGGTTTTCTCGGCGTATGCTGCCGACCATTTGGACATGACCGGATAGACGAAGCTGGAGCCTGCGCCGGTGATGTCGGCGGCGTGCGCGGCAACGCCGAACGTCGAAGCCACGGCAATCGCGGCGACGGCAGCGAATCGAAGCGGGGTGTGGTTGTTGGTCAACACGGTAGCTCCTTGGGAGGGAAGTCGGATGAGACACCACTATTTCAGGCTTTTCGTGTTGCCATTGAATGAAATGAATGTTGCAGCCAGATGACATGCTGTCATCTGGCTGGATCGCCGCTTGCCCAACTCTGTTTTTGTGCGGCTCAGACGACGTCGATGGCGCCGTGAGCCTGCTCGAACAGCTCCAGCTGGCGCCAGCGGTTGACGACGCTGCAGAACAGCTCGGCGGTGCGCTCCGCGTCGTACACCGCCGAGTGGGCCTCGCGACTGTCGAACGGGTGACCGGCTGCGAGCACGGCCTTGCTCAGGACGGTCTGGCCATAAGCAAGGCCACCGAAACTGACCGTGTCGAAACAGCTGAACGGGTGGAACGGATTGCGCTTGTGTCCGCAGCGCCGCACCGCCTGGTTGAGAAAGCCCAGGTCGAACGCGGCGTTGTGGCCCACCAGGATCGCCCGCTGGCAACCGGACTCGCGTACCGCCTCGCGTACCCTATGAAAGATATGATCCAGCGCCAGCCGTTCGGCGAGTGCGCCGCGCAGCGGGTTGTACGGATCAATGCCGGTGATTTCCAGCGAACGCGGGTCGAGATTGGCGCCGGGGAAGGGCTCCACATGCGTCGAAACCGTGGGCTGCAGCCGCAAATAGCCGCCCGCGTCCATACTCAGCGGGACCGCCGCGATTTCCAGCAGTGCGTCGTGTGTGGCATCGAAGCCGCCGGTTTCGACATCGACCACGACCGGCAGAAACCCCCGAAAGCGCTCGGCCATCCGCGGCGCGATGCTGTTGCTCAATAGTTCCATGCGCAAAGCATATCAGCCACCTCGCGCGAGATGAGATCGGGGATTTGTGCCGTTGCGCTGCGGAAGCTGTCGCGAATGTGTCACATAAGGTGCATCCAACGGTAAAAATACGTCGCCAGACTTGTTAACTAATCGCTGGCCGGCCATCGGATCGAGGGGGCGGTTGAGATGTTTCCCACCAACTTGCGGAGTAATGACATGCGTTCCAAATTGATTGCAGTGGCGATTGCTGCCGCTTTGGGCATCACCAGTTTCAGCAGTGCCGCCGCGCCGTCCCAGCGCGGTGCGACCACGACGCCAGCAGCCAGCCGCAGCGAAGTCGAGCTGCTGAAGGCGCAACTTGCCGCGTTGCAGGCCAAGGTCGACGAGCTCGAGCAGCGCACCGACGCCCAGTCCGACATCAACGTCAGCAATGGCCAGGCCGTCGAGAAGGCAACCACGGTCACGGCTGCCACCGATACCAAGATCGCCGCTCTGGAGAAGGCGATCAACAACACGTCCCTGTCGGGCAAGATGTATTTCGACTTCACCAACATCAGCCAGAAGAACAGCGACTCCGGCAAGACCGATGCATCGGGCACCGGCCTCGACGTCAAGCGCTTCTACCTGAGCGTCGACCACAAGTTCAACGACATCTGGTCGGCCAACCTGACCACCGACTTCAACTACGTCAGCAGCGACGGCGAGACCAACCTGTTCGTCAAGAAGGCCTACGTGCAGGCGAAGTTCGACCAGGCCGCCGTGTTCCGCATCGGTTCGGCCGACATGCCGTGGATTCCCTTCGTCGAGAACGTCTACGGCTTCCGTTACGTCGAAAATACGCTTACGGACCGTCTGCATTATGGCAACTCGGCCGACTGGGGCCTGCATCTGGGTGGCGACGTCGGCGCGAGCAAGTCGCTCAATTACGCCGTGTCTGTCGTCAATGGCAACGGTTACAAGAACCCGGGTCGCAGTAAGGGCGTGGACGTGGAAGGTCGCGTGGGTTTTGTGCCGTTCGAAGGCATGGTCGTGGCGGTGGGCGGCTACAGCGGTCATCTTGGCAAGGAGACCGAGAACGTCAGCGCGCAGAACACCGCGCAGCGTGGCGACCTCATGGTGGCCTACGCAAGCAAGGCCTTCCGCCTCGGTGCGGAATATTTCACCGCCAAGAACTGGAACAACGTACTCAGCCCGCTGGCCGACAAGGCCGACGGCTATTCGCTTTGGGGCAGCGTGCCAGTGGCCGACACGGTCAGCCTGTTTGCCCGCTACGATTCGGCGAAGTTGAGCAAGGACCTGGATCGCAACGCGAAAGACACGTACTACAACGCCGGTGTCCAGTTCGATGTGACCAAGGGGTTCCAGCTGGCCGTGGTCTACAAGCATGAAAAGGGCGACAAATCCGTGGCTAGCCCGGTTCCGCCTCACGTCCAGAATGTGAAGACCGACGAGATCGGTGTTTTCGGCCAGGTGGCCTTCTAGAAATCGTCACATACCCCAGCCGCACTTCAGTCACCGGGTATGGGCTGGCAGGTTATCGAAACGGAGTTCCACCCATGGACGGAAAACGGCGGGCACGATGCCCGCCGTTTGCTTTTCCGGAGCTGGAAAATCCGTCAGCGGTTGTCCAGCGTCGCCCCCGTGAGCAGGCCGCGCGCCAGCATGCTGCACCGTCGCCGATACAGCAGCAGTTGCCATTGCCGTCCGCCGACCTGCCGCCAGAGCACCGCCGACCGTACCGCCGCGAGCAGGTTGGCGCGCACCTTTTCCACCACGGCCGGCAACTGCAGTTGTTGCGGGTTGCCGCTGACCATCACGCGTGGCTTGAGGATGGACAGCGTGGACGCGTAGATCTCGGCCAATCGGCTGCTGACCTGGCTGGAGCCTTGCCCGAAATGCTCGACCTGTCGCTGCGCGGCGAGAATGCCCTGCTGCAGTTTCTCCAGCAGGTCCGGTCGCGCCGCCAGACTGCGTTCCAGCCGCATCACGGTCACCACCATGCGCGTCACCGCCATGTCGCGGTCGCTTTCATCCAGTTGGGCAATCAGATTGCGCAGGCCCGGCCGCAGGTTGGAAATGTTGCCGTAAACACCGACCACCGAGGGCGCATCAATGCGGAACACGCTGGCCACGCTGGCTTCCATCGCGCCTTCGTCGCAACGCCCTTCGTTGGCCAGCTGCTGCGCCGATGCGCAGGCCTGGAACAGGCCGGCGAGTGCGAGCACCCGCTCTTCATTCATCGAAAAAATTTCAAACACGGGTTTGCGGTTCTCTTGCGGTGGACGGGGAAGGGAATGCAGGCAGCAAACCGCCATAAGGTGCGTCGGTGGCGGCGATCACTGCGCCACCAAGACAGACTTCGCCAGCGTAGAGGACTGCCGACTGTCCTGGCGTGACCGCACGTTGCGGTTCGTCGAAGCGTAACTCAAGGCCGTCGTCGCCCACGCTGACGACGCAGGCCTGGTCGGTCTGGCGGTAGCGCGTGCGGGCGGTGCAGCGGAAATGGTCGGCCGGTGCTGCACCGGCAATCCAGTTCGGCGCTTCCGTCTGCAATCGCTGCGAATGCAGCCAGTGGTTCTCGCCGCCCTGGGCCACATACAGCACATTCGCAGCCACGTCCTTGCCGACCACGTACCAGGCTTCTCCGCTGGCGCCATGGCGGCCTCCGATGCCCAGGCCGCTGCGCTGCCCCAGGGTGTAGTACATCGCGCCCTGATGTTCGCCGATCAGTTCGCCCGCGGGCGTACGCATCTCGCCGGCACGGGCGGGGATGTACTGCGAGAGGAAACCGCGAAAGTCGCGCTCGCCGATGAAGCATATGCCGGTCGAATCCTTCTTGGCATGGGTCGGAAGCGCCGCCTCGCGCGCCAGTTCCCGCACGCGCGACTTCTCGATGTCGCCCAGCGGAAACAAGGTGGCCGCCAGCTGCCTTTGGCCCAGCGCGTGCAGGAAATAGGTCTGGTCCTTGGCCTTGTCCAGCGCGCGCAACAGGCGATGGCGGCCGTCGTGAAAATCGACGCGGGCGTAGTGGCCGGTGGCGATCCTGTCGGCGCCCAACGCCTGCGCCTCGTCCAGGAAGGTCTTGAACTTGATCTCCCGGTTGCACAGTACATCGGGGTTCGGCGTGCGTCCGGCGCGGTATTCGGCCAGGAAATGCTCGAACACGCCGTCCCAGTATTCGGCGGAGAAGTTGCGTGCGTGAAACGGAATGCCCAGCCGCCCGCATACCGCCACGGCGTCCTTGCGATCGGCATCGGTGGTGCAGGGGCCGGAGCGGTCGTCCTCCTCCCAGTTCTGCATGAACAGGCCTTCCACCTGATGGCCCGCCTGTTGCAGCAACAACGCCGCCACCGAGGAATCGACGCCGCCGGACATGCCCAGCATCACCTTCACGCTGCGCCACCTTCAGGCAGATAGCCCAGCGCATCCAGCGGCAGCCGCTGACCACCCAGCCAGGCATCGATGCTCAGCAACACCAGCGGGCTGCGCAAGCGCTCGCCGAGGGCGGCGATCTCGGCACGGGACATCCAGAGTGCGCGGCTGATACCGGTATCCAGCGGCCGTCCCGGATCATGGCTGACCGCCCGGGCGGCAAAGCTGAACCGCATCACCGCGTCGCCGTGTTCGGTGCTGCGCCATTGATGGACGCCGATCAGGTGCTGCAATTCCACCGTCCAGCCGGTTTCTTCCAGTGTTTCGCGCAGCGCGGCAGCCGCCAGGCTCTCGCCGTCGTCGAGGTGCCCGGCTGGCTGGTTGTAGACCAGTCGACCGTTCACGGCTTCCTCCACCATCAGGTAGCGGTCGCCCTCGGCCACCACGCAGGCCACGGTGACGTGTGGGCGCCAGATTTCGACGGTGCGGGGAGAATCGGCCATGGGGAGGGCGGGCTGGAAAAAAGGACATTGTGCCATCACCTCTGCTGACGCACCGCCGTGAGGGCTGCATCCGCCGCGGCGTATACTTCGTATCAGAGATCACACCCCAAGAAACCATGGCCCACGAACCCGAACACGAGCATGACAGCGGCCGCGGACTGGCACTGGAAACCGCCAAACCGGAGGTGGCGCGACCACCGCTATTCCAGGTGCTGCTGCTGAATGACGACTTTACCCCGATGGATTTCGTGGTCGAGGTATTGCGCAACTTCTTCAACCTCGACCAGGAGCAGGCGGTACAGGTCATGCTGCACGTACACACCCGCGGGCGCGGGGTCTGCGGCGTGTTTACCCGCGAGGTCGCCGAAACCAAGGTGACCCACGTCAACGAATATTCACGCTCCCATCAACACCCGTTGTTGTGCACTATGGAAAAGCTCTGAGCGACCCCATTTCTTGCCCATCGCGGCGCCAAAGGCCGCTCACAAATGCAAGCGGAGACGATCCGAATGTTCAGCAAGGATCTGGAAGTCACCATCGGCCATTGCTACAAGCAGGCTCGCGACCAACGTCACGAATTCATGACGGTCGAGCACTTGCTGCTGGCGTTGACCGAAAACCAATCGGCCCTGGGCGCACTGCGCGCCTGTGGCGTGGATCTGCCGCGGCTGTCGGCCGAACTGGCACGCATCATCAAAGAGACCGTACCCGTGCTGCCGCACGGCGACGAGCGTGACACACAACCGACGCTGGGTTTCCAGCGCGTGCTGCAGCGCGCCGTGTACCACGTGCAATCGTCCGGCCGAAAGGAAGTCACCGGCGCCAATGTGCTGGTGGCCATTTTCGGCGAAAAGGATTCGCACGCGGTGTATTTCATGCACCAGCAGGAAATCACCCGGCTCGACGTGGTCAATTACATCTCGCACGGCATCGCCAAGATCGGCGACGAGCCAGCTGCCGGCGTCGCCGGCGCCGAACGCGAGGGCGAGGAGGGTGGCGAACCGAAGGGCAATCCGCTGCACGAGTTCGCCAGCAATCTCAACGAACTGGCGCTGGAAGGCAAGATCGACCCGCTGATCGGGCGCACCGACGAGATCGAGCGCACGATCCAGGTGCTGTGTCGCCGGCGCAAGAACAACCCGCTCTACGTCGGCGAGGCCGGCGTGGGCAAGACCGCGCTGGCCGAGGGCCTGGCCAAGCGCATCGTCGACGGCGAAGTGCCGGAGGTGCTGGAAAGCGCCACCATCTGGTCGCTCGACCTGGGTGCCCTGGTTGCCGGCACCAAATATCGCGGCGATTTCGAGAAGCGCCTCAAGGGCGTGATCGCGCAGCTGAAGAAGCAGCCCGGCGCGATCCTGTTCATCGACGAGATCCACACCATCATCGGCGCGGGTTCGGCCTCGGGCGGCACCATGGATGCATCGAACCTGATCAAGCCGATGCTGGCTTCCGGCGAGCTGCGTTGCATCGGTTCGACCACGTTCCAGGAATACCGTGGCGTGTTCGAGAAGGACCGCGCACTGGCCCGCCGTTTCCAGAAAATCGACGTGGTCGAGCCGACCGTGGCCGACAGCATCGAGATCCTCAAGGGGCTGCGCTCGCGCTTCGAGGAACACCATCATGTGGCCTATACCAATGAGGCGCTGAAGGCGGCGGTGGACCTGTCGGTGAAACACATTCCCGATCGGCTGCTGCCGGACAAGGCGATCGACGTGATCGATGAGGCCGGTGCGCGGCAGCGGCTGTTGCCGGAGGATCAGCGCACGGGCACGGTCGGCGTGAGCGAAGTCGAGTACATCATTGCCAAAATGGCCCGCATTCCGGCCAAGCAGGTATCGGCATCGGATCGCGACGTGCTGAAGAATCTGGAGCGCAATCTGAAAATGGTGGTATTCGGCCAGGATCCGGCGATCGAGGCGCTGGCTGCCTCGATCAAGATGGCCCGCTCAGGCCTGGCCGATCCGTCCAAGCCGATCGGCAGCTTCCTGCTCGCCGGCCCGACCGGGGTCGGCAAGACCGAGGTGACCAAGCAGCTGGCGATGCAGCTGGGCATCGAGATGATCCGTTTCGACATGTCCGAGTACATGGAAGGCCACTCGGTATCGCGGCTGGTCGGCGCCCCTCCGGGCTACGTCGGTTTCGACCAGGGTGGTCTGCTGACCGAGGCGGTCACCAAGCATCCTCACGCGGTGCTGCTGCTGGACGAGATCGAGAAGGCGCATCCGGACGTGTTCAACATCCTGCTGCAGGTGATGGACCGCGGCGTGCTGACCGACACCAACGGCCGCGAGGCGAACTTCAAGAATGTGGTGGTGGTGATGACCACCAATGCGGGTGCGGCGATCGCCGCGCGGCGCAGCATGGGCTTCGTGGAGCAGAAGCACGAGTCGGACGCGATGGAAGTGATCCGCCGCATCTTCACCCCGGAGTTCCGCAATCGGCTGGATGCGGTCATCCAGTTTGGCGCGCTCGACTTCGAGCATATCCTGCGGGTGGTCGACAAGTTCCTGATCGAACTGGAAAGCCAGTTGACCGAGAAGCATGTAAGTCTGGAAGTGGATGCCGATGCCCGCCGCTGGCTGGCCGAGCACGGTTTCGACCCGCAGATGGGTGCGCGCCCGATGGCGCGGGTGATCCAGGAGAAAGTGAAGCGTGCACTGGCCGATGAGTTGCTGTTCGGCAAGCTGGCCGATGGCGGCGTGGTTCGCCTGAGTGTGCGGGACGGCGAACTGAAGGTCGATTGCGAAGCGATCGAGCAGTTGCCGGCTGTGGTCGGGTAAGTTCCCCCGAGCATGGATGCAGGGCAAAGCAAAGGCGGCGCAATGCGCCGCCTTTGCTTGTCTGGCACCACCATCCCGTTTCGGCTCGCCGCGCGCAGACGCGTCGGCCACCGCCAACCGCGTTACTTCATGCGGTAGGTGATGCGTCCCTTGCTCAGGTCGTACGGGGTCATTTCGATCTTGACCTTGTCGCCCGTGAGAATGCGGATGTAATGCTTGCGCATGCGGCCGGAGATGTGGGCGATGATCACGTGCCCGTTCTCCAGTTGCACACGAAACATGGTGTTGGGCAGGGTCTCCTGGACCGTGCCTTCCATTTCGATGACGTCGTCTTTGGCCATGTGTTCCGGGGTTCACGCGCAGCCGTCATGGCTGCGTAAGCCGGTGAGTATGCCACGGATGGGACTATGGTTAAAGAATCATCAAACGCCGCTCAGGCGAAATGTTCGTCCAGCTTGCGCCGGATTTCCTGCTCGACCATACCTTTCAGCGGCGCCAGCATCATGCCGAGCTCCGCCTTGACCTGAATGGCGTCGCTGCCAACGGCAATCGTGCCACTGACACCCGGCCGCGAGAACTGCAGGGTGTCGCCTTGCCACTGGCCATCCATGCCGAACTTCTCGCGCATGCGCGCGGCTACCTTGTCGACCACCGCGCGGGCTTCCCCGATCGACAGTTGATGCGGGCGGCGAATATCGATTTTCGGCATGACGGACTCCTTCGGAAAACGTCATCTTAATGCCGTGCGGCTGCATGCTAGAGTCTCGCGGTCCATCGACTGGTTCACACATGCGTATCGAATTTCCCAATGCGGCCCGCGAGGATTTCCATTGGGCACAGGCGCAACTGCGGATCGGCAGCGCCCCCGACAACGACCTCGTCCTGGCGGCGAGCCAGGCCGCAGCCCATCATCTTCGGATCCAGCAGGATCGCCGGGGCTGGGTGTTGCAGGTGATGCCGGCAGCCGACCGCATCTACGTCAACGCGAGACCCGTGCGCGAGCGCGCGCTGCTGCGTGCGGGCGACGTGGTCAGCGTGGGCGATTGCCGCATGCTGCTGCGGGCTGATCGGGATCCCGCCGCCCGCTCACCGCTGAGCGTGCCGGAGCAGGGTCGTTGCACGGTAGCGCTGCGCGCGGTCGCCGGTCCGCTGTCGGGTCGGGTGTTGCCACTGCAAGACAGTCTCGAACTCGGTCCGCATGGACGCTGCACGCTGGAACTCCCACAGGGCGACGTGGCGGCGTTGCGCATTTTCTGGGACGAGGGCAGGCTGCTGCTGCATGCCACGCAGACATCCGATCGCCATCCGCTGCGGGTCAATGGGGCCGTTGTGCAGAATCTGGCGTTGCAACCTGGCGACCAGATCGGTCTGGCCATGCACCGTTTCGTGGTCGAGGCGCCCGGAATGGAGCCGGAACCGGAGATCGCCGTGTCGATGTCACCGCCGGCTCACCTGCCCGAGGAAGCCGCCGGCCCGACCGGAGAAGTGTGGTGGCTGATCGTCACCGCCGCCGTGCTGGCCCTGGGGATCGCCTTGGTGTTGCTGATTCGCTTCTGAGCGAGCAGCGAATCCCGGGGGCGGTTGACCGCCGTATGCTGCGCCGCGCCATAATGCGTGAACACACCTCGACGGGAACGCACGCACGTGAGCAGAGTCTGGAATTTCAGCGCCGGTCCAGCGGCATTGCCGCAAGCGGTACTCGAGCGCGCCCAGCGCGAGATGCTGGACTGGAACGGCAGCGGCGCCTCGGTGATGGAGCAATCCCATCGCGGCAAACGCTTCATCGAAATGGCCGCGCGGACCGAAGAAGACCTGCGCAGCCTGCTGGGAATTCCGGCCGATTATGCAGTGCTCTTCCTCCAGGGCGGCGCCACCCAGCAGTTCGCGCAGATTCCGATGAACCTGGCCGGCGAAGGGGACAGCGCCGACTACCTGGTCAGCGGACACTGGAGTGCGAAGGCGGTCGGCGAGGCGAGCACCTATGTGCGTGTCAACGTGGCTGCCAGCAGCGCGGCCGACGACTACCTGAAACTGCCTGAACGATCGAGCTGGCAGCTCGATCCGCACGCAGCCTACGTGCACTACACGCCCAACGAGACCATCCACGGCGTCGAGTTCCACGACATCCCCGACGTTGGGGCGGTGCCGCTGGTGGCGGACATGTCCTCCAACATCCTGTCCGAGCCGCTGGACGTATCGCGCTTTGGCCTCATCTACGCCGGCGCGCAGAAGAACATCGGACCATCCGGACTGGTGGTGATGATCATCCGCCGTGACCTGCTGCAGCGCCCCGGCCGGCCGATGGCCAGGATTTTCCGCTATGCCGAACACGCTGCGAACGATTCGATGCTCAACACGCCGAATACCTGGGGCTGGTACGTGGCGGGGTTGACCTTCCAGTGGCTGCACGAACAGGGCGGACTTGCGGCGATGGCAGAGCGCAACCGGGCCAAGGCCGCGCTGCTGTATCAGGCCATCGATGGTTCCGGCGGCTACTACAGCAATCCCATCGAACTGGGTTCCCGCTCGCGCATGAATGTTCGCTTCAGCCTGTACGACGGCGCGCTGGATGCTGCTTTTGTGGCGGAATCGGAAGCCGCCGGCCTGATCGCCCTGAAGGGCCACAAGGCGCTGGGCGGCATGCGCGCTTCGCTGTACAACGCGGTGCCGCTGGAAGCCGTGCAGGCGCTGACGGCGTTCATGCAGGACTTCGCACAGCGACATGGATGATTGGCCCGAGCGGCACTATCAGGCAAGATGCCAGTTCATCATTTGGACTTCTATCCATCCAGGCGGCTAAAGCATGACCGACACCAAGACACCGCTGAGCGAGATGCGCGAACGCATTGACAGCATCGACCGGCAGATCCAGCAGCTGATTTCCGAGCGCGCGAATCATGCGCAGACGGTAGCGAAGGTGAAGGGAGCGGGGCTTTCGGCGATCGACTACTACCGCCCCGAGCGCGAGGCACATGTGCTGCGCATGGTGGTGGATCGCAACAAGGGCCCGCTGTCCGATACCGAGATGGTGCGGCTGTTCCGCGAAATCATGTCTTCCTGCCTGGCGCAGGAGGACCCGTTGAAGATCGGCTTCCTCGGTCCCGAGGGCACCTTCAGCGAACAGGCGGTGCGCAAGCATTTCGGCCACGCTGCCTATGGCCTGCCACTGGGCAGCATCGAGGAGGTGTTCCAGGAGGTCGCCGCCGGGCATGCCGACTTCGGCGTGGTGCCGGTGGAGAATTCGGGGCAGGGCATGATCCAGGTCACCCTGGATATGTTCCTCACTTCCGAAGCCACCATTTGCGGGGAAGTGGAACTTCGCGTGCACCAGTGCCTGCATTCGCAAGCCGGCAAACTGGAGGACGTCAAGCGTGTCTACGCGCATGCCCAGTCGCTGCAGCAATGCAAGACCTGGCTGCGCATCAATTTGCCCGGGGTCGAGTGTGTGGCGGTTGGCAGCAATGCCGAAGCTGCGCGACTGGCTCGGCACGCCGATGATGCCGCAGCGATTGCCGGCGAGACGGCCGGGAAGGTCTATGGTCTCAGGACGGTGGCGCAGGGCATCGAGGATCGCGCCGACAACACCACGCGCTTCCTGGTGATCGGCCGTTCGCTGTTTCCGCCGTCCGGCAACGACCGCACTTCGCTGCTGATCACGGTCAACGACAAGCCGGGTGCGTTGTACGACGTGCTCAGTCCGTTCGCCAGACACGGCATCAGCCTGAACCGGATCGAGTCGCGGCCGGCGCATACGGGCAAGTGGCAGTACGCGTTCTTCATCGACGTCTCCGGTCATGTCGAAGGGGACGCGTTGCGGGCCGCGGTGCACGATATCGGTGAGTCGGCGGCCACGATACGTGTGCTTGGTTCCTACCCGGTGGCGTTGCCTTGAACCGCCCGGAGGCGTCGGTTTGAATCGTCTCGATTGGAGCAGCCAGCCGGGTCGGCCCCTGCGCGGCACCGTATGCATTCCCGGCGACAAGTCGGTGTCGCACCGCGCGTTGATGCTCGCTGCGATCGCCGAAGGAGATTCGCGTATCCGCGGTTTCCTCGAAGGTGAGGACACCCGCGCCACCGCCGCGGTGCTCGCGCAACTGGGCGTGCGCATTGAAACGCCTTCGGCGGGCGAGCGCGTGGTACGCGGTGTCGGCCTGCATGGCTTGCGCGGCTCGTCGCAACCGCTCGACTGCGGCAACGCCGGTACCGGCATGCGCCTGCTGACGGGCCTGCTGGCGGGGCAGGCATTCGACAGTACGCTGATCGGCGACGCCTCGCTGTCGAAGCGGCCGATGCGCCGGGTGACCGATCCGCTGGCGCTGATGGGCGCGCGCATCGACACGCACGACGGCCTGCCGCCGCTGCACGTGCATGGCAGCCAACCGTTGCATGGCATCCGCTACGAGTTGCCGGTGGCCAGCGCGCAGGTGAAGTCCGCGCTGCTGCTGGCCGGCCTGTACGCCGCCGGTGAAACCGAAGTCATCGAACCGCACCCGACGCGCGACTACACCGAACGCATGCTGGCCGCGTTCGGCTGGCCGATTGCGTTCGAGCCGGGCCGCGCGAAACTGGCGGGTGTCGGGGTTCTGCGCGCCACCGATGTAGACGTACCAGCCGATTTCTCCTCGGCGGCATTCTTTCTGGTCGCTGCCAGCATCGTGCCCGGCTCGGAACTGAAGCTGCCTGCGGTTGGCCTCAACCCCCGCCGCACGGGGCTGCTGCAGGCGCTGCGCCTGATGGGCGCGGACATCACGATCGAGAACCCCCGCGAAAGTGGCGGCGAACCGGTCGGCGACCTGATCGTGCGCCATGCCCCGCTGCAGGGCATCGAGCTTCCCGAGTCGCTGGTGCCAGACATGATCGACGAGTTTCCCGCGTTGTTCATCGCCGCGGCAACAGCCAGCGGCAGCACGCTCATCCGCGGTGCCGCCGAGCTGCGGGTGAAGGAGTCCGATCGGATCGCCACGATGGCCCTCGGCCTGCGTACTCTCGGCGCGGCGATCGAGGAGACTCCAGACGGGGCGATCATTCACGGTGGCAAGCTCGGTGCGGGCGGCGTGGAAAGCCATCTGGACCATCGCATCGCGATGAGCTTTGCGGTTGCCGGGCTGGTCGCGACCGGCCCGGTGCGGATCAACGATTGCAGCCACGTCGCTACCTCCTTTCCCGGCTTCGTCGAGCTGGCCAACGACTGCGGCTTCGTCTTGCGCACCGTCAGTTGAAGGCTGTCCCGCGCCTTTGTTGCGTTAGGCTGGTCGTCTGGTAAAAGGAGCCTTCATGTCCAACACCGTGCCACCTTTCGTCGTCGCCATTCCCGCCCGCTATGGCTCGACCCGGCTGCCAGCCAAGCCGCTGCGCGAAATCGGCGGCGTACCGATGGTGGTGCGCGTGGCACAACGGGCGTTGCAGGCCGGTGCCCGCCAAGTGGTGGTGGCGGTGGACGACCAGCGCATTGCCGACGCGTTGGCCGGGCAGGGCGTGGAGATCTGCATGACCCGCAGCGATCACGCATCGGGCAGCGACCGGCTGGCCGAATGCGCCGCCCTGCTCGGTTGGGCCGACGACAGCATCGTGGTGAACCTGCAGGGCGACGAACCGTTCGCACCGGCTGCCGGCATTCGTGCGGTGGCGCAGGCGCTGGCCGGTGACGATGCGCCGATGGCGACGCTGGCCACGCCGATCATCGATGCCGAGGAGTTGTTCGATCCGAACGTGGTGAAACTGGTGCGCACGGTCAACGGCCGCGCGCTGTATTTCAGCCGCGCGCCGCTGCCCTGGGCTCGCGACGCTTTCGCCGCCGATCGGCACGCCTTGCCGTCGGGCTCGCCGTTCCTGCGGCACATCGGCATCTACGCGTACCGGGCTGGCTTTCTGGATCGTTACAGTCGCTTGCCGCGCACGCCGCTGGAGTGCACCGAATCGCTGGAACAACTGCGCGTGCTGGAGCACGGCCACGCGATCGCGGTGCGACTGACCCCTGAACCGTTCCCGCCCGGCATCGATACCGAGGCCGATCTCGAACGCGCCGAGCTGTGGTTGCGCACCCACCATTGAGCCACCACATCAGATCGTCGCCATCGCACCGTTAGAATCCCCGCATGCAACCCGCGCAACCGCCATCGTTCGACGGTAAGGCCTTCGTCAGCACACTCACCTCCGCGCCGGGCGTCTACCGCCATTTCGACGCCGCCGGAGAACTGCTGTACGTCGGCAAGGCCGGCAATCTCAGGAAGCGGGTCGGCAGCTACTTCCTGAAGCCGCGGATGGAGCCGCGCATCGCTGCGATGGTGGCGCAGATCGCCCGCGTCGAGATCACCGTGACGCGCACCGAGGGCGAGGCTCTGCTGCTGGAGTCGCAGCTGATCAAGTCGCTCAAGCCGCGCTACAACATCCTGCTGCGCGACGACAAGAGCTATCCGTACATCTACCTGTCCGGCGGCGAGGACTACCCGCGGCTGGCCTTCCACCGCGGCGCGAAGAACCTGCCGGGGCGCTACTTCGGGCCGTACCCGAGCACCTACGCGGTGCGCGAAAGCCTCAGCCTGATGCAGAAGCTGTTCAAGGTGCGCCAGTGCGAAGACAGCTATTTCCGCAACCGCTCGCGGCCATGCCTGCAATACCAGATAGGCCGCTGCAGCGCGCCCTGCGTGGGGCTGATCAGTGTGGAGGACTACCGCAGCGACGTGCGTCATGCCGAGATGTTCCTGGAAGGTCGCAGCAACGCCGTCATCGACGAATTGGCCGAAGCGATGGAACAGGCCAGCAAGGCGCTGCAATTCGAGCGCGCGGCGAAACTGCGCGACCAGGTGGCCGCCCTGCGCCAGTTGCAGGCGCAGCACCACGTGCAGGGCGCCAGTGCCGACATGGATGTGATCGCCTGCCGCATCGAGTCCGGCATGGCCTGCATCAGCGTGCTGTTCTTCCGCAACGGCATCAGCCTGGGCACCCGCGATTTCTTTCCGCGGCTGCCGCTGGATGCCGTGCCGGCCGACGTGCTGACGCAGTTCATCACGCAGTACTACCTGGACCGTCCGGTGCCTCGCGAGTTGATCCTTGGCGAGGCCCTGGCCGATCAGGCCATCCTGGCCGAACTGTTGACCCAGCACGCCGGCCGCGCGGTCGAACTGAAATCCAGCGTGCGCGGTGATCGCGCGCAGTTCCTGCAGATGGCCGAGCGCAACGCGCAAGCCTCGCTGACCGCGCGGCTGGCCAGCCGGCAGACGCTGGGCGCGCGCTTCGATGACCTGCAGAAGGTGCTCGAACTCCCTGCGCCGCCGCGCCGCATCGAGTGTTTCGATATCAGCCACACCATGGGCGAATTGACTGTCGCCTCATGCGTGGTGTTCGGGCCGGAAGGGCCGGAGAAGTCGCACTACCGGCGTTTCAACATCGCCGGCATCACGCCAGGCGACGATTACGCGGCCATGCACCAGGCGTTGACCCGACGTTTTCGCAAGGTCGCGGAAGGCGAGGGTGCGCGACCCGATGTGTTGCTGATCGACGGCGGCAGCGGCCAGGTGGCGCAGGCGCTGGACGTGCTGAAGGAACTCGGCGTCAGCGGCATCGAGGTGATAGGCGTGGCGAAGGGGCCAGGCCGGCGCGCCGGCGAGGAAACCCTGGTGCTGGCGCGGATGGCGTCGGGAGCTCCCGGCCGCGAGCTGCATCCCGGCTCATCGTCACCAGCGTTGCACCTGGTGGCGGCCGTGCGCGACGAGGCACATCGCTTCGCGATCAGCGGACATCGAAAACGGCGCGAGAAGGCACGCGAGCGCAGTGCGCTGGAGGACGTGCCCGGCATCGGCGCGCGCCGCCGCTCGGCGCTGCTCAAGGCCTTCGGCGGCATGCAGGGCGTGGAGAGCGCCGGCATCGAGGAACTGATGCAGGTGAAGGGCATCGACCGCGGCCTGGCCGAGCGGATCTACGCCAGTCTGCACGGCTGAATACCGGCAGTGCCTTCACTCGGCAGTGGCGCAGCGACGTGCGAAACTGCGATAAATCACTGGATCGAATCATGCGCATCAACCTGCCGACCTGGCTGACCCTTTTTCGCGTCGCATTGCTGCCAGTCATGGTCGTGGCGTTCTACCTGCCGTTTCCCGGCCACAACATCACGGCGGCGATCGTGTTCGTGCTGGCCGCGTTCACCGACTGGCTGGACGGCTATCTGGCACGGCGGATGAATCTCACCTCGGCCTTCGGCGCCTTTCTCGACCCGGTTGCCGACAAGCTGATGGTGGCGGTGACCTTGTTCCTGCTGGTCGAATCGCACCGCGGTGGCTGGCCGGGCATCCTGATGGCGGTGACCGCGGCGGTGATCGTGGGGCGCGAGATCAGCGTGTCCGCGTTGCGCGAATGGATGGCCGAGATCGGCATGCGCGCCACCGTCAAGGTGGCCTTCGTGGGCAAGCTCAAGACCGTGATGCAGATGGTCGCACTGGTGGTGTTGATCGTGCAGCACGAGAAGGCCGCCGAAGCGTTGCGGCTGTATCACATCGGCGAGGCCTTGCTGGTGATTGCCGGCGTGCTCACGATCTGGTCCGGTCTGTACTACCTGCGGGCGGCATGGCCGATCCTGCGCGGCGATGCGTCGATGCAACCTCCGGACGGAAGCCACGACGCGTAGTGCCATCACGCCCGGCCCTGACGCATGGCAATCCGCCGGCAGGGTCGCGGGCTTGACGATCCGCTTTCACGTATTAGAATGCGCGGCTCCAATGCGGGAATAGCTCAGTTGGTAGAGCACGACCTTGCCAAGGTCGGGGTCGCGAGTTCGAGTCTCGTTTCCCGCTCCAGTTCGCAGACAAAGCCCCGACTCCGTTCGGGGCTTTGTCGTTTCCGGGAGGGCCTGACGGCACGTTGGGCGGCGCGGGGATGGGATCGAATAGTCGCGTCATGGCTATTCACAAGCGATGGCATTCTGCTATGATTCGCGGCTCCGATGCGGGAATAGCTCAGTTGGTAGAGCACGACCTTGCCAAGGTCGGGGTCGCGAGTTCGAGTCTCGTTTCCCGCTCCAGTTTTCCGCAAAACCTCGGCTCAC
The DNA here is from genome assembly GCF_042654965.1 of Rhodanobacter umsongensis. Lineage (NCBI taxonomy): Bacteria > Pseudomonadati > Pseudomonadota > Gammaproteobacteria > Lysobacterales > Rhodanobacteraceae > Rhodanobacter > Rhodanobacter umsongensis. The sequence continues at coordinate 29,008 of NZ_JBHSMK010000009.1, read as the reverse complement.
CGGGGTTTTGTTTTTTTGAAGCAACTGCGATCATCATGGTCGCGTTGCACCAAGCAATGGCCAGGTGGCAGAGTGGTCATGCAGCGGCCTGCAAAGCCGCGTACGCCGGTTCGATTCCGACCTTGGCCTCCATTGCGCAACCGGCTGCAATCCAGCCCTGAGAACCCGCCCCTGGCGGGTTTTTTGTTGCGCGATGGCTATGTCACCAGCGCATCCGCGCGAGGCGCAGAAGCGTCACGAAGCGCTCCGTCGAGCTGCCGCCATACGCCACCCGAAAGATGCCGGCCGCATCGCTACCCACCATGCGGCCACGCGCAGGCCATCGGCAACATGGACCACCGCATGGCCAGCATCGTGACGGCGGCGCCGCGCTGACCAGCACGAGCGAGAGCGTGCTGGGATGGTTGGGCTCGCCCGCCGCTGGCGGCAGCGAGCACCGCGCCTGGACCCTCGCTCGCGCACCTCGCTGGCATCATGCGATCGGGTCGGAAGGCATTTTTTACGGCGAAATGCGCCTTTTATCGGTCCAAGCCGTTGGCGGCACCGCGAAATTCCCCTACATTCACCGTGCCGAGAGGCAACGCAAACATTCAATCATTCATTGACGACGGGGAAATCCATGGCAAAGACGCAGAAAGCAGTCAAGAACAAACCGGTATCCAAGGCGAAGGCCGCACCCGCCGCTCCCAAGCCGATCAAGGAAACGCTGAGCAAGTCCGGTCTGGTGGCGCATATCGTCGAGGCGAGCGGTGTCGTTGCGAAGGACGTGCGCGCGGTGCTCGCAGCGCTGGAGGGCGCCGTGGCCGGATCCGTGCACAAGAAGGGCGCAGGTTCCTTCATGCTGCCAGGCTTGTTGAAAATTTCCGCTGTCAGCGTGCCGGCCAAGCCGAAGCGCAAGGGCATCAACCCGTTCACCAAGGAAGAGCAGTGGTTCGCCGCCAAGCCGGCGTCGGTCAAGGTCAAGATCCGTCCGCTGAAGAAGCTCAAGGACGCTGCGGCCTGATCCCGTATTTCGCAACAATCGGTCACCCGGAGTGCGGCGGCATTGTCCGCCGCACTCCTTGAGTGAAGTCTGGAAAGCCACGGCATGGCAAGCGCGATGTTGGTGCCCGGGCCCGGAATCGAACCGGGATACCCGTGAGGGTGAGGGATTTTAAGTCCCTTGCGTCTACCAGTTTCGCCACCCGGGCAAGAGTGTTCCAGCGCGCTGCGCGCGCATTGCCGGCGGTGCGAATCGTAGCATGGGCCGTAGCGGCAACCGTTCCGCAGACAATCCCGTGGCTGTGGTCAGATCAGGCTTTTGAAGATGTGGATGCCGGCGCTGTACTCGCCGACGATGGTGCCCACGCCGACCAGGAAAAAGTTGAGCAGGGTGCGCGCGACGCGGTTCTTCCACCAGCCGCTCCAGTGAACGATGTCGTCGCGCAAGGTGTCGAAGTCGACCACACGCGGACGACGCACCCAGGCTTCGGCCATCGCGCTGATGCCGCCGGCCGGAATGCCGGGACGGAACGGCTTGATCGGTGCGGCGATGAAGGCCGCGAGAATGCTCAGCGGATGCGCGCCCGCCGCCAGCGCACCGAGGGCTGCGAAGCCGCCGGTGAACAGCACCCATGCCATCAGCGCGTGTGCGCCCAGCGCCGCATTGCGATGAAACGCCCAGGCGATCGCGGCGAACACCAGCAACACCAGTGCGGCGGCCAGCCATTTCGGCCAGCGCGCCTTCGCGGGCATGCTGGCCAGTTCGGCAACCGTGGCGGCTGGATCGTCCTGCTGCTCGCGCAACAGCGCGCAGAGGCCCTTCAGATGACCTGCACCGATCACCACCAGCACGCGGCGACCTGGCGCGCCCGTGGAATCAATTGACGCCGTGCGGGCTGCCTCCTGGCGCAGGCGCGCTGCCATGAAAGCGTCGCGCTCGCCGATCAGGCTTTCATACAGCGGTTTCGATTCGCTGGCGAATTCGCTGAAGGCACTCTCCAGCAAGTCGCCTTGCTTGAGTTTCTCGATCTCGCCCTGTGCGATTTCTTCCCGCTCGAAGACGCTGGCCAGCAGCCCGCCGAGCAGGCCGAAGCGCTGCCCGAATCCGACACTGCGCCAGGCCCGTTTCAACGTGGTGCCCACTTCGCGATCGATCAACCACAGCGGCAACTGGCGCTGTTCGGCGCCGTCCATCGCCGCCTTCATCTCGGCGCCGGGCTGGATGCCGGATTGATCTGCCAAACGCTTCTGAAAGGTCGACAGCACCAGGCTGGCCGCCACCATGCCTGCCTTGCCCTGACGGATCACCTTGAACAGGTCCATCTGCTTGAACGCTTCCGGGTCGCGCATGCTCTGCGCCCGGCTGTCGCACAGCTCCACCGCAACGGCATCGAAGTGTTCGTGCGCCAGCAGCGCATCGACGGCCTCCACGCTGCTGCGCGAGACGTGTGCTGTGCCGAGCAGCACGTACTCCACGCCATCGCGCTGCACGCGCTCGATCGGCTGTCCCTGCAAAGCGCACAACAGGGTGGCTTGGGTTTCGGAAACACTCATGCGGTCAGCGCGCCGTTCACTGGGTAAAGGACAAGGATGGGGTCGACCGCTGTGCGGAACAAGCAGCGCGGCAGGCTGCAGACGCCGCTTCAGTCACGAAAGCGCCTGAGCAGATCGGCGTATGCGTCGATGCGGCGATCGCGCAGGAACGGCCATATCCGTCGCACGTGCTCGCTGCGCGTCAGGTCGACCTCGGCCAGCAGCAGGTCGCGCGCATCGGTGCCGGCCTGGGCCAGGAACTCGCCTTGCGGCCCGGCCACGAAGCTCGATCCCCAGAACTGGATGCCGGCACCGACCTTGCTCGGATCGGCTTCATAACCGGTGCGGTTGCACGCAAGCAGCGGCAAGCCGTTTGCCACGGCGTGGCCGCGCTGCACGGTGATCCACGCGTCGCGCTGGCGATCCTTCTCGGCCTGCCCGTCGTCGGGGTCCCAGCCGATCGCGGTGGGATAGAGCAGCAGTTCGGCGCCGGCCAGTGCCATCAGGCGTGCCGCTTCCGGATACCACTGGTCCCAGCACACCAGCACGCCGAGGCGACCGACTGACGTGTCGATCGGCTCGAAGCCGAGGTCGCCCGGGGTGAAGTAGAACTTCTCGTAGAACGCCGGATCGTCCGGAATGTGCATCTTGCGATAGGTGCCGGCGATCGCGGCCGAGCGGTCGAACACCACCGCGGTGTTGTGGTAAAGGCCGGCGGCGCGGCGCTCGAACAGCGAGGCGACGACGACCAGCTTCAACTCCTCGGCCAGCTTGCCGAGACGCGCGGTGCCCGGGCCGGGAATGCTCTCGGCCTGATCGAAGATATCGACTGATTCGTGCTGGCAGAAGTACGGGCCGTTGTGCAGCTCTTGCAGCAGCACCAGCTCGACGCCAGCCGCTGCCGCGTCGCGCAGACCGGCTTCGATCGCGTCCAGGTTGGCATCGCGGCTGCCGCGATCGGTTTCCTGCAGCAGGGCAACCTTGAGGGCCTTGCGGGTCATCGTCGTGAATCCTCGGCGTTTGCCAGACCTGCCAGTTTAGCCGATGCGACTCAGGCGATGCCTGCCGGCAGTTGCATGGTGATGCAGTGCAGGCTGCCGTTCTGCCAGATCAGCGGACGGCAGGGCACCTGCACGATCTCGCGGCCTGAATGCGCCGTGGCGATGACGCGGGCGGCCTCGTCGTCGGCCGGATCGCCGTAGGCAGGGACCAGCACGGCACCGTTGACGATCAGGTAGTTCGCGTACGAGGCGGCCAGGCGGCGGCCCTGGTCGAGGATCGGCTGTGGCCATGGCAAGGGGTGCAACTGGTACGGGCGACCATCGGCGGTGCGCAGCGCGGCCAGTTCGGTGGCCATCCGCTGCAATTCGTCGTAATGCGGGTCGCCGGGATCGTCGCAGGCCTGGAACACGATGCGCTCACCCGGCGCGAAGCGCGCGAGGGTGTCGATGTGCGCGTCGGTGTCGTCGCCTTCAAGATAGCCATGGTCGAGCCACAACACGCGTTCGGCATGCAGGCTGCCGCGCAGGATCGCGCTCATGTCCTCGCGCGATTGTTCGGGGTGCCGCTGCGCCAGGCAGCGCCAGGTGGTGAGAACGCTCCCTTCGCCATCGCCCTCGATGGCGCCGCCTTCCAGCGCCCAGTCGATGCGCTTGTGGACGGCCTGGCCGAACACGCCGGCATCGACCAGCCCGGCGACCAGCGCGTCATCCTGCTCGGCGCCGAACTTGCCGCCCCAGCCGGTGAAGCGGAAATCGGTGAGCTGGAAATGCCGTCCGGCATCGGCGTTCTCCCGGCCCTGCAGGGTGATCGGGCCGGAGTCGCGCAACCAGGTGTCGTCATACGGCAGCTCGACGAAGCGAACCTTCGACGAATCCACGCCGGCGCCGCGCAATTGTGTCTGCACGTGCGCGCGCAGCTCCGCATCGCTGACTACGATGATCAGGCGCTGGAAGCGGGTCACCGCGGCGGCCAGCGCCACGTAGGTGGTCTCCACGGACGCCAGCCGATCGGCCCAGTCGGTGCCGGCGTGCGGCCAGGCGATCAATACCGCGGCCTGCGGTTCCCATTCGGCGGGCAGGCGCAAGGAGGATGCGGTCATGCGGGCTGTCTCAGTATGAGGGCCGCAAAGTGTACGACGCGACGGCCGCGCATACGAAAAAACGCGGCCTGTGTCGCCACAGGCCGCGTCGTCGGAAGAGGGATCAGTTGATGCTGGCCGGGTTGGTGTTGTTGCCGGCGGGCGTGTTCAGCACGGAGTGGATCACGTGGCTGTGCTCGAAATAGACGATGAAATTCGAATACTCCCAGCGGTTGATCTGCGGGTGCTTGCTGGTATCGCCGCCGCGAGGCGACAGCTTTCGCTGCGGGGTGCCCCAGGTTTTTTCCACCTGACCCATGCTCATGCCACGGCTGGGCAGGTTCATGTCTTTTTCCTGCTGCACGCGGTGGATCAGCAGATTGTCCCCGTGCTGGCGTGCCTGGGCGACCTGCGGCGCGGCAAACCCGGCGGTGACCGCCAGCATGACAATGAGCGGCAAACGGCTTGTGAACTTGACCATGGCTCCCCTCTCCATACAAGGCTGTATGCGGCGTCGTTGTAGCAGAACTGTCCATGCTACGCCATGCCGGTTTGTACCGATTGCGATGGGCTCGGCATTCATTCCGGGGCAGCATGCCAGGGCAGCATGACCAGCCGGTTCGCCGAGAATGGGGCCGACACCGCTATCATGGGCGGCTGCAGACGATTGCCTGCCCTGGTTCGGACCCCTGTTATTCCATGATTTCCTTTCGACACTTTGCCCTGCGCCGCGGCACCCGCCTGCTGCTTTCCGACATCGACCTGGTGATCCAGAGCGGCTGGCGCCTCGGCGTGATCGGCCGCAACGGCTGCGGCAAGTCCAGCCTGTTCGCCGCCCTGCAGGGCAAGCTGGAGAGCGACGCCGGTGAACTGGACATGCCGGCCAGACTGCGGCTGGCCTCGGTGGCGCAGGAAACCCCGGCCTTGCCGGATGCGGCGATCGACTATGTGCTGGGTGGCGACGAGGAACTGGCCGCCGCCATGCGCGACGAGGCCGACGCCGGCGACCGTGGCGACATGGATGCGATGGCCAGAGCGCACCACCGCATCGAAGAGCTGAATGGCTACGACGGCCGTGCCCGTGCCGGCCGCCTGTTGCACGGCCTGGGCTTTCCGCCCGAAACGCACGAGCGTGCGGTGAAGGAGTTTTCCGGTGGCTGGCGCGGGCGGCTGAATCTGGCGCGCGCCCTGATGTGTCCGTCGGACCTGTTGCTGCTGGACGAACCGACCAACCATCTCGATCTCGACGCCGTGCTGTGGCTGGAGGAGTGGTTGCGCCGCTACCAGGGCACCTTGCTGATCATCTCGCACGATCGCGAGTTTCTCGATGGCGTGATCACCCACACCCTGCATCTCAACGACGGCAAGGCGAACCTGTACACCGGCAACTACAGCGCGTTCGAACGCCTGCGCGCCGAGCAGTTGCGCCAGCAGCAGATCTCGCACGAGCGCGCGCAGGCCGAGCGGGCACACTTGCAGTCCTTCGTCGACCGCTTCAAGGCCAAGGCCAGCAAGGCCAAGCAGGCACAATCGCGGATGAAGCGGCTGGAGAAGATGGCCGGCACCGAGGCGGTGCGCGCCGAGCGTCCTTTCAGTTTCCAGTTTCCGGTGCCGGGCCGGCTGCCCGATTCGATGCTGCAGCTGGAAGACATCACGGCGGGTTACCCCGACGCCGAAGGCGGCGACGTCAATATCATCCTGCGCGATGTCCGCTTCAGCCTCGAGGCAGGGGAGCGGATCGGCCTTCTCGGCCCCAACGGCGCCGGCAAATCGACCCTGGTGAAGACCCTGGTCGGCGAACTCGACCCGCTCAGCGGCGAGCGCAAGGCGCACAAGGATCTGAAGATCGGCTATTTCGCGCAGCACACGGTCGAGAGCCTGCGCGAAGGCACCAGCGCGCTGGATCATCTGCAGGACAAGGCGCCGGGCGTGGCCACCCAGGTCATGCGCGATTTCCTCGGCACCTGGAATTTCGCCGGCGAGCGCGCGTTCGAATCGGTCGACGGCTTTTCCGGTGGCGAGCGGGCGCGCCTCGCGCTGGCGCTGATCGCCTGGGACAAGCCGAACTTGTTGCTGCTCGATGAACCGACCAACCATCTCGACCTGGACATGCGCGAAGCGTTGGCTGACGCACTGGCCGACTTCGACGGCGCGCTCGTGCTGGTCTCGCATGACCGCCATCTGCTCGGCATGGTCTGCGACAGTTTCTGGCGCGTCGCCGACGGTGACGTGGAAAGCTTCGACGGTGACCTGGATGACTACGCCAAGTGGTTACGCACGCGCGGCGCAACCAGCAAGAAGGCAGCCAAGGCCGCAGCGGTGGTCGCCAAACCCGCCGCCAGGGGCGTGCCGGACGAATCGCCCGAGGAACGTCGTCGCCACGCCGCTGTCCAGCGCGAGACCGAAAAGACCTCGCGCCAGCGCGTGAAGCGGATCGAGACCCGCACTGCCACCATCGACAATGAACTGACCGCGCTGGAAATCCAGCTGGCCGATCCGGCTATCTACAACGGATCCACCAGCGAGATGATGCGGCTCGGGCAACGTCAAACCGAACTGCGCCGCGAGAAGGAAGCACTGGAAGCGGAGTGGCTGGAACTGTACGAAACACTGGAAGCCTAGGACGCCGCGTGAGCGCAAAGCCGGAGCAATCGTTGCATTTGTGGCTGCCCGCACTGGCGCATTTCGAGCCGGCACATCCGTTGCGGGAGTGGCTGGCTCGTGCCGATCGATCGGTGGATGGGCGCAGCGGCTACCTGGGTGGCCTCGGCGATTATTTCCCGGGGATCGGTGCCGACCTTCCCGCGGCAGCCATCACCCGCGAGTTTCTCGCCGGCGATGCCGCCGACGCCACCTGGTTGTCGGCCGATCCGGCCTGGGTGCAGCCCGACATGAACGGCGTGCGGCTGTTGGCTTGCGGGCAGCTGCAGTTGGAAATGGGCGAGGCTCAGGCATTGGCGGAGCCGCTGCGCCACCTATTCGACGAAGCCGACATGCAGCTGGAGATTTCCACGCCGGACCGCTGGCATCTGAAGCTGCCCGCCAACACCTCGCTGCCTGAGTTCGCCGCACCGGAACGGGCGTTGGGCGAAGACCTCTCGCAGCATCTGCCGCAAGGTGTGGAAGGGCGGTATTGGCGCGTGCTGCTCAACGAGGTGCAGGTAATCCTGCACCAGCATCCGTTGAATGCCGAACGGCGCGCTCGCGCACTTGCACCGGTCAACAGCCTGTGGCTGTGGGGTGGCGGTAGCCTGCCGGATCGGCCGACAAGCCTGCTGCACGGCGTGATCAGCGACGATTTGTTGCTGCGCGCCCTGGCCGGGCACGCCAACACGGCACAACTTTCGCGCACGCCGGAGACCGTTGCCGCCGCCACGCCGGGGTGGCTGATCGATCTGCAGGACCTGCCAGCGAACGACATTGCATCGCGCTGGTGGCCGACGTTGCAGCCGCTGCTCGGCCGCCACTCGGCCGTGCTGCATTTCGCCAGCGCGGAACGCTGGCGCCACAAACCGTGGCATCGCTGGCGGCTCTGGCGCGGGGCAGGGCATTGAGCGCCGTGCAATTGCGCCGGCGTGAGAGCAAGGGCTTGCCCACCGGCTGGCCGACCAGCGTGCATCCGGTGTTGCAGCAGATCTACGCGGCACGCGGCGTGCTCGATCCCAGCCAGGCCGAACACCGACTGGCCCGGATGCTGTCGCCGCAGACCCTGGGCGGCATGACACCGGCGGTCGATCTGCTGATCGAGGCGATTCGTGGCGACTGGACCATCCTGATCGCCGGCGATTACGACTGCGATGGCGCCACCGGTACAGCCGTGGCCGTGCGCGGCTTGCGGCTGCTCGGCGCGAAGCGGGTCAGCTATGCCATCCCGAACCGCTTCACCCATGGCTATGGCCTAAGCCCGGCACTGGTTGCATCGCTGCAGCCGACGCCGCAACTGATCATCACCGTCGACAACGGCGTGGCCAGCGTGGCCGGCGTCGCTGCCGCCAAGGCGCGTGGCATCCGGGTCATCGTCACCGATCATCATCTGCCCGGCGGACAGTTGCCCGCGTGCGACGCGATGGTCAATCCGAACCTGGCCGGCGACCCTTTTCCGAGCAAGATGCTGGCCGGTGTGGGCGTGATGTTCTACCTGCTCCTGGCGCTGCGCGCACGGCTGCGCGAGCAAGGCGGGTTCGATGACGCCGAGCCGGACCTGTCCGCGCTGCTCGACCTGGTGGCCCTGGGTACCGTGGCCGATCTGGTGCCGCTGGATTTCAACAATCGCGTGCTGGTCGAGGCCGGGCTGCAACGCATCCGCAGCGGTCGCGGCTGCGCCGGCATCACCGCCTTGATCGAAGCGGGCAAGCGCGGGGTCGCAACCCTGTGCTCCAGCGATCTCGGTTTCACCGTCGGCCCTCGATTGAATGCGGCGGGACGCCTGGAAGACATGCGTCTGGGCGTGGAATGCCTGCTCACCGACGACGTGGAGCAGGCACGCCGTTACGCCGAACAGCTCAGCGCGATCAACCAGGAACGCCGCGATCTCCAGGCGTCGATGGTGGCCGAGGCGGAGCAGATGGTGGTAGGCCTGACCGATATCGAGGCGGTGGGCGTGGCGCTATATGAGCCGTCGTGGCATGCCGGGATCGTTGGTCTGGTCGCGTCCAAGCTGAAGGATCGCCTGCATCGCCCGGTGATCGCCTTTGCCCCGGCCGGCGAGGACGACGTCGATAACCTGCGCGGTTCTGCGCGCTCGATCGCCGGTTTTCACATTCGCGATGCGCTAGCGGCGATCGATGCGCGCCAGCCGGGTTTGATCGAGCGTTTCGGCGGGCATGCGATGGCGGCGGGATTGAGCCTGAAAACCCGTGACTACCCGCGCTTCAAGGCCGCGTTCGATGCGATCGCTCGTGAACTGATCGATGCCGAGCGCCTGCAGGCGGTGCTGTACACCGACGGGGAACTGCCGGCGGGTGCCGCTACGCTGGTGCTGGCTCGGCAATTGCGGCATGCCGGCCCGTGGGGTCAGGCCTTTCCGGAACCGTTGTTCGACAATCGGTTCGAATGCGCCAGCTGGAAGGTGATGGGCGAACGCCATCTGCGCCTGCAACTGCGCGATCCGCGCGACGGCGCCGTGCACGACGCGGTGATGTTCAATGCGTATCACGGCCAGCCACCGCCAGCGTCGTTGCGCGCCGCCTACGAACTGACTATCAACGACTGGCAGGGCCGTGAAAGCCCGCGCCTGCTGTTGCGTCACATCGAGCCGGCCTGATCCGGCCCGCCGGTTCGATAGCGCGTTTTTCACGCAGACTGATCCAAGCTCGCGGCAGCACCGCTGAAGGAGACACCCGTGATCGCTCAGATCGAAGGATTGCCCGCCGGCACGCTGGGCTTTCGCGCCCACGGCCAGGTCACGTCGGCGGATTACGAAAACGTGATCGTGCCGGACGTCGAAGCGGCATTCGCACTCAACCGCAAACTGCGCCTGCTCTACGTCACCGCCGAGGACTTCACCGGCTTCGACCCCGGCGCGATGTGGGATGACGCCAAGCTGGGCATGCGACATTTCAGCAGCTGGGAGCGGATCGCCCTGGTGACCGACGTAGGCTGGTTGCGCACCGCCGCCATGGCATTCGGCTTCGCCGTGCCGGCCCAGTTCCGGCTGTTTCACGGCTCGGAGCTGGATGAGGCGATCCGCTGGGTCACCGAAGCCGCCAGCGCCGAGTAGCCGAGCTCGCCGCGTTGTGCTTCGTGCACTTGCCAACGGCGGGCTGATCTGGTCAAGTTGGCCCATGCATTGCGCCGACATCAACTTCCACGACTTCTCCGCGCCTGCGCGGGATGCCCTGCCGTCGTGCGACAACAATAACCTCGCGAACAATAACGCCGATCGTTGGCGGGCCTTCGCGTAGCTACAGGTTTCCAGATAGACGCGAAGAAGGCCCGCCCAGTGCGGGCCTTCTTCGTTTTGCTTTGCTTCACGCGTATCCATTCGCAACGAGCAAGACCGGCCTTGTGTGGCCGGACTTTTCAACAGAACCGATACCAATCAAGGGGAAGTGCGATGTGTTCGATCTTCGGAATGTTCGACCTGCAGCCAGGCGATGATCTGGCTGCGCTGCGCCGGCAGGCACTGGAGCTGTCACAGCGTCAGCGCCATCGCGGACCGGATTGGAGCGGCGTGTTCGTCGATGCCGGAGTGATCCTGGTGCACGAGCGGCTGGCCATCGTGGATCCCGCCAGCGGCGCACAGCCGCTGCGTTCGCGCGATGGTGCGCTGGCGCTGGCGGTGAACGGAGAAATCTACAACCATCGCGAGCTGCGTGCGGCCAGTGGCTACGACTTCACCACCGGCTCGGACTGCGAAGTGATCAACGCGCTCTACCGCGAACAGGGCAGCGACTTCGTGGGCAAGCTCAACGGCATCTTCGCGTTCGCGCTGTGGGATGGGCAAGCCCGGCGTTACCTGATTGCACGCGACCCGATCGGCGTCTGCCCGCTGTACTGGGGCCACGATGCGCAAGGCCGGTTGTGCGTGGCCTCGGAGATGAAGGCGCTGGTCGGGGTATGCGCCGACGTGGCGCCGTTCCCGCCGGGCTGTGTATATGACGGTGCCAGCGGCGAGCTGCAGCGCTTCTACGACAAGCCTTGGCGCGACTACGCCGCCACGCGTGGCCACGACGTGGCCGCGCCGGCCTTGCGCAAGGCATTCGAGCAGGCCGTGCATCGTCAGCTGATGACCGACGTGCCGTATGGCGTGCTGCTTTCCGGTGGGCTGGATTCGTCGCTGGTCGCTGCCTGCGCCGCGCAGTTTGCGCGAGAACGCGTCGAAGACGACGACCGCAGCGAGGCGTGGTGGCCGCGCCTGCATTCCTTCGCGATCGGCCTGGAGGGCTCACCGGACCTGGCCGCTGCGCAGATCGCCGCTGACGCGTTGGGCACCGTGCATCACGGCTTCGTCTACACGTTCTGGGAAGGGCTCGATGCATTGCCGGAAGTGATCCGCCATATCGAGACCTACGACGTCACCACCATCCGCGCCGCCACGCCGATGTACCTGCTGGCGCGGCGGATCAAGGCGATGGGCGTGAAGATGGTGCTGTCCGGTGAGGGTTCGGACGAGCTGTTCGGCGGCTACCTGTACTTCCACAAGGCGCCGTCGGCCGAAGCGTTCCACGAGGAGACCGTGCGCAAGCTGGACGCGCTGCACAGCTACGACTGCCTGCGCGCGAACAAGGCAATGATGGCCTGGGGCGTGGAGGCACGCGTGCCGTTCCTCGACCTGGAATTCATCGACGTGGCGATGGGCCTCGATGCGAAGCACAAGATGGCGGGGCAGGGACGCATCGAGAAGGCGGTGCTGCGCGAGGCGTTCGACGGCGCGCTGCCGGATGCGATCCTGTGGCGGCAAAAGGAGCAGTTCAGCGATGGCGTGGGCTACGGCTGGATCGACGGGTTGAAGGCGCACGCGGAGCAGGCGGTCAGCGATCGCGAGTTCGCCGCGGCGGCGGCGCGCTACCCGTTCAACACGCCGGCGACCAAGGAGGCGTACTTCTACCGGCGCATCTTCGAGCAGCACTTCCCCGGCGAGGCCTGCGCCGCGACCGTGCCCGGCGGCAAGTCGATCGCCTGTTCCTCGCCGGCGGCGCTGGCGTGGGATCCGGCGTTCGCGAATGCGGCCGATCCGTCGGGCCGCGCGGTCAAGGGAGTGCACGACCACGCGCTGGCCTGATCCATCAAAACAGTACCGTGAGCAGCGAAGCCGCCACGCACCATCCGACGATGGCGAGCGCCGGCCAGCGTGCCCAGGCGAGCAGGACGAAGGCGCTCAGCGCGATGGCGGCATCGCGCGGGCGATGCACGGCACTGAGCCACACCGGGTCGTACAGCGCGGCGGCAAGCAGGCCGACCACGGCGGCGTTGACGCCGGCAAGCACGCGTGCGACATCATTCCGCGCGGCCAGCGCCTGCCAGAACGGCAACGCCGCGGAAACCAGCAGCAGCCCCGGCAGGAAGATCGCCAGCAGGCAGACCGTGGCGCCGAGTGCGCCACTGTGTCCGATGCCGATGCGTTCGCCGAGAAATGCCGCGAGGCTGAACATCGGGCCGGGCACCGCCTGGGCAGCACCGTAGCCGGCAAGGAAGGTATTGCCATCGAGCCAGCCCGGATCGACCACGGTCTGTTTCAGCAAGGGCAGCACCACGTGACCGCCGCCGAAGACCAGCGCGCCAGCCCGGTAGAACCCTGCCGCCAGCAGGGCCCATGGTGGCGCACCGGGCCACGGCGCCAGGGACAGCAGCAGCAAGACGGCAAACACGGCCAGCAGCGCGGTGCCGCCGCGACGTCCATGCTGCAGAGACAGACGATCGCCAGGACGCGCCGTGACCGTGCGGCACAGCCACGGGCCCAGCACCGCACCGAGGGCGACCACCAGCAATTGCATCCATGCGTTGCCGCCGATCGCGATCAGCAAGGCAGCGAGCGCGGCGAGCAGCAAGCGCGGCAGGTCCGGCGTGAGCCGGCGCGCCATGCCGAGCAGGCCCTGGGCGACCACCGCCACGGCGACCAGTTTCAACCCGTGAATCGCCGCCTGGCCCAGCGCGCCGGACAAACGCGTACTCAGCACGGCGAAGGCAAACATCAGCAGGGCCGAGGGCAGGGTGAATCCGACGAAGGCGGCGAGGCCGCCCCACCCGCCGGCCCGCAACAGGCCGATGGAAAAGCCCAGCTGGCTGCTCGCCGGCCCCGGCAGGAACTGGCACAACGCCAGCATCTGGCCGAAACGCTCGTCGTCCAGCCAGCGTCGCCGCTCGACAAACTCGCGATGGAAATAGCCCAGATGCGCGATCGGTCCGCCGAACGAGGACACGCCCAGCCGGAGAAATGCGGCCAGCACCTCCCGCGCGGAGCCATCTGGCGCGGCCGTGCGGCTCATGCGCAATCGAACAGCGCCATGAAGCCGAAGTCCATGTGCAGTTGCATGTGACAGTGGAACAGGGACAGTCCGCGCTGGTCGGCCGTGAAATCGACATCCATGCTCTGGTAGCCACCCAGCATCGCCACGTCCTTGATCACGCCGGCGACGGGCCGGCCGGCGATGCGGGTGATCTCGACGCTGTGCCGGTGCAGGTGCATCGGGTGGATGTCGTCGCTGGCGTTGTGCATGCGCAGCCGGTAGCGCTTGCCGTGTTGCAGCCGGAAAGTCGGCCGCATCACCTGCATGTCGAACGGCTGGCCGTTGATCGTCCACTGGTTGAAGCCGTGGAGGGCCGCGTTGCGCTTGGCGAACGTCAGCTCGATGGTTTCGTCCGGTGTGGCCGGTGGCGGCGCATCCGGCGAGGCGAAGCGACGATAGTCCCACTGGAATGGCGGCGGCTTGATCCATTGCGGCTTGCCGCCGTGGCCGGCGTACTCGACCACGATGCCCATGCCGCGGGTGCGATCGTCATCGGCCAGGTCGCCGAGTATCCACACGCCCGGATGCGTCATCTCGACGATGGCCGAAATGCGCTCGGCGGTGCCCAGCCACAACACCGGTACCGCCGCCGGATGCGGTACCGGATTGCCGTCCAGAGCCAGTACCGTGAACGTGTGGCCGGGCAGGGCGAGGCTGCGGATCTCGGTGGCGCTGGCGTTGACGATGTGCAGCAACACGCGCTCGCCGGCGCGCACGCGGATCGGTTCGCCGTGGCCGAGCATGCGGCCGTTGATCGAGAACGACTGGTAGCCGACTTCATAGCCGTGCGCCGCACCGCCGGCCAGCGAGGCCTTCATCGCGTTTTCGCCGCGTCGCTGCAGGGTCGGGTCGCGTTCGTCCGGCCGCAGGAAGTCCATCGCCATGTCGCCGCCCCTGCTGAAGAACGGATCGAACTCCTTCAGCGCCAGGAACACCTCGCGGTCCCAGGCCCCGGACTCGTGCTGCGGCTCGATGTACACGGGTCCGGCCAGGCCGCTGTACTGGCCGCGGTCGAGATCGGCCCCGGCATGCAGATGCGTGTGGTAGAAGCGCAGCCCCGCCGGTCCGGGCACGAAGGCGATCCGGCGCATGCCGTGGGCCGGAATGTACGGCGTGCCTTCCTCGGCAGCGCCATCCACCGCGGCGGGCAGGAATTGGCCATGCCAGTGCAGTTGCTCCGGCGTGTCGGTGTCGTTGTGGATGTCCACCACCGCCGGCCGGCCTTGCTTCAGCCGCAGCAGCGGCCCGGGAAACTGGCCGTTGTAGGTGCGGGTGGAAACGATGTGGTTGGGCGCCAGCTCCACCAGGCTGCGGCCGATGCGCAGCGTGTGGTCGGCGTCGCCGTGCAGCTCGGATGGCCGCATCGCCGCCGCATCACTGGCCACACCATCGGCCTGCAACAGTCCCGGCATGGCACCGCCCAAAGTGGCCAGGCCCCCCAGTTTCAGGAACTTTCGACGGTCGATCGGCATGCGAGCTCCGTTCGGCATTGGGTATGCCAGTGTAGTTGCAGTGCGTTGTACAACGAAGGCAGCGTCTCCTCTGGTATTCTTGTGCGCTTGCATTCTGGACCGCCATCACATGATCGAGACCAATCCGATCCTTGCGCAGATCGCCGACCTCCGTGGCCGCGTCGAGTCGCTTAGGGGGTATCTTTGACTACGCTACAAAAAGCGAACGCCTGGAAGAAGTAAGCCGCGAACTGGAGAACCCGAACGTCTGGGACGATCCGGCGCGCGCGCAGGAGCTGGGCCGCGAACGCGCCCGCCTGCATACCATCGTCAACGGCATCGACACACTGACAGCGAGTCTGACCGATGCCAGCGAGCTGCTGGAGATGGCGGTCGCCGATGAAGACGAGGACACCGCCAACTCGGTAATCAGCGATCTGGCCAAGCTCGAGGCGCAAGTCGGCAAGCTGGAATTCCAGCGCATGTTTTCCGGCAAGATGGATGCGACCAATGCGTTCGTCGACATCCAGGCCGGCGCCGGTGGCACCGAGGCGCAGGACTGGGCCGAAATGCTGCTGCGCATGTACCTGCGCTGGTGCGAATCGCGCGGCTGGAAAACCGAGTTGATGGAGGTCAGCGGCGGCGACGTGGCCGGCATCAAGTCCGCCACGTTCCGCGTGGAAGGCGATTACGCCTACGGCTGGCTGAAGACCGAGATCGGCGTACACCGGCTGGTGCGCAAGAGCCCGTTCGACTCGGACAATCGCCGGCACACCAGCTTCACCTCCGTTTTCGTGTCGCCCGAAGTCGATGACGACATCGACATCGAGATCAACCCGGCCGACCTGCGGACCGACGTCTACCGTTCGTCCGGTGCCGGCGGCCAGCACGTCAACAAGACCGAGTCGGCGGTGCGCATCACGCACATCCCGACCAACACCGTGGTGGCCTGCCAGACCGGCCGCAGCCAGCACGCGAACCGCGATACGGCGATGAAGATGCTGGCCGCGAAGCTGTATGAGCTTGAAGTGCAGAAGCGCAACGTCGAACGTGACGCGCTCGAAGCGACCAAGTCCGACATCGGCTGGGGCAGCCAGATCCGCAATTACGTGCTGGACCAGAGCCGCATCAAGGACCTGCGCACCGGCATCGAGCGCACCGATACGCAGAAGGTGCTCGACGGCGATCTCGACGAATTCATCGAGGCCAGCCTGAAATCCGGCCTCGAGGCCGGTGCCAAGCGCATCGACGCGTAACGCCCGATTCCTTCCGCTCCGGAGGTGGCCGCATGAACAGCAAGAAGATCTGCGCAATCCTGATCGCATTTGCCGCGCTGGCCGCGTTCGGCGCGGGGGCGCAGTCGCAGCAGGGCAGCGCCGGCCAGAGCATCAAGCAGGATGCCAAGACCGTCGGCCACGGCGTCGCTGACGGCGCCCGCGATGTCGGCCACGCGACCAGGCACGTCGCCAAGAAGGTCGGCCACGGTGCGAAGGAAGCCGGCACCGGCATCGGCCATGGCGCGAAGAAGGCCGGTGTCGCCATCGGTCATGGTGCGCGCGAAGGCTGGGACGCGACGAAGCATGCGGTCAAGCACGTGTTCGGCAAGGACGATTGACGCGCGATGCCGTCGCGGAGACATGCCGGTACGCATCAGTTTGGCAACCAGACGATAGACAAAGAGGCGTCCGCCGACCGGCGCGAGCGCAGGCAGCAATGGAATCCCCATGAGTGAACCGACCGACACCCTCCCCATCGACGAGAACAAGCCTGACGACAATCGGCTGATCGCCGAGCGCCGCGAGAAACTGAAGGCGCTGCGCGGGCAGGGCATCGCATTCCCGAACGACTTCAAGGTCGACAGCTTCGCCGGCGACCTGCAGGCCGAGTTCGCCGACAAGGACGCGCACACGGCCGAGGCCATCGAGGCTGCCGCGCGCCGGGTAAAGATGGCCGGGCGCATCGTGTTGAAGCGCGTGCAGGGCAAGGTCAGCTTCGTGCAGTTGCAGGACTTCAGCGGGCGTATCCAACTGTTCATTCACCAGGGCACGCTGGGCGAGGCCTACGAGGCGTTCAAGGGCTGGGACGTGGGCGACATCGCGGGCGCCGAAGGCGTGCTGATGCGCACCAAGACCGGCGAGCTTTCCGTCCGGGCCGACCATCTGCGCCTGCTGACCAAGAGCCTGCGCCCGCTGCCGGACAAGTTCCATGGCCTGGCCGACGTGGAGCAACGCTATCGCCAGCGCTACGTCGACCTGATCGTCACCGAGGAGGCGCGCCGCACCTTCATGCTGCGGTCGCGCATCATCGGGTACATGCGCCAGTGGCTGGAGTCTCCCGCGCAGCGCTTCATGGAAGTCGAGACACCGATGATGCACGTGATTCCGGGCGGCGCCACCGCGCGGCCGTTCGTCACCCACCACAACGCGCTGGACATGGATCTGTACCTGCGTGTGGCGCCCGAGCTGTACCTAAAGCGTCTCGTCGTCGGCGGCTTCGACCGCGTCTACGAGATCAACCGCAACTTCCGCAACGAGGGCGTGTCGACCCGGCACAACCCCGAGTTCACGATGCTGGAGCTGTACCAGGCGTACGCGACCTATCACGAGATCATGGACCTCACCGAGGGGCTGATCCGCGACACCGCGCAGAGCGTGCTCGGCACCACCGAACTCGCATGGGACGGCGCGGCGATCGACGTGGGTCCGGCGTTCCGCCGCTGGCGCATGGAGGATGCGGTGCTGGAACACAACCCCGAGATCCGGCGCGAGGAACTGCGCGATCGCGAGGCGATGGCGGCACATGCGAAGCGCCTCGGCGCGCAGGTCAAGCCCGGCTACGGCTGGGGCAAGCTGCTGCTGGAAATCTTCGAGAAGACCGTCGAGCACACCCTGGTCCAGCCCACCTTCATCACCGACCACCCGGTCGAGGTGTCGCCGCTGGCGCGCGAGAGCGATACCGACAAGGGCATCACCGACCGCTTCGAGCTGTTCGTCAACGGCAAGGAACTGGCCAACGGCTTCTCCGAGTTGAACGACCCGGAAGACCAGGCCGCACGCTTCCAGGCCCAGGTCGACGCCAAGGATGCCGGCGACGACGAGGCGATGCACTTCGACGCCGACTACATCCGCGCGCTGGAAGTGGGCCTGCCGCCCACCGGCGGGCTTGGCATCGGCATCGACCGCCTGGTGATGCTGATGACCGACTCCGCATCGATCCGCGACGTGCTGCTGTTTCCCTACATGCGACCGGAGGCTTGAGCCATGTGGTACGCCATCATTGGCACTGACAACGCGAATTCGCTGGAAGCGCGCAAGTCCGCGCGTCCCGACCACCTGGCCCGGCTGCAACAGCTGCAGGACGAGGGCCGCATGCTTCTGGCCGGCCCGTTTCCCGCGATCGACGCGGAAGACCCCGGTCCCGCCGGTTTCAGCGGCAGCCTGATCGTGGCCGAGTTCGCTTCGCTGGCCGAGGCGCGGGCCTGGGCGGCGGCCGATCCCTATGTTGCTGCCGGCGTGTATCGCGAAACCTCGGTCAAACCATTCCGCAAAGTGTTGCCGTGACGCGGAGGCAGCGATGACCGGGCAGCCCGTCATTGAGCAGATCCGCAGCCGCCTGCAGGGCGCGTTCGCGCCCAGCGAGCTGGAAATACTCGACGAAGGCCACAAGCACGCAGGCCACGCGGGCGAGGGCAAAGGCCATTTCCATGTACGCATCGTCAGCATCGCGTTCACGGGCCAGTTGCCGATCAAGCGCCACCGGATGATTTACGCGGCGCTCGACGACCTGATGGATCAAGGCATCCATGCGCTGTCCATCGATGCCAAAGACAAATAATAACAACCAGATAGCTATCATTATTGAAGCTTCCACCGATGTCGACGCGCATTGCAGCCCCGCCCCGCGTTTGGCACAGTGACCTGTCGCCCGTTACTGCGGGCGTTACCTGAATGACCCACTGATGACCGCATGCGCCTGAGCACGATCAAACTCGCCGGTTTCAAGTCCTTCGTGGACCCGACCACCCTGCACCTGCCGAGCAACATGATCGGTGTGGTCGGCCCGAACGGTTGCGGCAAATCCAACATCATCGACGCGATCCGCTGGGTGATGGGCGAGAGCGCGGCCAGCCGCCTGCGCGGCGATTCGCTGACCGACGTGATCTTCTCCGGCTCCAACACGCGCAAGCCGGTGGGGCAGGCCACGGTCGAACTGATCTTCGACAACGCCGACGGTTCCATCCAGGGCGAGTACGGCCAGTACGCCGAGATCTCGGTGAAGCGCCAGGTCACCCGCGATGGCCAGTCCGCCTATTTCCTCAACGGCGCGCGCTGCCGCCGGCGCGACATCACCGACCTGTTCCTCGGCACCGGCCTCGGCCCGCGCAGCTACTCGATCATCGAGCAGGGCATGATCAGCCAGATCATCGAGGCCCACCCGGAAGAACTGCGCACGCATCTGGAGGAGGCCGCCGGCATCTCCAAGTACAAGGAGCGCCGCAAGGAAACCGAGAGCCGCATCAAGGCCACCCGCGAAAACCTCGACCGCGTGCGCGACGTGCGCGACGAGGTCGACAAGCAGCTCGATCACCTCAACCGCCAGGCCCGTGCCGCCGAGCGCTGGAAGGCACTGAAGGAGGAGCAGACACGCAAGGAAGCCGAACTGCGCGCGCTGGAATACCGTGGCCTCAAAAGCCAGCACGATGGTGAAGGAGCCGAGCTCTCCGCGGCCGAGATCGAGATCGAGAAGCAGCTGGCCGGCCAGCGCCAGATCGAAGCCCAACTGGAAAGCGTGCGCGAACGCCACACCGACGCCAGCGAACATCTGAACGCGGTGCAGGCTGACGTCTACAAGGTCGGCGCCGAGATCGCTCGCGTCGAGCAGCAGGTCCGCCACAATCGCGAAACCGCCGATCGCCTGCAGCGCGCCCATGGCGATGCCGAGCGCGAGCACGCCGAGCTGGCCGCGCATATCGCTACTGACAGCGCGCAGATGGAAGCCTTGCGGATGGCCTTGGCCGAAGGCGAGCCGAAACTCGAAGCTCTTCAGCAATTGCAGGACGACACCGCCGAAGCGCAGCGCAGCACCGAAGCGAAACTGGCCGATTGGCAGCAACGCTGGGACAGCCACACGCGCAACGCCGGCGAATCCAATCGCGCGGCCGAGGTGGAGCGCACCAAGCTCAACTACCTCGACCGCCAGGGCATCGACCTGGCGCGCCGTCGTGAAGCGCTGGAAGCCGAACAGAAAGCCACCGATGTTGCCGCGCTGGACGCCGCCGGCGAGCAATTGCACAGCGAGCACGAAACCCAGCGCGAACGCGTGGAAACGCTGGGCAGTCTGCTCGACCAGCACAAGTCGAGCCATGAGAAAATTCTGGAAGACGAGCGCCAGGTGCAGTCGGCGCTGAACGAGGCGCGCCAGCAACTGCAGGCCGCACGCGGCCGGCACGCCTCGCTGGAAGCGCTGCAACACGCCGCGCTCGGCCAGGAAGAGAGCGCCGCCAGCGGCTGGCTGACTCGCCTGGGGTTGAACAAGTCGCGTCGCCTGGGCGAATCGCTGCAGGTCGAAACCGGCTGGGAAACCGCCGTGGAAACGGCCCTGACCGGTTTCCTGGACAGCGTGCTGGTGGATCAGTCGCACGCGCTGGCTGCCGAATTCGATGCGCTGGACAATGCCGACGTCGCACTGCTCGATGCCAGCGAAGGGGGCGTCAATACCGCAGGCACGCTTGCGGCGCACGTGCGCGGACCGGCGGCGGCGATGGCCATTCTGGGCCATGTCCTGACCGCCGAATCGCTGGCCGCTGCCCATCAGAAGGTGGCCTCGCTTTCCGCGCTGGCGCCGTATCAGTCGGTGATCACCCCCAGCGGCGAATGGCTGGGTCCGGGCTGGGCGCGCGTGCGCCGTGCGCAGGGCAGCCAGGTCGGCGTGCTTGCGCGCGAGCGCGATCTGCGCCTGCTCGGCGAGCAGATCGCCGCACTTGAGGCGCAGCTCGAAGATGCCAGCGAACAGCTTGATACCTTGCGCACCAGCAAGTTCGAGGCTGAGCGCGCCCGCGATGACGCGCAGCGCGAGCTGTACAACGCGCATCGCCGCCAGTCCGAATTGGCAGGTCAGTTGCAGAGCCATCGCGGCAAGCTGGAAACCGCTCGTGCCCGCGCCGAGAAGGTCACCGGCGAGCTCAACGACCTGGCGGCGCAAATCGATGAGCTGCAGACCCAGACCCGCGAGGCACGCGCGCGCCTGGACGAATCGGTCGGCCTGATGGGCGACCTGGAAGACCAGCGTCGCGAGCTGGAAAACGAACGCCGCGCGCTACTCGAATCCCGCGAAGAAGCACGCATGAATGCGCGCGAGGCCGCCGACCAGTCGCATTCGCTGGCGCTCTCGCTGGAGTCGAAACGTTCGTCGCTGGCTTCGCTGGAACAGGCGCTGGGGCGCATGGATGCCCAGTTGCGCCAGATCGAATCACGCCGCACCGAGATCACCGAACAGCTCGCCGCCGGCTCCGATCCCATCGCGGAACTGGAGGCCGAGCGGCAGGCCTACCTGGACCAGCGCCTGCTGGTCGACAAGCAACTGGTCGAAGCGCGGCGCGCGCTGGAAGACTGTGATCTCGAGTTCCGCAAGCTGGAACAGCAGCGCCATCTGGCGGAGCAGGGGCTGTCGGGTCTGCGCGAAAGCCTCTCAGAAAAGCGCCTGGCGGCGCAGGCGCTGCACCTGCGTGCGGAGCAGCTTGCCGAGGCGATCACCGCTTCGGGTCTGGAACTGGGAACCCTGCTGGCCGAACTGGCCGACGACATCGACGCCGGCCAGTGGCGCCAGCAGCTCACCGACATCGGCCAGAAAATCGCCCGGCTGGAACCAGTCAATCTCGCTGCGATCCAGGAACACGCCGAACAGAGCGAACGCAAGACCTACCTGGACAATCAGCTGGCCGACCTGGTCAGCGCCATGGACACACTGGAAGGTGCGATCAAGAAGATCGACCGCGAAACCCGCCAGCGCTTCAAGGACACCTTCGACAAGGTCAACGCCGGCGTGCAGGAGCTGTTCCCGCGGCTGTTCGGCGGCGGCCATGCCTATCTGGAGCTGACCGGCGACGACCTGCTCAGCACCGGCGTGTCGATCATGGCACGCCCGCCAGGCAAGCGCGTTTCCAACATCACCCTGCTGTCCGGCGGCGAGAAGGCACTGACCGCAGTATCGCTGGTATTCGCGATTTTCGGGCTCAATCCCGCACCGTTCTGCCTGCTCGACGAGGTCGATGCGCCGCTGGACGAGGCCAACGTCGGGCGCTTCTCCAGCCTGGTTCGCGAGATGAGCGAGAAGGTGCAGTTCATCTTCATCAGCCACAACAAGGCCACCATGGAAGCGGCCACGCAGCTGTGCGGCGTGACCATGCGCGAACCCGGCGTATCACGGCTGGTGCAGGTGGATCTGGCCGAAGCGGCTAAACTGGCGGGCGCCGCCTGAGGAATCCATGATGACGTTGCAACCTGTGGTCGCTTTTGTCTGGAACCCCGCCGTGGGAATTCCCATGCTCATCGTCGGCGCGATCGCGCTGGCGTTGATATGGTTGTTCGGCCAGCCGAAGAAAGAGCAGGGCAAGCGGCGCGTCGTGCCTCCGCAACACGCCGGTGAGCGTCGTGAACCCACGCTGGGCGAACAGGCAACGGGCGAGGAGCCGTCGTTCTCCGGATTCGACGCGGTTACCGGCAATTCGCCGGCCGATGGTGCGAAACCCCGGCAGGGTGAACTCGAAGTTGGCCTGCGCGAAGAACTGGAGCGCCTTGGCGCGACGCTCTCCGGCGAACGCGGTCAACCAGCAGCCCCCATCGCAGCGAAGATCAAACCGGCGCAACCGAAACTCGCAGATCACGTCTCATCGATCATCGACGCCTTGCGCGCCCCGAGTTCACGAGAAGCCGCTACCCATCAAGCCAGCCAGCCGGTGGCGCCCATGGCCGCACCGCCATCGCCATCGCCGGCTGCAGCAACTGCGACACCACCGCGTTCGGATCTCGGCCGGCGACCAACTCAACTGCCGGTCGAGCGCATCGTGACGCTGTTCGTGGTGGCGCGCGAAGCAGGGCACTTCAACGGCCCCGACTTGGTGGTCGCGGCCGAAAAGGCCGGGCTCGAATTCGGCGACATGGGCATCTACCACCGCCTGGTCGATGGCAAGCGCGAGCTGGGACCCATCTTCAGCGTCGCCAACATGCTCAAGCCGGGCAACTTCGACCTGAGCCGTCTGGAAGCGCTGCATACGCCAGGTGTGAGTTTCTTCATGACCCTGCCTGCACCGCTGCCAGCGCTCGACGCTTGGGACGCCATGCTGCCGACCGCCCAGCGCCTGGCGGAACTCCTCGATGGCCAGGTGCTCGACGAAGAACGCAACGCACTCGGCCGCCAGCGCATCGCCCACATCCGCGACCAGCTGCGCGGCTGGGATCGCGATCACGAAGGCAAGGAAATCATCTTCGGCCGGTAGGGATACGAAGATGCCCGCAACCGTGCTACGGGATGGCGGGATCAGCATGTCGTTGACGTAAGCCAGACAAGATCAATCGCAAAGAGAAGCTCACGTAATTTTACATAATATACATTATGCGAAACTATAGAAGATGCGGAGCCGCCTCTGGCTGATTGTCGTCGTCCCCTTAACCATGTCACCTAGCCACTTAACCACGTCATCCCACGTAACCGCGTCATCTTTTGACAGCGCTCGATGAGGTTTGCAATGTCAGTCGTCCGAACGGGAACCTACCGGTGCTTTCTTGCGCCGACCACGCTTTCTTTTCAGGCTTGAATGCGGGAAGCAAGGGGCGAAACTTAGCACTGCCCTACCCGCACATAGACGGATTGGTCTATACGTTGACCATCGCGCAGTCGAAGCCAGATTTTCGCCACCGCTTCATTTCCTCGCGAATCATCGATCACAACGATTATCGAAGAGACATGACCCAAGCCTTCCGCGACATTCCCATGAACACGCTGAAGGAGATGAAGATGAAGCAGAATTATATGGATGTCTGCGAAGGTATTTTAAAACCAAACCTCTTTGGTAGCGCTTGACGTTATGCAACGCGCGCTATCGCCCTCGCGCAACAGCGCCCGATCACCGCGCGAGGTGGGACCCGCCTGCACGTGGCTAAAGCGAGGGTGTCTCCATGGATTCCTCTGGATTGAGGTGGCAGCCTCTACAGAAGTACTGATGCAGCAACGCTCGATCGCGTTATCCGTTCGAGCCATCGAATGCCTTGACTACCCGCGATAACCTGGTTTGATCACGCTGCCCCACCTCCACTTCCAGCTAGGAGCGGACAGTCAGCCTTTGAGTCAAGTGACGCGATCAGCTATTGATGCGGCCTAGCCTGTAAGATCGCGATCTGCTTGGTGGCATTGTCATTCTTGGGATTCAGCGCGAGCGACTTTCGGTAGGCATCGATAGCCAAGTCGTTCTGGCCATTCTTTGCATAGGCCTCGCCGAGGCTGTCCCACGCATTCGGGTCGTCGACATACAGTTCTGCGTCCAGTCGCAGGATTGCTACTGCTGCCGTAGTGTCTCCGTTCCGCAGCAAGGTATAACCCCACATGTTCAAGTCTTCGTCCGAGAGGGTGAACTCAGGCTCTCGTTTCTTGAACGCCTTGTAGACGTCGGAAGCGTGATCGAACCCTTGCCGCGCTAGTTCTGCGGCGAAAGCCGCGCGGGTCGGTGGCGCGCCCTGTGCCCTCCGGCTGAATTCGGTGAAGAGATGGGCCGGCGCTCCCTTGCGCGACGCGGGAGTGTCCAAGAATGCCTGGCCCACTCGGTCGCCCTTGAGATAGGCGTCCAGAAAGCGCCGAACATAGGTTTCCACCCATGCGTTGGCGACCGATAGCTCGTCCTTGTCATAATCGCCGTACCGTTCGTCGGCGAGGAAGCGTTGCCCCAACATGACCGCGAAGTTCGCATGCTCATAGGGAGCCATCGTCACGCGATAAAGATCGGCATACTTCATCTTATTGAGGAAACTGGTTTCCCTGTTCGCGTCAGCCGGGGCGTTCTCGATCTCTCGCGGGGCGGATGCCACGTAAAGAAGCGGTGCGGTGATCCGCTCGGGGGTGACAGAGCGCGATTGCTCGACAATGCCGGGAAAAAAGCGAACAGAACCGTCGAAAGCAACAAGCGCAGAGATCCGGGGATCCGTGGCGGCTGCCATGATGTTGGCCATCCCGCCCCAGCTATAGCCAATCACTCCCACTCGACCGGTGTCGGCCTGAGGCAGGGTGTGTGCGTAACCGATCAGATATTCGATGTCGCCCGTCTGCGCCTCGGCGCCCTTGAGATCGATCGTCATTCCGCCCGGCCGCTGACCTAGACTGGGGCTGCCGATGACGACATAGCCCAGGCTGGCCAGATACTCGCACAAGTCCGCATTCTCGTATCCGTCCCCGGCATAGCCTGGCGCGTAGATCACTACCGGGAACTTGCCCGGCTCCGCGAGCGCGTCGCGGCGAGCCGTCATCGTGGCTGTGAGTTCGTCTCGGGCGCGCTTGGGGGAGAGCGCAAAGGTGCGCTCGGTCAGATAGGCTGCTTCCAGCCGGGCCCGCTCCACTGGCGTTTGGCCGAATGCGTCGCCCGTCGCGCCGAACCGCAGATAGTCGCCGGCGCTCATCTTTCGCCCCGACCGCTTCTGGGCGGGGTACCAGATCATCGTCTGGATCGGGCGCGCTCGCTCCTCGCCCTGCGTGGGCTTGCCGGTATCGGGGTCGGTCGCTCCGCGGTAGCCGCGGGAAAAGTCATACTGCTCTACAACGCGCAAACCGACCGTATGCGGCCCCGGCGGATTCAGGCGCGTGAAATTGGATTGGGCGGACGTCAGGCCCGGCATCAGCAGCGCGATAAACAGCAGCATGGTTCGCATCGTTATTCCTTTGGTGTCCGCACGACCGTTCTGGACGTGCGGGATGGTGGCGGCGCGCAGGCACGGCACGCCGTTCGCCTCTCACGAGACGTTGCGGGGTTGAGCGGGAAGGTTGGTTCGCGGAAGGGAGCTAGGGCTTTTGATCTGCACCGACCGCGTGGAGGCTCAGCAGCTGGTTCGCCGAGTTGACGATGATGCCGCGTGCCTCGATCTTTCGGACCACCTCGGGCGTGACTCCAAAGGTCCAGAGGGTTTGGAACTCCGAGAAGGAACCGGCGATCCCGAGCCCGCGCATGGCATCGATATAGCTGGGCTCCAGACCCAGACTACGAGCTCCGGACAGATCGCTCCAGGTAGCGGGCATTCCCACCTTCAGCAAGGCCCGCGCGTACTCGGGAGTGACTCCGAAAGAACGCAGATCCGCCAACTCGTCCGCCGACAGATACGGAAAACCTGCATCGGCCATCGCGCGCTTGAACGCTGGGGTTATGCCCGTGGAGGCCATGTTTACGAGCTGGTCGGCGTCCATTCTCTCTTCGGGCTCGGGCGCGTTCTGTTTGATGGTCGCCTGCACAGGCGCGTTGCTCATTCGTAGCGATGGCGCTACCGAGGCGTCGCGTACCGGCGGAACACCGAGGACCGGGACCACCCGGTGTGGCGGCGTCACGGCGCTGCTTGCGAACGTCCCCGTCTGGTGTGCTTCGCTCGGTCGTAACAGTGGCGCCGGTTTGCTCCTCGGCGTTAACGTCAGAGCTGCCAGTGGAGCGGCCAAGCTCAGCATCGCGACCAGGTGCACAACCGCCCACCTCGTCCCCGATTTCGTACGGATGCGACTGGCGTCGAGCACGCGTTCGATGCGCCGGTGCAGGGAGTTACGAGGCGCGGCGATACGGTGAAAAGCGCTCAGGGTTCTGCTGCGGCTTTGGTCCCGTACCATGCCGATCAACAGCTCGGCATAGTCCGGACCCGCGACTTCCGCATGGAGGACGGCATCGTCGGCCAGCTCCTCGCGGAGTTGGTACGCCTCGCGGGCCAGAGCCCAGGCGAACGGATTGAACCAGAAGATCGCAATCGCAAGCCGCGCGATGATGAGCTTTAGCCAATCGAAATGGAGCACGTGAGCAAGCTCATGCGCAATCACTGCCTCGGCCTGCTGCGGCGCCCGCACCGTCGCCTCGTTCAACAGAATGGTGGGGCGCATCAAGCCCCAGCTCACGGGCGAGCTCAGGTCGTCACTCTTGAGCAGCGCGGTCCCGCTCTTGATCTTCATTCGTCGCTGCGCGCGCGCAAGCGCATCCAACCAAGGAGTGTTGACGAGAACCTCGGCTCGCCGGCGGAGTGCTGCTAATCGAAACAGTGCGGCGAGCGTGGAGGCAAGAAGTATCAATGCCGGCGCGAAATAAAGGACGGCGGCTGCGATGGTCACCGTCGGCGACAGTTCATGTAGATGCGCTTGCTGCATACGGACCATGGACGCCGGGCCGTCTCCGGCCCGCGCGAGGACATTCGTGGCTGACGATATTGCTATCGGACCCGTGATCGAGGCCTCGGCTGCCCAGACGCTCGGCAGGCGGATCGACGGCAGCAAAAGACTGCCAAGCGGCAGAAGGACGAGGGCAAGCAATCCCAAATGGGCTACCGTCGAACGATCAGCGGCCGACCGGTTTTGCATGCGCCGCAGCAGGAACATCGTTCCGGCGGCGAGCAGTAGGGATTTGAACGCGATGAGCAGAAGCATCAGTTCTCGCCCTTGTCCTGATTCTTGCGCGCTCGCGCGATGAGTGCCTCGATTTCGTCCAGTTCGCCCGGCTCCAGCCGTTTCGCCATGCCGAGCAGCGCACTCGCTGCACTCGCCGGGGAGCCGTTGAAGAAGGTGCGCACGATCTGGCTCAAGGCTGTGCGGCGCGCTTGCTTGTCCGGCAGCGTCGGTGTGTACAGATACCCGCGCTCACTCTCGGCACGGCCCACGAAGCCCTTGTTCTCGAGGCGCTTGAGCATGGCTCTTACGGCCGAGGCCGTCAGCCGGTCAGGAAGCGCGTCACAGATATCGGCGACCGTGCACGACCCACGCTGATACAGCAGGTCA
The DNA here is from genome assembly GCF_042654965.1 of Rhodanobacter umsongensis. Lineage (NCBI taxonomy): Bacteria > Pseudomonadati > Pseudomonadota > Gammaproteobacteria > Lysobacterales > Rhodanobacteraceae > Rhodanobacter > Rhodanobacter umsongensis. The sequence continues at coordinate 1,019 of NZ_JBHSMK010000009.1, read as the reverse complement.
ACGATCTGACGTTCGCGGGGCGGAATTTGCGAAAGCATGATTCATCTCCTGGCTACAAATGTAGCCTAGCTGCATTTGTAGCCAGTGGGAAGCGCTATTTGTGATCTGACAGAAGTGCGTGCCCCGGCGACCTACAAAGGCAGCTTTCTGGCGTCATTCGTCCGAAAGCCGCCCCTCCTCGGATGGTGCTGTTCACAGATCGCCAACGGATGCGGGGCCACACCAAGCCTGCAGCAGCAGGCACCCGGCCGCGCCCGCAAAGTAAAGCCTACGGAACCCTCTGCGGTGAGCTTGGCGAGGCACCTTCCGACGTGGCCGTAGCCTGGCTGCGGCGAGCGCCAATTTCTGCATCGGCGTGATGCCGCCGAGTGCCATGTTCGGGCGCTCGTGATTGTAAGTCCAGAGCCAACGGGTGGCGATGTCCTGCACTTGCTCGATCGAGTCGAACAGGGTTCGTGCAAGCCAGGCGTAACGCACGGTTCGGTTGTAGCGTTCGACATAGGCATCACGCCACTCGATGATCTGCTCCAGCGCCCGGATCACGCGGACCGGGGGCAGCGACAGATCGACCTCGATGCCCAGCCCTTCGCGATTGAAGTCATCCAGCACGTTGAACAGCCGGAAGCTGCGCCCGTCGCTGAGCTGGTCGTGCATGAAGTCCATCGACCACACTTGGTTAATCGCATCAGGCACTGCCAATGGTTCGGGCCGCTCGCGCACGATCCGTTTTCAGGGCTTGATCCGCAGGTTCAATTCGAGCTCCCGATAAATCCGATAGACACGCTTGTGGTTCCAGCCGAAGCCCTTGACGTTTTGTAGAACGTCGCTGAGCTGATGCCATGCTCGCGGCACAGCTACGGCACCGGTGTGCCCGCTTCGGCTTGCTCGAGTACCGACGTCCCCCCTCTTTTGAGTAGCACCGCGGTTTGGAGTCCAATCCCCCAACTGAAGGAGATTGGACGTGAAGAAGCGGTTTACCGAAGAACAGATCATCGGCTTCCTGCGCGAGGCTGACGTCG
>NZ_JBHSMK010000008.1:0-168878 GCF_042654965.1 Rhodanobacter umsongensis | reverse complement strand
AGGGCCTGTCGTTCGGCCCGGTGGACCGCGTCTATGTGTACAACAGCACATTCAGCAATACGCACGGCACCAAACCGGAGCACGGCATCGACATCGAACCCCAGAGCCAGGGTCTGAGCCGGAACATCCGCATCGAAGCCAGCCGCATGATCGGCAACAACGGCAATGGACTGGAGATGAGCGCCAACGTGAGTGGGGTGGTGGTCAAATGGAGCACGCTCAAAGGCAACCATGGGTATGGCGCGTACATCCGGGCCACCGCCAGCAACGCCTGGATTGCAGGCAACCTGATCACGGAAAATGATTTCGACGGGATTTACCTGACGTCGCCCGCGCATGATGTGAAAATCACCAACAACAAGATCACCTACAACAGCACGCGCTGGTTCGTAACCAACAACAAGTCGATCTACACCCTGACCCGGAGCCCTCGCGATCTGGATATCGACCCACTCGCCCAGAACATCACGTTGTCCGGCAATACGCTTTCCCCGCAACCGTAACCGCCTCGGCGAGCGCGCTCGCCACAATGCTGCGATTGCTTCGCAGCGGCCTTGGGGAGGGTGTGAGACCAATCTAGCCGTCCCGAGCCAACGATCCGCCCCCATGCAGCATTCCCTCGGGATGCTGCATTTTTTTTCCATCGCGCGCGCAGATTCGCGTCGGGCGACTCTCCGTGGACTTGCACGCACGGGCATGGCGGGGCCTCTCTGGCGGCTCGTCTGAACTACGCGTCAGCGACGCGTCGCATATCGCTTCGGCGCCGCTGGTAGTTGCTGTTCTGTGATGCCGATCGGTTGGCGACCCGGCGTTCGATGAAGGTGTACTGCACCGATACGGGTGCGCCGCTCGCGGCACGACCGGATTGCTGCCTCAACCAGACACGCCTGTGCGCAGTTATGTAGATGAGTGTCAGCGCACTGAACGCGAGCAGATTGCTGCCCGCATTGAACATCCGGGTGAACGTGCCCAGATACGCCAGCGCGACGGCCAGCAAGACCAGGGCGGCGAGGGTGGTGCGCGGTGTGAGCCCCGCATTCAGCAAAAGATGGTGGATATGGCCACGGTCCGGCTTGAACGGCGATTTGCCCTCGCGCAGGCGGCGCACCATCACCGCAAGCGTGTCCAGCACCGGCAGCGCCACGCACCACAGCACATCGATGGTCGACAGGTGGGCGGGGTTGTCCTGGCTCAGTTTGATGAGTGTCCACGCCAGCACATAACCCACCATTACGCTGCCGGCATCGCCCAGGAAGATTTTCCTGCCGATCAATCCCAGATTCACGGCCAGATACGGCAGGAGCGCCGAAGCCATCAACAGCGGCAGCGTGATGCTGTGCCAACGCGAAGGGCCTTCGTAGGCGGCGATGGTTGCCACGCTCACCATGGTCAGCGCGCCGGCCAGTCCGTCGATGCCATCCATCATGTTGAACGCATTCAGCAGGCCGATGACCGCGATCAGGGTAAGCGGCACGCCAAAGACGCCCAGTTCCATTTCCACGCCAAACAGATGGCCGAGCGTGTGTATATGCACGCCGGTACATGCCACTACGGTGAGCACCGCGGCGGTCTGAACGAGCAGGCGGGGAAGCACGTCCAGCTCCCGGCGGTCGTCGATGGCGCCGACCAGAACCAGTACCGCCGCCGTCGCCAGGACATAACTGGCGAACGGATGCTCCTGACCTGCGACGAGCACGCCTGCCAGCACGCCGAAGAACGCGCATAGACCACCGATGACAGGAATGTTTCCCACATGCTTCTTGCGTTCGTTGGGCCGGTCGACCAGCCCGAGAACTTCCGCATAGCGGTACAGGAAAGCGATGGCAAATGCCGACGACGCAGCGGCGCTCGCAAGCGAGAGAAGTATTCGGTAAGGCAGCATGGGCAACATTCCTGATCGCTGAAGCAGCCATGGCCCGGGACCGGCACCACGCAGCCAGAGGACCTCACGCACGACAATCCGAGAGGTGATGGATCCCTGTTCCCGCAGCCCCAGCGATCGAGGCTGCGGAGAGACTAGGAAGGCGTCCGTCGATGCAGGGTCAAAAAAGCGTGATCGCGGTGCAGGCAGTCCGGCGCGGCACGAACTCCCGGGTCTGGCGTCCGATGTTTGTTACAGATGAGCGATCGGCGACGGGGGCGAATTGTTCGCCGCGCTGCGACGGCGGGATGACGGAACCAGGCGATGCGCAGGCCACCGCGCTTTCCGGTCACGGCATGCCCGGATCGAAGTCCGCTGGACGGCGCGCCGAAGATTCGAGGTTCGCGCAAGCATGGGATCGACTGGCGTTTAGGCACGCCGCATGGGCGATCAGTTGGAACTGCTACCGCTGTCCGGCACAATGTTGGGGTCGAAAGCGACTGGCTCTGGGGAAACCCTGGCCATCTCCGCTACCGTGGCAGCGGCGCTGGGCAGCCGTCGCTGGTCAGCCGTATTGGCTTGTACTGATCGGATGGTTTCCCGCCAGCGCGCGAATGACGGCGGGCGTTTGAATCCGCTTCAGTGTCGACGACAGCTGTTTTCAGAATTTCCGGTCTCCACCACAGGTCGCGCCGCCATGCTTTTGATGATCGACAACTACGATAGTTTCACCTTCAACCTCGTGCAGTACCTTGGCGAGTTGGGTCAAACGGTGAAGGTTGTGCGCAACGATGCGCTGGACATCGCCGGCATCCGTGCGCTGCGGCCATCGCACATCATGATTTCGCCGGGGCCAGGCACGCCGGATGATTCGGGCATGTCGCTGGATGTGCTGCGCGAACTGGCTGGCGACATTCCGGTGTTCGGTGTATGCCTGGGCCACCAGGCGATCGGCCAGGTGTTTGGCGGCAAGGTGATCCGCGCCAAACAGATCATGCATGGCAAGACCTCAGCTGTGCGGCATCACGGGCAGGGCGTATTCGCCGGTTTGCCGGATCCATTCGAGGCAACCCGCTACCACTCGCTCGTGGTGGAGCAATCGTCGTTGCCGGACTGCCTGGAAGTCACCGCATGGACGGAACACCCGGACGGTTCGATCGACGAGATCATGGGCCTGCGCCACAAGACGCTGGCCGTGGAAGGGGTGCAGTTTCATCCCGAATCGATCCTGACCCAGCACGGCCATGATCTGTTGCGCAACTTCCTCGGCTTGCCGTTGCGGCTGGCGGCATGAGCGCGGGCGTGATCGACAAGGCCGAGCGCGAGATCACGATCACACCGCAGGAAGCCCTGCAGCGCACGATCGAGCATCGCGAGATCTTCCACGACGAGATGATCGCGTTGATGCGCCAGATCATGAACGGCGAGGTGAGCCCGCTGATGACGGCGGCGATCATCACCGGCCTGCGCGTGAAGAAGGAAACCGTGGGCGAGATAACCGGTGCGGCGCGCGTGATGCGCGAGCTGTCGGCCAAGGTCGAGGCACCGCTGCACCCTCACTTTCTCGATATCGTCGGCACCGGTGGCGATGGGGCATCCAGCTTCAATATCTCCACCGCTGCCATGTTCGTGGCGGCGGCGGCCGGAGCGCGCGTGGCCAAGCACGGCGGTCGTAGCGTATCGTCGAAATCCGGCAGCGCCGATGTGCTGGAGGCGCTGGGCGCGTCCATCGATCTTGCACCGGCGCAGGTGGCGCGGTGCATGGTCGAAACCGACATCGGCTTCATGTTCGCGCCGAACCACCATCCGGCGATGAAGGTCGTGGCACCCGTGCGCAAGGAGATGGGCGTACGCACGCTGTTCAACATTCTCGGCCCGCTGACCAATCCGGCCGGTGCGCCGAACATCCTGATGGGCGTGTTCCATCCGGATCTGGTCGGCATCCAGGTGCGCGCGCTGCAGGCGCTCGGTGCGGACCACGCGATGGTGGTGTGGGGGCGCGACGGCATGGACGAAATTTCGTTGGGCGCGGCCACCTTGGTCGGCGAGTTGCGCCATGGCGTGGTGCGTGAGTACGAGATCGAGCCGGAGGATTACGGACTGGCGATGGCGTCAAGCCGCAACCTGCGCGTGGAAAATGCGGAGGAGTCCAAGGCGATGCTGCTGGATGCGTTGCGGGGCCACCGTGGCGTTCCGCATGACATCGTCTGCCTGAACGCCGGTGCGGCGCTGTACGCGGCAGATGTAGCCGATACCATCGCCGATGGCATCGAGCTCGCCCGCGTCACGATTGCCAGCGGTGCCGCGCATGCGAAAATGCAGGCCTTCGTGACAGCCACGCAGCGGCTTGCTGCGCGGGGCTAGATGTGCGGAAAGGTGCGCGCGCCTCGGCGAAGTGGCAGCATCGAAGCCTGGCGCGCGCAAAATGTTCTACAGACCCACGAGACGCCATGACCGACATCCTCAATCGCATTCTTGCCCGCAAGGCGGAAGAGATTGCCGAACGCCAGATCAAGCTGCCGCAGGGCGAGTTGATGGCACGCATCGCGCAGCTGCCGGCGACCCGGGGCTTCGCCGCGGCGATCGAAGCGAAGATCGCCGCCGGCTTGCCTGCGGTGATCGCCGAGGTGAAGAAGGCCAGCCCCAGCAAGGGCGTGATCCGCGCCAACTTCGACCCGGCGGCAATCGCGCGCAGCTACGAGGCGGCCGGCGCGGCTTGTCTGTCGGTGTTGACCGACAGTGATTTCTTTCAGGGCAGCGAGGCCTTTCTGCAGCAAGCCCGGGCGGCCTGTTCGCTGCCGCTGCTGCGCAAGGATTTCATCATCGACCCGTATCAGGTCTATGAAGCCCGCGCGATCGGCGCCGACTGCATCCTGCTGATCGTCGCTGCGCTGGATGACGATGTGCTACGGCAGTTGTCGCTGCTCGCCGCCGAGCTCGGCCTGGACGTGCTGTGCGAAGTGCATGACGAGGAGGAGCTGGAGCGTGCGCTGGCACTGCCGGTGCCCTTGATCGGCGTCAATAACCGCAACCTGCGCAGCTTCGAGACCTCACTGGAAACTTCGCTGGCCCTGCAGGAACTGATCGAGTACGACCGTGTGTTGGTGGCCGAGTCGGGCATTCACACGCCGGAGGATGTGGCACGTCTGCGCGAGGGCGGCATCCAGGCCTTTCTGGTCGGCGAGGCTTTCATGCGCGCCGACGACCCGGGCAGTGAGCTGCGACGGTTGTTCGGCACGCCGTGACCATCGGATGGAAGGAAGCCCCGTCCGCAGTGCCGGTGGCCACCGCGGAGGCGGACGCGTCATCGCCGCGGGTGGTGCTGTTCGATTTCGACGGTGTGCTGATCCAGGGCGATTCGTTCCATCTGTTCATGCGGGAGCGCTACCGGCGTTCGTTCTGGCGCCCCCTGCTGGCCTTGCTGGCCGCGCCGCTGCTGCTGGCGCAGTGGCCATTCTCGCGACAATTGCCGACGCTCTTGCTGGTGCGTATTGCCCTGCTCGGGCTGGGTGAGCGGCGCTACCAGGCGGCTGCGGGCGCGTTCGCCGATGTGCTGGCGCGGCGTCCCCGGCAGTTCTGCCGGGATGGCCTGCAGATGCTGCGCCGACATCAGGCGCAGGGTGATCGGGTGATCGTGGTGACCGGCTGCGAGCACGTCCTGGTCAGCGGCATCCTGGCGCAACTCGGCCTGACCCGACTTGAAATCGTCGCTTCGCAATTGCAGCCCGGTTGGCTGGGGATGCGTCTGCTGCGGCACAACGTCGGCCGTCGCAAGGTGCAGTCACTGGCTGAACTCGGTGTCACTGCCTGGCAGGTGGCCTACGGTGACTCGATGCATGACGTGGCGATGTTGAAGCAGGCGGGTGAGGCGGTGCTGGTGAACGGCACGCCCACGTTGTGCAAGAAGGTCGAGAAGGCGCTGGGTCGCGCGGTCACCCGGGTCGAGTGGTTCTAGCAGGCGCATCCTGCGCGCGAATGTTGTTTTCCACGTGACGGAAAGGCGTTCGCGAACGCGGTGCGTTCCTACCTCAGCATGTGCGCCAGCTGACCCAGGCTGATCAGCACGATCAGGCTGCCGACAGCCGCCATCACGGCGCGCTCGGGCAGATGCCGCACCAGCCACGCGGCGAACGGCGCGGCGATCACGCCACCGGTGAGCAGGCCCAGCACGATCGACCAGTGGCCGATGCCCACATGCCAGGCCAGGGTCGCCGACACGCATGCCGTCACCACGAATTCGGCGGCGTTGACCGAACCGATCGTGCTGCGCACGGCGCCGCCACGGGCGATCAGCGTGCTGGTGGTCAGCGGCCCCCAGCCGCCACCGCCGATCGCATCAAGCAGTCCGGCGAAGAAACCCAGCATGCCGCTGTGCTGCACCTGATGGCGTGTCATCCGCTTGCCGAACGCGCGCAGCAGCACCATGACGCCGAGAATCAGCAGATAGATGTTCACGAACGGCCGGATCGTTTCGCCCGGCACGCTGGCCAGGAAATACGCCCCCAGCACGCCGCCGATCGCACCGGGTATCGCCAGTTGCCAGAACAGTTTCCAGCGGACATTGCCGAACCACGCGTGGGAGGCGCCGGACACGCCGGTGGTGAACACTTCGGCGGTATGCACGGTGGCACTGGCCAGCGCCGGCGGCAGGCCCAGCGCCAGCAGGATCGAATTGGAGATCAGGCCATAGGCCATGCCGAGGGCGCCATCGACGATCTGGGCCAGCAGCCCCACGCCAGCAAAAGTCAGAAACTGCCCGTAGTCCAAGCGCTGCCTCGCAACCGATGGCGAGGAACCATCCTCCGCCGGGGGGCGTAAAAAACCGGTTCAATCGACGCCCGCGACGCCCGCGCGAGGGCGTCATTTCCCGGCGGATGCCTCAGCGGGTGCCGCGCACCACGATGGTCTTGCCGGCAACGTCGATCATCCGCTGTTCCTCCAGCTGCTTCAGGACGCGCCCGACCATCTCGCGCGAGCAGCCAACGATGCGGCTCACTTCCTGGCGCGAAATGCGGATCTGCGTGCCATCCGGATGAGTCATCGAATCCGGCTCCTGGCACAGGTCGAGCAAGGTTCGCGAGATGCGGTTGGTAACGTCCATGAAGGCCATCCGGCTGACCTGGCGCGAAGTGCGCAGCAGACGATTGGTAAGCTGCGAGCCGATCGCGAACAGGATCTTCGGGCACTCTTCGCGCAGCGGGCCTTCCATCAGCTGGAACAACCGCTCGTAGCTGATCTCGGCCATCTCGCACGGGGTGCGCGTGCGCACCATCGACTCGCGTTGCGCCTGTTCGACGAAAAGGCCCATCTCGCCGATGAACTGTCCCCGGCTGATGTAGGCCAGGATTAGCTCGCGGCCTTGTTCGTCCTCGGTGCACACCGCCAGTGAGCCGTCGATCACGTAGTAAAGCGTGTTGGCCGGATCGCCGGGGCGGATGATCGCGGTCTTGCCCGGATAGCGCCGGCGATGACACATCCCCAGGAATCGCTCCATGGCGGCCGGGTCGGGCGCAAAATTGAGCGGCGCCTGCGAGCGTTCAAAAGCTTGTTGGAGCTGATACTTGAGTTGCGCCACGATTACCCCCGACAGATGGCTGGCTGCGACGACTGTCGCCGCAAATGCAGCATGCCCATCCCTAGCCATCCTCGCAATCTTGGCATTATGGCAAACCTTGGCGGCTTGCCGCAGGTTCAATTTCTTTTCTTTTTGCCGCATACTTCGCGGTCTGCCGGATTCGGCGAGTCTGCCGCATGCCGTTCACAAGGGTCGTGCAGGCCTTGCCTGTACTTCACACCATACCGCGGGGACCCTTGTCGCTAACCCGCCTCTACTGCTGACCGAAGCACGGTCATGGAGAGCCGCCCGTGGTCAAACCACTTCCCCGTCTGCGCCTGCAGGGTTTCAACAACCTGACCAAGGCCTTGAGCTTCAACATCTACGACATCTGCTACGCGGTGTCCGAAGAGCAGCGCCGCCGCTACATCGAATATATCGATGAGCAGTATGACGCCGACCGTCTGACCCAGATTCTTACCGACGTGGCCGAGATCATCGGCGCCAACATCCTCAACATCGCACGCCAGGATTACGACCCGCAGGGCGCCTCGGTGACCATGCTGATCTCCGAGGAGCCGGTGGTCGAGAAGCTCGGCCGCGACACCATTTCCGGTGCCGTCGTCGCGCACATGGACAAGAGCCACATCACCGTCCACACCTATCCGGAAACGCATCCGCACAACGGTATCGCCACCTTTCGAGCGGACATCGACGTGGCCACCTGCGGCGTGATCTCGCCGCTGAAGGCGTTGAACTACCTGATCGACAGTTTCGAGTCGGACATCGTCATCGCCGATTACCGCGTGCGCGGCTTCACCCGCGACATCAAGGGCAAGAAGCACTTCATCGACCACAAGATCAACTCGGTGCAGGACTACCTGGCCAAGCACATCCGCCAGAAGTACGAGATGTTCGACGTCAACGTGTATCAGGAAAACATGTTCCACACGAAGATGCACATCAAGGACTTCGACCTCGACACCTATCTGTTCGAAGCGCATGCCGACGACCTCTCGTTCAAGGAGCGCCAGCGCATCGAGCAGCTGTTGCGTCGCGAGATCGAGGAACTCTTCCACGGCCGCAACCTGATGTGACGAAAACCCGCCGAAAGGCGGTTTTTTGCAGGAGCGCGCCCTTGTGCGCTCCTACACGCGGTACGCCACGGTCTTCATGACCATCGAGCCGAGATGCATCAGTTGCGGCAGCGGGAACGGCAGTTCGATGCCGCCGCGTTGCTCAGCCGCCTGCGCGTGACGGATCTCGTCGATCTGCATCTGCATCAGGACTGCGCGCGAGCGTTCATCCTGCACCGGCAGTTTCTCCAGATGCTCGGCCAGATGCGCTTCCACCTGGCGTTCGGTCTCGACCACGAAGCCGAGGCTGACCGGATCGCCGGCCATTGCGGCGACTGCGCCGATCGCATAACTGGCCGCATACCACAATGGGTTGAGCAGGCTGGGGCGGCTGTCCAGCTGTTGCAGTCGTTGCGCGCACCAGGCCAGGTGATCGGTTTCCTCGACGGCGGCATGCAGCAAGTGCTGGCGGTTGTCGAGGTTGCGCGCCAGCGCGGCCTGGCCGAAATACAGCGCCTGCGCGCAGACCTCGCCGGTATGGTTGACCCGCATCAGGCCGGCGGCGTGGCGCCGCTCGGAATCGTCCAGTTCCGCTTCGGACATGCCGGCGGCAGGCGAGGAGCGCTGCGCCTGCGGCGCACCGGCGATCGCCTCCAGCGCGCGTTCGCAGCCGATCAGCAGGCGGTCAAGCGGGCTCAGCGTGCGGATGGTCATGGGTAGTCCTGGCTCAGGGGTGTTGTTCCAGTTGTTGGGCCAGCAGGGTCAGCGGGTGCTGGCTGGGCCAGCGCAGGCCTTGCTGTTCGATACCGGCGTCCAGATGCAGGCGACAGCCGATATTGGACGACAACAGCCGCTGCGGTTCCAGCTCGGCGACTCGTCCCAGCGTCTCGTCACGAAGTTGCGCTGCGCGTCGCGGAAATTCCAGCAGATGGCTGCCGGCTGCGCCACAACAATATGGCGGCCGCGGCAGAGCCAGCACATCAAGCCTTGGTACCCGGCGCAGCAACCGCAGCAGGGCGGCATCGGTGCGCGCCACATTCATCTGCGTGCACGGCAGATGCAGTGCCACTCGTTCCGCCAGCGGACGAAAGCGGAGCTTGGCGGCGTGTTCGGCCAGCAGCTCCACCGGATCGACGACGCTTGCACCGGGCAACGCACGACGCAGGGCGCCGAGACAACCGGGCGTCACCGTAAGCAGATGGGTCGCACCACTCGCGACCCAGCTGCGACGCACCCTGGCCGCCGCCTGTTCTGCAGCGTCGGTGGCGCCGCCATGGAGATCCATCGCTCCGCAACAGAATGTCGGCAGCACGCTGACGTGGAAGCCCACGGCCTGCAACAGGGTAATTGCCGCCTGTTGCGCTTGCGCATCGTCGATACTGGCGACGCAGCCGGGGAACAGGGCGAGTCGCCGCCCGCCATCCGCTGGCTGCTGCCCGGCCCTGGCGCGGGAGGACGGCGTGCCTGCGGGAAGGTTGAGCAGGGCTGCCCGCCATGGCGAATGGTCGGGGAGCCGCCGCGCCAGCGCATTTTTCCAGTGCGACAGGGCAGTCCAGCGACCGATCCGGCGCAGCGCGCGCAGCAGCGCCGGCCGCCTTATCAGCATCAGCAACAAGCGTGGGCGTTGCGGAGAGGTGCCCAGTACGGCACGCGTTTCGATCAGCAGCTCACCGTACTTCACATGGGCAGGGCACACCGTCTCGCAGTTCAGGCAGCCCAGGCAGTGATCCAGGTGCTCGCGCAGAGCTGCCGTGGGTTCGGCGAGCCCGCGCGCCAGCGCCGAGGCGATCGCGATGCGACCTCGCGGCGACTCCGCCTCGTTCCGATCCAGTGCGTAGGTAGGGCACACCGGCAGGCACAACCCGCATTGCACGCAGTGGTCGGCCAGTTCGGCGATGCGCCCGGCAGGCGTGCGCATGGGGGACTTTTCAAGCGGCATGGTCATCATGCTATCATTGCCAGCTCACAGCCCGCCGGTCGGTGGGCTTGCGCCAAGAATGACGGCTCCGCTATCATCTCGCGCCTTTGATCCACCGATTACGCGTACCGCCTCACGGCGGCAGAACAGGTATTCTGAAATGAAAACGTTTAGCGCCAATGCAGACAACGTCAAGCGCGACTGGTTCGTGGTTGACGCCGCGGGCAAGACGCTCGGTCGCCTGTCGACCGAAATCGCCCGCCGCCTGCGCGGCAAGCACAAGCCGGAATACACCCCGCATTGCGATACCGGCGATTATATCGTCGTGATCAACGCGCAGAAGGTGCATGTCACCGGTGCCAAGCTGGACGACAAGAAGTACCACCGCTTCACGGGCTACATCGGCAACCTGAAGACCACCAGCTTGAAAGATCTGCTGGCAACCTACCCGGAGCGCGTCATCGAGATCGCCGTCAAGGGCATGCTGCCGAAGAACCCGCTGGGCCGCGAGATGTATCGCAAGCTCAAGGTCTATGGCGGCGCCGAGCATCCGCATACCGCACAGCAGCCGCAGGCGCTGGAAATCTAAGGAATCATCATGACGATCCAGCAGAACTACGGCACTGGCCGCCGCAAAACCTCCGCCGCCCGCGTGTTCCTGCGCAAGGGCAAGGGCGAGATCGTGGTGAACGGCAAGTCGCTTGAGGCATTTTTCGGCCGCGAGACCTCGTGCATGATCGTGCGCCAGCCGCTCGAACTGACCCAGAACACCGAGAAGTTCGACATCATGGTCACGGTCGCCGGCGGCGGCATCACCGGCCAGGCCGGTGCGATCCGCCTGGGCATCGCCCGCGCACTGATCGAGTACGATGAAACGCTGAAGTCGCCGCTGCGCAAGGCCGGTTTCGTGACCCGCGATGCGCGCGAAGTCGAGCGCAAGAAGGTCGGTCTGCACAAGGCACGTCGCGCCACACAGTTCTCCAAGCGCTGATTTCCCTGCCGGAATCGCGTTTGTCGGTTCGATGCATCCAAGTCAGAGCGCATCGATCCAGCTGTTTTTGGGAGATCGTCTAACGGTAGGACGACAGCCTCTGACGCTGTCTATCTAGGTTCGAATCCTAGTCTCCCAGCCAAACAAAAGAGCCCGCCTTCATGGCGGGCTCTTTTTGTTCGGCCGGGGAGATAAGGGGGCGGAGCAGGTTCGAAAATCGTCTGGAACGATTCTGGACAGCCGAAGCCCGGCCCCGCGCAGTGGGGTTTGGCCATGGATGGGCCAGACAATCCAAGTCTCCCAGCGCCCCGAACTGCGCTACGGCAACAACCCCTGTTCTATCGGGCGACGCGCGACCCTTCGGCATGGCTTCTCGCCGCGCTGAGGGTGAGCGGTTGACGCGACGTTTTTGTGCTCGGCAATTTGCGACGCGGCAACCGCCCTCGCGAGGACTTGCCTCTTCGGTTCCCGGACCCGGCAGCGTAAAATTCCCGCTTTCATTCCGCGATAAACCGATGACCTCCGAAACTCACAAACCGGCGGCGCCGTCGGGTGTGCGCCTGGAAGGCAGCACCGACGCGTTGCCCCTGTCGCCATCGCTCGGCGTGACGCTGGACGCCACCCGCATGCCGCGGCGTTCCACGCTCGTGGATCGCCGTGTACTGCGCATCACCGCCGTGGCGGTGGTGCTGGGCGTGGCCGCGGCGTTCATTGCGCGCATCCTCACTGCGTTGATCGGGTTGGTGACCAACCTGGCGTTCTACGGCCGGATCTCGACGGCATTTTCCTCGCCGGCTGATCATCATCTCGGCGCATGGGTGATCGCGGTGCCGGTGATCGGCGGACTGATCGTGGGGGTGATGGCGCGCTGGGGTTCGCGCGCGATCCGTGGTCACGGTATTCCCGAGGCGATGGAGCAGGTGCTGCTGAACGAGTCGAAGATACCGCCACGAATCACTTTTCTGAAGCCGATATCCTCGGCGATCGCGATCGGCACCGGCGGACCGTTCGGCGCGGAAGGCCCGATCATCGCCACTGGCGGCGCGCTGGGTTCGTTCATCGGCCAGTTGCTGCACGTGACCGGCGCGGAGCGCAAGGTGCTGCTGGCGGCCGGTGCGGCGGCAGGCATGGCCGCGGTATTCGGCTCCCCCGTCGCGGCGGTGGTGCTGGCGATCGAACTGCTGCTGTTCGAACTGCGTCCGCGCTCGTTGATTCCGGTAGCGCTGGCCACCGTGGCGGCCACCGGCGTGCGGTACGCGATGGTGGGGTCGGCGCCAGTGTTCGCGATGCCGACGCTGGCCGCGCCGGGCTTGCTGGCACTGCTCTCCTACGTCGGTATCGGCGCTGTGCTGGGCCTGATCAGCGTGGGCGTGACGCGGCTGGTCTACGGTATCGAGGATGTGTTCGAGAAGCTGCCGATCCACTGGATGTGGTGGCCGGCGATTGGCGGCGTGGCGGTGGGCGTAGTCGGCTATTTCGCCCCGCTGACGTTGGGCGTGGGCTACAGCAACATCGAAGACATCGTGTCCGGCCGGTTGACCTTGCAGGCGCTGGCGTTCCTGTGCGTGATGAAATTCCTGTCGTGGTCGATCGCGTTGGGCAGCGGCACTTCGGGCGGTACGCTGGCACCCTTGTTCACTATTGGCGGCGCACTGGGCGCCCTGCTCGGCCTGGCTATCGCGGCGCTCGCGCCGCAGTTCGGCATCGATCCGCGGATCGCCGCACTGGTGGGCATGGCGGCGATCTTTGCCGGTTCGGCGCGCGCTCTGCTGACGGCCGTGGTGTTTGCCTTCGAGACCACCGGCCAGCCAGCCGGCCTGTTGCCGCTGCTTGGTGGCTGCACGGCGGCCTACCTGATCTCCGCACTGATGATGCGCAACACCATCATGACCGAGAAGATCGCCCGCCGCGGCGTGCGCGTGCCGGCCGAATACGCGGCCGACTATCTTGATCAGGTGGTGGTGCGCGACGCGTGCACGCACGATGTGGTGACCCTGCGCACCACGCAGACGCTGGCCGAGGTGCGCCGCTGGTTCAACGAAGGGCTGCCTGACATGCAGCACCAGGGCTACCCGGTGATCGACGAAGCCGGACACGTGCGTGGTGTGCTGACCCGCCGTACCCTGCTTGACCCGCAGTGGCACTACACGCTGTCGCTGGGTGAGCTGGTGCTGCGCGAGCCGATCGTGGTGAAGGAGAGCCATTCGTTGCGCGAGGCGGCCGACCACATGGTGGCGCAGAACGTCGGCCGCCTGATCGTGGTGGGTGACGAATCCCCGCACGCACTGGTCGGCATCCTTACCCGCGGCGACATTCTCACCGCACATGGCCAGCGCCTGCAGGAGGCGCGTCAGTCAGGGCGCTACCTGCATTTTCGCAAGGGACGCGTGGTGAAGCGCCCGGTCAGGCCGGCTGGCGGCTGAGGCTGGCGGGCCGCGCCGTCACATCTCGCGATCGCCGATCAGCACCACGTCGGCGGGTCGGCGCGCGAACAGGCCGACGGTGACGATGCCGGGCAGCTGGTTGAGCTCGCTTTCCAGCGCGGCCGGGTCAGCGATCTGCCAGCCGTGCACGTCGATGATCCAGTTGCCGTTGTCGGTGACCACGCCGTCGCGCCAGACCGGCTGGCCGCCGCGCTTGGCGATCTCGCGGCCGATCAGGCTGCGCGCCATCGGGATCACCTCGATCGGCACCGGAAATTTGCCGAGCAGCTCGACCCGCTTGCTGGAATCGATGATGCAGACGAACTTCTCGCTGGCTGCGGCGACGATCTTCTCGCGGGTCAGCGCAGCGCCGCCGCCCTTGATCAGACGCTTGTACGGGTCGCATTCGTCGGCGCCATCGACGTAGATCGCCAGCGGGCCGGCGGCGTTGAGATCGAGCACCGGGATGCCGAGTTTCTTCAGCTGTGCAGTGGACTGTTCGGAACTGGACACCGCGCCCTGGATGCGGTCCTTCAGGTCGGCCAGCGCGTCGATGAAGAACGCCACGGTGGAGCCGGTGCCGACGCCGACGATGGCACCATCCTCGACGTAGCGGACCGCGGCTTCGCCGGCGAGTTTCTTTTCGTTTGCTTGGCTCATGCGGCGCATTCCGTGGAGGTGGGTGGTTTCAGGTTTCCCCGCTCACGCGACGACTTCGCGGCAGCGGGCTTCAATCATTCCAGCGCGAGGATATATTTCCACTCGGCGGCCCCCACGGGCATCACCGACAACCGGTTGCCCTTGCGCAGCAGCGGCATGTCCTCCAGCGCACCGTGTCCTTTGAGCTCGTCCAGCGTGATCGTGCGCTTGAGCTTCTTGACGAACTTCACGTCGACCAGCATCCAGCGCGGTTCTTCGCGCTTGCTGGCGGGATCGAAGTACTTGCTCTTGGCGTCGAACTGACTGGGATCCGGATACGCGTCGGACGCGACCTCGGCGATACCGACAATGCCCGGCTCGGCGCAGTTCGAGTGATAGAAGAACACCTTGTCGCCAGGCCGCATGCCATCGCGCATGAAGTTGCGCGCCTGGTAGTTGCGCACGCCGTCCCAAGCTTCCACGCGCCTGCGCCTGAGATCGTCGATCGAGAACGCTTCAGGCTCGGATTTCATCAGCCAATGTCGGATGGGGCGTCCGGTCATGCAGTGGGCTCCCGGTGGCAATCGATCAGCTCGCGATCGGTGGCAATGAAATCAAGCGCAACATCCCAGGATTCCTCATTGACGATTTCCAGTTCCTGGAAATCGTAGGCGATACCGACCAGCAGCGGCTCGGTCGGGCGCACTTGTTCGTTGAGGAAGGCGAAGCTGCGGTCGTAGTAGCCGCCGCCTTGGCCAAGTCGATGGCCGCGACGGTCGAAGCCCAGCAACGGCACGAACACCAGGTCCAGCTGGAACGGCTCGAACAACTCGGCCGGTTCGACCGGTTCCGGGATGCCGTAACGGTTCGGCTCCACGGCATCGCCGGATTGCCACGGCGCGAATCGCAGGTGCTTGTGCTTGCCGAGTACGGGAAGCAGGAACTGCTGGCCGCGCGCAGCCAGCGGCGGAATCACCAGGTTCAGCGGCAGCTCGCCGTGGCTGGCCCAGTAGCCGGCCACGCGGGCGTCGGTCAGGTATTCGGGCAATTGTCCGAGGCTGCGACGCAGGCCTTGCGCGGCGCTCATGCGTTCGGGCGGGGAGAGTGCGCTGCGGCGTTCGGCCAGGTTGCGGCGCAGTTCGCGGCGTTGGGCGGTGGCGTCCACGTGTCGCGCGTCTCCCGTCAAAAGCGCGCCCGGCGGACGTCGCTGCGAGCGAATGGTTGCGGCGTGCCTCGACGCCGCTGAACATCGACGCCCGGTTGCCGCCAGTGAGGGCAGCCGGGCAGGGAATGAAGTGGCGTCAACCGCGATGCCGCTGCCCACCAAACGACCTTGATCCAAGATGGATCAGGTGGGAGGGCTACATTGGTCTCGAGGCTTTCCGCACATGGCGGACATGCACAACAACCGATGTGAAACCGACCCGGGGCCGTATTTAGGAACAAGGCAAATGTAAGAGTGTGCTGGCGCACATCGCAGAAAACGCCGAGACCGATTTTAGGCGCTTGGGCCGCAATGTGCCACTGGGGAGCGACAGTCCGGGTTCATCCGGCGGATGAACCATGGCCGGTACGGTGCCGTACCGTTCAACGCTTCGGCGGATCGCTCTCGAGCGCGGCATCCAGCTTGCTGCGCAGGGCGGCGAGGCCATCGCTGATGCGCTGCTCCTGGCCGTCATGTTGCTTGCGCAAAGTCAGGAACTCATGGGCGACGCTGATGGCGGTAAGCACCGCCAGTCGTTCGAAGCTCGGCGCCTTGGCATTGGCTCGCAGTTCGCGCATCTTGCGATCGAGAAAGCCGGCCGCCTCAAGCAGGCCATCGCGCTCTTCCGGCGCGCAGGCGATCAGGAATTCGCGGTCGATGAGTCGCAGCGCGACGGGTTCACTGCTGGACATGGGATCTGTCAACCGTTGCTTTCAAGCGATTTCAGCCGCTGGATCATCGCCTCGACGCGGCCACGTGCCTGCTCGTTGCGTGCCAGCAAACCCGCGCGCTCGCCGGACAACTGCTCCTGACTGTGGCGCAGGCTGCGGTTTTCTTCGGTGAGCCGACGCACGGTATCGAGCAGCCGATCCAGCTGCTGACCCAGGGCGACCAGTTCCTGGTGGACCGGGTCGGAATGAACGGGATTGGGCGTACTCATGCGCGAAACTATAACAGGCTGCTGGCGGAAATCAGCCGTCGCCGGCAGGGTTTGGTGGGGTGGCCCGATGCCTGCATTAAACTGGCGGTCATTCCTTTGAAGGAGCAGTGGCATGACCACTACCGGGCCCGTGGAACACGACGATATCGACGCGCTGATCATGCGCCTGCGGCTGGGCACCGAGGCGAGCGAACTGCACGGTTCGCTCTGCGGTTACCTGGCCGGCGGCGGCTCGTTGCGCGGCACCTCGGTGCTGGGCGCGCTGCAGCTGGAGGGCGATGGCGTCGACCCGTCACCGGATGATCAGGCGCTGTTGCAACGTCTGGCCGATCAGTGCGAAGCCGAGCTGGCCGATCCCGAACTGGGCTTCGAGCCCTCGCTGCCCGCCGACGATCGCCCGCTGAGCGAGCGCGCCGACGCGATGGTCGACTGGTGCCGCGGATTCCTCGGCGGCTTCGGCCTTGCCGGCACCGCCGCACACGCGCAGTTATCGGAAGAAGCGCAGGAAGTCCTGCGTGACCTCGGCACGGTCGCCGGATCGTCGTTCGATTTCGGCAACGAAACCGAGGATGAGGACGCCTTGATCGAGGTGCAGGAGTTCGTGCGGGTTGCCGCCATGCTGCTGCACACCGAAAGCGCTGCGCACGACCCGTCCGCCAGCGGCACCGTGCATTGATCCCCGACAACGTGTCCGCGCTGGCGGTGCTGGCGATCACTCCGGACGAGTTCGCGCGCCGTCGCCGCCAGCTGATGCAGATGGCCGGCGAAGACGCCGTGCTGCTGGTCGCCGCCGCGCCCGAGCGCATGCGCAACGCCGACGCGGCATGGCCTTACCGACAGGATTCGGATTTCCACTACCTCGCCGGTTTCGCCGAAGCCGACGCGGTGCTCGCGCTTCTGCCTGGCCGCAAGCATGGCGAGGTGGTGCTGTTCTGCCGCGAACACGATCCGGCACGCGCGCGCTGGCACGGTCCGTCGATCGGCACCGAGCGCGCCGTGACCGACTACGGCATGGACGACGCCTTTCCCATCGATGACATCGACGACATCCTGCCGGGCATGATCGAGGGACGCGGCCGCGTGTATTGCCATTTCGGCCGCGAGCCGGAATTCGATGCGCAACTGCTCGGCTGGATGCGCCGCCTGCGCCAGTTGCGCGGCGGCGGCGTGGTGCCCAAGGAGTTCGTGGCGCTCGGCCATCTGCTGCACGATCTGCGGCTGTACAAGTCGCGCGCCGAGCTGAAGCTGATGCGCGCCTCGGCCGCCATCGCGGTCGATGCGCATGTGGCCGCCATGCAGGTCGCCACGCCCGGCCGGCTGGAGTACGAAGTCGAGGCCGAGTTGCTGCGGGTGATGCGCAGCCGCGGTGCGGTGCCGGCCTTCGCGCCGATCATCGCCGGCGGAGCGAACGCGTGCGTGATGCACTACCAGAGCCACCGCGCGCCGCTGCGGGAAGGCGAACTGCTGTTGATCGACGCCGGCGCCGAACTGGACTGCTATGCGTCCGACATCACCCGCACGTTTCCGGTCAACGGTCGCTACAGCCGCGAGCAGCGCGCGCTGTACGAAGTGGTGCTGGCCGCGCAGCTGGCGGCGATCGACGAAGTGCAGCCGGGCCGGCCGTTCGGTGCCGCACACGCGGCAGCCGTGCGTGTGCTGGCCGAAGGCCTGTGCGAACTCGGTTTGCTCAAGGGCGATGCCGACACGGCGATCGCCGACGGCAGCTACCAGCGCTACTTTCCGGCCAAGACCGGCCACTGGCTGGGGCTGGACGTGCACGACGTCGGCGACTACCGGGTCGGCGGCGAATCGCGCCTGCTCGAACCGGACATGGTGCTGACGGTGGAGCCGGGCCTGTACGTGCCGCTGGATGACCGCTCGGTGGCCGAGCGCTGGCGCGGCATCGGCATCCGCATCGAGGACGACGTGGCGGTGACCCGCGACGGCAACGAAGTGCTCAGCGCCGGGGTGCCGCGCGAGCCGGATGTGATCGAGGCGCTGCTGGCCGGACGCTCGGCTGCCTAGATCACTTCGTCCGACAATTCCGAGTCATTGCGCAGCCGGTTCGCCTCGTCGGCAGCGTGCACCTCGTACCACATCGCATTGAGGATCGCGAAGGCACACGCCAGGCCCAGCCCGAGGATCCATGAGAAATACCACATCAGCCCATACTCCCTTCAATAGCCGCCGTGCGCCTTGCGCACCTGCTCCAGCGTGACCCGTCCGCGCATCACCCGATACACCCAGCCGGTGTAGAGGATGACAACCGGCAGCAGCACAAGGGTGACCAGCAGCATCAAGTGCAGCGTGCCGCGACTGGACGAAGCATCCCACACGGTGAGGCTGGAGCGCGGGTCGAGACGGGACGGCAGCAGGAACGGAAACAGCGCGAAGCCGGCCGAGGCGATCGTGCCGCCCACCATCAGGCTGCTGGCGATGAAACCGGCCACGCTGCGCCGGCCGACCAGCGCCTGCACTCCGACCGCCGCGGCCAGCGCCAGCAGCGGCGCCGCCCAGAACCACGGGTACTGCATGTAGCCGGCAAACCAGCTGCTGCCTTGGGCGACCTGCTTGTACAGCGGATTGGAAACGCCCGCAGTCACCACCGGGCCGATGATCGCGTAGCCGGGTATGCCGTAGGCCAGCCATACGCCGGCCAGCACGTACATCACGGCAAACACCAGGGTCGCCCAGCGCGCGATCACCACCGCGCGCGCGGCGATGGCGTGGTCGGCCTTCAGCGCGGCGAAGCAGGCGCCATGCGCCAGCAGCATGCCCAGCGAGACCAGCCCGCACAGCAGCGCGAAGGGATGCAGCAAGTCGATGAAGCCGCCATGCCAGCTCATGCGCAGGTCGTCGTCGAAGCGGAACGGCAGGCCGATGAACAGGTTGCCGAAGGCGATGCCGGCTACCAGCATCACCGCCAGCCCGGAGCCGGTGAGCACCCAGTCCCACAGCGAGGCCCAGCGCGGGTCGTGGACCTTGCCGCGGAAGTTGAAGCCGACCGGGCGCAGGATCAACGCCAGCAGCACCAGCGCGATGGCGAAGTACATGCCGGAAAACGACACCGCGTAAAGCATCGGCCACGCCGCGAACGTGGCGCCGCCGGCGAGGATGAACCAGACCTGGTTGCCTTCCCAGGTCGGCTCGATGCCTTCCAGCAGCACCTTGCGTTCCTCGTTGTCGCGGCCCAGCACCTTGAGCAGGCCGGCGACGCCGAAGTCGAAGCCGTCCATGATCGCGAAGCCGATCAGCAGCGTGCCGAGCAAGGCCCACCAGATCACCCGCAGCGTGGCGTAGTCGAACATGGCGATATCCTCAGTGCTGGCCGGATGGCGTGGCGGCTACCGCCGGGGGCCAGATGCCCAACCCGTCCGGCCCCTTGCGCACGAACTTCAGCATCAGGAACACGTCGATGATCGCCAGCGCGGTGTAGAAAAACACGAAGCCGCCGAGCGACGTCAGCACCTGGCCGGCGCTGACCGACGACACGCCCAGCGCCGTCGGCAGCACACCATCGATCGCCCACGGCTGGCGCCCGTATTCGGCCACGATCCAGCCCAGCTCGATCGCGATCCACGGCAGCGGCAGACTCCACAACGCCAGGCGCAGGTACCAGCGCCGGCTGTCCAGCGTGCGCGTGCTGGCCTTCCAGAACGAGAACGCGAACAGCGCAATGAAATAGAAACCGCAGCCGACCATGATGCGGAACGCCCAGAACAGCACAGGCACGTTCGGGATGGTGCTGTCGGCGGCCTTCTGGATGTCCGCCGGCGTGGCCTGGCGCGGGTCGTCGACGTATTTTTTCAGCAGCAAGGCATAGCCCAGATCCTGGTCGTGCGCGGCCAGCGTGGCCCTGGCCTGCGCATTGTCCTTGTCCTGGCGCAGCATCAGCATCGCGTCGTAGGCCTGGATGCCGTTGCCGATGCGGCCCTTGGCGGCATCCACCAGTTCGGCGATGCCGGGCATCGTTTCGTCGAGCGAACGGGTGCCGATCAGGCCCATCACCCACGGAATCTTCACCGCGAAGTGGGTGGTGCGCTGGCCCACGTCGGGAACGCCGAACAGGGTGAACGCGGCCGGCGCCGGCTCGGTGTGCCACATCGCCTCGATCGCCGCCATCTTCATCTTCTGATTGAGCGACACGGTGTAGCCGGAGGCATCACCCAGCACCACCACCGACAGCGCCGCCGCCAGCCCGAAGCTCGCCGCCACCGTCATCGAGCGCTTGGCGAAATCCACGTTGCGTCCGCGCAGCAGGTACCACGCGCTGATCGACAGCACGAACATCGCACCCAGCACATAGCCGGCGCTCACCGTGTGCACGAATTTTTCCTGCGCCACCGGATTGAAGAACACCTCGGAGAACGAAGTCACTTCCATGCGCATGGTCGCCGGGTTGAACTCCGAACCGACCGGATGCTGCATCCATGCATTCGCGATCAGGATCCACAGCGCCGACAGGCTGGTGCCCAGCGCCAGGAACCACGTCACCAGCAGGTGCTTGATGGGCGATATGCGCTCCCAGCCCATGAAGAACACGCCGACCAGGGTGGCTTCGAGGAAGAACGCCATCAGGCCCTCGATCGCCAGCGGTGCACCGAAGATGTCGCCGACGTAGTGCGAGTAGTACGCCCAGTTCATGCCGAACTGGAACTCCATCGTCACCCCGGTGGCCACGCCCATCGCGAAGTTGATGCCGAACAGCACGCCCCAGAACTGCACCATGCGCTTCCATACTTCACGCCCGGTCATCACGTAGACGCTCTCCATGATGGCCAGCATCCACACCAGCCCCAGCGTCAGCGGCACGAACAGGAAGTGGTACAGCGCGGTCAGCGCGAACTGCAGGCGCGACAGCGTGACGACGTCGGCGTCGATCAGGATCATGGCTGGGCTTCCGGCGGTGCGTGGGCGGTGGGGGCCAGCCGCTGTGCGATCGCATCCGGGCTGACGTCGGGTTTCGGCTGCGGCGCGAACACCACCCACCAGATCAACGCGAGCGCCGCGACCTTCAGCGCGACGATGCCGAACAGCTCAAGCGTCAGCCGCTGCAGCGGCCGTCGCGGTGCGCTGAAGCTTTCGGGTGGAGCGTTGGAGGCCGCGGAGCGGGACATGCGACGGATCCGTGCATTACCTGCCCATCAGCATACGCCGCTGCGGTGTGGTGACGATGTGGACGAATGTCGCAGCACACATCGTACGGCGGCTCAGCTCAGTGCGAACGCATCGCGGGTGAGGTTTTCCGGCGCGTCATCCGTGCACACCACGTCGTCCTCGATGCGGATGCCGCCGTATTGGCGGAATGTGTCGATCTTCGCCCAGTCGATGTCGGCGGCGAACGGCTTGTCGCGCAGTTCGGCCAGCAGCATGTCGATGAAGTACAGGCCGGGTTCGATCGTCACCACCATCCCCGGTTCCAGCACGCGGGTCATGCGCAGGTAGGGGTGGCCGTCCGGGCGCGCGATCGTGCCGCCGCGTTCGCTCTGCTGGAAGCCGGCGACGTCGTGCACCTGCAGGCCGATCGGGTGGCCGAGGCCGTGCGGGAAGAACGCGCTGCTGACGCCGGACTCGACGGCGCTGTCCGCACTCATGCGGATGAAGCCATGCTCGCGCAACACGCCGGCCAGCACGTGATGGGCGTGGATGTGCAGCTCGGGGTAGCTTTGGCCGGCGCGCACTCTCGCCACGAAACCCTGCTGGGCCGCGTCGACGCTGTCGATCAGTGCCTGGAATTCGGCGGCCTGCGGCGCGGCGTAGGTGCGCGTGATGTCGCTGGCGTAGCCGGCCGCGCTGGCGCCGGCGTCGATCAGGAACGAGCGGCTGTGCGCCGGCGGCGTGCGGTCGAAATTCGTGTAGTGCAGCACCGCGCCGTGTTCGTTGAGGCCGACGATGCTGGCGTACGGCAGTTCGGCGTCGATCTGGCGCGCGGCGGCGAGGTAGGCCAGGTGGATGCCGAACTCGCTTTCGCCGGCGCGGAACGCGGCCTCCGCGGCGCGGTGCGCGCGCGTGCCGATGCGGCTGGCCTCGCGCATCAGCGCCAGTTCGTACGGGGTCTTGTACGAGCGGTACCAGTGCAGGTAGTCGAGTACCTGTTGCGGGTTGTTGATTTCCACGCCGTCGATGCCGGGGCAGGCCGGCGCGATCACCGCGCGCTTGCCGGCCGGCAACTGCGCGACGGCTTCCGCTGCGCTGCGCACGATGACGATGTCGAAGTGCTCGACCCAGTAGCCGTGCGGCGCTTCCGGCACCACGTGCCAGTAGTCGTGCGGCTGCACGAACACCAGCTTCGGCTTCGTCCCCGGGGTGTACGCGATCCAGCTGCCCGGCGCGTCGGTCAGCGGCAGCCAGTACTTGAAGTGCGGGCTGACCACGAACGGGTAGTCCTGGTCGTCGAGGAATTTGCGCAGCGGCGCGCCCGCGGCGATCAGCAGGTGGTCGAAGCCGCCCAGCGCGAGAGCCTGGTCGGCGCGTTCGCGCACGGTGGCCAGATGCTGCGGATACGACGAAGCGAGTGAATCGTGCATGGAGACTCCTGTGCGGCGGGCTGCCTGCTGCCGGATGCTCAGCGCGTCGTGATGACGGGGCAGTGTTGCGGGCCGCTTGCGCAGAGCCGGAACAGCCGGTGAGGGTAGAGGAAGGAAGCGGGCCCCCATCATGCCGCGCGGGCGCCGCCGCGGCCAGCGAGGCGTCAGGCCTGGCTCAGCCAGCTGTCCAGCCGCGCGGCATCCGCGTCGGTGATCGCCACGATGCGATAGCCCGCCCAGATCTGCCCCGAGCTGGCGGCCGCTTCGTGCCATTGCTCCTGGATGCCGACTTCGATCGGCTGCGCCTGGGTCAGCAGCCGGCCCGAGCCGGGCAAGGTCATGCTGACCTGATAGATCGCTTCGCTGCGCGGCGCCTGAGCGATGATCAGCAGCATGCCGGTGCTGGAAAGGTTGCCCAGGTGGCCGATCGGTTCGCCGCTGATCGTATCGGTCACAACCGCGTTGATGGTGGCGCGCTTGCGTTCGGCGCGGCGCTGGTTGGGGGTGCTCATCGGCGTGCTGCCTCCGGAGAATGGGGGCGACGTGCCTCGGCCGACATTCGCAGGCTGCCGGTGAGGCTGCGCCAGGCGCGATCGAGCAGGCTCTCCGGTTCGGCCGGTACCTCGCACGCGCGACCGCTTGCCACTTCATGGGCCAGCTGGGCCAGGGTCATTTCCTCGCCGCGCTGGCCGCGCCGGCTGACCAGCAGGCAGCGGCCCGACATGGGCGAATACCAGGCCAGCTTGCGCCGCGCGATCTGCCCGGTGGCCGGCTCGATGAACTCGAACCAGCTGCCGAACGGCACGTGACGCAGGTGTTCCTCGATGCGCCGTTCGCGGGGACTCGGCTCCGGTGCCTGCACTGGCGCGGCATGCGCCGCCGGTTCGTGCTGGACGGACTGCTGTTCGCCCAGGCGCTGATGCTGTTTCAGGCGCAATGCCAGATCGGTGGCGCTGGGCAGTTCCACCGCCGGGTCAGGCTTGCCGGCGCCGAGCAGCCGCTGCGCGACCTGTACCGATTCCTCGGCGTGCATGCCGATCTGCTGCAGGCCGGACTCCACTTCCACCTGCAATTGCAGGCGGTCGTCCACCGGCAGGCGGCCGAGCAACTGGTCGGTGATCGCCAGCTGCGAGCGGAACGCGTCGCTGTCCTCGCCATGCCGCAACAGGGTCAGCGCCAGCACATCGGACCAGGCGCGATCGAGCAGGGCACGCAACAGGCCGCGCGGCGGCGATTGCGCGAACCGTTCGGCCATCAGCTCGCCGGCGCGGTGACGCGCCTGGTCCAGCCGTTCGCGCCCTTGCGCCGCTTCCACGTGACGCCGCTCGGCCGATTGCGCCTTGCGCGTGAGCAGCGCGAGATGATGTTCGATGTCAGCCAGCAAGGTGGTGTAGAGGCCGGCGCTGGGAGCCTCCTGGTTGGCGCGGCTGACCAGTTGTTCGAGCTTGGTCGCCAGCGGGCGGTTGCTCTCGTCGTCGCTGCCGTCGAGCCAGTCGTTCGCCGTGGCGGTCACTGTGTCCAGCAGACGGCGCGCCGGGTGTTCGCGCTTCTCGAAGAAGCCGTGATCGGCCACCGCCATGCGCAGCACCGGCAGTTGCAGGTCGCTGAGCAGGCCATGGGCATTGCCGCCATGCTGCAATTGCTGGCCGACCTGTTCGAACAGCCGGGCAACCAGTTCAACGGTGTCGCCTTGTTCGCCGCTCAGCTGGGTGCGCGGGGCGTCCGCCGGTTTGCCGATGTTGAGCTGGGTCAGCAGTTCCTCGCGCAGCCGCGCGGCGCTGCGCAGTTCGCGGCTGGCATGATCGGTGACCTGGGCCAGATGCTGCTGCAGTGCGCCCAGGGCGAATTGCAGTTCGTCCTCGCTGGCGGCGCGGCCGCTCGGCTGTCCGGTGATGCCGCCCTGGCTGGCGCGCTGTTGCGCCAGCAGGTCGCGCAGCGATTCCAGTACCGCGATCGAACCGCCGTTGCCCGTTGCGGCGCCGGCCGCCGGCTGTGCGGGCTCGACGGCTGCGGCGGCCCCAACGGCTGCAGCGGCCCCGGTGGCGACTTGCGGCGGGCGCTTGCTGAGGCGCCGCGGGATCGGAATGCTGCGCAACTGGGGCAGGATGCCATCGGCCTGCCAGTGCGCATTGATGGCGGCATACAGCGGCCCCAGCGACTGGATCACCGACTGGTCGAAATGCTGCAGCAACAGCAGCTGGTGCTTCAGCGGCAGCGCAAGTTCGGCACTTGCCTGGTGGCATGCCTGCCCCAGTGCATGTGGCCCCAGCGGTAATGCCGGGCCTTCCAGCGGCGGCGCGCCGATCAGTACGGCCATCCGGTAGCCGAGCTCGTACAGCACGCCGCTGTGGCGCACCTCGCCACGGGAGCCCAGTTGCTCCAGCGCCATCGACAGCTCCTGCTCGACCGTGTCCAGCAGCTCCAGCGATTGCCATGGTTTTACATCCGCCGCGCTGGCGGCGGGCTTGCCGGCATCGGTGTCGACCTCGTTGATGGCGGCACGCAAGCGGTCCGTGAAGCGCTGCTCGAACGTGGTGCGATCCTGCAGCACCCGTTGCCGGCTGGCGAAACACTCCTGTTGCTCGCTCGAACGACGGGCCTGTTCGGCCAGCACAAAAAGTTGCCGCTCGAACTCGTCCAGGCAACGCCGCAGCGGCTCGTGCAGTGCCTCCAGGCACAAGGTGCAAGTGGCTTCGAGCAGCCGTTGCGTGCGCGCAGGCCAGCGCGCGCCGCCGGGCCGGGAGCCCTTGAGTGGCGCGGGCGAACGACGTCGATCCTGTCCGACATCCATGCAGAAAACCTGTTGATCCCCCGGAACGGCAAGTCTATGCCGGATGCGAAGGCTATGCCATCGCCGGCTCGGGCGCGCGTTGCAGCGGTTCAATCCAGAAAGCTGGCGATCACGTCGTTGAGGAACCGCTGGCCCAGCGTGGTGGTATGCAGCCGCTGCGGGTCGTCGTGCAGCCAGCCGCGTCGGCGGCCATCAGCCAGGGCCCCGGCGATGCGTTCGGCGGGCAGGCCGGTACGTTCGGCGAACGCGGCCATGGGCACGCCATCGACCAGGCGCAGCGCGTTGAGCATGTATTCGAACGGAAGCTCGGCAGCGGACACCACGCTGTCGCCGCCCACCCGCGCCGTGCCGCCGGGCGTTTCCATGTAGGCGCGCGGATGGCGCGTTTTCCAGCGCCGGTGCACGGTGCCCGTGGCCGCATCGCTGAGCTTGCCGTGGGCGCCGGCACCGATGCCGAGGTAGTCGCCGAACTGCCAGTAGTTGAGGTTGTGCACGCAGCGCCGGCCGGGCTGCGCATAGGCGGAGATCTCGTACTGGCCGTAGCCGGCGGCGGCGAGGCGCGCCTCGCAGGCTTCCTGCATGGCCCAGGCGTGGTCGTCGTCCGGCAGCGGCGGCGGGTTGGCGGCGAACGCGGTGTTCGGCTCAAGCGTGAGCTGGTAGTGCGAGATGTGCGTGGGCGCCAGCGCGACCGCGCGTTCCACGTCGGCCAGCGCGCCATCCAGGGTTTGCTGCGGCAGCGCGTACATCAGGTCCAGGTTGATATTGGTGTAGCCGGCGTCCTGCGCCGACTTCACCGCTGCCTCGGCCTCGCCGGCCGAGTGGATGCGGCCTAGCCGCTTCAGCTTGTCGTCGTCGAAGCTCTGCACGCCGAACGAGATGCGATTGACCCCGGCGGCGAGGTAACCGTCGAAACGGCCGTGTTCAACCGTGCCGGGGTTGGTTTCCAGGGTGATCTCGGCGTCCGCGGCCAGCGGCAGGCGCGTGCGCACGCCGTCGAGCAGGCGCGCGATCAGGTCCGGCGCGAACAGGCTGGGCGTGCCGCCGCCGAAGAAGACGCTGATGACGGGGCGACCCTCGATCGCCCCGGCGAAATCGGCGCGGTCGGCGTCCAGGTCGGCCAGCAGGTGGTCGATGTAATCGGCATACGGCGGCGGCTCGCTGCGCAGCCCGTGCGAGTTGAAGTCGCAGTACGGGCACTTCTTCACGCACCAAGGCATGTGGATGTACAGCGACAGCGGTGGCGCGACGAGGCTCATGCGTGGCGCAGTTCGCGCAGCCGCTCATGCATCAGCGCCAGCGCCTGGCCGCGGTGGCTGAGGCGGTTCTTCAGCGCGTCGTCCATCTCGGCCACACTCTGTTCGTGGCCTTCGGGCAGGAACACCGGGTTGTAGCCGAAGCCGCCGCTGCCGCGGCCTTCGGTGAGGATGCGGCCGTGCCAGCGTGCCTCGGCGATCAGCGGGGCCGGGTCGTCGGCGTGCTGCAGCAGCACCAGCACGCAGATGAAGAATGCACCGCGCTGTGCCGTCGGTACGCCGTCGAGTGTGCGCAGCAGCTTGGCGTTGTTCGCCGCGGCGTCGCCGTGGCCGCCGCTGTAGCGGGCCGAATACAGCCCCGGCGCGCCGTCGAGGTGATCCACGCACAGGCCCGAGTCGTCCCCCAGCGCAGGCAGGCCGCTGGCTTGCGCGGCGTGGCGCGCCTTGAGCAGGGCGTTCTCGACGAAGGTGAGGCCGGTTTCCTCGGCGTCGGCGATGCCCAGGCTGGCCTGGGGCACCACTTCGAGGCCGCTGTCGGCGAGCAGCGCGCCGAATTCCTTCAGCTTGCCGGGATTGCTGCTGGCCAGCACGATGCGCGACACCGGCTCAGCCCTGCGCCAACGCCGCGCGCTGCGCCGCGACGAGTTCGCCGATGCCCTTTTCGGCCAGCGCCAGCAGCGCATCCATTTCGTTGCGGCGGAACGCGTGGCCTTCGGCGGTGCCTTGCACTTCGATGAAACCGCCGCCGTCGTTCATCACCACGTTCATGTCGGTATCGCAGCCGGAGTCCTCGGTGTAGTCCAGATCGAGCACCGGCACGCCTTGGTAGATGCCGACCGACACCGCGGCGACCGCACCGACGATCGGGTTGCGCTTGAGGTTCTCGCGCTTCATCAGCAGGTTCACCGCGTCGACCAGGGCCACGTAGGCGCCGGTGATCGCCGCGGTGCGGGTGCCGCCGTCGGCCTGCAGCACGTCGCAGTCCAGCGTGATCACGCGTTCGCCCAGCGCCTGGCGGTTGACGCAGGCGCGCAGGCTGCGGCCGATCAGCCGCTGGATTTCCATGGTGCGGCCGCCCTGGCCGCCGCGTGCCGCCTCGCGCTGCATGCGGGTGTTGGTGGCGCGCGGGAGCATGCCGTACTCGGCGGTGATCCAGCCCTCGCCCTTGCCGCGCAGCCAGGCCGGCGCGCGATCCTCGATGCTGGCCGTGCACAGCACGCGGGTGTCGCCGAAGCTCACCAGCACCGAACCCTCGGCGTGGCGGGTGTAATGGCGTTGGATGCTGACGGTGCGCAGCTGGTCGCTGGCGCGGCCACTGGGGCGGTTGACGGAATTCATGGGGAGTGGCCGGATTGGGCAAGGTTGGACCGGAGAGTTTACCATTGCGCTCTTTCCCCACGTCCGGAAGGCACTGATGATCCGCAGCATGACGGCTTATGCCAGTGCCGAAACCACCGGCCCCGCCGGCACGCTCAGTTGCGAGCTGCGCACGGTCAATCATCGTTATCTGGAGCTGAGCCCGCGGCTGCCGGACGAGTTGCGCGCTTTCGAATCGCAGCTGCGCGAACGCGTCGCGGCCAAGCTGTCGCGCGGGAAACTCGACCTGACCGTGCGTTTGCGCGGCGGCGAGGCACGCGGCGATTCGCTGCACGTCGACACCGCGCTGCTGTCGCGCCTGTCCGAACTGAACCTGGACCTGACCGCGCTGTTTCCCGGCCTGCAGGTGCAGCTCACCGAACTGCTGCGATTCCCCGGCGTGCTGCAGCAGGCCGAAGTCGATCCGGAAGCGCAGCAGGCCGCGTTGTTCGAGGTGCTCGACCGCGCGCTGGATGCACTCACCGCCACCCGCGAGCGCGAGGGCGAGAAGCTGGGCGGGATCCTGCGCGACAAGCTGGACGCGATCGAACGCGTGGTTGCCGACGTGCGCGGCTGGATGCCGGAGATCCGCGCCGCGCTGCGCACCCGGCTGGAAACACGGCTGGCCGATTTGAAGCAGCCGGTCGAGCCGGGTCGGCTGGAACAGGAACTGGTGCTGCAGATCACCCGCACCGACGTCGACGAGGAACTCGACCGGCTCAGCACGCACATCGGCGAGACGCGCCGCGTGCTGGGCCTGGCCGAGCCGGTCGGGCGCCGGCTGGATTTCCTGATGCAGGAGTTCAACCGCGAGGCGAACACGCTGGGCTCCAAGTCGGTCGACGCGCGCAGCACCAATGCGGCGGTCGAGCTGAAGGTGCTGATCGAACAGATGCGCGAGCAGGTGCAGAACATCGAATGAGCAAGGGCATGCCGATCCCTGCCGCGCGGCGGCCTTCAACGCTTTCCGGCGAGTACCCCCTCATCCCAGTCCTCTCCCCCGGGGGGCGAGGCGACCAACGGGCTGCGCATCTTTATGTCGATTGAAGCAGGCACCTTGTTCGTGGTTGCCGCACCCTCCGGTGCAGGCAAGTCCACCCTGGTCAACGCGCTGCTCGAGCGCGAGCGCGCGATTTCCCTGTCGGTGTCGCACACCACCCGGCCGCCACGGCCGGGCGAGCAGTACGGACGGCATTACTACTTCGTCGAGCGCACCGAATTCGAACGCGAGATCGCCGAGGGCGTCTTTCTCGAGCACGCCGAGGTGCATGGCAATCTGTACGGCACTTCACGGGCCACGGTGCAGGAATTGCTGGCGCAGGGGCGCGACGTGTTGCTGGAGATCGACTGGCAGGGTGCGCAGCAGATCCGCCGCAGCAAGCCCGATTGCGTCGGCATATTCATCCTGCCGCCGTCGCGGGCGGAACTCGAACGGCGCCTGCGCGGCCGCGGTTCGGACAGCGTCGAGGTGATCGAGCGGCGACTGCTCAACTCGCGGGGCGAGATAGCGCATGCCAGCCAGTTCGACTACATCCTGGTCAACGATGTATTCGACGATGCGCTGGCCGATCTGCAGGCGATCGTGCGGGCGGTCCGCCTGCGTAGTGCGCTGCAGTGGCAGCGGCACGAATCGCTGATCAACGAGTTGCTCGCCCCGTAGGGTCGTGCCGATGGGCGATGCTCGCGCATGGCGTTGCTGGCGTGGTTCCATTACCTTGGTTTCCTTTTGTGGTCGCCCTTCATGACTCAACCTGTCCGCCTGCCGCCTGACGATCCCATCCTGGTGCGGATCCGCGGCCTGACCACGGTGCTCAACGGCAAGGTCATCTTCGACGCGCTCGACCTGGATATTCCGCGCGGCAAGATCACCTCGATCATGGGTCCCAGCGGCACCGGCAAGACGACGCTGCTCAAGCACATCACCGGGCAGATGCATGCCGACGCCGGCAGCATCCTGGTCAACGGCGAGGACGTCGCCGGCTTGTCGCGCGAACAGCTCTACAAGATGCGCGAGGGGGTGGGCTACCTGTTTCAGAATTCCGCTCTGCTGACCGATTTCGACGTGTTCGAGAACGTGGCGTTCCCACTGCGCCAGCACACCCGCCTGCCCGAGGTGCTGATCCGCAACCTGGTGCTGATGAAGTTGCAGGCGGTGGGCCTGCGTGGCGCCGCCCGGCTGATGCCGAATGAGCTGTCCGGTGGCATGGCGCGGCGGGTCGCGCTGGCGCGCGCGATCGTGTTCGATCCGATGCTTATCCTCTACGACGAACCTTTCGTGGGGCTCGATCCGGTAGCGCTGAACCAGGTGCTGAAATTGATCCTCACGCTCAATCGCACGCTCGGCATCACCAGCGTGCTGGTGTCGCACGAGCTGGCCGCGGTGGAGCAGATCGCCGATCACGTGATACT
Source organism: Rhodanobacter umsongensis (assembly GCF_042654965.1). Taxonomy (NCBI): domain Bacteria; kingdom Pseudomonadati; phylum Pseudomonadota; class Gammaproteobacteria; order Lysobacterales; family Rhodanobacteraceae; genus Rhodanobacter; species Rhodanobacter umsongensis. The sequence goes on along the minus strand of NZ_JBHSMK010000008.1, from coordinate 137,936 downwards.
GCTGTCCAACGGCAAGGTGGTGGCGCAGGGTGACCCGAAAACCATCGCCAGCGATGGTTCGGCATGGACCCGGCAGTTCTTCGGCGGCGAGGCGGACGGTCCGATTCCATTCCGCTATCCGGCGGGCGACTACGCAACCGAACTGGGTTTTCCCGGGGCCAGGCAATGAACCAGCACGCGTCGCAGGGCAACAACGTGGTCACCCAGTCGCTGACCCAGATCGGCAACTGCGGCCTGTTCCTTCTGACCCTGCTGGCGGCCATTCCGCGCAGCTTCCGCTATGTGCGCGAGACGATCCGCCAGTTGTGGTTCGTCGGCGCGATGAGCCTGACCATCATCATGGTCTGCGGCTTGTTCGTGGGCATGGTGCTGATGCTGCAGCTCTACCACGTGCTGTCGATCTTCGGCGGCACCTCGGCCAGCGGCATGGTGGTGGCGTTGTCGGTGTATCGGGAGCTGGGGCCGGTGGTCACGGCGCTGCTGTTTGCCGGGCGCGCCGGCACCGCGATCACCGCCGAGATCGGCCTGATGCGCGCCACCGACCAGATTTCCGCGATGGAGATGATGGCGGTCGATCCGATCGCCTACGTAGCCACCCCGCGCTTCCTGGCAGGCCTGATCGCGATGCCGTTGCTGTGCTGCGTGTTCTGCGCGTTGGCGGTGTTCGGCGGGCATCTGGTCGGGGTGACCTGGCTGGGCATCGACAACGGCACGTTCTGGTCGAACATGACCGCCCAGGTCGACGTGCACACGGACATCGTCAACGGCGTGCTGCTGAAGAGCCTGGCGTTCGGCGCGGTGGTGTCGCTGATCGCCGTGTTCCAGGGCTTCACCACGCCGCCGACCAGCGAGGGCGTGGCCTATGCCACCACCCGTACCGTGGTCGCTTCGTCGATCGCAATCCTGGCGCTGGACTTCGTACTGACCGCTTTCCTTATGTGACTGTGACTGCCATGAAATCCATTTTGAACATCCGTATTCCAACGAGGATCGTGCCGTGAGCCAACCCAGAAGTTCCTATGCCGTCGGCACCGGCCTGTTCATCGTGCTGGGCTTCGCCGCGCTGGCCTACCTGGCCACCCAGACCAGTTCGGTGGCGAACGTCCACCAGGGCGAAAGCTATTCGGTGGAGGCGCAGTTCACCAACATCGGCCAGCTGAAGGAGCGCGCACCGGTAAAGATTGCCGGTGTGCGGGTCGGCCAGGTGCAGTCGATCACGCTGAAGCCTGGCCACGACGTGGCCGATGTGAAGCTGTCGATCGACCAGAGCTACAATCATATTCCGCTGGATTCGGTGGCGACGATCTTCACCAGCGGCCTGCTCGGCGACCAGTACGTGGGCATCGAGTACGGCAGTGCCAAACAGGCGGTGGCCGCCGGCGGCACGCTGGCGCGAACCAGGTCGACCCAGCCGCTGGAGGAAATGCTGGGCAAGTTCTTCGGCGCCGGCGGCGTGGTCGACAATGTCGGTGGCAGTTACATGGTCAAGGCCGATTTCAGCAACGTCGGTTCGCTCTCGGCCGGCGCGCCGGTGAAGATGGCCGGCGTGGTGATCGGCAACGTGGAATCGGTGCGCGCCGACCCGGTCAAGTTGAATGCCCAGGTGCGGTTGGCGATCGACAAGCGCTACAACGCCATTCCCGACGATTCGTCCGCCGCGGTGTTCACCAGCGGTTTGATCGGCACTCAGTATGTTGCGATCCAGCCCGGCGGTTCGCCCGACGTGCTCAAGGATGGCGACGAGATGATCCTCACCCAATCGGCCATGCAGTTGGAGGATCTGATCGGCAAGTTCCTGGTCAATGGTTCGTCCAGCGACAAGAAGGCTGCTGGCGACAGCAAATCCGACGCCCCTGCCGGCAAACACTAAGCCGTTATCGTTCAAGGAGTTACCCATGTTGCGCAATCTGGCTTTTGCCACCGTCATCGCCTTCGGCATCGCCGCCGCGGCTCCGGTGTTCGCCCAGGGCGAACCTGCCGTCGCGACGGCTGCTGCCCAGCAGACGCCGGCGCAGGTCGTGCAAGGCATCGCCGATCAGCTGGCTACGGCGATCGAGGGGCATCGCGAGGAGCTCAAGCACAATCAGGAAAAGCTGATCAGCGTCATCGACGAGGTATTCCTGCCGCATTTCGATCTCGACTACGCCTCGATCCTGGTGCTTGGCCAGCATGCCCGCGAGGCCACGCCGGTGCAGCGCGAGCGTTTTGCCAGGGCGTTCTACAACTCGATCACCCATCGTTATGCCGAAGGCCTGCTCAACTACACGCGTGGCCGGGTCAAGGTGCTGCCGTTCAATGGCGATCTCAACGACAAGCGTACCGTGGTGCGCACGCAGGTGGTGCTGGACGATGGCAAGCTGGTGTCGATCGATTACGCGTTCCGCAAGGGTCGCAGCGAGGACTGGAAGGCCTACGACGTGATCATCGAGGGGATTTCCTACGTAACCAACTATCGCAACCAGGTGGATGCCGAGATCCGCAAGGTGGGTATCGAGCAGTTGATCACCAACCTTGAGACCCAGGGCGAAAAGGCGCTGGCGACGATGGCCAAGGACAACAAGGACAGGCAGTGATCCGCATGCCCGGACCTGATCTGCGGCTGGACGCCGACACGCCGGGTACGCTGGGCGTGAGTGGCGTGCTTACTTTCGATACGGCCGCTGCGGCGCTGCAGATGATCCAGGATGCACTGGCAGGCGGCACGGTGGGTCGGCTCGATCTGGCCGGCATCCGTCATAGCGACAGTGCCGGTCTGGCCTGCGTTCTCGCTGTCACGGCCGAGGCCGGCCGTGGCGGCCGGGCGCTGCAGGTCGTCAACATGCCCGCGGGGATGCGGGTGCTGGCACAGGTCTGCGAGGTCGATCGCCTGGTGGGGTGAACGGCCCTGCGGCAAGACTCCGGGAGAGACAGGAAGGGGCCACGCGGCCCCTTTTCTTCAGCGAGGCAAGCCGCCCCTACGGCTTCTGGGTAGCCTGGTTCGGATGCGCGCTTTCCCATTGGTGCTGCTGATCCAGCAACTGTTCCGGATCGAAGTTCTGCTCATCCAGGCCCTGCATCTGCTGGATGATGTCCAGCGGCGGATTGCCATCGTAGATCTTGTACAAGCGCTGCTGCCGGTACGCATCGCGGATGAACACATAGGGATCGTAAGCGGACTGCAGGAAGCTCTCCGCATCGATCGCGCGCGATCGGATGGTGACCAGGTACATGAACTGCGGTACGTACTGCAGGCCGTTGTAGTGGTGGTTGTTGGCGAACAGGGTCAGCGGATCGAAGAAATAGCTGTCGACCGGCCTCTGCCAGATGTCGCGAGCGGTGCTCGGCCCGAGCAGTGGCAGCACCAGATAGTCGCCTTCAGGTGCGCCCCAGCGCGCCAGGGTGATGCCGAAATCGTTGTCTTCCAGCGGCAGCCCCAGCTGGCTGGCCGGGTCGAAAAAACCGCCGATGCCCAGCGTCAGGTTGACCAGGAAGCGGCCGGTGCTCTGCAGCGCCTGCTTCGGGCGCGCCTGCAGCAGATCGTTGGCCACCGTGACCGGCATGCGGATATTGGTGAAGAAGTCGCTGAACGAGCGGCGCACCGGTGGATTGGTGACCTTGCGATAACCCAGCGCCACCGGACGGATCACGGCCTTGTCCAGGGCATCGTTGAATTTGTATGCGCCGCGGTTGTACTTCTCCAGGGGATCGTCGGTACGCGGCTTGGCGATCGTGCAGCCGGCCAGCAATGCGATCGCGAGCACGGGCAACCAGCGGTTCAATGAGGTGAATCGATGCGGAGAGGGCATTGGTGCGGGGGATTCGCGTCGGGGACAGCATAAGTGTACTGTCTGGTTTTATATCATGCACGGACTTTGGCGCGCTTTCGCAGAGGCGTGCCATTCCGTGGCCAGCCCGCCATGATACGCGTCCCCGCATTGCCAGCAAAGCACCTGCTGGCTACACTGTCAGATCATATAAGTCATTTATTCTTTGAGGATTTCGCATGGCACGTATTACCGTTGAAGACTGCCTCGAGGTGGTCGACAACCGTTTCGAGCTGGTGTTGATGGCAACCAAGCGCGCACGCCAGCTGGAAAAGGGCGCCGAACCGGCCGTCAACCCCGACCACGACAAGCCGACCGTGCTGGCCCTGCGCGAGATCGCCGCCCGCCGCATCGACCAGGCCACGATCGATCAGATCGACAAGGCCGAGCGCGAGCGTGCCGAACGCGAAGCGCTGGAATGGGCGGCGGCCGAAGTCGACGACGACCTGTCCAAGGGCGGCGACGACTGATGGACGGCGGCTGCTGTAGAACGCCTGTCCGCCACGCCGGCAGATCCGGGGTGATGGACGGCGCGCGTCGGGCAGTCGTCGCTTCTTCCTTTCGCGAGACCTGCGCCTGAGCTGGCGCCAGTACCGATGACTGCGGCTGCCCCTCCCGCTTCGGTCGACCTGTCCGCGTTGCCGCCTTACGTGCTGGCATTGAAAGAGCGCATCGCCTATCTGGCGGATGCGCAGGTGGAGCGCGTGCTGCGCGCGTTCCAGATCGGCGCGCAGGCGCACGCCGGGCAGGAGCGCAAGAGCGGCGAGCCCTACATCACCCACCCGGTGGCTGTCGCTGGCATCCTGGCCGAGCTGGGGCTGGACGCCGAGACGATCATCGCGGCGATCCTGCACGACACGCTGGAAGACACCGAGCTTGGTCGCGAGGACATCGCTGCCGAATTCGGCGAAGTGGTGGCCGAACTGGTCGATGGCGTCACCAAGCTGGACAAGATGCGCTTCGGCAGCCGCCAGGAAGCCGATGCGGAGAGTTTCCGCAAGATGCTGCTGGCGATGGCGCGCGACATCCGAGTCATTCTGATCAAGCTGGCCGATCGCCTGCACAACATGCGCACGCTGGGTGCCAAGGACTCCGACTCGCGTCGCCGCATAGCGCGCGAAACGCTGGAAATCTTCGCCCCGATCGCGCAGCGCCTGGGCATGAACAAGTTCAAGGCAGAGTTGCAGGACCTGGGTTTCCGCGCGCTTTATCCGGATCGCTACCGCGTGATCAGCGAACGCATCCGTGCCGCCATCGGCAACCGTCGCGAGGCAATGGGCAAGATCGAGGCAGCCTTGTCGGCGCGGCTCAGCGCCGACCATCTGCAGAGTCACGTGGTGGGCCGGATCAAGTCACCGTGGAGCATCTATTCGAAGATGCGCGGCGAGCACAAGAGTTTTGCCCAGCTGATGGACGTCTACGGCTTCCGGGTGGTCGTCGACAGCGCGATGAGCTGCTACATGGCGCTGGGCGTGGTGCATGCGCTGTACAAGCCGGTGGACAAGCGCTTCAAGGATTTCATCGCGATCCCCAAGGCGAACGGCTACCAGTCGCTGCATACCGTGCTGCTGGGGCCGTTTGGCGCGCCGATCGAGGTACAGATCCGCACCGCCGAGATGGAGTCAGTGGCCGAGAGCGGCGTTGCCGCGCACTGGGCCTACAAGACGGAAAGTGGTCCGGCCAACAGTGCGCAGGCACGCGCACGGGAGTGGCTGTCGTCGCTGGCGGACAGCTCGGCGCGCACCGTGTCGTCCGCTGAGTTCATCGAAAACGTCAAGATCGACCTGTTCCCCGACGAGGTCTACCTTTTCACGCCGCGCGGCCACATTCTTTCGTTGCCACGCAATGCGACCGCACTGGACTTCGCCTACGCGGTGCATACCGATGTGGGCGATCACGCGGTGGCTGCCCGGGTCGACAAGAAGCTGCTGCCACTGCGCACCCGGCTGGAGTCGGGGCAGCTGGTGGAGATCATCACCGCGCCATCGGCCGTGCCGAATCCGGCCTGGCTCGAGGTGGTGGTCACCGGCAAGGCCCGCACCGCGATTCGGCAATACCTGAAACATCTGCAACATGAGGATGCCGTCGACTTCGGTCACCGCATGCTCGATCGCGCACTCGACGCGCAGGGCAGCAGCCTGGATGCCATTCCGGCGGCGGTGCTGGACCGCTTTCTCGAGGCATCCAAACTCAAGCGGCTGGAAGAGCTGCTGTCGGACATTGCCCTGGGCAACCGCATGCCGGACATGGTTGCCAGCCAGCTGCTGGCCTCACGCGGCAAGCGCGGCGGCAAGGTTCCGCAGGCCCCGCCGCAGGCCCCCGAGAAGATCCGCATCACAGGTGCCGAGCGCGGCGTGCTCAGCTTCGCCAACTGCTGCCATCCGCTGCCGGGTGACGACATCATCGGCTACCTGTCCTCGGGCAAGGGCATCGTGGTGCATCGCGAGGAGTGCCCGAACGTGGTCGAGCTTCGCAAGTCGCCCGAGCGTTGCGTGGCGATCGAATGGGATCGCGACGTGCAGGGCGACTACCGCGCCGAGCTGCGCATCGAGGTGATCAACCGCCCCGGCGTGCTGGCCACGGTGGCCGCCGCGATCGCCGCCGCCGACTCCAATATCGAGAACGTGGAGTACGTGGAACGCGATGCCGCCGCCGCGACCCTGCTGTTCGCGATGGAAGTGAAGAACCGCAAGCACCTGGCGGACGTGATCCGTCGCGTGCGCCGCACCGGGGTGGTCAGCGGCGCGTATCGGTATCCGCTGTAGGGCAGGGGCGAGCATCGCGCAGCGGGAGCGCGAACGCGGGAATGTGCCGCGGCGCGATCGCCCACGTTCGTCGTTCCGCGCTTCACGTCATACACTCGCTTTTTTCGATCACGCGAGGTTTCGCCGATGTCCCTCTCCATCATCTCCACCGATCAGGCTCCGGCCGCGATCGGTCCGTACTCGCAGGCTGTACGCGCGGGCAGCACCGTGTATTTCTCCGGCCAGATACCACTGGATCCGGCCACCGGCACGCTGGTCGACGGTGACATTGCCGCGCAAACGCGGCGTGTGTTCGACAACCTCACCGCGGTGGCGCAGGCGGCCGGTGGTTCGCTGGCGCAGATCGTCCGCGTGGGCATCTACGTCACCGATCTGGCGAACTTTGCCGCGGTCAACGCCGTGATGGCCGAGTATTTCCAGCAGCCGTATCCAGCGCGCTCCACTATCGAAGTGTCCGCCTTGCCGAGGGCCGTGCAGGTCGAGATTGATGCGGTGATGGTGCTGGCGTGATGAGGATGGCCTGATTCCAGGCCGCGGCCCGCGCCGACAACTCTCGTCGGCGGGTGGCTTACGGCAGCAGGCGATGCTCGGTTAGGCTTGCAGGTCATGGTTACCCGCATCGCCCGCCACGCTCCCGTCATCGGCGCCGACCCAGGCATCACGCCGGTCGGTGTGCTGGCTGGAGTTGGCCCAGCGCTGGCCGCGTCGCTGGCCCGGCTCGGGCTGGAGCGGGTGCAGGATCTCTGGTTCCACTTGCCGCTGCGCTATGAGGACAAGACCCGGGTCACTGCGATCTCCGACCTGCGCGTGGGCGCGCGCGCGCAGGTCGAAGGCGTGGTCGAAGCGGTCGAGCGCGGTTTTCGCTATCGGCCGCAGTTGAAAGTGGCGATCGGCGACGTCAGCCGACAGACCCTTGTGCTGCGCTTTTTCCATTTCAATCGCGCGCAGGCCGAGCAATTGCTGCCGGGCACGCGGCTGCTCTGCTACGGCGAAGTGCGCTACGGTGCACAGGGGCTGGAGATGGTGCATCCGAACTACCAGCGCCTGAGCGGACACGAGGCCGCCGCGGTCGATGAATTGCTGAGTCCGGTGTACCCGACTACCGAAGGCCTGGGCTCGAAGCGGCTCGCCAGCGTGATCGGCAAGGCGCTGGCGCTGTTGCCGCCGGCGGAACAACTGGAGCTGATCCCGCCCGAGCTATGCGCCGAACACGGGCTTACCTCTTTGCGTGAGGCCCTGCTGTACGTGCATCGACCACCGCCCGACGCTCACCTCGGGCAGTTGACGCTGGGCCAGCATCCGGCGCAGCAGCGGCTGGCATTCGAGGAACTGCTGACCCAGCATCTGAGCCTGAAGCGCATGCGTGCCGCCGTGCGCAGCCGGCGCGCACTCGAGCTCGGTGGCGACGGCGCGTTGCGCCGGCAGTTGCTTGCCGGGCTGCCGTTCCAGCTCACCGCAGCCCAGCATCGGGTCAGCGCCGAGATTGCCAGGGATTTGGCCCGACCTCGGCCGATGTTGCGGCTGGTGCAGGGCGACGTCGGCAGCGGCAAGACCGTGGTCGCCGCACTGGCGGCATTGATGGCGGTGGAATCGGGCCAGCAGGTTGCGCTGATGGCGCCCACCGAGCTGCTGGCCGAGCAGCATCTGCGCAATTTCCAGCATTGGTTGCAGCCACTCGGCATTCAGGTTGAGTGGCTGGCCGGCAAGGTGACCGGCAAGCCGCGCAAGCTGGCGCTTGAGCGTGTCGCTGCCGGCGCGCCCGTAGTGATCGGCACCCATGCGCTGATGCAGGAAGGGGTGGCTTTCGCGCGGCTTGGGCTGGTGATCGTCGACGAACAGCACCGTTTCGGCGTGCAGCAGCGCTTGGCGCTGCGCGACAAGGGCAAGGAGGGCGAGCTGGTGCCGCATCAACTGGTGCTGACAGCCACGCCCATTCCCCGCACTCTGGCGATGAGCGCCTATGCCGATCTCGATGTTTCGTCGATCGATGAGCTGCCACCCGGGCGAACGCCCGTGCAGACCATCGCGATATCGAATGCGCGTCGGATCGACGTGATCGAGCGCATCCACGCCGCCTGTGCCGAGGGCCGGCAGGTGTACTGGGTGTGCACGCTGATCGAGGAATCCGAACAGTTGCGCGCGCAAGCTGCGGAGGTGGCGCACGGCGAACTGTCCGCCGCGCTGGCCGGTTTCAAGATCGGCCTGATCCATGGCCGCATGAAGCCAAAGGAAAAGCAGGCCGTGATGGACGCGTTCAAGTCCGGCGAGCTGGCGGTGCTGGTCGCGACCACCGTGATCGAAGTCGGCGTGGATGTGCCGAATGCGAGCCTGATGGTAGTCGAGAACAGCGAGCGTCTGGGCCTGGCCCAACTGCATCAGTTGCGCGGCCGGGTCGGGCGTGGTGCGGTGGCTTCCAATTGCGTGCTGCTGTATCAGCCGCCGCTGGGGCAGCTGGCGCGCGAACGGCTGCAGGTGATGCGCGACACCAGCGACGGCTTCCGCATCGCCGAGAAGGATCTGGAGCTGCGTGGACCGGGCGAAGTGCTGGGCACCCGCCAGACCGGGCAGCTCAGCTTCCGCATCGCCGACCTGACCCGCGACGCGCACCTCTTGCCGGCGGTGCATCAGGTGGGAGAACACATGCTGGCGGAGTATCCACGGCAGACCGGGCAATTGATCGAGCGCTGGATCGGCGGTGCCGCACGCTTCGTACATGCGTGACTGCCGGCAGTCGGGAACGGGAAGCGGCGCGAAAAGCCCCGGCCCGCTTTGGCGATCCGTCATGGCCGACTCGCCGGCTCCCATCGAATACACTGGGCGATTGCACCACGACGACGCGCCATGATCCGACCGCAATTGCTGATTGATACCGACCCTGGCGTCGACGATGCGCTGGCGATACTGATGGCGCATGCCCACGCCGACATCGCCGGGCTCAGCATCGCAGCCGGCAACGTCGGCCTCGGCCACACCGTGCGCAACGCGCGTACTCTGGTCGACCTGCTCGGCGTCGATACGCCGGTATTTGCCGGTTGCGCCACGGCATTGGTACGCACGCCGGAGGAGGACGCCGCCTTCGTGCACGGACAGGACGGTTTCGGTGACATCGGTTTTCCCGAGCCGGTGGCACCGCTATCGGGCGAACCGGCCGCGCTGGCCCTGCTGCGCCTCACCCGCGAGCGGCCCGGGGCATTGACCCTCGTGGCGCTTGGTCCGCTGACCAATCTGGCCCTGGCGTTGCGGCTGGACCCGACGTTGCCGCAACGGGTGGCGCGGCTGGTAGTGATGGGCGGCGCCGTCACCGGGCATGGCAACACCGGCAAGGTACCTGCCGAGTTCAACGTCGGCTTCGATCCCGAGGCAGCGCACATCGTGTTCGGGGCGTTCGCATCGTTCGACCTGATCGACTGGGAGGCCACCCTGCGGCATGCCTTCAGTGATGCCGAGTTCGATGCCTGGCTTGCGGCCGGCGACAGGCGCGCCGATTTCTTCGGGCAGATCGTGGGCGCCGCGCGGGGTTACAACGCCAAGCACGATCGCAGCGGGGTGATCGCTGCCGATGCGTTGGCGATGGCCGTGGCGCTCGATCCGGGCATCGTCACCCGCAGCGAGACCCGCGCCGTCGCGGTGGAGCTGGATGGTCGCCTGACTCGCGGCGCTACCGTGGTCGATTGGGCCGCGCGGCTGGGCCAGCCGGCCCAGGCGAATATCGTTCTGGAGGTGGATCAGGTGCGCTTCGCAGCGATGGTGCGGCTTGCCCTGGGCGTGGACGGCTGAGCCCGCGGCTTGGCGTGACCTGCCGTTCCGGCACCGCCGACTTGCAGGGGTGGCCGGTTCCTCGTTACAATACCGCTCTTTTCACCACCGCTTTAGAGCCTGTCATGAAGCCTGATATCCATCCGAACTACAATGCGGTGGTGTTCCAGGACCTGTCGTCCGACTTCGCGTTCCTGACCAAGTCGACCATGTCCAGCAAGGAAACCATCAAGTGGGAAGACGGCAGTGAGTACCCGCTGATCAAGGTGGATATCTCCAGCCATTCGCACCCGTTCTACACCGGCAAGCAGAAGTCGCTGGACGTCGGTGGCCGCGTCGACAAGTTCCGTCGCCGCTACGCGGGCTCCGTCAAGGAGTAAAGACGGAAGCGGCCATCGCCTCGCGATGGACGCACCGATCCGAAAACACACGGGGCGAGCGCATGCTCGCCCCGTGTGTTTTCGTGTCCGGCCGTCGACCATTCGCCATCGAATGCTGGCTGGGCCTTGTGCGATAATGGCTGGTGAACTGGCGCGATGGCGTCCGTCGCGCCGCATGCTTTCCCCCGGCATGCCAGCATTCCCTCGCCAGACGGCGCCGTCATTCGCGGTTGCCGCCGGTGGTGACCCACATGAAGGAGGTTCCCGTGTCCGATCCCAAGATCGTCAAGCTGCTGGATGAATCGAGCAACCGCAGCAGTGAGTTGCCACTGATCAGCGGCACGCTCGGCCCGGCCTGCATCGACATCGGCACGCTGTACAAGGACACCGGCCACTTCACGTACGATCCCGGCTACGGCAGCACCGCCAGCACCAAGAGCGCAATCACCTACATCGATGGCGACCAGGGCGTGCTGCTCTATCGCGGCTATCCGATCGAGCAACTGGCAGCGAACTCGAGCTTTCTCGAAGTGGCTTATCTGCTGCTCAACGGCGAGTTGCCGAAAGCGGAGGAATTCAAGACCTTCGAGCACGACGTCTCGCATCACACGATGATGCACGAGTCGCTGAAGAACTTTTTCCAGGGCTTCCATCACGACGCGCATCCGATGGCGATGCTGGCCGCGGCGGTCGCCTCGTTGTCGGCGTTCTACCACGACGACCTGAGCGTGGACGACCCGGCCGACCGCAAACTCGCCGCAATCCGCCTGATCGCCAAGATGCCGACGATTGCCGCTGCCTGCTACCGCTATTCGGTGGGCTGGCCGCTGCGCTATCCGCGCAACAACCTGGAGTACGTCGATCGCTTCCTGCACATGATGTTCGAGGTGCCGAGCGAGCCGTTGCAGATGAATCCGGTGGCGGCCAAGGCGCTGGATCTGCTGTTCATCCTGCATGCCGATCACGAGCAGAATGCTTCCACCTCCACGGTGCGTCTGGTTGGTTCGACCGGCGCCAATCCGTATGCGTCGATCGCCGCGGGCATCACCGCGTTGTGGGGGCCGGCTCACGGCGGCGCCAACGAGGCGGTGCTCAAGCAGCTGGAAGAGATCGGCACCCCGGACAACGTCGAGTCGGCGATTCTGCGCGCCAAGGACAAGAACGACAGCTTCCGCCTGATGGGCTTCGGCCATCGCGTGTACAAGAACTTCGACCCTCGCGCCAAGATAATCCGCGAGATGTGCCACAAGGTATTGGCCGAGCTGGGCGTCAACGACCCGCTGCTGGAAGTGGCGATGAAGCTGGAAGAGGCTGCGCTGAAGGACGAGTACTTCGTCGAGCGCAAACTGTATCCGAACGTGGATTTCTACTCCGGCATCATCTACAAGGCGCTGGGCATTCCCACCGAGATGTTCACCGTGATGTTCGCCATCGCGCGCACCGCAGGCTGGATCGCGCACTGGATCGAGCAGCACGAAACACCCGGATCGAGGATCGGACGTCCACGGCAGATCTATACGGGCTCCAACGTGCGTGACTACATGCCGGCCGCGAAGCGCTGATCGAGATACTCGTTGCAGTACAAAACCCCCGGCCACCCAAGGCCGGGTTTTTTTTCGATGACGATATGGCTCAACGCAGGGTGGCGCCAAGCCGCTGGCGGAGTATCCCGTCCGATTCCTCGTCCAGCAACATTTCCACCTGGGCGAGCGTGGCGCGCCGCATCGGACGGTCGTCGGTTCGATCCAGCGGTGCCTGGCGCAGCGCGTCGCGCGGCAGCACGGTGAGGTCGAACGGCAGCTCGTCGGCGGCGAACAGAAGCACCGGGTATTCGGGCTGCTCATCGCGCGTGTTCCGCAACCTGCGCGCCTGCGTCTCGATCGGCACGCCGTGATCGCGCAGATACAAGCCGACCGCTTCCGGGTCGTCGCTGAATACGTGCAGGCATACCGCCGAGTGCGCATCGGCGGTGCCCTCCAGCACAGCGCCAACCAGGCGCGGCTCGAACGCGGCTAGAAAGCGCATCGCTTCGACCGCAGCCTCGCGCCGTTGCCGCAGCAGCTGCGGCTGGCTGTCGGCCAGGAACAGCCGCTGATGCTCGCGCAAGGCCTGCTCGATCTCCAGATTGCGCGGCAGCGCCTGTGTTTCGACAATGCCGAGCCGTTCGGCCGCCTTCAGTTTGGCGTGATGGAAATCGCGGATGCCGTGTTCGCTCATCAGGCGGGCTGCCTCCTGGGCAATGCGCAGACGATTGCGCTGCAGCCGGTCATGTGCGTGGATGCGGTGGTGTTCGCCTCGGGACATGGCGCGCTCCTCGTCAAACGGCAGTGCAGCGAGGGGGAAAACCATCGCTGCGACGGCCTGGTGGTTCAGAAGATGTCGTAGGCGTGCTGCTGATCCTGATCCTTCTGCTGGGCGGCCTGGTTGCGCAACCGGTCGATGTCTTCCACCTTGAACATCTCGTTCATTCCGTTCGGATCATCCGCGGAGGTAGGAAGCCCGTTCTGGCGGTTGATCGTTACCGTACTGATTCCCGGCGGCATCGGCAACGTGCTCAATGGCTGATCCTTCAGCGCGCTACCCATGAAATCCATCCAGATCGGCAGCGCCGCCTTGGCGCCGAACTCGCCGTGACCCAGCGATGAATAGTCGTCGAAGCCAACCCATACCGAGGTGGACAGGTCGCCGTTGAAACCGACGAACCAGGCGTCGCGATGATCATTGGTGGAGCCGGTCTTGCCGGCCAGATCGGCCCGGTCCAGCGCACGGGCGGCCGAGCCGGTGCCGCGGAGGATCACGTCCTTCATCAACGACGTGATGAGGAAATCGTTGCGCACCTCGATGACCTGGGGGGCCAGCACCGGCGGATGCGCGCTTTCGCCATGCACGTCGGCAGGCAGCACCGCTTCGCCGACGCCGTCGACACTGCTCGATTCCGCCGGCGCGCCATCGGTGTTGACCAGGTTGTTGGCTGGAGTGGGGGTCATGTCGGCCGGCGGCGGTCCGGGCGGACCACTGTCGAGCAGGCGTTCCTGGCAGTTGCGGCAGGCGCGCGCGGGGTTCGCCACATACACCGGCTTGCCGTTGCGGTCGTCGATTTCGTGGATGAAGTACGGCGTGACCAGATAGCCGCCATTGGCGAATACCGCGTAACCGCGGGCCATGCTCATCGGCGAGACCGAGGCGGTGCCCAGCGCCATCGACAGGTTGGCCGGGATTGCATCGAGCGAGAAGCCGAAGCGGGTGGCGTACTCGCGCATGTAGCGCACGCCGATCGCATCGAGCAGGCGCACCGAAACCAGATTCTTCGACTGCACCAGCGCTTCCCGCAGACGCATCGGACCGGCGAACTTGTCGTCGTCGTTGGATGGCGTCCAGATGCCGTTCGGCTTCGAGGGGTCGGGCAGCGCCAGCGGCGCATCGTTGATGATCGATGACGGGGTGAAGCCGCGATCGAACGCGCCGGAATACAGATAGGGCTTGAAGCTGGAGCCCGGCTGGCGCGCCGCCATCACCGCACGGTTGAACTTGCTGCGCACGAAATTGAAACCGCCGACCAGCGCCTGGATCGAGCCGTCCTCAGGATTGATCGAGGTCAACGCGGCCTGCGCGGCGGGGATCTGCGCCAGCTGCCAGTCGCCCTTGTCGTCGCGCGCCAGCCGGATGATGTCGCCGCGCTTGAGCACGCTGTCGACACGGGTCGGCGCGGCGCCGACGCGGTCGTCATTGATGTGCGGACGCGCCCAGCTCATGGCGGCAAGATCGAGAATCGCGCTCTCGTGGCTGGACAGATAGACCGTCGCCTGCTTCGCGTCGCTGGCTGTCACCAGCCCTGGCTGCAGGCCCGATACGCCGGTATAGCTGGAAAGCAGGGCGTCGTATTCGGTCTGGCCGGCGCTGGCCGGCAGGTCCTGGTGGGCTTCCGGCCCGCGCCAGCCATGCCGGTGGTCGTACTCGATCAGGCCATCGCGCAAGGCCTCCACGGCCTTCTGCTGGCGGCCGCTCTGCACCGTGGTCCTGACCACGTAGCCGCTGGTGAGCGCATCGTTGCCGAACCGGTCCAGCACCTGCCGGCGCACCATCTCCGCCAGATAAGGCGCGTCCACCTCGATCGCCTGTTCGTGCGGGTAGGCATGGTTCGGCTCGGCAATCGACTGCTGATAAACCGGCTTGGTGATGTAATCGTGCCGCAGCATCTCGCCCAGCACCCAGTTGCGCCGGGCGATTGCGCGCTTGGGGTTGTTGATCGGGTTGACCGCCGAGGGCAACTGGAAAGTCGAGGCGATCAGTGCGCATTCGGCCACGGTCAGCTGATCGAGCGTCTTGCCGTAGTAATACTCCGCCGCCGCGGCCACGCCGTACGAGCGATGGCCCAGAAACATCTTGTTGAGATACAGCTCGAGGATCTGATCCTTGCTCAGCTCATGTTCGATGCGCAGGGCGATGAAGATCTCGGTGAGCTTGCGCGAGTAGAGTTTTTCCGGGCTCAGGAAGAAGTTGCGGGCGACCTGCTGGGTAATCGTCGAACCGCCAGAGCCCTTGTCGCCCCCCGTCACGATGACGTGCCAGCCCGCTCGGGCGATGCCGTGCCAGTCCACCCCGGGGTGGTGATAGAAGTCGGCATCTTCAGCGGACAGCACCGCATGCTTGAGTCGGTCAGGCACGTTTTCGATGTCGACCGGGATACGCCGGGTCTCGCCGAAGGTCGCCATCAGCTTGCCGTCCGCGCTGAGCACGCGCAACGGCACCTGCATGCGGTAGTCCTTGAGTTCCGCCACCGAGGGCAACCTGGGTGCGATCAGCCAGTACGCCACGCCAACCGCGATAACTGCCAGGAGCAAGCCGGAAAACGCCAGGAGCAAAGCCCAGCGCAGCAAACGTTTCAAAATGGGCATGGTGTGGGGATAGCGAGACCTGAGTCAAAACATGACAGAGTATAGATGTAGCAGTATTTGGGGCATGACGCTTGGTCCGCCAAAGCAAGAGTTGGGCCAGCAAAGGTAATCCTGCAAATGTGGCGGGCATCACGTGGATCACTTGAGAAAGTTCGCGTAGACCGTTGCCATTGCGTTAATTTTTCGATTTAATGCCAGTGCGCACCCCGCCAGGATTCTGGCTACGGGCGTCAGCGGCAAGGGGGAAACACCGTGGGGCTCTTTACACCCAAGAAGCCGGCGCTGATTGGTGTCGACATCAGTTCGACTGCCGTCAAGCTGCTGCAGCTAAGTCAAGTGGGCGGTCGCTATCGCGTGGAGCACTACGCGGTCGAGCCATTGCCGCCCAATGCCGTGGTCGAGAAGAACATCGTCGAGATCGAGGCGGTAGGCGACGCAATCCGTCGAGCCCTGGCCCGTTCGGGTTCCAAGCTCAAGCACGCGGCGGCAGCGGTGGCCGGGTCGGCGGTGATCACCCGCATCATCCCGATGACCAGCGACCTGTCCGACGATGACCTGGAAGGCCAGATACAAGTCGAGGCCAACCAGTACATCCCTTATCCGATCGATGAAGTCAGCCTCGATTACGAGGTCATCGGCCCGGTACGCGACAACCCCGACATGAACAACGTCCTGTTGGCCGCATCGCGCACCGAGAACGTCGACATGCGTGTGGCCGCTCTCGATCTGGGCGGGCTCACCGCCGGCGTGATCGATGTCGAGGCCTTCGCGATGGAAAACGCCTTCGCAATGGTCGCCGATCAGCTCAACGTGAGCCGCGACGCCTTGGTGGCGGTGGTCGATATCGGCGCCACGATGACCACGCTGTCGGTGCTGCGCAACCAGCGCACCATCTACTCGCGCGAGCAGGTCTTCGGCGGCAAGCAGCTGACCGACGAGATCATGCGCCGCTTCGGGCTCTCCTATGAAGAGGCCGGGCGTGCCAAGCGCAAGGGCGGTTTGCCCGAATCGTACGAGACCGAGGCGCTGGAGCCATTCAAGGAGTCGCTGATCCAGCAGATCAGCCGCCTGCTGCAGTTCTTCTTCGCGGGCAGTGAATACAGCAAGGTGGATCAGGTGGTCCTGGCCGGTGGCTGCGCGTCGATCGAAGGGCTCGGCCCGATGCTGGAAGAGCAGCTGGGTGTTCCCTGCATCGTCGCCAATCCGCTGGCGCGCATGTCGCTGTCGCCCCGCGTGCAGGCCCAGTCGCTGGCGCAGGACGCTCCCGCGCTGATGATCGCGGTCGGCCTCGCCCTGAGGAGCTTCGACTGATGGCACACGTCAATCTACTTCCGTGGCGCGCCGAGCGACGCAAGCAACGCGAGCGCGAGTTCTATATGCAGCTCGTCGTTGCCTTCGTGGTGGCGCTGGGCGTGTTGTTGCTGTGGATATTCTGGATGGACCAGCGCATCGACAACCAGAACGAGCGCAACACCTATCTGCAAACCGAGATCAAGCAACTCGACGTGCGCATCGCCAAGATCAAGGATCTGGAAAAGGTGCGCGAGCATCTGCTGGCGCGCAAGCAGATCATCGAACAGCTTCAGGCGGATCGTTCGCAGATGGTGCATCTGTTCGACGAGCTGGTGAAGACGATTCCTTCCAGCGCGCGCCTGACCGGGTTGAAACAGGGCGGTCAATCCATGACGCTCGATGGCGTGGCGCAGTCCAACGCCAGCGTCGCCGAGTACATGCGCAACGTCGAGAGTTCACCGTGGATGGGTCATGCCGATCTGCGCAAGACCGAAAACACCCATGACGCCACCCGCATGCCGTACGTGTTTGGCCTGGATGTGACGCTGAGCCGGCCCAAGACAGACGAAACGCAGGCCGGCAAGAGCCCCGCCCAGCCGGCGAACGCCAGCTCCACCGCCGTCCCTGTGGCTGTTCCCCCGGCGCTCGGAGCGGTAGCGAAGGCGGTTACCTCGACCCCGGCCAAGCCCGCCACGGCCGCCGCAGCGACGCCCAAGCCGGCGGATGCCGCAGCTGTCACGGGAGGGGCAACGCCATGAAGTTCCTCGACGATATCCGTAATCTCGACCGCAACAACGTCGGCGGCTGGCCGCAATCGGTCAAGCTGTTCTTCACCGGCCTGCTGTGCGCTTTCGTTCTGTTGATCGGCTGGTATTTCTTCGTTGGCGACCAGCAGGACAGCCTGCAGACGCTGGCAGGCAAGGAGGACCAGCTCAAGCAGGAGTTCGCGACCAAGCAGGCCAAATCGGTCAATCTGGAAGCACTGCAGCAGCAGCTCGACGAGATGCAGGACATGCTGCGCCAGTTGCTGCGCCAGTTGCCCAGCAAGACCGAGATGCCCGAACTGCTGATCGATATTTCGCAGACCGCGCAGTCTGCGGGCTTGGAGAGCGACCTTTTCCAGCCCGGGCCGGAAACCCCGAAGGACTTCTATGCGGAGAAACCGATCACTCTGCGCTTGACCGGTACCTACCACCAGTTCGGCACGTTCATCAGCGGCGTGGCTTCACTGCCGCGGGTAGTGATCCTTACCCTGCATGATGTCTCGCTGACCCCGAAAACGCCGGGCAAGGAGGGCGCCTCGGGCGGCCAGCTCGTTCTTCAGGGCACGGTCAAGACCTACCGCTATCTGGATGACGAAGAGACCGCCGCCGCAAGCAAGGCCGGGGGTGCGAAATGAGCAACAAATTCGCCATCGGATCCGCCCGGACGGCGCGGCTCCTGTTGATGCTCGGTGCGGTGCTGGTACTCGGTGGCTGCACGCGCGGCATGTCCGACCTGCGCGGTTGGGTAGCGCAGGAGAAAGCCAAGAAGGGTGCGCCGATCCAGCCGTTGCCGGTGATCAAGACGTTCGAGACGTTCAAGTACGACGACCAGGATCAGCGCGATCCGTTCAGCCCGAGTACGGCCGAACTGCAGACCAACGCCGCCACCAGCGGCCCGCGTCCGGATGCCAACCGCGCCAAGCAGCCGCTGGAGATGTTCGCGCTGGACAGCCTCAAGATGGTCGGCACGGTCGGCGTCGGGGCGGGCATGGAAGTGTTGATCAAGGATCCCGGTGGTGTGATCCATCGCGTCCATGTCAACGAATACATGGGTCAGAACTACGGACATATCACCGCGATCAGCGAGGACCATCTTGACCTGGTCGAGCTGGTATCCAACGGTAATGGTGGCTGGATGGAACGTCCGGCCAGCATCGCGCTTGACGCGAAATAGGTAGACAGGGGCTGATGCAATGACCAACCAAATCCAATCCTTCCGGGGCCGTGTCATGCGCCATGCGAGCCGTTACATCTTGATGGGCCTGCTGATCGCCGGCACCACCTGGGCCAGCTCGGCGATGGCTGCCGACACCACGCTGAAGAACATCAGCTACGACGCGCTGCCCGGCGGCAGCGTCGAGCTGCACATGGACTTCGGTGGCGGCCCGGTACCACAGCCCAAGATATTCACCACCGGCAATCCGCCGCGCATTGCGGTCGATTTTGCCGACACCGACAATGCAGCCCCGCGCCATCTGGACATCGGCAAAGGTTCGACTTCCGGAGTATCCGCAGTGGCGGCCGGCGGCCGTACCCGTGTCGTCGTCGAGCTGATGCGCGAGTCGAGCTATCGCACGCGGGTCGAGGGTCACAGCCTGGTGCTCACGATCAACAACGGCAGCGCGGACCAGTCCGTGACCACCGCTTCGACCATCGATCCCACCAAGGCGCTGCCGTCGTCATCCAATGGCCCGGCGATCTCGAACATCGATTTTCGCCGCGGCCCCAACGGTGAGGGGCGTGTGCTGATCAGCTTCAGCGGCAGTGGCGCGAACGCGGAGATGACCCGTCAGGGCGACAAGGTGCTGGTCACCATCGATCATGCCAACCTGCCGGCCAACCTCGCGCAGCGACTGGACACCCTGGACTTCGCCACGCCGGTGCAGTCCATCGTCACCCGCTCCGGCGTCGGCGGTGGCGCCCGCATGGAAATCGTCGTCAAGGGCAGTGTCGATACCTCGGCTTACCAGACGGCAGACCAGTACGTGGTGGAAGTGGCGCCGAAGAAAGCCGGCGCCAAGGATGACAAGCTGGCCAAGCTGGGCAAGGAGCCGAGCTACAACGGCAAGCGCGTCACCTTCAACTTCCAGGACATCCCGGTACGCTCGGCACTGCAATTGATCGCGGACATCTCCGGCCTCAATCTGGTCGCCTCGGACAGCGTCGGCGGCAGTGTCACGCTGCGGCTGGTCAACGTGCCGTGGGATCAGGCGCTGGACGTGATCCTGCGCGCCAAAAGCCTTGACATGCGTCGCAATGGCAACGTGGTATGGGTCGCGCCGCAGTCGGAGCTGGCCAAGTACGAACAGGACCTGGCCGATGCCAAGCTGAAGGCACTGGACACCGCCGAACTGGTCACCGACTACGTGCCGATCAGTTACGGCAAGGCCGCGGACATCGCCAAGCTGCTGACCAGCGGCAGCATGCAGGGTGGCGGTGGCGGTGGCGGCGCCAACACCCAGCGTGGATTCCTGTCGCCGCGTGGCAGCGTGTCGTTCGACGAGCGGACCAACACGCTTCTTCTCAACGACACGCCGGAGAAGATCAAGCAACTGCGTGACCTGATCGCGGTACTGGACAAGCCGGTACAGCAGGTGCTGATCGAATCGCGCATCGTGGTCGCGACGGATGACTTCACCCGCGAGCTGGGGGCCAAGTTTGGTGTTAGCGGCCGGGTCAACAACACTGAGTTCCAGAATGCCGCCACGGCTACACCGGCCTTGACTGCCGGTCTCGGTGGCGGCAACGTGACCTCGGGTGGCCTCAACGTGAACCTGCCGGTCGGCGCCGCCACCAGCAACTTTGGTCTGGCCATTCTCGGCGCCAACTACGCGATCGATCTCGAACTCTCCGCGGCACAAACCGAAGGCCGTGGCGAAGTGATCTCCAGCCCACGCGTCATCACCGCCAATCAGCAGGAAGCGGTGATCCGCCAGGGCCAGGAAATCGGCTACGTGACGTTCCAGAACAGCGCCGGCAGCGGTGCCGGTAGCGGCACCGCCACGGTGCAGTTCAAGGACGCCGTGCTGGAACTGAAGGTGACCCCGACGATCACTGCCGACAACCGCGTCTACCTGATGATCAACGTCAAGAAGGATGCGCTGGCTGGTTACGTGGATGCCCCGGGTAGCGGCAAGATTCCCACCATCGACACCCGCGAGATCAACACCTCGGTGCTGGTCGACAATGGTCAGACGGTGGTGCTGGGCGGCATCTACGAAGTCAACAAGTCCAACACGATATCCAAGGTGCCCGGCCTGGGCGACATTCCCGGTATCGGCGCGCTGTTCCGCAATACCTCGCGAACCAACACCAAGGCCGAGCTGCTGATTTTCGTGACGCCGCGCATCCTCAGCGACACGCTGCAGTAGGGTTTGCAACACAGCAAGATGGAGAGAGGCGGCTTCGGCCGCCTTTTTCTTGGTGGTGAAAGTCCGCTATCCATCCGGCAAGGGGAAGGATTGGCGAAAGGCAGGCTTGTCGGCTGACTGGGTGTCTGGAGGAAGCTGGAAGCAGAGCACTGGCATGACGAACAGGAAGCGGATACGAGGCGACATGTTGGAGTGGGGCAGCCGAGAGGGCCAAAGCCCAGTATGCGCATGGGACGACGTGGCGTAGATCCGACAGGCATGAGCGGAAGGGCAGGTGCGTCACACCTGGGGAGATCTCGCCTCATGCCTGAAAGGGCGACGCTGGAAGGCGGAGCGAGAAGGCAGAAGAATGCTCTTTCACTTTCTGCATTCACGCCATCCATGGCGTTTTCAGCAGCAGCGGTGTCAGCCCTATGAATCGGGCTCTCCCGAAAGTGTCCTTCGACCAGGTGAAATGCTCGACACCTGCGAACACCTCCAGCGTCACTCGTGAACCGCCGTATGCGAAACCGCACGTACGGTGGTGGGGGAGGGGCGGAGCATTCCGGCTCCCGGCCCGATCGGTGTTGCTTTGCACGCCGCATTAAACTTCTGGCGCCGTTGACGGTCTGTAGCTCGCTGCCTGATCCGCCGATGCTGCTTCGTGCGGCTGCTGTGCGGCTTGAGTCACGCCTAGAACGGAACCCATCATGGATATGCCAGAAGCCCCATCGCTGAGCCGCCTGCAGTGCTCCTTCGTGCAATTGCGCGACGACCTGCAACGCTGCATCATCGGCCAGCCTCATCTGATCGACTGTCTGCTGGTGGCGTTGCTGGCCGATGGCCACCTGCTGGTGGAGGGCGCGCCGGGGCTGGCGAAGACCACGGCGGTCAAGGCATTGGCGGCGCGCATCGAGGCCGATTTCCATCGGGTGCAGTTCACTCCCGACCTGTTGCCGGCGGACCTCACCGGTACCGATGTGTTCCGTCCCCAGTCCGGCAGCTTCGAATTCGAACGGGGGCCGCTATTTCACAACATCGTGCTGGCCGACGAGATCAATCGCGCACCGGCCAAGGTGCAGTCGGCCTTGCTGGAGGCGATGGCGGAGCGGCAGATCACGGTGGGTCGCAGTACGTGGCAGCTGCCCGAGTTGTTCATGGTGATGGCGACCCAGAATCCGATCGAGCAGGAAGGCACATTCACCCTGCCGGAGGCGCAGCTCGATCGCTTCCTGATGCACGTGACGATCGGCTATCCGGATGCAGTGGCGGAACTGGCGATCCTCAAGCTCGCCCGGGAGCAGGCTGGTCGCCGCGCACATCCGGCAGCCACCCCGCCAGCGCTATTGAGCCAGGCCGATGTGTTTGCAGCGCGCGACGCGGCGATGGCGGTGCACATGGCACCCGCACTCGAGGAATACCTGACCCAGCTGGTGCTGGCCACACGCGATGCCGGGCGCTATGGCGCGGAGCTCAAGCGCTGGATCGCATGGGGCGGCAGTCCGCGCGCCACCATTGCGCTGGATCGCTGCTCGCGCGCCAAGGCGTGGCTGGCCGGTCGTGATTACGTATTGCCCGAGGATGTGCATGGGATCGCCCATGAAGTGCTGCGCCATCGGGTGCTGCTCAGCTATGAAGCGGAAGCCGAAGGCATACGTCCCGACAAGGTGATCGATCGTCTGCTGGACCTCGTGCCGCTGCCGTGAATGTCGCTCTGCCACATCGAACGGATGGCGATGGTTGCAGCCGGGTTTCGCTGGCCGAACTGATCGCATTGCGGGAGCGGATTGGCCGCGTGCGCGTGGCGCCGCAGATGAGTCGCGCGGCGCGCGGCGGCCAGCAGTCCAGCCGTCTATACGGCCGCGGCATGGACTACGCCGAATCGCGCGTCTACCAGGCCGGCGACGACGTGCGCCGGCTCGACTGGCGGCTTACCGCGCGCAGCGGCAAGCTGCATACCAAGCTGTTCCAGGAAGACCGCGAAGGCTGCCTGCTGATCGTGCTGGATACCCACGCCAGCATGCGTTTTGGTACGCGGGTGCGGTTCAAGTCGGTGCAGGCAGCGCGCTCGGCGGCCGTAGCCGCATGGTATGCGGCGCGTGCCGGCGAGCGGGTCGGAGTGATGGCCTTCGGCCACGCCGAGCAGCTGTTGCGTCCGCAGGCAGGCGCGCGCGGGGCACTTGCGGTCTGCGGGGCCTTGGCCGCGTGGGACGCACAAGCCGCATCCGGCAAGGCCGAGCCGCTGTCGGATGCGTTGATGCGTGCCAGCCGTGTGCTGCACGGCGCCAGCCGCGTCTTGCTGATCAGTGACGGGTTCAGCTGCGACACGCAGGCCCGCCAGCGTCTGCTCGGTCTGACGCGTCACGCCGGAGTCAGCGTGCTGGTGGTCGCCGATACCCTGGAGCTGTCGCCGGCGCCGCCGGGGCGCTACCCGCTTGAATATGCCGGCGAGCGCTGCGAAGTGCAGCTGCAGTCCGAGCGCCAGCGCAGCGAATTCCAGCGCGCGCTGGGCGCCGGCCCGGCGCGGCTCGGCGAACTGACGAAATCGCTCGGATTACGCTGCGCCAGCATCGATACGGCTGCCGAGCCACTCGATGCGATCACCGCGTTGTTCGGCGCCGCGAGGGCCAGCCGATGATCGCCCCCGCCCCGCCCGCCACCCCTTCGCCGCTCGGCCCCAGCCTGCGCGACATTCACCTGCCGCCGGATCCGGCATGGTGGCCGCCCGCACCGGGCTGGTGGATGCTCGCGGCGGCAGCATTGCTTGCGCTTCTGCTCGGTGCATGGCTGTGGCGGCGGTACGGACGGGTGCGGCGTCAACGACAGCAAATCTTGCTCGAACTCGATCAGCTCGCGCTGCGGCATCGGCGGGACAACGACGCCGCGGCGCTGGCGAGCGGATTGCACCAGTTGCTGCGTCGAGTGGCGCGGCGAGTTGACACGCTGGCCACGACGCAGCGCGGCGATGCGTGGCGACAGACGCTGGCGCGTATGCCCGTCGATGCCGGCACACTGGATGTCCTGCTGGCCCTGGATCAGCAAATCTACCGCCCGCAGGCTTCGTTCAACGCCGTGGCCGCCGTCGCGGCCGTGCGGGAATGGCTGCGCTGGGCCGTGAAGCCGGCCGCGTGGAAGCGGACAGCCGTGGTGCGCGCCGATGCCTGAGTTCGCGTGGCCCTGGATGATCCTGGCACTGCCGCTGCCGTGGCTGCTGCGCCGCTGGTTGCGTCCGGCCGCACCCGGCCAGGCCTTATACCTGCCGCAGCCGGGTCTGCCCTTGACCTCAGCGAAAGGCGGCGCCACGCGCGGCATCGTGTCCTGGTTGTCGATCCTGGCCTGGTTGTGCCTGGTGACGGCGGCTGCGCGACCGCAATGGGTCGGACCCCCGCAAGCGCAGCAACGCAGCGGTCGCGCATTGATGCTGGCGGTGGATCTGTCCGGCAGCATGCGCACCGACGACATGCAGCTGGCTGGCCAGTCGGTCAGCCGTTTCGGCGCGGTGGAAGCGATTGCCGGTGATTTCATCGCGCGTCGCAACGGCGACGAAATGGGATTGATCCTGTTCGGCAGCCAGGCGTTCCTGGTGACGCCGCTGACCTACGATCTATCGGCGGTACGCGCGCAGTTGCAGGGCGCAGCAGTGGGCCTGGCTGGAACCGAAACGGCCATCGGCGATGCGATTGCGGTGGCGGTGAAGCGCCTGGCGGCCCTGCCCCAACAGGCGCGCGTGCTGGTTCTGCTTACCGACGGCGTCAACAACGCCGGCAACATTGCGCCGCGCGAGGCGGCTCGCGCCGCCAAGGCGGCCGGTGTGCGCATCTACACCATCGGCATCGGTGCCACGCGGATGCGCGTACCGGGATTTTTCGGCAGTCAGCTGGTCAACCCCTCGGCGGATCTGGATGCCGACATGCTGAGCAGCATCGCCACACAAACCGGCGGGCGCTTCTTCCGCGCCACCGACAGCGGCGAACTGGCCGATGCCTATCGCGCGATCGATGCGCTGGAACCGATGCCGCAAACTGGCCCGACCCTGCGCCCGCGACACGAGCTGTTCCGCTGGCCGTTGCTGGCGGCGGCCGCGTTGTTGTTGCTGGCGATCGCGCCGCGTCGCTTCGCCCGTGCCTCGGGGCGATCTGCATGAGCGACATGCTGCAGCAGTTTCATTTCCTGCGGCCATGGTGGTTGCTGGCGCTCGTGCCGATGCCATGGCTATACTGGCTGGGTACGCGCCGTACCGCGGCGATGCTGGAGTTGTCGCGGCTGGTCGATGCGCAGTTGCTGCCGCACCTGTTGCATGGCCGCGCCGGCAATCGCCAGTTGCCCGTATGGTTGTTCACGCTGGGCTGGACCCTGTGTGCGCTGGCATTGGCCGGACCGAGCTGGAGCCGGGTCAGCCAGCCGTTGTACGCGAGCCGCGCGGCGCAGGTGGTGGCGATTTCGCTGTCGCAGCACATGCTGGCGCGCGACGTGGCGCCCAGCCGGCTCGATCGTGTCCGCTACAAGGTACGCGATCTGCTGGTCTCCAATCGCGACGGGCTCAATGCACTGATCGCTTACGCCGGCGAAGCGTTCGTGGTGGCTCCGCTGACTTCCGATGCGGGCAGCCTCAACGACCTGCTTGACGCGCTCGCACCCGACACGATGCCGCTCGATGGCGACAACGCCGCGCTGGCGATCGATCGTGGCGTCGCTCTGATCCACGATGCCAAGGCCAGCGGCGGCTCGCTGGTACTGGTCACCGACCACGCCGACGCCACCGCCGTCGCCGCCGCACGCAAGGCCAACGCGGCTGGCGTACAGGTGTCGGTGCTCGGCGTGGGTACGCCGCAGGGTGGGCCGGTGCCGTTGCCCGATGGCGGCTTTCTGCGCGATGCGCAAGGTGACATCGCGCTGGCTCGGCGTGACGATGCCGCATTGGCTGCGCTGGCCGCGGCCGGCGGCGGTCGCTATGTGGCGATGACGGCGGATCACCGGGATATCGACGCGCTGCACTCGCAGCTTCGCATTGCGCCGGCAGCCGTGGCCAGCGGTCAGCTGGGTGACGAATGGCAGGATCGTGGCCCATGGTTGCTGCTGCCGCTGCTGCTGATCGTGGCACTGGCCTTCCGTCGCGGCTGGTTGTTGCTGCTGCCGCTGATCATGCTGCCGCTGTTGCCGGCCCCGGCCCAGGCGACGACGTGGCACGACCTGTGGCAACGGCCCGATCAGCAGGCGGCACGGGCCTTGCGCGAAGGGCGCGCGAAGCAGGCGCAACAGCTGGCGCGCGATCCGGCCTGGCGCGGCGCAGCCGCCTATCGCGCGGGCGACTATGCCGCCGCGAAGCAGGCGTTGCAGCAGGCGCCCGGCGCCGATGCGACGTACAACCTCGGCAACACGCTGGCCATGCAAGGCGAGTACCAGCAGGCGATCGCGGCCTACGACCGTGCACTGAAACTCGATCCGGCCAACGCCGACGCCAAGGCCAATCGCAAGGCGGTGGAAGACTGGTTGCGTCGGCAGCAGTCATCCGATCAGAAGAAGCATGAGGGCCACAACGGCGGTCAGGGGCCATCCTCTTCGGCCGGTGATCAGGGCAAAGGTGGCAAGTCGGACTCCAAGGATCAGCCATCCGCACAAGCGGGCGCCAAGCCAACCGAACAGCCGGGCCAGCATGGCAAACCGCAGGATCAGTCCGGGCAGCGTTCGTCGGAGCAGGATCGCTCCGGCAAGCACCAGGCCGGCGATCAGCCCCAGCCGCAGACCGCACAACAACAGGCCGAACAGCAGGCGAAGGCGGAACAGGCGCAGCAGGCGTTGAAGCAGCAGATGGACCAGGCGTTGTCCAAGGCAGCAGACAAACCGCAGACGCATCAGCTCGGCACGCTGGCGAAGGACGACCCGCAGGCGAAGTTGCCAGCGGACCTGCAGCACGCGCTGCAACGCGTGCCGGATGATCCCGGCGCCTTGTTGCGGCGCAAGTTCGAGCTGGAATATCAACAGCGCCACGGTGGCGCGCCGAGCGAGGACGAGCAACCGTGACGGTTCGACGACTGATCATCGGATGGTGGATGCTGTTGCTGTTGGCTCCAGCCCTGGCGCGGGCAACCGACGTACAGGCGACGCTGGACCGCAGCAGCGTGCAGCTGGGCGAAACGGTGACGCTCAACCTGCGCGTGGAAAACGCCAGCGGCGGAATGGCCATGCCGGATCTGAGCGCGTTGGACCAGGATTTCAGCATTCTCGGTACCTCGCAGAACAGCAGCCTCAGCGTCGTGAACGGCGCGGCCACGTCGAGCCTGACGTTCGGCGTGGCGCTGCGTCCGAAGCACGTCGGTGCGCTGCAAATTCCCTCGCTGCACATCGCCGGCGGCCAGACGCAACCGCTGCAGTTGCAGGTGATCGCACCGGACCCGAATGCGGCGACGGCGACCAACCGGGATGTTTTCATGGAGGCGCAGGTAGAACCGCAGCGCGGCTATGTGGGCCAGCAACTGAGCTACGTGACCAGGCTGTACTACGCCACCAGCATCAGTAACGGCGCCTTGAGTGCGCCCCAGCTCGATGGGGTGGAAGTGAGCCAGGTCGGCAATGACCTCAACTACGACGCCGAGCGTGGCGGGCGGACCTATCACGTGCTGGAGCGGCGCTATGCGTTGATCCCGCAGCACGCCGGACGCGTCGAGATTCCTGCCGTGGACTTCCAGGGCGAGGCCATCGATCCGAACGATCCCAACAGCTTCTTCGGTTCCAGCACGCCGGTGTCGGCCAGCGCGCCGGCGATATCGATCGACGTGCGGGCGACCCCTGCCGACTGGGGCAAGAGTGCGTGGCTGCCGGCGCGCCAGCTAAGCCTGACCATGGATGGCTGGCCGGGCGCGCAGGATCAGGTGCGGGTTGGGCAGCCGTTGAATCTCACCATGACGCTGCAGGCGACGGGCCTGGCGTATGAATCGCTGCCAGCGCTGAGCCTGCCGCCGCTGGATGGTGCCAAGGCGTACCCGGACAAGCCCGTTGTCGGCACGCGCCAGGATGGCCCGTGGCTGGCCGGCCGACGCCAGCAGACGTTTGCGGTGGTGCCCGAGCGCGCCGGCACGCTGACCATCCCGGCAACCACCCTGAAATGGTGGAATGTGCTGACCGATCGGATGGACGTGGCGCAGATTCCGGCGCATCAGGTGACCGTGCTGCCGGCGGTCGGCAGTGCGGCCGTCCAGACGTCCGTACCGGCTCCGACATCGAGCGGGGCCGCGATTGTACCGGCGGCCGCGGCGCCGTCCACGCCATGGCGTTGGATCGCGCTGGGCAGCATCGGCCTGTGGTTGTGCAGCATGCTCGCCTGGTGGTGGCGCCGACGTCGGCGCGCGCTGCCGCGGACGGTGCCGAAAGACGGTTCAACGACGTCGCGCCAAGGCCAGCTCGCCTTCGTCGCTGCAGCGCGCAGCGGCAACGCGGCGGCGCAGGCGCACAGCCTGCTGAACTGGGCGCGGACGGAACGGCCGGCGATCCAGCACTTGGGCGAATTGGCGGCGGCGCTGGACGATGCGGAGCAACGTGCCGCGATCGCCAGGCTGCAACAGCGCCATTACGCCGCTGCGCCGACCGCCGATGACGGCGCGAAATTGGCGGACGCATTCAAGCGCGGCTTCGTCTGGCGTACGGTCGATGGCGGACATGACCCTTCGGCCCTGCCGCCGCTGTATCCGTTCAAGCTGCACGAGTAGCGGGCAAACACATGCCTTCCAGCGTCGCGCTGAGCGCGGTTCGCGCAAGCGAACCAAGTCGGAGCGTGCCGTGCCTGTCGCTACGCCGCCGATGCGTCCAGTGCCCGCTGGAAAACCGCGCGCATGTCATCGCTGAAGCAGCACAAGATCACGTCCGATGAATCATCGCCGGCAAGCTCGACGCGCAACGTGGTCACGGCCAACTGGGCGGCTCTTGCCGGCGGGTAGCCGTAAATGCCGCAACTGATCGCGGGAAACGCGATCGTGCCCAGTCGCTGTTCGCGCAGCAGGCCCAGCGTGTTGCGATAGCAACTCGCAAGCAGCTGCGCTTCACCCGAAGTGCCGCCGTGCCAGACCGGTCCCACCGTATGGATGACATGGCGCGCGGGCAGCGCGAAACCTGGCGTGATGCGCGCCTCGCCGGTCGGACAACGCACGCCCGGCGATGATTCGGGAAGCGCCCGGCAGGCTTCCAGCAGGCGGGGACCGGCTGCGCGATGGATGGCGCCGTCCACGCCACCGCCGCCGAGCAGGCTCGGGTTGGCCGCGTTGACGATGGCGTCCACGCGCAGTCTGGTGATGTCGGCGGTGATGATCTTCAGGGGCATGGCTTCGCGAAGAGTGGCGTCCTATGCTTCGGACAGGCATCCAGTGGGGAGGTGGCAACGGGTCATGGCGAAAACGGAAGACATTTCCTTCGGCTACCTGCTCGGCGATGTGACCTTGCTGTTCCGCAAGCATTTCGATCGGCGCGCGGTGAAGTTCGGCCTGACCCGCGCGCAATGGCGCGCAACCAAGATGTTGTACCACCGCGAAGGCTTGCGGCAAACCGAGCTGGCAGAGTTTCTGGAGATGGAACCGATCGCGGTGGGCCGGGTAATCGACAGGTTGCAGGCGGCGGGGTTCGTCGAACGCCGGCCAGACCCGAAGGATCGTCGTGCGTGGCGGTTGTACACCACCGAGCAGGCGCAGGTGATCGTGGGCGACATGGAGCTGATCGCGCGCGATCTGCGCAAGGACGCCACGCGCGGCATCGATCACGATGAACTGCAGCAGGCCTTGGCGGTGATCAGCCGGATCAAGGACAACCTGCTCGCACTGGAACAGGACGACGGCACGCCCTGAGTTTCGCGCACGCGCGCCTGACCGGTGGCGCTGTCCGGGAACATCGGGGCCGGCACGCGCGGCAGGGCGTCGACCGCCACTGCAGGAAGGTCCGCCTGATGGCGTTGTGCGCATCGCAGGTGCTCAAGCCGCGCCTGACGCGGGCGATCTGCATCTCCATGAGCCGTTGCAGCAATGCTTCGACCGTGTCGGCAAGGCTGTCGCGACTTGTGGTGCTCGGCGCGAGGCGGCTAGGCTGGCTCCTTCGTCACTGCAGGAGTGGACATGCGCCAGCCGACATCGATCATCAGTGTCTTCATGGCTGTCCTTGGTGTGGCCGTAGGCGCCACCGCCTGCGCCAACGCGCCCGCATCTGCACCTGCACAGATGGACGCCGCGGCGCTGCGCGCCTATGCCGCCAAGCCATGGGACAAGGTGGCGTTGATGAACACCACGGTCGAGCTGGGGCGCTACCGCGACGTACCGGTGGTGGCCGAGTTCCCCTGTTCGGACGTCTGCCCGAATTACACCGTGCGCATCATCCATTACCGCCTGCCGGCGGGCGCCAGTTGCGCCAGTGTCGGCGGCGTCGAGAAGCGCGTGCTGGTACCGGTGGCGATCACCGTGCTGCCGAAGATGTTCTGCATCCCTCAACCACTGGTGGCATCGGGGCAGTACTACGCGCGTTGAGGCTGCCTTGAAATGAAGAAGGCGGCCATTCGACCGCCTTCTTCATTTCAAGCGCGGAGAAGGCGCTACTCGCCGGCACCATCGTGCGCGAACGCGCCCGGCGCCGAACCGAAATCGCCATCGGCCTGGGCGGCCATGTACGAGAACGCGGCGTACACCGCCACGTTCTGGGCCAGTTCCTTCGGGTCGATCTTGTCCAGTGTGTCGTTGGCGGTGTGGTGCCAGTCGAAGTAGTGCGTGCCGTCCTGAGTCAGCGACAGCGCGGCCATGCCCTTGCCGTGCATCTGCGACAGATCCGAGCCGCCGCCGCCGGGCTTCTTCGCGTCGTACGCCACGCCGATCGGCCGCAGCACCCTGGCGATCTGTGCGATCGCGCCGCGCGCTTCAGGCTTGACGCTGGCGCTCATGCGCCAGACCGGGCCGGCGCCGAAATCCGATTCGGTGCCGAGCTGGAACTTCGCCACTTCACCAGCGTGCTTGTCGGCATATGCGCGACCGCCCCATAGGCCCATCTCTTCGTTGGCGAAGGCGATTACCCGGATCGTGCGGTCGGGCCGCTGCGGCAGATCGTGGATCAGCTTGCCGGCCGCCATCGCGATCGCCACGCCGGCGCCGTCATCGATCGCACCGGTGCCCGGGTCCCATGAATCCAGGTGACCGCCGATCGCCACCACCTGGTCGGGGTGCTTGCGGCCGGTGATCTCGCCGATCACGTTGGCGCCGGTGTATTCACCGACCACGCCGCAATCCAGGTCCAGCTTCAGGGTGACCGGCTTGCCATGGGCCAGCACGCGCTCAAGCTGGTCGGCATCGAGATTGGACAAGGCTGCGGCGGGGATCGCCTTGGCCTGGTCGCGGAAGCCGGTGACGCCGGTGTGGGCGATGCGGTCATGCGCATCGGTGCCGGCCGAGCGCAGCAGATAGCCGGCCGCGCCCTTGGCGGCGGCGATCGGCGGGCCGGCGGTGCGCACGGCCGAGCCCATGCCGTAGTAGTGGCCGTCTTTCGCGCGCTGCATGCGGTAACCGATGTAGACGATCTTGCCTTTCACGGTGGCCGGATCGGCTGCCTTGAGTGCGTCCAGGCTGTCGAACTTCACCACCTCGGCAGTGAGCCCGCCCTTCGGCGTACCCGGCGAATAACCCAGCGCGCTCAGCACCAGCGGCTGCGCGAACGGACCCACGATGGACGCGCGTTCGCTGCGGCGCTCCCACAACGGATAGGTCACCGCCTCCGTGTAGACCTTGTCGTAGCCGAGCGCCTTGAACTTCGCCACCGCCCAGTCGCGGGCGCGCTGGTCGGCATCGCTGCCGGCCATGCGCGGTCCGACCTCGGTGGTCAGGGATTCGACGATGCGATAGCCGGTATCGTCGTGCATCGCCTTGTCGCGCAACTGTGTAGCCGTCTTTACGGCCGTTGCAGGTATCGTGGTGTCGGCGGCGCTGGCGATGCCGCTGGCCAGCGCCAGGCTGGCGGCGAGCAGGGTGAGGGGAAGACGGCGCATCGGGAACTCCGCGGTGGAAACCCCGATTATGGCGTGGTTACCGGGTAACGCTTAGGCCAGAAGTCATGGATGCGACACGGGGAATGCGGGTCGGGGCAGGAAACCGGAGCAGCGGCGAGTTCCCCGCTTTCCGTGCCTACGGCTGCCTGTTCTTCAGCAGATCGCGGATTTCGGTGAGCAGGACCACGTCAGCCGGTGGTTCGGTGGGCGCTTGTTCCTGCTTGCGGCTGAGCCGGTTGATCCCCTTGACCACCATGAAGATGGCGAACGCGATGATGAGGAACTGGATCAACGTGTTGATGAAGGCGCCGTACTGGATCGCGACTTCGGCGATCTTGTGGGCCGGATTGGTGGCGTCGGCCGGCCGCAGCACCCACTTCAGGTCGCTGAAATCGATGCCGCCCGTCAGCCAGCCGATCGGCGGCATGATGATCTGGTCGACCAGCGAGGTGACGATCTTGCCGAACGCGCCACCGATGACGACGCCGACCGCCAGGTCGATGACGTTCCCGCGCATCGCGAAAGCCTTGAATTCGCTGAGCATGCTCATGCTGCTGTACTCCTTCAGTTGGACCGGATGGCGGCCCCCGACTGTACCGCGCGACCGCGTCATCGCACAGGGGGCGGCGCGTTGCCGCGTGCGGCTCAGACGATGCGGCCATCCAGTTCGGCAATGCCAACCAGCTCGGCGTGAAAGCGGTCTCCACGCTGCAACGCGGCCACGCCCGCCGGAGTGCCGGTGAAGATCAGGTCGCCGGCTTTCAGCTCGAACAGTTTCGACAGCTCCGCCAGGATCCGCGGCACGCCATGCACCATGTCGCCCAGGCGGGTTTGCTGGCGCAGCTCGCCGTTCACGCTCAACCGCAGCAGGCTGTCGGCATCCAGCGCTGCCGCTGCGGCCGGACGCAGCGCGGAGACTGGCGCGGAATGGTCGAACGCCTTGGCGACGTCCCAGGGGTGTCCCTTGGCCTTCGCCAGCGCCTGCAGATCGCGTCGCGTCAGGTCCAGCCCCACGCCGTAGCCCCAGACCAGTGCGGCACCCTGTTCGGGTGTGAGATCGCGGCCCCCGGCGCCCAGCGCCACCACCATCTCCACTTCGTGATGCAGGTCGCTGGTGGCCTGCGGGTACGGCACGTCG
Source organism: Rhodanobacter umsongensis (assembly GCF_042654965.1). Classification (NCBI taxonomy): domain Bacteria; kingdom Pseudomonadati; phylum Pseudomonadota; class Gammaproteobacteria; order Lysobacterales; family Rhodanobacteraceae; genus Rhodanobacter; species Rhodanobacter umsongensis. The sequence continues at coordinate 104,793 of NZ_JBHSMK010000008.1, read as the reverse complement.
GCGCCATCGCTGACTACCGCGTCGGCCGGCTTGCAGAAAAACATCGGTGCGGCGGTGTCCACGCTGGCGCCCATCTCGCGCGCATGCTCCGCGTAGTTGCGGCCGATGCAGAACACCCGGCGGATCGGGAAACGCTGATCGCTGCCGATGATCGGCAGGCTGGGCTGGGCGGGTGGTGCGATGGCGTAGGTCATGCCGGCAAGCGTAGCAAAGTGGGGACGTCCGGGCGCGGGGTCGCGAGGTGGCCGCCGCGGTGCGCGGAAGGTTACTCTTTGCGCAGCGCCGTTGGCCGCGCGGAAATTGACCGGGTGACACCTGTCATCGACGATGGCTGATGCTGCGCCCTGATCGCGCCGCGGCCGATCCATCAATCTTGCATGTATCAAGAAGCCGGCATGCCGGACGGGGAAAACGAGTGGACAACGCCGAACTGTTGAAGGAACTGCGCATCGAGCGCCACCAGCGCGAGGATCATGACGGCGGCTCGGGACGCTGGCCGTGGATCGTCGGCGCAGTGGTGGTGCTGCTGGTATTGCTCGGTGGCGCGGGCTGGATGCTGCTCGGCCATCGGGCGGTGGCGGTGCAGACCGCGACCGCCATTGCGCCGTCGTCCAGCAGCGGAGCCGGCGCGGTGCTGCAGGCGACCGGTTATGTCACGGCGCGGCGGCAGGCGACGGTATCGGCGCAGATTACCGGCACGCTCACCGACGTCCTGATCGAAGAGGGCGATCACGTCAAGCAGGGACAGGTGCTGGCGCGGCTGGACGACAGCGGCTACAAGGCCAACCTCGCGGCGGCGAAGGCGCAGGCCGACGCGGCACATGCCTTGCTGGCGCAGAACCGGGTGCAGCTGGCGCAGAGCCTCCATGACGCCGCGCGACTGCAGTCGCTGGCGGCCCGCGGGCTGGTGTCGAAGCAGAGCGCCGAACAGGCGCAGACCCAGGTCAACAGCTTGCGCGCCCAGCTGGGTGCCCAGCAGCAGCAAGCCAAGTCGGCCGATGCCCAGGCCGAGGTGGCGAAGGTGAATTTCGACTATACCGTGGTGCGCGCGCCGTTCGGCGGCGTGGTCACCACCAAGGACGCCCAGGTGGGTGAGATCATTTCGCCGTTGTCTGCCGGCGGCGGTTTCACCCGCACCGGCGTGGGCACCATCGTCGACATGGATTCGCTCGAAATCGACGTTGACGTCAACGAGGCCTATATCGGCCGGGTGAAGCCGGGCATGTCGGCCGAGGCCGTACTGGACGCCTATCCCGACTGGAGGATCCCTGCCCACGTGGTCGCCATCGTGCCTACCGCCGACCGCGGCAAGGCCACCATCAAGGTGCGCGTGGCGTTGGAAAAAAAGGATGCGCGCGTGGTGCCCGACATGGGCGCGCGAGTATCGTTCCTGGAAGAGCAGCAGGGCGCCACGGCGCCGCCTCCGCAAGGCGTGCTGGTACCGGCCGCGGCAATCGCGCAGCGTGACGGCCGCAGCGTAGTCTTCGTGCTCGATGGCGGCGCAGTGCGGCAACGCACGGTGAGCCCGGCAGCGCAGGCCTATGGCGAGTTGCGTTTGCTGCCGACCTCGGTGAAGCCGGGTGACAGCGTGGTGGTATCGCCGCCGGCGGAGCTGCAGGACGGTTCGGCCGTCCAGATGAAGAAACCGTAGTTCGTTCGACAACCCCGTGCAGGAGCCCGTTCGCAGGGTCCCTGCAAGAAAATCCCTGTTCATTGGAGATCCACCATGGGCACGCTGATCGAGATCAATGACCTTGCCAAGACCTATACGCGCGGCAAGCAGAAAGTCGAAGTACTTCACCACGTCAACCTGGACATCGCCCAAGGCGATTTCCTCGCGCTGATGGGGCCCTCCGGTTCGGGCAAGACCACTCTGCTGAATCTGATCGGCGGGCTCGACACGCCCAGCGCCGGCAGCATCAGCGTGGGCGGTCAGCGCATCGACCAGCTCGGTGGCGGCGCGCTGGCCAAGTGGCGGGCGTCGAACGTGGGCTTCATCTTCCAGTTCTACAACCTGATGCCGATGCTGTCGGCCCAGCGCAATGTCGAACTGCCGCTGCTGCTGACGAAGCTGTCGGCGTCACAACGCAAGAAGAACGCGGCCATCGCGTTGCAACTGGTCGGCCTGTCCGATCGCGCCAGCCACAAGCCGAGCGAGTTGTCCGGCGGCCAGCAGCAGCGCGTGGCGATAGCGCGCGCCATCGTGTCCGACCCCGCCCTGCTGGTTTGCGACGAACCGACCGGCGATCTCGATCGACAGTCGGCCGAAGACGTGCTGGGCCTGCTGCAGCTGCTCAACCGCGATCACGGCAAGACCATCGTGATGGTCACCCACGATCCTAAGGCGGCCGAATACGCCAGCCACACGCTGCATCTGGACAAGGGCACCCTGGTCGAACAGGCAACGGCGTGAGGACACAACGATGAAATATCTTCATCTGATCTGGGCGGCGCTGTTCCGGCGCAAGACCCGCACGATACTCACGCTGGTGTCGATCATCGCTGCGTTCCTGCTGTTCGGCATGCTCGATGCGGTACGCACCGGCTTCGACCAGGCCGGCAACAGCGCCAATGGCGCCGAGCGGCTGCAGACCGGCTCCCGGCTTTCGTTCATCCAGACCCTGCCGCAATCGCTGGAGGCGCAGATTGCGCAGGTGCCCGGCGTGAAGATGGTCACCTACGCGAACTGGTTCGGCGGCGCCTACCAGGACCCGCACAACCAGGTCTTCAGCTTCGCGGTGGAACCGAATTACCTCGACCTCTACCCGGAGATGGAAGTGAGCCCGGCCGAGCGCAAGGCATTCGACACCACCCGCACCGGTGCGCTGGTCGGCGAGAAACTGGCCCAGCGGTTCCACTGGAAGGTCGGCGACAAGATCCCGATGCAGTCGACGATCTTCCCCAACCATGAAGGCAGCAAGAACTGGACGTTCGACATCGTCGGCATCCTGCACTCGAAGGACAAGAAGTCCGGCGGTTTCTACGACCAGATGTTCCTGCTGAACTGGAAGTACTTCGACGAGACCACGCCGTACAACCGCGGCCAGGTGGGTTGGTACGTCACGCGCGTCACCGATGTGAACCAGGCCGACCGGGTGGCCAAGGCGATCGATGCCATCTCGGCCAATTCGGATCACGAGACCCGCACGCAGACCGAGGCCGCGGCCACCGCCAGCTGGATGAAGCAGCTGGCGGATATCGGCCTTATCGTCACCTCGATCATGGGCGCGGTGTTCTTCACCCTGCTGCTGTTGTCGGGCAACACGATGATGCAGGCCGTGCGCGAACGCACCTCCGAGCTGGCGGTGCTGAAGACGATCGGCTTCTCCAGCCACAGCGTGCTGGCGATGGTGCTGGCCGAGTCGGTGCTGCTGTTGCTGCTCGGCGGTGTGCTGGGTCTCGCGCTGGCGATGCTGGTGGTTGGCGGCGTGCATTCGGCGATGGGTGGTGCGATCCCCATGGCGCCGGTGGATGCCGGTATCTGGTTGCATGGCTTGCTGTTGATGATCGCCGCCGGCCTGCTGGTCGGTGCTTTGCCTGCGGTGCGCGCGATGCGTCTGAACATCGTCGACGCACTGGCCGGGCGCTGAGGAGAACGACCATGTTCCTGCATTCCCTGATGTTGTTTTTCTCGGCGCTCACCGTGCTGTCGCTGGCGCTGCTCGCCGTGTGGATGCTGCTCGCCCGCCAGGGCCGGCAGGCCATCTCGGTCACCGCGGTCGGCATCAGCACGCTGCGGCAAAGGCTCGGCATGTCATCGGTGATCGTGATCGGCATTGCCGGCGTGGTGGCGGTGCTGGTGGCGTTGCTTGCGATGAGCGACGGCTACCGCGAGACGCTGAGCAAGACCGGCAGCGCCGACACCGCCATCGTGATGCGCGGCGCCTCTGCCTCCGAGGTGATGTCCGTGCTCGACCACGACAGCGTGACCTTGATCCCGCAGACCGCGGGCATCGCCAAGGACGCCAAGGGCCAGCCGATTGCCTCGCCCGAGCTGGTGGTGGCCGCGAACCTGCCGATCAAGGGCGGCCAGCCGGGCGACGAAGGCAGTGTCCAGTTGCGCGGCGTCAGCGATCAGGCCTGGGCGGTACGGCCGAACCTGAAGATCGTCGAAGGCCGCAAGTTCACTCCCGGCATGCGCGAGCTGATCGTCGGCAAGGGCGCGGCGCGGCAGTTCGCCGGGCTGGAACCGGGCCACGAGATCCGTCTCGGCAGCCAGCTGTGGACGGTCGTGGGTGTGTTCGCTTCCGGCGACTCCATGGATTCGGAAGTCTGGGGCGATGCCGGCGTGGTGGCCGACACCTACCGCCGCGGCAGCAGCCGCGCATCGGTCACCGTGAAGCTGGCCGATCCCGCCGCGTTCGATGCCTTCAAGGCCACGCTGGAATCCAATCCGCAGCTGAAGGTCGACGTCAGCACCACGCTCGACTATTTCAGCAAGCAGTCCGAAGGCATGAGCACCTTCCTCACCATCATCGGCATCGTGGTCGGCTCGATCATGGCGATCGGTGCGATCTTCGGCGCGCTCAACTGCATGTTCGCCGCGGTCGCGGCCCGCGCACGCGAGATCGCCACCTTGCGCGCGATCGGTTTCCGCGGGCTGCCTGTGGTAGTGGCGGTGATGCTGGAAACCATGCTGCTGGCCCTGGCCGGCGGCCTGATCGGCGGGCTGCTGGCGTGGCTGGTGTTCAATGGCTACAGCGCGTCCACGCTCGCCGCGGGGTCGGTCGGCAAGTTGAGCTTCGAGCTGCGGGTTTCCGCCCAGCTGCTGTGGGTCGGCCTGCTGTGGGCGCTCACGATCGGCTTCATCGGCGGGCTGTTCCCCGCCGTGCGCGCGGCACGGCTGCCGGTGACCACGGCGTTGCGCGAACTGTGATGGCGATCGGCGGGAGCGCATCGTGCGCTCCCGCCCAGGCATCTATGGCATCGCCGGCGGCACGTAGTCCAGGGTCATGCCGAGCAGCCACAGCAGGCCCAGCACCAGCGGCACGTGCACCAGCAGCTGCAGGAAGGTATAGCCGACCACGTCGCGCGCCTTCAGTCCCAGCACGCCCAGCAGCGGCAGCATCCAGAACGGGTTGATCAGGTTCGGCAGCGCCTCGGCCGCGTTGTACACCTGCACCGCCCAGCCCAGATGCACGTGCAGGTCATTCGCCGCCTGCATCACGTACGGCGCCTCGACCAGCCACTTGCCGCCGCCGGACGGCACGAAAAAGCCCAGCACTGCCGAGTACGCGCCCATCACCGCGGGGAAGCTGTCAGGGGTGGCAACATGCACGAACAGGTTCGACAGCCGGTGCGCCAGGGTCACGCCGCCGGCGCCGGGCACCTGGGTGAGCAGGGCGGCGATGCCGCCGTACAGCGGGAACTGGATCAGCACGCCGGACGTGCTCGGTACCGCGCGGCTCACCGCATCGAGGAAACTGCGCGGACGCCAGTGCAGCAGGATGCCCAGCGTGAGGAACAGGAAGTTGTAGGTGTTGAGGCTGGCGATCGCGCTGATCGCCGGCTTGCTGGCGAACTCGTGGCCGAGCCAGCCCAGCCCGAGCAGGCCGATGGCCAGCGACAGCAGCGGGCTGTATTCCAGCCACTCGCCAGGCCGCGTGCGCGGCGGCAGTACCGGCGTCGACGTCTCGCCTGCGTCGAAATCCTGCGCGGTGCGTGCGTTCGCGTCCGATGGTGCGGTGTACCAGCAGATCAGCAGCGAGGCCACGATCAGCACCACGGTCAGCACGATCGACTGCCACAGGAAGATCGTCTCGCTGAAGGGCAGTACGCCGGTGATCGCCAGCAGCCCCGGCGGCATGCTGGCCGGATTTGCCTGCAGTTGTGCCGCCGACGAGGAAAGACCCATCGCCCAGATCGCGCCGAGGCCGAGGTAGGCGGCGGCACCGGCCGCACGGTAATCCATGCGCAGGTCGGTGCGTTGTGCCAGCGCGCGCACCAGCAAGCCACCGAACACCAGCGAGAAGCCCCAGCTCAGCAGCGACGCCAGCATGCTGACCAGCGCCACGTAGACGATCGCGCCGCGGCCGGTGCGCGGTGCGCGCGCCAGCACGCCGATGAAGCGTGCAACCACCGGCGCAGTCGCCAGCACGTAGCCGCCGATCACCACGAACGCCATCTGCATGGTGAACGGGATCAGGCTCCAGAAGCCATCACCGAATGCATGCACCGCTGCCGTGGGCGTGGCCCCGAAAGCGAATGCCGCCAATGTCACCACCACCACGCCGAGCGCAGCGAATACCCAGGCATCGGGAAACCAGCGCTCGGCCCAATCTGCGCTGCGCAAGGCTGCGCGCGCCAACCATCCGTCTCGCGGTGCGTTCATGCATCCTCCATCAGTGCTCGGCACATCGTCGCGCGGCGATGGCGGCGCGGCAAGCCGACCATGGCGGCCGGATGCTGCGGCCTTTTCGCCCGCCTTCCCCGGTCCAGACCAGCTTACGGCGAGCGGAGCGCGTCCGTCGGCCGAACAGCCCGATGGCCGGGCGCCGATCAGGAGGCCGTGGAGGTCTTCCGCTTCTGCTGCTTGGCCAGCGTGATCACCGCCACGCCGAACAGGATGATGGCCATGCCGGTGAGATCGTACGGGCCGACATGTTCGCCGGCCAGCAGCACGCCGAACAGCACGGCCACCGGCGGGTTCACGTAGGCGTAGCTGGTGGCCAGCGCCGGTCGGGCGTGCTTGAGCACATACAGGTAAGCGCTGAAAGCGATGATCGATCCGAACACCGCCAGATAGGCCACGGCGACCGTGGCGCGCATCGTGGGATGCGAGGGCAGGTGCTCGCCCGTGGCGAAGCCGACCAGCAGCAAGGCCACGCTGGCGCACAGCATCTGGGCGGCGGTGTTCATTGGCCCCGGCGGCATTTCGCGGCGGCGGCTCCAGGCCGAACCGAACGCCCAGCACATCGCCGCGACCAGCAAGGCGAGCGCACCGAGGCGCGAACCGGACAGGCTGCTGCCAAGGTTCAGCACGATCACGCCCGCAAAGCCGATGGCGAGGCCGATGCTTTCGCGCCGGCTCGGCCACTCGCCGTACATCCCCGAAAACAGCGCGGCAAACAGCGGCATGCTGGCCACCGCCACGGCGGCAATGCCCGAGCTCACCCGCTCTTCGGCGAAACACACCAGGCCGTTGCCCAGGCCGAGCAAAAGCATGCCGGTGAACGCCGCATTGCGCCATTGCAGCGGGGTCGGCGGTGCCAGCCCGCGCCAGCGAAGGAACCCGTAAAACGCCGCGCCGGCGCACAGGAACCGCAGGCCCGCGAGCAGGAACGGCGGGTAGCTTTCCAGCGCGAAGCGAATACCCAGATAGGTCGAGCCCCAGATCACATACAACGCGAGGAGCGCCAGCGGAATCAGCAAGCGGTGATCGGTCAGGCTGCGCGGGGCTTCAGCCGCGATGCCGCCAGAGGAATCGGACATGAGGAGGGATCAGGAAAGGGGACGGGGCATTATCCGCGAGCCGGCGGGCCTTGTCCTCAGCAAGTGCGATCAGTGCGGAACCTGGCGGCCTTGCCGCACCACCACGAACTCGCCTTCGAGCACGGCCGGCTGATGCTGGGCGGCAGGTGCGGCGGACGTCACCGGCGTGCGGCTGTGTTTCCACTGGCGCAAGGCCAGCACGATGGCGCCGCCGACCAGCAACACGCCTGCTACTGCCAGTCCGAAGACCAGCAGCAGGCCGACCAACGCCACGCCAAGCAGCAGCGACAGGGCACGAGCCAGCGGATGACGGGAACGGCGCATGGAAGGCATGAAGAAGTACATGTGTTAAAAATCCGTATGGTAAAATCAACGACTTACGCGACAACCATGGGGCCGATCGGCCCGCGAGGCAAGTGCCGATGGATACAGCTCCACCGCCCGAATCCGCTCCGCCGGCGCTGTGCCGGCTGGACGAGATTCCCGACGGCGGCGCCACCGCGGTCGATGCCGTACTCGCCGACGGCGCGGAAAGCCTGATCCTGTTGCGCCACGGCGAGCAGGTGCACGCCTACCTCAACATCTGCCCGCACGCCGGCCGTCGACTCGACTACGCGCCGGGCAAGTTCCTGCTGAAGAACGGTACGCTGATCTGCGCCGTGCACGGCGCCACCTTCAACCAGGCCGACGGTCTGTGCATCGCCGGGCCGTGCCGCGGCGAGCATCTTCGTGCGGTCGAGGTACGGGTGCGGCACGGCGCGGTCCGGCTGCCGGACGACGCCTGAGTCGCCTTAAAGGCGACCGCCGGCGACGTCCCGCTGCAGCATGTTCTTGATGTCGAATACGGCGCAGGCTTCGCGCCCGAACTGCCGGATCGCCTCGCTGCCCAGGTCGGCAAAGCGCTGGTGGGCCACGGCGAGCACGATCGCGTCGTAGACGCCGTGGTCGACTTGCGCGATGGGCGTTATGCCGAGCTTGTGAGTGGCTTCATCGGCATCGGCCCAGGGATCGTGGACGTCGACCTGGGCGTGCGCGGCCTGCAGTTCCCGCACGATCTCCACCACCCGCGTATTGCGCAAGTCGGGGCAATCCTCCTTGAAGGTCAGGCCCAATACGAGGATGCGCGAACCGATCACATGAATGCGCTGGTTCGCCATCAGGCGGATCACCTGATGCGCCACATACAGGCCCATGCGGCTGTTGATGCGCCGAGCGGCAAGGATCAGCTCCGGGTGATAACCCAGCACGGTGGCCTTGTGCGTGAGGTAATACGGATCGACGCCGATGCAGTGGCCGCCGACCAGGCCCGGCTTGAACGGCAGGAAATTCCATTTGGTGCCGGCGGCGGCGAGCACGTCGTGGGTGTCGATGCCCATGGCGTTGAAGATCATCGCCAGTTCATTGACGAGCGCTATGTTGACGTCGCGCTGGGTGTTCTCGATGACCTTGGCTGCCTCGGCCACCTTGATGCTGGGTGCCTTGTGGGTGCCTGCCGTGATGATCCGCCGGTACAGCGCGTCGACGAAATCGGCGGTTGCGGGCGTGGAGCCGGAGGTGATCTTGGTGATCGTCGGCAGCCGGTGCTGGCGGTCGCCGGGATTGATGCGTTCCGGGCTGTAGCCGCAATAGAAATCCTGGTTGAAACGCAAGCCGGAAACCCGTTCCAGCACCGGCACGCAGATTTCCTCGGTGGTACCGGGATAGACCGTGGATTCGTAGATCACGATGTCGCCGCGCTTGAGTACCGTGCCGATGCTGGCGCTGGCGCTTTCCAGCGGGGTCAGATCAGGCCGGTTCGCCTCGTCAACGGGGGTCGGCACGGTGACGATGAAGACGTTGCAGCCGGCCAGTTCACCGATGTCGGTGCTGAAGCGCAGGTGGCCGGCGGCGGCGAGTTCTTCAGACGCGGTTTCACGGGTGTGGTCATGGCCGGCGCGCAATTCATCGACGCGGGCGCCGTGGATATCGAAACCCACCGTGTCGAAGTGCTTGCCGAATTCCACGGCCAACGGCAGGCCCACGTAACCGAGGCCGACGATTGCAATTCTGGTGGACGCCAACGAGGGGTTCTGCATGAGCCTGTGTGTACCTTGCCGCGAGCAGCGGCCAGTCTAGCGGGCTTGCGGGTTGCCTATAGGGTAAGCGGCTTCATGGCGGCTGCGCGGGTCAGCGGAACATCAGATTGATCGCGAGCAGGGTGACCACCAGCACCAAGGCGGTCAGTGGCAGGCCCACGCGCAGAAAATCCTTGCCTCTGTAACCGCCCGGACCGGTGATCATCATCAGTGCCGGGTGCCCCGAACTGAGCAGGAACGTATTGGACGAGGATACTGCGACGACCAGCGCGTAGGCCGATGGATTGCCGCCGGTGGCCACCGCCACGCTGATCGCGACCGGCACCATCATCACGGTGGCGCCGACGTTCGACATGACCTGCGAGAACAGCAGGGTGAGCACGGCCAGGCACACCTGCAACACCCACGGGGCGGCGCCGCCGAGATGCTGCAGCACCTCCTGGGCGATCCATGCGGCGGTGCCGGTGGCGTCCATGGACCAGCCCAGCGGAATCAGACAGGCGATCACGAAGACGGTCTTCCAGTTCACCGCCCGGTACGCCTCGTCCATGTTCAATACGCCGGACAACAGCATGGCGATGGCGCCGGCCATCATCGAGATCGACAGGTCCAGATTGGTGAACAGGGCCAGCCCCTGGGCCATCAGGAAAAAGCCCACCGCCTGCCAGATCTTGCCGGGGCGTTGCTCGTCCTTGGGGATGTCGGTGACGACGACCAGATCCTTGTCTTCCGCGGCCAGCGCCAGATCGCGCCAATTGCTGTGCAGCACCACCGTATCGCCCGCACGCAGGCTTACCCCGCGCACGTCATCGCGAAATACCTGGTCGCCGCGCGTCACCGCCAGCACGGAGATGCCGAAGCGCTTGCGCAGCCGAAGCTCCTTCACCGTCTGCTTGATGAAACGCGAGCTCGGCGGAATCACCACTTCGGAAATGCCGGCGCGGGTGGGATTGAACAGCTCGCCGAGCTGACGCATCCGCGGCGACAACCGGCACAGCTGATTGTTGGCAAACTGGTTCAACTGATCGCGCGGCCCCAGTACACCGAGGATGGAACCGACCCAGATCACGTGGTCCGCGGGCGGCGCCATGCGCGCGTCGTTGCCGCTCTTGATCGCCAGGATCAGCGGTGCCTCATGCAACTGTTCCACCTCGCCGATGCTCATGCCGACCAGCGGGCTTTCCGCCGTGACGGTGAGCTCGGCCGTCTCGCCGCCGATGCCGTAAGTCTCCGCGAAATAGCTTTCGGTGCGGCCCGGCGTCACCTTCAGTCGTTCGTCCTCGTGTCCGGGCAACAGCTTGCGACCGAAGAAGTAGAAGTACGCGATGCCGACGAGGGCCAGCGCCAGGCCCACCGGCGTCACGCTGAACAGCCCGAACTTCGGGATCGTGTGTGCGCCCGGCAACAGGTTGGCGTTCGCGCTGGCGATCAGGTCGTTCAGCACGATCAGCGACGAGTTCGCGATCAGGGTGGTGTTGGTGGCGGCCAGGATGCAGAACGCCATCGGCAGCAGCAGGCGGGAGAGCGGCACGCCGGTGCGTGCCGAGAGCCGGCTGCTGACCGGGATCATCAGCGCCGCCAGCGCCTGGCTGGGGATCACGGAACTGAACGCACTGGCAACCATGTTGATCACCAGGCTCAGACGCGATTCCGCGCCGCGCGACATGCGGACCACGAAGTGCGCGGTGAGGTTGAGCACGCCCGCCCGATCCAGCCCGGCGCCCATGATCATGATCGCGATGATGGCGATCACCGCGTTGCCGGCGAAGCCGTTGAACACGCGATCGGGCGGCAGCAACCCGGTCAGCCCGATCACCACCACCACCAGCAATGCGACCATGTCGGCGCGGATCCACTCCAGCACCAGCATCAGCATGGTGAAGCCCACCAGCCCGAGTACCAGGATCATTTCGGGAGTGAGCGAGAGACCCACTAGCCGATATCCCGCAAGGGCAGCTGGCGATGATGGCTACGGCGGGGCAGTGGAAGCTTCACGCTGCGACGATTCGTCCCTGTGTGCGGATGAGCGTGAGTATAAGCGGCGCAGCAGGGCTGCTGGTGAACCGGAAGCCAAGAGCGAGAGATCACCCCAATCCTTCCCGGCGCCGGGAGGGACCCAGGGACGCCGCGTTCCGCGTCCCCCTGCTGGCCGGGCAGGAGGGCGCGTCGACAATTGGACGGCCATCCATGCCGCGCCAGCTTCCGTTGGCCGGTTGCATGGCGGATTTCGTCTGCGCGGCTGACGGTCGGGTTGGATGGGGCCGCATGGCCGTGCTGCGGCTCCGGACCGATGTCGTGCTGTCGCGCACGGATCATGCGGCGGGGGAAATATCCGATGTCGTCAAACCTTCCGATACAACATGTCCCACACGCCATGCCCCAGCTTCAGCCCGCGACGCTCGAAGTGGGTCTCGATGCGCCATGCGGGTTTGTCGGCGTACTGGCCTGGGCCGAGTTGGTTGCGCCAGCCCGGTGCGGCATCCATCACGTCGAGCATGTGTTCGGCGTAGGCCTGCCAATCGGTGGCCAGGTGCAACAAACCGTCGGGCGCCATGCGCGAAGCCAGCAACGCAGCGAACGAGGGCTGGATCAGCCGGCGTTTGTTGTGGCGCTTCTTGTGCCATGGATCGGGAAACCAGATGCGCACTTCCGCCAGCGAGCCGGGGGCGATCTCGTGCTCGAGCACTTCCACGGCATCATGCTTGTACAAGCGCACGTTGCCGGCATCGCGCGCGGCGAGCGCGTTCATCAGGCGACCCACGCCCGGGCCATGCACTTCGACGCCAATGAAGTTGCGCGTCAGGTCGTGCTCGCTGGCCCAGGCCAGCGCTTCGCCATTGCCGAATCCGATCTCCAAGACCAGCGGAGCGTGCCGATCGAAGCTCGTGCTGAAGTCGCGCGGCGCACCGCGGTAGTCGAGCCCGAAGCGCGGCCACAATGTGTCGAATGCACGCTGCTGCGCCGGCGTCATGCGGCCTTCACGCAGCACGAAGCTGCGGATGCGGCGCAGGTAGGCCGGCGCGGTATCGTCGTGTTCGGAGTTGTCGGTATCGGGCATGCGCGCATTGTAGCGGCTGGCGCCAGCGTCCCGGCTTCTCCGCTGCGCGCAGGAGCCGGGGCACGGTCAGCGACTCAATGCTGCGGGGCGTCGTCCCTTGCCCGTGGCGCGGCTTTCTGCCCGGGCCGGGATTCGCTGCGCTGCGGTCGGGGTGCTTCCTCTCGCGGCTGTGGCCTCTGGTAACGCGGCTGCTGGAAACTCGGTCGAGCGGGCTCGTAGCGCGGCGGCGCCTGCATCGGCTGCGGCTGCGGCTGTTCGCGAACGTAGCTGCGTGGAGCGGGTTCGCTGCGCTGGAAGCGCGGCGCCGACGTGCGCACGGGTGGGCCGGATTCGGTCGGCATGGGACGCATGGCGGGGCTGCCGGCGTAGCGCTGGCCGGGTTCGTCGTTGGCGCGCCCGGGACGATTGCGGGGATCGGCGCGCAGGATCTGAGGCGCCTGCGGCAATGTCGTCGAGCTGCTGCGGAAAGCGGGGCGGGTGGGGCCGTGGCTGTCATCGGCGCCCGACATGTAGCTGACGCCTGGACGCGGCATCGCCGCACGCCGGTCGGCGTTGGCGGAATCGCGCGGACGGGCGAAGCGGGCCGAGGGCAGGGCGCCGCCAACCTGTGCATCGGCGCGGTTGTCGTGGCGCCCCTGCGCAGGCGTATCCGCGCCGATGCGGGTGCCGCCAGGACGTTGCTGCGGCCAGCCGCCGGGCCGGCGGACATCGTTGTCGCCAACACGGTCGCCGCCCGCGCGATCGGTCGCGCCACGACCGAGCCCGTCGCGTGGATTCAGCACGCGCACGCCGGGTGCGGGCAGGCCGGTGCCCGAGGCGCCGGCCTCGCGACCGTCGCGTCCGGCACCGCGCGCATCCCGTACCGCGGTCGGCGGCGCATGGCGTGCGACCACCTCGCGATCGAATCCGCCGCTGCGCAGGTTGCGCACGTGCGGGTTGCGCGATGGCTGCGCACCACCGGCAGGCGGCCGCAGCTCGTTGGCGTCGCGCGAGACCAGCGGTGCGGCGGCGAGCCGGCGCGGGTCGATCCGCGCCAGGTTGTGCTGCACATGACGGCCAGCGGTGAACGTGCTGCCTGGCACGGCGGTGAAGCCACGTGGCTTGTCGCGATTGGCGTAGTGGTCGCCGCGCGATGGCGTGCCGTTGCGGTAACGGTTGTAGTGATCGTCGATGTCGGCGCGGCGATCGTGCCCGCGGTGATCACGCATGTTGCGGATGTTGACGTCGGTGTAGCAACGACGGCCACAGCGATACCACGGGTCATAGATCTCGCCGGGGCCCAGCGGAAACCAGCCCACCGGGCCGCTGCCGACCGACCAACCGCCGCCGCCGACGAACGCGACCAGCGCCGGGGCGTAGATCGGGCGCACGCCGCGCGGCCCCGGCATCCAGCCCCAGCCGCGGTGCGTATAGGCCCAGCGGCCGTAGTGATACGGCGCAAAGCCCCATGGCGAATCGTCCACCCAGGTCCAGCCCCACGGGGCGATATATGCCCAATGGCCGTCGCGGTAGGGCGCCCAGTCGGCGGCCACGTGGGTGGGATACCACACCGCGCCGTAGTCGTCGGTGTCCTGCCAGTCGCCGTACTGATCCAGATCCTGGTAGCCAACCACATCGTCCGATACGTACCGGCCGCTGTTCGATGAGGCATAGCGACGGTCACGCCCGCTCGACCACGCGTCGAACGCATCGCCGCGGCCGATGTCGCTGATGGCCACTGCCGCGAGGCTGGAATCGACGAAGCGGTAGCTGCGACCGGGATGGATCGTGCGTTGCGCATTGTTGTCGCCATACACGGTGGCGCCGCCGTCTGACGCGGTGACCCGGGCGCTGCTGCCGTTGTCGTCGATGTCGACCCGGAACGTGCCGGGCTGATCGATCACCAGCGCCACGGTTGGCGTGTCGATTTCGTAAGTCTGGCCAGCATCGAGAGTGCGCACGGTGACGTTGAGCGTGCCCCGGGTCAGTTCGATCTGCGCCAGCTGGTCGTTCAGGTCGAGCAGGCCGAAATCGGTTTGGCCGTCCATACGCAAGCTGGCGCCGCCCAGTTCCAGTTCCGCCCGGGCATCGCGTCCGGTGGACAGGCGGTCGCCGCTGGTCAGAGGACGATTGACGCTGGCATCGCTCCACTCCTTTGCACCGGCCGGCAGCAAGCCGAGATCGCCGGAGATGTAGGAAAGTCGCGCCACACGGCTCGGCGGATCGGCGTTGTCGTCATCGCCGGCGGACTGCGCCTGAGCCAGGCTGGTCGCCGCGCACAGCAGCAGAAGCGCCAGCACGCGCCAGCCAGAGCGGTAGGGATTGAAAAACCGGGCGAGCTCACGCATGTGACGTTCCCTGATGAGCGCGAGGTCCTCCGCGCGTGGGTCTATCCAGTCCGCCAGCCGGCTTCGCGGCGTGATGGTGATTGACGCGGCGATTATGCGCACATCAAAAGTTAGTCCCGTCTTAGTTTGCTCGGCGGGGGTGCTGGGGATTCAGCTGGCCGCCAGCTGGGGTTCATGCGGCGTTGGGCCGGCGCGCGCTTGAACATCGGGGCGGCGGCCAGCTTTCCAACGACGCGCATCACGCGCTACCATCCGCCGGCCGATGCGGGTGTAGCTCAATGGTAGAGCTGTAGCTTCCCAAGCTACTGACGAGGGTTCGATTCCCTTCACCCGCTCCATTCCCCGCCCACGATCCGAGCTACCCGAACCCTATGGCGGATCTGATCACCGCGGGCCTGATGACGCTGGGTTGGCGCGAACGGCTGGCGTTGCCGCAACTGGGGATCGGCCTGCTCAAGGCCAAGCTCGATACCGGTGCGCGCAGCAGTGCGCTGCATGTCGACACGCTCGAGGAATTTCGCCGTGATGGCGCGGTCTGGCTGCGCTTCACCATGCATGTCGGCCGGCGCCAGCCGCGGGAAATCTGCTGCGAGGCGCAGGCGCTGGATCGACGCACGGTGACCGATACGGGTGGGCGCCGCACCGAGCGCTGGTTCATCCGCAGCGAAGTGCACCTGGCGGGGCGGCATTTCGACGTCGACATCAACTTGACCGATCGCCGGCATATGCTGTTTCCGATGTTGCTGGGCCGCACTGCCCTGAGCGGACGGTTTGCGGTGGACCCGGCGCGTTCCTATACCCAGTCACGGCCGCTGAACGTGGTCACGGACCCCTCATGACGACTACCGCATGAAGATTGCCATCCTGTCGCGCAACACCCGCCTCTATTCGACCAAGCGCCTGGTCGAGGCAGCACGCGAGCGTGGCCATGTGGTGCGCGTGCTCGACCCGCTGCGCTGCTACGTGCGCATCGCGCCGGACGCGGTGGCGATCCGCTACAAGGGCAAGGACGTTCGCGACATCGATGCGGTGATTCCGCGCATCGGCACGACCAGCACGTTCTATGGCACCGCCGTGCTGCGCCAGCTGGAGATGATGGGCGTGTACACGCCCAATCCGTCCGATGCGGTGCTGCGCGCACGCGACAAGCTGCGTTGCCTGCAGATCCTCGCCGCGCAGGGGATCGACATGCCGATCACGGTGTTCGGCGACAACCCCGATGACACCGCCGACGTGCTCGCCCTGCTCGGCGATCCGCCGCACGTGATCAAGCTCAACGAGGGCAGTCAGGGCACCGGCGTGGTGCTGGCCGAGAAGCGCAGCGCCTCGCAGAGCGTGATCGAGGCGTTCCGCGGCCTGTACGCCAACTTCCTGGTGCAGGAGTTCATCGCCGAGGCCAAGGGCAGCGACCTGCGCTGTTTCGTGGTCGGCAAGAAGGTGGTGGCGGCGATGCAGCGCGATGCCAGTCCTGGCGAATTCCGCGCCAACCTGCACCGCGGCGGCAGCGCGATGGCGGCAACCTTGAGCGCCGAGGAGAAGCGCATCGCCGTGCAGGCAGCCGGCGCACTCGGCCTGGGCATCGCCGGGGTGGATCTGCTGCGTTCCAATCGCGGGCCGTTGCTGCTTGAGGTAAATGCCTCGCCTGGCCTCGAAGGCATCGAGGCGGCCACCGGCGTCGATGTGGCAGGCGCGATCATGGATTTGTTGCAGGCCCAGGCGAACGATTCGTCCGCCGAGCCGCGAGTGCGCCGCAAGCCGACAAAGGCGTGAGCGCGGCGGCCCGCGCTCGCGTTAACCGCCCGATGAGAACGGGTTAACCCCACCGTAACCACGAAACCCCTATAAAGCACCCACTGTTATTTGCGTGGACAGCTGGCCGGTTGGCCCGGTGACGGCAAACGATGGTATCGGGGCAGTAGTTTGGGCCCAGGTGGGCGACGGGTACGTCGTACATCTGGGCCTTTTTATTGCCCGGGTGGCTCCCTGGTTCAGTTTCGCAGGAATCGTGCGCCTCCCCTCACAACAAGCTTGTTAAGCTTGCATCCTCAGCCGGCCTGTGCGCCGGCTGCGCAGGAGTGACATATGCGCGTACTGGTGATCGAAGACAACAGCGATATCGCGACCAACATCGGCGATTATCTGGAAGACCGCGGCAACGTGGTCGATTTCGCGGGCGACGGCGTGACCGGCCTGCACCTGGCGGTGGTGCACGACTTCGACGTCATCGTGCTGGATCTCACGTTGCCCGGCATGGACGGCCTGGAAGTGGCGCGCAAGTTGCGCCATGAGGCACACAAGCAGACGCCGATCCTGATGCTGACTGCGCGCGACGCGCTGGAGCAGAAACTGACCGGCTTCGAGTCCGGTGCCGACGACTACATGACCAAGCCGTTCGCGCTGCAGGAACTGGCCGCGCGGCTGGAAGTGCTGGCGCGGCGCGGCAAGGGCCCGCAGAGCCGCGTGCTGAAGGTGGCCGACCTCACCTTCAACCTCGACACGCTGACGGTGAATCGCGAGGGCAAGTCGATCCAGTTGAACCCGATCGGCCTGAAGCTGTTGCAGGCATTGATGGAAGCGAGTCCGTCGGTGGTCACCCGGCAGGATCTGGAGCAGCGCGTATGGGGCGAGGAACTGCCCGACAGCGACTCGTTGCGTGTGCATATCCATGGCCTGCGCGCCGCCATCGACAAACCGTTCGACAAGCCGCTGATCCACACGCGGCACGGCATTGGCTATCGGATGGTCGAGCCGGATGCAGTCCAGGCGTAAGCTTCGCTTTCGATTGATCGTCTCCTTCGCGTTGTTCGGCTTCGGCCTCAGCGCGCTGTTTGCCGTGGCTGCGTTGTACGTGCGGGCCAAGGTAGAGGACCAGCTGGTGGTGTCGGCGTTGCAGCACGATGTCGATCAGGCGGTCGAGAACAAGCACCTGCACCCCGACCTGCCCCTGAAATCCGACCTGATCGATGCATGGCTGTGGAGCGACCGCACGATCTACAAGGCGCCGCTGGCCTGGCAGAACCTGGCGACCGGCGTCTACGACATGAAGGACGCGGACGAATCGGGTCGCCCACGCCATTACAAGCTGGCGGTCAGCCGCAAGTACGGTCTGATCGCGTTCGTCATCTACGACATCAGCCGCGAGGACCTGGGCAAGCAGCAGTTGATCGTGTCGCTGGTCGGTGCCGTGCTGTTGTTCAGCCTGCTGTCGCTGGCGATCGGGCTGTGGTTATCGCGCAAGGTGCTCAAGCCGGTCAGCGAGCTGGCCAATCGTCTGCGCGAATTTCGCAAGATCGGCAAGGCCGAGCCGCTGGCGCCGCACTTCGCCGACGACGAGGTGGGTGAACTGGCGCATGCGCTGGACGAATACTCGGCGCGGCTGACCGCGATGGTCGAGCGCGACCGTGAATTCAACTCCGACGTCAGCCACGAGTTGCGCACGCCGCTGGCGGTGATCGCCAGTACCACCGAACTGCTGCAGGGTTCGCCCGATCTCACCGAGAAGCTGAGCGAGCGGCTGAAGCGCATCGAGCGGGCCTCGCGCCAGGCCACCGAACTGATCGAGGCGTTGCTGCTGCTGTCGCGCGCCGAACGCCGTGGCCCGACCCGCGGCGAGACCACCGAAGTCGGCAAGGTCGCCGCCGACGTCATCGAGAGCCAGCGACCACAGATGCGCGGCAAGCCGCTGACCATCGATCTGGCTGTCAACGAGCCCGTGAACGTCAACGCACCGGCGTCGGTGCTGTCGGTGGCGCTGACCAACCTGATCGGCAATGCGATCAAGTACACCCTGGAAGGCAACGTCCGGGTCGAAGTGGGATCCGGCCGCATCGAGGTGATCGACACCGGCCCCGGGATCAAGCCGGAAGACGCCGAGCGGCTGTTCCAGCGCGGCGTGCGCGGTGAGGGTGCCGGCGGCAGCGGTGCGGGCCTCGGTCTGGCGATCGTGCGCAGGTTATGCGAGTTGTATGGCTGGGATGTCTCGATGCGCCCACGCAGCGATGCGAATGGCGCGATCGCCAGCATCAAGTTCAGCTGAAGCAGGAATCGCGGTCGTCCCCCTGCAAGCAGTGGAAGATCGGGCGGGTCAGAAACAAAAACGCCCCGCGTCGCGAGGCGTTTTCATGCGTCAGGACGGCTTGTTGCGCGCTCAAACCTGCTCCAGCCAGCCCCACTTGTCGTGGGTGCGGCCTTCGAACAGGCCAAAGAACAGCTCCTGCAGACGCAGGGTCACGCGGCCGGCCTTGCCGGTGCCGACCGGCTTGCCGTCGACCGAGCGGATCGGGGTGATTTCGGCGGCGGTGCCGCACATCAGCAGTTCGTCGGCGAGGTAGAGGTACTCGCGCGGGATGTCGCGTTCGACCACCTCGATGCCGTCCTCGCGCGCCAGCGTCTTCAGCGTGTCGCGGGTGATGCCGGCCAGGATCGAGGCGCTGGCCGGCGTGGTGTGCAGCACGCCGTCGAACACCAGGAACAGGTTCTCGCCGGCGCCTTCGCTGAGCAGGCCGGTGGAAGCCAGCGCGATGCCTTCGCCAAAGCCGAGCCGGCGCGCTTCGCGCGCGATCAGCTGGCCGGACAGGTAGTTGCCGCCGGCCTTGGCGCCCGCCGGGATGGTGTTCGGCGCGAAGCGCTGCCAGCTCGACACGCAGGCATCGATGCCATTCTGCAATGCCTCCGGCCCGAGGTACGGGCCCATCGGCCACGCCGCCACCGCGACGTCGATCGGTGTTTCGGCGGACAAGCCGAAACCACCCAGACCGCGATACGCGACCGGTCGCAGATAGGCGGCCCCAAGCCCGTTCTTGCCGATCACCGCGCGGCATGCCGCAGCCAGCTCGTCGGCGGAATACGGCAGCACCATGTCGTAGATCTTGGCCGACTGGTACAGCCGGTTCAGGTGGTCGGTGAGGCGGAAGATGGCCGCGCCATCGGGTGTCGCATAGCTGCGGATACCCTCGAACACCGACGAGCCATAGTGCAGCGCGTGCGACATCACATGCGTGGTCGCTTCGGCCCATGGCTTGATGCTGCCGTTCTGCCAGATCCAGTCGGGGTACTGCTGCGCCATGTCTCTTCTCCAATGGGGACCGCCCATGATAGCTGCTCGGCGTCCGGGCGGCGTTTTCCGGGGGCCATCCCCGGTTCGGTCAATCGCGGTAACGCAACCACAGGCAACCGGCCTGGCGCGCGATGCCGAAGCGGATTTCGCGCGGATTCCCGCTGCCGGCGGTATGCAGCACCAGCTGATCGGCGGGCGGCGCGGATGGCGCGGGCCCAGCGACGAACGGATCGCTGCTGCCGGGCGTCGCCGCGGCCGGTTCGGCATCCTCGCCGGGTATATCGACGTCCAGCAACGGTTGCTTCATCAGCTCGCCGAGCGAGCGGATGTCGGCAATCGCCGCGCCACGAGCATAGCCATTCCACAGGATCAACCCCGCCAGCCGGTTGGCGTCGCGGCTGGCGAACGCGTCGACCACGCTTTCGCGCAAATGGTCCAGACTGGCCGCGCACAGCACCAGCGGCGGTGCCGTCGGCGCTGCATCGCCTTCGGGGGCGGCGCTCGGGTTGACCGGCGTTGCCTGCAATGCGGCGCAGGGCTGGTCGGTGAACACCGCGCCGCCATGGGGGCCGATGCAGCGATGGATCTCCGTCTGCGCCTGGGCCGGCATGGCCCGGACAAGCAGAGCGAGGCACAACAGGGCGGTCGACCGAGACATCAACGCAGCATACCCGCGCCCTGCCTCAGAAAAGTTGCTGCAGCACCATTTGCGTCGCGCGAGCGCGGTTGAGCGTGTAGAAATGCAGGCCCGGTGCACCGCCATCGAGCAGCCGTCGGCACAGCTGCGCCACCACCTCGGCGCCGAGCGCGCGAATCGATTCGGCATCGTCGCCATGCGCCTGCATGCGCTTGGCGATCCAGCGCGGGATCTCCGCGCCGCACATGTCCGAGAAGCGCTTCAGCTGGCCGTAGTTGGAAATCGGCATGATGCCGGGCACGATCGGCACGTTGACGCCCAGCTTCTGCACGTCGTCGACGAAGCGGAAATAAGCGTCGGGGTTGAAAAAATACTGGGTGATCGCGCCGTTCGCACCGGCGTCGATCTTCGCCTTGAAGTGCTGCAGGTCGCGCAGTGCGTCGTCCGCCTGCGGATGGGTTTCCGGATAGGCCGCGACCTCGATGTGGAAATGGTCGCCGCTGTGCGCCCGGATGAACTGCACCAGCTCGGCCGCGTAGCGAAAATCGCCGGCGGTGGCCATGCCCGAGGGCATGTCGCCGCGCAGCGCCACGATGCGCCGGTAGCCCGCCGTGCGATAGCCGTCGAGCAACTCGGCCAGCTCGGCGCGAGTGCCCCCCACGCACGACAGGTGCGGCGCCACATGCAGTCCGTGTTGGGTGTGCAGCCGGGCCACGGTGTCGCCGGTGTAGCTGAGCGTGGACCCGCCGGCGCCGAAGGTGACCGAGGCGTATTCCGGCCGGTGCGCCTTCAATACCTGGGCGGCGCGATCCAGTTGCGTGCGCTGTTCGTCGGTCTTGGGCGGGAAAAACTCAAAGCTGATGGCCGGCATCGCTGGGTTCCAGGTGGACGATGGCGGCAAGTATATATCTCCATGTCGCGATGAAGCGATATAAGAGAAGGGTCTCGGCGATCATCCCTCGGCCGTCACCTGGCGGCTCCTTGAATCGGCTCGCTGGCCACTATCGACCGAATCGTGGGGCCGCGGCCTGCGGAGAGTGCGAAGCGCTACCCTGTGCGGGTTTCCCGTCCAGGCCGTCCATGATCGTTCTCACGCCCTTCGCCCGTACCCGCCTGTTTCCCCGCGACCGGCGCGGCAACGCTATCCAGGATTGCACGGCGGAGGCGTTCGAGCTCCATCTGAACGATCACCAGCCGTTGAAGGTGCTCGATGGCTATGCGCCGTTCTGCAAACTGCATGTGCACGCCAACTGGACGTCCACCCGCTGCCATGCGGTGCCGATCACCGACGAAAATCGCCATCGGCTGCGTAGCGGCTACGAGGCGCGCTCATCCGAAGAGCTGCCGGTGCTGGTGCGTTGGTTCGAGGGTGTGGAGGCGCCGGTGGCGCGTTACATCATGCCCATCCTCTACAGCCGTGAACAGCTGGCGAAGGAAGGTGCGCCCGTCGACGGCGACTGGGGCGTGGTGGGCTGCCTGTACACGATGGAGCCGGAAGAGATCCCGATGGCGCCGATCACCATGATGCGCAATGCACTGGGCGTGGAAGAGGGCGGCTCGGGCGTGCCGCTGGACCGGAAAGCCTACCGGCGCAGCGTGGCGTTCTGGGAGAGCCACGCCAACTGGCGACCCTGACCGAAGCGGCATGCGCCAATGAAAAAACGGGCGCCTTTCGGCGCCCGTCTGATGCAGCACAAGCTTCGCGCGACTCAGTAGCGGTAATGTTCCGGCTTGTACGGGCCTTCCACCGGCACGCCGAGGTAGCCGGCCTGCTCCTTCGTCAGCGTGGTCAGCTTCACGCCGATCTTCTCCAGGTGCAGGCGCGCGACTTCCTCGTCGAGTTTCTTCGGCAGGATGTAGACCTTGTTTTCGTACTTGTCCTTGTTCGCCCACAGCTCGATCTGCGCCAGGGTCTGGTTGGCGAACGAGTTGGACATCACGAAACTCGGATGGCCGGTGGCGCAGCCAAGGTTGACCAGGCGGCCTTCGGCGAGCAGGAAGATCGCGCGGCCGTCGGCGAAGGTGTACTTGTCCACCTGCGGCTTGATGTTGAGTTTGGTGACGCCGGCCATCGTGTTCAGCGCATCGACCTGGATCTCGTTGTCGAAGTGGCCGATGTTGCAGACGATCGCCTGGTCCTTCATCGACTTCAGGTGCTCCAGCGTCAGCACGTCCTTGTTGCCGGTGGTGGTGACGTAGATGTCGCCGCGGCCCAAGGTCGATTCGACGGTGTTGACCTCGAAGCCTTCCATCGCCGCCTGCAGCGCGTTGATCGGGTCGATCTCGGTGACGACGACGCGCGAGCCGTAGGCACGCAGCGAATGGGCGCAGCCCTTGCCGACGTCGCCGTAGCCGCACACCACGGCGACCTTGCCGGCCAGCATCACGTCCATCGCGCGCTTCAGGCCATCGGCCAGCGATTCGCGGCAACCGTACAGGTTGTCGAACTTCGACTTGGTGACCGAATCGTTGACGTTGATCGCGGGGACCAGCAGCGACTTCGCCTCGGCCAGCTGGTACAGGCGGTGCACGCCGGTGGTGGTCTCCTCGGAGACGCCCTTCCAGCCCTTCACCACGGCGTGCCAGTAACCCGGACGCTCGCTGTGCACGCGCTTGAGCAGGTTCTTGATCACTTGTTCCTCGTGCGAGGAGGCCTTCTCGTCCACCCACTTCGAACCGTTCTCCAGCTCGTAGCCCTTGTGGATCAGCAGCGTCACGTCGCCGCCGTCGTCGACCACCAGCTGGGGCCCAAGGAAACCGCCCTTGCCGTCGGGGAAGGACAGCGCATCCAGCGTGCAGTCCCAATACTCTTCCAGCGTCTCGCCCTTCCAGGCGAACACCGGCGTGCCGGTGGCGGCGATCGCGGCGGCGGCGTGGTCCTGGGTCGAGAAGATGTTGCACGAGGCCCAGCGCACGTCGGCGCCGATGTCCTTCAGCGTCTCGATCAGCACCGCGGTCTGGATCGTCATGTGCAGCGAGCCGGTCACGCGCACGCCCTTCAGCGGCAACGTGGCGGCGTGCTTCTTGCGGATCGACATCAGGCCCGGCATCTCGTGCTCGGCGATGTCCAGTTCCTTGCGGCCAAAGTCGGCAAGCGACAGGTCGCGGATCTTGTAGTCGTGGATGGCAGCTTCTTTGGTGACGGCGTTCATGCGTATCTCCGGTTTATTGCGAATCGCTTCGCGTAAAAACAACCGGGCGCCGTTGTGGAACGTGCCGCGCCGAGCCTGGCCGGTTTCTGACCACGGAAGGATCCGCGGTCGAACGGTCGCAGCGCCCCTCGGCGGGCAGTACAAGCTGGTGATTGTAGCGGGAGACGGCGAGTGATGCCTCCCGCCGCGCAATTCGCTAGGCTGGCCATTCACCAAGCACCGGAGCGCCTGCATGGAAGAGAACCGCGAAGCCGAGTTCCTGCCGCCCGATGGCCCCCTGCGCGAGGACGTCAGCCGGCTCGGTGCAATGGTGGGGCGGATGCTGGCCGAGCAGGGCGGCGAGGCGTTCTTCGAGCGGGTCGAGCAGGTGCGTACCGCCGCGATCCGGCGCCGCCACGAAGGCGCCTCGGTGGACGAACTCGCCGGCTCGCTGGCCGGCCTCGACGCCGCGCACGCCGAGGCCCTGGCGCGGGCATTCGCCACCTATTTCCAGGCGGTGAATACGGCTGAGCAGGTGCATCGCATCCGTCGCCGCCGCGACTACCAGCGCGAGGGCAGCGCGCCACAACCGGAATCGCTGCTCGACGTGTTCAGCCGGCTCAAGGCCGAAGGCGTGGGCGCGGATGAACTGCTCCGCTGGCTCGACCGGCTGTGGGTCGAGCCGGTGTTCACCGCGCATCCGACCGAGGCGGTGCGCCGCTCGCTGCTGGAAAAGGAACAGGCGATCGTGCGCTCGCTGATCGACGGGTTCGACCCGCAGCGCACGCCGCAGGAGCGCAAGGAGGACGGCGACCGCATCTACATGGCGCTCTCCGCCGGCTGGCAGACCGCCGAAGCCTCGTCGGTGCGGCCCACCGTGCAGGACGAGCATCATCACGTCGGCTTCTATCTCGCCAACCCGATCTACCGCATCGTGCCCACACTGTTCGAGGCGCTGGCCGAGGCGCTTCAGGCGGTCTACGGGATCGCGGCGGAACTGCCGCAGCTGCTCGGCTTCGCCACCTGGGTCGGCGGCGACATGGATGGCAATCCCAACGTCGGTGCAGACACCATCGCCGCCAGCCTGGCAACCCAGCGGGCGCAGGTGATCGAGCATTACCAGGCGGACGTGGCCGTGCTGGCGCGCCTGCTCAGCCAGACCGAGGGCCGCGTCGAGGTCGCCGCCGGCCTCCAGCAACGGCTTGGCGACTACCGTGTCCGCTTTCCGGCCGCCGTCGCCAAGGTACGGCCACGACACGCGGACATGCCGTATCGCAGCCTGCTCACCGTGATCGGCGCGCGCCTTGAAGCGACCCTGGTCGACGATCATTCGGAAGGCTATACGGCCGCGGCCGAACTGCTGGACGATCTGCAGCTGATCGCCCGCAGCCTGGTCGATCATCGCGGCCTGCACGCCGGCGCGTACGCGGTGCAGCGACTGATTCGCCGCGTTCGCACCTTCGGCCTGCACCTGGCCCGACTGGACGTGCGGCAGGATTCACGCGTGCATGACGACGCGCTGGCCGCGCTGCTGGACAACCCGGCGTGGCCGCAGCTGGCGTCCGCCGAGCGCGTCCGGCAGCTTCGCGGCTATGCCAGCGGCAAGGCGCTGTTCCCGATCAGCCATGCCGAGGTGGTCACCTCGCTATACGACGTGTTCGCCACCCTGGGCGACGCCCGCCGTCGCTACGGCAGCGAAGCGGTCGGCCTGTACATCATCAGCATGGCGCGTTCGGCCGCCGACGTGCTGGCGGTACTGGCATTGGCACGCTACGGAGGCCTGGTCGAGAACGCCAGCGTGCCGCTCAATATCGCGCCGTTGTTCGAGACCGTCGACGATCTGAAGAACGCGCCCGCCACGCTGCGCGCGCTGCTGGACGACCCGGTCTACCGGCAGCATCTGGCCGCGCGCGGCAACCAGCAATGGGTGATGCTCGGCTATTCC
Source organism: Rhodanobacter umsongensis (assembly GCF_042654965.1). Lineage (NCBI taxonomy): Bacteria > Pseudomonadati > Pseudomonadota > Gammaproteobacteria > Lysobacterales > Rhodanobacteraceae > Rhodanobacter > Rhodanobacter umsongensis. The sequence continues at coordinate 79,133 of NZ_JBHSMK010000008.1, read as the reverse complement.
GACAGCGGCAAGGATGGCGGCACGCTGGCGTCGCGTTGGGGCCTGCAGCGCGCCCAGGTGGAGTTGCTCGAAGTGGCGAATGCCGCAGGCATCCAGCTGGCGTTCTTCCACGGCCGCGGCGGCTCGGCCAGCCGCGGCGGCGCACGCATCACGCCGGCGCTGATGTCGTCGCCGCGCGGCGCGGTGGCCGGCGTGCTCCGGGTGACCGAGCAGGGCGAGGTGATCCATCGCAAATACGGCATCCGCGCGCTGGCGCTGCGCAACCTGGAGCAGACCGTCGGCGCCGTGCTGCGCGCCTCGCTGCGTCCGCGCGAGACCGAGCCGCGCGAGGAGCGCTGGCGCGAACAGATGAACGCGTTGTCCGCGAGCAGCCGCAACACCTATCGCGCCTTCGTCGAACACGAGCATTTCGTCGACTACTTCCGCACCGCCACGCCGATCGACGTGATCGAGAGAATGACCCTGGGCTCGCGCCCGGCCAGTCGTCGCAGCATGCGCGGGGTGCAGGACCTGCGGGCGATCCCGTGGGTGTTCGCGTGGACCCAGTGCCGCTCCATCCTGCCCGGCTGGTACGGCCTCGGCAGCGCATTGGAACAAGGGGTCGGGCAGTTCGGCGAGGAAGCGCTGGTGGAGATGGCGCGTGATTGGCCATTCTTCAGCAACGTGCTGGATGACGTCGAGATGGTACTGGCCAAATGCGACCTGGACATCGCCGAAGCGTTTTCGAAACTGTCCGGCCCGCTGCATGGCGAGTTCTTCGGCCTGATCCGCGACGAATTCCGGCGCACCCATCACTGGCTGCTGCGCCTCAAGCGCAGCGATGCGTTGTTGCAAGGCGATCCGCGCCTTGCCGCGTCGATCCGCCTGCGCAACCCGTATGTCGATCCGATGAGCCTGTTGCAAGTCGATCTGTTGCAACGCTGGCGCGAAGGCAAGGGCAGCGACGAGGCCTTGCTGCAGGCATTGGTCGCCTGCGTCAACGGCGTCGCGCAAGGCCTGCAGAATACCGGCTGACACCGGGTTGTCGATTCCATCCCGCGCGCGCCGGTCGGGGCCGCCCGGGGATGCTGTTCCGAATCCCGCATGCAGGAGCATCGCGAGCGAGCTCCTGCATGCGGCGGTACGACTCCGGACGCTGCTGTCCGCAGTCGAACGGCGCCGCCGCGTTGTTGCCTGCTCGATCCGTTGCGCCACAACCACTTGCGCGCGTGGCACGGGCCTTGCTCCATCTGGCCCATGGATATCGCCAACCCCCTCGCCGCCCGGCGCAGACGCCGCCGCAGGCAGATCGCCATCGGTGCCCTCGTGCTGTTGCTCGCCGGCCTCGCTGTCGGCGCGGCCAGCCTTGGGCCGGCCTTGCCGGTGGCGGAGCGTTCGAGCCTGTGGATCGACACCGTGCAGCGCGGCGACATGCTGCGCGAGGTGCGTGCGCCGGGCACCCTGGTGCCGCGCGACATCCACTGGCTGGCGGCGCAGACCAGCGCGCAGGTGGCGAAAATCGAAGCGTGGCCCGGAACCCATGTCGAACCCGATACGGTACTGCTGCGTCTGGTCAGTCCCCAGGTGGAGAACGACGTACGCAATGCGCAGGCCCAGGTCGCCGCCGCCGAGGCGCGGGTCGCGGCCAAGCACGCGGAGCTGCAATCGCAGTTGCTGGACGAACGCTCCTCGCTGGCGCAGGCACAGGCGGATTACGCCTCGGCCAAGGTGAAGAGCGCAGCCGATGCCAAGGCGATGGCGAAGAACCTGATTCCGCGCGTGCAGTACGAGCAGGAACAGATCGCCCTCGACCAGCTGCGCCATCGCGCCGAGATCGAGCAGCAGCGCGTGCAGACGTTCGGTGCCGGCATCATGGCGCAAATGGCCGCCGTGCAGGCCGAGCTGCAACTGCAGCGCAGCAACCTGACCCTGCGCCAGCGTCAGTCCGATGCGCTCGACGTACGCGCCGGCATCGCCGGCGTGCTTCAGCAGATGGCAGTGCAGGAAGGCCAGCAGATCGCCGCCGGCGGCAATCTGGCTCGGGTGGCCCGCGGCGACGTGCTGATCGCGCGGCTGCGCGTGCCCGAGGTGCAGGCCAAGGACGTCGCGCTGGGCATGTCCGCCCAGGTCAACACGTATAACGGCATGATCGACGGCAGCGTCACGCGGATCGATCCGGCGGTGGTCGATGGCAGCGTACAGGTGGACGTGACTCCGATCGGTGCGCTGCCGGCCGGTGCGCGGCCGGACCTGTCGGTGGACGGCCGCATCCGCATCGCGAAGCTCGACCAGGTACTGTCATTGGGCCGACCCGCCCAGGTGGAGGCGAACAGCGAAGTGGCCCTGTTCCGCCTGGATGCCGCCGGCAGTACCGCCACCCGTGTGAAGGTGCGCGTGGGCGCCGCCTCGGTCGACCGCGTGCAACTGCTGCAGGGCCTGCAGCCGGGCGACCGGGTGATCCTTTCCGATACCAGCCAATGGGACAAATATGATCGCCTGCGCGTGCGCTGACTGCGCGGGGTTTCCTGCGCCTTGGGAACGGTTCTTCCATGCCGTCGTTCCCGCGAACGCGGGAGGCGACTTTTCAACAGCGGAACTGGACATCCATCTTGCCCGTCCACGACGCCCGACCATGAATTCCCGCGTTGGCCGGAACGATGGCGAAACGGTCAGGGCCATTCCGGATTTTTTCTTCAACAGGACAACCGCATGAACGAACCGACATCCGTGATCGCCCTCGATGGCATCCGCAAGGTGTTCCAGGCCGATGAGGTGGAAACCCACGCGCTGAGCGACGTGCATCTGGACATCGGCCGCGGCGAGTACGTCTCCATCTCCGGCCCTTCCGGCTGCGGCAAGACCACGCTGCTGTCGATCCTCGGCCTGCTCGATACCGCCAGCGCCGGCAGCTACGTGCTCAACGGCCACGACGTGGCTGCGCTCAACGCGGCCGAGCGCGCACGCATCCGCAACGCCGAGATCGGCTTCATCTTCCAGGCGTTCAACCTGATCGGCGACCTCAGCGTGCAGGAGAACGTCGAGCTGCCGCTGACCTATCGCAACGGCATCGGTGCTGCCGAACGGCGCGAGCGGGTGCAGGAAGCACTCGAGCGCGTCGGCATGGCGCACCGCATGCGGCATTACCCCGCGCAACTTTCCGGTGGCCAGCAGCAGCGCGTGGCGGTGGCCCGCGCGCTCGTCGGCAAGCCGGCGATCCTGCTCGCCGACGAGCCCACCGGCAACCTCGACTCGCGCAACGGCGAGGCCGTGATGGCGCTGCTCGACGAACTGCACAAGGGCGGCGCCACCATCTGCATGGTCACCCATGACGCCCGCTACGCCGAACTGGCCCGGCGCAAGATCCGCCTGTTCGACGGCCGCGTGGTCGACGAGGAAACCTACGACCGCCTGCGCCGCGAGGACGAGCGGCGGCTGGACACGCTGATCGGCGGCCGCGTGGAGGTCGATGCATGAACATCTGGCTGGCCGAGATCTGGCGTGCGTGGCGCGCGAGCCTGCGACGGCCAGGTTTCCTGCTGCTGGCGGCCGGCGTGCTGGCGCTGGGCATCGGCGCCAGCACGGCCGTGTTTGTGCTGATCGACGACGTGCTGCTGCAGCCCTTGCCTTATGCCGCACCCGAACGCCTGGTCGTGCTGGGGCCGCAACGCGATGGGCAACTGCTGGGCATCCTGTCACCCCGGGAGTACCAGCATGTGCAGTCCATCCGCGGTATTACTGCCATCGGCCTGATCAAGGGTGACCTGCAGGCGGTGAATGTGGCCGGCGACGGTGCGCCGGAGCAGATAAGCGCGTTCCTGGCCGATCGGGGCCTGCTCCCCGTGCTCGGTGTGCGGATGCGGCTGGGTCGCGGCTTCTCGGCGCAGGAAGATAGCCCGGGTGGACCGAAGGCGGTGATCCTCGCCGAAGGCTTCTGGCGCCGTCGTTACGGCGCGCAGCCCGTACTCGGCCGCACCCTGCGGGTCGAAGGCGTTGCGCGCACGATCGTGGGCGTGTTGCCGGCCAGTTTCGACCAGTTCGGCGCGGGCGACATCATGCTGCCGTTGGCGCTGGCGCCACATACCTACGACGACGGTGGCGACTTTTTCGCGATCGCGCGACTCGCCTCGGCAAGCGCGGCCGCAGTGGTGGACGCACAGGTAGATGCGGCCATGCGCGCGCTCTATGCCGATGCTTCCGGTCCGCAACGGGACTACCTCGACAAGGTGCGCTTCGGCAGCGTGCCGCTGAGGGCCGCGCTGCATCAGCAGCAGCGCCCCGCGATGATGCTGTTCCTGGCCAGCGCCCTGTGCGTGCTGCTGATCGCGCTGGTCAATCTGGGCAACCTGATGCTGTTGCGCACACTGTCGCGCCGGCACGACGCGATCGTGCGCCATGCGCTGGGCGCGCCGGCATGGCGCCTGGCGTTGCCGGCGTGCGCGGAAGGTATGCTGATTGGCGCGGGCGGTGCCATCGCCGGCCTGGGTCTGGCTGCGATCGGCCTGTCGTTGTTCAGCGGTTACGTGCCGGCCGAGTGGACCCTCGGCCAGTCGCTGCACAAGCCTTGGGCCGTGGCGCTGCTGGCGCTGGCGATCGCCGTGCCGGGTGCGCTCGCCGCCGCCGCGTTCGGTGCCTGGCGCGGGCTGGCCACGGCCTCGGTGCAGGAGGCGTTGCATGAAGGCGGCCGCAGTGCCAGTCGCCGCAGCGGACGCCTGGGCCGGGGGCTGGTGATCGCGCAGATGGTCCTGGCGACCTGCCTGATGTGCGGAGCGGGCCTGTTCCTGCATGCGCTCTACGACGCGGCGCGTACGCCGTTGGGTTTTGCCAGCGATCACATCCTCACCTTCGATCTGGCGCCGGTTCATGGCGACAACCCCCATGCTTCCGCCCGCGACCTGGTGCAACGACTGTTGCAAAGTCTCCACGCCCTACCGGGCGTGGACCGCGTCGCCGTCACCAATGGTCTGCCCGCGGGCGGGTTCGAGCAGCAGTTCAACATGGGCGGCATCCACCTCCCGGGACGCGGTTACCTGCATCCCAGCCCGCAGCTCCGGGGTGTCAGCAGCGAGTTCTTCTCCGTGTTCCACATGCCCGTGCGCGAGGGGCGTTCCTTCGATGCGACTGATGTGGCCGGTGCCGAGCCGGTCGCGATCGTGAACCAGACGCTGGCCGATCAGCAGTACGACGGCCATGCCGTAGGCAGGGAGATCGTCGTCAACGACTACAGCGGATACCCGGGCGGCAAGGCCATGGCCGACGATCCGACCATGCATCCGGTCACCGCACGCATCATCGGCGTGGTCGGCGACACGCGGCAGTTCGGTCCGCTGGACAGCTTGAAGCGCGGGTTTCTCTATCTCCCCCTGGCGCAGATGCCCGAGCACATCGTGCAGGTGTTCCGTTCCTTCCAGCCGCTGCGTTTCGCGCTGCGCGTGCACGGCGACCCCAACCGTTATCGCCAGGCCGTTCATGCGGCTGTCGCCGCCGTAGCGCCGGAACAACCGATTGCCACCGTGTCGACGATGGACGACATCGTGCGCGCCACAACCAGCGATACGCGCCGCGACCTGTTCCTGATCGGCCTGTTCGCCGTGGTGGCGCTGGGGCTCGCCGCGGCCGGCATGTATGCGGTGATGACCGTCGCCGTGGCCGCGCGTGCGCGCGAATTCGGCGTGCGCATGGCCTTGGGCGCACCACCGCTGGGCATGGTTCGCCTGGTGCTGCGCGGGGCCATCGCGCAGATCGCGATGGGCATGCTGCTGGGTGTGGGCCTCACGCTCGCACTGTCGCGGGTGCTCGGCGCGGCGATCGAGGAAATCGGCCGCAGCGTCTTCGACCCCTTAGCGCTGGCGGGCGTATGCGCGGTGCTCGCCCTGGCGGGCCTGCTCGCGTGCCTGATCCCTGCGGCGCGCGCGGCGCGCGTACCGCCGATGCGTGCCTTGCGCGGGGAGTAGGCAATGAATGCCACATCGGAAAGCCGGACTCATCGAGGCTTGCACATCGCTTTCGCTGGACATCACGCATGAACATCTGGCTTTCCGAAATCGGGCGCGCCTGGCGCGCCAGCCTGCGCCGCCCTGGCTTCCTTCTGCTGGCGGCTGGCGTGCTGGCGCTGGGCATCGGCGCCAGCGTGGCGGTGGTCACACTGATCGGCAACACCTTGTGGCGGCCGCTGCCGGTGCCGCAGCCGGAGCAACTGGCGGTGTTGGGCCAGTTGCACGACAACGGCCATCCCGGCGGCATCTCGCCGCACGAATACCAGTACCTGGACAAGCTCGGCGGCGTGACGTCGCTGGGCCTCGAACGGCCCGGTTCGACGGTGAACGTCGCCGGGGAAGGCGCGCCGGCGCAGGTGCCGGTGATCTATATCGACCGCGGCATGCTGCCCACGCTGGACCTGCAGCCGGTGCTGGGACGCAACTTCGACGCGCAGGAGGATCGTCCGGGCGGCCCGCCCGCCGTCATCCTCGGGCATGGTTTCTGGCAGCGCAGCTATGCCGGCGATACCCATGTCATCGGTCGCAGCCTGCGCGTGGAAGGCGTGCCGCGCACCATCGTCGGCGTGCTGCCGGCCGGCTTCAACACCGTGCTCGGCGCCGGCGACGTGGTGCTGCCGATGGCGCTGCCGCAAGCAAGCCGCGACTACAACCACAATGGCACCGTCGCGATCGCGCGGCTGGCGCGCGGCGCCGACCTCGCCGCGGTATCGGCACAGGTCGATGCGCGCGAGCGCGCGATGTATCGCGACATGGGCATGGGCGGCAACTGGCAGAAGCCGCGCTTCGGCGCGGAAGGACTGGCCTCGACCGTGCAGCAGGATGCGCGGCCGATGCTGCTGTTGTTCCTGGCCAGCGCGCTGCTGGTGCTGTTGATCGCGCTGGTCAACCTGACCAACCTGATGCTGCTGCGTGCGTTGTCGCGCAACCACGACGCCGCGGTGCGCAGCGCGTTGGGCGCATCGTGGCCGCGCCTTATGCTGCCGGCGCTGGGCGAAGGCTTGCTGGTGGGCGGCGTCGGCGCCCTGCTGGGCATGGCGCTTGCCGTGGTGGGCCTGGCCTTCCTGCAAGGCTTCATCCCTGCCGAATGGTTGTGGGGCGGCCAGCTGCGCATCGGCGCGGCGGCATGGGCGTCGGCGTTCGGCGTGGGCCTGCTGGGCGCGCTGTTGGCGGCGGTATTGGCGCTGTGGCGCAGCCGCAGTGCGACCACGGTGGACGAATTGCGCGAGGGCGGCCGCAGCGGTGCGGGCCTGCGCAGCGGTCGGCTGGGCCGCCTGCTGGTAGTGGCGCAGGTGGCGCTTGCGGCGGTGCTGTTGTGCGCGGCCGGCGTGTTCATGCACGGGCTCTACGATGCCTCGCAACTGCGGCTGGGTTTTTCCGCCGACCATGTGCTCACCTTCGAGTTGGCGCCGGTGCGCGCCGTCTATCCGGACGTGGCCGCGATAAATGTCCTGGCGCAGCGGCTGGTGCAGCGGCTGCAGGCGATACCCGGCGTCACCGATGCTGCGGTGACCACCAACTTGCCCGCCAGCAACGACTTGTACGGGCAACTCCAGACAAACCCGCGGACGCCGGACGGCAAGGAGTTCGTGGCGCAGTACCACGGCATCGGGCCGGGTTTCCTCAAGCTGTTCTTCATCCCCTTGCGTGACGGGCGCGACTTCAGGCGCGCCGACGCGGCCGGCAGCGAACGGGTCGTCATTGTCAGTCAGGATCTGGCCGACACGTATTACGGTGGTCGCGCGGTGGGCAAGATGATCGACGTGCCGCGTGAGGGTGACGGCGTATGGCCGCTGCGCATCGTCGGCGTGGTGGGTGCCACCTATCAGCGCGGGCCGCTGCAGCCACTGCAGCCGGTGCTGTACATACCGCTGGCGCAGATGCCCGATCCGTCGATGACGATCATCCGCGACATGGAGCCGCTGCGCTTCGCCTTGCGCGGACACGGCAACCCGATGGACGACTGGCAGGCCGGCGTGCGCGAGGCGCTGGCGCAGGTCGCGCCCGGGCAGCCCATCGCGAACGTACGCGCCATGCAAAGCATCGTGCGCCAGACCACGCAGAATGCCCGGCTCAGCCTGTGGCTGATCGGCTTGTTCGCCGCGCTGGCGCTGCTTCTGGCGGTGGCGGGCCTGTACGCCGTGATGGCGGTGGCGGTCGCCGCGCGCGAGCGCGAGTTCGGCGTGCGCATGGCCTTGGGCGCCGCGCCGCGGCGCTTGCTGGGCCTGGTATTGCGCGGCGGCTTGACCCAGATCGCGACGGGGCTGGCGATTGGCATGGCGATAGCGCTGGGCGCATCGCACGCCGTGGCTGTGCTGCTGATGACGCTGCTCGGCCGCAGCAACGCCTTCGATCCGGTGGTGGTGCTGGGCGTCTGCGCGGTGCTCGCCGCCGCCGGCCTGCTGGCCTGCCTGTTGCCGGCTTTGCGGGCAGGCCGGGTCCATCCGATGCGCGCGTTGCGCGGGGAATGAAAAATGCCTCCGTCGCGGCGCATCGTGTCGAAGGGCATCGCGGCTGAAGCCGCGGCCACAGGTATGCTTGAACGGACAAGGCTGGAACCATCGAACGGAACGACATGACGCGCGAATCGAACCCCACCGTGCTGCTCGCCGACGACCAGGCCGACGTGCGCGAGGCGCTGCGCCTTCTGCTGAAGTCCGAGGGCCTCGCCAGCGTCGGTGTGAACGGCCCGACCGCGGTGCTGGAGGCGGTACGCCAGCGCGATTTCCATTGCGCACTGATCGACCTCAACTACACCCGCGACACCACTTCGGGTGAAGAGGGTCTGGCGCTTCTCGACCAGCTGCGCCAGCACGCGCCGGAGTTGCCGGTGGTGGTGATGACGGCATGGGGCAACGTGCCGCTGGTGGTGGATGCGTTGCGCCGTGGCGCCGGTGATTTCATCGAGAAGCCGTGGGACAACGCGCGCCTGCTCAGCATCGTGCGCACCCAGATTGCGCTGGGCGAGGCTGCCCGCCGGCAGCGGCGGCTGGAGGCGGAGAACGCGCTGCTGCGCGGCGGCAGCGACGTGCTGATTGCCGAGTCGCCGGCAATGCGGCGGGTGATGGAGCTGGTGGCGCGGGTCGCGCCCAGCGACGCCAACGTGCTGGTGCTGGGCGAGAACGGCACCGGCAAGGGTGTCATCGCGCAGCAGCTGCATGCGCAGTCGCGCCGCGCGGCGAAGGCACTGGTCAAGGTCAACATGGGCGGCATCGCGGAAAACGTGTTCGAGTCGGAAATGTTCGGCCACGTGCGCGGCGCGTACACCGACGCGAAGAGCGAACGCATCGGCCGTTTCGAGCTGGCCGACGGCGGCACGCTGTTTCTCGATGAGGTCGGTAACGTGCCGCCGTCGCAGCAACCGAAATTGCTGCGCGTGCTGGAGGACGGCGAGTTCGAGCGGCTCGGTTCGTCGCGCACGCAGAACACCGACGTGCGGCTGGTCTCGGCGACCAATGCCGATCTCGCCGTCGAAGTGGAGGCGGGCCGCTTCCGCAAGGATCTGCTGTACCGGCTCAACACGCTGGAGATCCGCCTGCCGCCGCTGCGCGAGCGCAGCGCCGACATCCTGCCGTTGGCGCGCAGCTTCCTCGAACGCAGCGCCGCGCGCTATGGCCGCCACGATTTGCGGCTGGCGCCGTCGGCCGAGCGCGCGTTGCTGGCGTGGCGCTGGCCGGGCAACGTGCGCGAACTCGGTCACCTGATGGAGCGGGCTGCCTTGCTCGCCGAGCACGACCTGATCGGCGACTCGGCGCTGGCATTCGGTCCCGGTTCGACGGGAGCGGAATCCGCGCAGGACATCGACGGCATGACCATCGATCAGGCCGAGGCACACCTGGTGCGACGTGCGCTGGAACGTCATCACGGCAACCTGCAGCACGCCGCCGAGGCGCTTGGCATCACGCGGCAGACGTTGTACCGGCGTCTGGAAAAGCATTCACTGCGCGACCCCGCGGCCGACGATGCCGATTGATTCACGCCGTCGCGCCCGCATGCCGGCGTTCGAGCGCCGCGTGCTGATGGGTGCGTGGCTGGTGGCGTTGCCGGCGCTGGCCTGCGTGGCGGCGTTGCTGCTGCTGGGTGCTCCGGATCAGGCGCTGTGCTGGCTCCTGGCCATCGTCCTGATCGCAATCACCGCCCTGATCGCACGCTGGCAGCACCGCCGCGTGGTGTATCCGCTGTACACCCTGGCCGGCTTGCTGGAAGCGTTGCGCGAGGGCGACTACAGCATGCGCGGCGTGCAGGGCGGTGTGCTTGGCGACGCGATCTACGACGTCAACGCGCTGGCCGATCGGCTGCAGAAGGAGCGCCTGCAGTTCGAGGATTCCGCGCGCCTGCTCGGCAAGACGCTGGCCGCACTGGACAGCGCGGTGCTTGTCTTCGATCACGACGCGCGGCTGCGTCTGCTCAACCCGGCGGCGCAGCGTCTGCTGGCCGGTGACCCGCGCAACCTGATCGGGCAGCAGGCCAGCGAGCTTGCGCTCGACGCACTTCTGGCCGCACCGGGTGCGTGCGTCGTCAAGCACACGTTCCCCGGTCGCAGCGGCCGCTTCGATATCCGCCATGCTCCGCTGCGCAACGAGGGCCGCAGCGGCCAGTTGCTGGTGATCAATGACGTCGGCCGCGTGCTGCGCGAAGAAGAGCGTCAAGCCTGGCAGCGCCTGCTGCGCGTGCTCGGCCACGAGGTCAACAACTCGCTGGCTTCGATCCACTCGCTGGCCGGCACGCTGACCGCCGTGATCGCACGCGAGCCGTTGGCCGATGACTGGCGCGAGGATGCGCGCAGCGGCCTGCAGGTCATCGGCAATCGCGCCGAATCGCTGGCCCGCTTCCTTGCCGGCTACAGCCGGCTTGCCGCGCTGCCGACGCCGCAGAAGCGCGAGCTTGATCTGGCCGCACTGGTGCAGACGGTGGCGCGGCTGGAGCAGCGCATGGACGTGCACGTGGAGGCAAACGCGCCGCTGCCGGTGCAGGCTGATCCCGATCAGCTCGAACAGGCTCTGATCAACCTGTTGCGCAACGCCGTCGAAGCAAGCTCGATGACTGGCGGGCGGGTCGTGACGCGTTGGCGCGCCGAGGGCGAGCGGGCAGTGATCGAAATACTCGACGATGGCCCCGGCCTTCCCGGCAGCGACAATCTGTTCGTACCGTTCTTCACCACCAAGCCGGGCGGTTCAGGCATCGGCCTCGCGCTGGTTCGGCAGATCGCCGAAGCCCACGAAGGCGGCGTCAGCCTTTCCGCGCGCAGCGACGCACCCGGCGTCATCGCGCAACTGTGGCTGCCGATGGAGGTTTGAGGCCCGCATGCAGCGCGGCGATGCGCTGGTCGCGCGGCAACCGCTTCCATGCAATCTCCAGACGCAGTGCGTCCCCGTGGCCGGCAACCCATACCCAGCCCAGCAAGCGGCGCGGCGGATTGGAGCGGGTGAAGCGTGCCCCCTTGCCGGCCAGGTGCTTCGCGTAGCGTTGTTCGGGATCGCGGGCGATGCCGGTGTAGACGCGGCCATCGGCGCATTCCAGCAGATACACGGCCCAGGCATCGGCGCCGGGTGCGGCGCTCATCCGCTCAGGCCCATTCGACCAGACCCTCGGCGTCGCACAGTTGTTTCCATGAACGGCGCGATTTCAGCCGGGTGGCCAGTTCGGCGAGGTGCGGCCAGTTCGTTGCCGGGCGCGGCATGTTGCGCGACCAGCGCATCAGCATCAACGCGTACAGGTCGACCACGCTGAAGCTTTCGCCGAGCAGATACGGGCCATGCGTGGCGAGGTGCGCGTTCAGGCGCGACCAGCCCGCCTCGATGCCGATGCGGGCGGCTTCCTTGATGTTGTCGGCAGCGGCGGGGAGATGGTCGCCCGGATAGAACCACTGCCGGAACAGCGGCTGCTGCGAGTTGGCCAGGCACAACATCCACTGCAGGTAATCCGCCCGCCCCGGATCGCCCGGCGCCGGCGCCAACGCCGCATCCGGATGCCGCTCCAGCAGCAACATCGCCAGCGCGGCGGCTTCGCCGTGAGGCACGCCATCGATCACCAGGGTGGGCACCACACCGTTCGGATTCAACGCAAGATAGGCCGCGCTGCGCTGCTCGCCGGCGTCGAGGTCCACCCGTACGAGCGTGCAGGGCGCGCCGCATTCCAGCAGCACCAGATGCACCAGCATGTTGGCCGAACCGGGGCTGTAGTACAGCGTGTACATGGTGATCATCCGCGGGTTGATGCGCGGATCATACGCCGCGTCGCCGCGCGCTATCACACGTCCAGTTCGGACCAGCGTGCGTAGGCACTGTCGAGCTCGGCCTGCAAGGCCGCCAGCTCTTCGTTCGCCTTGACGAGGGCGGCGCTGCCCTGCTGGAAGAACGCCGGATCGTTCATTGCCGCGGTGCGGCTACCGATCTCGCCTTCCAGTTGCTCGATGCGCTTGGGCAGTTGCTCCAGTTCGTGCTGTTCCTTGAAGCTGAGCTTGCGCCTGGAGGCCACCGCTGCGGCCGCGACGGCGGGGGCGGATGCTGCAGGTTTGCCCGCGGTCGACGCACGCGCACCCGGCCGCTGGCGCAACCAGTCGGTATAGCCACCCACGTACTCGCCCACCTGGCCATCGCCCTCCAGCACCAGGGTGCTGGTGACCACGTTGTCGAGGAACGCGCGATCGTGCGAAACCAGCAGCAGCGTGCCCTGATAGTCGGTCAGCAGCTCTTCCAGCAGCTCCAGCGTTTCGACGTCCAGATCGTTGGTCGGCTCATCCATCACCAGCAGGTTGGACGGCTGCGCGAAGAGTTTGGCCAGCAGCAGGCGGTTGCGCTCGCCACCGGACAATCGGGTGATCGGCGCGCGCGCGCGTTCGGGCGAGAACAGGAAATCCTGCAGGTAGCCGATGATGTGCTTGCGCTGGCCGTTGAGCTCGATGAATTCGCGGCCCTCGGCCACGTTGTCCACCGCGCTGAGGCGGTTGTCGAGCTGCAGGCGATGCTGGTCGAAGTAGGCGATCTGGATGCCGGTGCCGATCTCCGCCGTGCCGCGTTGCGGTTTCAGTTCGCCCAGCATGATCTTCAACAGCGTGCTCTTGCCGGCGCCGTTCGGGCCGATGATGCCGATGCGGTCGCCGCGCATGATGGTGGTGGTCAGGTCATCGATCAGCACGCGCCCGCCATAGGCCTGGTGCACGTGCTGCAGGTCGATCACCTTCTTGCCCGACGCCTGCGCACTGGCCGCAGTCATCCTGACGTTGCCGCCAAGATTGCGCCGTTCGGCGCGCTCGTTGCGCAACGCCTTCAGCGCGCGCACGCGGCCTTCATTGCGGGTGCGCCGGGCCTTGATGCCCTGGCGGATCCACACTTCCTCCTGCGCCAGCTTCTTGTCGAACAGCGCGTTCGCCTGCGCCTCGGCGTGCAGGCGTTCCTCGCGCCGGCGCAGGTAGTTGTCATAGTCGCCCGGCCAGTCGGTGAGCGCGCCGCGATCGATCTCGACGATGCGCGTGGCCAGCGCGCGCAGGAAGCTGCGGTCATGGGTGACGAACAGGATGCTGCCGGGGAACTGCTTGAGGAAGCTTTCCAGCCAGCCGATCGCCTCGATGTCGAGATGGTTGGTCGGCTCGTCCAGCAGCAGCACGTCGGGCTTGCGCACCAGCGCCTGCGCCAGCAGCACGCGGCGCTTCATGCCGCCGGACAAGGCGGCGAAGTCGGTATCGCCGGGCAGCTCCAGCTGGGTCAGCACCTCGTCGACGCGCCGGTCCAGATCCCAGCCGTGCTGCGCTTCGATCTGATGCTGCACGTCGCCCAGCGCCTCGAAATCGGCCGGCGTGTGCAGCTCGTGCAGCAGATGGTGGTAGCGCGCCAGCAGCCGGCCAAGATCGCCCAATCCTTCGGCCACCACGTCGAACACGCTGCCGGCGGTGTCCTGCGGCACTTCCTGCGCCATCCGCGCGACCACGATGCCGTTCTGGATGCGCACCTCGCCATCGTCGGCATGCAGCTCGCCGGCGATCAACTTCATCAGGGTGGACTTGCCTTCGCCGTTGCGGCCGACGATGCAGACACGCTCGTTCGCCTCGATCGACAGATCGACATGTTCGAGCAGGAGTGGGCCGCCGATGCTGAAATCGACGTGTTGCAATTGGATAAGGGACATCCTCCTATTGTAGCTGGTGCCGCCTTGAAAGCCTGTTTTCGGACAGACGAGCGGTTTGAAAGAAAGAGAGCGCGGGGGAAAATCGGTCCAGATGCAGTTACGCCAGGCGATCGGCGCATGAAGGTCGCAAGGCCCCTGCGATGACCGTCTTGCGCTGCACGGCCAAACTTCTCAAGGCGATGAAAGCCAGACCGGTGGTCGAGCCTGCGCCGGGCGGCAAAGTCGAACAAGGACCCACGCCAGAGCGCGGCGCTGTTCGCGTATCACCAGCAGGGTTCCGACTGGGCGGCGCGTGAAGCGTGGAGCGATCTGCTGTCGCGCGGGCCGGGCTGGAAGACGCGCGCTTTGCGTGGGCTGACCGCTGTCGACAAGCTTGCGCCGGAACTCGCCGTGCGCGGTTGGCTTGAATCCGCCAACCAAAAGCAGGGCCGCTGAGCAAACCATTCGACGGCAACGAAAAACGGGCCGCACAAGGCGGCCCGTTTCGTTTGCAGCGTGCAATGCCGGCTTATTTCAGCTTCGCATCCTTGCGCAGTGCCTCGGCGCGGTCGGTCTTCTCCCACGAGAACGTGGTGTAGGACTTGCCGTTGGCATCCTTGACCAGCTGCGGGGTGCGCCCGAAGTGGCCGTAGCTGGCGGTCTGCTGGTACATCGGATGGATCAGGTCGAGCATCTGCAGGATGCCGTACGGGCGCAGGTCGAAGTGCTTGCGGATCAGCTTCTCGATCTTCTCGTCGCTGATCTTGCCGGTGCCGAACGTGGTGACCGAGATCGAGGTCGGATGGGCCACGCCGATCGCATAGCTCACCTGGACCTCGCAGCGGTCGGCGATGCCGGCAGCCACGATGTTCTTGGCCACGTAGCGCGCGGCGTAGGCGGCCGAGCGGTCGACTTTCGACGGGTCCTTGCCGGAGAACGCGCCGCCGCCGTGACGGGCCCAGCCGCCGTAGGTGTCCACGATGATCTTGCGGCCGGTCAGGCCGCAGTCGCCCACCGGTCCGCCGATCACGAACTTGCCGGTCGGGTTGATGTGGAACTTGGTGCCCTTGTGCAGCCACTTGGCCGGCAGCACCGGCTTGAGGATGTGCTCGCGCACGGCCTCGATCAGGTCTTTCTGCTTCACGCTCGGATCGTGCTGGGTCGACAGCACCACCGCGTCGATCGCGGTGGCCACGCCGTTCTCGTAGCGCAGGGTGACCTGGCTCTTGGCGTCCGGGCGCAGCCACGGCAGCGGCGAGTTCTTCTTCTTGCGCACCTTGGCCTGCTGCTCGACCAGGCGGTGCGAGTAGTAGATCGCCGCCGGCATCATGTCCTTCGTCTCGTTCGTCGCATAGCCGAACATCAGGCCCTGGTCGCCGGCACCCTGGTCTTCCGGGTTCTTGCGGTCCACGCCCTGGTTGATGTCCGGCGACTGCTTGCCGATCAGGTTGAGCACGCCGCAGGTCTCGCCGTCGAAGCCGACTTCGCTGGAGTTGTAGCCGATGTCGACGATCACCTTGCGGGTCAGCGCCTCCAGGTCGATCCACGCACTCGTGGTGACTTCGCCGGCGACGATCGCCACGCCGGTCTTGACCATCGTCTCGCAAGCGACACGGGCGCGCGGGTCCTGCACGAGGATCGCGTCGAGCACGGCATCGGAGATCTGGTCGGCGACCTTGTCCGGATGGCCTTCGGAGACCGATTCGGAGGTGAACAGGTAGTTGGACATCGCGGTTTATATCCCTTTGTGCGGATAGAAAGATAAATGAAGTCGGGCATGATACATGGCCGGGTCCGGTTTTGCAGCCTGGGGGTCGATCAGCCTGCCGGCGGGTTGCCGGGTGTTCAGCCGTTTGGATGGCTATTCAGTTTCGCCATCGCGCAGGCGACGGGTCGCTCAGGCGGCCAGTCGCCCGCCGGCGGCCAGCGCCGCGAAGTAGTCGCGGGTCAGCCGCAGCTGCATGTCGGCCGACTCGGCGCGGTTCACCACGTGGCGGAACGCCGCGTTTTCCGGGCGATCCTTGGCATACCAGCCCAGATGCTTGCGCGCGATGCGCACGCCGGCCAGTTCACCGTAGAACGCGTACAGATGTTCAAGGTGGCCGAGCAGGATGGCGCCTACCTCCTCGGCGGACGGCTCGGGCAGCAGCTCGCCGGTGGCGAGGTAGTGCGAGATCTCGCGGAAGATCCACGGCCGGCCCTGCGCGCCACGGCCCACCATCACCGCGTCGGCGCCGGTCAGCTCCAGCACGCGCCGGGCCTGCTGTGGCGTGTCGACGTCGCCGTTGGCCAACACCGGAATGCGTATGGACGTCTTTACGGCTGCAATGGTGGCGTATTCCGCTTCGCCTTCGTACTTGTCGGCGCGGGTGCGGCCATGCACGGCCAGCGCGGCGATGCCGTTGTCCTCGGCGATGCGCGCGATGTTCAGCGCGTTGCGGTTGTCGCGGTTCCAGCCGGTGCGGATCTTCAGCGTCACCGGCACCTCCACCGCGTCGACCACTGCCTTGACGATGCGCGCCACCAGCGGCTCGTCCTGCAGCAGGGCGGAGCCGGACCACACGTTGCACACCTTCTTGGCCGGGCAACCCATGTTGATGTCGATGATCTGCGCGCCGTTGGCCACGTTGAAACGGGCCGCCTCGGCCAGCATCGCCGGGTCGTAGCCGGCGATCTGCACGCTGACCGGCTCGGGCTCGCCGTCGTGGTCCATGCGCTGCAGCGACTTGCGCGTATGCCACAGCCGCGGGTCGGCGTTGGTCATTTCCGACACGGCCAGGCCCGCACCCAGCCGCTTGCACAGCAGGCGGAACGGCTTGTCGGTGACGCCGGCCATCGGCGCGAGCACCACGGGCGGGTCGATCAGGTAGGGGCCGATGCGCATCCGGCCATTGTAGCGGCAGCACCCGGGCGGCGATGTGGTGCGCGGCGGCGGGTCTTTGCTTGCCCCGCGGCATGCCGCAGAATGGAAGGTGTTCGTGCACGCCAGGGGATGGCCGCCATGCGGGGCATGCTGCTTATCTGTTTGTGCCTGCTGGCGCTGCCAGGGCATGCACGCGTTGTCGTACCCGAGCGCGATGCGCTGCGCTATCGCACCGAGTCCGATCCGCATGGCCTGATTACGGACATGCGCCAGCAGCTCGACCACCTGGGCGATGGCGCCTCGCCCGCGCGAGAACGCGACCTGCTGTGGCTGATGGGTACCGCTGCGGTCAACGTCAACGACGACACCGCGCTGACCGAGGCCGTGCTGCGGCTGGACAGCCTGGCAAGCGCGCAGAACTTCTCCCTGGCCGCCGCATCGGCCGGCTTCCTGCGTTCGCGCCAGCTGATCGCCACCGGCATCGGCGACGGCATCAGCGAGGCGCTGCGCGCGGCCGCGAAAGTGCAGAACGACAGCAATCCCGTCGTCCGCGCCTGGGCCAGTTACAACCTGTGCGACGCCTATGCCATGAGCGACAAGGCGCGCAGCGCGCTGTCGCTGTGCGAGAAGGCGCAGGACGCCTATCGCGAACTGGGCGACACCTGGGGCCTGGCCCAGGCCGAAAACGACCAGGGCATCAACTTCGCCAACCTGGATCAGGCGGATAACGCGATCGAGCTTTACCAGCGTTCGCGCCAGCACTTCGCCAGCATCGGCATGGACCAGCTGGTGGTGATGGTCGGCGACAACATGGCGCGCATGTACCTGAAAACCGGCCGCGTCCGCGAGGCGCTCGCGCTGTCGCAGGCCTCGCTGGCGCAGGAGCTGGCCACCGGCCGGGTCAGCGACGCGCTGGTCTCGCGCGCCAACATCGCCACCGACTACGCCGCCCTCGGCCAGCCGGCGCTGGCGCTGTCCACCATCAGCATCGCCGTCACCGACGCCCGCGCCGCCGGCATGGACGGCCTGCTGCCGGACCTGCTGGCGCGGCGCAGCCAGATGAACGAGCGGGCCGGTCATTCCGCGCAGGCGCTGGTCGACGCGCGCGAAGCGATCCGCCTGCTGACCGAGCACAATGCCAAGGCGCTGCGTGCGGACGAGGCGGCGCTGGAAACCCGCTATGCCGGCCGCGAGAGGGAGCTGCGCATCCAGACCCTGGAGCACCAGAACCGGCTGCAGGACCTCGCGCTCAAGACCGCCCGTGCACAAGCCGCCGAGCGCACCGAAGCGCAACAGCACCAGGCCCTGATCGGCATGGTGGTCAAGGGCGTGAGCGTGGCGCTGATCCTGATCACCGGGCTGCTGTATCTGCTGCTGCGCGCCCAGCGCCGCCATGCGGCGGAACTGCGCATCCAGACCCTGCGCGATCCGCTGACCGGCATCGAAAACCGGCGCGCCTTCATGCAGCGCGCCATGGCCCTGCTGGGTGTCGGCCATGCACCGCGTCAACCGCACGTACTGATGCTGATCGACTTCGATCACTTCAAGCAGGTCAACGACAGCGCCGGCCATCCGCAAGGCGATCGGGTGCTGTCGCTGGTCACCGGATACCTGAATCATGCCGTGGCCGCGACGGGTCACGTGGCGCGCATCGGCGGCGAGGAGTTCGCGGTGCTGTGCCCCAGGCTTGGCGCCGAGGCCGGTCTGCGCCTGGCCGAAACCTTGCGCGTGGGCGTGGCCGCGCTGCCCCTGCCGGCCACGGTGCCGCTGGACCACATCACGGTGAGCATCGGCATGGCCGTGTTCGACGGCAGCCAGTGCCATGACCTCAGCAGCTGGATGAAGGCCGCCGACGCGGCGCTGTACTCGGCCAAATCGTTTGGCCGAAACCGCGTGGTGGCCAGCACGGTGCTGCACTGAGCCACGGGCCGCCACGCACGCACGGTTGCCCTGCCGGCGGTGCGCGGCGCGCGCTCGTGATCAGTTGCGCCGGCGCGTGCGTGCGCGCCAGAACAAGAACCCGGTCATCACGAAGAACAGCGGCAACAGCCCGGCAAACGCCACCGCCAGCTGCCATGCCCGCCCGCCGACGCGGCCGGCGTGCAGCGGATAGATCGCATCGTTGATGCGCGTGCCGGTGCCGCCGCGGGTGGCGTCGTCGCTGGCCAGCACGCTCGCCGTGTACGGATTCAGCCAGATCGTGCTGCGCCCCACCGGATGCCATTCGCCGCGCGCCTGCGCGCGGATCACCACCTGCGCATTGCGCGCGTCCGGCAGCGTCACCCGGTGCAGCGCCGCGCCCGGCATGGCGCGTTGCGCGGCCATCAGCACGGCGTTCCAGTCGATCGGCACGGCGCGTGTCGCCAGCGCGGTCGGCGCCGGTGTCTTTGCCGGGTCGCCAAACGCATTGCGCAGCACCTGTGCAGTGCCGGCACCGTAGATCATCAAGGTGCCGGTCAGGCTCGCCAGCACCAGCAGCGGCAGGCTGAGGATGCCGGCGCCACGATGCCAGCTGGCCCAGCGCCGGGTCGGCGGCTGCGCGTGCGGACGCAGGCTGGCCAGCAGATGGCGCCGCCCCGGCCACCACAGCAACGGGCCGGATACCAGCAGGAACAGCGCCAGCCCGCCGACCACGCCCAGCACCTGCTCGCCGCGTTTGCCGGCCAGCAGGTGGGTATGCCAGTAGTGCAGGAACTGCAAGGTGTCGCCGTTGCGCGAGCGCGTCAGCAGCAGGCTGCCATCGGCCGGATCCAGGTAGCGCCGCGTGCCGTCCCTGAAATACAGCTGCCACACCGGCAGCTCGGCCAGCGGCAGGTCCGCCGCGCGCAGGCCGCGCGGCTGCCACTCGGCGGCGATGCGCGTCAGCACCGCCGCGCGTTGCGCGGCGTCGGGCAGGGCATGCGCGGCGAGTTGCGGATAGGCCGCACGCAGCCACGGCTGCTGGAACGCAAGCACGCTGCCGCTCAACGCGATCAGCGCATACACCAGGCCGACGCTCAGCCCCAGCCACAGGTGCAGGCGCTGCATCCATTGCCGCACGCGTCCGCGCAGTCGCCACGGTGGCTGTGCCAGCAAGGATGTGGCGGGCGTGCTCAAAACACTTGCTGCCAGGTCAGCGAGAGCACGCGGCCACGGCCGGCGAAGTACGAGTCGTTGTCGCCGATGGTCTGCGAGATGTAGTTGATGAACTGCGTATTGGCCAGATTCTGCGCGCCGAGCGTCCAGTCGCCGGTGGCATCGGTGTGCCACTTCACGTAGGCGTCGGCGGTGCTGTAGCCGTCGAAGTGCGCGCTGCGCCGGCCCAGCGTGGCGAAGTCGCGGCTGTAGGCATGGCTCAGCTGCAGATAGCTCGACAGCGCGTCGTTCCAGCGCTGCGTCCACGACAGGTTGAGCCGGTTCGGCGCGATGTTCGCGCCGTCGAGATCGGAGTCGACCTGGCCGTCGCCGTTGCGGTCGGAGCGGCCACGATTGATCGCGAACGACGCGTTGAGCAGGGCGCCGTCGACCGGCTGCCAGTTCGCGCGTGCCTCCCAGCCGCTGATCGCCACGCGTTGGCGCATCACGTTGTAGACCTGGTTGGGCGCGTCGAACACCAGCACCGAGCCGAGCTTGGAGCGCGAGGTGTAGTAGCTCACCCGCGCGCCGTAACGGTCGCCGCTGTAATCGACACCCAGTTCGCGGTTGTCCGACACCACCGGCTTCAGGCCGAGGAAGCCGGCCACGTCCTGGCCGGGCTTGTTGATGCCCCGAAGCACGCGACCCACGTCGGGCAGGGTGTAGCCCTCGGCGTAGCTGGCGAACAGGTTGAGCTGGCTGGTGAGATACCAGACCGCGCCAAAGTTCGGCAGCGTCTTCCTGAAACCGGTCGAGCCGCCCTGCACGGTGACCCCGTTGTACGCCGCCAGCGTCTGGAAGGTCGGTACCTCGAGCGTGCCGTGCTCCTGGCGCAATCCACCGGACAGCGACACCGATTGCAGCGGCCAGTATTCGCCCTGCAGGAACGGCGCCCAGCCGGTGTAGGTGCTGTCGGGAACCCAGTGGCGGCCGGTATGGGTCAGTGCCTGATAGGTGGTGTCGCGATAGCCGTCGGCACCGGCCAGCACGGTCAGCTTGCCCTCGAGCAGGCCGCGTTTGGACCACGACAGCCGCGCGCCGTCCTTGGTCGACACGTTCTGCGACTGGTCGAACAGGTTCGGGCCGTAGGCGGGGTCCTGGAAAGTGGCGAAGCGGCCGCCGCCGAACAGTTCGCGGTTCTTCTGGTGGTAGAGCTGCGCGCGCAGCTCGCCGCCGGCCAGCGCGGGGTCGCGGTAGTCGAGGCTGCTGGTCAGCACGCGGTTGCGCGGCGCATCGCCGGGCTGTTTGCCGCGCGTCGAGGTGGTCGGCAGGTTGGCGTCCCGGTCGCCCGGCACCGCGGTGTAGTCGCCGTTGCCGTCGAGGTCGAAGCGATTGACGGTCAACTGCAGGTGCCGTGCGCCGGCGAACTCGTAGCCGAACTTGGCGAAGCCGTCGCTGCTTTTCGAATCCATCAGGTCGCCCTGGGTGCCGTCGACGCCGATCAGCCGCCCCTTCGCGTCCGAATACATGCCGCGCTGGCGCCACGACGCGCCCACGACCATGTCGAACGCGCCGCTGCGCGCGCCCAGCAGGTAAGCCGCGCCATAACCCAGGCCGTCGCCGCCGCGGGTCGGCGCGCTGGTGTCGACGGTGACTTCCTGGCGCACGCCGTCCTGCTTCGGCGCCTGCCTGGTGATGATGTTGATGATGCCGCCGGCCGCGCCCAGGCCCTGCATCGCGTTGGAGCCTTCCACGATCTCGATGCGCTCGATCATCGCCGGGTCGATCGTGTAGCCATCGCGCGAGCCGTTGCGCAGCGGGCTGGATTGCGGCACGCCGTCGATCATGTAGAGCGGGTTGCGTCCGCGCAGGGTCTGGCCGCGGGTGCTGAGCTTCTGCGTCGATGGCGAGAACGAGGGCACCAGGTTGCCGATGGCGTCGCCCAGGTCCGGCGTCAGCGCCAGCTGCTGGCGCAGGTCCTCATGCGTGATCACGGTGATCGTGGTGGGCAGGGCGCCCTGGCTCTGCGGCATGCGCAGCGTGCTGGCGGATACCTCGACCCGCTTCAGCGCAACAGCATCCTGCGGGTCCGCGGCGTGGGCGACACCGGCGAGCGCGAGCGCGCAGGCAAAAGCGAGTGGGCGAACGGAAAACGACATGCGGGGCCTCCTGTAGGGACCCGCATCTTAAATGATAATGATTCGCAATAACAATTGAGCGGTACCCGCCGCCGGACGCCGGCGTCAGCCGTGCAGCGCGCCTTCCGTGGGTAGCACCGCTGCCGCGCGCACGTGCCGGTGCTTGAAGAAAATCGCGAACAGCACGGCCACCACCAGCGAGTACGAGGCGAACGTCGTCCAGATCCCGGGCCAGTCCTTGCTGCCGTCGGCATGGGTGAACCAGAGGTCGATGATCACCCCGCTGATCGAGCTGCCCAGGACCGCGCCGATGCCGTTGGTCATCAGCATGAACAGGCCCTGCGCGCTGGCGCGGATCGCCGGGTCGCTCTGCTCCTCGACGAACAGCGAGCCGGAGATATTGAAGAAGTCGAACGCCATGCCGTACACGATGCACGACATCACGATCATCCACAGCCCCGGCCCGGGGTTGCCGTAGGCGAACAGGCCGAAGCGCAGCACCCATGCCAGCATGCTGATCAGCATCACCGTCTTGATGCCGAAGCGCTTGAAGAAGAATGGAATGGCCAGGATGAACAGCGTTTCCGAAACCTGCGAGATCGACATGATGATCGCCGGATAGCGCACGGCGATCATGCCCTTGTACGCATCGACGTTGGCGAAATCATGCAGGAACGTATCGCCGTAGGCGTTGGTCAGCTGCAGCGCCGCACCCAGCAGCATGGCGAACACGAAGAAGATCGCCATCTTGCTGTTCCGGAACAGCGCGAACGAGGTCAGCCCCAGCGTATCCAGCCACGAGGTATGCGCCTGCCCGCGCAGGCGCGGCGGGCATTTCGGCAGGGTGAACGCATACAGGCCCAGCAGCAGCGACGCGCCGGAGGCGACATAGAACTGGCCGCCGGAGGTTTCCAGGTGCAGCAGGCTCACCATCCACATCGCGGCGATGAAACCGATCGTGCCCCACACGCGGATCGGCGGAAACACCAGCACCACGTCGGCGCCGTTGGTCTTCAGCGCGTTGTACGCCACCGCGATCGCCAGCGAGATCGTCGGCATGTAGCACATCATGTTCAGCAGCATCACCCAGAACAGCGTGCCCGGGCTGTCGATCGAGGGCACCATGAACAACACCATCGCGCCGCCGATGTGCAGCAGGCCGTAAAGCCGTTCCGCATTGAGCCACTTGTCCGCGACCACGCCCATCAGCGAGGGCATGAACAGCGAGGCGATGCCCATGGTCGAGAAGATCGCGCCGAACTGCGCGCCCGACCAGTGCCGGTACTGGAACCAGTACGCGCCGATGGTGATCAGCCAGGCCCCCCACACAAAAAACTGCAGAAAATTCATCGCCACAAGACGGAGCTTGATGCTCATCGACCGACAACCCGCATATTGGCTTTCCCCAGGCAAGGCCGAGGGAACACCCCGTGGCCGCAAAGCCTTGGCAGGTTAGATGAATCGGCGCCCGACCGGCAAGGCTGGCTGCAGCGCCGCTTCAATGGCCGTCGACGCCGCGCAGCAACGCCTGCACGCGATCGCGCAACACCGGCAGCAGCTCCTGCTCGAACCACGGGTTGTGCATCACCCACGGCCGGTTGCGCGGGCTGGGATGCGGCAGCGGCAGCCGCCCGTGGGCCAGGTGCGTGCGCCACGCGCGCACGGTGTCGGTCAGCGAGGCGGCCCGCGCCGCACCGAGCATGCCTGCCTGCGCGTATTGGCCGATCACCAGGGTCAGCCGCACCTGCGTCAACAACGGCAGCAGGGGCGGGTGCCAGGTCGGCGCGCACTCCGGTCGCGGCGGCAGGTCGCCACCGCGGCCGCTGCCGGGGAAACAGAAAC
Organism: Rhodanobacter umsongensis; assembly: GCF_042654965.1. Classification (NCBI taxonomy): domain Bacteria; kingdom Pseudomonadati; phylum Pseudomonadota; class Gammaproteobacteria; order Lysobacterales; family Rhodanobacteraceae; genus Rhodanobacter; species Rhodanobacter umsongensis. Next base: position 55,161 of record NZ_JBHSMK010000008.1, on the reverse strand, counting down.
CCATCGGCACGATCGCCACGCGCGCGGCGTCGTAGAACGTGTCGCGATCGATGCCCAGCCACTCGCGCAGCCGATCGCCGCTCACATCGTCAAACGGCACCCCGCTCAGATGCACCTTGCGCCCCGGCGCCTGGCTGACGATCAGCAGCCGCGACGTGGCCGACGCCTGCAGCACCGGCCGCGGGCCCAGCGGCAGATGCGCCTCGCACAGGCGGCAGGCGCGGATATCCCGCAGCAGCGGATCAAGCGGAGCGGGCATGCTTGCGGGTCTTCGGTCGGGGTGCACACCGGGCTGCGCGTGGCGTCGACGGCTTGCCGCGCATGGGATGGGTGACATGACGCACACGCATCACGGGAGTGGCGGCGGGATCGCGGCGACGTAGCTGCGCCGCTTGAGCAAAAACCACACGGCGCCCAGCGGAAACGCCACCGAAATCGTCCACGGGCCAAAGGGCTGGGCAACGCAGGCGGCGCCAAACAGCAGCACGCTGATCGGCTGCATGCTGAACGCTCCCGTGGTCCAGTTGAGCCCGACCGCGACGAAGCCGAACAGGATAAACAGGATCCACGGCCACTTCCGGCCCCGCATCGGGGTGCGCGCGCACAGCACCAGGGCATACAGGCAAAGCAGCGGTATGACGCAGGCCAGCCCCAGAAAAAGGTACTGCAGGGGATGCTTGCCTCGAAGGGTGAACGCGTTGGTCTGCTCCAGCGACTGCTTCATCCGGTAAACGTGCAAGCCCTCGATGGTGTCCTGACCGCCTGTGGTGGACACAACCATGTCAGCCAGGGCCCAGTCCGAATCGAATTCGTACTCGAAGGCGAGCGACACATGTGACTCGCCGTTTACCCACGCCTTGTGAGCGCCCACGGTCTTGACCGAACGCGGCGCGCCCTCGGGAAAGTAGCCCGCCATCTTGGCCAGCTCCGCATCGCTGTCGGGAGTTCTGAGCTTGGCCGCCAGGTGGTCTCTGGTCGACTCCAGATGCCCCAGCCGCAGATCCTCCAGCGTGGCGCGGGCAAACTTGACCTCGGATGCTGGCGCGAAGCGATCGACGATGTCTTGCTGGCTGCAGGCGCCCGCGAACAGGCACAGCAGCGCCATCACAACAAGCTTCATGGCTCTCATGTATTCCCCCTGGAGAATATAAGGATCAGGGCAACAGCTTGCCCGGGTTGAGTATCCCGTCTGGGTCGAACGCCGTCTTGACGCTGCGCATCAAGCCCAGCGTGGAGGCTTCCAGCGCCAGCGGCATGAACTCGCGCTTGATCATGCCGATGCCGTGCTCGCCCGACAGCGTGCCTTCCAGCGAGATCACCAGCGCAAACACGTCGGCGAGGCAGGCATGCGCGCGCTCGCGTTCGACCTCGTCGCGCGGCAGCAGGTTCACATGCAGGTTGCCGTTGCCGGCGTGGCCGAACGTGACGATCAATACATCGTGCCTGGCCGACAGCTGCTTGATGCCGTCGACCAGCGCGGGCAGGTGGCTGACCGGCACCACCACATCCTCGTTGATCTTGTTCGGCGAGATCGTGCGCTGCGCCGGCGACAGCGCCCGGCGTGCGGCCCACAGCGCACCGGTTTCCTCGGCGCTCTGCGCCACCCGCAGTTCGTCCAGCCCGTCGCCGCGTGCGGCAGCCGCCACCGCAGCGACCGCGCTGTCCAGCGTGGCCGGTTCGCCATCCACCTCGATCATCAGCATCGCGCCGGCAAGCGGCACGCTGTCGCCCCCATGCGCATGCGCCAGCTTCAGCGCCACGTCGTCGATGAACTCCAGCGCGCACGGCGTTACCGGCTGCGCCATGATCCGCGCCACCGCACGCGCCGCCGCGCCCACATCTCTATAGGTCGCGCGCAAGGTGCGCACCGACGAAGGTTTCGGCGTCAGCTTCAGCGTGGCTTCGGTGATCAGCGCCAGCGTGCCTTCCGAGCCGATCAGCAGCCGGGTCAGGTCGTAGCCGGTCGCCCCCTTGCTGGTGTAGGTGCCGCAGCGAAAACCCTCGCCGCTGCCGGCCACCGCGCGCAGGCCCAGCGTGTTCTCGCGCGGGCTGCCGTACTTCACCGCGCGCGGCCCGGCCGCATTGCACGCCAGGTTGCCGCCGACGCTGCACCACGGCGCCGAAGTGGGATCGGGCGGCCAGAAAAAACCGTGCGGCGCCAGCGCCTGCTGCAGGTCGCCGTTCAACACCCCCGGCTCGACCACCGCCAGCCGGTTGTCCGGATCGATCCGCAGAATCCGGTTCATCCGCTCGAAACTCACCACCACGCCACCCTCGACCGGCACGCTGGCGCCCGTCGTATTGCTGCCGCGCCCGCGCGCGATCACCGGCACCTTGTGCGCGCGACAGGCCCGCACCAGCGCCTCGACCTGGGCGTGTTCGGCAGGGAACACCACCGCATCCGGCAGCGCGTGCAGGCGGGAGTTGTCGTAGGAGTAGGCGATGCGTTCGGCTTCGCCGGTCGAGAGCGCATCGGGAGCGAACGTGGCGCGAAGGCTCTCGAGCAGGGTGGGTGAAAGCGTCATTCGACGAGTTTAGCGCCGAACCCGACCCGACTAGAGCTTCGGGGGAGTCCCAGCGCGGGCTGGCGAGTCAGTGGCCCGGTGGCGCAATAGAACGCCCATGCAAAATTATTAGACGACCATGTAGCGTGATAGAACGTCGATGAAAAAAGAGTGGCTGTCCATGTAGATAGATAGAAGACTTGAGAAAGGTAACTGGCCGTCCATGGAGGGAGATGGAACGTCCTTGGAAAATCAGTGGGCGTCTAGGGACAGCAATAGAGCGTCGATGGAGAATTGGTAGACATCCGCGTACCGCGATAGGTCGTTCATGAAAAATCACCGGGCGCCGATGTATCGAGATAGACCAGCCATGAAAAATCACTCGATGTCCATGTAGCACGCATGCAGGCGAAATCCAGGGCGGTGGTGCCGGCGGGTATGCGAAACCATGTACCCGCCGGCACGGCCGTCAGGCCACTGCTGTAGCTGGCGCGGCGCGATTAGCCCTTGGCCCGGGAAAGCGTACGCGCAGATCGTCATACGCATCCTGTGCACCAGCTTGGCCGGTCTTGGCCGCCTCGCGGATACCCTTGTAGTAGTCAAGATCAGCCAGCCAAATCTCGCTGGATACAAGCTGCACGGTATCGTCGACGCAACTGGCGAGCGTCTGGAGTTCCATTGTGAAGCGAAGCAACTGAGAACGAAGCGCCCGAACCTTTTGTACCTCGGCGACATCGACGAAGCCAGGCGCAAACTCGGGGCGATTGTTCATGTACGTCGCGCACTTCTCGTCAAAGCCCACCGACTTTGGCCCCATCTTCGCCAGTTCACGCCTCTCCTGTCCCGACAACGTCACCAAAAAGGGAAGCGCGCCGCGAACAGTTGTCAACGCAGACTGGATGGACGTCACGTCTTCGTCTGAAAGAACTGCCACAACGCGATTGTCATATGCCATGAAACTCTCCTTGTCATCGCAAAAAAGAGCCGCCCCATTGGCGGCACGCAGAGCGTATCAATGACGCGGTGCAGGCTTGGCGCGTGACGTTGTGTAGGAAAAAGATGAGCGGCGTGCTACCGCATCAAGGATCAGACAACCCCTACAGGTCCGTGGGGGGAGACCTGCTTTGACGACCGCCTGCCTTACGCGATCCTGCGCTTGCTCTGTGAGTCAGGAACAAACCGACTAGACGTCAGGCGTATGCCGACATCGGAAAGTCAGGCGGCACCGACGAAGCAGGGCGACCACATCAACTATATGGCGACGAACATGATCGTCTACACCATCAAGCAGGACGAAGGCGGGCAATGGGGGGTTTGTCGTGATGGCACCTTTCTCTTGCGCGAACTGACGCTCGGCCCTGCGATCAGGCTGGCACGTAATATCGCGCGCGATGAGCATCATCGTTCGAGTCGACCGACCTGCGTCGAGATGCGTGAGGGCGTATCTCAAACCAACCTCACCGCGTATCCGAAACAAGCGGACACGGCCGGCCGGTGGGAAGCATCCCCGCTTTCGGTGTATTGAGCTTTCGCGCGGAGCAGTCCTACGTGCCGAGCTGGGACGAAGCTAACATCCGCGCCTACGTGGTAGACCAACTTGAGACTTTCTTCTAATTGACGATTTCAAGAGGAACATCTGTTCCCGACCCAAAGCGGACGTAAGGGACGTCTCGCGCTCGACCCTAGATTTGAGGCAATCCCGCGCCGCACGCCGCCATCTCGTCAGTGATCTGCCCCACCAGGGCATCCACCTCCGCCTCGGCAGCGGCGATGGACGCATGCAAGCGCTCGTCGTTGAACTCGTCGTACTCGATCGCGACATAGTCGACTCTGTCGATGCCGATGTAGAGCAGTGGCGCCGTCACGCCAGTCTCCACGTGGTTGCGCGTGCCGAGGCGCTCTCCGGGTTCGTACCCATGATCGCCACGCGAACTCAGCAGGACCATGCGTTTTCCCTGCCCAGCAAGAAGCGGCCAGTAGGGTTCACCGGGGCGGCTGCGGTCGAAGCCGAACGTGCGGCCCACGCGGACGACATTGTCGATCCAGGCCTTGAGCGTGGACGGCATGCCAAAGTTGTACATGGGCACTCCGATCACGACGAGGTCGGCGCCAATCAGCTCGTCGACCAGGCGATCACTTTGCGAGAGGACTTGGTGCATCCACGGCTCCCGCTGCGCTGGCGGGGTGAAGGCGGCATGCACCCATTCGCCGGTGACAGGCGCCGGAGGTTGTTCGGCCAAGTCGCGGTACACGACGGCATCCTGCGGCCTCAGCGCTTGCCAGCGACGCACGAAACGGGCCGACAGGCGACGCGTGTGTGAGCCATGCGCCAGCTCATCAGAACGACCGGGGCGGGCGCTGGAGTCGATATGAAACAACCTAATCACGATTCACCTGTAAATTGGGGGTGTTCAAGCATCAACCGCGAGGTCGCCGCCGTAAAATGATGATTTCCCATTCATCAGGTGAACAGAATTCATCCCGCGCCCGCCAGCTCCCGCCATTGACCGCCTTGCGCGCATTCGAGGCCGCGGCGCGGCACCTCAGCTTCAAGCACGCCGCTGCGGAGCTGTCACTGACCGCAACCGCCATCAGCCATCAGATCCGTCAGCTGGAGGACCGTCTCGGCGTACAGTTGTTCGTGCGCGGGACCCGGCGGGTGGATCTCACACCGGCTGGCCAGAGTTTGTTCCCTGCGCTTCGCGAGGGCTTCGATGCCATGACGCGCGCCGTGCAGGCGGTTCGGCCTGATGCGAGGCCACGCACCGTGGTGCTGAGCACGACCATGGCGTTCGCCTCGCGCTGGTTGATGCCGCGCCTTGCGCGCCTCGCGACCTCGCGACCGGACATCGTCCTGCACCTCCACACCAGCGACGAGCCGGTCGATCTGCACAGCGGCTCAGCGCATTTGGCCATCCGCTACGGCCCGGGGCACTACCATGGATTGAACGATGCGCCCCTGCTGCCCTCTCGCTTCGCACCGGTGTGTGCTCCCGGTCTTGGCGTCCGCAGCCTGGAGGATTTGGAGCGCGTGCCGCTGATCGGCTTCGAATGGTTCCGCCGTGATTCAATGACGCCGGACTGGGCTCTATGGTTTGAGCGCGCACGGCGCGCGTCGGTGCCACGGCAGCTCCAGTTTTCCGACGAAGTCCACGCCATCCAGGCTGCAATCGCCGGCCAAGGCATCGCCTTGGTCAACCTGGCGCTCACGGCGGAGGAGTTGGGTGCCGGACTGCTATGCCAACCCTTCGGCCCCGAGCTGTCGGGCCACCCTTTCCATCTCGTTTGGCCGGAGGCGGGCGACATGGATCCCGCGCTCGTCGAGGTGAGGAACTGGTTGCTGGATGAAGCGGCGAGCGTGCCCACCGCGGCGGCAAGCCAGTCTTGAAGACCTTTCAGGTTGAGAACGGCCTTTGTACGCCTTCGCCATTGCGATCGGACCGCTTTCGACCCAAATCGGACGTTCGAGGAACACCCGGTTCGGTTGTCGTCGCTACAGTAAATCGAGAGGGCTGATCGTGTGACTCCCGCGCAGCCCTTGCGGGTAATGTTGGCGTCGGCCCATTTCTAGTTTCAACGTGTCCGAAAATCGGGACGACGTCAAACATCACCTGGAACATGGTGAGTACGGTGGCTGGTTCATGGTGGGCACCCGCACACCAAATCACCCGCTCCATCGCCGCCTCTCGTCATGCTGAGGCGTACCGCTCCACTTGTCCCGGTGCGGTGCGAGCAATCTTCGCGAGCAACGTCTCGGAGGCGCACCACGACGAGAGGGAGGTCACACGAATCCATGCGCTCCACTCCCCTTCAGGGTGACGCATTAAGGTGTGGAGTTGTTCATCTGCCGGGATCCACGTATTGAACCAATGGAGCCGCTCCGCCAGCGCCACACCTGACAGCCATAGGGCCTGCGCACCACTAGCGGGGTCTTGGCAGAAGAGGAGGCATGAGCGCCCCAGAGCCTTCTTGCGTAGGACGACTTGACCTTCGGGTAGATGACGCCAGTGTGTGCGCGAGCGGCCAATGAGATCGTCGAGTACCGCTTCGATGGGTGACGCGATCGGCTGCGACGAGTTAATCGCTTCATCCACCAGTCGTGTGAGCCGGCCAATCAGCTCGCCTCGGTCCAGTGAGGAACGGCGGCTCAAGCGACGTACGGCCGTCACGTAAGCCCCTTTCAGTCGATCAGCCCCCGCTGGGCGCGTGCTCAGTGACGCCTGCAAGCACCGATGAATCGGCTCGCTCACCCGCCCATCCGATCGAGCCTGAGCGGTGGGGTCCAGGTAAGCCATCGCCTCGTCCCCGAGCCAGCTAGTGGGCGCGCCCGACTGGCGCTCAGCGCGCCCGTACTGATAGCGCACCCGCCGGCGCTGCTGATCCTCGAAGTAGCGTCGCAGGGCAGGTACCAAGGATGGACTGGCACCCACGTCGTCCGCTTGACCGAAGAGGCCGAGGCATTCGCGATCGAACGCCTGTTGGTAGGCTGCTTCTGCCTTCGCATGTAGGGATCGCTCAATCTTCTCCCGTTCGTCGCCGTGGCTGCCGTATTTCCATAGGTAAAATGCGATTGAACGCACTACGGCTCGGAGCGCCCACATTTCCCCGCCAAAGCCGGCCGCGTGATCAAGTAGGTTGGCGTGGGACCAGTCCGGTAAGGCGTGGGCATTGCCGAAATCCATGAGCTCGCCAGCCAAGCTCATGTTGGAGGAGAACACTCCACCGTTGGTGAGGCGATGGACCTGCGCATAGGCAATCTGCTGGGCCATACGCACCACCCACACCTCCGGTGCAGCGACAATGTCTTTAGGCAGGTTTCCATTCAGCCACGTGCGCACCACCGTTCGCGTGCGCAGGACGTCGTCCTGTTGCAACGCTTGTCCCTGATCGCCCGCGGAAACCCTTGCGCGGAACAAGGGTGCGCGTTCGGCGTGCGAGGGGCGAAGAACGGTGGGTCGGATAAGTAGTCCCCGTCGCGTCAGACGTCGGCGTGAATCCTGTGCGTCGGGATCGCTGAACATCAGGCCGGTATCCAGGACCGCGATCACGGGTACGGCACCGAAGGGAAATTCGGCGCCGACCACTTCGCTATAGACCGCCTCGCGGAGGCACTCCTCTAGAGTGGCGCACCCGTGGGCGTGACCAGGTGTGGCCCCGGCGCCGACCAGCGGCGTAGGTCCAATTCCCTTGGCACTGAAACGTCCCGCAATCCCGCTGCGCCCGCTACCGCCATGCGGTGTCGTGCCCTCGGAACTCCCATAGCGATCCGCATGGAAGACCTTGGCGAGGCGCTCGCCGCATGTCGACGGCCCGTTGTCGATGGCGAAGCCAAATTCAGCAAGGAGCCAACCCTCCGCGCGTCGGCGCTCGACGGCGGAGGTGACATCTAATCCGCGTTGAAGGAACCAACGAACATTGAGCCAGGCGACCCGGCACGCCGCGAGTTGGTACGCCGTGAATGGTACGAGCAACGAGTTGCTGACCTCGGCAAGGTCGACGATGCCCTCATGAAGCATCGCGACCTCATCAGGACGAAAAACGTCATTGATGATGGCGCTCATGCGGAGGCGCGACAATGCAGCACTTTGCGGATCGAGCCGTCTTCGCGACGCCGAAGCCATCGGACCTCACCGAGCCCGGCGAACCGGGCGCGCGCAACGTCGAGGCACGGTCTCAGGTCGTGGTTAAGAACCACGAAATCCATAATCCAGAGGCGATCTCCCTCGTTCCACTCGCTCAAGTGAAAGAGCACCGCCGGGTCGTGTAGCAATCGCTGTTCGACGTCTTCGGCCAAGAATGCCCATGTCATATAGCCGACCAGATTGCCGCCTTCATCATGAAAGAGGTGATACTGATCCAATAGAAGCGCCGGCCGAATCCATTCGGCAAGGCAGGCTATCGGGTACTGACAATACTCCGGCGATCGCATCATTACCGCGCTCACCGCCCCTAGTGCGCGCATGTAGTCATTTACTGAAAGGGTTAATGGCTGAGGCGAATAGCCCTTCGCTGCCATGGAACAGGCTTCCTCAGCGTTGTGCGCAAACCGAGGGCGGACCATTCAGCAACGGCTGCCGATCGAACGATTTATGGAAGAGGGCTGTAGCCTCCTGATTTCCACGCGCGATCTGTTCCTGAGTGAGGGGTGGCGCCTGCGTCGTGCTTGGCGACAAGTAATGGAACCGGATTGACGCCTCCAACTGGTGTGCATACTCGCCATCGGCGCCCAATTGGAGAAGTCGATTCATCACGTACTCTCTGTAAACATCATTTCCGGCGATGAGCGGCAGCAACCCATCGCCATCATGCCCCCCACGCGCCAGGAGACTAACCATGCGCCAATCCCCTCGCGCCAGGCCGTCTGAAATGTATCGAGGAGCATCACGCCGGTAGTCATCAATCTCTCGCTGGGGGTACGTCAGCTGCACGCCATTGCTCTGGAAGAGCGATTGGACATAGCACGCCTGGGCATCGGCATTACCCTGCGCCGCTGCCAACTTAGTTGCTTCATAGAAGTGCATTGCCGATGCAGTATCCGCAGGACATGCGGCAACGGTGTCTGTCAGCTCGCGTATGGTGACCTCGCTCCGTGCAATGGAATTTGAGCACTCCGCGCGCTGACTCTCGGTCTGTGGGATTTGCGGCAAACTCTGGCAAGCCTTGATCACCGAACGCGCTCCATCCAACCGATTCTTCGCGAAATAGCAGTCGCGACTCGTGTCAAATGTCATTGTTGCCGCCGGCGTACCTGGGTGGCTTGCGTTGCTGGTGGCGAAGACGGTCGGCGGCGACGGCGACGGTGCGCTTGCAGCCGCCGATGGGGCGGGGACGGGGGCGGGGGCAATGGCCTGAGCGCTCCGGCTGTTGTCGTGCGCCGAGCTAAATGGCGACACGTAGAGCCAGGCCGTAGCTGAGACCGCCGCGACGCCGACAAGAAGAACGCTGAATCGTTTCGTATTCATGGGCAAAGGCTACCAGTGCAATGGGGCAACCAAAAGAAGATTCACGCGCGTGGGTCAAAGCCCACCGCATTTGGACCCCTTATCCTGCATGTAATTATTCATCGCCCGGTCTCCCGCTTCATAGGCGTCGTTCCAGCTGTGGTCATGTAGATCCTGAGCCCCCCATTGGTGGGCCCATTCGTGCGCAATGGCTCGAATCAGGTATCCAAAATTGCCATTGCCGGCACCGGGCAGGAAGATCATGGTTTGACTGGTGTATGTCACACCACCGATCTCGATGGAGTTCGGCGTTGGCGGATTAGGGTTGTTCGGGGCCGTTTGATAGTACGTGCCGGTGGATACGTCATGCCAGCCGTGATTCCCAAGGATGTACATGGTGAATCCCGGCTTAGCACCAGAATTCGCGCCAGGTCCCCATGTTGCATATGCCTTAGCGCAATTGAGCGCTCTGTAATTGGTCGCGCTGATATACCCCGGATAAAGCCCCAAACTAGGCGGCGGGGCACCGACGTTCAGGTATCCGCCGCTATACCATCCAAAGCTGTAACTGGTGGTCGTTGAGGTCCACGTTCCATTGACGGTCACGCTTGCCAAGTTTGTTGGTTCGTCAGCGAGGGACCCGTGGGTGGCGACGAGGGTGGCGACAAAAACCAGTATCTCCGCGGCGGCCAGCTTTCTCATCGCATTTCCCTCCCGGAAGTGTGCGCGGATTCGCGTCTATGTACCTCGGAATCACCCCCGTGATCCGAGAAAGCCCTGCGACGTCGGGCGCGCCGTATCTAGATCTCATCGACCAACAAGAGCGGCACGGCCGTACGGAATGTCGGAGAGACGTCGCCTCAGCAAGTAGATGGCGCGATACGGACGACCGCACATCCACCAGATGAGCGCTAATCTCTAGGCGTTATCACGGACGGTACGCGCGATGTTCCCCTGGATCTGTGCGCTGCTTCGCAAGTAGGCGGGCTCTCTATTGCAGCGTTGCCACCATTCTGCAACCGGCACCGACCGTCCGGCAAACGGTAATGACCGTTGAGGAGCAATCCAAGGGGATGGTTCTGTTGGTTGTCTCAGTCGCGCGACACCAGAATCCGGTCTGGTCAACTCATCGTCTGGCGTGATGTTGCCGAAAACCTTCACCTCCATCGTTTCCGGCACCATCACCGACATTTCTAGTTGGATCATACAAATACTCCGTCCAAGCGTAGATGGGTTCATCATCGCCGCATGTGGGCAGCTGGTTTTTGGGAGGCGCTCATGGGTGGCTTCTTTGGCGCAATTCAATATGGTCTCGTTGTGGGCGTGCTCGGGTTTTTAGCATCCCCCATATTCGGCATGTTCCGTGGCGCGCATGGCGAGAACGCTGGCTGACGCCAAAAACGGTCAAAAGCAACGCAACGAAGGCCGCCGCCAGGGGCGGCCTTCTGGTTATTAGGTGGTGCCGATGGCTGGCCAGAGCGGCACAGTGCAAAGGTCAGTCGTCCGTCATGATCGACTGGTGAGATTTCTTCATCACCAGTAGTGGAACATGAAGGGGTGTGCCACGCTGCGCTCGGATTTCCGGTTTATATGGCGCTGTGTCGCGGTTGAAGGTGTAGCACGCGAGCGCGATCTTGTGGCACAGTTTGGGCCACGCAGGGGAGATCGTGATGCCGGCAAAAAAGTCGAGCGCCACCACGGCGCGGACGCTCAAGGCACGCGTCAGCGATGCGTCGATGCTGAGAAAACTGGACGCGCTCAAAGTCCAGCACGGGTTGAACGAATCGAGCCTGCTGCGCGAAGCGCTACGCGACTACGTCGATCGCGAACGGATGCGCGATGAGATCGCCGCGATGGATCGGCGCTTTGGCGCCACGGTGGATCGGCTGATCAAGTTCGATACTGCGGATGCAAAAGCAAACATCTTTAGGCCGGAAGATTTAATCATGTCAACGCAATGGCATGATTTGGATAATAATGCGTCGAACGTATTGCGAACCGCAAGCCGGAGTCTGTAATTTGAATCCGCCCCATCTCTTTCTTGCATGATGCAGAGGCATGATTCACACTACCGGCAGCGTAAGGAAACTCGCCTGCGCCGGTGCGTGACCCTCACGTAACCTGCAGGCTTGGCACATCAGCGTAACCATTTGATCGTGCAAGACCAGCGCGCTGATCAGCAATTACCGGAAAGGTGTGCAAGACTTACCGGAATACGCAGTACGCATTGAGGATGTCGAGAGATTTCAAGCACTGGAGCAAAAAATACACGATGCCTTGGCCTCTGGTGACGCTGAAGAAGAAGTAATTACTCCATCCGCTGAACTGGATCGACTGAAGCTGCCGCCTTACGACTATCTCCATGAGATCGTTGATAACCGGGCCAATAAGCCCATTGTGCACGCACAAATCGTTTTCGATATCAGCCTGCTCTCAACGATTGTTCAGCGTTATCTTCGACAGCTGCCGCGAAAACCTGTACCCCAGGACTGGCCAGGCTCAATATGATCGCGCCTTGGCCAACACAGAAAGCCAACCAGACTCGGGTCAGAGTGCACTTTCGAGTGGCCGCTTCTGGCCGAAAGCGGGCATTAGCCCTCCCCGGGCGCCGGTGTTTCTTTTGGATGTGGTTTGGACTTCGATGGCGAGTTGTTTCGATGAGCATCAACCGGCTTCAAACGCCCCTCGCAACCACTCGCGTCTAACGGCATCCACCGGCCCGTCGTAACTCACCACGTCGAAGCGGCAGGCGCGCTGCGCATGCTGGGGATGGCAGGCGAGCCATTGCTGCGCGGCCTTGACCAGCCTGGACTGCTTGTTGGGCGTGACTGATGCGGAGGCATCGCCGTGCGAGGCGCTTTTTCGATAGCGCACTTCGACGAAGACGATGTCCTGGCGATCGAGCATCACCAGGTCGAGCTCGCCGTAACGGGTCGTGTAGTTGCGGGTGAGCAGTTTGAGGCCGGCGCGTTCGAGTTCTGCGCAGGCGCGCAGCTCGAAGACGTCGCCGGCCGCACGCATCAGTGATTGTCGGGCTGGCTGGATTCGAGCGGGGCGTCGTTGCCTGGCGAAGGCGTGCCGGTGGCTGGCGGGGTGCTGCTGGGCACGTCGTCCATCTGCAGGCTGCCGCCCAGCGGGTGGGCCAGGCCGTCCTGGAATTTAGCCCAGATCAGCACGCGGCGCACGCGGCCGAACTGGTCGGCGGTGAGCTGGCCGCTGGCGCCGGGCATGTAGCTGCCGGGGTGCGCGCGCAGCCAGTCGAGGTAGGGCACCAGGCTCCAGGCGTCCATGCCGAACGCGAACAGCCGCGCGCCGCTGCCGCTGGCGGCGGGCAGGCGCGCGGCCATGTCGCCGTGGTTGGGCAGGCCGGGCTGGGCATCGAACAGCCACGGCGCATCGCAGAACTCCACGCCGTCCAGGTCGCGGTTGGCGGCGGCGTCGTCGCTGCCTTCGTAGACGTGCGAGGTGGCGACCACCGGCAGCGCGACTTGCGCGATGCGCAACTGCGGGATCAGCAGGCGCGCCTGCTGCGGGCGCATGCTGATGAAGATGCCGGTATCGCCGCTGTCGCTGACGACGGGGGCGGCGGGCGCGTCGGTGCTGGTCGCCGGGGCGGGCGCCAGCGGGCTGGTCGGAAAGTGCTGCCCGGCGATGGCGCCGGCGTAGCTGGTGGCGCCGGCAGGCAGCACCACCATGCCCGCGAGCTCGCCGCCGCGCGCGTCCAGCTCGGCCTTGAACGCGCCGGCGGCGCGCTGCGCGAAATCGTCCCCGGAGACCATCACGTAGGCGCGGCGCAGGCCGCGCTCGATCATGTGGTCGGCCGCCTGGGCGCCCTCGGTTTCCGGCAGCAGGCCGAATTCGCTGGCGTCGCCGCTGGGCAGTTGCCGGTCGTCGGGGTGATTCAGGGCCAGCACCGGCACCGGCAATTGCCCCTGGCCGAACACGGCGGCCACTTCGCCGCGGGTGAGCGGGCCGACCACCAGCCGTGCCCCATTGCTCACTGCCTGCTGGTAGGCCTTGATCGCGCCGTCGGCGGTGCCCTTGCTGTCGTAGACGCGCACGCTGGGGCGCGGTGCGTGGTTGCGCCCCGCGTCCAGATAGGCGGCGAAGAAACCTTCGCGGATCGACGCGCTGGCCGCCGCGTAGTTGCCGTCGCCGGGGAGCAGCAGGGCGACCTGGCTGGGCACCTTGTAGCCCTCGCGCACATTGGCGTCGGCGCCGGGCAGCAAGGTGCCCACCGGCTGCTGCAGTTCCGGTTGCGCTTGCGCCACCACGACGCCGAGCCGGCTCAGCGCCTCGTTCACCCAAGGCAACATGCGATTGCCCGGTTTCATCGCGGCGGCGCGCTGCTTGAGCGGGGCGACACCCAGCTTGCCGAGCAGATCGAGCACCTGCTGGCGGTTCTGCGTGTGGTCATAACCGCTCAACTGGTCGTCCATCTCCACGCGGGTGCGCGCGGCGCCCCAGGCATCGCCGCTGGCCGCCATGGCGCGGGCGCGCAGCTCCAGCAGGCGCATCTGCATGCCGGCCGGCACGGTCACGTTGGGCTGGGTGGTGAGCCGCAGCGCGGTGGCCGCATCGTGCTGGCTGAGCGCCAGTTCGGCCTGCAGCAGGTCGAGCCGCAACGGTTCGTCGCCGCTCAGGCGCTGGCGCTTGATGCTGGCCAGCGTCGGGGCGGCGCGTTCGATCTGGCCTTCCTGGCGCCAGGCTTCGGCAGCCAGCAGGCGATAGCTGTCGGCGTGGGCGGATGACTGGCTGGCGAGTGTCAGATACGCCTGCGCGGCCTGGTCGAACTGGCCTTGCCGGGCCAGTGCCTCGGCACTCTGCGCGGCGGCGATTTCTGCCGCCGAGCGCGGCGCGTTCATCGGTACGCAGGCAGCCAGCGCCAGCGAGAAAAGCAGTCCGATCGCGGCGACGCGCGAGAGGCGCATGAAGCGCATGGGAGATCCCTTGTTCGTCATGGTCGTCAATGCGCGATCATAGCCGATCGTCTTGCCGGCTTACGGCGCTGGAGTTCCCGATGTCATCTGTTCAGCCAGGTTGTCTGTGGGTGGTGGCCACGCCGATCGGTCATCGCGATGATCTGTCCGCCCGCGCGATCGAGACTTTGCGCGCGGTGGCGGTGATCGCCGCCGAAGACACCCGGCACAGCCGGCCGCTGCTGGTTCATCACAACATCGACACGCCGTTGATCGCGTTGCACGACTACAACGAGCGCGATGCGGTGGACGCGATCGTGCGCCGGATGGTGGCGGGCGATTCGGTGGCGCTGATTTCCGATGCGGGGACGCCGCTGATCAGCGATCCCGGTTTTCGGCTGGTGCGCGCGGCGCGCGCGGCCGGCATACGCTGCAGCCCGGTGCCGGGTGCATGCGCGGCGATCGCCGCGTTGTCGGTGGCCGGCCTGCCCAGCGACCGTTTCGTGTTCGAGGGGTTTCTGCCGGCCAAGGCGGCGGCACGGCGCAGCCGGCTGCAGGAGCTGGCCGGCGATGCGCGCACGGTCATCTTCTATGAGTCGTCGCATCGGGTCGCCGAAAGCCTGGCCGACATGCGCGACATCTTTGGCGCCACCCGCGAGGCGGTGCTGGCGCGCGAGCTGACCAAGATGTTCGAGACCGTGCTGGGCGAGCCGCTGGCCGAGCTGGCTGCGCGGGTCGTCAGCGATCCGGATCAGCAACGCGGCGAGCACGTGATCCTAGTGGCCGGGCGCGGCGAGGAGGTCGACGCGAAGCTGACCGAGGGCCAGCGCGTCTTCGCGATCCTGCGCGAGGAACTGCCGCCGGCCAAGGCGGCGAAGATGGCCGCCGCCATCACCGGTGCGCCGCGCAAGCTGCTCTACGAGGGCTGAGGCCTCGCGTGGAGTACAATCGGCGGTGGAGTCGGCCGGACAGTCGCGTCGCGCGCAAGCGCATCGAGGAAAGTCCGGGCTCCATAGGGCAGAGTGCCAGGTAACTCCTGGGCAGCGTGAGCTGACGGCCAGTGCAACAGAGAGCAGACCGCCGAACGGCATCTTCGGATGTGCGTGGTAAGGGTGAAAGGGTGCGGTAAGAGCGCACCGCGTACGGGGCTAACGTCGTACGGCACGGTAAACCCCACTCGGAGCAAGACCAAATAGGGGAACGATAACGCGGCCCGCGTTGTTCCCGGGTAGGTTGCTGGAGCCAGACGGCGACGTCTGGCCGAGAGGAATGACTGTCGCGTCGCAAGACGTACAGAACCCGGCTTACAGGCCGACTCCACCTCTTCGCACATCGTCACCACCGACGCGGTTTTTGCCGCGCCGGTGGTGACCTGTGGGATGGGCGCAGGTGTGAACGCCGGTTCATCGCCGCGCGGCCAAACTGCTCGATTTGATCGCCTCGGACGCCCTCTTGTTAAGTGGCGTGAAATAAAAAAACCCTTGCTTTCAAATACCTTGAACAGATTCGTGAGAAAACGCTGGAATTACGGTCACAACTTCGCCTTTCTCCTTGATTCACAAGCGATTTCCCTTGACAGTCTCATAGGGCGAGACTATCGTGGGTTCCAGTGTGAAATTGTGGGTTTTAGTGGAGTCTGCCGATCGTGTTCCAGGGCGAAACCGCCATCACTGTTGACGACAAGGGCCGCCTGGCCATCCCGACTGCCTATCGGGACCAGATTGCGGGCGAGTGCGCCAATCGTCTGGTGATCACCTACAACCCGTTCGAGCCGGGCTGCCTCTGGCTGTTTCCGCATGCCGAGTGGGAGCAGGTGCGCGATCAGGTGAACGCGCTGCCCAAGGTCAAGGCGGCACACCGCGACATGCAGATGAAGCTGGTCGGTGCCGCTGCCGAGGTCGAGCCCGATGGTTCGGCGCGGGTCCTGCTGCCGGCCAGTCAGCGCGCGGCGGCTGGCATCGAGAAAAAAGCGGTACTGCTGGGCATGGGCAACAAGTTCGAGCTGTGGAGCGAACAGGCCCATCTGGCCAAGATCCGCCAGAGCATCGGCGAAGACGACATCACAGACGAAATGGCCGTACTGCGCCTGTAAACGGGGCGCAGCAATACACGCGGGACGGGAGCGGGAGTGCGGCATGGCCGAGCAGTTGTTGCGGCACATCCCGGTGATGCTGGGTGAAGCGGTGGAGGGTCTGTCCGTGCAGTCTGACGGGCGCTATCTCGATGGAACCTTTGGTCGCGGCGGCCACGCTCGCGCCGTGTTGTCGCGCCTGGGCCCCCAGGGGCGATTGTTGTTGATGGATCGCGACCCGACGGCGATCGCCGCCGCGCGGGCTGAGTTCGCCGCTGATCCGCGCGTGTCGATCCGCCACGCCAATTTCTCCAGCCTGGCCGAATGGGACGAAACCGCCGCCGGGCTGGACGGCGTGCTGCTCGACCTTGGCGTCTCGTCGCCGCAACTCGACGACGCCTCGCGTGGCTTCAGCTTCATGGCCGATGCGCCGCTGGACATGCGCATGGATACCACCCAGGGCGAGAGCGCGGCGGATTTCCTGGCGCATGCCAGCGAACGCGAGATCACCGAAGTGCTGTGGAACTACGGCGAGGAGCGTCACGGCCGCCGCATTGCCCGCGCGATCGTGGCGGACCGCGCGGCCACGCCTTTCACCCGTACCGGCCAGCTGGCCGCGCTGATCGAGCGCGTGGTCGGCCGGCGCGAACCGGGCAAGCACCCGGCCACGCGCAGCTTCCAGGCGCTGCGGATCCGCGTCAACGGCGAGCTGGATGCGCTGCAGCAAGGGCTGAACGCCGCGCTGGAGCGGCTCAAGCCCGGCGGCCGGCTGTCGGTGATCAGCTTTCATTCGCTGGAAGACCGCGCGGTGAAGATGTTCATCCGCGATCATTCCGGCCGCGTCAAGAACACCCGCCGCGGGCCGCCGGTCGCCGCAGCGCCCGCGCGCCTGGTGGCAGTCGGCAAGGCGCAGTTTCCGTCCGCCGCCGAAATGGCGGCCAATCCGCGCTCGCGTTCGGCCGTGCTGCGCGTGGCGGAGAAACTGGTCGAGCAGAAGGAGGGCCTCGCATGAAGGCCATCGGCGCCCTGTTCATGCTGGCCCTGCTGGCGGCCGTGCTGGCCAGCGCGCTGGGCGTGGTGTGGACGCGCCACGAGAGCCGCGTGCTGTTCGTCAACCTGACCGCGCTGCAGAACCAGCGCGATGAACTGAATATCGAATACGGCAAGCTCGAACTGGAGCAGGCCACCTATGCCGAGCCGCGCCGCATCGACGACGAGGCACGCCAGAAGCTGGGCATGCTCGATCCGCGCCCGCAAGACATCCGGTTGCTGCGCTGATGAGCTGGCGCAAGCACGGCACTACGCCCCCGCACGGCCGCCGTCGCCAGACCGGGCCCAGTTCGCGCAAGCGCATGGTGGTCGTGGTCGGCCTGCTCGGCCTGACCTCGCTCGGGCTGGTGGCGCGCGCGTTCGATCTGCAGGTGGTGCGCAAGCAGTTCTACCAGAGTCAGGGCGAGGCGCGGTTCCTGCGCGAAATGCAGATTCCCGTATCGCGCGGCACCATCTTCGATCGCAACGGCGAGCCGCTGGCGGTGTCGACCCCGGTGATGTCGATCTGGGCCAACCCGTCCGAAGTACTCGACAACGACGAGCGTATTCCGCAGCTGGCGCAGGCATTGGGGGTGGATGCGGGCGAGCTGAAGGAACAGCTGGCCAAGCGTTCCGATCGCGAATTTGTCTATCTGCGTCGCCAGATGGCGCCGGCCGCGGCACAGACCGTGCTGGACCTGGGCATCCCGGGCATCAATGGCCAGCGCGAGTTCAAGCGCTACTACCCGTCCGGCGAAGTGACTTCGCACGTGCTCGGGTTCACCAATATCGACGACCACGGCCAGGAAGGCCTGGAACTGGCGTACGACGACTGGCTGGCCGGCAAGCCGGGCGCCAAGCGGGTCATCCGCGACCGCATGGGCCACGTGGTTGAGGATGTCGAGCAGGTCCGCGCGCCGAAGCCGGGCCAGAACCTCACGCTCAGCATCGACCGGCGCATCCAGTTCCTGGCCTACAACGAGCTGAAGAACACGCTGGAAAAGTCCCAGGCCGACTCCGGCTCGATGGTGGTGCTCGACGCGCGGACCGGCGAAGTGCTGGCGATGGTCAACCTGCCGACCTACAACCCGAACGCGCTCAGCGACAGCAAACCGGGCCAGCGCCGCAATCGCGCCATGACCGACGTGCTGGAACCGGGCTCCACCGTGAAGCCCATCCTGATGGCGGCGGCGCTGTCCAGCGGCAAGTTCACCCCGACCAGCCCGATCATCGATACCACCGGCGGCCACTGGTTTTTCCAGGGCCACGATATCCATGACACCCACAACTACGGCCTGCTCACGCCGACCGGCGTGATCACCAAGTCGAGCAACGTGGGCGCGGCGCACATCGCGATGGCGCTCGACACCACGCTGATGTACGACACCTATCGCGCATTCGGCCTGGGCGACAGCACCGAGAGTGGTTTTCCCGGCGAGGCCTCCGGTCATCTGCGCATCGGTCGCGACTGGCGGCCGCTGGAGAAAGCCATCCTCGGCTACGGCTACGGTCTCAACGTCACCGTGCTGCAGCTGGCCAATGCCTACGCCACCATCGCCGATGGTGGCGTGATGCACAGCCCCACCTTCATCAAGGGCAACGACAACACGTCCAAGCAGATCATCTCGCCGGAGGTGTCGCAGCAACTGCTGCGCATGATGGAGACGGTGACCGGTCCGGGCAGCACGGGCACCACGGCGCGCATCGCCAACTACAGCGTGGCCGGCAAGACCGGCACGGCGCACAAGGCGAATGCCGGCGGCTACGCCAAGAGCAACTACACGGCGGCATTCGCCGGCATCGTGCCGGCGTCGAACCCGCGTCTGGTCGGCGTGGTGGTGGTCGACAACCCGCAGAAGGGCAGCTACTACGGCGGTACCGTGTCCGGGCCGGTGTTCGCCAAGGTGATGGAGGGCGCGTTGCGCCTGCTCGACGTGCCGCCGGACAACATCGGCCGCTGGTACGTCGGTGGCCCCCTGCAGAGCGCCGATGGACTGGTTGGCAACAAGGCGCCGGTTGATGCGCCGATCGACGATGCGCCGCTCGACGAGGACACGCCATGAGCACCGGCCACCTCGACCAGCTGTTGCTGGGCATCGCCGACGCGCAGCTCGCCGCTGCGCCGGAGGCCGGTCGCATCGTGGTGTCCGGCTTGACGCTCGACTCGCGCCAGGTGCGGCGCGGCGACGCCTTCTTTGCCTTGCGTGGCACCCAGGATCACGGCATCCGGTTTGCCGCTGGCGCGGTGCAGCGCGGCGCGCGGGTCGTGCTCGCTGAAGCGCCTGCCGTCGATACGGCGGAGCCGCTGGATGTGCCGCTGCTGTGGATAGACAACCTGCACGAACAGGTCAGCGAGATCGCCGCGCGCTTCTACGATCGCCCCAGCGAGACGATGCGCATGGTGGGCGTCACCGGCACCAACGGCAAGACGTCCTGCGTGCAACTGCTTGCGCAGGCGCTGAGCCTGCTCGGTCATCGCGCGGCCTCGATCGGCACCCTGGGTGCCGGCGTGCACGGTGACCTGCGCGAAGGCGAGCGCACCACCCCGGATGCCGTGACGGTGCAGGCCCTGCTGGCGGATTTCCGCGATGCCGAAGTCAGCCACGTGGCGATGGAAGTGTCCTCGCACGCGCTGGAGCAGGGCCGCGTCGATGCGGTGGATTTCGAGGTGGCCGTGTTCACCAACCTCACCCGCGACCACCTCGACTACCACGGCAGCATGGAAGCCTACGGCGAGGCCAAGGCCAAGCTGTTCGGCTGGCCGGGGCTGCGCAGTGCGGCGATCAACGTCGACGACGCGTTTGGCTACGAGCTGGTGGCGCGATTGCCCGTCGGCGTGCAGCCGTTGCGCTTCAGCATGGCCGACGACAGCGCAGCAGAAGTGGCCGCCAGTGCCATCGTGACCTCGGCCGAAGGGCTGGCGTTCCAGCTGCGCACGCCGTGGGGGACACGGGCGATCCGCAGTCATCTGCTCGGTCGCTTCAACGTCGCCAATCTGCTGGCGGTGGTCGCGTGTCTCGGCGCGCTGGGCGAGCCGTTCGCGCGCATCGTCAGCGCGATCGAGCAGCTGCAACCAGTCAATGGCCGCATGAGCCGCCTCGGCGGCCTGCACGGTCAGCCGCTGGTGGTGGTCGACTACGCGCACACGCCGGATGCGCTGGAGCAGGCGCTGGGTGCCGTGCGCGCGCATTGCGCCGGCAAGCTGATCTGCGTGTTCGGCTGCGGCGGCGAGCGAGATGCCGGCAAGCGCCCGTTGATGGGCGCGATCGCAGCGCGCCTCGCGGACGTGGCGATCGTTACCGACGACAACCCGCGCGGCGAAGACGGCGACGCCATCGTGGCGCAGATCGTCGCCGGCATGACCGCGGCACGGGCGATGACAGTGGAGCGCGATCGCGCGGTGGCAATCGCCGACGCGCTGCAGCTGGCGCATGCCGGCGACGTGGTGCTGATTGCCGGCAAGGGCCACGAAACCTATCAGGACGGCGCCCTCGGCAAGCGACCGTTCGACGATCTGGCGGTGGCGCATGCCGCGCTGGACCGGGTCAGCCGGCAGCCACGCGCATGATGCGGCTGGGCGCCATCGCCATGTGGACCCACGGTCGCCTCACGGACGGCGGCGCCGGCTTGGTCGATACCGAGATCACCGGCGTCGCGATCGACACGCGCAAGCTCAAGCCCGGCGACCTGTTCGTGGCGATCAAAGGCGATCGGGTGGACGGTCACGACTATCTGGCCGAGGCCGCCGCCCGCGGCGCCATCGCCGCACTGGTGACGCGCAAGGTCGACAGCCCGCTGCCGCAGGTGCTGGTGGACAACACCGCGCTGGCGTTGGGCGACCTGGCCAGCGCGGTACGCGCGCAGCGTGACGTGCGCGTAGTCGGCATCACCGGCTCCAATGGCAAGACCACGGTGAAGACGCTGGTTGCCTCGATCCTGTCGCGGCAGGGCCGCACCCACGTCAGCGCGGGCAACTACAACAATGAGCTGGGCCTGCCGCTGACCTTGCTGGCGATGCCGCGGGACACCGAATACGCGGTGCTGGAAATGGGCGCGGGCAAGCCGGGCGACATCGCGTATCTGGCCGCCATCGCACGGCCCGATATCGGCCTCGTCACGCTCATCGCACCGGCGCATCTTGCGCGGATGGGCAGCATCGAGGGCGTGGCCGAGACCAAGGGTGCGCTGTATGAGGCGTTGCCGGCCGATGGCATCGCGA
The DNA here is from genome assembly GCF_042654965.1 of Rhodanobacter umsongensis. Taxonomy (NCBI): domain Bacteria; kingdom Pseudomonadati; phylum Pseudomonadota; class Gammaproteobacteria; order Lysobacterales; family Rhodanobacteraceae; genus Rhodanobacter; species Rhodanobacter umsongensis. The sequence goes on along the minus strand of NZ_JBHSMK010000008.1, from coordinate 33,478 downwards.
TCATCAACGCCGATGACAGTTTCGCCAGTTTCTTTGGCGGCCTGGCCGGCGCGCGCAAGGTGCTGCGCTTCGGTCTCAAGCAGCCGGCGGATATCGGTGCCGATGTCATCGAGCAGCGTGTGGACGGATCGCGCTTTGTGCTGAGCACGCCGCACGGCGACGCCGAAGTGGCCCTGCCGTTGCCCGGCCGCCACAACATCGCGAACGCGCTGGCGGCGGCAGCCGTGGCGCTGGCGCTGGAGGTGCCGCTGGATATCGTCGTGGCCGGGCTGGAGCAGGTGTCCGGCGTGGCAGGCCGGCTGCGTCGCCAGGTGATGCCGAACGGCTGGACCCTGATCGACGACAGCTACAACGCCAATCCCGGTTCGATGGCGGCGGCGATCGACACGCTGCTGCTGGCGGGCGGCGAGCGCTGGCTGGTGCTGGGCGACATGGCCGAGCTGGGCGCGGATGCGCAAGCGCTCCATGCGGGTATCGGCAAGCGCGCCCGCGAACGCGGCGTGGACCGGCTCTTCGCGGTAGGTCCACTGGGCGCGGCCACAGTCGAAGCCTTCGGAGCCGGCGGCGACCACTTCGACGACAAGCCGGCGCTGATCGCCGCGCTGCAGGCGCAGCTTCACGCAGGCGTGACCTGCCTGGTGAAGGGATCGCGCTCGGCTGGCATGGAGCAGGTGGTGACTGCCCTCGGCGGCGATGCCGACAAGAACAAGGGGGACACATCCGATGCTGCTTGAACTGGCCGACTGGATGGCACGGCACTTCACCGCGCTGCATCTGTTCCAGTACATCACCTTCCGCACGATCATGGCTGCGCTCACCGCGCTGGCGATGTCGCTGCTGTGCGGACCGTGGCTGATCAACCGGCTGGCCGCGCTGAAGGCCGGCCAGGTGGTGCGCAGTGACGGCCCGCAGACGCACCTGGTCAAGGCCGGCACGCCGACCATGGGCGGCGTGATGATCCTGCTCTCGGTCACCGTGGCCACGCTGCTGTGGGCCGACCTGCACAACCGCTACGTGTGGGTGACGCTGGTGGTGATGCTCGCCTACGGGGCGATCGGTTTCTACGACGACTACCGCAAGCTGGTGCTGAAGGACAGCCGCGGGCTGGCCAGCCGCTGGAAGTACTTCTGGCAGTCGCTGTTCGGTGTCGGCGCGGCCTTGTTCCTGTACTACAGCGCGCCGCATGCGATCGCCACCGGCCTGCCGGTGGCGGAGACCGCCTTGTACGTGCCGCTGTTCAAGCACGTGGTGCTGCCGCTGGGGCTGTCCTTCGTGGTGATCGCCTATTTCATGATCGTCGGCTTCTCCAATGCGGTGAACCTCACGGATGGCCTGGATGGCCTGGCGATCATGCCGACCGTGCTGGTCTCCGGCGCGCTCGGCGTGTTCGCCTACCTGGCCGGCAACAAGGTGTTCTCCGAGTACCTGGGCATCCCCTCGATTCCCGGTGCGGGCGAGCTGGCGATCTTCACCGGCGCGCTGGCCGGCGCGGGGCTGGGCTTCCTCTGGTTCAACACGTATCCGGCGCAGGTGTTCATGGGCGACGTCGGCGCGCTGGCGATGGGCGCGGCGCTCGGCTGCGTGGCGGTGATCGTGCGCCAGGAGATCGTGCTGCTGGTGATGGGTGGCGTGTTCGTGATGGAGACCGCGTCGGTGATGATCCAGGTGGCCAGCTTCAAGCTCACCGGCAAGCGCGTGTTCCGGATGGCGCCGATCCATCACCACTTCGAACTGAAGGGCTGGCCCGAGCCGCGCGTGATCGTGCGTTTCTGGATCATCAGCGTGGTGCTGGTGCTGGTCGGTCTTGCCACGTTGAAGGTGCGCTGATGTTCAGCTTCGACACCACTCAGGCAAAACGCCGGCAGGGCCCGCGCGGCAGCTTCGACCTGTGGCTGCTGGTCGCGTTGATCGGACTGGTCAGCGTGGGCGTGGTGATGGTGGCGTCCAGCTCGATCGCGGTGGCCGACAGCCAGCACCTGGGGCCGTTCTACTTTCTGCGCAAGCACCTGGTCTTTCTCAGCCTTGGTTTGATCGCTGCCAGCATGGCGATGCGCACCGAGCTGAAGTTGTTCGAGAAGTATGCGTTCCACCTGATGTTGCTGGCGTTCGTGTTGCTGCTGGCGGTGTTCGTGCCGCATCTGGGCATGCGCCTGAACGGCGCGCGGCGCTGGTTGAACCTGCTGGTGACGACATTCCAGCCGGTCGAGGCGGTGAAGCTCATCCTGGTGGTGTACATCGCCAGCTATCTGGTGCGTCATCGCGAGAGCGTGGAGACGCGCTTCCTCGGCCTGTTCAAGCCGGTGATGGTGGCCGGCGTCATCGTGCTGCTGCTGCTGGCGCAGCCGGATTTCGGCTCGGCCACGCTGGTGATCGCGGTGACCATCGCGATGGTCTGGCTGGGCGGCGCGCGGCCCATCTTCCTGTTCGTGATGGGCCTGCCGCTGATGCCGCTGCTGTATATCGCGGCCACCGGCGAAAGCTATCGCATGAAGCGGCTGACCACGTTCATGGATCCGTGGAAGGACCCATTCAACGACGGCTTTCAGCTGACCCAGTCCCTGATGGCGATCGGCCGTGGCGAATGGACCGGCGTGGGGCTCGGTTCCAGCGTGCTGAAACTGTCCTACCTGCCCGAGGCGCACACCGACTTCATCTTTGCGGTGATCGGCGAGGAGCTGGGGCTGGCCGGCGTGGTCCTGGTGATCGGCCTGTTCGGTCTGGCGGTCGGGCGCGGCCTGTATCTGGGCTTGAAAGGCGTCGAGATCGGCCAGCGTTTCGCCGGTTACGTCGCGTTCGGCATTTCGCTGATGCTGGCGATGCAGGCCATCGTGTCGGTGGGCGTGAACCTCGGCGCACTGCCGACCAAGGGGTTGACGCTGCCGCTCATCAGCTACGGCGGTTCGTCGATGGTGCTGACCTGCGCGATGGCGGGGGTGCTGTTGCGTGCCACTTTCGAGATCAACCGGGCGCTGGACGCACGGCAGATCACCACGCGCATGCCGGCCGCGGTGGCGGCGGCCGATGCCGCTGCCAAGCCCCGCGAAGCGGTGGTCGCATGACGACGCAGGGACCCGTGCTGATCATGGCCGGCGGTACCGGCGGCCACATCTTTCCCGGCCTGGCCGTGGCCGACTGCCTGCGCGCGCAAGGCGTGCCGGTGGTGTGGCTGGGCGCGGTGGGCGGGATGGAAACGAACGTGGTGCCCGCCCAGCGGATCGAATTGCACACGGTGTCGGTTGGGGGCTTGCGCGGCAAGGGCCTCAAGACCCGCCTGCTGGCGCCGCTGATGCTGCTGCGCGCGCTGTTCGCGTCGCTGGCGGTGTTGCACAAGGTGAAGCCGCGCAGCGTGCTGTCGATGGGCGGTTACGTGGCTGGGCCCGGTGGTCTTGCCGCGTGGCTGCTGCGGCGGCCGTTGCTGGTGCATGAACAGAATCGCGTGGCCGGCTTCACCAACCGCAGGCTGGCCGGCATCGCCAGGCGCGTGCTCGCCGGTTTCGCCGGCGCATTGCCGCAGGCCGAATGGGTCGGCAACCCGGTGCGGGATGCGATCGCGGCCCTGCCACCGCCGGCGCAACGCTTGGCTGGCCGCAGCGGCCGGCCTCGCCTGCTGGTGCTTGGCGGCAGTCTGGGCGCGCGCGCCCTGAATCTGGCAGTACCACAGGCGCTCGCCCAGCTGACTCCCGCGCAGCGTCCCGAGGTGGTGCATCAATGCGGCACGCGCGGCTTTGACGAGGCGCGCGCGGCGTATGCCAAAGCCGGCGTCGAGGCGGAGGTCGTGGCCTTCATCGACGACATGGCCGGCCGTTACGGCTGGGCCGACCTGGCTGTATGCCGTGCCGGCGCGCTGACCCTGGCCGAACTCACGGCAGCCGGGCTGGGTGCGGTGCTGGTTCCGTTTCCCCACGCGGTGGATGACCACCAGACCCGCAATGCCGAAGCCCTGGTGGCGATCGGCGCTGCCGCAATCATGCAGGAGAGAGAGCTGGACGTTCAGATTCTGGCGCAGCGACTGGAGTCGCTGCTGGGCGATCGCCGCCAGCTGCTGGCGATGGCCGAAGCCGCGCGCACGCTGGCCAAGCCCGACGCAGCGCAAGTCATCGCGCGCGCCTGCATGGAGGTGGCCGCATGACGCCCCGTCGCCTGCATGCGCACGAAGACCTGATGAGCACGTTCAAGCGCGTGCATTTCATCGGCATCGGCGGCGTCGGCATGAGCGGTATCGCCGAGGTGCTGCACAACCTCGGTTACGCGGTGTCCGGTTCCGACCGGGCGAATTCGCCGACCGCGCAACGCCTGCAGCAGCTCGGCATCACGGTATATGTCGGCCATGCCGCCGGACACATCGGCGATGCCGACGTGGTGGTGACGTCGAGTGCGATCAGCGCGGACAACGCCGAGCTGGTCGCCGCCCGTGCGGCGCGCATCCCGGTGATTCCGCGCGCCGAGATGCTGGGCGAGCTGATGCGTTTCCGCCGCGGCGTGGCGATCGCCGGCACCCACGGCAAGACCACCACCACCAGCCTCACCGCCAGCGTACTGGCCGAGGCCGGCTACGATCCGACCTTCGTCATCGGCGGCCAGCTCAACGCCGCCGGAGCGAACGCGCGGCTCGGCACCGGCCAGTACCTGGTGGCCGAAGCCGACGAATCCGATGGTTCGTTCCTGCTGCTGTCGCCGGTGATCGCCGCGATCACCAACATCGATGCCGATCATCTGGAAAATTACGGCGGCGACTTTGCCCAGGTGAAGCAGGCCTTCGACGACTTCCTGCACCGGCTGCCGTTCTACGGGCTGGCGGTGTTGTGCGTGGACGACGCGGAAGTCGCCGAGCTGGCCAAATCCACCACGCGCCGCGTGATGACCTACGGCATCGATACGGCGGATGCCGACGTGCGTGCGTTGAACGTGAGCCAGCATGGCTTCGAAATGCATTTCGACCTGATGCTGCCCGGTCGCGCCGAGACGTTGCCGGTGAAGCTCAACCTGCCGGGGCGGCACAACGTGCTCAACGCGCTGGCCGCGGCGACGATCGGCTGGCAGCTGGGCGTGGAAGCCGAGGCCATGGCCCATGCGCTGGAGCATTTCCAGGGTGTCGGCCGCCGCTTCCATCGGCGTGGAGAGATTGCGCTGGACCAGGGCAGCGTGCTGTTGGTCGACGATTACGGCCACCACCCGCGTGAGCTGGCCGCGGTGTTCGCCGCGGCCCGCGGCGGCTGGCCCGATCGTCGTCTGGTGGTTGGCTTCCAGCCCCATCGCTACAGCCGCACCCGCGATCTGCTGGACGACTTTGCCAACGTGCTGGCCGACGCCGACGTGCTGGTGCTGACCGACGTCTACGCCGCCGGCGAGACACCGATCGCCGGTGCCGATGGTCGCGCACTGGCGCGTGCCGTGCGTGCGCGCGGCAAGGTCGACCCGGTGCTGATCGAGCATCCGCGTGAATTCAAGGACACCTTGCCGGCGTTGCTGCGTGACGGTGACCTGTTGCTGCTGCTGGGCGCCGGCGACATCGGCGCAGTAGCGGTAGAGCTGGCCCAGGCCGGTCATCTGAGGACAAGCAAGTGAGCATGAAAATCACGGATCCCGCGCAGTTCGGTCGTGTCGCCGTGGTCATGGGCGGCAGCTCGGCCGAGCGTGAGGTGTCACTCGATTCGGGTCGCAACGTGCTGGCGGCGCTACAGGCTCGCGGCATCGACGCGCACGCGATCGACGGCATTCCCGCGCTGCTCGACGCGCTGCGCGCTGGTCACTTCGCCCGCGTGTTCAACATCCTGCACGGCCAGCACGGCGGTGGCGAGGACGGCGTGCTGCAGGGCGCGCTGGAGTCGCTCAACGTGCCCTACACCGGTTCGGGTGTACTCGGCTCGGCGCTGTCGATGGACAAGACGCGTTCCAAACAGGTGTGGCAGTCGATGGGCCTGCCGACACCCGGGTTTGTCGCCCTGCCGCGTGGCGCCGATGTGCACGCAGCGGCGCACCAGCTCGGGTTTCCGCTGATCGTGAAGCCGGCTTGCGAAGGTTCCAGCGTCGGCGTGACGCGGGTGTTCGCGGAGAAGGACCTGGATGGGGCGGTCAAGCTGGCCGCGAAATATCCGGGCGACCTGCTGATGGAAACGCTGATCGAAGGGGACGAGCTGACCGTGGCGATCCTCGGCCGGCAGGTGCTGCCCAGCATCCGGATCGTGCCGAAGGCGGCGTTCTACGACTACAACGCGAAATACGTGGCCGAGGACACCCAGTACATCTGTCCAGGCCTCGAAGGCGCGGCGGAAGAGGAACTGCGCGCGCTGGCGCTGGCTGCGTTCGACGCGCTGGGTTGTTCCGGCTGGGGGCGCGTCGACGTGATGCGCGACCAGGCCGGCCGCAACTGGCTGCTGGAGGTGAACACCGCCCCGGGCATGACGTCGCATTCGCTGGTGCCGAAGGCGGCGGCGGCGGCCGGAATCGATTACCAGGAACTGTGCTGGCGCGTGCTGGAAACCAGTTTCAGGGAGGGTGCATGAAGGGAGCCGTCCGCCTCGTTGCCTGGTGCCTGGCCATCGCACTGGTGGTGCTGCCGATCGTCGGGGTGCTGCGCGGATGGTTCGCGGCCGGGCGCTGGCCGGTGACCCAACTGACCGTGCAGGCCGAGTTCAAGCATGTGAGTGCGGACGAGATTCGCGCTGCCGTGCGGCCGCGGCTTGGCAAGGGTTTCTTCGCACTGGATCTCGACGCCGTGCAGAAGTCGGTCGCCGCCTTGCCGTGGGTGGAGTCGGCCGAGGCCCGAAAGCGCTGGCCGGACACCTTGCAGCTGCGCATCTACGAGCGCCAGCCGTTCGCGCGCTGGAACGACAAGCAACTGATCAGCCGGCAGGGGCTGGTGTTCGACGCGCCGGGCGCCACCGATACCGGCACGCTGCCGGATCTGCGTGGACCGGACGCGCGGCTGGCTGAAGTGGTCAGCTTCTACGCGGAAACCCGCAAGGCGTTCGCCGGCACCCATCTGCAGATCACCGGGGTGACGCTGACCGAGCGCGGCAGCTGGAGCGTGAGCACGGCCAACGGCGCGCAGATCGTGATCGGCGATCGCGACCAGGCCGGGCGCCGGCTGCGCCGTTTCCTCGACGTCTATCCGCAACTGATCGCCGGTCATGCCGACGGCTTCGCCTACGCCGATCTTCGCTACACCAACGGATTTGCCGTGCGCTGGCCGCCGGCGGCCGCCGCCAACGCTGGAGGTACGCCCCGCTCATGAAGACGATCTGCCTAATGAAGGCTGCCCTATGAAACCGCGCAACGATAAGCAGCTGGTGGTCGGGCTCGATATCGGCACCTCGAAGGTGGTGGCGATCGTCGGCGAGTACGAGCCGGGCGAGCCGATCACCGTCATCGGCATCGGCACCCACGTCTCGCGCGGCATGAAGCGCGGCTCGGTGGTCGACATCGAATCGACCGTGCACTCGATCCAGCGCGCGGTGGAGGAGGCCGAGCTGATGGCCGGGTGCGATATCCGCTCGGTCTACGCCTCGATCTCCGGCAGCCACCTGGAAACCCGCAACTCGCACGGCAATGCGGCCATCCGCGACCGCGAGGTGACCGCCGGCGACCTGGAGCAGGTGCTGGAAGCCGCCAGCGCGGTGGCGATCCCGGCCGACCGCAAGGTGCTCTACAAAGAGTCGCAGGAATACCGCATCGACGGCCAGGACGGCATCCGTTCGCCGGTCGGCATGAGCGGCGTGCGGCTGGAGGCGAACGTGCACCTGGTCACCGGTGCGGCGGCGGCGGTGCAGAACATCACCAAGTGCATCCAGCGCTGCGGGCTTACCGTGGACGAGCTGGTGCCATCGGCCCTGGCCAGCGCCAAGGCGGTGCTGACCGACGACGAGCGCGAGCTGGGCGTGTGCCTGGTCGACATCGGCGCCGGCACCACCGACATCGCGATCTACACCCAGGGCTCGATCCGCTACACCGCCTCGCTGCCGGTCGGCGGCGACCAGGTCACCAGCGACATCGCCTACGGGGTGCACACGCCGACCGCGCATGCCGAGGAGATCAAGATCAAGTACGCCTGCGCGCAGACCGGCCTGGCGCATGCGGAGGAAACCATCCAGGTACCCAGCGTGGGCGATCGCCCACCACGCCGGCTCGCCCGGCAGTCGCTGGCGCAGTCGGTGCAGGCGCGCTACGAGGAGATCTTCGAAATGGTGCAGGACCAGCTGCGCCGCTCCGGCTACGAGAGCCTGGTCGCGGCCGGCGTGGTGCTGACGGGAGGCGCCTCGAAGATGGAAGGCGCGCTCGAGCTGGCCGAGGAGATCTTCCACAAGATGGTGCGCATCGGTGTGCCACAGCAGATCGACGGCCTCGGCGAAGTCGTTTCCAGCCCCCTGCACGCCACCGGCGTGGGCTTGCTGCTGCATGGTTCGCGGGCCGGCGGCACGCGCATCGGCGGTGCGGGCGGCGGCAGCGTGGGTGGCTTGGTCGGCAAGGTGCGCGGCTGGCTCACCCGGAATTTCTGATGACGATTTTTCTAGGCGGCGCAGGAGGCGCAGCCATGGGCAGAAGGAGATCAGCCCACCACCTTGGACCGACAGGAGTCGCGTTCCCTGGTTACAACGACAACAACTCTACGGAGGACGGGAAATGTTTGAATTGATTGATAAACTTGCACCCAATGCAGTCATCAAGGTCATCGGCGTGGGCGGTGGCGGCGGCAACGCCGTGGCGCACATGCTGAATGCCAACATCGAAGGCGTGGAATTCATCGTCGCCAATACCGACGCGCAGGCCATGACCAGCTGCGGCTCGCGCACCCACCTGCAACTGGGCGGCAACGTGACCAAGGGCCTCGGCGCCGGCGCCAATCCCGAGGTCGGCCGCCAGGCCGCGCTGGAGGACCGCGAACGCATCGAGGCGATGCTGGAAGGCGCCGACATGGTGTTCATCACCTGCGGCATGGGCGGCGGCACCGGTACCGGCGCCGCGCCCGTGGTGGCGCAGCTGGCCAAGGAGAAGGGCATCCTCACCGTGGCGGTGGTGACCAAGCCGTTCCCGTTCGAGGGTCGCCGACGCATGCAGGTGGCGCTGAAAGGCATCGAGGATCTCTCGCAGCACGTCGACTCGCTGATTACCGTGCCTAACGAGAAGCTGCTCAGCGTGCTCGGCCGCGACGTCACCTTGCTGAACGCGTTCAAGGCCGCCAACGACGTGCTGCAGGGCGCCGTGCAGGGTATCGCCGACCTGATCACCGCTCCCGGCCTGATCAACGTGGACTTTGCCGACGTGCGCACCGTGATGTCGGAGATGGGTCTGGCGATGATGGGCTCGGGCACCGCCCGGGGTGACGATCGCGCGCAGGCGGCAGCCGAAGCGGCGATCAAGAACCCGCTGCTGGAGGACGTGAACCTCAACGGCGCCTGCGGCATCCTGGTCAACGTCACCGCGGGCCCGAACCTGACTATGCGCGAATTTGACGAGATCGGCCGCATCATCCATGACTTCGCCAGCGAAGACGCTACCGTGGTGATTGGTACCTCGCTCGATCCCGAGATGAAGGATGATGTACGGGTCACCGTGGTGGCCACTGGCCTCAACCGTGCCAACGCCTCGCGCCAGCAGCCACCGATCCGCATGGTGGAGACGCAGCAGATGCGCCCGCGTCCGGTTGTGCTGCGTACCGGCACCGGCAATGAAGTGGTGGACTATGCGCAGCCGGAAATGAGCATCAGCAGCCACAGTCGCGCAGAACCCGCGGCCTCGGCAAAAAATGCGGAGCCGGGCTTCGATTACCTCGACATTCCGGCGTTTCTGCGACGCCAGGCAGATTGATCGAGCCGGCTGGCAGATTGAGGAGATGCGAACATACTGAACGAAAACCCGTTGGCAGAGTCCTTCTCCAAACGTGGCGGTATCGGTTGGTTCCGGCCGGGAATCGCGGCTGAGGCCGTGTTTCAGCCACGGGAAGGGTATGGGTGGATCCGGCGGGCAAGCCGTTCGTTGGGTAGCAGCAAGACTGTGCGTCAGGATGGCGTACGGCCGGTCGTCGCGGGTCCGCCCGTTTCGGCCAGTCCGATGTTCCGTGCCGGATTCCCGTCCCAGGCGCGGGACATCGTGTCGACCCGCCGGATTGTCAGGAGCAATGGCAGCGGATGCCCGTCGCTTTCAAGGATGAAAGAAACATGAAGGCTTAATCAGACTGTACGGTACGGTTTGCTTTTATCGCAGGTTAAAACTGTGTTAGCATCCGCCCCTGATTGGCTGCTGCCTACACAGGTACCAACTACAATGATCAAGCAGCGTACGCTTAAAAACATCATCCGCGCGACCGGCGTCGGCCTGCATACGGGCGACAAGGTGTACATGACCTTGCGCCCCGCCGCGCCGAATACCGGTATCGTTTTCCGCCGAACGGACCTCGATCCGCCGGTGGATATCCGCGCTCGCCAGGACAATGTCGGCGATACCCGGCTGTCCACCACGCTGGTCAATGGCGACGCCCGGGTCTCGACCGTCGAGCATCTGCTTTCGGCGATGGCGGGGCTGGGCATCGACAATGCCTATGTCGACCTGTCCGCGCCGGAAGTGCCGATCATGGACGGCAGCGCCGGACCGTTCGTGTTCCTGCTGCAGTCCGCCGGCATCGAAGAACAGAACGCGGCCAAGCGTTTCATTCGCATCAAGAAGCCGGTGAAGGTGCAGGATGGCGACAAGTGGGCCAGCTTCGATCCGTTCGAGGGTTTCAAGGTCGGTTTTTCGATCGACTTCAACCACCCGATCATCTCCAAACGCACTTCGCGCGCCGAGATCGACTTTTCCACCACATCCTTCGTCAAGGAAGTGAGCCGGGCGCGTACCTTCGGCTTCATGCGCGACATCGAGATGCTGCGCGAGCACAATCTGGCGCTGGGTGGCTCGATGGACAACGCGGTGGTGCTGGACGACTACCGCGTGCTGAACGAGGACGGCCTGCGCTACGAGGACGAATTCGTCAAGCACAAGATCCTCGATGCGATCGGCGACCTCTACCTGCTCGGTCACAGCCTGATCGGCGCTTACCATGCGCACAAGTCGGGCCATGAGCTCAACAACAAGCTGCTGCGCACCCTGATGGCCGACGCCACGGCATGGGAGGAAGTCAGCTATCAGGACGACCCGGCCACGTCGCCCATCTCTTATGCACACCCGGCGCAGGCGATCTGAGCGGCGCCATTGCAGCAACACCACAGAAAAAGGCCGCGTCGAGAGACGCGGCCTTTTTCTGTGGTGAGCCGCACACTCCGTCCGGACCCGGTTCACGCTACGACGACATGACCGGTCTCGCCTTAACCCGGTGCATGCTATAAACCCACTTCGCGGCATCCGCGGTCGACAGCGGCATGAAGTCCCAGGTCAGTACAGGGCTGGGCAACCCGGCGGATTTCAATCCGATTGGGGCAGCGCGGAATCAGTGGTTTCGGCGAGGGACGCCAGCTCAAGGAACAGCACCCGCATTTCGGGGTCTGTGAATGACGCGGCAGCGGCCCGGAGATGGGCGGCGGCGGCGAGCGAAAGCGGTTTTGACCGATCCGGCGCGGGTGCAGCCGGTGGTTGGGGGGCCACTTTCACGGTGACTGAACTGGCGCTCGTGCCAATGGCATGCGCGGTGGCAAGAATATGTGTCTGCATCAAGCGCAGGCGCGATGCCCAGGCCGGTGAAGAAGCCAGAAAGACGAGGCGGTCGTTGCGCAGGTTGGCGAATCTCACCTGCTCGCGCAACGGCGACGGCAACGTCTGGCGTAGCGCGCGATCCAGTGCTTCCAGCGCGTCGGCCTTTCGGGCCAGCGTCGCGAAGGAGCCGCAGTCGGCAAGGGGCTTTGGTCCATTGCTGCTGCGGCGGGAAGTAGCGGGTGCAGCACGTTGCATGGTGCCGGAATTCGATTTTGGAAACACATGCAAATCATACTCGTATCACGCGCGCGGAAACTGCCCAGAACACTCGACCTGGCGGATCGGCGCCTGCGCCTGAAATTCCTGGCGGTGCTGTCGGTAGCGGTCGCGGTCTGCATGGGCATGGGTGGGGCGCTGGCTTGGGTAGTGGCCAGTCCGCGGGATCGCGCGCTGGCGCAGATACGCGAGCTGCAACAGCAGATCAGCCAGCAGGACGCGCAGTTGGGTGGCGTACGCCAGGACGCCCGGCACAGTCTCGATGCGCTGGCAGTGAAGCTGGGACAACTGCAGGCCCAGTCCACCCGACTCAACGCGCTGGGGCAGCGTTTGGCCGAGGTCGGCAAGCTCGATGATGGCGAGTTCGATTTCGATCAGCAGCCCGCCGTCGGCGGTGTCGAGGATGTCAGCGGAAGCGCCTATGCGCTGCCCCCGGCGCTGGATGGAAGCATCAACCAGCTGGCCAATCAGTTCGATCTGCAACAGGCCCAGTTGTCGGCGTTGCAGAGCCTGTTGATGGACGCCAGGATCGAGTCCAACCTGAAGCCGACCGGGATGCCCGTGCCCGGCTACATCTCATCGTATTTCGGCGTTCGGCCGGACCCGTTCGATGGCCACTCGGCGCGCCATACCGGAATCGACATTGCCACCCCGTTCGGCACCGCGGTGCATGCCGTGGCCGAGGGCATGGTGACGTTTGCGGGCGCGCGCAGCGGCTATGGCAACGTGATCGAGGTCGATCACGGCAATGGCTACATGACCCGTTACGCGCACAACAGCGCACTGGACGTGCGGCCGGGCCAGCATGTGCAGGTGGGCGATGTTCTGGCCCAGGCCGGCTCCACCGGCCGTTCGACCGGTTCGCACGTGCATTTCGAAGTCTGGTACGACGGCCGCGTGGTCAACCCGCTGGCGTTCGTGCGCAATCATCGGTAGCAGCGCAACTTCGTTGGCCTTGAATCCGCGTCTGCCTGACGCCATTCAGGATGATCGCATTGGCGCGTCCCCAGGGGGTGCGCCTCAATGTCTGGCGCCTGCAATTCGTGCGTCAGCGGGCATGTAGTAACATGCCCGATTGGCCCGTGTGTATTGCGGGCGTTCTGCACCCCAACCCGGAAGATCGATGTTCAATCGTGCCCTGACGAGCCTGTTTGGCAGCCGCAATGAACGCGTATTGCGCCAGCTTTCCCGCGCCGTTTCCCGCATCAACGCGCTGGAGAGCGAGTACGAGAAGCTTGGCGACGAGGCGTTGCGCGGCAAGACCGATGAGTTCAAGCAGCGGGTCGCCGGTGGCGAAGCGCTGGAAAAGCTGCTGCCCGAAGCCTTCGCGGTGGTGCGCGAGGCAGCCAAGCGCACGCTGGGCATGCGCCACTATGACGTGCAGATGATCGGCGGCATGGTGCTGCATCAGGGCAAGATCGCCGAGATGCGCACCGGCGAAGGCAAAACGCTCGTCGGTACGCTGCCGGTCTACCTCAATGCGCTCGCAGGCAAGGGCGTGCATGTGGTCACCGTTAACGACTACCTGGCCCGCCGCGACTCCGCCCAGATGGGCAAGCTGTACAACTTCCTGGGCCTGAACGTGGGGGTGGTGTATCCAGGCATGGATCACGCCGACAAGCATGAAGCCTATGCGGCCGACATCACCTACGGCACCAACAACGAGTTCGGCTTCGACTACCTGCGCGACAACATGGCGTTGAGCAAGGAGCAGCGCTACCAGCGCGGCCTGCATTACGCGATCGTCGACGAGGTCGACTCGATCCTGATCGACGAAGCGCGTACCCCGCTGATCATCTCCGGTCCGGCCGAGGACTCTCCGCAGTTGTACCTGGCGGTGAACAAGATCGTGCCGCGAATGATCCGCCAGACCGAGGAAGAGGGCGAAGGCGACTACTGGGTCGACGAGAAGCAGAAGCAGGTGCACCTGTCCGAAGCAGGCATGCAGCACGCCGACGAATTGTTGCGCGATGCCGGCGTGATCGAGCAGGACAGCGGCTTGTACGACTCGAAGAACCTGGCGGTGGTGCATCACCTCAACGCGGCGTTGCGCGCCAACGGCATCTACCAGCGCGACGTCGATTACATCGTGCGCGACGGCGAGGTGATCATCGTCGACGAGTTCACCGGCCGCACCCTGGTCGGGCGGCGCTGGTCCGACGGCCTGCACCAGGCGGTCGAGGCGAAGGAAGGCGTGCCGATCCAGCGCGAGAACCAGACGCTGGCCACGGTGACGTTCCAGAACCTGTTCCGCATGTACAAGAAGCTGGCCGGCATGACCGGCACGGCCGATACCGAGGCGTTCGAGTTCCAGAGCATCTACGGCCTGGAAGTGGTGGTGATCCCCACCCACAAGCCGATGATCCGGGTGGACAACCCGGACATGATCTTCCTCGCGCAGGATCCGAAGTACCGTTCGGTGATCGAGGACATCAAGGACTGCCACAAGCGCGGCCAGCCGGTGCTGGTCGGCACCACCTCGATCGAGGTGTCGGAGTTGCTTTCGGGCATGCTGACGAAGGCCAATGTCGCGCACGAAGTGCTCAACGCCAAGCAGCACGAGCGCGAGGCACACATCGTCGCGCAGGCCGGCGCACCTGGCCAGGTCACCATCGCCACCAACATGGCCGGCCGCGGTACCGACATCGTGCTGGGCGGCAGCCTGGAAGTGGCGCTGGCTGCGCTGCCCGAGGATGCCGGCGAGATGGACCGCCAGCGCGTCAAGACCGAGTGGAAGAAATTGCACGAGCAGGTACTCGCCGCTGGCGGCCTGCACATCATCGGCACCGAGCGGCACGAGTCGCGGCGCATCGACAACCAGTTGCGCGGCCGTTCGGGTCGCCAGGGCGATCCGGGTTCCTCGCGTTTCTACCTGTCGCTGGAAGACAATCTGCTGCGCATCTTCGGCGGCGAAGGCCTGGTGCGCTGGATGAAGCGCTTCGGCATGAAGGACGACGACGCGCTGGAAGATCGCATGATCAGCCGGCAGATCGAGAAGGCCCAGCGCAAGGTCGAACAGCACAACTTCGACATCCGCAAGCACCTGCTGGAATTCGATGACGTTGCCAACGACCAGCGCAAGGTGATCTATACCCAACGCGATGAGCTACTCGAGGGCGAGGACGTCTCGGCCACCGTCGCCGACATCCGGGAAGACGTGGTGCAGACCATGGTGCGCGCGTACGTGCCAGCCGAGAGCATCGATGAGCAGTGGGATCTGGCCGGCCTCGACCGCGAGCTGGAAAGCGAGTTCGGCCTGGCGCTCGATTTGAAGCAGTGGATCGAGCAGCAGCATGAAGTCGACGCGGAAATGATCCTCGCGCACGTGCGCGACGCGGTGAATGCACTGTTCCAGGCAAAGGAAACCCAGATCGGCGCGGAGACCATGCGCCAGTTGGAAAAGCACATCATGCTGACCGTGGTCGACAACGCCTGGAAGGATCACCTGTCCAACATGGATTACCTGCGCCAGGGCATCTATCTGGTCGGCTACGCGCAGCAGGATCCGAAGCAGGCATTCAAGCGCGAGTCGTTCAAGCTGTTCTCCGACATGCTCAGCCGGATCAAGACCGAGGTGGTGCAGATGCTGGCGCGGATCCGCATTCGCAGCGAAGAGGAAGTTGCCGCGATGGAAGCCGAGCAGCGGCGCCTTGCCGATCGTCTGCAGAAGCAGATGCTGGCGACCGGCGGTGGCGCGCCGCCTGCTGGCGCGTTCGGCGGCGAGGCTGAATCCACGGGTGATGGCATGCGTCTGGCGCAGCCGCCGGCACAGCATGACGGCCCCAAGGTCGGCCGCAATGAGCCATGCCCATGCGGCTCGGGCAAGAAGTACAAGCATTGTCACGGCCAGCTGGCCTGAGCCTTCCGAGCGATATGAAAAACCCCGCCGCGGCGGGGTTTTTTTTTGGAGGGATCAGTCCTCGCTGCCGGGCGGCCGCTTGCGATGCGCCTCGGCGTTGACCGTGATATATCGCGGTTCCTCATCGTCCAGCCGCAGCGCGGTGAGCTGCCCGCCCCACACGCAGCCGGTGTCGATCGCGTGCACGCCGAGCCCGGCGAAGCGGCCCAGCGCCGACCAGTGGCCGCAGACGATGCGGGTATCGCGCCGACGCATGCCAGGCACCGAGAACCATGGATACAGCCCCGGCTTCTGCGTGCCGGGAATGCCCTTGGCCTCGAAATCGATGCGACCGTTCACGTCGCAGTAGCGCATGCGGGTCATCGTGTTGATGGTGGCGCGCTGCCGGTCCAGCCCTTGCAGCCGGCTCGACCACACCGCCGGACGATTGCCGAACAGATTGCGCAGCAGGCGCGGGTGGCGAGGGCTGGAAAGCTCGCGCTCCACATCCTCGGCCGCGCGCTGGGCCTGGCGCAGCGTCCACATCGGCGCCAGGCCCGCATGCACCATGGTCCAGTTGAGCTGCTCGTCATGATGCAGCAACTTCTGCGACCGCAGCCATTCGAACAGCACCGGCGCGTCGTCGGCGAACAGCACTTCGCGCAGTTCGGGGTTCACCCGAGCCTGCGCATCGGGCCGGCGCTGCGCGATCGCGAGCAGGCTAAGGTCGTGATTGCCGAGCGTGACGATGCTTTGCTCGCGCAAACCGTGAATCAGCCGCAGCGTTTCCAGCGACTGGCCGCCGCGGTTGACCAGGTCGCCACAGAACCACAGCTGGTCCTGCGCCGGATCGAAGCGCAGCTTGTCGAGCAGGCGTTGCAGTTCGGGATAGCAGCCCTGCACGTCGCCGATCGCGTACGTAGCCATGTCAGCGCAGGGCCATCAGTGCAGCGTGCGCGGGATGGACAGGGTGAAGGTCGGGATGGGCGCCTCGAACTCCGTACCGTCGTCGGCCAGCATCTGGTAGCTGCCGGCCATGGTGCCCACCGGGGTTTCCAGCACCGCGCCCGAGGTGTATTCGAAATCGTCGCCGGGTCGCATCCATGGTTGCTCGCCGACCACGCCTTCGCCGGTCACCTCCTCTACCTTGCCATTGGCGTCGGTGATCATCCAGCGGCGGGTGAGCAGGCGTGCGGGCATTTGCCCGGCATTGCGCAGGGTGACGGTGTAGGCGAAAACGTAGCGATTGTCACCGGGCTTCGATTGATCGGGGACGAAGCGGGTTTCGACCTGCACGTCGATCGTGTAGGAAGATTTTTCAGTCATGCCCGGATTGTAAGGCCTGCCGCCGTGAATGGGGCGGAGCCGCCGGCATTGGACCGCATCTTCCTCGTCAAAGGTCGGCGTAGGCCTTGGCCAGCCGCACGAAGTCGGCCGGGGCGAGTGTCTCGGCGCGTGCCTTGGGGTCGACGTCGGCGCGGCGGATCGCATCGCTGTCGAGCAATTGCTTCAGCGCGTTGGCCAGCGTCTTGCGCCGCTGCCCGAACGCCGCCTTGACCACGGCGTAGACATGCTCAGGCCGGGCATCGTGCAATTCGTGGGGTTCCAATGGAACCAGTCGCACCACCGCGGATTCCACCTTCGGCGGTGGCCGGAACGCTTCCGGCGGCACGTTGAACAGCGGCTCCACCCGGCAGGCCAGCTGCAACATCACGGATAGCCGTCCATACACCTTGCTGCCCGGCTCGGCGGCCATCCGGTCGACCACTTCCTTCTGCAACATGAAATGCATGTCCTGGATCGCCGCCGCGTGCTCGACGCAGTGGAACAGGATGGGACTGGAGATGTAGTAAGGCAGGTTGCCGGCGATGCGCAGCCGCGGCACGCCGTGGCTGTGCGCCAGGGCGCTGAAATCCACTTTCAGCACGTCGGCATGGATGATGTGCAGTTCGCCCGCGCGGGTCGCCCGCGCCTGCAAATCCGGGATCAGGTCGGCATCCAGTTCGATCGCGGTGAGTTTGCCGGCGGCGGCGAGCAGCGGCAGGGTCAGGGCGCCTTCGCCGGGGCCGATCTCCAGTATGAAATCGTCCGCTCGCGGTGCGATGGCGCTGACGATCCAGTCGACGTAGCGGTGATCATGCAGAAAATGCTGGCCGAAGCTCTTCTTGGGGCGCGCGTTCATTGGTTCGCTCCCGGCGAGGTGGGGGCCTCGCCACGCGCCTCTCCGCCTGGGGGAGAAGAGGAGCAAGTGACGCGATGCGCCACGAGTTCCAGAGCCATCTGCGCCGCGGCGATCAGGCTGGCCGGGTTCGCCTGGCCGGTGCCGGCCAGATCCAGCGCCGTGCCGTGATCGACCGAGGTGCGGATGAAGGGCAGGCCGAGCGTGAGGTTCACCGTGCGGTCGAACGCCTCGCTCTTGAGCACCGGCAGTGCCTGGTCGTGGTACATCGCCAGCACCGCGTCGTAATGGCGGCGCTGGGCAGGTACGAACGCCGTATCGGCCGGCATCGGGCCGAGCAGCTTCATCCCTTCGTCGCGCAGCGCATCCAGCGCCGGAATCAGGGTGTCGATTTCTTCGCGGCCCAGATGGCCACCTTCGCCGGCGTGCGGGTTGAGTCCCAGCACCGCGATACGCGGTTCGGCGATGCCGAATTTGCTTCGCAGTTCCGCATGCACGATGCGCAGCGTGCGAGTCAGTGTGGCGCCGGTGATGGCGGCCGGCACCGCGGCCAACGGCAAGTGTGTTGTAGCCAGCGCCACGCGCAGCTCCGGGCTGGCCAGCATCATCACCACATCGGAGTGCGCGCGCTCGGCGAAGAATTCGGTGTGTCCGCTGAAGCGGATGCCGGCGTCGTTGATCGAGGATTTCTGCAAGGGCGCGGTAACCACTGCATCGTAGCGACCGGCGAGGCAGCCATCGGCCGCTTCGCTCAGGGTGTCCAGTACGTGGCGCGCGTTGCGGGGGTCGGGCAGGCCGGGCGCTTCGTCAACCGCCAGTGGCGTATGCCGCAAACGCAACGTGCCACGTCGGCGCTCGGTCTGCACGCTGCCATCGTCCTCGGCCAACTCTATGTGCAGGCCGCAACGCGCGGCCGCGCGCTCCAGCACGTGGCGATCGGCGATCGCGATCAGGCTGGCTGCCAGCGGGGTGGCGGCCAGCCGAATCAGCAGCTCCGGACCGATGCCCGCCGGCTCACCGGCAGTGACCGCGAGCCGGGGCAGTGGCATGGTATTCAACGCGGCTTACGGCGAGGTGCCGGGCGCTGCCTGGCTGTCCGTGTCGCGCAGTTCGGGTACCAGGACGTTGACGTAAGCGTTGGAGCGCAGATCGCGCAGATAGTCGTCGTAGACCTGCTCGGATTTGCGCGTGCCGATGGCCTGGCGGGCCTGGTCGCGTTCGATCTGCACGGTCTGATCGCTCTCGCGCGAGCCCAGCCGCTGCACGATGTGCCAGCCCGCTTCGCTCTGGAACGGCTGCGATATCTCGTTGTCCTTCAGCTGGCCCAGCTCCTTGGCGATGGTGGTACCCCATGCCTGCGGCGCGAACCAGCCCATGTCGCCGCCGAGATTGGCAGTGGTGTCGTCCTTGGAATTTTCCTTCGCCAGCGTGGCGAAATCCTCGTGCTTGTTGACGATGCGGTTGTACAGGTCGCGGGCCTTCTGTTCGGCCTGCGCCGGCGTCACCAGCTCGCTGGGCTTGATCAGGATCTGCCGTGCATGCAGCTCGGTGACCATCTTGCGGCTGCTCTGGCGCTGGTCGATCAGCTTGAGGATGTGGAAGCCGGTCGGGCCGCGCAGGGCCGGGCTGACTTCGCCTGGCTTCAGTGAGGCGAGGGTGTCGGCGAAGGCCGGCGGAATCTCGTCCATCCGGCGCCAACCGAGGTCGCCGCCTTCCAGTGCGTCGGACGCATCGGAAAACCGGATCGCCGCGGCGTTGAAGTCCATGCCGCCCTTGATCGCCGCAATCGCCTGGTCGGCCTTGGCCTGGCTGGCCTGGATCGTGGCGGCATCGGCACCACTGGGAATGGTTATCTGGATGTGCGCCAGATGTACTTCACCGGCCTTGTAGGTCGGGCTGCTGAGCAGGTTGTCGATCTCGCTGTCGGTGACCGAGACCGAATCCTGCACCACGCTCTGGTGCAGCCGCTGCACGGTGATCTGGTCGCCCAGCTGCCGGCGGAAGGAGGCGAAGCTGGCACCGCTACGCTCCACTTCGGCGCGCAACTGATCGGGCGTGAGCTTGTTCTGCTGGGCCACGCCTGCGATCGCCTGGTCGATGTCGGCATCGGAAACGCGGATGTTCTGGTCCTGCGCCTTCTGCACCTGCAGCCGCATCAGCACGAGACGGTTGAGCACCTGCTGCTGCAGCACGTTCATCGGCGGCAGCTGCTCGGTGTGGCCGGCGTATTGCTGCTGTACCGACGCCACGGCGTCGTTCAACTCGCTTTGCAGGATCACGTCCTCGTTGACCACCGCCACGATGCGGTCCAGCGGCTGGTTTGCCGAGGCGGCCGGCGTCAGCATCTGGGCCTGGGCGGGAAGCACGATCGCGAGCGCGGCGAGCAGGAGAGGTGCAAGGAATAGCTTCATCGATGGAAAGCCTGGATCGCCGGAGCGAATGCGTTTATTGATAGCCGAGAATATCACGGTGCAACAAGGGATCGATTTGGCCGCCCGACGAGCCGAGCCCCTTGAACACCACCTCGAACATGATCGCGTTGTCGCGCTGGTTGATATTGCCGCCCGCGGGGACAGGCCCGAAACCGTAATAGGACTGGTTGATGTAGTTGCGGTCGACCAGTCGCAGCGACACGCAACAGCTGTCGTACTCCACGCCGGCCAATGCCTCGACGGTCTCGCGATCCTTGACCGAATATGTCCACGATCCCACCAGCCGCCAGCGCTCGGACAACGGGTAGACCGCCGACGCGCTGTATTGTTCCAGCAGGCCGCGCCGGTAGCGATACGAGAAGTTGAAGATGCCGTCGGTGCCCAGGCGGCGCTGCAGCTCCACCGCCGCCATGTCGGTGAGGCGGGTGTTCGGGCTCCACTGATAGGAGCTGGCCAGCCGCCAGCGATCGCTGAGCTGCACATCCAACTGGGCCACATAGGCCGAGCGCACCCAGTCGGTGCCGATCACCCGCTGCGGGCTGAGGTAGCGGATCTGGCCGAAGCTGGCCGACACGCGCTCCACGCCGCTGTCGTCGAGCAGCCGGGTGGTCAGCGCCGCAGTGACGTTGTTGGCATCCATCTGGCGATCGGCGCCGGAAAACTGGTTCGGCGAAAACAATTGCCAGTAGTCGAACGACATCAGGCTGGTATCGAACACCGGCAGGTTGTTCTGGTTGCGATACGGCACGTACAGGTAGTACAGCCGCGGCTCCAGCGTCTGCGTGTAACTGTTGCCGAACAACGAGGTATTGCGGTCGAAGACCATGCCACTGTCCACGCTGACAATGGGCAGCGCGCGGCTGGGCGATTGTTGCGTGAACGGCGAGACGCGTCCGTTGCCAAGTAGCCCGGAGTAGCCGTATCGGTCGTAGCCGCTGTCCAGCTGATAGGCCGTATAGCGGTACGCCAGTTTCGGGCGGACGAACCACGCGGAGTTGCCGAAATCGGCGGCCAGATAGGGGTAGATATCCTCGCGCTTGCCCTGGACGAAACCGGTCTTGCGGAACGCCACGGCCGAGCTGTCCATGCCGAATTCCAGCCAGCGCGACAACGGCACGTCCATGCTGAATCTGGCGTAGGGCAACTGGTCGTACGGCAGTACGGCATCGGTCACGAACGGGTTCACGTTCTGGTAGATGGTGCCGCCGAACGATGCGTTCCACCATTTGCCGCCACCCACGATCGCGGCGTTGGAAGCGAGCGTGTAGATCGCCGCGTGGGACAACGCGTTGCCATAGTCGTACAGGTAGCTGCTGTCCGAGGCGTGGTTGTAGGACCCCACGAACTGCCAGCCTTTCCACAGCCCCGTGCGGTCGGAAAGGTTGACCAGGTAACGCGAGTCACCTTTGGTGTCGGCCAGGCCGTCGTTCTGGCCATGGTCATTCGGCACGTATTCCACGTTGACTTGGCCGCTGCTGCCGGGCAGCAGGTAGCGGAACTCGCTTGCGAGCATGGCGCCACGGTCGCTGTAGATGCGCGGATCCAGCGTGGCATCGTAGTTCGGCGCCAGATTGAGGTAGTAGGGCGCGCTCACCTCGAAACCGGACCGGCTGGTGTTGCCGATGGTCGGGTACAGGAAGCCGCTCTTGCGGCGGTCGTCGGTCGGGAAGCTGAAATACGGCAGATACAGGAACGGCACATTGCCCAGCCGCATGGTGGCGTTGCGCGCCACACCCACGCCGGTGTCCTTGTTGATGGTGATCGAGCTGGCGCGGAACTCCCACAGGTGATGGCCGACGTCACAAGTGGAATACGTCGCCATCGAGTAGCGCGAATGCTGCGCATCCAGCATGTGGCCCTGTTTTGCGACGCCGTTGCCGCGGGCGTCCAGCAGCTGGTAGCGCACGTCGTCGGCGATGCCGCGGCTGGCTTCGGTGTTGCCCTGCATGTGCGACGCTGCCAGCAACTGGCCGGCCTCCTGGTAGCGCACGTTGCCGCGGGCGTCGTAATCGGTGCTGGTGTTGTTGTAATCGACGCTGTCAGCCTGCAACTGCTGGTCGGCGCGGTGGAGTTTCACGTCGCCGGAAAGGTGGTAGACCGACTGGTTGGAGCTGTCCACATGCCGCGCGTCGACCTTGGTGAGGCTGGTTTCGCGCAGGCTGACGTCCTTGCCGAGGCTGGGGTCGTAGAAATCCAGCAGCGCGTTGGGCCGGCACATGGCGTAGTTGTACGGGCGCGGTGCGCAATGGAACGAACCCAGCGGACAGGCCTGCGCGGCCTCCCCCGGCGAGCTGGCGGGAATGCTCTGACCACTGCTGGCGTCGGCCTGGCCGCCGATCAGGGCAAGTGCTGCGGCAACCGCCAGCAGGCGGCGTGGGGGTAGCTTGGGCATCGCGGGGAATCTGCCGACTTTGAAGGCTCGTTAAGCTAGCAGAAACGCCCCGGATACGGCAGGCAAACCTTTCCGCGGCGGTGGGCGGGTTCAGCGGGAGCGGACGAAAACGAGCGGCGATGCGATCGCGGCGGTGCGGCTCGTCGAGTGGCAGCCCGGCTGCGGTCGAGGTACTCGTTCGACGCATCGAAATGCTCTGGCGAGGTCAATGATCCGCAAGTCCAGCCATGCAGGCGGCCAACTCACTCCATCAGCGCGCTGACGTGCGCGCAGGCGCAGGCCGCCAGTGCGGCGAGGTCGTAGCCGCCCTCCAGGGTGGAAACCAGCCGCCCGCTGGCGTGCGTGCGGGCCAGTGTCGCCAGCCGTCCGGTGATCCAGGCGTAATCCTCGTGGCCCAGCCGGATGTCCGCCAAGGGGTCATTGCGGTGCGCGTCGAAGCCGGCCGAGACCAGCACCAGTTGCGGCCTGAACGCGGCCAGGCGCGGCAGCAATACGCCGTCCCACAGTTCGCGAAACTCGTGCGACCCCGCGCCGGGCGAAAGCGGGCCGTTGACGATGTTGCCCAGGCCGCGCTCGTCCTCATGGCCGCTGCCGGGATACAGCGGCGACTGATGACTGGAGACGAACAGCACGCGCGGTTCGTGCTCGAAGATGGCTTGCGTACCGTTGCCGTGATGCACGTCGAAGTCGGCGATCGCGACCCGCTTCAGGCCATGCGCCGCGAGCGCGTGCGCGGCGGCCACCGCGATGTTGTTGAACAGGCAGAAGCCCATCGCCTGATCGCGGGTGGCGTGGTGGCCGGGCGGCCGCACGGCGCAGAACGCACGCAGGCCGTCGCCTTTCATCACCGCATCCACCGCCGCCACGTTGGCGCCCGCTGCGCGCAGCGCCGCCTCGGCGGAACCGGGCGACATCAGGGTGTCTTCGTCCAGGCGGCGCTGGCCGGTGGCCGGCGCGCCAGCGAGGATGCGCTCCACGTGGGCGGCGCTGTGCACCCGCAGCAGTTGCTCGCGCGTGGCCAGCGGCGCCTCGACCCGGTCGAGCGCCGCATAGCGGTCCTGATCCAGCGCCTGCAGCACCGCGCGCAGCCGCGCGGGGCGTTCGGCATGTCCCGGGCCCGGATCGTGCTGCAGACAGGCAGGATGGGTGTAGAGCCGCAACATGCGGCGGCCTATTCGGCCGGCTGGGGTTTACGCCTGCGCTCGTGTTGCCACAGCACTTCGCCGTGACCGCTGGCGCGTGCAAGCACGCGCGAGATCACGAACAGCAGGTCGGACAGCCGGTTCAGGTAACGCTGCGGCTGGGTGCGGACGCTCTCCACGCGTGCCAGCGCAATCACCTCGCGTTCGGCGCGGCGGCAGACCGTGCGCGCCAGATGGCCGCAGGCCGCGGCCATGCCGCCACCGGGCAGGATGAACTCCTTCAGCGGCGGCAGCGGTTCGTTGAAGCCATCGAGGATGGTTTCCAGCCGGGTGATGTCGCTGTCCTCGACCATCGCCATACCGGGGATGCACAGCTCGCCACCCAGATCGAACAGGTCGTGCTGCACCTGGGTCAACGCCTCGCGCACTTCGGCGGTCACGCCTTCGGCCGCCAGCAGCATGCCGATGGTGCTGTTGAGTTCGTCCACCGTGCCGTAGGCGTTGACCCGCAGCGAGTCCTTGCCTACCCGCGAGCCGTCGCCCAACCCGGTGCTGCCGTCGTCGCCGGTACGCGTGTAGATCTTCGAAAGCCGGTTGCCCATGGGGTTCAGCGCGGCCGCCCGGCTTGGCTGGCAGGCAGCATGCGGGCGATCTGCACCGCCAGCACGTGCAGCACCGCGCCGAGACCCACATACAGGGCCGTGGTCTGCAGGAACGGCAGATACCAGTCGCCCAGGTTGGCGAACCATGCGGCCGAGTTGCGCGGCAGCGGCACGCTGTCGCTGAGCCAGTAGAAGCTGCCATTGGACAGCAGATAGCAGGCGGCCCAGCTGACCACCAATGCCACCACCGCCATGCCGAGCGTCTGCACGTGCAGGCCGCGCTGGTGTTTCGCCAGCCAGCTGCCACCCAGCCACAGGCTGAAATACGACGGAATCAGGAACCAGTAAGCCACCGAGACGCAGTAGTGGCTCCAGAAGTCGAGCCCCTGGCCGCTGATCACCAGATAGTCGATCACTACCGCTTCGGCCATCAACAACGGGAACGCCCAGCGACCGGCGCCACGCAGCCAGAAACCGGCCAGGAAGAAGATCGCCCACGACGCATCGTCCACGTTGTGATGGAGCAGGGACAGGTGGATGCGGGTAACCGCCATCACTGCGGCGAGTGCCAGCAGGATGCCGAGGCGTTGGGCCGGTGTCTTGACCATGAGGAGCTCCATGTGGGCGTCTGAACAGACCGCTAGTCTAGCCCAACGCCGCAACGCGGGCGGTCCTGGCGCGTATCATCGGCGCATGAATGTCCACGAATCTCCCGCCCTGAACGAACCCGGCGTGCTGATCATCGGCGGTGGCCTGGTCGGTGCCAGTCTGGCCATCGCGCTGGATACCGCGGGCGTCGCCGCCACCCTGGTCGAAACCGCCGCCCCACGCGCCGATGCGCAGCCCAGTTACGACGAACGCAACCTGGCGCTGGCGCGAGCCACCGTCAACGGCCTCGACGCCATCGGCGTGTGGCGGCATGCCGCGGCGCGAGCCACCCCGATCCGGCATATCCATGTCAG
Organism: Rhodanobacter umsongensis; assembly: GCF_042654965.1. NCBI lineage: Bacteria > Pseudomonadati > Pseudomonadota > Gammaproteobacteria > Lysobacterales > Rhodanobacteraceae > Rhodanobacter > Rhodanobacter umsongensis. The sequence goes on along the minus strand of NZ_JBHSMK010000008.1, from coordinate 8,033 downwards.
CCGCGCCGGCGAGTTCGGCAGTGCGCGCATCGATGCGGACAGACAGGGCGTCGATGCGCTGGGCTGGACCTTGCCGGCACGTGAACTGGGCGTGGCGTTGCTGCGTCGACTGGACGAATGCACCCGGCTGACCCGGCTTGCGCCGGCCACCCTGGACGCGCTGGAGCCGCTGCGCAACGGCTGGCGTGCGCAGGTCGACACGCCGCACGGCAGGCGCAGCATCGACACGTCACTGCTGGTTGGCGCCGATGGGACGAACTCCCTGGTTCGCGCGCAGCTGGGCATCGACGCCGAGCGCCACGACTACCGGCAGACGCTGTTCGTCTGCACGGTCACGCCGGAGCGCGATCACGCCAACCGCGCCTGGGAGCGCTTTGCCGATGACGGCCCGATCGCAATGCTGCCGCTGGCCGAGCGCCGCTGCGGGCTGGTGCTCACGGTGGCCGCCGACCAGGCAGGCGCTGTTGCGGCGCTGGACGATGCGGAGTTCATCGAACTGGCGCAACGGCGTTTCGGCTGGCGTCTTGGCCGCCTGAGCCGGCCCGGCAAGCGTCATCCGTATGCGATCCATCGCGTCGCGGCGACCCGGCTGACCGGGCCGCGGGCGGTGCTGGTGGGCAATGCCGCGCAGACCGTGCATCCGATCGGTGCGCAGGGTTTCAACCTCGGCCTGCGCGATGCGCTGACCCTGGCCGAGCTGATCGCGACGGCTGCCGACCCTGGTGCTTCCGGGCTGCTGGAACGCTATGCCGCACGCCGTGCGCCCGATCGCGACGGCACCATGGCGATGAGTCACGGCCTGGTGCGGCTGGCCTGCCTGCCGCAACCGCTGCTGGGACCGCTACGCTCGCTGGCCTTGCTCGCCTGCGATCGGGTGCCGCCATTGCGACGGGCACTGGCGCGGCGTGGCATGGGCTTCCGCGGCGAGCCGCCGCTGGCCGTGCTGGAGCGCCTGCCATGAATACGGCTTCGCCCGAAGTTTCACCGCGCCGCCGCGCGCCGGCTCTGGACGTGGCCGTGGTCGGTGGCGGCATGGTCGGCGCCGCCGCCGCGCTGGCCCTGGCGCGTGCCGGCTTCGGCACGGCATTGCTGGAGGCGCATGCGCCCGCGCCATGGACCGCCGACGCCGAGGTGGACCTGCGTGTAGTGGGCCTGGCCCCTTCGTCGATCGCCCTGCTGGACGATCTGGACGTCTGGGCGTCCATACGGCAAGCGCGCGCCGGATCGTATGCGCACATGCATGTGTGGGATGCCGAAAGCGGGGCCGCCATCGATTTCCACGCGGCCAGCGAAGGCCGCGACAAGCTCGGCTATATCGTCGAGAACTCGCTGGTGCAATGGACGCTGTGGCAGGCGCTGGAAGCGGCCGGCGTGCGTCGCCTGTGCCCTGCCCGGGTGCAGGGTTTCGAGGCGCGCGAGGATCGTATCCAGCTTGACCTGGCGGATGGCGGGACGCTGGCGGCGGGCTTGCTGGTGGCTGCCGATGGCGCGGCCTCGCCCTTGCGCCAGCTGGCCGGCATTGGTACCCGGGGCCGGGACTACGCTCAGCGCGCCGTGGTGGCGCATGTGACCACGGAGCGGCCGCATGAAAATACCGCATGGCAACGCTTCATGCGCGGCGGACCGCTGGCTTTGCTGCCGCTGGGCGACGGACGCAGCTCGCTGGTGTGGTCGCTGCCCGAGGCCGAGGCCCAACGCGTGCTGGCGCTGGACGACCAGGCTTTCCTCGATGAACTCGGCCTCGCCAGCGATTTCCGGCTCGGCCGCATGCTCGCCACCACCCCGCGCGCGGCGTTTCCGTTGAAGCTGCAACTGGCCCAGTGCTATCAGGCTGACCGTTTCGTGTTGCTGGGCGACGCTGCGCATGCGGTGCATCCGCTGGCCGGCCAGGGTGTCAACCTCGGGTTGCGCGACGTGGCCGAGCTGCGCGACACGTTGCTGGCGGCACGCCGTGCCGGGCGTGACATCGGTGCCGACCACGTGCTGCGTCGCTACGCGCGCCGTCGGCGCAGCGCCGATACGCTGGATGCACTGGGCTTCGACGCACTGGCGCGCATCTATGCCTGGCAATCGCCGCCGCTGGTCGCCGCCCGCGGCGTCGGCGTGCGCCTGCTCGATCGTCTTGCCCCGTTGAAACGGCGCCTCTCGGAGCACGCCGGCGGACTCTGACCCTGCTGCAAGCAAAGCCCCATCCAACCCGCCCCGCTTGGGGCGGACCCGTCAGCTTCACCGGAGGATTGATCATGCGCATCGCCCGACTTTGCTGTCTGCTGCTGCTTGCCGGTTCCAGTTTCGCCGTACAGGCGAAGATGGTGCACCGAAGCGTCGAATGGAGCCAGGACGGCACGCGCTTCCACAGCATCCTGGTCTACGACGACGCGACCACGGCAAAGCGGCCTGGCCTGGTGATGGTGCCGAACTGGTACGGCGTCAACAACGCGGCCGTCCGGAAGGCCGAGATGATCGCCGGCAAGGATTACGTGATCCTGCTCACCGACATGTACGGCGCCAGCGTGCGTCCGCAGCAAGGCCATGCCGATCAGGCGCAGGCGGCGGTGAAACCGCTGTACGGCGATCGCGCGCTGATGCGCAAGCGCGTGAGCGAGGCGCTGGCCCAGCTGAAGGCGCAGGCCGCGGGTGCGCCGATCGACAGCAGCAAGCTGGCCGCGATCGGCTTCTGCTTCGGCGGCTCGGCGGTGCTGGATCTGGCGCGCAGTGGCGCCGACGTCGCCGCGGTGGTGTCATTCCACGGTGGTCTGGATACCGACAAGCCGGCGTTGGCGAAGAACATCAAGGCGCGCGTGCTGGCGATGAACGGCGCCGACGACAAGGGCACCATGCCGGACGCCGACAAGTTCATGGACGAGATGCGCACCAGCCCCGCCGACTGGCAATTCGTGGTGATCGGGCACGCGGTGCATTGCTTTACCGAAGCCGGCGAGAACTCGCCTGGTTGTCGCTACGACGAGCGCGCGGCCACACGCAGTTACCGGTTGATGCACGACTGGCTGCGCGCGGCGTTCGCCGGCACACCGTAGTTTTGCAGGACTCTCACAGAGACTTTCTGTGACCGTGCAGAGTGCTGTTTGGTGTGGTGCTGATAGGTCGGGAGCTAAGAGCTTTCGACCTCCTTCGGAGGCCGAGTTACTTTCTCTTTGCGTGGCCAAAGAGAAAGATAACCAAAGAGAAAGGCCACCCCGCTTGGCACTTGCCGGGCTCCTGCCCGGCAAGTCCGTGAGTCGGGGCCGGGCTTTTCGACCGGACTCCTGTCCGGGCGAAAAGGAACCGACATCCCTGTCGGTTCCCGCTGCGCGGCCTGTCGACCCCGCCTCACCGCCGCACAGGGGCCCCGGGGAGCAGCGGGCCATCGTGGCCCGCACTCGGTGATAAAGCTGAAAAGCCACGGCAACGGCAACGCATCGCTCTGCCGTTGCCTTGCTTTCGATCTGGCTCTTCTGAGAAGTGCGCGCAGGATGCGCGCTGCTCTACCGGGTCCCCTCTGAAGCGGCGGACGGATGGAGGAAAAGCCCGCAGGGCGGCCGGCAGGGATGCCGGCCAGTTTGGCGTCAGCACAGGATGTGCTGTCGACAAACCCCGCAAGGTCCGCAAGCGGGGGAGCCCTCTCTTTGGTTATTTTCTCTCGGGCAGGCGAGAGAAAGTGACTCGGGCGCCGTGGGCGCACGAAAGCTCTGGAGCTTTTTTTCTCCCAGCCATTTAAGTGCAACCACCACATGCGCCATCGGAGCGATGCGCCTCATTCCGCGCGTTCGCGCACCGCTTCCTTCGTCAGCGCAGCCAGCTGGCGCAAGCGCGTGCCGCCAGCATCGGCCAGCAGTTCCTTCAGCCGGGCGCCAGCGTCCTCCTGGTCCAGGCTTTGGCGTTCGGCCAGCGAAGCGGCCAGTGCGCGGCCCATCGAGTCGAAGATCAGGGCGTAGGCGAAGGCGTGCAATACGCCGCCGCCCAGCGTGCCCAAGCCGGGAAATGCTTTCAGCGCGTTGCCGGCGACGGCAAGCACGATCGAGCTGCCGGTGCGCAGGGTCAGCCTTGCCTGTTGCACGAAATCCTCGACCTGCACCTCGCTGACCTTGACCCCGTACAGCTCGGCGAGCGCGCGGGTGAGGCCGGTGGCGAGCACCCCCTGGATCACCAGGTCACTGCCCGGCGCCACCGCGGCGAGTGCGCCGACGATGGCCCGCCGCGCATATTTGTGCACGATGCGTTCGGCCTCCTCGGCGCGGGTCTGCGCTTCCAGCGTGCCGGTGCGTTGATGCAGGCCGGCCAGCACGGCGTTCTCGCGAAGGCTCTCCATGCCTTCGGCACCGGACGCGGTGAGCCGCGCAAGCGCCTGCAGCAGCGGCCCGATGGCCGGCTTGCGCTGGCGCTCGACCGACTCGGTACTGCCGTCGGCGAGCTGGCGTTGATAGCGTTCGCTGCCGCCGGCGCTGATCGCCAGCACGGCGCTGGCGATGCCGCGCGATTGCTGAACGAGGCGCGCGAGCAACTGGTCGCGTTCGACGGCCGTCCACTGGTCCGCCTTGTTCAGCACCAGCAGCAAGGGCTTGCCGAACTCGGCCAGCCAGCGCAGTTCGTCGGCCTGGCTGCGGTCGAGGTCGCCGGCACACAGATAGATCACGGCGTGCGCGCGCAGCGCTTCTTCGCGCGCCAGGGTTTCGCGGGTCTCGCCACCGGCCTCGCGGCTGCCGGGCACGTCGGCCAGCACCAGCGCGCGGCCGTCCGGCAAGCTGCCGTCGTAGTGGCCGACGGTGCGGGTGGTGCCGCCACGCGCGTCGCTGGCGGCCTGGGCGTGCGGTGCCAGTGCGCGGATCAGGCTGGACTTGCCGGTGGAGATTTCGCCGAACAAGGCGATGTAGAGGCGCGCACCGAGGCGGCGGCGATCGAGTTCGCCCAGTTCGGCCGTCAGCATGCCGGTATCCGCGCCGCGTTCGTGCAGCTGGCCGATGCGCTGTTCCAGGCTGCCGCGGTCGGGTGCTGGCAGCGGTCGGCGTTTGCGCCGAGGCCGCAGCATCCACCACAGCACGCTCAAGCCGGCCGCCGCGAAGAGCAGCAGGATGCCGCCGAGCGTCCATTGCAGCCATGCCGGCAGGGCGAGGAAGCGCTGCGCCAGCGCCAGCGCACGTTCGGCAGCGGCAAACAGCAGCCACAGCAACGCAGCCATGGCTAGCGCGGAGAACAGCAATCGCATGCGTCGGGACATCTGCGCATTCTAGCGAGCTTCGTCGCGCCGGCTTTCGACGCTGCGGCCGGTGCGCCGGCGGGCACGCCGTGCTCGCGCCACCGCCGCGGTTTTGGCACTATCGCGGCTTGGGACAATGCGGCGTCCAGCGGGGTTGAGCGGATTCTGCGGCAGCTGTTCACGGGGAAACGGATGGGGAGCGATCTGAGGTGGTCGGCACGATGGCTGGGCATGACGCTGGCCATGCTCGTGTCGGCACCCATGGCGTCGATGGCATCCGATGGGCAAACCGCGGGCCCGTTGCCGACGCCGCAGTTCCGCCGCTATGAAACGACGGACGGTTTGCCCAGCGGCGCGATCTACGCGGTCGCGCAGGACCGCAACGGCTTCATGTGGTTCGGCTCGGCCGGTGGCCTGATACGGTTCGACGGCGTCGGCTTCAAGGTGTTCCGGCATGCGGGGGACGACCCGGATTCGTTGCCGGCCAACCCGACCTACGCCCTGCTGGTCGACCGCGACAACGACGTCTGGACCGGCGGCATTTCGACCGGCCTGATCATGTACGACCAGCGCCGCGGGCGTTTCCGCCATTGGACGCATGACGACACGAAGCCCGCCAGCCTGGCGGGCAACGAAGTCTGGGACATTGCCCAGACCGCCGATGGCAGCCTGTGGGTGGCCACCGAAAGCGGGCTCGACCGCATGCGACCGGATCGAAGCGGGTTCGACCACGTGCCGCGGAATGTCGCCGGCGAGCCGGCCGGCTCGTTCGGCCAGACGCGCGCCTTGCTGGCCGACGCCGATGGCCGTCTTTGGATCGGCGCGGAGAGCGGCATCTACCTGCGCGAAACCGACGGCACGATGCGGCAGGTACGGGTGGATCCCTCGTTCCATGGCGACGTGGGCAAGAGCTGGCGCATCGACGGCGGCCATGGCGACGTCAGGGTGTCGCTGACGGGGGGGCTGCTGATCATCGGCGCCGATGGCGTGGCGCGACCGCTGGCGAACCGGCAATTGGCATCGCAACGCGTCATGAGCAGCACCCGCGACACGCAGGGGCGCCTGTGGATCGGCACCGCCGACGGCGTGCTGCTGGATCGCGGCGACGGGTCATTGCAGCGCATTGCCGGCCAGCCGTTGTTGCCGGGCGGGCTGCCCGGCAACAAGACGTGGCAGACCACGCTCGATGGCGAAGGCGGCTTGTGGATCACCTTCGAGCAGTCCAGCATCGCCTACCTGCCGCCGGGCTGGAACGGTTTTGCCCGCTTCACCCACATACCCGACGATCCCGGCAGCCTCTCCGGCATCTCGGCGTCGACGATCCTCATGGGTCGCGACGGCAAGTTGTGGCTGGGCGGCAACAATGGCTGGATCGACAAGCTCGATGCAGCCACCGGCCGCGTGCAGCATGTGGTGAAGGGCATGCGCGGGCAGGTCGTCTCGCTGGCGGAAGACCCGCGTGGCCGGCTGTGGATCGACAACCCGCCCGGGCTCACCCTGTTCGATCACGGCAAGCTGACTCCGCTCGATCTCGACTCCTCCGGAGTGACCCGGCCGGTGCTGCTTAGTGCCGCCGACGATGGACGGCTATACGTCGCCTCGTGGAACGAAGGCGTTTATGTGATCGACCCCGACAGCCTCGCCGTCGCGCGGGTCGAGATGGAGCGCGGCAGCGAAAGCAGCCTGCGGCCCGATCAGCTTACCTGGCACGCCGGCAGCCTCTGGTATGCCAGCGAGGGCGGCCTGCTTCGCCAGGCCGACAAAAGCGCGCGGCTGCTCTTCGTGCCGGGCGTGCCGCGCCAGGAGATCATCGCCTTCGCCTTCGATGCGACCGGGTTCTGGCTGGCCACCAAGTCAGCGCTGGAACACTATCGCTACGCCGGCGGGCGCGCGCTGCGCGACGACCGCATCGACCTCGGCCATGAGCAGCTCAATGCCGACCTGCGCGACCTGCGCGTCGATCGCCAGGGTCAGTTATGGGTGTTTGCCAACCCCGGCCTGTGGCAGTTCGATCGACACGCCCGGCGCTTCCGGTCGTTTGGTTCCTCCCATGGTCTGCTCAACGCGAATTTCGACGGCAGCGCAACCACCATGGCAGCGGACGGAACGATGTTCGCGGCCACCAGCGCGGGCGTCGTCGCGTTCCGGCCCGAGCGCCTGCTGCAGACGCCGAACGCAAGCCCATCGCCGCCGCTGACGCTGGCGTATCTCAACGTGCAGCGCGGCGGCGAAGTGCATGGCATCCCCCTCGACAGCGCGGTGGTGCAACTGGACTGGCGCGACCGCGACCTGCGCGTGGGCGTGCGCCTGGCGTCGTTCATCAACCCCGCGGTCAACCGGTACCGGTTCCGCCTGAATGGATTCGACAATGGCTGGATTGACGCCGACAGCCGCGGCGAGCGCGACTTCGCGGGCCTGCCGGCGGGCGATTACCGGCTGGATGTGCAGGCCGCTGGCGCGGACGGCCAATGGGCCCTGTTGCGGTCGCCGCTGCGCATCCACGTGCAGGCGCCGCCGTGGGTGCGCTGGTGGGCGTGGCTGATCTATGCGCTGCTGCTTGCCAGTGCGGTGAGCCTGGTGCTGCGCAGCTGGCGGCGGCGGCTGGCGCAGCGCCATCGCATGCAGCTGACCGAACAGCAGCGGCAGATGGCCGAGGCGGCCAGCGCGGCCAAGACGCAGTTCCTGGCCACGCTGAGCCACGAGATCCGCACGCCGATGACCGGCGTGATGGGCATGGCCGAACTCCTGCTGAGCACGCCGCTGAGCCCGCTGCAACACGACTACACCCAGGCCATGCAGCGCTCCGGCAGCATGCTGCTGAAGCTGCTGAACGATGCGC
>NZ_JBHSMK010000007.1:0-42619 GCF_042654965.1 Rhodanobacter umsongensis | reverse complement strand
AGCGCTTCGAACAGGCGGACGGTCCGCAGCGGCGCGCCGGCAGCGGGCTGGGCCTGGCGATCTGCCGCGAGCTGGTCGACATGATGGGCGGCAGCATCGAACTGGAATCGCGCGTCGCGCATGGCAGTGTCTTCCACGTGCGGTTGCCGCTCGCCGAGCCCTCGGCGGTATCGCCGCGGCCCTCGGCGGATGCGGCAGGCCGCCCCTACCGGTTGCTGCTGGTGGAGGACGACACCATCGTGGCCGCCGTGATCGGCGGCCTGCTGGAGCAGCAGGGACACGCGGTGGTGCATGTGGCCAACGGCCTGGCCGCGCTGGCCGAGCTGGCGCATGCGCGTTTCGACGCGGTGCTGCTGGATCTGGACCTGCCCGGCGTCGATGGCTTCCAGATCGCCCGGCTGATCCGCCAGCGCGAGCATGCCGGGCAGCATCTGCCGATCGTGGCGGTGACCGCGCGTTCCGGCAGCGGCGACGAACTCCATGCGCGCGAGGCCGGCATGGATGGCTACCTGCGCAAACCGCTCAGCGGCGAGCAATTGGCCAGTGCGCTGGCGCGCACCGTCGTTGCCGAGTCGCCGCCGGCCATCGCGCTGGCCTGAACGACACGCCGCTGGCTACATGTCGTTCTTGTGCAGTTCGAAACCGAGCCGCTGGTATTCGCGCCAGCGCGCGCGTGAACCGTCGCGTTCGGCTGGATCGGCGGCCACCACTTCCAGCACGCGCTGGTAACGACCGCCGGGGCAGGTCTCGCGCAAGTTGATCAGCAACGGCCGATCGGCCGTGGCGATGTCCGGCGGCACGATCAGTACGGCGGTGTCCGCATCGTCGTCGTCGCCGGCCAGTTGATGCGGAATCATCACGTCTTCGTCGAATGCCCACAGCAGTTCGTCGACGGCTTCGGCCTGGGCGTAGTCGCGGGTCAGGATCAGCGTCGGCTGCTGCGCCGCAAACGCTTTCTTCGCCAGCTCGCACACCAGCAACAGCGGTTGCTCGCGAAAGCGCGGCTTGTCGATCAGGTAGAAGTCGGCACGTGGCATGACAGGTCGGCTCCTTGGGTGCGCTCAGCCGGCACGATCCAGCAGCCACTGCGCCAGCAACGCCACCGGGCGGCCGGTGGCCAGGCCCTTGCGGCCTTCCTCCCAGGCGGTGCCGGCGATATCCAGGTGGGCCCAGCGCTGGCCGTCGGTGAAGCGCGACAAGAAGCATGCAGCGGTGATCGCACCGGCGCTCTTGCCGCCGATGTTGGCGACGTCGGCGAAGCCGGAGTCGAGCTGGGTCTGGTAGTCGTCCCACAGCGGCAGGCGCCAGGCGCGGTCGAGGGTTGCCTCACCGGCGGCGAGCAGTTCGGCGGCGAGGTCGTCGTGCTTGCTCATCAGGGCGCTGGCGTGTTTGCCCAGCGCGACCACGCAGGCACCGGTGAGCGTGGCGGCATCGACCAGCGCCTGCGGCTTGTACGTCTGCGCGGTCCAGGTCAGCGCATCGCACAGGATGAGTCGGCCTTCGGCATCGGTATTGAGCACTTCGATGGTGAGGCCGGACAGGCTGGTCAATACATCGCTGGGACGGTAGCTGTCGCCGTCGGGCATGTTCTCCACGCTGGGCACCACGCAGACCAGGTTGAGCTTCACGCCCATCTTCACCGCCGCCACGAACGCGCCGAGCACGCCGGCCGCGCCGCCCATGTCGAACTTCATCTCCTCCATGCCGGCGCCGGGTTTCAGGCTGATGCCGCCGGAGTCGAAGGTGACGCCCTTGCCAACGAACGCATACGGCTGGTCGCCGTCGTTGCCGCCCTTGTACTCGAGCGCGATCAGTCGCGGCTTGTTGACCGAGCCGCGCGCCACCGCCAGCAGCGAACCGAAGCCGAGCTTCTCCATCTCGGCATGATCGAGCACCCTGCAGCTGACCTTGTCCTGTGTGTCGGCGAACGCCTGCGCTTGCGCCGCGATGTACGCCGGGTTGCAGATGTTCGGCGGCAGGTTGGCCAGCTCGCGGGCGAAGCGCACGCCTTCGGCGATCGCCGTTGCCTGGTCGAGCCCGCCTTGGGCGTCAGCGGCGCCTGCAAACGTGAGCGCGGAGAGCTCGGGCTGCTTGCTCTTGTCGCGCGGCTTGAACGTGGCGGTGTAGCGATAGGCTGCATGATCGCTGGCCAGCGCGGCGATGCGCACGCGCCACGCGCTGTCGCGGCCGGGTACATCCACCTCGGTCAGATACGACACGGCATCGGCCACCGGCAGTCGCCCAAGCGCACGCGCGGCTTCGAGGTTGACCTTCTGGAAGCGCGCCGCATCGAACGACTTCTGGGTGCCCAGGCCCACCACCAGCACGCGTTTTGCAGCGACGCCGGCCGGTGCAAAAAGCAGCGTGCTGCTGCCGGCCTTGCCGCTGATGTCGCCACTTTCCATCTGGCGCTTGATCAGGCCGCCGGCGGCATGGTCCAGCCGCTCGGCCGCGCTGGTCAGCGCGCCGTTTTCGTAGACGCCCACCAGTACGCAGGCCGCGTCGACGGTTTCGGGAGCGGCCGTGCCGAGGCTGAACTGGAGTGTCATCGGGATGTTTCCTGCATGGGCCCGGCAGCGGCCGGACAGGCTAGACTTGCGGTTTGCCGCGCCGATCGGGCGTGGGTGGGTAAGCGGACAAGTTTATCGCATGCTGAGCATCCTCGACCGCTATTTCCTGCGCGAGCTGGCGCAGACCGTGGCCGCCACCGTGGTGGTGCTGCTGGTCATCGTGGCCGGCAGCGCGTTCGCCAAGGTGCTGCAGCAGGTCGCCAACGGCAGTTTTCCGCCCAGCGTGATGTTTCAGGTGCTGGGCCTGCGCACGCTCGATGGCCTCACCAACATGATGCCGCTGGCCAGTTTCATCGGCGTGCTGATGGGGCTGGGCCGGATGTACCGCGAGAGCGAGATGCATGTGCTGGCATCCTCGGGCATGGGGCCGCGCGGCTTGCTGCGGCCGGTGCTGATCCTCGGCGTGGTGCTGGTGACGATCACCGCGCTGGTGTCGCTGTGGCTGGGCCCGTGGGCGGTGCGCACCAGCGATGCGATGGTCGCGGCGGCGAACCGCTCGGTGATCGCGGCCGGACTGGACGCGGGGCGCTTCACCAACCTGCCGGGCAAGGGCGGCATCATTTTCGTCGACAGCCTGAGCCGCGACGGCAGCAAGCTGGGGCGGACTTTCGTCGCTACGGAAAGCGCCGACAAGGATGGCCCGCCCCGCCTGAAAGTCGTCAACGCGGCCAGCGGCGAGCTGTACCAGGAAAGCAACGGCGAAGGCCGCTTCATCGCATTCAAGGATGGCTGGCAGTACGAGATTCCGCTGGGCGCCGACAACTGGCGGCAGATGCAGTACCAGCGCAACGACACCTCGTTGTCCAGCGTGCAGGCCGACGATGACGACGATCCGGCGCACTCGAAGAGCAGCTGGACCCTGGCCCAGTCGAACGACCCGGCTGACCGCGCCGAGTTCGCCTGGCGCGCGAATGCGCCGCCGCTGACCCTGGTGCTGTTGCTGCTGGCCTTGCCGTTGTCGCGCCAGAGTCCGCGCGAACCCAGATATGGCCGCCTGTTGCTGGCCGTGGTCAGCTTCTATCTGTACTACCTGCTGCTTGCGCTCGGCCGTGCGCAGATCGGCAAGGGCCACTGGCAGAACGAGGCGCCCTTGTGGGCCTTGCACGCCGTGGTGCTCGCGCTGGCCGGCTGGATGCTGTGGAAGCAGTATTCGCCCCGCAAGGCGGCTGGACCGCGCAAGCTGCAGACGGGTGCGCCGACATGACGCTGTCTCTCGCCGGCATGTTCAACATCAAGCGGGTCGACCGGCTGGTGGCGATGAGCGTGCTCGGCTCGCTGCTGATGGTGTGGCTGGTGCTGACCGGCTTCGACGCGGTGACCCAGTTCCTGCGCCAGCTCGGCAGCGTGGGCAAGCACGGCTACACGCTGAGCAATGCGGTGGTCTATGTACTGGTGACGTTTCCACGGCGCGCCTACGAGATGTTCGGCAATGCCGCCTTGATCGGTGGCCTGCTCGGCCTGGGCGGGCTGGCCGGCACCGGCGAACTGACCGCCTTGCGTGCGGCGGGCATGTCGCGCCTGCGCATCGCGGGTTCGGCGGTCGGCGTGGTGGCGGTGCTGATCGTCGGCGTGGTGATCCTCGGCGAGACGGCGGCGCCATGGGGCGACCAGCAGGCGCAGGCGATGCAGCTGCGGATGAAATCCGGCGACCTCGGCATGGGCACCAACAGCGGGCTGTGGGCGCGCGACGGCAACACCATCATCAATGCCCGCGGCACGTCGCTGAAGCAGCACGATGGCGTGAGCAGCGTGCAGCTCAGCGACGTGCGCGTATTCACCTTCGGCAACGACGGCCAGCTCGATCGCTTCGAATGGGCCAAGACCGCCGAACACGACGGCAACCAGTGGGTCCTGCACGATGTGCGCAGCACCACGCTCGATGCGCGGGGTACGCACGCCAGCACGATCGCCAGCCAGCCGTGGCAGTCCAACCTCAACTCGCAGGTGCTGGCGCAGTCGGTGATCCAGCCCCAATACCTGTCCATGCGCGACCTGAGTCGCAACATCCGGTATCTGGAAAGCAACGGACAAAGTGCGGGCAGTTACGCGGTGGCCTTCTGGGGTCGGGCGCTGTACCCGTTGAACGTGCTGGTGCTGGTGCTGTGCGCGATGCCGTTCGCGTTCGGTGCACTGCGCTCCGGCGGCCTGGGCAAGCGCATGTTCATCGGCATGTTGCTGGCGATAGCCTGGTATTTCCTGCAGCAGGCGATGGTCAACTTCGGCACGGTCTACGGCCTGTCGCCGCTGCTCGCCAACCTGCTGCCGGCCTCGATATTGGCGCTGGCGGCGTGGCTGTATTTCCGGCGCATCGCCTGACCGCAGCGCGTCGAACGTGGCGAAGCAGCCAGGCGTCGGCAGGTTCCACAGACAGAGGATCGGTGATGCACGTGATTGATCTACGCAGCGATACGGTGACCCGGCCGACGGCCGCGATGCGCGCGGCGATGCTGGCGGCGGACGTCGGCGACGACGTCTACGGCGAAGACCCCACGGTCAATGCCTTGCAGCAGCGGCTGGCGACCGAGCTTGGTTTCGATGCGGGGCTGTTCGTGCCCAGCGGCACCCAATCGAATCTGCTGGCGTTGCTGGCGCACTGCGAACGCGGCGATGAATACCTGGTCGGCATGGACGCGCATACCTACAAGTTCGAAGGTGGCGGCGCGGCGGTGCTCGGCTCGATCCAGCCGCAACCGATCGTGCAGGCGGCCGACGGCTCACTGCCGCTGGCAAGCATCGAGGCCGCGATCAAGCCGGTCGATCCGCATTTCGCACGTACCCGCGTGCTGGCCCTGGAGAACACCTGGCACGGCCGCACGCTGCCGCTGGACTACCTGGCGGCGGCGCACGACGTGGCGCGTTCGCACGGCCTCGGCCTGCATCTGGACGGTGCGCGGCTGTTCAACGCAGCGGTAGCCTGCGCCGTGCCGGCGCGAGAGATCGCGCGGCATTTCGATACGGTGTCGATATGCCTGTCCAAGGGACTCGGGGCGCCGGTCGGCTCGGTGCTGATGGGCTCCCACACCCTGATCGACAAGGCGCGGCGCTGGCGCAAGGTCGCCGGCGGCGGCTGGCGGCAGGCCGGCATCCTCGCCGCGGCTGGCCTGCATGCGCTGGATCATCACGTGGCGCGGCTCGCCGACGATCACCGCCGGGCGGCATACCTGGCCGGCCGGCTGCGCGAAATCGCCGGTATCGACCTGCTCGGGCAGTACACCAACATGGTTTTCATCGACGTGCCCGCCGCGCGCCTGCGCGAGCTGGACGTCCATCTGCGCGCGGCGGGCATCCGTATCAGCATCGGCTATCTGCCCACGCTGCGGCTGGTCACGCATCTCGATATCGACGATGACGGCATCGAGCGCACGGTCGAGGCGTTCGCAGCGTTTTTCAGACAGGGCTGAGGCGTGCCGGCTGCTGGCGGCCGAGGTCTTGTTCGCCCACGTCCTTTCGGTTGAGGCCGAGTCACTCTCTTTGCCTTGCCTGAAGCATTAGCTCCAGGCGCAGAGCGGTCGAGCGCCTTGCCGCGACCGCTTTGCGCGCTGAAACCGACGGAACGCGCCGGGTACCCGTGGGCGATTATTTTGCGGCTTGATCAAACTTGCGGATGAAATCGCGCACTTGGGGATAAACCGTCTCGCGCCAGCGGCGGCCGCTGAAGATGCCGTAGTGGCCGGCGCCTTCGATCATGTTGTGCGCGCGCCGTTTGGCCGGGATGCCGCTGCACAAGTCGTGTGCCGCTTCGGTCTGGCCGAGGCCGGAGATGTCGTCCAGCTCGCCCTCGATGGTGAGCAGGGCGCTGCGCGTGATCGCCGCGGGATTCACCCGTTCGCCGGCGACGTCCCACAATCCGCGCGGCAGCAGGAACTGCTGGAACACCTTCTCGATGGTGTCCAGGTAGAACCTGGCCGGCATGTCCAGCACCGCGTTGTATTCGTCGTAGAACTTGCGGTGGGATTCGGCGTCGTCGAGATCGCCGCGCAACAGGTCCTGGTAGAAGTCCCAGTGCGAATTGACATGGCGGCCCGGATTCATCGCGATGAACCCGGCGTGCTGCAGGAAGCCGGGATAGACCTCGCGGCCGCGGCCGGGATAATTCGGTGGCACGGTGTGGATCACGTTGCCGCGGAACCACGACAGCGGCTGGGTGGTGGCCAGGTTGTCGACGCTGGTGGGGCTGCGCCGCGGATCGATCGGGCCACCCATCATGGTGAGACTGAGCGGCGTGTCTTCGCCGCGTGTGGCCATCAGCGAGACTGCCGCCAGCACCGGCACGGTCGGCTGGCACACCGAGATCACATGCAGCTGGCGTGCGCCGATGTGGCGGATGAATTCCTCGACGTACGCGACGTAGTCGTCCAGCCCGAACGTGCCGGCATCGATCGGCACCATGCGCGCATCGACCCAGTCGGTGATGTAGACCTTGTGATCGCGCAGCAGCGTGCGCACGGTGTCGCGCAGCAGCGTGGCATGGTGGCCCGACAACGGCGCCACCACCAGCACCACCGGATCGTTCTTCATCTTCTCGATGGTGGCCGGATCGTCGCTGAAGCGCTTGAAGCGCCTGAGCTGGCAGAACGGCTTGGCCAGCGCGATCCGCTCGATCACCGCGATCTCCTGATCGTGGGCCGTCGCGTTATGGATGCCGAACTCGGGCTTTTCGTAATCCTTGCCCAGCCGGTGGACCAGCTCGTAGCCGGCCGCCAGTCGTTGCGCGCCGGGCAGCCTGGCGAACGGGCTGCTGTTGTCGTTGAGCATGCTCGCGCTCGCCTGCGCGAAGTAGCTCAGCGGGCCGAGGAACGAGCGTTGCCATTCGTGGATCTGATAAAGCATCGGAGGGAATGCCGGGAGACGAAAGGAGCCATCTTAGCGCCTTCGCCCCGGCCGTGTTGCAACGCCGCAAAATGGCTGCGCGGCGCGATCAGCGACTTGGCATCGCGCCGGGACGAAAGCGGCAACGCAGGAGCAGCTCGTCGACATCCCGCGTATCGCCCAGGCCGTCGCGCCATCGCAACGGTTTCTGGAAGTGCAGGCCCAGCGGCATGAACACCCGGTTGTACCACCACATTGCGCGTTCGCGTTTATGGGTGAGGTACCACTGCCCGAGGTCGAGCAGCCGCGAGGATTTCGGCTGCATGCCGTATACCGCGCTCTGTTCGATCACGAAGCCGTGTTGCGCCATACGGGCAATGATCTGCGCGGGCTCGTACCGGCGGCAGTGACCGACGAAATCGTCGAACGCGGTCCACGCCGCCGGATGCAGCGGCACCGACAGCAGCACGCTGGCACCGGGTGTGGCTACGCGCGCCAGCTCGGCCAGCGCGCTGTCGTCATCGGCAACATGTTCGAGAATGTCGAGCGCGCAGATCAGCTCGAAGCTGGCGTCCGCGCAGGGCAGGGCGCCGATCATGCCGTGCACGGCATGGGCGCCGCTCGCGTGCAGGCGACGCAGGGCGGCGCGGCTGAGGTCGACGAAACAGGTGCCGTCCAGCGGCAATCGCGGACGCAAGCCGGGCGCCACTTCCAGTCGGCGCGGCGCGGCGGCGGCCAGTTCGCGCAGCAGCGGCCAGGTGTTGAAGCGCTCGGGGCCGATCAGCTTCGCCTGGGACCACAGCGATTCGTAGAAGCCGCGGTTGGTGCGGATCAGTTCGGCGTCGCTGCGGCTTTCCGCGGGGCGTGGCTGGGACATCGGCGGATTGGATCCTCTAAGCGCTGAGCAAAGTGTGAAGCGGCCGGTCAACCCAGCAGGCGGATCTCGGTATGCGCGGCAAAATCATGCAGCGCGCGACGACGCGGATCGAACAGCGCCACCGCAAACCAGCCGGCCCACACGCCCAGCAAGGTCCATAACGTGGGCCTCATACCGAGTACCGGCTCCAGCATCAACAGCACCAGCGGCGCTGCCGCGACCAGCGCGCGAATCAGCGCCTGCTGCATGGACGGCGTACCACCGTCTTCGCGGGTGACCCGGATGTGCCAGGGGCGCATGCCCACCGTCTGCCCGCCGCGTCGCCACGAACTGACGAAGTACGCCATCACCACCAGCGCCTGCAGCAGCTGGTACCAAACCGGCACGACCGTCTTGCCTGCGGTGTGGATCAGCTGACCGCCGGTGGCCAGCTGGCACAGCAGGCCCACCACCATCACGATCGCCACCACGATCAGCAGGTCATAGACCAGCGCCAGCAGGCGGCGCCACAACGGGGACGGGAGATCGGTGGTGGCGAGGGTCGCGGGCATCGGTAGTCGTCGCTTGCGTAGTGCGCGCGCAATGCCCAGCATCGTGCGCATGGAAAAGGAAGAAAAGCGCGACAGTATCGCCGAAGCCGACCGGCTGAGCATAAGCGGCTTTCTGGAACGGGTGTGGTCGGAGGACGGCCTGGCCGATCGCACGCTGGATGCGTATCGCCGCGATCTCGAGGCACTGGCGGCGTGGCTGGCCGGTCGCAGCCGAACCCTGCACAGCGCGCAGCGCGAGGACATCTCCGCGTATCACGGCGCACGGTCGGTGGCGGTGCGTTCGATGGCGCGGCGGCAGTCGGCGTTTCGTCGCTACTACGCTTTCCTCGCGCGCGCCGAGCCGGGCTTTGCCGATCCGACCCTGCTGATCGAACGCCCCAGGACGCCGCGCAGCCTGCCCAAGGCGCTGGCCGAACGCGAGATCGAAAGCCTGCTCCATGTGCCCGACATCACCACGACCCTGGGCCTGCGCGATCGCGCCATGCTGGAACTGATGTACGCCAGCGGGTTGCGCGTGTCCGAGCTGGTCGAGCTGCCGCTGGCCGCGCTGAACACCCGCCAGGGCGTGCTGCGCATCACCGGCAAGGGCGGCAAGGACCGCCTGGTGCCCGTCGGCGAGGAAGCTCTGGCGCGCATCGGTGCGTACATGGTCGAGGCGCGGCCGGCGCTGGCGAAAGGCCGCCAGCCGACGGCGCTTTTCCTCAGCAAGCGCGGCGAAGGCATGAGCCGGCAGATGTTCTGGACCCTGGTGAAACGCTATGCGCTGAAGGTCGGCATCAATCCGAAACGCATCTCGCCGCACGTGCTGCGTCACTCCTTCGCCACCCATCTGCTCAACCACGGCGCCGACCTGCGCGCCCTGCAGATGCTGCTTGGCCACAGCTCGCTCAGCACCACCCAGATCTACACGCTGGTGGCGAAGGAAGGCCTGAAGCGGCTGCATGCGCAGCATCACCCTCGCGGCTAGGGAACATCCTGGCGGACAATCGCCACTGCCGCCCGCGCCCGGTGCAACTACAAGGCATCTGTCGCCGCGACCCGCCGGCGACGGTCCGGCCTATACGTCGGCCCACATGCGCAGCAGGTTCGCATGCGACCTGCTGATGGCATCGAACGTGGCGCCTTTGCCTTCGCTGGCGAAGATCTGCCGTTTGGCGTTGTCCAGGTCCCACAGCAGTTCGCGCCTGCTGGCATCGCGCACCTGGCTCTGCACCCAGATCACGGCGGCATGGCGGGCACCCCGCGTGACAGGAGTGACCTGGTGCAGGGAGTTGGCCGGGTAGGCAACGGCCGATCCGGCCTCCAGTTTGAATCCGCACTCCATGCCATTGGCATTTACGACCAGCTCACCGCCGTCATAGGTTTTCGGGTCGGACAGGAATACGGTGATCGCGATGTCGCTGCGCACCGAATTGCCCAGGCCGCCCATGACGGCGGCATCGACATGCAGGCCATATGTCATGCCTATGTCATAACGATTGAATAGCGGCTGCGTCACCGCGAATGGCAGGATCGCCGCCTGCAATTTTGCATTGCGGAGAAAAGCGGCGCGCACGACATCCTGCAGCTTCGTCAGGCTTTCGGTGTTCATGGCGACCTGCAGGTTCTTCTTGACGTCGCGTGCGGACCAGCCGGCCGTGCTGGCGCCATCGACGAATGAAGCGACATGGAGTTCGTTGTGGATGGCGCCGAGTTCTTCGGCGGTCAGGACATGGGGAGCGCAAATGATCAAGATGGGTCCGCCTGTCGGATCGAGCTGTGGGTGTGCCGGCTGGCGGGGGCTGGGTGAACCGTTTCCGCCGTCCGGGATCGGGGAAATCTACCATTGAACCGAGGCGCGGTTCACGTCCGTGGCCGGCGGCCGCGGCACTCGCCTTTCACGGTGCCGCAGAGCGTTCAGCCGCCTGTGCGAGAATGTGGTCCTGCGCCCGCAGCGTGCGCGCGGATCGATTCCTGACGAGGTTGGCATGTTGAAGAAGCTGTTGCTGGCGTTGTGCATTGGTGGCCTTTCGTCCGGCGCGGTTGCCGCCCAAGCCGGTGCCGCGCCCGTCGCCGGCGCCACGGTCACCCCGGCCGCCGAGCAGATGGTGCGGCAGGCGGTCAAGGGACTGGCGGCAGATATCCAGATCGATTCGATCGAGGCGGCGCCGATACCGGGCTTTTATCAGGTCATCGCGGCGGGCCAGATGATCTATGTCAGCACCGATGGCAAGTACCTGATGCATGGGGACGTCATCGACCTGAGTCGGCACCAGAACGTCAGCGATGCGGCCTGGAGCCGCTTCCGCAAGGAGGAGTTGGCCAAGGTGCCGGCGTCCCAGCGCATCGTGTTCGCGCCGCCGCATCCGAAATACACCATCAGCGTGTTCACCGACGTCAACTGCGGTTTCTGCCGCGCGCTGCACCAGCACGTTGCGGCGTTCAACAAGGAAGGCATTGCGGTGGAATACCTGGCTTGGCCGCGCGAGGGCCTGACCACCACCTCCGGACGGCCCACGCCGACCTATACCGAGATGGTGTCGGTTTGGTGCGCCAGCGACCGCAAGGCCGCATTCACCGCGGCGAAGGAAGGCCATGCGCCGGCGCCGGCGACGTGCGCCAATCCGGTCAAGGACCAGTTCAACCTGGGCGTGAAGCTGGGCGTCACCGGCACGCCGATGATCATCGGGCCGGACGGCAGCACGCTCGGCGGCTACGTCACCCCGGAACAGCTGCTGCGGGCGCTGCAGAAGGGCGGCTGAGGTTTCATCAGGCCCGGAACGGCGGTGCGGGGCGGGTTCGGGCTGGCGGTCATGCCGTATTGCAGCATCGGCTAGAATAGGCGTTTCCTTCGCATAGCAGCCCTTCCCCGCATGATCGCACTCGACGGGCAGAGCGCCCTCTCGCCGTTTCGTCTCGAACGTCTGAATGCCCGCCTCGATGCCCTGCATCGCGGTGTGCGGGTGCAGGCGTCGTGGTTCGTCTACTTCATCGACACCGACGTGGCGCCCAGTGGCGTGCCGCGTCAGCGTCTGCTGGCTGTCCTGGAAGCGAAAGATGCCGTTCCCGAACCGGCGACGTTGTGGGTGGTGCCGCGGCTCGGCACGATTTCGCCGTGGTCGAGCAAGGCCACCGACATCCTGCATGGTGCCGGTTTCGGCGTACCCGGCTCCGACATCCGCAGGGTGGAACGCGGACTGGCCTGGCTGGTGGCTGGCCTGCCGCCGGCCGAGGCGCCGGACCACGCGGCCATCATGGCGGTACTGCACGACGCGATGACGCAGTCGGTGCTGACACGCATCGAAGACGCGCAAGGGCTGTTCCTGGCCGGATCGCCGGGCGACCTGATGCATGTCGCGCTCGGAGCCGATCCGCAGGCGGCCCTGGCCGCGGCGAATGCACGGCTGGGCCTGGCGTTGGCCGACGACGAGATCGAATACCTGGCCGCGCGTTATGCCGAACTGGGCCGTGACCCGAGCGATGCCGAACTCTTCATGTTCGCCCAGGCGAACTCGGAGCATTGCCGGCACAAGGTGTTCAACGCCAGCTGGACCGTCGACGGCGCGGAGCAGGACAAGACCCTGTTCGGCATGATCAAGCACACCCATCAGCATTCGCCCGCGCATACGCTGTCCGCCTATTCGGACAACGCGGCGGTGATCGAGGGCAGCGTCGGCAAGCGCTTCTTCGCCGATCCGGTCGATGGCGTATGGCGCGGCCACGAGGAGCGCATCGACTTCGCGATCAAGGTGGAGACGCACAACCATCCCACCGCGATCGCGCCATGGCCGGGTGCGGCCACCGGTGCCGGCGGCGAGATCCGCGACGAGGGCGCCACCGGCCGCGGCGGCAAGCCGAAGGCCGGGCTCACCGGCTTCTCGGTGTCCGACCTGCGCATTCCCGGCCATCCGCAACCGTGGGAAGTGGAACGTCCGCTGCCGCCGCGCATGGCCAGCGCGTTCGAGATCATGCGCGATGGGCCGCTCGGCGCCGCCGCGTTCAACAACGAATTCGGCCGGCCGTGCCTGGGCGGCTATTTCCGCAGCTACGAGCATGAGACCGGCGAAGCCGGCCTGCGCCGTGGCTACGACAAGCCGATCATGCTGGCCGGCGGCCTCGCCAACCTGCGCGCCGGCCACGTGTTGAAACGCAAGGTGCAGCCGGGCAACAAGGTGATCGTGCTGGGTGGCCCGGCGATGCTGATCGGGCTCGGCGGCGGCGCGGCCTCGTCGGTGGCCGGCGGCGCATCCAGTGCCGAGCTCGACTTCGCCTCGGTGCAGCGCGACAACGCCGAGATGGAACGGCGCTGCCAGGAAGTGATCGACGCCTGCTGCGCACGCGGCGAGAACAACCCGATCGTCAGCGTGCACGACGTTGGCGCCGGCGGCCTGTCCAACGCGATCCCCGAACTGCTCAACGATGCCGGCGTGGGCGGCGTGATCGACCTGTCGAAGATCCCGTGCGACGACCCCTCGCTGTCGCCGATGCAGGTGTGGAGCAACGAATCGCAGGAGCGCTACGTGCTGGCGATCGGCCCGGAAAGCCTGGCCGAGTTCCAGGCGCTGTGCGTGCGCGAACGCTGTCCCTGTGCCGTGGTCGGCGATGCCACGGTCGAGCGCCAGTTGGTGCTGGCCGATCCACGCCGCGATCTGACCGTGATCGACCTGCCGATGGACGTGCTGTTCGGCAAGCCGCCGCGGATGCATCGCGACGCGAAGCGGATCAAGCCGCGCATCGACCTGGTGCCCGACCTCACCGGCATCGGCATGGACGAGGCGTTGCTGCGCGTGCTGCGCCTGCCCACGGTGGGCAGCAAGAGCTTCCTGATCACCATCGGCGACCGCACCGTCGGCGGCCTCAATCATCGCGACCCGATGGTCGGCCCGTGGCAGGTGCCGGTGGCCGACTGCGCGGTGACCATGGCGGACTTCGACGGCTACGCCGGCGAGGCGATGGCGATGGCCGAGCGTGCGCCGGTGGCGCTGCTCAACAGCGCCGACGCGGCTCGGCTGGCAGTCGGCGAGGCAATCACCAATCTCGCCGCGGCACCGATCGCCAACCTCGGCGAAATCCGTCTGTCGGCGAACTGGATGGCCGCGGTCAACCATCCCGGCGAAGACGCCGCGCTGTTCGATGCGGTCAAGGCGATCGGCATGGAGCTGTGCCCGCAACTGGACATCTCGATCCCGGTCGGCAAGGACTCGCTGTCGATGCAGACCGAGTGGCACGACGGCGAGACGCCGCAGCGCACGGTGTCGCCCGTATCGCTGGTGATCACCGGCTTTGCCCGCGTCGGCGACGTGCGCCGCACGCTCACGCCGCAGCTCAAGCTCGATCGCGGGACCTCGATGCTGTGGCTGGTCGACCTCGGCGCCGGGCGCGACCGCCTGGGTGGCTCCGCCTTGACCCAGGTGTTCAACCGCACCGGCGGCGTGCCGCCGGATCTGGAAGATGCGAAGCGGCTGAAGGCGCTGTTCGATCTGATCCAGGAGGCGAACGCGGGCGGCTTGCTGCTGGCCTATCACGACCGCTCCGACGGCGGCGTCATCACCACCTTGCTGGAGATGGCGTTCGCCGGCCATTGTGGGCTGGAAATCCATCTGGACGGCTGGGCCGAGGCGACGCTGCGCGCGCTGTTCAACGAGGAGCTCGGTGCGGTGGTGCAGGTGGCCGAGGCGAACCGCGAGGCGTTCGAGGCGCTGCTGGTCAAGTACGGCCTGGCCGGCATCACCTATCGCATCGGCCGGCCGAAGGAGAAGCTCGGCATCAAGCTGTTCCTGGGCGACGACACCTTGTTCAAGTGGAACTGGACCACGTTGTTCAAGGCGTGGAACGAAACCAGCTACGCGATGCAGCGCCTGCGTGACAACCCGCTCACCGCCGACGCCGAGTCGGAGTGGCGGCTGGACGACGCCGACCCCGGCATCACGCCGAAGCTCACGTTCGATCCGGCGCAGGATGTCGCCGCGCCGTTCATCGGCAAAGGCGAACGCCCGCGCATCGCGGTCCTGCGCGAGCAGGGCGTCAACGGCCAGGTCGAGATGTCGGCTGCGTTCACCCGCGCCGGTTTCGATGCGGTGGACGTGCACATGTCCGATCTCGCCAGCGGGCGGATCCGGCTGGCGGACTTCCGCGGCTTCGCGGCCTGCGGCGGTTTTTCCTACGGCGACGTGCTCGGTGCCGGCCGCGGCTGGGCCACCTCGATCCTGTACAACGACTATCTGCGCGCCGAGTTCAGCGCGTTCTTCGCCGACCCGACGAAGTTCGCGCTGGGCGTGTGCAACGGTTGCCAGATGCTGGCGCAGCTGAAGGAGATCATCCCCGGCGCGCAGCACTGGCCGAAGTTCCTGCGCAACGCATCGGAGCAGTACGAGTCGCGGCTGGTCACGCTGGAGATCCTCGATTCGCCGAGCCTGTTCTTCAAGGGCATGGCCGGCTCGCGGATTCCGGTGGCGGTGGCGCACGGCGAAGGCCGGGTCAGTTTTCCGCAGGTGTGCAGCCCGTCCAAGTCCAACGGCGCGGTGCGTTTCGTCGACAACCGCGGCAAGCCGACGGAGAACTTCCCGCTGAACACCAACGGCTCGCCCGGTGGTCTGGCCGGTTTCACCGCCGCCGACGGGCGCGTGACGATCATGATGCCGCACCCCGAGCGCGTGTTCCGCAGCGTGCAGCTGAGCTGGCATCCGGAACAGTGGGGTGAGGATTCGCCGTGGATGCGCATGTTCCGCAACGCGCGCGTGTGGTGCGGCTGATCGTACCCCGCGTGATGCGCGGCTGAGTCGTGGCTGCCGCGCGCTGGCCTGCGTGGAAGACCATGCTGCCGGGGCTGGCCTGGCTCGCGCTGCTGGCGCTGTTGCCATGGTGGCTGGGCCTGCCACTGCTGCTGGCGCTGGCCGCGGTTGTCTCGCTGCTGCAGCACCGGTTCGCCGACGAGCACGTCGTGCTGATCCGGAGGGCGATGCGCTGGGGTTTGCCCGGCGTGCTCTTTGCCTCGCAGCGGACCCTGGGTGGCGATGCGTTCGCCTGGGGCGCGGCCTTGTTGGGCGCCCTGGCCGGTTACACCCTGCTCGCAGGGCTCGAAGCGTGGCTCGATCGGGATCTGCGCCGCGCACCGCCGGCACCGGACGCGGCCGAATGGCCCGAGCTGGCGCGGGCGCCGATCGGTCCCGCCGCGGAAATCATCGAGCTGCAGGCGCCGGTGTGGCGGCGGGCGGAAGACGGCTTGATCGATCCCTCCGGCGGCCGCGTGGACTTTCGCGCAGGCAGTCACTTCTTTGCCGATGGCAGCAGGATCGACGGCGTCGCTCCGCAGGCCGCGTTCAGTCCGGCCGGGCGCTGGTTCGCCGCGCGCCTGGCGGGCGACCGCGGCATTGTCTTGTGGGATCGCGAGAGCAACCAGCGGCATCGCCTGCGCGGCTGGCAATTGAGCGGCTGGTATCGCGAGCAGCCGTGGTTGAGCCGTCGCGAGGACGACATGCCGCAGGTCCTGTCGGCGGTGCTGGGCGACCGCAACGAAGACGCCCTGCGATGACCGCATGCCGGTCACCGCGCGACGGCTTTGCCCATCTCGGCGAAGCGCGGTTTTCCGGCCGGGCATCTCCGCGCATACTGGCGCGATGGCCATGACCGACTCCAACCAATCACCGTTCCCGCTGGCCCTCAGCGTGATCGTGGTCTCCGCCGACAGCGGGATCGCGCTGCGCGAATGCGTGGATTCGGTGCTGCGCAGCCACGTGTCGCTGGAACTGATCCTGATCGACAACGCCTCGCGCGACGGCATGCCCGCGGCGATCGAGCGGGCACACGCGAACGATGCCCGGCTGCGGGTGATCTACTACCATCGCAACCTGGGTTTCGGCCCGGCGGTGAATCTCGCCGCCGGGCAGGCGCGCGGCCAGGCGCTGCTGGTGCTCAACCCCGATTGCGTGTTGCGCGGCGACGACCTGCCCCGCCTGCTGGCCCTGCTTGCCAGCAGGCCGAAGGCCGGCCTGATCGGAGTGGCGGTCGCCGATGCGCAGGGTGTCGTCGACCCCGCTTCCTGGCGGCGCGATCCGCTGCTGCAGCGCTCGATCAACAGCCTGCTCGACCGCCCCGGCGAGAGGATCAACGTCGACCAACCGATTCCTGCCGAGGTCATCGAGGTGGAGGCGGTATCCGGCGCGCTGATGTTGCTGCCTCATGCGGTGTTCCAGCGGCTCGGCGGTTTCGACGAGGGCTATTTCCTGCATTGCGAGGATCTCGACCTGTGTCGGCGCGTGCGCGATCTGGGATATCAGGTGCTGCTGGCCGGCGATATCCGCGTCCACCACGGCAAGGGTGGATCGAGCCGGCATCGTCCGGTGTTCGTCAGCCGCTACAAGCATCGGGGGATGTGGCGCTGGTTTCGCCAGCACGATCCGGCCGCGCGCAACCCGCTGGTCGCCGGCGCGGTCTGGCTGGGCATCTGGTCGCATTTCCTGTTGTGCGTGCCAGGCCAGCTGTGGCGGCTGCTGCGTCGATGACGGCGTCGCGACGGATCGGCGCGCTGGCAACGCTCGGCCTGCTTGCGATGACCGCGGTATGGGGCTCGACCTTCGTGCTGATCAAGGACGTGGTCGGGCGCATGCCGGTGGCGGATTTCCTCGCCGTGCGTTTCGTCATCGCCGCGCTGGTGATGTTGCTGCTGTTCGCCCGGCCGGTGCTGCGGCTCGGCCGGCGGCAGACCGCGCGCGGCCTGCTGCTCGGCGCGGTGTACGGCGCCGGCCAGTTGCTGCAGACCTGGGGGTTGTCGCTGATCGCGCCCAGCGTCAGCGGTTTCGCCACCGGCATGTATGTAGTGTTCACGCCGATCCTGGCGATGCTGCTGTTGCGCCAGCGCATGGCCGGCGTGGTCTGGCTGGCGGTGCTGCTGTCCACCGCCGGGCTGGCGCTGCTGTCGCTCAACGGCGTCTCGGTGGACCTCGGCGTGTGGCTGACGCTGGCGTCGGCAGTGCTGTATGCGCTGCACATCGTCGGGCTCGGCCAGTGGTCGCGCCAGGGCGAAGCGTTCGGCATGTCGGCGGTGCAGATGGTGGCGATCGCCGCAGTCTGCCTGCTTGCCACCGCGCCGCGCGGACCGCTGCTGCCGCCCGACCCCGGCGCATGGTTTGCCGTGCTGTACATGGCCCTGGTCGCTGGCGCCGGCGCGATGCTGATGCAGACCTGGGCGCAGTCGCATCTGCCGGCGACCCGCGCCGCGATCGTGATGACCACCGAGCCGGTGTTCGCCGCCGCCTTCGCGGTGGCGCTGGGCAGCGACGTGCTGAGCTGGCGCATGCTGCTCGGCGGCGGGCTGATCCTGGCTGCGATGTACCTGGTTGAGCTGATGCCGCGGCGCGGTGTTGCCGGCGAGCTGCCCAGCGAGGCCGTGCATCACGAGGTGTGAGCGGCTTCAGTCCGCGCTTCGCGGCTGTCGCGCGACACGCACCAGATAAATGATGATCGCCACGTTGCCCAGCAGCGTGGCCAGCTTGAGCCAGCCGAAGTGGTACAGGGTCTCGTACAGCTCCAGCGGGATCAGCGAGCCGGTGGCGATCACGGTGAACCACTCCGCCCAGTACTTGCCCAGCCACAGGCCGACGCCCTCGATGCCGAAGATCAGCGCATAGGCCAGCGCCACGATGCCGATCGCCACGAACTTGCTGGGACCCATCTGCTGCAGCAGATCGACCAGCTTCCAGCGCAGGCCGTTGCTGTCGGCCAGCGACAGATGTTCCAGCCAGTGCATGAGGTGGTCGAAGTTCTGCGTGCGGTTCAGATGAAACGCCGCCACCGCGACCAGCAGCAGGCCGACGGTCTTCACCGCTTCATAGATGGCGATGACGCGCAGGCCGACGCCATGTGGGGAGCGTCGCGAGGGGATCGGGTTCATGCGGGGAGCGCCGGCGTGGCGATCATGGCGACCACCGTAGAGGAAACGCCATTGTCGCCGCCGCACGGCGATTGGTCGAGGCGGTTGTTGCCGCCACGACCCAAGGGCGCTGCTGCGAGGCGTGGTCCACCTCGCAGCGCGATGGCAGGCACTCACCCCGGGCGGTTCAATCGATGACCGGCAACGCGATGAAACTCGCCTGCGCCGGTGCGTGGTACACGCGCTGCGTGGCTTTGACGTAGTCCGCCGGCTTGGCCAGGAAGATGTTCGGCACGAAGGTCTGCGGGTTGCGGTCGTACAGCGGGAACCAGCTGGATTGCACCTGCACCATGATGCGGTGGCCGGGCAGGAAGACATGGTTGGCGGCGGGCAGGGCGAAGCGGTAGGGCAGCGGTTGGTCGGCGGCGATCGGCTTGCCTTGGGTGAAGCCCTCGCGGTAGCGGCCGCGGAAGATGTCCATGCCGACGGCGAGCTGGTAGCCGCCCATCTCCGGTTCCCCGGCGACCTGGTCGGGATAGACGTCGATCAGCTTGACCACCCAGTCGCTGTCGCTGCCGCTGGTGGAGGCGACCAGGTTCACTTCCGGCGCCCCGCTGATCTTCAGCGGCGCAGTGAGCACGTCGGAGACATAGCTCAGCACGTCGGTGCGACCGGAGGCTTCGCGCTGGTCGTCGACCAGCCATTGCGACCAGGTCTGGCCGACGTCGTAACCCATCGGCTGGATCGGCCGCGCACGGTACGGCACCGGGTGCGCGGGATCGGACACGTATTCGTCGTAATCATTGCCGGCAGCGGGCGCGGTGAAGCCGAGTTTGTTGCCGGCCTCCAGGTACAGCGCGCGGCTCCTGGCCGGGCAGCCGGCCGCACAGGCCAGCGGCCAGCGATCCAGCCGTTGCCATTGGTTGCTGCCGGTCTGGTAGGCGGTGACTGCGGCGAGGTCGGCCCTGGGTGCGCCGTCCTTGAGGTATTGCGCGAGGTAGGGGCGCAGGATGTATTCGCGGAAATACCGGGCGGTGTCGCTGCCGAACCGGACAGCGCCGAGCGAGCTGCCTTCGTCGATCTCCTGGCCGTGATGCCACGGGCCCATCACCAGCCTGACCATGTTGCCGCTGGTGTCCTTAGGCTTGATCGCGCGATACACGGCGAGCGCGCCGTAGCTGTCTTCCTGATCCCACAGGCTGTGCACCAGCATCACCGGCACTTTCAGCGGCTGCGCGGCGAGCAGCTTGTCCACCGCCTGCTCGCTCCAGAAACCGTCGTAGGCGGGGTGCGCCAGCATCTTGTTCCAGAATCCGAGCTGTTCCATGCCGTAGGCGTGGGCCAGCGCGCCGGCGGAGCCGTAGTGCATGAACTGGTCGTACTCGTCGTGGTAGTTCGTCCACCACTTGATGGAGTTGTCGCGGCTGGCGGTCTGTTCGTAGATGTAGCTCAGGTTCTGCTGGCGGAACGCGCCGTTGTGGAACCAGTCGTCGCCCATCCAGCCGTCGACCATCGGGTTCATCGGCACCGACACCTTCAGCGCGGGATGCGGATTGACCAGCGCCATCAGCGGCTCGAAGCCGTCGTAGGAGATGCCCAGCGTGCCGACCTTGCCGTTCGACTCGGGGATGTTCTTCACCAGCCAGTCGATGGTGTCGTAGGTGTCGGTCGCGTCGTCCACCGGCGTCGGGTTCAGCGGCCCGTGCACCGGCCGGTTCATCACGTAGTCGCCTTCGGAACCGTACTTGCCGCGCACGTCCTGCACCACGCGGATGTAGCCGTCCTCGACGATGACGTCGGTGGCGTTGTCGTAGCCCTGCAGCATCGGGCCGAGGTGCCCGCTCATGGTGTGCGTGGTCAGCGCCTTGGCGTCGTACGGCGTACGGGTGAGCAGGATGCCGGCGTGCTGCGCGCCCTTCGGGATCAGGATGACGGTGTGCAGCTTTACCCCGTCGCGCATCGGGATCATCACGTCGCGCTGCACGTAGTCGAAGCTGCCGGTGGCCGGCACGAACTTCGCCGGGGTCTCGCTGGGGTAGGCCGGGTATTTCGCTTGCGGCGGCGTGTCGGCGGCCTGCAGCGCGCCGCTCAGCATGAGCAGCAGGGCGAACAACATGGGCTGTAACGCGGCAGTGGTGCGATTCGATGTCATGGCGATCCCCCGATGGACGACGCGCTCAGGGTAACGCCAATGGCGGTCCGGGGAAGTGCCGGGGGAAGTTGGCAAGCCTGTTGCTTTGCTGGGGGCATGAGCGAACAAGCCTACGACATCTCCTATCTGCTCGAGTCCGAACCGGCCAGGGCCGCTGCGCCGGACCTGCGGATCGCCAAGGCGCCGCCCGCCAGGCCGGCACCGTCCACCGTCGCCGCTGCGCAGGAGGCGCTGGCGCGGGAACTCCTGCAGGCTGCGGCGGCGCATGAGGCGATGATCGAGCAATACCTGCGCATGGCCGACGCGCCGTGCCGGGATGCGTATGGGTCGTGAGAAGGGTCGTGCGGCGGCCGGGGCCGCGGAGTCCCGGAAGCACGGGCCGGCGCGCAGTCGGTGTCGCTGCTGAGCCAAAGGTGACCCGGTTCGACACCCGTGCTGACGTCAATCGACGGCGAGGCCTTGGGCCGAGCCGGCGGGCCGGGCTTGTTCCTGGTTGCCTCTACTGACGCATCAGGCAATCGACGGCAATGTATCCACACCCGCCTCGATCGCCGCCTGGTGGGTCAGGCAGCGCGGCAGGATGCGCGCGAAATAGAACGTCGCGGTGTCGCGCTTGGCTTGCCGGAAGGCAGCGGCATGCGCGCCGGTTTCACTGGCCGCCACGCTGCGGGCCCACATGTAGGCCAGCGCGACGTAGCCTGAGTAGTAGAGGTAGTCGACCGCGGCGGCGCCGAGTTCCTCCGGGTTGGCTTGCACGCGCTGGGCGAGTTTCAGGGTGAGCTCGCTCCAGTTCTTGGTGGCGACGGCGAGCGGGGCGATGAACGCACGCAGCGATTCGTCGCTCGCGTGCTGCTGGCAGAACGTGCTGATCTCCTCGAGAAGATGCCTGAAGCCGACACCTTGCAGCTGGAGGATCTTGCGGCCCAGCAGGTCGGCCGCCTGGATGCCGGTGGTGCCTTCGTACAAGGTGATGATGCGGGCATCGCGCACAAACTGCTCCACGCCGTTCTCGGCGATGTAGCCATGGCCGCCGTAGATCTGCAGCGCCTCCTTGGTGCACTCCTGGGCCAGCTCGGTGACCACGCCCTTGGCGATCGGAATCAGGAACGCGACCAGCTCGCCGGCGGTCTTGCGTGCCGCCTCGTCGGTGGCGCGCGCCTCCACATCGGTCTGCAGCGCGGTATAGAGCAGCAGCGCGCGCGAACCTTCGACGAACGCGCGCTGGGTCAGCAGCATGCGCCGTACGTCCGGCTGCACCAGCAGGTTGTCGGCCGGCTTGTCGGGAAACTTGGGGCCGGACAGCGCGCGCGACTGCAGCCGCTCCCGCGCGTAGTTGAGGCTGTTCTGCAATGCGCGCTCGGCCAGCGCCAGCCCCTGCACGCCGACTGACAGGCGTGCCGCATTCATCATGGTGAACATCGCCATCAGGCCCTTGTGCGGCTTGCCGATCAGGTAACCCTCGGCACCATCCAGGTTGATCACGCAGGTGGAGCAGGCATGGATGCCCATCTTGTGTTCGATCGCACCGGCAGCCACCGTGTTGCGCGCGCCGAGCGAACCGTCTTCGTTGACCTTGAACTTCGGCACGATGAACATCGAGATGCCGCGACTGCCTTCGGGCGCGTCGGGCAGGCGCGCCAGCACCAGGTGCACGATGTTCTCGGTGAGGTCGTGCTCGCCGGCACTGATGAAGATCTTGGTGCCGGTGATCTTCCAGGTCCCGTTCTCACCCGGTTCGGCACGGGTCTTCAGCAGGCCCAGGTCGGACCCGGCCTGCGGTTCGGTCAGGCACATGGTGCCGGTCCAGCGGCCGGCGACGATCGGCTTCATGAAGCGCTCGCGCTGCCACTCCTCGCCGTGGACTTCCAGCGCGTGGGTGGCCCCTTCGGACAGCAGTGGATACAGGCTCCAGGCCAGGTTGCCGGACTGGAAGATCTCGGTGGTCGCCGTACCCAGCACATTGGGCAAGGCCTGGCCGCCGTAGGCCTCGGGGTTGGTCAAGCCGGTCCAGCCGCCTTCGGCAAACTGCTTGAACGCCTCCTTGAAGCCCTTCGGCGTGGTCACCGTCTGGGTGGCCTTGTCGAAGCGGCAGCCTTCCTCGTCGGCCGGGCCGTTGGTGGGCGCCAGCAGTTGCTCGCTGAGACGGCCGGCTTCTTCCAGTACGGCGTCGAGCAGGTCGCGGCTGTGCGCCGCGCCATCGCGCAGGCCGGTCAAGGTGCTTTCAGCGCCAAGCACGTCAAACAGGGCAAAGCGCAGATCGTCGAGGGGAGCCTTGTAAGCGGTCATGGTGATTCCTGGGGTAAGGGTGACGGGCGATGAGGAGGTGACGTAGGTAGGGTCAGCGATACGTGCCGGGAATGCCCGGCACCGGCGAGAGCCAGTCGCTGCCGCTGAAGTCGAACGCGCGCGGCGCGTCCTCCTGTTCGGGCTTGGCATTGGCTCTGCCACTGACGCGGTAGGCCAGCGCGCCGGCACTGCCTTTGCCCGCGATCGCCTGCAGCGCCTGCGTCATGGCGGTAGTGGGCAGCACGTCGAGCTGGATCACGTCGCCGGCGAGCGCGGGGATGTCGCGGGCGAAGGTCTGATGCAGGCGGATCGGCACCAGTTCGGCGATCTGCAACTGGCCGTCCAGCGATTTGAAATCCATCTCCGCGTAACTGTTGTTCTGGATGCGCACGGTCAACCGCCACTGGCCGCTGGGCAGCACCGACAGTTGCTGGATGCTCAGCGTGGGCGGGTAGATGCTTTTCTTCGCCGGGCCACAGGCGGCCACGCCGGCGCTCAGCAGGACGAGCAAGAATCCGTGCAGCAGTCGTTTCATGGCTTCACCTCAAACGATTGTTTGAATCTTAGCAAAGTTGGCGGAAATTCCCATGACGCTCCGCAACGGGCATCATCGCCGCTCCCATTCTTCGAGCCAGCAGATTCGCCCATGCCGTCAGCCCGCACCCATCCAGCACGCCGCATCATCGCCCGCCGCTCACCGATCCACGGCAACGGGGTCTTCGCCGTGAGCGCTATCGCCAAGGGTGAGGAAATCATCCAGTACAAGGGCACGCTGCGGACCCACGCCGAGGCCGACGAGCTGTACGGTGATGGCGGCGAGACCGGCCACACCTTTCTGTTCACGCTCAACGACGACTACATCATCGACGCCAACGAGCACGGCAACAGTGCGCGCTGGATCAACCACAGCTGCGCGCCGAACTGCCGGGCCGTCGTCGAGGAAAGCGCCAGCGGCGATCCGCGCAAGGACAGGGTGCTGATCGAGGCGATTCGCAACATCAAGCCCGGCGAAGAGCTCACCTACGATTACGGCATCGTGCTCGACGTGCCGCATACCGCACGTCTGAAAAAGCTGTGGGCGTGCCTGTGCGGGTCGCCCAGGTGCACCGGCACCCTGCTAAAGCCGAAGCGGTAGGCAACGATCAAAATTCACTTCTATACTCTGGCGAGTTGCCCGACATGGGGGAGGGCGGCGAGGGCAGCACAAGGGGAACGAAGCGATGGAAACGAATCCGTACGCCGCGCCAGCGGCGGTGGTCGACGATGTGGCCGCGTGGGACGCGCACGATCTGGAGAACCGCAAGGCCACCCGCGGCAAGCGCTTTGGTGCTGCACTGCTGGACGGGGTGATCAACCTGATCTGGGTTCTCCCGATCATCTGGGGCGCCACCATGGCGGGCGACGTCAGGCACGGGCTGAAGCCGGTCGCGCCGATGGTGGGCGTCGTGCTGCTGGGGCTGGCCTTGTTGATCGGCATCTTCGTCGTCAACTGCATGATGATCCACCGCAGCGGCCAGACCATCGGCAAGCGTGCATTGGATATTGCCATCGTGCGCACCGACGGCAGCCGCGTCGGCGTGGCCCGTTACCTCTTCCTGCGCGTGATGCCGGTCGTGCTGATCAGCATGATTCCCGGCGTGGGCCGGCTGGTCAATCTGGTCGACCCGCTGCTGATCTTCGGCAAGGAACGCCGCTGCCTGCACGACCTGATCGCTGACACCATCGTCGTCGACGCTTGATGCTCGACACCGTTCGCGAGATCGAGACGCCCGAGGGCATCTCCCTGCATCTGCGCGCGGCAGGCGCCTTGCCGCGCGCACAGGCATGGATGGTCGACCTGCTGCTGCGCATGGGCGTGTTCATGGTGGCCATGATCCCGTTGTCGCTGTTCGGCGTGGGCGGCAACGGGCTGGCCATGCTGCTGCTGTTCGCACTGATGTGGGCGTACTGGGTGGTGTGCGAGGTCTGGCTGGACGGGCAGACGCTGGGCAAGCGCGCACTGGGCCTGCGCGTGGTCAACGCGGACGGCACGCCGGTGACCTGGCTGCCATCGGTAGTGCGCAACCTGCTGCGCGCGGTGGACGCGCTGCCCGGTGTGTATGGCGTGGGTCTGGCCAGCACGCTGATCGATCCCAGCGGGCGCCGGCTGGGCGACATCGTGGCGGGCACCATGGTGATCCATGCGAGCGAGCCGCCCGCGGGCCAGCAGGTGCCGGCGGTCGCTGCCGTGCCGTTGCCGCTGGTGCTGGCCGCCGACGAGCAGGCCGCGCTGGTGGAGTTTGCCGAGCGCGCGGGCCAGCTCACCCTGCAGCGGCAGGAGGAACTGGCCAACCTGCTCACGCCGTTGACCGCGCGCAGCGACACGGCAGCCGTGCGGCAACTGATCGCGCATGCCAACTGGCTGCTGGGCCGACCATGAAGCAGCAGCGTTTCGTGGCGTTGCACGAGCGCGAATGGAACAGCCTGCAGTCGTGGCTGAGCGCGCTCGAGCGGCAGCCGAAACGCACGCTGCGGCAAGAACAGGCGCTGGATTTTCCGCTGTCGTACCGGCGCCTCTGCCATCATCTGGCGTTGGCGCGCGGGCGCGGCTACAGCCATGAAGTCACCGATCGCCTGCAGCGCCTGGTGCAACAGGGACACCGCGTACTGTATCGGGCGCCGGCACCGCGCTGGCACCGG
This sequence comes from Rhodanobacter umsongensis, assembly GCF_042654965.1. Classification (NCBI taxonomy): domain Bacteria; kingdom Pseudomonadati; phylum Pseudomonadota; class Gammaproteobacteria; order Lysobacterales; family Rhodanobacteraceae; genus Rhodanobacter; species Rhodanobacter umsongensis. The sequence goes on along the minus strand of NZ_JBHSMK010000007.1, from coordinate 16,848 downwards.
GTGGCCGGTTTCCTGGTCGCGGGTTTCCCCCGCCTGGTGCGCGCGCAGTGGCGCTGCATGGTCGCGGCGGCGGTGCTGTTCTACCTGCCCGCGCTGATCACCCTGGTGCTGATGCAGGTGCGCCCCGAACTGGCCCATACGGTGTTCAGCAGCGCGCAGCTGGCGCAGTTCGAGAAGATGTACGACCCGGCGAATGCCCACATCGGCCGCAGCAGCGGCACCGACATGCAGATGTTCGGCTTCTACGTGATGAACAACGTCAGCATCGCGTTCCGCACGTTCGCCTCGGGGCTGTTCTTCGGGGTGGGTGCGATCTACGTGCTGGGCGCCAACGGCGTGCTGATCGGCGGCATCGCCGGGCATCTGACCGCGATCGGCTACGGCGGCCCGTTCTGGCGTTTCGTGGTGGGCCATTCGGCGTTCGAATTGAGTGCGCTGGTGATCGCCGGCGGTGCCGGCCTGCGGCTGGGCCTGACCCTGCTGGCGCCAGGCCGGCAGCGACGCGGGCCGGCACTGGTCGCGGCCGGCTGGGTCGGCGCGCAACTGGCGCTGGGCGCGTTCGCGATGCTGCTGGCGGCGGCGTTCATCGAGGCGTACTGGTCGTCGATCGCGGCCTTGCCGGATGGGCTGAAGTTCGGCAGCGGCGCGCTGCTGTGGCTGCTGGTGCTGGGCTGGCTGTGGCGCGGCGGCAGGGCGCCCACGCATGGAGCTTGAACGGATCAGCGTGGTGCTGCGGCCGCGCGGGCCGCGCGAAGCGATCGACCTGGGCGCGGCGATGCTGCGCGCGAATGCCGCGGCGGTGTGGTCGGCGTGGTTCGCCTTCACCTTGCCGGTGTTCGTGCTGTGCAATGCGCTGGGCGTGTTGCTGGGCTTGCCGTGGCTTGGCCTGGTGCTGATGTGGTGGCTGAAGCCGCTGTTCGACCGGGTGCCGCTGTACGTCCTGTCGCGCGCGGTGTTCGAGCGCACGCCGGGCTGGCGCGAAACCCTGCGCGGCCAGCGCCAGTGGCGTTGGCGCAGCACGCTGGCGGCGCTCAGCTGGCTGCGCGTCGACAGCAATCGCGCCTTGCGCCTGCCGATGGAACTGCTCGAAGGCGCGCCACGCAAGCAGCGCGTGGCACGCTGGAAAGTGCTGCGCCGGCGCATCGTGGCCGATACCAGCCTGCTTACCTACGGCTGCCTGCAGTTCGAGCTGGTGCTGTTCCTCAGCGTGTGGCTGCTGGCGCTGTTGCTGATACCGGACGAATGGCGCCCGCTGTCGCTGGCCGAATTTTTTCGCCACGACGTGCGTGATGCATCGACGGTATGGATTCTGCTGGGTGCGGCCGTGGCCTATCTGGCGATGAGCGCGATCGAGCCGCTGTACGTGGCGTGCGGCTTCGCGCTGTATCTCAACCGCCGCACGCAGCTGGAAGCGTGGGATATCGATCTGGCGTTCCGGCGCCTGCGTACCCGGCTGCAGGGGCTGGGCAAGCTGCTGGGCGTGGTGCTGGCATGCGCCTGTGCGTGGCCGATGCCGGCACAAGCGGCTGCCCCACCGAAGCCCGCGGCGACCTCGCTGCAGCAAGTGTTCCGCCAACCGCCGGACAGCGCCGGGCAGCGTTTTGCCGCGGCGGCGATGCAGGCCTATCGCGACCCGCGTTTCGGCGGCGAGCACACCGTCCGCCGGTGGGTGTTCAAGTACACGCCGAAGCCCACGCCGGCCGCGCAGGCGATACCGTTTCCGGCACTGGGCGCCGCACTGGCCACGGTGTTCAAGATCTTCCTGTGGCTGGCGCTGGTCGTGGCGATCGGCGCCCTGCTGCGATTCGCCTGGCGTTGGCGCGGGCGCCTGTTGCAAGCATCGGCCGAGCCGCCGCTGGCGGTGGCCCTGGACAGGCAGCCGACTGTGGTGGCAGATGCGCCACTGCCGGCGGATCTGGCCGGCGCCACCCGTGCGCTGTGGCATGCGCAGCGCCAGCGCGAAGCCCTCGCGTTGCTATACCGCGGTTGCGTGGCGCAGACATCGCGTTTGTTGAAGGTGGCACCGTCGCCTGATGCGACCGAGGCGGACTGGCTGCGGCGAGCCGCGGCGATCGACGATCCGGCCCGCGCGCAACGCATCATCGCGATCGTGCGCACCTGGCAGTTCGCCGCCTATGCGGGCCGCTACCCGGACGACGCCGGCATCGAGCGCCTGCTCGCCGGCTGGCCGGCGCAGGCGGGGACGCAGGCATGAACCGCAAGCCGCTCTACGTGTCGCTGCTGGTGCTCGCTGGCCTGCTGCTCCTGGTGGGCGGTTTCTTTACGCTGTTCGAACAGAAGGAGATCACCGAACCGGTGGCCGCTACCGGCGAAGCGCGCTTCAACCGCTTCTTCGCGCTTCAGCAGACGCTGGATCGGCTGAACCTGCCGGCGACCTCGCTGACCACGCTCGATCCGCGACGCATGCCGTTGCGCCCGGGCGATACGCTGGTGCTCGGCGACGACGCAGCCCGTATCGATGTCGACGACGCCGCGCGCATTGCCGCGTGGATTCGCAGCGGTGGCCACTTGCTGCTGTCGCCGGGGCGCCCGGATCTGGCCGTCCATACGCCATTGTTCGAGGCGCTGGGTCTGCTCGACCCGTACCGGGCTGACTACGCCTGCAGCGAGATCCATGCGGATGGGATCACTGGCGACAAGGACGCTGCCCGGCTGTGCGGCTGGCGGTTCCGGCTCCGGCCGGCTGCCCGCGCGGCGGTGGAGGCCGCGATCGGCGATGCGCAGGGAGGCTACCTGTTCGCCCGCACGCGGTTAGCCAGCGGCTCGGTCAGCCTGCTGGTCGACTTGAATACTCTTTCCCACGACGGCATGAAGCACTCGACGGCGCAGCAGTTCGGCTGGCGCCTGCTGGCACCCAACATGGGCCACGGCCGCGTCTATCTGGTCTATGCGCTGGACGGCATCTCGTTCCTGAAAAGGCTGGTGCGTGATGGCTGGCCGGCACTGCTCGCGCTGACCTTGCTGCTTGCCGGCTGGACCGCCATGCGCAGTGCGCGGCTGGGCCCGCTGATGCCGGCGCCGGCGCTGCATCGCCGGGCCCTGCTCGAACACGTCCAGGCCGCCGGCGAGTTCCTGTACCGCCGCGATGGCGGCCGCAGCCTGCACGGGCTGGCTTGTCACACGGTACTTGCGCGCCTGCGCCGGCGCGATCCGGCCTGCGCGATGCTCAACGGCGAGGCCTTGTACGCGCGCCTGGCCGAGCGCAGCGACCTCGGTGCCGCACAGATCGCCCAGGCCTTCCAGTCACCCGCGAACGCACAGGCGTTTCGCGCATGCATCCTCACCCTGGCGCGACTCAGGAGCCGCCCATGACCACCGAGACACTTGCCGCCGCCCCGGTCACGCCGCCGGCGCCGCTTTCGATCGACGAACTCGGCGCGCATGCGCGGGCGCTGCGCGCGCAGGTCGCGCATGCGTTCATCGGCCAGGCCGAGGTGTTTGATCAGGTCCTGCTGGCCTTGCTTGCGGCCGGCCACGTACTGATCGAAGGCGTGCCGGGACTGGGCAAGACCCTGCTGGTGCGCGCGCTGGCCGCGTCGGTCGGCTGCACCTTCGGCCGCATCCAGTTCACGCCCGACCTGATGCCTGCCGACGTCACCGGCCATGCCATCTACGATCCGAAAGCCGAGCGCTTCCAGATCCGTCGCGGCCCGGTATTCGCCAACCTGCTGCTGGCCGACGAGATCAATCGCGCGCCGGCGAAAACGCAGGCGGCGCTGCTGGAATCGATGCAGGAAGGGCAGGTGACCATCGAAGGCCGCCGCTTCGCGTTGCCGGCGCCGTTCATGGTGGTGGCCACGCAGAATCCGATCGAGCAGGAGGGCACCTATCCGCTGCCCGAAGCACAACTGGACCGGTTCCTGATCAAGGTGGTGATCGGCTACCCCAGCGCGGAGGACGAGAGCCGCATGGTCGCCAGCGTGGTCAACGGCAAGGTGGCGTCCGACCTCGATGTGTCACAGGTACGGCCGGTGATGGGGCAGGCAGAGCTGCTGGCGCTGCAGCAAGGTGTGGCCGCTACCCGCATGGACATGGCGGTTACCGACTACGCCGTTCGCATCGTGCGCACCACGCGCGAGTGGCCGGGCGTGATCGGCGGCGCCGGCCCGCGCGGCGGGCTTGCGCTGGCGCGGCTGGCGCGCGCGCAGGCCGTACTGGACGGCCGTGATTTCGTCACGCCCGACGACGTGCGCGCGGTGGCGTTGCCGGCCTTGCGGCATCGCCTCATGCTGGCGCCGGAAGCGCTGATCGAACGTCAGCGCCCCGACGACGTGCTCACCGCGCTGCTGCACAAGGTGCCTGCGCCGCGCCAATGATGCGACCGGCTCCCCTCCTGCTCTGGTTGCTGTGCGGCTGGACCGTGCTCGGTGCGCTGGCCAGCCTGGCCTGGCTGCCGCTGAGCGCGTGGCTGGCCTGCGGCGGAATCATCGCGTCGCTGGCGCTGGTCGACGGTTGGCGTCTGCGGCGGCTGGCTTCACCCGGCGTGCAGCGCGACGTATCGCCGGTGATGCCGCTGGGACCGGAGGCGCGGGTAAGTTTGCGTCTGCGCTCATCCACGACACGCATACAACGACTGCAGCTGCACGATCTGCATCCGGGCGGCTGGGCCGTGCGCGGCATGCCGTGCAAGGTTTCCTTGCCGCCCGGCAGCGACGTACTGCTCGACTATGGGGTGACGCCGGATGCCCGCGGCCAGTTCGTCTTCGACGGTTGCCATCTGCAATTGAGCTCGCCGTGGCACTGCTGGTCGTCGCGCCGCATTGTCGGCGCACCGTCGACCGTGCGGGTGTATCCCAACTTCGCCTCGCTGGCCGAGCTGGCCGGGCTCAGCGTGGAGCTCGCTTCGCGCAGCGTCGGTGCGCGGCTGCAGCGACGTCGCGGCGAGGGCACCGAGTTCCAGGAGTTGCGCGACTACCGCGTCGGCGACAGCCTGCGCAAGATCGACTGGAAGGCCACCGCGCGCAGCAGCCGGCTGATCTCGCGCGAGTATCGCGACGAGCGCAACCAGCAGGTGGTGCTGATGCTGGACTGTGGCCGGCGCATGCTGGCGCAGGACGATCGGCTGGCGCATTTCGATCACGTGCTGAATGCCTCGCTGGCGCTGGCCAGCATCGCGCTGCGCCAGGGCGATGCCGTCGGCATGCTGGCGTGCACCGGCCAGCAGCAACGCTGGCTGCCGCCACAACAGGGCAGCGGCGGCATGGACATGCTGCTGGGCGCCGGCTACGACCTGCAGGCGATGCCGCTGGCCACCGACTACCTCGCTGCGGCCAGCGCATTGCAGGCGCACCAACAACGCCGCGCACTGGTGGTGCTGATCACCAACGTGCGCGACGAGGACGACGTGGAGCTGCGCATGGCGGTGAGCATGCTGTCCAAGCGCCATCTGGTGATGCTGGTCAGCCTGCGCGAACTGGCGCTGGACCGCGCTGCAGTCGACCCGGGCGCCGACCTGGAAACCAGCATCCGCAGCGCAGCGGCGATGCACTACCTCAATGAGCGCGAGCGCGTGCACGAAGGCCTGCGCCGCGAAGGCATCAACATGCTCGATGTCAGCTGCGCGGAATTGTCCGGCGCACTGATCGAACGCTACCTCAGCCTGAAGCGCGGCGGGCGGTTGTAGGCGTCGATCCTGCCTCGCGCCTCATTCTTCCTCCACATGCGGCTTCCAGGCCTCGCTGAGCTGCTTCTGCACCGTGGGCGGTACCGCTTCGTAGTGACTGAGGTCCAGGCTGTAACGGCCACGTCCACCGGTCATCGACTTCAGTTCGGTAGGGTAGTCGACCAGTTCGGCCAGCGGCGCCTGCGCCTTGATGACCAGCTCGCCGCCGCGCTGGGAGTCGGTGCCCAGGATGCGCGCGCGCTTGCCGGCGAGGCCGCCGGTGACATCGCCCACGTTGTGCTCGGGGATCGCCACCTCGACGTTGACGATCGGCTCCAGCACGATCGGCCGGGCCTTGCCGACCGCGTCGATGAACGCCTTCCTGCCGGCGCTGATGAAGGCGACCTCCTTCGAGTCGACCGGATGGGACTTGCCGTCGTACACGGTCACCCGCAGATCCTGCAGCGGATAGCCCGCGATCGCACCGCGTTCCATGGCCTGCCGCACGCCTTTCTCGATCGCCGGAAGGAACTGGCCGGGGATCACGCCGCCCTTCACCGCATCGACGAACTCGAAACCGGCGCCGCGATCGAGCGGTTCGATGCGCAAGAACACCTCGCCGAACTGGCCGGCACCCCCGGTCTGCTTCTTGTGCTTGTGGTGGCCTTCGGCGTGGCCGGCGATCGTTTCGCGGTAGGCAATCCGCGGCGGGTGGGTTGTCACTTCGACGCCGTAGCGCTCGCGCATGCGCTCCAGCATGATCTTGAGATGCAGGTCGGACAATCCGCACACCACCGTCTCGTTGAGCTCCTTGTGATGCTCGACGCGAAAACACGGATCCTCCTCGGCCAGCCGGGCCAGCGCGTTGGACAGCTTCTGCTCCTGACCCGTGTGTTTCGGCTCCAGCGCAAGGCCGAACATCGGTGAAGGAAACACCAGCGGGGCCAGCGTGATCTGATCCTCGTCGTGCGAATCATGCAGTACCGCGTCGAAGTGGATCTCTTCGATCTTGGCCACCGCGGCGATGTCGCCGGGTATCGCCGCCTCGATCTCCACATGCGTCTTGCCCTGCAGCCGGAACAGATGACCGACCTTGAACGGCTTGCGTCCGTGGTCGACCAGCAGCTGGCTGTCGCGCCGGATCGTGCCCTGCCAGACGCGGAACACGCCGAGCTTGCCCACGAACGGATCATTGACGATCTTGAACACGTCGGCGATCACGTGGGCCGTCGGATCGGCACTGACCTGCAGCGGCGTGCCATCGCCGCGCGCAAACGGCGGCGGGTTGCCCTCGGCCGGATTCGGCAGCAGCCGCGCAGCCACGTCCAGCAGCTCGTTGATGCCCACGCCGGTGCGCGCGCTGACGAAGCAGATCGGCACCAGGTGACCTTCCCGCAGGCATTGCTCGAACGCATCGTGCAACTGCTGCGGTGTCAGCGCGCCTTCGCCAGCGTCGAGGTACTGGTCCATCACGGTTTCGTCGATCTCCACCACCTGGTCGAGGATGCGCTGGTGCGCTTCGGCCAGCGAAGAGAAATCGGTGGCGCCCTCGCTGTGAAAGAAGCAGTCCAGCACGCGGCGGCCATGCCCGGCCGGCAGATTCACCGGCAGGCATTCGGTGCCGAACTCATCACGCAATGCATCCACCAGTGCGGCAAGGTTGGCGCCGTCGAAGTCGATCTTGTTGATCACCAGCACGCGGGCCAGGCCGCGTTGCTTGGCGTGCATCATCATGCGGCGGGTGCCGTGCTCGATGCCGTTGATCGCATTGACCACGACCGCCACGGTTTCCACCGCAGCCAGCGCGGCCAGCGTGGGTCCACGGAAATCGGCGTAGCCGGCGGTATCGATCAGGTTGAAGTGGCAGTCGCCGCGGTCCATGCCGGCGATGCAGCTGTCGATCGAATGCGCGCGCGCCCTTTCCTGGCTGTCGGTGTCCGATACGGTGTTGCCGCGCTCGACCGTGCCCGGTGCCTGGATCACGCCACCGGCCAGCAGCAGGGCTTCGAACAGCGTGGTCTTGCCGGTGCCGGCATGTCCGGCGAGCGCGATGTTGCGGATGCTTTCCGTGGAATACGTCACGATGCGACCCTCCCATGCAGGGCGTGGCCTCGTGGCATGAACGGCGCCGCATGAGGCCGCGCATTGGCGGCTGACGATGGCGGGCCGTCATGGTCGTCTCGCGCCGGTGCAGGGCATGGCGTGGCACCGGGCGGGAGCGGTCATGGCGGAGAGACGGCGCCGTGCGCCGTCCGCCTAGACTTGAGCGAACCACCGGCGTGGTCAAGTTGCACTGCGGGGAACCGCGGTGCGGCGCGCGTGGTCTGTCAGGGGGTGTGCCATCAAACCCGGGCAAGCACCCCCGGTGCGGTGGGATTCAAGCACCATCGCGCATCCTGTACGCCGTCACCCGCATTCCATGAGGCATCGCCATCGTCCGTTCGACGCAGGTCGCACATCTTCGTCAGCCATCGCCTGATCCGCACGATGGATCGATCCCGCCGTTGCGGGCGGTGCCGCCGCGCGCCCGCGATGACGAGCCGGCTCACGAGCGTCCATGGCGCTGGCTGGCGCTGGTCGCGGCGGTGCTGCTGCATGGCGTTTTCATGGTGGCGATCTGGTATGGCATGCGTCCGCCGCCGCTCGCCGCGCCCCGCGACATGCAAGCCAGCGAAGTGCTGCAGGTGCGCTTCATTGCCCGCACCCCTGCCACCCTCGCCGCGCCGCCGCCCCGGCAGGCACCGCCACCGCCGCCGAAGATCCGCGCGCTGCCGAAGCGCTCCGAACCGGTGGCCAAGAACGCGATGACCCTGCAGCTGCCGACGCCCACGCCGCCCCGGGCGGTAAGGCTGTATGACGAACATGGCCAGCCGCTCTTGCCGGCGGCCTCCGCCAGCACGCCCGCACCTGGCTACGTGCAGAACCTGCCGCGCGGCGACGCGCGCATCATGCAGCACGACAGCCCGATCAAATACCAGGCGACCCGCTTCGAGGACGACTGGAGCAAAGGCAGCGCCGTCGACCAGGCGCTGCAGAAACTGGTGGACAAGACCACCGTCAAGAAGACCATCCATCTGCCCGGCGGCGTGCGCATTCATTGCGGTGTGTCCCTCGCCATGCTGGCAGGCGGCTGCGGTGGCGACCCGCCCGCGCCGCCCTCCGCCAAGGACGGCGACGAGCGCCTCAGCATGGCGCCGGCCCGGCCGCTGGACGGTTCCGCGCACGCGCCGAGGAAGCCCGACGAAGCAGCCTGCATCGCGATGTATCGGGCGGGCAAACCGCTGGCATGGGGCTGCCCCGTGGATACGCCCAACCGCGCCATCGACGCCGAACTGCGCGAGCGCGCCGCAGGTGCCAACCGCAGCCACTGAGCGTCATGCGGAACGGCGGCGCCCGCTACACTGCTCGCATGTCTTCGCCACCCCCGGATCAACCCGCCACCCGTTCGGCCAATCCAGCGCGGATCATGCTGAACTCGCCGCTGGCGGCGGCGATGCGGGCGCGCGTCTATCACCAGCGCACCCGCCAGCGACCACGCGACAACAAGCTGCGCATCCTGGCCGCGTTGGGCGCGTTGCTGGTGCATCTGCTGTTCCTGTTCGCCTTCGTGCTCGGCCCCGCGTATGAGCTGAAATTGCCGCCGGAATCGCCGCAGTCGTTTCTGCAGGTGCGCCTGATCGAGCCGCCCGAGCCGCCGCCTCCGCCACCCGTGCGCGGCACGCCACCGAAGGAGCGCGGGCCGCGGCACCAGGGCCGCAGCACCCGGCCCACACCCACCCGCGAGCGCAGCGCCCATACGCAGGCGGTTGTCGCGGTGCAATCGCCACCGGCCGCCGCGCCACCGGTCATCGCAAAGGCGACAGAACCGCGCGCACCGGTGCCGAAGCCGGTGGCCGCACCACCGCCGCCGGTCAGTCTGCCGCAGCCTTCGCCGACGCCCGACCTGCAGCCCATACCCCTCGCGGTCGAACCGCCATCGGTGACGCTGCCGACCACGTCATTGCAGCCGCCAGTGCCCCCGAAGTTCCAGCCCGAGTCGGTACGCAAGCCGCAGCTGGAAGGCAACCAGCCGCTGCTGCCACCGGCCTCGCTGGCACTGCCGGAAGTATCGGCCCCGTCCTCGCCACCCATCGCCGTGTCCAGCATGGCGCTGAACGCCGAGGTGCCAAAGACGGCGTCGCCCGCGAGCGTGATGCCAGCGCGCGCGCAACCGCCGGCCGCGCCACCCGTGCCCGAACTGCAACCGGTTCCATTGCCCGCCCAGCCATCGCCCAGTGTGAACCTGCAGGCGCGAGCGAACATGCCTGCGCCGACCGTTCCCATGGAAAAGCCGCAGGTGCAGGCGCCGGCCATCGAGGTAGCCGAGGCCGAACTCGAAGCCGTGCCGCTGAGCGCTGGCGTACCGACACAAACGAAGCCCGCCGCACCGACGGTGAAGATCGACGTCGCGGATGCGGCATCCAGGATAGCCGTCCAGCCGTCCATCGAACGTCCCCAGCTGAGCGTGCCTCCGAGCGCTCCGGCCGTGCCGGTTGCGACAGCCGCCACCGCCAGCAAGGCGGCTCCGGCGCCGTCACCCGACACCGCCGAGCAGGCGGCAGCGCACGAAATCACGCCCAGTCCGGCCGAGGTTGCCGCGGGTCGCGACGTCAGCAGCGCACCCGACGCCATCCCTCAAGGCAGCGACACAGCCAAGCCCGGCGAACCCGAGGGCGCGCCCGTCGCGCCTGAGAACGCAGGCAGCACCGCGGCGACCGCGCGACCGACGAGGGGCAAGCCTGGCGACAAGGGTGTGGGCAAACAGCAAGGAGTCGGCCAGCCGGGCGGCAACCGGCCCGGCGCCGATCAAGGCAGCCTGGCTGCGGGCGCGCAGCAGGGAGCGCCAGGCAGCTATGTGCAACTGAAGCCGCGCGGCGATACCGAGATCATGAACCACGGCACGCCGAACATCGGCTACCGGCCAACCCGCTTCGAGCAGGACTGGGCGCCCGAGGGCGAAAGCTCGATCGACACCGCGCTGCGCCACGCCGTGGAAAAAACCACCGTGAAGCACACCTTCCATCTGCCGCGCGGCGTGCGCGTCGAATGCGCGGTGATGCCGCTCTTGCCGATGTCGCTGCTCGGCTGCAGGAATCCCGACCCGCCGCCGAAGCCGGTCGACGCCAAGGTCTACGAACGCATGCACCTCGCACCCGCCAGGCCGCTGGCACCGCCGGCGCCGGCAGTCAGCAGTGCGGCGCCGGCACCCATGGTCAAGTTCGACAACGGCGCCGAATGCGCCGCAGCCCGCGTCGCCGGCGGCCCGCCGCCACCCGGCTGCGAAGGCATCGTACTGCCGGTCAAGCCGGCGGGCACGCCCGCGTCTTCATCCAGCTCGTCGTGGGTGCCGGCCAGCGATCAGTTCCATTGAATCGTGCGGACGTCGCCTCTGCGCGGCTTGCCCTCAGCCTCGGTCCAGCGGACTCAGCACACCGTGGCCTCCGCGGTTGAGTACATGCGTATAGATCTGGGTGGTAGCGACATCCTTGTGGCCGAGCAGTTCCTGGACCGTGCGGATGTCGTATCCGGATTCCAGCAGATGGGTGGCGAACGAGTGGCGCAGCGTGTGCGCACTCACCAGCTTGGCGATATCGGCGGCGCGGCACGCCTTCTTCAAGGCGCGCGAGAGCATGGCGTCGTCAACATGATGCCGGCGCTCGATATCTTCGCGTGGGTCACGGGAACGGTGCGTAGCGGGGAACACGTACTGCCAGCCGATCTCCCGCGGGGCATTCGGATACTTGCGTGCCAGCGCGTGCGGCAGCCAGGTCGCGCCAAATCCCTCGCCTAGATCAACCTCGTGCAGCAGGCGGGCACGTTCGATCTCGCGCAGCAACGATTCGGCCAGCGATCGCGGCAGCATGGTACGGCGGTCCTTGCCACCCTTGCCGTCGCGGACGGTGATTTCATTGCGCCCGAAATCCACGTCCTTGATCCGCAGCCGCAGCGTTTCCATCAGGCGCATGCCGGTGCCGTACAGCAGGCTCGCCAGTAGCCACGGTCGGCCGTCCATCCTCGCCAGCACGCGTGTGATCTCGTCACGCGAAAGCACAGTCGGCACATGCTGCGACCGCTTCGCCCGCACCACTCCTTCCATCCATGGCAGGTCGATACCCAGCACCTGCTTGTACAGGAACAGCAGTGCCGCCAACGCCTGGTTTTGCGTCGCCGCCGCCACCTTGCCTTGAACCGCCAAATGCGACAGAAACCCCTCGACCTCGGCTTCGCCCATATCGCGTGGATGCCGCTTGCCATTGGCCAGGATGAAGCGGCGGATCCAGCCGACATAGACCGTCTCGGTACGCATGCTGTAATGCTTCAGCCGCAATACCCGCCGCACTTCGTCCATCAACCGCGGTGCAGCCGAACCACCGACCATACGGTTTATTCCTGCGTTTCCAGGGCCATAAGACATAGCGCCTCGCTCCACTCAATATGCAAAGGCCATCCTCGCCCCTTCGCACGGCGCCCACCATGCGGCAAACCCTTGTCCGTCCGTGAGATTTGTCCGCTTGACGAAGAGCGTCCTGGAGCTGAACATCCGAGGCATATGGCCCAATGTGGGGTCTAATAAGCGTTAGGTGGCCATGGGGAGTGATTCGCAAGTGCACGTTTCCACGTCCAAGGAGCAATGCTCTGCGAGTCTTACTCGCTTGCTTGCGGGTGCGTGGATAACGCGCGTGGAATACTTGCGTAACGCCTGGGAGGTTTCGTTTAGTCTTGGTGAAAACAGTGCGGCCGTTTCTTCAGGCTTCCTCGCCGAGTTGAACGACGTTGTCCTCAACGCGGAGACCGATCCTGACAGCAATCTGCAATCAGACGCTGAGCTAGCCAAGGCACTCGTATTAGCCACCTCTTGCACGGTTCAGTGCGTCGAAGTGGACAATTCTTCGAATCTGACGTTTGTGTTTGGCAACGGCGCGAAGGCGAAATTTCCAGGCGTCGCGGGACCAGTCGACGAGGTGTGGAGTATCTATACTCCTCTTGCCCCCGGTCGTAGGCGCCAGTTTGGGGAGCCCGTGTTTGTGCAATCGTACTTCGGCGACTTAAGCATAGATCCGGTGTTCGCGGCTTTCGGAGCGTCCACCTAACCACTCGTTCAAGGCGGACGGCTTCGCCGCCGCTTAACTCCAGCGTTAGGCAGCGCAATGAAACGACTGTGGCCATGGATGTATTTAGCGTCGTTTGCAGCCGCCTTCCTTGGTGGCCTGCCGATCTTTGGCAAAACTCAAGGCCACACCAACGTAGACTGGGTTTTCGTAACCGTCTCTTTCCTAGGCCTCCTCGTCTTTCCGTCCTTGGCGGTCGGGTATGCGCGTTCACGCACAACAACTCGTCTTCCTGCCGCTTCGTTTTCGCGCGGGTTTCGCGGTGGGTGGTGGGCAGACTCGTTACAGTGCCTTCGCGTAACTAGCCTGTTGCTTAGCGGCATGTTCCTTGGTTCACTGTTTACGTTGCCTCATGCCACATCGCAGGGCGTCATGATTGTGTGGTGGCATGCTGCTATGGCCTTTGGCTCAACAGCAGGCGAGTTTGTCGCGCTCAAGACGTTTCGCGGCAGCGTTGCCTAACATCTCGTTCAAGGCGGACGGCTTCGCCGCCGCTTAACTCCAGCGTTAGCTGTCAAAGCCAGGGGCCACGTGCACAAGCCATACATCATCGGGGGTGCAATCGGCGCAGGGATCGTGCTTGCAATCGCAGGCCTTCTTGCCGCTGCTTACCATCATGAGTTCAGCGAGGCCGAAGCCTGTAGGTCAACGCTACAAGCGGTGACTTCACCCAGTGGCCTTTATCGCGCTGAAATGAAGAATCAGATTTGTAGGTGGGGTCTCGGTCTCGCTGCGAACAGCGTGAGCGTCAAAGTTGAGAAACTTGGCAAGGGCGGCTGGTTCTACACAGTTCCGCTGGAATACGACGGCCTCAACGGAGATCAAGGGCTTCCGGTTCCCACAATAAGTTGGAGCGACCCAAACTCTCTTATGATCCTCGTGCACACTCGGGACACGTCGGGCACTCTGATGCGTACCAGTCACGAGCTTACGGTCGTACGTTCCTATGTAGGGCTGCGCGGCAGCTAACATTTCGTTCAAGGCGGACGGCTTCGCCGCCGCTTAACTCCCGCGTTAGCCATCAACTTGAAGAATCCCGTCATAGCCAGATCCCGCAGTTCAGCTCTGCTATTGGTCATGTGCTTCGGCGCGTTGCCAAGCAGTGCAATCTCGTTCCCGTCGGATCTTCGCGCTGACGACGCTGCACTTATTCAACACATCAAAGCAACGGACTTCGTATTTCATTCGCTTTTAGGCGCCTGCCGTAACGAATCGCTGCAGCGCAACGCCACTCATGGTGTGCCGCACTTTATCTACAAAGCTACATGCGCCATCAATCCTCGCCCCAACGAGGATTGTCAGTTCTATCAAGTTGCCGCCAGCGGTACAGTCGACACTTCTAAGTGGGCCACTGTCCGCGACATTCGACTAAAGTTGCTTTGCTCTGGGTAGCTCCGGTGGCTAACCAATCGTTCAAGGCGGACGGCTACGCCGCCGCTTAACTCCAGCGTTAGGCCTTCTGTGTGACCACTCTTCGGCAGCTGACAACGAAAGAGCATGACCTCGTCCACTGGATGCTGGAGCATGGCAACCCAGGGGCAATTGCCTTCCTGCCGCAACTGGAGCAGGCGTTGGTCGCTCCCTGGCAGTGTCCTTGTGGCTGTGCCAGTTTCAACCTAGCTGTTCCTGGCATGCCAGACCCCAAAGGTGGCATGCACATCCTCGCCGACTTCCTATTTGGCGCACCCAACGAACTCAGTGGCATTTTTGTCTATGAGCAAACAGGCGTCCTCTCCGGTTTGGAAGTCTACGGCCTTGCTGGAGAGGCCCCCAAGACACTACCGTCCATCGTATCCCTCAGGCCTTTCGCCGATGCTGTTCGTCAGGCCTAACCAATCATTCGAGGCGGACGGCTGCGCCGCCGCTCAATTCCAGCGTTAGGCCCACTGTGATGACCGCACGCATTACACGTCGACAGACCACGTTCTGGGAACTAGCGGATTCTTCAGGTGAGTTCAGGTTCCACTTTGCACACAAACAGGAGCAGCATTTCGTCTCGCCTGAGTGCGACCAGTTCGGAGTGGTCACCGATCATCCTGTGTTAATCGACTATTCGCAGCCTTGGAGCTCAATTTACGTCGCATCGCCTGCAACAGACCCCACCCAAATTCTCGAGCGTATTGCTTCTCAGGTTGCCGTTGTCGTAGGGCCATGGCGCAGGTCAAACGACTACCTCAATCGTCAAGCAGACCCATCTAGCCTGCTCCAAAAAGGTGCCGGTCTATTGCTCCGCGCACCCAACGCAATCGTCGCATTGGTTCATCCGATACTTGGCGCAGCGGGCGTAAAGTTCACAGTGTTGCCCCATCTCCCTAGCCGTTGGCCTATGCAATCCTTCGTCGCAGGCAGAAACTTCGTGGTGGCCAGAGAGTTTCACGTGCAGCGTGGGTCTAACAATTCATTCGAGGCGGACGGCTACGCCGCCGCTCAATTCAAGCGTTAGGTGGCCATGGGGAGTGATTCGCAAGTGCACGTTTCCACGTCCAAGGAGCAATGCTCTGCGAGTCTTACTCGCTTGCTTGCGGGTGCGTGGATAACGCGCGTGGAATACTTGCGTAACGCATGGGAGGTTTCGTTTAGTCTTGGCGAAAACAGTGCGGCCGTTTCTTCAGGCTTCCTCGCCGAGTTGAACGACGTTGTCCTCAACGCGGAGGCCGATCCTGACAGCAATCTGCAATCAGACGCTGAGCTAGCCAAGGCACTCGTATTAGCCACCTCTTGCACGGTTCAGTGCGTCGAAGTGGACAATTCTTCGAATCTGACGTTTGTGTTTGGCAACGGCGCGAAGGCGAAATTTCCAGGGGCCGCGGGACCAGTCGACGAGGTGTGGAGTATCTATACTCCTCTTGCCCCCGGTCGTAAGCGCCAGTTTGGGGACCCCGTGTTTGTGCAATCGTACTTCGGCGACTTAAGCATAGATCCGGTGTTCGCGGCTTTCGGAGCGTCCACTTAACCACTCGTTCAAGGCGGACGGCTTCGCCGCCGCTTAACTCCAGCGTTAGCGCCTATGTCTGAAGTGACCATCGACTTCATCGTAAAAGATCCATGGCGAATGGTGTTGGTCGAGGAAGGGCCGTGGGAGGACGTATCAGCAAATCTAAGCCGAGTTCAGAGCAGGCTTTACGGCTGCATTGATGCGGCAATTGACGGCCACCTCGCCCAACAGTTTCCTGAGTCCAATGGCGCGCATGTCACTGTGCAACTCGATTGCTACTCGGTGCCGCAAGACGAAGTGTCAATGTTCTTCAAAACCTTCAGTTCGAGCGTGCTGCATCTGCCGTCCTACAAGGACGCGCTTCACTCTTCATCCTTCGTGACAGGCTTCGACTTTCAAATCAATTTTGCGTAGGGTGGGCGCTAACCACTCGTTCAAGGCGGACGGCTACGCCGCCGCTTAACTCCAGCGTTAGCCGCCTATGAAACTCTTCAAAAATGGTCTGCTTTTTTTCGCCCTCTTCGTGCCGGCTTTAAGTATGGCTGCGACTCCAAAAGAAGAAGCTCAGCAACTCGTAGACGCTGTCCTCCCCTTCGCAGAGCAAGCTCTGTCCAAACGCGGGGAGTTCTATCCGTTTGGGGTAGAGCTCACCAGCTCTGGCAAGGTCGAGGCGGCAATGGGCTACAACGGCCAAGGGCATCCAAGCTCCGCCGAGGTAATTACCATGTTGCACGCAGGCTTTGCAGCAAAGGCAAAAGCAGGCCAGGTCCGTGCAACGGCCCTTGCGTACGATGCTCGCGTGCAGGCACCTGGCACATCATCAAAATCAGATGCCGTGGCCATCGAGGTCGAACACCATAACGGCTACAACGCAACAATTTACTTTCCTTACACCATAAAGGCTGGTGTGGTTTCCTTCGCAAACCCGTTCGCTGTGGCCGGTCCACATCAAGTATTCGGCGGCGGCAGCTAACATCTCGTTCAAGGCGGACGGCTTCGCCGCCGCTTAACTCAAGCGTTAGGGCTCATGAAGACCACTCTCGCATTCCTTGCAGCAATCCTCGTGCCGGTCGGTCTCATGACCGGCTGGTATCTGTGGGACCAATTCGCCAACTTCAAACCCAACGATCCATACATCTGGG